>UCIV01000065.1 GCA_900472575.1 Hyphomicrobiales bacterium
AGCCATCCACACATGCAGGTTTCGATGAGTGAGGCGATGATCGCCCAGTTCTCGGCTCCGGCGTCGTGTCCGGCGAAGAGCGCATTCTTCCGGTTCAATGCAATCGGCCTGATGGTCCGTTCGACGGTATTGTTGTCTATCTCGATCCGACCGTCGGTCAGGAAGACTCATGCATCCGCGAAATGATGCGGCGTTCGTCCAAACTCAACTGCACAAGAGGGGGCGGGGCCATTCCATCCTCCTGAGACCATGGCTATATTTCACTTCGTTGCATTTGAAAATGGTATCTGCCCGGCTCTCAATCTTGGGGTCGTAATCAATGATGTCCATCCACCGGAACATAGTTCGAAGTTTACGCTTTTGCTTCCGATACAGGAGGTACCGATGTCTGATAGCAGCAGTAAGACCATCATCGCCACTTTCGAAACGCGTGAAGCAGCGGATCTTGCTGTAGAGCATTTAGTTCAGCAAGTTGGTGTGGATCGAGCGGACATTTTCGTCCAGCCCGTTGGAAAGGATAATTCTTCCGGCTCCGACATCAGCGGCGGAGATGCTCCAGCAGTGAACGAAGACGGGCGCGGCGACGCTCAACTTAGCGGCGAGATAGAAGTGTCCGCTGACATATCCGCGAACAAAACTGCCGCACTTCACCGCGCGTTCGGCGATCTTGGGGCTTTACGCGTCACCGCCAAGTGAGGAAGGCTCTACGATTGACTGATTACTCCGCGCTAGTTGCGACCAGGCGCTTCCCTTCGTCGGTAAGGACAAGATAGGGCGAGCCGTTGACAGCGATCTCGCGGACGTAGGCGTTTCTCTCAAGACCAGCAACGGTGGAGGCGGCAATACGCTTGTCGCCGACCAACCAACGCGGCTCAAACGTCGCTGATGGCGGTACCGGTTGATCGCCGACAAGGTATCGATGGAAGTTCTGGAAAGCTGCTTAATCCCCGACGTCGTCATGACGGCTCACTAAGTAGTTCTCTCTATGTTCAGATGATGATTTCCAGTTGAGCTTTCAAGACCGCGAACATCGGCCGCCTAATTTGTTGGCTTCGGAACAGGAAGAAAGCATCTAAGTTTAGTCGGCACAACAAAACGGAGCGACGTGATGACTGAAGATCTGAAAAAGGGCGACCATGTCTCCTGGAAAACCAGTCAGGGTGAGACCAAAGGTAAGGTCGTCAAAAAGCAAACTACCCCGACGAAAATCAAGGGTCATGAGGTAAAGGCTTCGAAAACGGATCCTCAGATGATTGTGGAAAGCTCGAAGACCGGCGCGAAGGCAGCCCACAAGCCGAGCGCTCTCAAGAAGACGTCATAAGCGAGCTAAGGCCCTCAACTTTCGCTAGTTCAAAAAAGTAGTGGCGCGGATCGCCTTCGATAATCATTTTGCCGATCATCTGCCCGTGTTTCGACCGGCGGAACACATCTACAATCGGCTGCCGATCATAGACCATTGCGGCGGTTATAAGTTCGTCGTCCATACGCGATTGGAGAAAGGCTGTGGTCCCCCGGGCACGGAGATGGGGCGTAATATGTGGGAACAAACTACGCGCAAACGCTTTTCGCCCGATACTCGCGAAACCGAAAGTCCACCGTATCGGAAAGTATGCAGGGTCTATAGCGATGAGCTTGCGGGGCGCTTTTTCGAAGAGAAGGGCGTCGGCCCGCAGATTCTGGTGGAAGCATTTTCCAAACCACCCAAGGTTTTCGAGAACACCGCCCAGTGGATGCCCGGATGGGCAGCCCGATCCTCTCCAACGGCCAATCATTTCGGCCGTGTCGACCGGCTCAAGCGTTCTGAACCAGTCCAAAGCTTTTTCATTGGTTATCGAAAGCTCGAAGGTGCCCATCATTGAACCCTACCTTTGCGGCACGTCTAGCTCGATCATCACGGGCGCATGGTCACTTGTATGCGGCCAGCTCCTTGGTCTCCTGCGCACTGAAGCTGATCTCAACCAAGGCTCAACGGCCGGTGATAACAAAAAATGGTCGATGCGGAGCCCTGCGTCGCGCTCGAAGCTATTCCGCCAGTATTTCCAGAACGTGTAAATCCGCTCCTCAGGATGTAAATGTCGGACCGCATCGGTCCAGCCCTCCTTGATCAGGTCGGCATAAGCCTTTCGGACCTCCGGGCGGAAGAGAGCGTCATCGGCCCAGCGCTCCGGCTTATAAACGTCGAGAGTAGTCGGCATGACGTTGAAGTCCCCGACAAGAAGGGCAGGGACGTCAAGTTCCAAGATATCAGCAGCATATCTTTGAAGCCGCTCAAACCAGCGCAACTTGTAGTCGAACTTCGGCCCAGGGGCCGGATTGCCGTTCGGAAGGTAGAGACATCCTATCAACATGCCGTCAATGGCAGCCTCTATATACCGACTTTGCTGGTCGTCCAGCTCGCCAGGAAGGCCGCGCCGGGTTATGAGTGGCTCCGCTCCTCTGGCCAAAATAGCGACGCCATTCCAGGATTTCTGACCGTGCCAGGCAGCACCGTAACCGGCACGGCCAATTTCCTTTTCTGGGAACGACATGGATTTCAGTTCCTGCAGGCACACGACGTCCGGCTTGTCCTCTTTCAACCAGCGAAGCAAGATTTCCAGACGGCCATTGATGCCGTTGACGTTGTAGGTCGCGATCTTCAGATTGGCGTCCACGAGATCAGTGTGTGATTTTCGGTGGTGTCTCTTGTTTATCGAGATCACCGTTACTCAAAGCGTCGTTTTGGTTTACCGTTGGCTTGCCGCCTCGGGTTCCAAACCCAGTAAGCTCGATCATTATGCGCTTGGCCTGTTCGACCACGTCTTCTTGGTTCGACAATTTGTGCTCGCGGACCTTTACGGAGACGGCCTCGCCGTCATCTCCAAGAAAATCTACAATCCAATTACCAGCGCCTTCATGCTGGACTCGCGTATGCTTTAGGTTCATCGCCTTTATCCTAACGTGACTAAAGGGCCTAGTATGACGGTTACTTCGGGAGCGATATGCGACCGTTTTCCTCGCCGTCCCAGTATTCGATTTCGATTGCCGAGACTTTGATGAGCAAGATGCCGGGAGTGTCGATCCCTTCCGGGAACCATCTGTCGAGGTCGCTCACCCAATGAGCCTCGAACTGGGACTTGTCGTTTATCAGTATGGCGTTGCCGTCGACCGCTATGAAAATGCCGGGCTTGCCTAGCAAGCCGGGCGGTGCTGTGAAAGTCAGCCCGACGTGAGAGCTGTGCTCGATGTGGCGAATCTTTTGTGTGTCTGCATAAGAGAAAAAATACGAGTCGCCGTCGTATTCGACATCGCCATTATTGCTCATCGGACGGCTGCTGAGTGAGTCTCCATTGGGAAAGGTGTTCAACATGCAGAAGTCGATCTTCTGCAATTGCTTCGAAAGCTCTTTCAAGGTCTTCGTTGACATGACTTCCTCCCGGGTTCGTTCAAAAACCCGCCTTCGTGTCGATCGTTCCGCTAGCTATGCAATTCGCCGGTTCGCTCGTAGGCTCTCGCATTTCCTATTCATTCGGATTTTATTAAATATGTTCGCAAATACTCTTTGGTTGGGGCTGATCGAAACGGGCGTGGACGAGTTGGATGATCGACAACGATGGAGCCTGCCATGTCCTCGCGTACCGTGCTTGTAGCAGAAGACGATATCCTTATCCGGTTGATGTTGGTAGATGCCCTAACTGACGATGGCTATCTTGTCGTTCAAGCAGGCACGGTCTTGGAGGCTATAGCAGCCATTGGCCGGAACCCGACTTTCGATGCGCTGATAACCGATGTCGATATGCCCGGTTCTCGAACGGGGCTCGATCTGGCCGCCATGGTTTCGAGCGTGGCGCCTCGAATGGTAATCATCGTTGCCTCTGGTCGTGATGTCAGTGATGCCGTTGATCCGAGATGGAGTTTGATGCCCAAGCCTTACAGTCTTGATCGGATACTGGCGCTCCTTGAAAGTCACCTTGGCGGCCAGGCTCAGGACGGGGTTGTCGCTCAGGCGATCTAGCGGCGCTGCGTTGCATTGGACGAATATCTCATCGAGCTCAGCTAAATGACAATAGTTCTTGGTATCGATGCCGCATGGACCTTCCATGAGCCTAGCGGCGTAGCTCTGGTTATCAACGATGCCGAGGGGTGGCGACTTCTCAAGCTTGCTTCCTCATACCAGGCATTCCTGTTAGAAAATTCCGCAACGACTGCCAGATATCGCGGTTCAGTTCCTGACCCCCACGCGCTTCTGGCGAAATCTTTCGCGATAGCTCAGCAGCCGGTCACTATCGTCGCGATTGATATGCCCCTGTCAACCGCGCCAATCATCGGGCGCAGGGCATCCGATAATATGGTTTCATCGGTATATGGTTCACGGCACGCTGGCACCCACACGCCGAGCGCGCTGCGTCCTGGCAAATTGAGCGACGACCTGACGGCTGGGTTCGATCGGCAAGGGTACCCGCTGCTTACATCAGAAGGAAGGTTGTCAGGCCTCGTCGAGGTGTATCCTCATCCAGCTCTGATCGAATTGTCAGCCGCCACACGCAGGCTTCCCTACAAACACTCGAAATCTCGCAAATACTGGCCTGATGACACTCCGATGGCCCGCCGTCTGAAGCTGTTTGAAACTTGGGAGCGTATTGTCATGCTTCTGGAGACCAGAGTGAAAGGCGTGGCCGCAGCCTTGCCGTTACCAGACCTCAGCTCCAGAGCGTACGAATTGAAGGCGTTTGAGGATGCTTTGGACGCGGTTGTGTGCGCCTGGGTAGGTACATGCGTTTTAGGAGGGACGGCGACAGCTTACGGCGATGACAGATCGGCAATCTGGATACCAAGTGTCTGACCGCTTAAGACTATCAGGTGTCAGATTTGAATCTTTAATATCGGTCAAGCATTTGAAAATGGACCTATCGCGCTACGTCAGTTGGAACGGTAATCGGAGCCTTAAATGAAGCAAGCTGACAAAATTGCGAAAAGAGACGAAACGGATCGGGTGGCCTATGAGATCCTCGATAAAGAAGCAGAGGCGCGAGAATTGAAGACGGAGCGGCTTCGATTGCTGAGATTGTCCAGGGATGCAGACCAGCGCCCAGCCGATGGCGAAGATAAATGCTGAACGGAAAAAGGCTCGGAAAAATCCGAGCCTCGCTTCGATGATCAATGGCTGCTTTTGTGGCTCTGCTTGCCAGCATTCACATGCTGTTCGTGAGACCCGCCTTGTTTGCCCATGGATGCTGACGATTTCTTATTCGAGGTTCCTGCATCGGCTTCCGCTGCAGCCTTGGAAGCAGGAGTTCCTTTGGCGGAACTAGAGCCCTTATGGCTCTGCTGACCTGCCTTGACGTGCTGCTCGTGCGAGCCACCTTGATTTGCCATGATGTTCACTCCCTATTTGTTTTGTTCGAGGCACACGCCTCGAAAGATCGAACCGGCATCGCCTGAAAGCGTTCCCGACTTTTCGCTCGCAAGTGTGGAAACTCATCCCGGCATTGTGGCTCCGCGCTACACCAGCGCGGCTTGGTATAGCGGAACAGCCATTGATCAATGGAGTTATAGCTCCACGGACGCGTCAGTGATTGCACAAGTGGAGCCGCTCATGCGCTACAAGGCGAAGCTTGGGGACGTCAGTTTGTTTGAGAACGAAAAAGCAGGACACGCCAGTGCCCCTGATCACGTGGCTATTTCGTAGCGCATCGAGACATTAAAGTGGGATGGAAGATCGAATTCGCACTGTCCAGATAGGAAATTGGCTGCGCCATGACGGCTGAGATCGAAAAAAATCTCTATCCCACTTCGCTCTCCAGCCTCACCGATGCTGTGGCCCCGGATTAGCCGTTTGTCCAGATACATTCGGTTCGGGGCAACTCGAAGTCAGAGTCAGTGACGGTGGCAGACCGATCCCTCTGACCGACATCGACAAACTCTTTATGCCATTCCGGCGCGGTGGTGCGTCAACTGGTAACGGTATGGAAGGGCTAGGCCTTGGACACTTCATCGCTTCTGAGATCGCCAAGGGGCCGGGGGCAATATATCCGTGAGTTCGGATGACACCGCGTTTACGTTCAGAATGCCGATTTGAGGGGGCACTCGGCAAACGCGCAAGGTGACCACGCATTCCTTGTTGGCCACCACCGAACAACATCAACAAGAACCCCTAAAGTTCCCGTCATTCGATTCCGAGGGATCGTAATTTACATCCCAGTCTTTTCCTGCTTTTTTACCAGGTGGATCGCGGTGGACCGTAGCGTCCTCTGATCCAGTAATAACGGTCGGCTTAGCGCTGTGGACGCCTGATGCTTTTTTATCGGCCTGAGAGGGCGCGTACTGGCCCTTTGCGTCATCTTCCGGGTTCGCCATATCAATCATCCTTTGTTTTGAAAGCATCAGACAGATTTGTCTTTCTCGGGTTAGCGTTCGTTTCACCCACCGCGTCTTCTGTCCGGTCAGGATCATCCGTTGCTTTTTGATACCCACGCGGAGTGTTTTCTTGCGGTCCTTCCCAGCGTGGGGACTGATCGGTCGTGCCAGCTGCACCGTCTTTTGGCTCTGTTGTGACCATGATTTGTTCCTCCGTAATGGCGGTAAAACAATCGCTGGGGAGGATCGTTCCGGTTCGTTGCCAGACGAAGCTCGCAGTGACCCAGTAAGGCGCCACTCTTCAAGAGGGAACAAGCTTCGGTATTGTCAGTTGCTCGCAGACAAGATGAGCCCGTGCGAGGAAGTGATGGACAGGAAGAAAGTCGTTGAAGTGGCTGTCGAGGCAGATGGTGGCCTTGTCCCAGTCGGGATCATGAACCTCGATCAGGCATTAGCGCTTCCGGACGAAATCGATGCAAAGATCTCGCAACCCGAGCAGGCAGCTGGCGCAGCCGATTTATTCGTCGACCGCCGCGAGGTGATTTCCAAGGCTCGCCACAGCAGTTGAGGGGTTCAGTCCATAGATGATCAGCTTCATCGCGTTTACGCTGATTATCCTTCTCGAACCAAACCAGTGATAGAACTGGCCGCATCCAAGTGCGGCCAACTCTTTTCTAAAGGGCTTGAAGGTCTTCCGCTGCAGTCTTACCCGAGCGACGATCCTGGGTAGGCTCGAAGCTCACCTTCTGGCCGTCGTTTAGACTCTGCAGCCCGGCACGTTGAACGGCCGAGATGTGAACGAAGACATCCGGCGAGCCGTTATCGGGCTGAATGAAGCCATAACCCTTTTCCGTGTTGAACCATTTTACCGTACCTGTAGCCATTGGAAGTCCCTGAAGGTTTCGAAAACGAGCGAAATCTAGTCATCCGGCATTCGGAGACAAGGGCAAATTTCGCGACGGTCCCAATACTTTAGGAACAATCGCGCGTTTTCACGCATTCCGTGTCTTGATCGAACACCGAGAACCGCTATGGCTGATACCCTCACAAAATATCGCGCAAAACGCGATTTCAAAAAGACTTCTGAGCCCAGCGGCGAGCTACTGGTGAAGCAGTCAAATCGCCGCCGCTTCGTCATCCAAAAACATGACGCCAGTCGGCTTCACTATGATCTGCGGATCGAGATGGATGGCGTCTTCAAATCCTGGGCAGTCACGAAGGGGCCTTCGCTTGATCCAGGCGATAAGAGGTTAGCGGTCGAAGTGGAGGACCACCCGCTCGACTATGGCGACTTCGAAGGCACGATCCCCAAACGTGAGTACGGCGGCGGAACGGTCATGCTCTGGGACCGAGGGTATTGGGAGCCCGAAGGAAACAAAAGCCCAGAGCAAGCGCTGGCGAAAGGTGACTTCAAATTCACGCTAGAGGGTCAACGGCTCCTCGGCAGCTTCGTGCTGGTCCGAATGCGTGGACGCGAAGGAGAGAAACGAACGAACTGGCTGTTGATCAAGCATCGCGACGACTATTCCGTCGAAGAGGACGGTGCGGCAGTGCTCGACGAGAATGAAACCTCCGTCGCGTCCGGCAGGACCATGGAGGCTATTGCGGCCGGGAAGGGCCGAAAGCCCAAACCCTTCATGACGGAGGGGGCGACTGTCGAGGCTGACGCGGTCTGGGACAGCAGCGAAGGTCTGGCTGCTGAGGAGCGGAAAGCGGGTACGAAGACTATAGTAAAGCCGACAAAGAATGCTAAGGCTCCGGCGAAAACGGCGTTGCCTGACTTTATTGCTCCACAGCTCTGCGAGACGCTGGCCCGTCCACCTGCTGCCAAGGGATGGATCCACGAGATCAAGTTTGACGGTTACCGTGTTCAGGCCAGGGTCGAGGAGGGCAAGGCGACGCTCAAAACCCGCAAAGGGCTAGACTGGACCTCAAAATTTTCGGCAATCGCAGGGGCCGCTTCAGCCTTGCCGAATTCGATCATCGATGGCGAGATTTGTGCTCTCGATGAACACGGGGCGCCGGATTTCGCAGCGCTTCAGGCCGCGATTTCAGAAGAGAAGACCGACGATCTGGTCTATTTCGCCTTTGATCTTCTGTACGGTGGCGACGAGGATCTTCGCGATCACCCTCTCGCTGATCGGAAAGAGCGGTTGGCGGCAATGCTGTCGGAGGCGGCTGATGATCCGCTTCTGCGTTTCGTCGAGCATTTCGAGACGGGCGGGGAAGCTGTTTTGAAGTCGGCATGCCGCCTATCTCTTGAAGGTATTGTCTCGAAGAAGGCGGATGCTCCATATCGGTCGGGCCGCACTGATACTTGGGCGAAGTCAAAATGCCGAGCGGGCCACGAGGTGGTTATCGGGGCATATGCCACGACCAACGGCGCTTTCCGGTCTCTGCTGGTTGGTGTCTATCGGAGCAACCATTTCGTCCATGTAGGCCGGGTTGGGACCGGGTTCGGCGCGAAAGTGGTCGATCAGATATTGCCGAAGCTTCAGAAATTGGAAGCAGCGAAATCGCCTTTTACAGGGATCGGCGCCCCGAAAAAGTCACCCAACATCGTGTGGCTGAAGCCCGAGTTGGTCGCAGAAATCGAGTTTGCTGGCTGGACAGCTGACGGGCAAGTACGGCAGGCATCATTCAAAGGTCTGAGGGAAGATAAGCCTGCCAAGGAGGTCGAGGCTGAAAAACCGGCTGAACCAGATGAAGTTGAGACGCCAGAGCCGGAGGCGGCCGCCAAACCATCGCAGGCCAAGAAATCCCCGTCCCGTCTTCGGAAGGGCGCAAAGGTCGACGTTATGGGAGTTCTGATATCCAGTCCCGACAAAGAGCTGTGGCCGGATGCACTCGATAACGAACCCGTCACCAAGGTCAATCTCGCCCAGTATTACGAGGCAGTAGGGTCTTGGCTGATCAACCACATCAAAGGTCGACCTTGTTCAATCATTCGCACTCCCGACGGCCTCGGCGGCGAGCAGTTCTTCCAGCGGCATGCCATGCAAGGCACATCGAATCTTATCGAACAGGTGAAGGTGAGGGGTGACAAGCAGCCTTACCTGCAGATTGACCGCGTCGAGGGATTGGCAGCCGTCGCTCAGATCGGTGGAGCGGAACTTCATCCTTGGAACTGCGAGCCCGATCAGCCGGAAGTCCCTGGTCGGTTGGTGTTCGATCTCGACCCAGGTCCAGATGTTGATTTCGACACTGTGGTGGAGGGTGCACGCGAAATCCGTGACCGGCTCGAAGAATTAGGCCTGGTCAGTTTCTGCAAGACCACCGGCGGCAAAGGTCTCCATGTGGTGACGCCGCTTGCCGTGCCTAAAGGAAAGAAGCTCAGTTGGGACGAGGGAAAGGCTTTCGCGCATGATGTTTGCCTGCAGATGGCGCGTGATAATCCCGATCTCTATTTGATTAAGATGTCGAAGGCGCATCGCGAGGGGCGCATATTCCTTGATTACCTCAGGAATGACCGCACCTCGACGGCAGTCGCTCCACTTTCGCCTCGCGCTCGGCCGGGAGCGACGGTTTCAATGCCGCTGAACTGGAGCCAGGTCAAGAAGGGGCTCGACCCCAAACGCTTCACAGTCCGAACGGTGCCCGGCCTCTTGAAAGATAGCACCGCCTGGCAGGATTACTGTGACGGCCAGAGATCATTGGAGCAGGCAATCAAGCGACTGGCCAAGGTGATGAAGCGGGCCGCCTGACCCCGTGCTGCGGCCTTCGAATCGTAGTAAGGATGGTTCTTGCGAACCAAACGCATGCATATGCGTTTTGCCATCGTGTATCTCACGGGAGGGCGTTCCATGGGAAAGAAGTTGAAATCGGTCTATGCCACGATGATCTCGGGGATTTCGGAAGGGCTGACGGGATCAGCACTCTATGAGTATGTGACGTACAACTGCCAGCACGCTTCAGAAAAACGCATTTGCCGGGCGTCCTTGCGGGCATTGGCTGACGATCGGGTCCAGGACCGCGCTCTCCTGGAGCATATCTATCAGCTTGCTGTCCATAGTCGCATCAGTGCGGTGACGCAGCAAACTTGATCGTCGAACCAATCTGCTGATTTGCTGACGTCACAACGCGCCGACATCGGTATTGTTGCGATGCCCCAGCTCTCTTTCACTCGGTGAGCAAGGACATGTCTTGAACGCTCGCCTTCGAAGCCTCATCTAGGTGACAACAAAATCCAGCGATCTGTGGATTTCGCTTGTTGAGAGCCGTGACCGTTGCTTTCCATCGTCTTCGGCGCACACTGTCACTGGATAAATGACTCTGGTCGCTGATCTTTGAGTCGATGCCCTAATCGCTAAAGAAAACGAGGTTTTAGGTGACTGATTTCTTCACTACAACGCAAGGCTTCGTGACATTGGGGGCGCTTATCGGGAGCGGTAGTTTTGCCCTTGGAGCTGCAAGTGGCTCCTTAGCGAAAATGCCAGCTCTCTTCCGCATCGGACAGAAGAACAGAAATGCTCGCAACCTCGCGATGCTGACTGTCCTGGCGCTCGACGATTATGTTGGCGCCTGTTACGCGGCCGTCCACGACAAACCCGAATTCAACCCGGCGGATCAGGTTGAGTTCGCGTTTCATCTGCCCGAGCCTGTTCTGAACCTTCCTAAGGACGTTGATTGGCAGTCGCTCGGCGATGACCTCGGCGAGGAGATCATGTGGTTCTCAAATCGGGTCAGAAATCAGGAGAACGCCCTTGAAAGTCTGGATCTTGGCCGCAAGGACCATGATGGATTTTTTGAGCGCCGCGTGGAAGGCTATGCGCGGCTTGCTGCGCGGGCGATGGATTTGATTGCCAGGGTCTGCAATGAGTTCGATCTGACGCTGCCGGACAAACCCGACTACTATCACCAGGCTGATGGGTTGGCCAAAATTTTGCATGCTTTGGACCGGGGCAATGCAGGAACGGCGCCGCTGACCACTGCCACAGGTACCACAAATGTAACGCCGCTGTTCCCGAAGACGTCGTGAGAAGTACGGCCGGCTGGCGCACTAGCTAACTCGGCATCTCGAAGATCTCGGAATTATCCTGTACTTCGCGCAAACCCTTGAAGGGGGCGTGACGCAGATTGCCGTCATCCGTCCAACGTCGGAAATGGATTTCTGCGATGAGAGTTGGCTGCGCGAACACAAGGTTCTTTCCCTTCATCGGGATAGCGGGCTTGTTCGTCGTTAGCTTGTCGAGTGTTGTCCTCAGGTACAGAGCGTCCTTCTCCTTAAAGCCGGTGCCAACTGAACCGACCGACGCCCAACTGTCGCCCCACCGTGCTGCCAGTAACAAGCTACCGATCCCACCCCGAGCGACGGCGGAGTGCTCATAGCCAATTACTACGAAACTCTCGCTCTGGACGCACTTGATCTTCAGCCAGTCACCGGTGCGTCCAGATCGGTACTTGCTGTCACGGTTTTTGGCGATGATTCCTTCGAGACCCATCGAGCATGCGGCTTCCAGCAGTTCAGCGCCATCCCCGTCAAGTTCCTCCGAAAGATGGATCGTAGCGTTCGCGCCGTCAAGGAGGTCGGCAAGGAGATGGCGGCGAACGGATAAGTCGGTATTGGTGAGGAGGTGCCCGTCAAAGTAGGGGAGATCAAAGGCATAGAAAACGGCTTCCTTTGAAATCCGCTTTCCTCCTCGTCCGCCAAGTGAACGCTGCAAGGCGCCGAAATCGGATCGGCCATCCTCATCTACGACAACAGCTTCGCGGTCCAGAATTGAGCCGACACCCAGCTTTTCTGCTGCTTCCGCAATTGCCGGCAAGCGTGCAGCCCAATCATGCCCGCCGCGCGTAAGGATGCGGATACATTTCGGCTCGATATGAATAGCCAACCGATACCCGTCAAATTTCATTTCGAACGCCCAGTCGGGACCTGTCGGAGCTTTTGGTTTCAGGAGTGCCAGGGCGGGTTCAACCCGCTGTGGCATCTGTCAAACGGTAGGTGAGGTTGGGCTGGGTTGCGTGGCTTTCTCGGCCGCGACTTAGCAACTTGATCGCCGTGCAGAAGAGGTTTGGATCGACTACGCATTATTGACCCCACGGGGAGGAGCATTCGTCGGTCCCCTACTTCGGCGACTCAATCAATGACCAGCCTATTTCGTTCCGCGAAAGGTGTTTGGGCTTGATGCGGGCCTAAGACGGTGCTCGGTATCTGAAGAACGCCTGACGAATCACGTCAACGCGGTCAACGAGCCCGTTTCCGCCAGAGGCAAATCGAGTCGCTTAGTCCATCATGATCTTCTTCGTTGTGATGGGCGGAGGCGCATAGGAGGCGGGCCGGCGCGGACCCATCACCGATGATCATCCAGTCCACTTCTGCTTCAAGCGAGAATGCGTTTCGGCCGCTAATCGCGATCAGCGAAACCTCGTCGGTCAGACATTGCTCAACAAGTGCCTTGAGGCGGTTGCTATTAGGAACCGGGCTTTGGAGAACAACAGCGCGAGCAGGGGGGCGTCCGTTCAATGTAGATCGCTCAGCGTCCTGGGCAATGATTATCCGGCCTTGCGAGACTTCAGTTCCTTCGTCACTGATTTCTTCAGTGCATCCATGATATTCACCACGTTGCTCGGCTTGCCACTTTTGCCCTTGTTCGATTTTGAAGAAGCCGTTTTTCCCGGCTTTTTAGCCTTTTTCTTACTAGCGATGAGCTTCAGCAACGCATCTTGGATGGGGTCGGACACCATCGCCGGGGACCAGTCCGTCAGCCGCTTTTTTATGACGTTTTCAAGGGCAGTGACACTGTTTGTGTCCGAATTCTTTTCGATCACCGCGAAATACTCGGACTCGGGCCGCACTTCGTCACCGAACCGCAGTGTCCAGACTACAATACCGTCGCCGCGCGGCTCCAAGATCACGGCTCGTTCGCGGCGCCCCAAGACGACCCGCGACACGCCGACGACATCTTGAGCTTTCATCGCTTCGCGGATCACAGCAAAGGCTTCGTCACCGATCTTGTCGCTAGCAATGAGATAAAATGGCGTTTCAAGGTAGATCCACCCGATACGGTCTCTAGGGACGAACTTTTCAATATCGATGGTGCGGACCGTATCCAGCTCAACTGATTCAAGGTCTTCGTCCGTCAGAATAATGTAATCGTCTTCGCCTCTCTCGTAGCCCTTTGCCTGGTTCTCATCGCTAACGGCCTTACCTGTCACGCTGTCGATGTATTGAGAGACAACCCGATTTCCGGTCTTCTCATTAAGCGTATGAAAGCGGACTTTTTCGGATCCAGACGTTGCCGGTGTCATGGCGACAGGGCAGGTGACAAGCGAGAGCTTGAGATACCCTCTCCAATACGGACGACGAGGTGCCATGGTCAGCTCGCTTTCTTTTGTTCAGCCTTCGAAGTAGTTTTAGACTTCGCTCGTGTTGTCATCTTTTTCCCGGCGTTAGCGTTGGCTGCCTTCGGCTTTTTAGAGCTTCCGCTGCCTGTGCCAGCGCTCTCTCGGAGAGCCTTGAGCAGATCGTTTGGTTTCGACACCTTGATCGGCTTTGGCTTCGGAAGGGACCTGCCCTCTGCTTTTGCTTTCACCAGTGCAGCAAGCGCGGCCTCATATCGATCGTCCGTCTTGGCTGGATCGAACTCGCCCTTTTTCGTGTCGATGATGTGCTTGGCGAGATCAAGCATCTCTCCTTCTACCTTCACCTTCTTCACGTCTTTGAAGGCTTCTTTGGACGACCTGACCTCGTAGTCGAAATTGAGTGTCGTCGCGATTAGACCTTTGCCATGTGGACGGATAAGAACTGTCCGTATCCGTCGGAACAGTACCGTGCGAGCTACGGCGGTAGCATCTGTGTTTGCGAGCGCATCTCTGATTGCGGTAAAGGCACCGTTCGCCTCATTATCAGCTGGCACCAGATAGTAGGGCTTGTCGAAATATGCGTCGTCTATTTTGCTGCAAGGTATGAATGCCTCAGCATCAAGCATCTTGTCAGAATCTGGTACGACCGCCGCGACTTCCTCTGGATCGATCATGATGTAATCGCCGCTCCCAGTCTCGAAGCCCTTGACTTGCTGGTCTCGCTCTACGACCTCTTCGGTCTCGCTATCGATGAACTCGCGCTTCAGGCGGTTGCCGGTTTTTTCGTTGATCATATGGAAACTGATCCTCTCGGATGTCGACGCGGCCGTATAGAGGCCAACGGCACATGAAAGCTCTCCAACTTTCAGATGACCTTTCCATTGAGCCCTGTGCGCAATCATACTGTTTCCCTTCATCTGTTGGTCAAACAACTTAAGTTGAACGCCATGGTTCCTTTGCATGGCCTCGAAGGCCTCCAAACTGCAATCTGATTAGCCGTTCGCAGAACTCGTCATTTGGTTCAGCAGTTGCCTCTCTAAAGCAACTGCGTCGGCATATCACTGGTGGGAATCGAGGTCGAATTCCAACAGGTGTTCGATGGTTTCAAGTCTAGCCAGACGCTTTTTCGCTTTGCGTAACTTAAGTCGCTCGGCTGAATTATGATGCTTATCATACATGGTCGGATAACGCGGTAGGGCGCAGATAAGTTCGGTCGCCGCCGCACAAATCGGCGTCCAGACAAACAACGAACCCAGCTCATCGCGAACGGTCTTTAAGGCCTCCCGGTTGATCCGCACATGGGATGTGGAGACGGCCGACGGCACGGAGAATATTAGAACCATGCAAGCGGGAATAGGGGACAGGAAGATTAGAAAGCCACACCCGAGTCGTTCGTAGGACGACGAGAGAGCGCTTGAGGATGCGGGATTGCTCAGCCGGCAGGCTTTGCAGAATGAGCCGCTGACTGCCGAGGCAGGGGACGAGGAAGACTAACATCGCTACCGCGTGAAAAGTATGCAGTTATCCTTCAGCGTGGGCTCGGCTCGATCACCGCTGCTTACTGATGTCGCGACGAAGAGAGGCTGATAGACGCGCCAAACGGTAGAGTGCCACGGCGATGCCGTGGCCTTACGTTTCTTCAACCTCATGAAACACGAGCGTATAAGCTGGAGGATCTACAGCGCTGGGCACAAGCAGGTCGGAAGCGAAATGTTTTCGCCCGTTGAGTTAGACAGGCATGGCGGGGTCTACGAAACGCTGGGCTATCTAAACTGCCCATACTGTGGGCCACAACGTGCGAAGGGCTCCGTTGTAGCGCCCTTCGTTATGATGTCAAATCCCCGCGCGGCGATAGCGCTGGCGTTCCTGCTCGACTTGATCGGCATCATACGGATCTAACGTATCGTCGAAGCCCGTCCACCCCTGCTGCTCGTAGGAAGTGCGCCGCTCGGTCGGATCGACCCAGTTGGAACGCTTTAGGATAGCCTCTGCTTCCGGAGCCAACGGTTCGTCGACTTTGGCGGTGACGAGCGTGCCGCCACGGCGGACACCTTCGGCGTAAACGTGAGCATCACGTTCTGAGACGCCGGAGCTTGTTAGAGCACCGATGATCCCGCCGGCAGCACCGCCGGCCACGGCACCCGCAGCAGCGCCTGCGGCAGTTGCTACGAGGCAGCCGGCCGCGACAACAGGTCCGACGCCTGGGATGGCCATCAGACCAAGTCCGGTCAGGAGTCCGCCTGCACCGCCGACCACCGCACCAATCCCGGCTCCAGTGCCAGCACCAGCAGCGTTGGATTCGCCATGACGCTTGTCAGCGTTGCTTGACACGATGCTGATATCGTCGGAGCGTACGCCCGCGGATTCGAGGGCACCGACCGCAGCGCGAGCATCGCTATAATCATCAAAAAGTCCAGTAATAGTTCTCATCTTTCATCTCCCAAGCTTTGTTCTTATTTGCGACGACGTTGCCCTGATAGTTGAGCGCGATCGTTCCGGCCTTGCCGTCCTTCATGCCGGTAGCATTCCAGACGCCTTGTCGTCCTTGTTGAGGTCCTTCACGTCGGCGCAGCCGGCCTTTTGGATCCGTTGTTTCGCCTGGCCCTCAGTAAAACTATTGGCGCCCTCGACGGGAGCGGTCGGGTTTGTCGTTTCTGACGTCGCAACAGCTGGAGTATCGCCGTCGCTGTTGGCGGCGGGAGCGGCCTGCTTAGCGAGTGCCGAAACACTCGACGCCGCTACGAAGGCGGCGGCGATGATGACGTTTTTCATGATGTTTCCTCTCTAGCTTGGATCTACTTATTGAGCCCGATCCGATAAGCTCATGAATACGTTTATGGTTCCGGCAGGGGCTCTCATGTCGAAGGGGAACAACTTCAAGACGACAGAGTTTCAGGCACAACGTCTCAGAATGGTGTCAGAATGCCGCAGCCGACAGTACTTGTCGTCGAAGATGAGCCTTTGATCCGGATGACAGTGGCCGATGATCTGCAGGCGGCCGGCTTCTGCGTTCTCGAGGCTGGCAACACTGATGAAGCGTTACGGCTGCTAGAGACGCATTCTTCCATACGCGCAATCTTCACCGACATCGACATGCCGGGAGGTCTGGACGGGTTGAAGCTGGCATGGATCGTCAGAGACCGGTGGCCGCCAATCGAGATTGTCATCACTTCGGGGAACCGGAAGATCGAAGTGGTCGACCTGCCAGAGCGCTCCGTGTTCTTTCCCAAGCCTTATGCCCACCAGCCTGTCATCGATGCCCTCACCCGGTTGACGGCTTGATTTGTCGGAAATTTTCTAGCGGATGGTCTGTTTGCCATGGTAAAGACGGCTATCTGCCATAACTGTTGAAGCATATGTCCAATCGTGAAGAGCCCCATCCCACTCCGGCCACTGTATCCGATCTTCCGCAACTGGCGGAGGCGTTGGACGACGATCGATTTCGGCAGTTTCTCGACCACGTGCCGTTCGCGGTCGCGGTCGCCGAGCTCGGCGATGACGAGCATCTTGTATATGGCAACATCGAGTTCGAGCGCTTGACCGGGCTTTCAGGCGAGCACCTGCAAGGCAAGGCATGGTCCGTTTTACCCACCGCGCCTTCTCTCGACGGCGGGCCGAAGCTTTCTGATGCCTTGCTGCAGAGCGAGGAGTATCTCGGACCATTCACAATCACAATCCACGATGACAATTTCGTTGTCGATGCATGGTCGAACACGATCGTCGACGACGACGGTAAGCCATTGTTCCGGCTCCTAGCAATGTCCGCCCGAACCGGCACCAATGATGCCGCCGCTTTGTCTGAGGCACTTGCTGAAAAAGACATTTTGCTGAAAGAGCTTCAGCATCGGGTCAAAAACAATCTGCAGATGATCACGGCGTTGATCCGCATGGAAGCGCGCAACGCCCAGCAACCGGGGGAGAGTGAGCGTTTCAACCGCCTTGCTGGTCGCATCGAAGCCCTGTCCATCCTTTATCGATCGATCTACGCGGGCGAGGATACGGAGACCGTCGATCTCGGCACATATGTCAGCCAGATCGCTTCTTCGGTAATGGCCGCCCATGCGATTGAAGGCATACGTCTCGATATGAAAGTCGACACCTGGCCGGTGTCTATTAACGTCGCAATGCCAGTTGGCCTCGTCATCAATGAGTTGATGACCAATGCTCTCAAGTACGCCTTTGTTGGACGCGACGGCGGTGAGATCAAAGTCCGCTGCACTGTCGATGACGATGGCTGCAAAGTGCTCGTCGCAGACGACGGTGTGGGGCTCTCGGAGAAGGCAGATTGGCCACGGCGCGGCAAGCTCAGCGCCATGATCGTGCAGTCTGTACGTCACAATGCCAAGGCGGAGATCGACGTGCAGTCGGAGCCTGGCAGCGGGATGGCTGTGACGATCATCTTCAAGCGTGCGAATGCCACTGACCACTGACAACGTCGGCGGCGCTACTGCGGCCATCGGTGACATCCCTGTCGGCAGGCAAGGCCACTTGATCACGGCTCCGCGGGGGCAGAACAAGATTAGTGCGAAATCGTACCTTTGATGATCGAGATCGATATTCCTACCAAAATGAAGGCTCCTGATGTATTTCTACCTAGAACATCACGTTTGGTGCAGGCTGCAAACTACCGAAAACATGCGCAATTTCGGCTAGCGTACGATCCTGCACTAATCTTGTTCTGAACCTAACAGGTAAGCTTCAAGCCAGGATTGTCAGCACGAATGCGAGTGTCAGAGTGCCGGCAGCGAAGACGACAAGAGCGATAATGAGATGCTCTGCGAACTCTGAATTTTTTGTCTCGCCTGTCCAATCGTATGCCATCTCGCGCTTCTCCGGTTGAAGCTTTAGCATCTCGGAATATGGTTAACGGAACCTTGCAATCGCACAGGCCGGTGTTCAAATTCATTGGAGGCATGATGGGGGAGGTGCCGCGACAGTGGTGCAGGTGGGGGCTCCCACCGAGATCCTGGGAGGCGGGCAACAGATTAGTGGGCGCGGATCTCTAAACGTCGGCCGTTGGAGATGTAGCCAGCTGAATTGGGAACGATGTG
>UCIV01000029.1 GCA_900472575.1 Hyphomicrobiales bacterium
TTTTTAAGGGGCAACTCCAGCAGGGCAGAAGATTTATAAGCCCCAGAGACATAGTTTCTCCAAGTTGATCGCAAACGTGCAAGAATTATATCCGTTGCGATAGTTGCCGCAATGGCCCTTTTGGTGCGAAGCGGAATGCCACTGTCGGGTGTCGGCCCGACGCCGCCATCGAGCCATGAAAAGCACTCTATGGCACTACTTTAGTAGATGGTTTTTCTTTGCATATCGTTCACGTGCCAGGATGTAGTCACTGCTCCAAACATCTACGGCTTCGTAGGCTTCGTCGAGAATGATCTGCAGCTCTGGGTCGCCGTCAATCCGATCCATCCGATCAAGCTGACTTACAGGAAACGATGCTCCGAACGTATCGATAATCCTGCTCATGATACCCGCGTATTCGGGTAAGAGCATGTCCTGCAGCGCATCACGAACAGTGAGAGCTAAAGCTCCCGACGAGTTATTAAGGAATTGCTGGATGCCGCCATTCCCGACCTCTCCGTCGAAGAGTGCTGTGGCATAGAGATAGACGTTTGGCTGGCCAAGCATTGCCACCGTCTGGGGGATAAGCTGATCTTCAATGGAGATGCCTTGTTCAGCCTGATCTATCGCCTGCCTCAGAAGCCAGTCATCGAGCGAATTTAGATCATCGTAAATCGCCATCATCTCTTCCCGTCGAAACTCAAAGGTGTTTCAGCTCCAACTCCCAATCAATGGGTACTGGTGCTGGACGCGACCGATCCGTTGTGGCCACACGAACATCAAAAGCTTGACCTGCGAAGACGTCGTGAAATGATTTGACGTTAGACTGCGGATCGGATGACCGCAATTGGCGCGCAGCGGAAACCCACCTCCAGCCGAAAGCAGTCGTTCCCGCTCCGACGAACACAACCATATGCTGTCACATATCAGCGTTGCAGAATGAGATATATGCATCTGCCCAAAATGAGAGCATAAGGCACATAGATTATGCAAATGAGAGCCTTTGTCATGGATTGGGTCCCTGTCGTCTTCGTCATCTTCAAGGCTGCCGCTTTGGGCTTGGCCATGTTCTTCGCCATCAAGTGGCATTATGATCAGGGTGAAAAGGGTGAGACGCTGGCGTTGGTACGCACGGGCGGCAAGGTAGCGGCAGTGTTCGCACTGGCGGTACTGGCCCTGGCAGTCTTCGCATTTTTCCTCAGCAGTCAGCTCGGTCTGGACTTGAGCTTGTGATGGCCAGGCATTCGGTGCCCCCTCCCGGTCGCCGAATGCGCGTTTTCGTGATCGGTTCGGCGCGCGATATTAGCGTGTCGTTAACCATCCGAACCTAGACAATCTTCGGCACGGTGGTCGATGATCTTCCGCCTGAGAGCAGAAGACCGTCATGTCAGTTATCGCCTTTTCCCTTCGCAAGAGCGGTCGCGTGAAAACGCTGATCTCTGCAAAACGCTCAGCCAAAGCAAAGCGGAAGGCGCCGGGCAGTGCGAAGCAGGCGAGATCCCGCCTCGTCATCCTGTCGACCTGTTTCATCCTTGCCTATTGCGCGATGTTTGCCCGGATGACCGAATACGGCTTCAGCCCGGCAGAGGCGACCGCATCCATTCCCGCCAATAACAATATCGCGGCGCGTCCGGACATTACCGATCGCAATGGCGAGCTTCTGGCGACAGACATCCACACCGTTTCGATGTTTGCCGAACCTTTCCGCATCGTCGATCTCGATGAGACGGTGGAGAAAATCTCGGCCCTTTTTCCGGATCTCGATCGCAAGTCGCTTTATGCCAAGCTTTCCGACAAGCGCCAGAAATTCATCTGGGTTCGCCGCCAGCTGACGCCGAAGCAGCAGAGCGAAGTGCTGAAACTCGGCATCCCCGCCATCGGTTTCCGCCCGGAAGTGAAGCGATTCTATCCCGACGGCCGCATCGCGGCGCATGTGCTCGGTTATGTCGATATCGACAATCGCGGCGTCGCCGGCATGGAAAAGTATCTCGATATGCAGGGGCTTTCCGACCTGAAGAGCGTCGGGCTGACCACCGAAGAAGCGTTGAAGCCGATCCGCCTTTCGCTCGATATCCGGGTGCAGAATATCGTCTATGACGCGGTTCGCCACGCGATGAGCGAATACAAGAGCAAGGCTGCCGGTGCGGCCGTCATCGACATTCACACCGGCGAAGTGCTGGCGCTTGCTTCTGCACCCGATTTCGATCCCAATGATCCGCAGGCCGATGGCGGAGACGGCTGGCTGAACCGGATGACCAACGGCACGTTCGAAATGGGCTCGACCTTCAAAACCTTTTCGATGGCGATGGCGCTCGATTCCGGCGTGACAAAACTTTCCGATACGTTCGACGCCACGACGCCGCTTCATTTCGGCCGCTTCACCATCCATGACGACCGCGACGTGCCGCGCCGCTGGCTGACCGTGCCGGAAGTTTTTCGCTACTCCTCCAATATCGGCACCGCCAAGATGATGGACCGGGTCGGGATGGACAACCAGAAGGCCTATCTCACCAGGTTCGGGCTATTGACCCGGATGGAAACCGAGCTGCCGGAGGTAAAGACCCCCAGCCAGCCGAAAGTGTGGAAGAAGATCAACGCCATCACTATCTCCTTCGGCCATGGCGTGGCGACCACGCCGCTGCAGACGGCGGTTGCCGGCGCGGCGCTCGTCAATGGCGGCGAGCTGATCGAGCCGACCTTCTTGCCGCGCACGGCAGAGGCTGCCGAACAGACCGCGGTGAGGATCGTCAAGCCGAGCACGAGCGATACGATCCGCACCCTGTTCAAGCTCAACGGCGAAGAGGGCTCGGGCAAAAGCGCCGACGTTCCCGGCTTCCATGTCGGCGGCAAGACGGGAACGGCAAACAAGGTCATCAACGGCAAATATTCCCACACGCTGAGCTTCAACGCCTATCTGGCGGCCTTCCCGATCGATCACCCGCAATATGTCGTTTTGTCCTTCTGCGACGAGCCGCTTTCGGGCGAAGGCACGACGAGTACTTTTGCCACCAATACGGCAGCGCCGATGGTAAAGCAGATCGTTGCGCGCGCAGCGCCGATGCTCAATGTCGTCCCGGATTTCGAACCGACGATGGTCGCGAACTACTGAGACCGCCTGCCCCCTATGAATACATTCGCTTCTCGGAGGCAGAAGCATGCTGCAACCAAGGTCCAAATGAAATTCGACAGCACCACCTGTGCGAGTATAATTTTAGACAGGTATAAAATAATACATTAGCCGACACTTAATCATAAAGACCTGCCGCTACCCTGGCCTCGACGCACTCTCTGCACACGGGGCATTTCGATGAAGCACATCTCGATCGTCGGCAAGTTCATGGCCATCATGGCGCTGTTTGGTATCTTCGCCATCGCCATTGCGGGTTACAGCAGTTCACGCATCTATGAGATCAACGGGTCCTATGGCGATCTTCTGCACAAGGAGAGTACGGCATCACTTTCGGTGGCGCGTGCCAACCGGTCGATCCAGATGGCTCGGGCGGCGATAGGTGATCTTTTGATGTCGCGCACGCCGGAAGGCAATGCGGCCGCGACCGCGGAACTGCAGCATGCGCAGGCGGGATTTGCCGAGCGGATGGACGCGGCGATCGGCATTCTTTCTGATAACCGGGATCTGCATGCGCTGAAGGCTGCCGGCCTTTCGATCCTTCAGCAATCCTGCGCACCGGCAATCAGGCTCGGCGAGGTCGCAAAGACAGAGGGCGAGATACAGGCATCGCAGGAGGCTTTCCTGACCGGCTGCCAGCCGCAGTTCGCCGCATTTGCCGAAACGTCGACGAAAATCACCGATACGATCATCAATGGCGTATCGGGCAAGGCCGAAACTCTCGGCAGTGCTGCCAATACCACAGCATTGACTACGCTTGGCGGCGTCCTTCTCGGTCTTGTCGTCGTGCTGTCGGTCGGGTTCTTTGCCATTCGCAGCTGGCTGGTGCGGCCGATCAAGCAGTTGCAGGCAACGATGGTCAACTTGGCCAACGGCAATCTTTCGGTGACGATCGACGGCGTCGATCGCCGCGACGAGGTGGGCCAGATGGCTGGTGCGGTGCAGGTATTCAAGGATAACGGCCTGCGCGCCCGCGAAATGGAACAGCAGGCGCAAGACAACCGCAGCGCCCAGGATGCGGAGCGCCAGCGCAACGCTGAAGCCGACCGGGTGCGGGCAGCAAACATGGCGCAGGCGACGGAAGGGCTGGCAGAGGGGCTGAAGCAGCTTTCCAGCGGTAATCTGGCAGTCACGCTTAACCGGCCGTTCAGCCCGGATTTCGAAGGCCTTCGATCGGATTTCAATTCCGCCGTGGCGCAGTTGCGTGACACGATGCAGGCTGTTTCAGACGCCACCGGCGCGATCGACAGCGGTTCGCGCGAACTTTCACAGAGCGCCGCCGATCTTTCCCGCAGAACAGAACAGCAAGCCGCCTCGCTGGAGGAAACCGCAGCTGCACTCGACGAGATCACCTCGAATGTCGCCAATTCCTCTAACCGCACGGAAGAGGCGCGCGGAATGGCCGTGGAAGCCAATCAATCGGCGCTGCAATCGGGTGAGGTGGTCGCGAAGGCGGTCAATGCTATGCAGAAGATCGAACAGTCGTCGGAACAGATTTCCAGCATTATCGGGGTGATCGACGAGATCGCCTTCCAGACCAATCTTCTGGCGCTGAATGCGGGTGTGGAGGCCGCGCGCGCAGGTGAAGCGGGCAAGGGATTTGCCGTGGTCGCCCAGGAAGTGCGCGAACTCGCCCAGCGCTCGGCCCAGGCGGCAAAGGAGATCAAGGAGCTGATCCGCAACTCGGCCGATGAGGTCAGAAGCGGCGTTTCGCTGGTTAGCGCCACCGGTATTGCGCTTGCCGGCATCCGCGATCATGTCTCGGCGATCAATAGCCAGCTGGATGCGATTGCCACATCATCGAAGGAACAGTCGGTCGGCATGTCGCAGGTGAATGTCGCGGTCAACCAGATGGACCAGGTCACGCAGCAGAATGCCGCCATGGTGGAAGAGGCAAACAGCGCCAGCGTGGCGCTTGCCGGTGAAGCGGAGCGGCTGCGTGTGCTGGTGTCCCGTTTCGATCTCGGTGCGGGTGCTCCGATCGCAACAGCCCCGGCTGTGCGCGCCGTCTCACCGACAGCGCTCGCCCGTCAGGTTCACCCCTCGCCCGCACGGTCGCTGGCCGGAAAACTGGCAGCAGGACTGGGGCTCGCGCCCAGCGCTGCAGGGGATAATTGGCAGGAGTTCTGAAGCTATCGCGTTCCTTCGGTCGCAAGCTTCAATCCAAGTGCGGCAAAGGATGCGGCGAAGGCGCGGCGCATCCAGCTCATCGCGGTTTCACTCTGCAGCAGATATTGCCGCCCGGTCGCGGCAATCACGGCATAACCGATAAACACGATGAAGGTCATCGCGGTGAAGCCGAGACCAAGTTCGATCAACAGCCCAACCGGGCTTCCAGCGGGTACGAATTGCGGGATGAAGGCGACGAAGAACAATGGCAGTTTCGGGTTCAGTATATTCAGCAGAATGCCGCTACGGATGAGCTGCAGCGGGGATTTCGGTTCCGTTGGGCGCACCGACAGCCCGCCTCGCCCTTTCAAAACCGCCCAGGCCATCCAGAGCAGATAAGCGACGCCAGCGAATTTGATCGCCTGGAACAGAACCGCGCTCGTGTGGAGAATAGCGGCAAGACCGGCCATGGCGACGACCAGATGAATGACCGTCGCAATCGTGCAGCCGATCGCAGCCCAGAAACCCGCCTTCAATCCGCCGCCAAGTGTCGATGACAGCGTGTAAACGACACCGATGCCAGGCGAGAGGCATATTATGAACGCCGTCACCAGATATTCGAAGGTCATCCCTCACTCCCTCCCATGATCGCAATGCGAAGACAGGGCGCAAGGATGGAGCAGGAAAGCGAATCTATCAAGCTGTGTGCTCGCCACGTAGTCTTTCGTCCCGCAAATGCAATGGCGCGGCAATCGGACGGGGAAGCTTTGTCTCATTGATCCCAGTAAAATCAGGATAATGGCGTGAATTTCGCACCCCTTCATCCCCGCAGCGAGTGGCGGTCACATAATCATGTCGCTTTCGCCACCGGAGTGTTTCGCGAGACGTTCGTGGGCAGGTGGAAGCTGGCACAGGCTTGCCGCAGTCGTCGCTGCGGCAACTGACGCATGTCCGAGAGCCGCCCCTTCCTCATGAAAGAAGGAAAAATTGAGGGAAACAGGCAGGACATGATCCGATATGCCAAGGCCGCGCAATTGCAAAGCCACAAAAACCCACATCCCGTTCCCGCATTTGCGCGGCCTCTCCTCATTCAAGACAGCGCCGGAATGCGTTTTTATCGTTCACTTTTAAAGAACAATTCGTCTACTTTCGTTCATCTTTCGTATCGGCGATGAACGTGGCACATAGGTTCCAGAGAATTCAACGGCTGGCCCGAGACACCGGAGCACAGCGTCTATCTGGAGACTTCCATGTCTAGCTCGCAAAACACCATCGTCCTGATCGCCCGTATCCTTCTGTCCTTCATCTTCATCTATTCCGGCTTCGGCAAGCTGACCGACCCGGCCGGCACGGCCGGCATGATCACCGGTGCCGGCCTGCCTGCTGCAACGGCTCTTGCCTACCTTGCCGGCCTGTTCGAATTCGTCACCGGTCTTGCCGTCCTCGTCGGCTTCCAGACGAAAATTGTCGGCTGGGCGCTTGCTCTCTTCTGCATCTTCACCGGCGCCGTCTTCCACTCGGGCACCGTGGCCGTTCCCGGCTGGCCTGACGCCGCTCTCGGCTGGATCAATGCCCTTAACGGCATCATGCTGATGAAGAATTTCACTCTGGCCGGCGCATACATCCTGCTCGCAACCTTCGGACCGGGTGCATATTCGATCGACGCCCGCCGCGGTTCCGTCGCAATTGCCGCCTAACAATTATCAAATCCCTGCCAAGACATTCCCGCCGGACCAACATCCGGCGGTTTTTTTATTGTCTGGATAAAGGACTATTCTAGCGGCGGATATTCCTGGCGAGCCAGACGGTCGCGCCACCGCAGGCGGGATCCTGCGAAATCTGGGCGACCACCTTGAAACCGTTCTTCTGCAACAGTGCCTCATATTCGGCCTTTGACAGGCTGGCATGGTAAAGCGGCTCGCCGCCGAACTCGCCCATCGCCTCACCTTCGAAATGACCGCTGGTAAACATCAGCGCAGCACCCGGCCCGGCCAGCGCGCCGAAGCGCGGAAACATCGCCCGCTGGTCATCGGCATTCAGATGGAAGAAGCTGTGCCAGGCAAGAATGCCGGAAAACTTGGTCGGTATGTAAAACTTCCGCATGTCGTCTTCATACCAGGCCATGCCCGGAAACCGCTCGCGCGCCAGCCCGATCAGCGTTTTCGACGTATCGACGCCGGTGACATGAAAACCTCTGCTGATCAGATGAGCCGCAATCGGCTCGGCCGCCCCGCAACCGAGATCCAGCACATGGCCGCGCTGCGGGATAAGCCCGCTAAAATGATCGAGCCAGGGCCGCTCGAACAGATTGCGGCCGCGCACCTTGTCGAAGGCAAGCGCGTGCCGCTCATAAAGCCCGATAATGTTGGCGTCCGCGCCCGACATACTGGTCACACGGCCTTGCGGACCGCCTCCACGATCGCCGCGATGCGGGCGTCGCCCTCGTGCTCGGCGTTGCGGGCGCGAACGAGGCAGGCTTGCGACTTCAGGATAACGCCATCCGACAGGATCTTCAGGTGGTTGGCTTTCAGCGTCGAGCCGGTCGAGGTAATGTCGACGATGATATCCGCCTGTCCTGCCGCCGGAGCCCCTTCGGTCGCACCAAGGCTTTCGACGATGCGGTAAAGCTGAATGCCGTGGCTTCCGGAAAAATGCTGCTGCGTCAGCCGCCAGTATTTGGTGGCGATCTGCAAACGTCGACCGTGGCGCGAGCGAAAATCGGCGGCGACATCGCCAAGGTCCGCCATAGTGTCCACATCGAGCCAGATTTCAGGCACGGCGACGACGACATCCGCATGGCCGAAGCCGAGGCGGGCTGCGATCTCGACCTTGCGATCGGCATCCGCCAGCCCTTCGCGGATCAGGTCTTCACCCGTGACGCCGAAATCGACTGTTCCGGCACCGATCTCGCGGGCGATCTCGGAGGCCGAGAGGAAAGCGATCTCGATATCGTCGTGGCCGTCGATCTTGCCGCGATAGGAGCGTTCATTGCCGACAGCAACGATCGGCAGGCCGGCGCGCTCGAAGATCGCAGACGCATCTTCCTTCATGCGGCCCTTGGAGGGGAGAGCGATGGTAATGGTAGACATCAGCGCGCCCTCGCCTGTTCGATCCGGTCGAGCCAGAGCGAAAAGCCCACGGCCGGAATATCTTCGTTCGCACCGAGAAGGGTCATCAGTCTGTCGAAACGACCACCGCCGGCCAGAACCGCGTTGTCGCGGCTGACTTCGAAGACGAGCCCGGTGTAATAATCGAGCGGACGGCCGAAGGCTGCGCGATAGGTCACCTTGCTCAGATCAACGCCGAGATCGGCAAGCGCCTCGGCGCGGGCCTCGAACGTCACCAGCGCGGCACCCATGGCAAGCCCCGCCGCATCGGCAAAACCGGCCAGTGCTGCGGGAGCTTCGGACAACGGCATTTCCAGCGACAGGAATTCGCTCAGGAGAAGAAGGGCCGAGCCATCCAGCCTTGTTTCGGCCAGCGACTGCTTTTCCTTCAGCCGGGCCGCGATCTCGCGCGGCGAACGGCTGGCATTGGTGGAATAACCCGTCTCTTCCATGGTCCGGTCGATATGGGCAATCAGCGCCGCCTCGTCCTGGCTCAGAAGCGCGGCAAGCTCTGGCGACAGGCCTGTTTCAGCCTGCGGGCTCGCCAGCGTCATCAGCAGGTGCCGCAGATGGGCATTGTTGCCGAACGACTGGATCAGCCGCTTCTGCCAACCGCCGGGAAGCCCGAGCGCACGAACGACCGCCTCGAACACGGCCTGGTCGCCCAGCGTCACGTTCAGCCGCCGGCCGGGAATGAGGTTGTGCAGGATCTGCATCGCATCGTTGACGGCGCGCGCATCTGCATGTGCCGTCGCGGTCTCACCCAGATCTTCGATGCCCGCCTGATAGAACTCGTTATCGCCCTCACGGCGCTGGCGGAACACTTCGCCAAGATAACAGTAACGCCGCGGCGTGCCGGTGGCGTTTTCGATATGGCGCAGGCAGACGGGAATGGTGAATTCCGGCCGAAGGCACAGGCTTTCGCCCGTCTCGCTTTCGGTGAGGAAAATCCGTCGACGCAGGTCTTCGCCCGCCATGTCGAGAAACGGCGCTGCCGGCTGGATGACCGGCGTATCGATGCGGGCCGTGCCGCGGGCGGCGAATTCATCAAGCAGGGTGCCTGAAAATTCGGGCATGTTGATCAGAGGCATGGGAGAGCTCCCGAAACACAGGAAACGCGATCAAACATCCTTCGCCCGCCTGCGATCTTCGGCCTGAGCCGCGAGAATATCCTTCACCTTGGCAACAAGATCGGCTTCCGACACAGTTTCCTGAGCCACACGCGCCTCGCGCCACGAAGCGTTGTCCTCGATCTCACCAGACAGGCGCTTGCCCTCGATCAGGTCCTTCAACTGTACGACGCCTTCCGCGCGCTCGTCGCCGCCCTGGATGATGGCGATCGGGCAACCTCTGCGGTCGGCATATTTCAGCTGGTTGCCGAACTTCTTCCAGTTGCCCTGATACATTTCGGCGCGGATGCCTTCGGAGCGAAGAGCCTGCGTGAAACGCTGGTAACGGCCCATGCTTTCCACATCGCCATCCATGACGGTGACGAGGACGGGAGCCAGGGCCTCGTCCTGCCCCAGCTTGCCGAGGTTCTTCAGCGCCGTCATCAGCCGCGATACGCCGATGGAGAAGCCCGTTGCCGGAACCGGCTGACCCATGAAGCGCGAGACGAGACCATCATAACGCCCGCCACCGCCGACCGAACCGAAAACGACCTTTTCGCCCTTTTCGTTGGTGACGTCGAAAGTGAGTTCGGCTTCGAAGACGGGGCCGGTGTAATATTCGAGGCCACGCACGACGGAAGGATCGATCTTGATGCGGTCTGGGCCGTAACCGGCACCGGTCGCAAGCGCACCGATCGTGTTCAGTTCGTCGACGCCTTCGCTGCCATTGGCAGTACCGGCAACAAGCTCGGCAAGCTGAGCAGCGCTTTGCGCATAATCCTTGATGCCGACGAAAAACAGAACCTTTTCGATCTGTTCGGCATTCAGTCCCGCGCCCTTGGTGAAGTCACCGCTCTCGTCCTTGCGGCCTTCGCCGAGCAGCAGCTTCACGCCTTCCGGGCCGAACTTGTCGAGCTTGTCGATGGCGCGCAGAACGTTCAGGCGCTGGCCGGCCTTGTCGTCGCCGCCGAGGCCGATGGCTTCCATGACGCCATCGAGAACCTTGCGGTTGTTGACGCGGATCACATAGTCGCCGCGCTTAATGCCGAGCGCTTCCATCGTGTCGGCCATCATCATGCACATTTCGGCATCGGCCTGTACGCCCGGTGCGCCGACCGTATCGGCATCGAACTGCATGAACTGGCGGAAACGGCCCGGACCGGGCTTTTCGTTGCGGAACACATAACCGGCGCGATAGGTGCGCAACGGCAGCTGGATCTCGTTGAAATTCTCCGCCACGTGACGGGCAAGCGGCGCCGTCAGGTCATAACGCAGCGACATCCACTGCTCGTCATCGTCCTGCAGCGAAAACACACCTTCGTTGGGGCGGTCACTGTCCGGCAGGAATTTTCCCAGCGCATCGGTATATTCGAACAGCGGCGTCTCGACGGGATCGAAACCGTAGCGTTCATAGACCTCGCGGATTTTCGCCGTCATCTCGTTGGTCGCATGGATATCGGCAGCCGAGCGGTCGACAAAACCGCGCGGCAGGCGGGCCTTGAGTTTCTGGGGCTTCTTCTGCTTGTCGCTCATGATCGATATCCATTGCTTTGTGGCCTTCTGGAAAGGCCGAAAATACGAGCGGTTTCTTAGAGGATCATGCCTTGAGCGGCAAGGGCGGCGGCTGGCGAAGTGTCAAGCCGGATGGTATATATCCGCTACCAAAGGGAACATCGCCATGAACAAGCGCGTTGCCATTGAAATCCCGGAAGCCATGTATCGTCTTCTCGGTCGATACGCCGATCTCCATGGCTTCGATACGGATGCCTATGCTGCCCAAGTCCTTCACAAACATCTTGAAGACCTGCATGACATTGCAATCGTCGAGGCGCACCTTGAAGAAGTTCGAAACGGCAATTCACGCACGTACACGATGGAGGAGCTTGAAAAGGAGCTCGGCCTAGACGATTGAAAGAGTATCGCCGGGAAATCTATCGCTAATTCATGATCCTCGAAGCCATCCAATATGCCGCGACCGCTCTGGTCACTCCGCGCGAATTCCGCCCCTTCGTCCGTTCCTCCCTCGGCCTCTGGGGCCGGGCGGGACGATGCGCGAATGACTGGGCGGCGCATGAAGAGAATTGCCATGCCTTCATCCGCGAGACGATCGCGCCGATGAAAGAGCGGCGTACCGCCGTGGTGCTCGGCTCCGGCCTGCTGCGCGATGTGCCGATCGCCGAACTGTCGAAGAGCTTCGATACGGTCGTGCTGATCGATCTCGTGCATCTTGCCAGCGTCAGGACATGGATCAGGGCGAAGCGGCTTGCCAATGTCCGGCTGATCTCGCGGGATCTGTCCGGCCTGCCGGATGCAGTGTCCGGCAAGGTGCCGGAGCCGCTGGCGTTCCTGCGGCAGGTGCCCTATCTCGATCTCGTCATCTCGGCCAATATCGTCTCGCAGATCGGCGTCGGCTGTCGCCGGGTGCTGGAGCGATCCGGCCATGAAAATCCGGATGCAGTCATCTCGCAACTCATCCGCGCCCATCTCGACGGACTTGAGCAACTGCCCTGCAGGACGGCGCTGCTGACGGATGTGGCTTATGAGGTGACCGATCGCGAAGGCGCGATCCTGGAGGAAGACGATCTTCTCTGCGGCGTTACAGCACCTGAGGCGAAACGGCGGTGGAACTGGCCGGTGGCGCCGTTCGGCGAGATTGGCCGCGACCGGCAGGCCATCCATCGGGTGATCGCGGTCTGAACCGTCACCGAATCCGATCAGCGTGACGTGATGCCGGCCTCGCTTGATTTCCAACGCCCAAAGCTTAGAATCATTGCAATGAGACAGCTCGCCGCCATCATGATGTTTGCCGCATGGCTCCTTTACGGGGCGATGCCGGCTATGGCGGTGATGCCCATGGCTGGCGCGACTGATGCCAGAACTTCAATGCCGCAGCACACCATCTCCGCTCATTCGGGGCACGGCAATGTTGCGCGATCCGATGCCATGCATGGCGAGATACAGCAGCCTTGCCCGCACAAGAGCGAAGACGGCAAGAAGATTTGCGTCGCACCTTTCTGCTCCGCCTGCCTAATGATGCCGCCGCACATCACATTCGCCGATAGCGGCCGTTTCATCCACCGTTACCCCGCACCGGAAACCGGCCTGTCGCTGACCGTTTCAGGCCCTGCGCCGCTGACGCCTCCTCCCCGAGCCTGATCGTTTTCGTCATATCATCGATAACGAATTTCAGGACACGGAAGGATACCTCATGTCCAAAACCACGATCATTGCCGCGGCTGCGATAACGCTCGCCTTTGCCACCACGTCCTTCTCCGGCGCATTTGCGCAGGAAATGAAGGGCCACGACATGAAAGGCCATGCCGGCATGACGATGAATGCCGCGTCGGCCGACGACAGCGCCTCGACAAAAGCCTTCAAGGCCGCCAATGCAAAAATGCATCAGGGCATGGCGATCGAGTTTTCCGGCGATGCGGATGTCGATTTCGCCCGCGGAATGATCGCCCATCATCAGGGCGCGATCGACATGGCCAAGGTCGAACTCGAATACGGAAAGGACCCGACCCAGCGCAAGCTGGCGGAAGCAGTGATCAAGGCGCAGGAGGCAGAAATAGCCGACATGCAGGCCTGGCTGAAACAGCACGGAAAATAACAGCTGAATGAGATGGCGCCGGGCAAGCTTGCCGCTTGCCCGGCGTCGATCTTCCTCCATATGATAGGGCCGGAGGCAGTGGACATGCGCCCGATTACCGCTATCGGCTTTGATGCCGACGATACGCTCTGGCAGAACGAACAATATTACCGGCTGACGGAAGAGCATTTTCAGACCCTGCTCGGCGATTTTGCCGAGGGGCCGGATATTTCGGCCAAGCTGCTCGAAGCCGAAAAGCGAAACCTCGAATATTACGGTTTTGGCATCAAGGGTTTCACCCTGTCTATGATCGAGACCGCCGTCGAGATCACCGAGGGCAAGGTGCCGACGCAGACGATCACCAAGATCCTCGAAATTGGTCGTGACCTTTTGCGCCATCCGGTGGAATGCATGCCGCATGTGGAAGAGACGCTTGAAGCGCTGAACGGCCATTATTTGCTGGTGCTGATCACCAAGGGCGACCTGTTCGACCAGGAGCGCAAGCTGGCGCAATCAGGCCTTGGCGACTACTTCGATGCCGTTGAGATTGTCTCGGACAAGAACGCCACCACCTATCGCCGCATCTTTCACAAGGTTGCCGAAGGTCCGGAACGGGCGATGATGGTCGGCAATTCATTGAAATCCGACATCGTGCCGGCAATTGCCGCCGGCGCTTACGGCGTCTTCATTCCCCATGCACTGACCTGGGTTCTTGAACACGTCGACGCACCGACCGATGCTCCGCGCTTTCGCCAGATCGACCATCTGGGCGAGCTGCACGGCGTGCTGAACGGCATCACCTCGGCCTCGGATTAAGGCTCAGGGTCGCTTGAACTTCAGCCGCATCTCGTCAACCTCGCTCTGGCAGAAGCAGCCGTCGATATGATCGTTGACCATGCCCATGGCCTGCATGAAGGCATAGATCGTCGTCGGGCCGACAAAGCTCCAGCCGCGTTTCTTGAGGTTCTTGGAAAGCGCCACGGAAACCGGCGTGGTCGGATTGGCGCGCAGCGTTTCGAGATCGCGCGTAGCCGGGCGCTGGTCGGCACCGGGTTCGAAACTCCAGAAGAATTTGGCGAGCGAGCCGAATTCCTGCTGCAGCTCGATCGCGCGGCGGGCATTGTTGATGGTAGAGACGATCTTGCCGCGATGGCGGATGATACCGGCATCCGCCACCAGCCGCTCGATATCGGCCTCACCGAATTCCGCCACCTTGTGAAAGTCGAAACCGGCAAAGCCCGCGCGAAAATTCTCGCGCTTGCGCAGGATCGTCAGCCAGGAAAGGCCGGACTGAAACCCTTCGAGGCAGATCTTTTCGAACAGACGGATATCGTCGGTGACCGGGCGGCCCCATTCCTCGTCGTGGTAACGGCGGTAATCCTCCAGCCCGCCATGCCAGAAGCAGCGTCCCCTGCCATCCTCGCCGGTTATGATGCCCGCCATTTCCTTCTCCCAGACCATACTATCCGCTCTAATTCTTTCTACGCAATTCCAATCGTTAACGGCAGTATCGCCGGTTTCAGTTTCAGGCAACCATGTCTCGAAACCGGCGGGTAACCTTGCCGGAAGCTATATCGGATTTGACGCATGAAACGCGCCACCCGTTTACCATTCGCTTTGAGCTTGCGTTCACCATCTGCCTCAAATGGCGGGCAATTTAAGTGGCGCATCGTACTTTCCGAAAATCGATTTCGATTTTCAGGTCGATGCGCGGCCGCCTTTCGGTGATTGTAACGAGTGGATCCGACATGAAGGCGAAACTTCTTCTCGCGCTGGGCCTTGCTGCCCTGTTTTCCAGTTCCGCAATGGCGGATGATCGTTATCGCGAACGCCCGCCGATCGTGGTCAGCCCGGATCTTGCCGCTCCATGGCTGATGCAACTCGGTGCGCAGCCGCAGGCGCGCCAGAGACAGGTTCAGCAGCAGCGATCGATGAAGCCGCAGGCCGTGGTGACCGGCCAGCGTAATTATTACCCGGCAGCACCAAGCCGTGCCGGTGTCGCGCGGCAGGCGGAAGTTCAGCAACCGGCCCGCACGCCCGTCGTGCGCCGTGGCATCTTCGGTGACAACAGTCAGGTGCAGCAGGTGGCCGTGCGTCCCAACCGGGCGATCCGAAGCCAGATCGAGCCACAATTCCTGCCGCAGATGGTGGCTTACGACACCAAGGAAAAGCCGGGCACGATCGTTATCGATACCAATAACCGCTTCCTCTATCTCGTCATGGAAGGCGGCCAGGCCAAGCGTTACGGCGTTGGTGTCGGCAGACCGGGCTTCGAATGGGCTGGTGAACACAAGGTGACCCGCAAGGCGGAATGGCCGAGCTGGGTGCCGCCGCAGGAGATGATCGCCCGCGAGGCCGCCAAGGGCCACTACCTGCCTGCGCGTATGGATGGCGGACCGGAAAACCCGCTCGGTGCGCGCGCCATGTATCTCGGCTCGACGCTCTACCGCATCCATGGCACCAACGCGCCCTGGACCATCGGCAGCGCCGTCTCGTCCGGTTGCATCCGCATGCGCAACGAGGATGTAACCGATCTTTACGGACTGGTAGAGATCGGAACCAGGGTCATCGTGATCTAGGTTTTCCGCGCCTTCGACATGTATTCATGTGGCCGGATCGACACGATCCGGCCGTTTTATTATCCACAGGCTGCTCATATTCTCGCCTCTTTGACTTGCCCTACAGGCCAAGCCGGGACATTTTGCCTCGGCTTGAAGATCAGATCTGTATGAGGGGTAAGGATGAAATCGCCTAAATTGCTGCTGGCCGTAGCCGGCATGATATTTGCGGCCATCGCCACCATGGCACCGGTCGAGACCGCCAGCGCTCAATCTCAAACGACCGCCAGCGATGTCGCGCCAAAGGTTCGCAACAAGGAAGTGCCGGCGAAATTCCAGCGCCGCAGCGTTCGCTTCACCACCAATGAAGCACCGGGTACGATCATCGTCGATACCAACAACAAGTTCCTCTATTACGTCGAAGGCAAGAACCGCGCGACGCGTTACGGCATCGGTGTCGGCCGCGAAGGTTTCGGCTGGTCCGGCGAAGTCTCGATCGGCCGCAAGGCCGAATGGCCGACCTGGACCCCGCCGGCTGAAATGCGCGCCCGCGAAGCCCGCCGCGGCATCAAGCTGCCGGCGGTTCAGCCCAGCGGTCCGGACAATCCGCTGGGCGCCCGCGCCATGTATCTCTACAAAGGGGGCCGAGACACGATCTTCCGCATCCACGGCACCAACCAGCCCTGGTCCATCGGCCTCAACCTGTCTTCCGGCTGCATCCGCATGATGAACAAGGATGTCGAGCATCTTTATGCCCGCGCTCCGGTCGGCTCCAAGGTCGTCGTGATCGGACCCGGATCAAAGCCCGGCGACGTTGCCTTCAAGGATCGTGGCATCGACATTTTCCGCACGATTTTCGGCGGATAACAGAATTCTCCGGAGTTGACCTGGGAAGGCCACCTAAACGGTGGCCTTTTCCTTTAAAGCCGACAGTTTCCCCGGCTTCTCGCCACCATAAGCCCAATCCAGCAATTCCACTGTGTGGACGATCGGAATGGCCGTGCCTGAGCCGATCTGGGTCATGCAGCCGATATTGCCGGTGGCGATGACATCCGGTTTCGTCGCCTCGATATTGCGAACCTTGCGGGCTTTCAACTCGGCAGAAATATCCGGCTGCAGGATGTTGTAAGTGCCGGCGGAGCCGCAACAGAGATGCCCTTCCGCCGGATCGCGCACGGTGAAGCCGGCATTTTTCAGCAGCAGTTTCGGTGCCATGGTGATTTTCTGGCCGTGCTGCATGGAACAGGCGGAATGATAGGTGACGTTGATACGTCTCTGTTCCTGTCGAGGCAGATCGAGCGTTGAGAGATATTCGGTTATGTCGCTGGCCAGCGCCGATACCCTTGCCGCCTTTTCGGCATAGGCCGGATCGAGCCGCAGCATGTGGCCGTAATCCTTGATGGTCGTGCCGCAACCGGATGCGGTGATGATGATCGCATCGAGGCCCTTGTTGTCGATCTCGCGTGTCCAGACATCGACGTTGTGGCGGGCAAAATCGAGCGCCTCTTCCTCACGCCCCATGTGATGAACAAGCGCGCCGCAACACCCCTCGCCTTCAGGCAAAATGACCTCGATACCAAAGCGGGCGAGAAGCCGGATTGTTGCTGAATTGATGCCCGGATCGAGCACGGATTGCGCGCAGCCCGAGAGGATAGCCACCCGCCCCCGCCTTATGCCGCGAATGGGCTGGGCGCCGTGCATGACCGTTTCCTGCCGCACCGGTGCAGATTGCGGCGCGAGATCGAGCATGGCGGCGAGCGGCTTCAGCGCCTTGACCTGCTTCAACAACGGCGCGAAAGGGCGGCCGAATCTTGCCAGCGTCAGCGCCGTGCGGAAGCGTGACGGATAGGGCAGAACGGCGGCGAGCAGGCTGCGGATCAACCGGTCGATCAGCCGGCGCCTGTAGGTGTTTTCGATATGGACGCGGGCGTGGTCGACCAGATGCATGTAGTCGACGCCGGAGGGACAGGTGGAAACGCAGGAGAGGCAGGAGAGGCACCGGTCGATATGGGTGACGACTTCCTCATCTGCAGCGCGACCGTTTTCCAGCATGTCCTTGATCAGGTAGATGCGGCCGCGCGGGCTGTCGAGTTCGTTGCCCAAAGTCACATAGGTCGGACAGGTGGCGGTGCAGAAACCGCAATGGACGCAGCGACGAAGAATTTTTTCGGATTCGGCGACGTGCGGGTCTTCGAGCTGTTCGGGGGTGAAGGAGGTTTGCATCAGAAGGTTCCTCGGATCGTCGAGGTCGCCAGCCCCCCTCTGCCCTGCCGGGCATCTCCCCCACACGGGGGGAGATCACAAGCGGCGCGACCTTCGCGCATGTTTTTTAGGATGCCAACTCCGCCAATTCTGAACGCGCAATCACCCCTCATCCGGCTGCCGCCACCTTCTCTCCGTTGAAACGGGGAGAAGGGATATGCCGCGACCGCTCGCTCAGCCACTGAGGTCGAGCGGGGCACGTCCCCTCTCCCCGCAGGCGGGGAGAGGGTTAGGGTGAGGGGCACGCCACGAGCAAAATGCCATCTGCTAAAGTTCATTCTCATCACCCCATCTTCCCCACGCTAAAAATCCCCGCCGGATCGAGCTTTTCCTTCACCCGCGCAGACAACGCCGCAACGGCATCCGGCAGCGGTTCGAAGGTCGGGATATCGGCGCGTGCTGCTTCCGTGGCCCGGATCAGGGTTGCGTGGCCGCCGCCCAACGCGCGGATATAGCGGCGGAGAAGCTCAGCTTCGGGATCGGCCTCCATTCGCATCCAGACCAGTCCTCCCTGCCAGTCGTAAAAGGCATCGATGCCGGCCTCCAGACGCAGCGCCGAGACCAGATGATAACCGGCGCTCGGGGCGACCGAGACCCGCCAGAGCGGTTTTTCCGTGCCATCGGCATAAGGGACAACGTTGCGGATCTCGCGCCAGAGCGTGAGGCTCCGTTCCATACCGAGCGTCGCAACCGGTCCGAAGGCTTCCATGACGGCGGCAAGTTTTTGCACTCGCACCTCCACCGAGGGGCCGAGCCCTTCAAGCCGCAACGCAGTCGCCTCACCTTCCGGCAGGTGATTGCCGATGAAGCGAGAACGGACGCTTGCCGGCAGGTGTGCGGCACCGGAGATTTCCACCGGCAAGGCCATGGCCGCAGCCATCGCTTTTGCCGCCATCTCGTCGTCAAGGCCGGAGATGACGACGGTTTCCACCGCTGGCGGAACCGGTAGCACGCGAAAAGTGACTTCGGTGACGAAACCGAGCGTGCCCTGCGAGCCGGCCAGCAACTTCGTGAGGTCGAGACCGGTAACGTTCTTCATCACCCTGCCGCCGGCGCGGATGATCTCACCGCGGCCGTTGACGAAGCGGAGACCGAGAAGGCTGTCGCGCGCAGCCCCTGCGGTGAGACGGCGGGGGCCGGAAACGTTGGCTGCAAAAACGCCGCCGATGGTCGGCTCGCGAGAATGAGCTCCATGGGTGCCGAGAATGCCGCGATGATCCATGGGCTCGAAAGCCATCATCTGGCGGTTGGCAGCAAGGGCTGCCTCGACCTCGGAAACCGGCGTGCCGGACCTGACCGTCATCACCATTTCGGCGGGGTCGTAATCGACGATGCCGGTGAGACCTCGGGAGCTGATCTGTTCGGCTGGCTGGTTCGCCCTGGCAAAACCACGGGTGTTGTTGCCGCAGATCTCCAGCGGCTTTCTCTCGGCTGCCGCATTGCGAATGATGTAGGCGGCATCGGCTTCGGTGTTGGGGATCAGCATGCGGGGGATGCTCCCCGCTGGTGTCGAGAGTGTGAATACCCCCCTCTGCCCTGCCGGCTTTCCTGGGTCGAGCCACGTGTCTCGCCCCGCTCTCCGAGCCCCCCACAAGGAGGGAGATCAGCCAGGCGCACCCCTTTGCCCCAATCAATGTTGGATATGTATCGAGACGATAAGACGGGTAGAGAGAGGAACGAGGAGCATGCCTCTCGTGATCTCCCCCCTTGTGGGGGAGATGCCCGGCAGGGCAGAGGGGGGTGATGGGGGAACGAGACGGAACTGGAAAGCATAGGCTTCATCCCCTCCCTTCCAGCGGAAACACCTTTGACGGATTGAGGATCCAGTCCTCGTCAAACGCGGCGCGCACCGCCATCTGCTGCGCAAGCTCGGCCGGCGTATATTGATGCCGCATCAGGTCGCGTTTTTCGATGCCGACGCCGTGTTCGCCGGTGAGGCAGCCGCCGGCATCGACGCAGAGTTTGAGGATCTCGTTGCCCGCCTCTTCCGCCTTCATCGCCTCTTCCGGGTCATTGGCGTTGAACAAGATCAGCGGGTGCATGTTGCCGTCGCCGGCGTGGAACACATTGGCGACGCGAAGGCCGAAGCGATCGACGATTTCCGACGTCTTTTTCAGCACATAAGAGAGCTTGCCGAGCGGCACCGTGCCATCCATGCAGATGTAGTCGGCGATGCGGCCGGTGGCGCCGAAGGCGGATTTGCGGCCTTTCCAGATCAGCGCGGCCTCGGTCGCCGACTGGCATTCGCGCACGGTCATGACCTGATGGCGACGGGCGATCTCGACGATGTTTTCCAGCGTGGCATCCATTTCCGCTTCCGAGCCTTCGACCTCGACGATCAGGAGTGCGCCGACATCGAGCGGGTAACCAGCCTTGGCAAAAGCCTCGCAGATCTCGATCGCCGGCTTGTCCATGAATTCGATGGCGACCGGGATTATGCCGGCGGCGATGATATCGGCCACGCAGGCGCCGGCTTCCTCGGATGTCGAGAACCCGAACAGGACCGGGCGGGCGCCTTCCGGCTTGGCGATCAGGCGAACCGTCGCCTCGGTGACGATGCCGAGCTGGCCTTCCGAGCCGCAGACGAGGCCCAAGAGATCATAGCCTGCCGCATCCAGATGCTTGCCGCCCAACTCGATCACCTGGCCATCGACCAGGACCAGTTTCACGCCAAGAAGATTGTTGGTGGTGACGCCGTATTTCAGACAGTGCGCGCCGCCGGAATTCATGCCGATATTGCCGCCGATGGTGCAGGCAAGCTGGGAGCTGGGATCGGGTGCGTAAAAGAAACCGTCCACCGCCACGGCTTCGGAAATATTCAGGTTGGTGACGCCGGCCTGGACCGTCGCGGTGCGGTTGGCATAGTCGATCTCGATGATGCGGGACATGCGCGACAGGCCGAGCACGACCGCATCCTCCTGCGGGATGGCGCCGCCCGAAAGCGAGGTACCGGCGCCGCGCGGCACGACGGGGATACCGTAGCGATGACAGTATTTCATCACCGCCGCCACCTGCGAGGTGGTACGCGGCAGAACGACCGCAAGCGGCACGCGACGATAGCTGATGAAGGCATCGGTTTCGAAGGGAACCAGTTCGCGCGCCTCATGGATGACGCAATCGGCCGGCAGAAGGCCGCGCAGATCATCGATGATAGTTGCCCTGCGAGACAGGACATCCTGCCTCGGCGGCAAAAACTGGATTGGCTGCGGCATGCATTCCTCCCTCGCATGTCTCAATCGCAACCTATTTCATGACGCCGGGATGCTTCAACTTATTCTTGACGAATGTCGCCTCGATGCGTTCGCCATGCGCATTTCGGCAACATTTCGAGGAAAGTTGAACAGGTGTGCAATAAGCTGTTGACGTCTCAGTTTATCGACCCCCTTATATTTAGCTGAGTAAGGGTTTTTAACGGGTGATTCACGATCAAATTCGATCCCGACACCTCGTTAATCCTGGCGCAATCATTATATTAGTAAAATGAAACTCTCGGAGGTGTTTTCTAAATTGGGCCTGATGAACCGTATCGCCAGCAATCTTCGTCTCATGGTGCAGCGCCCCCCGCGCCAGCAATATGCTGCGATCTGCTATCGCGCCACAAAGCGCGGCGAATTCGAGGTTCTGGTTGCCACCAGTCGCGATACCGGCCGGTGGGTGATCCCCAAGGGTTGGCCGATGGAAAACAGACAAGCGCATCAGGTCGCCGAGCAGGAAGCCAGGGAAGAGGTCGGCGTCAAAGGCAAGGCCGAGAAAAAGCCTTTCGGCTTTTACCATTACCGCAAGGGTCTCGATAACGGCATCAAGGTGCCGGTGCGCGTGCAGGTTCATCTGCTCAAGGTCGAAGGCAGCTGCAAGGACTTCAAGGAAAAGGGCGTGCGGCAGATCGAGTGGGTTTCTCCCGAAGAAGCCTCCAACCGGGTGAACGAGCCGGAACTGAAAATCCTGATGCTGCAGTTTGCCGAAAGGATGCGCAAACCGGTTCAGGATGTCGCCGCGGTTGGCACTCTCGCCATGAAAGCCACGGGCTGAGCAGGCCCTGCGGCCCAACATCATAATCTCTTCAAAAGCGAGCGCTAAAAAAGCTTCGGGATAAACCGGAGCAAGATATCCAAGCGCTGCTCCTTACCGATAAAACGAAGCATGGCCCAACAGAAGCCGCGTCTGGCAAAGCCGACGCTCGACAAGGATCTGGAAAAACTCTCCTCGGTGGAAGACGCCGCGCGGCATACGGCGCGCGGGCTTGCCGGTCCGGGCGTGGCGCTGCTCTTCATCATTCTGGCCGCGATTTTCGCCTCGACCTATGTGACCGGCACATCCGGCTCCGTCATCGTCATCGCCGCTGCGGCGCTGGCCGGCTATATGGCGATGAATATCGGCGCAAACGACGTGACCAACAATATCGGTGCCGCGGTCGGTGCGCGCGCCATGACGATGGGCTTCGGACTTGCCCTGGCTGCCGTCTTCGAGGTGGCGGGGGCCGTGCTGGCCGGCGGCAATGTCGCCACCACGATTGCCAGTGGCATCACCAACGGGGCGTTGATTTCCAGCCCTAACGTGCTGATCTGGGCGATGATGGCGGCGCTTCTTGCCGCTGCCGTACTGATCAACATCGCGACCTGGGCGAGCGCGCCGATCTCGACCACCCACTCCATCGTCGGTGCGGTGATGGGTGCCGGCATTGCCGCCGCCGGCTTCGGCGCGATCAACTGGGGGCTGGTCGCGGGCATTACCGCAAGCTGGGTCGTCTCACCGGTGCTCGGAGCGGTGATCGCGGCGGCGTTCCTTTTGCTGGTCAAGGAAACGATCATCTACCGCGAAGACAAGATCACGTCAGCCAAGACATGGGTGCCGGTGCTGATCGGTATCATGACCGGTGTATTTGCGGGCTATCTGACGCTTGTCGGCGGCAATCAGCTACGTGCGCCCTCGCCTTATCTGGCAAGCCTGGTGGCCGTCGTGACCGGCCTTATCGCCTGGCGGGTACTGATCCCGGTGATTGCCCGGCAGGCGGAGGGGCTGGAAAACCGTAACCAGTCGCTGAGAAAGCTTTTTCGCATTCCGCTGATCCTGTCGGCGGCGCTGATGTCATTTGCGCATGGAGCGAATGACGTGTCGAACGCGATCGGGCCATTGGCGGCGATCGTCGGAGCGGTTCAGGACGTGGCCACCGGCAGCGTGCACCGCATGCCCGGCGTACCGCTGTGGGAACTGGTGATCGGCGGCCTGGGCATTTCGCTCGGGCTTTTGCTTTACGGACCAAAACTGGTGCGGCTTGTGGGTGCCGAGATCACAAAGCTCAACCCGATGCGGGCCTATTGCGTATCGCTGTCAACGGGACTGACCGTGCTCGTCGCGTCGTGGATCGGCATGCCGGTCTCCTCCACCCATATTGCCGTCGGCGCGGTGTTCGGCGTCGGGCTTTTTCGTGAGTGGTACACACGCAATTCGAAGCGGCGCTACGAATATATGCGGGTCCGTTCTGGCCGCGACATCCACCCCGAGCCCGAGGAACGCGAGCACAATGACGACGAGATGAAACGCCGCTACCTGGTGCGCCGTTCGCATATCCTGAGCATTCTCGCCGCCTGGATTATCACGCTTCCGGCCGCGGCAGGCCTTGCGGCGATCATTGCTACGGTTATGTTTGCGCTGTTTTTGTAAGAGAAGATCATGCGCGCCAATTTTCGCCTTCAGCGGCTTTTCGTCGATACTCCCCTGTCTACAGAGACGCGGCATGAGGTGTCGAGCGAGCAGTTCAATTATCTCGCCAACGTGCTGAGGCTGGAAGCCGGTGCGAAGGTTCTGGTATTCAACGGACGCGACGGCGAATGGCTGGCCGAGATCACCTTTCCCAGCCGCAAGAAGATCGTGCTTCAGCCGATCGAGCAGACAAGGCCGCAGCCGGAAACCTCCGACCTGCATTATCTGTTTGCGCCGCTAAAAGTCGGCCGGCTGGATTATCTGGTGCAGAAGGCCGTGGAGATGGGGGCCGGCACCATGCAGCCAGTGATGACCCAGCATGTGCAGGGCAAGATCACCAATCTCGACCGGCTGAGAGCGAATGTGACGGAAGCTGCCGAACAATGCGGCGTGCTGTCGATCCCGGAGGTTTGCGAACCGCGCAAGCTTGCCGAGATACTGGAGCGCTGGTCTGAAGACCGGCGGATCATCTTCTGTGACGAAGGCGACGAGGGCCAGAACCCGCTGCCGATTCTGGCAAAGATCACTGAGAAAAAGCTTGCGCTTCTGGTCGGCCCGGAGGGCGGGTTTTCGGAGGAGGAACGCAGCCTCTTGCGCTCTCTGCCCTTCGTGACGGCGATCCCGCTCGGGCCGCGGATCCTGCGGGCCGATACGGCGGCGGTTGCGGCACTGGCGGTCATTCAGGCGGCGATCGGTGATTGGAAGTAATGGAGGACCATTGCAGACTTGCCAAAGCGCAACAGATCGCACTGTTTTTCTGAACTGATCTTGAAACAAATTCGCTTGCACCGCAGATGAATTCGGTTCAATCAGCCGGACGATTATCAGTCTGGCTTATCATTCCAGGCCTTCCGACCAAGGTATTTTCATGGCGCGTGACACGACCGACCAGACACCACTTTCCTCGGTATCTGAGCTTTCCGCCTATCTGGCGCAGGGCTCGCGCCCCAAGGAAAAATTCCGCATCGGCACCGAACACGAGAAATTCGTGTTTTTCGCCAAGGACAACTCTCCAGTTCCCTATTTCGGCGATGCCAGCATTTCCGCGCTTTTGAAGGGCATGCAGGAAAGGCTCGGCTGGGAGCCGATCATGGACGGCGAGAACATTATCGGGCTTGGAGAACAGTCCGGCATGGGCGCGATCTCGATCGAGCCTGGCGGCCAGTTCGAATTGTCCGGAGCGCCGCTGGAGACGATCCACGAGACCTGCAAGGAATCCAACAAGCACCTGGCGCTGGTGAAAGAGATCGCAGAGCCGATGGGCATCCGCTTCCTTGGGCTGGGCGGCAGCCCGACATGGTCTCTGGCTGAAACGCCGCGCATGCCAAAATCCCGCTACGACATCATGACCCGTTACATGCCGAAGGTCGGCGCCAAGGGTCTCGACATGATGTACCGCACCTGCACGATCCAGGTTAACCTCGATTTCTCCTCGGAAGCCGACATGGCCGCCAAGATGCGGGTGTCGATGAAGCTGCAGTCGATCGCGACCGCGCTGTTTGCTTCCTCGCCGTTTACCGAAGGCAAGCCTAACGGTCTCCTCTCCTGGCGCGGCGATATCTGGCGCGATACCGACAACCGGCGTTCCGGCACCCTGCCCTTCGTCTTCGATGCGGATTTCCGGTTCGACCACTATGTCGAATGGGCGCTCGATGTGCCGATGTATTTTATCGTTCGCGACGGCAAATATCACGACTGCACACATGTGACCTTCCGCCAGTTCATGGCCGGCGCGCTGAAGGGCGAAGTGGGCGACTGGCAGCCGAACATGGGCGACTGGACGAACCATCTCTCGACGCTCTTCCCCGACGTTAGACTGAAGCGTTTTCTTGAAATGCGCGGCGCAGACGGCGGCCCGTGGCGCCGGATCTGCGCGCTTCCGGCCTTCTGGGTCGGTTTGCTTTACGACGATGCGGCGCTTGCCGAAGCCGAGGCGCTGACGGCAGACTGGACGTTCGAGGATGTTGTCGCGATGCGCGATGCCGTCCCGGCACAGGGGCTTGCAGCGACGATCAAGGGCCGTCCGGTTCTGGACGTGGCGCGCGATGCAGTGCGGATTTCGACGGCCGGCCTCAAGGCGCGGGCGAAGCTGAATGGCGACGGCCAGGACGAAAGCGTCTTCCTGCAACCGCTCGAAGAAGTGCTGGCGAAGAAGGCAACGCTCGCCGACGATCTGCTTGCGCTTTTCAACGGCCGCTGGAATGGCTCGGTCGAGCCGGTGTTCGACGAATACCAGTATTGATCTGAAAGCCCGCTTCGGCGGGCTTTTCTCCGCTCCACACAAAACAAAAAAGGCCCGGCGCGGGTGTCCGGCCGGGCAAGAGGCAGGGTCATTGGCTTACCCTGCGGGGAAAATCGTTACATTTTCGAATTGATGCACGCGGTCAGCGAGCTGGCGGCCGGGCGAACCGCGTGCGGGCGCGCGTACGAGCAGCCTTTGCCAGAAGCAGAGACGGATCATCCAGCGCGCCGGAACGATCAAGTGCGATCACGACATCACGGCGGCTAAGTCCGATATCGTCGAGCATATGATCATCCAATTCAGAAAGCGGATGCGCCGCAATGCGATTACGGATGGCGCGCCATGCGGATTTGATGCGCACGAACACAGCCGTCTGGACCAAACCGGCGCGAACCGGGGCCGCAGCCTTTACGAGCTTCAAATCAGTTCCGCATTCGGTCGTGCTCATCGGGGTATCCTTTCATCGGGCACGGTCAAAGGCTTTCCGACTGCTGATGCGGGCGGATTGCCGGTGAGACATTTGCGCCGTTTGCAACAGCGCCTCTGTTCGAGAATTGCAGGTGTTATCGGTTAATCGTATTGATCAGTCCAACGAATGTTTCTAATGATGATTATCAACTTCACTGATGGATGACGCCCATGTCCGCTCCTCTCGATATCGACCAGTTGCACACTTTCATCGCCATCATCGACACGGGCAGCTTCACCAAGGCTGCGGACCGAGTGTTCAAGACCCAATCTGCCGTGTCGATGCAGATGCGCAGGCTTGAAGAGCGGATCGGCAAGCAGCTGTTTGCCAAGGACGGGCGCGGCAACCGCCTGACCGCTGAGGGCGAGAAGCTGATGAACTACGCCCGGCGCATCATCCGGCTGAACAACGAGGCGATTGCTGCGTTCGACGACAATAGGCTGGAGGGCACGATCCGGATCGGCACTCCCGACGATTATGCCGACCGCTACATGCCGGAAATCATCGGACGGTTCGCCAAGACCCATCCGAATGTGGAACTCTATATCGTCTGCGAACCATCGGTCAGCCTCGGCGAAAAGATGGCGCGGGGCGAACTCGATATCGCACTCGTCACCCATAACCCGCGGCAGCGGATCTCGGACGTCGTGCGCACGGAACCGCTGTGCTGGGTCGCATCAGCCAACCATCCGCTGAAGGATGATGCGCCGGTGCCGCTTGCGGTCGGACGCCGTGACTGTCTGTGGCGGCAACTTGCCTGTTCGGCACTGGACGCGGATGGGCGCGAATATCAGGTTCTGTTCACCAGCTGGTCTTCGACCGTCATTGCGGCTGCGATCCTTGCCGGCATGGCCGTTTCGGTTCTGCCGGAATCGGCACTTCGGCCGGGCATGAAGGTTCTGACAGCAGCAGACGGTTTTCCGCCGCTGCCGCCGGTGCAGATCGGCCTGATGAAACGGCCGGGGCTTTCGCCGTCGCTGATGAACGCGATCACCGATCACATCACCGCCTGCCTCGACAACATTTCACCCGCCGCGATACCCGACGATCTCGATGGCGAGGTGAAGAGCTTCGCCCGGCAGGCGCGAGCGAGGTCGGGCCAGGTGATGACGGGGTGGTGAGATCACCGTCATCGTTTCATTTTCCAACGCGGCTGCAAACGGTTGAAGAAAATACCCTCATATCATAATCTTGAGGTGTGGCATCGCCGCCGTTCGATCGGAATTTCCTATCATGCTTACACTTCGCCAGATGCGGTATTTCGAGGCGCTGGCTGCCACGCGGCATTTCGGCAAGGCGGCGGCGATGGTGCATGTCAGCCAGCCGGCGCTTTCGACCCAGATCATGGAAATGGAAGATCATCTGGGCGCGCAGCTGGTGGAGCGCAATCGCGCCGGCGTGCTTCTGACCGCCAAGGGCGAGGCGGTATTGTCGCGCATCCGCGTCATTCTTGGCGCGGTCGACGAACTGGAACAGACGGCGAGGCGCAAGAGCGGTGTGCTGGCCGGGCCGATCCGCATCGGCATCATTCCGACGGTCGCGCCCTATCTTGTGCCGAAACTGATCCCGTATCTGCGTCAAGCCTATCCGGAAATCGAGATTGAGCTGAAGGAAACAGTGACCGACCGGCTGGTTGCCGAACTTCTCGACGGGCGGCTGGATGCGGTGATCGCGGCGCTGCCGGTGGAAGCAGAGACGCTTGAGGTCAGGCCCTTGTTCGCCGACCGGTTCTTCATGGCGATGGCGAAGAATGACCGTGAGGTGCTGACCTCGCCGATGACGGAAAACCAGGTGGATGCCGACCGGCTGCTGCTGCTCGAAGAAGGGCACTGCCTGCGCGATCAGGCGCTTGCCGTCTGCAGCGCGGCCGGGAAAAGAAGCCTCGTCAATTTTGGCGCAACCTCAATGGCGACGCTGCTGCAGATGGTATCCCATGACATGGGAATGACGTTGATCCCCGAAATGGCGCTTGCCTCGGAAACCGCCCGAAACAACCTGATAATCGTGCCGTTTGCCGATCCCGCACCATCTCGCGAGATCGGATTGATATGGCGAAAATCCAGCGGGCGTTCAGAGGACATGTCTGCCTTGGCGGCAGCGATTATCGAGACAGCCCCGAAGCAGAAATGAGGGGCGCTGAGCGCCCCTCACCCGATCTTGGATCAGGCCGCGAGGTCCAGGACGACACGGCCGTCGATCTTGCCCTCTTCCATGCGGTGGAAAATGGCGTTTATGTTTTCCAGCTTGTCCCAAGAGAAAGTCGCGGCAACCTTGCCTTCCCCAGCAAAGACCAGCGATTCCTCAAGATCCTGGCGGGTGCCGACAATGGAGCCACGCACGGTGATCCGCTTCAGAACCGTATCGAAGACCGGCAGCGAGATATAACCGGGTGGCAGGCCGACCAGCGCCATCGTGCCCCTGGAGCGCAGGAAGCCGTAGGCCTGCTCCATCGCCTTGGGCGAAACGGCGGTAACCAGCGCGCCATGCACGCCGCCGGTCGCCTTCTGCACCTGCTCGATGGCATCGGCATCGCGGCCATTGACTGTGATGTCTGCGCCAAGCTTTTTCGCCAGATCCAGCTTTTCATCAAAAATATCGGCGGCCACAACATGCATGCCCATGGCCTTGGCATACTGAACAGCCATATGGCCGAGGCCGCCAACGCCGGAGATGACCACCCATTCGCCGGGCCGGACCTCAGTTTCCTTCAGGCCCTTGTAGACGGTGACGCCGGCGCAGAGCACGGGAGCGGCTGCGCCGAATTCGAGATTATCCGGCAGGCGGCCGCAGAAATCCGGATCGGCCAGACCATATTGCGCAAACGTGCCGTTGACGGAATAACCGGTATTCTGCTGGCTGCCGCAGAGCGTTTCCCAGCCGGTGCGGCAAGGCGAGCACGCGCCGCAGGCGGTGTGCAGCCACGGCACGCCGACGCGATCGCCTTCCTTGATACGGGAGACGCCGGCGCCGAGCTTTGCGACATAGCCGACACCCTCATGGCCGGGAATGAAGGGGGGATTGGGCTTGACCGGCCAATCGCCATTGGCGGCATGAAGATCGGTGTGGCAGACACCTGTTGCTTCGTATTTTATCAGGACCTGACCCGGGCCTGGATCGGGGATCGCCACTTCCTCGATGACGAGCGGCTTTCCGAATGCCCGTACGACGGCGGCCTTCATTGTTGATGCCATTTCATCCTCCTCACAAGCGATGACATTCGGCTGAGCGCTTGCTCGCCGCAACCGTGGAGAGAAAAGAAGCCGAACTGACACATGTCAACGTCGGCGGGTTTGCCGCCGCCGCTTCTGTCGCAAGGCTGCTACACTTGTGTGTGGCAAGATTGGTGTCAGCTAAGATACTTCCTGAAAAAGTCGGTCGTTCGGCTCCAGGCGAGATCTGCGGCTGCCTTGTCATAACGGGCGGCCGAGGTGTCGTTGTTGAAGGCGTGGTTGACGCCCTCGTAGACGAAGAGCTCGAAGGTCTTGCCGTTCTTTTCCAGCGCCTCGCGATAGGCGAGGATGCCGGCATTGATGCGCTCGTCGAGGCCGCCGTAATGCAACATCAGCGGCGCCTTGATTTTTGGCACATCCGCCGCCGGTGCCTGTTGTCCATAGTAGGCGACGCCGGCATTAAGCTCCGGCGAGTTGACCGCCATGCGGTTGACGAGGCCACCACCCCAGCAGAAGCCAACAGCACCGACTTTTCCGTTGGCGCCTTCATGTTTCGAAAGCCAGGCACGCGCCGCTTCGCCATCAGCGGCAGTCTGTGCCGGCGCAAGGGTGGAAAACATCTCGCGCGCCTTGTCCTCATCCGCGGGTGTTCCGCCGAGAGGAGAGAGGAAATCCACCGCAAGCGCGTTGAAGCCTTCCAGCGCCGCGCGGCGGGCGACATCGCGGATATGGTCGTTGAGGCCGCGGTTTTCGTGGATGACGATGATGGAGCCGAGCGGGCCGGTCGCGGATTTGGGACGGGCCCAATAGGCTTTCATGTCGCCGGTCGAACCGGGAAAAGTGACGTTTTCGGTCGTCAGCCGGTCGTCGCTTGCCTCGACCATGGCGGCGCGGGCGCCATTGGCGGCGAGCATGGGGGCGATGGCGGCCGCTGCGGCGCCGGACCCTGCGAGTGCGGTCAGCCGTTCCATGAACTTGCGTCGGTCGAGATGGAGATGGGTATATTCGTCATAGGCGTTGATCATCGCCTGGGTGACTTTTGGCTCCTTGTCCATGATGCCTGCTCCTCTCGCTACGCTTCGTGCAAAGTTAGGGCGGCCCTCCGACAAGGCGATGAAGCGCGGAAGGGCCGCGCTACACTTATGCGTGAAGAAATTGGTGCGTTAAAAAGATTGGTGCGTGAGAGCGGACCCGCCTCAGGACGTGGCGAGCCAAATCGCCAGCCAGCCCCACATCAACACTGTCACCATGAAGCCGAGCATGAACAGCGGGCGGCGCAGAAGCAGCCGGTTGCTGGTGATGTGGACATAGGAATGCGCGTAACGCGAGATGACGAAGATCCAGGCGAGTACAATGGTGATGATGTTGTCGGCATTGCAGATGAAGATCGCCAGCACGCCGGCGTGAAAAAGCATCGGCAGCTCGAACTGGTTCTTCAGGTTGTTATGGACCAGCAGGCTCTCAGTCGGCTCTGACAAGTTCTCCTTGAACTGCCGCGCATCGTAACCGCCGTCGCGGATGGCTGCGCCGCGGCGCATCGACAGCAGATAATAGAGGATGAAGACCAGAAAAGCGTGGGCAATCATTGGCCAGAACATGGCGGTCGTGTCGGTCATCATCGGCAATACTCCTACAATCTTCCCGACCTTCTGGCACGAAAACGGGCCGGGCAAAATGCCCGGCCCGCCTGAAATCGGTGGAGATGCTTCAACTCTTTACGAGCTGACGCCCGGATAGTTCGGGCTTTCGCGGGTGATGGTCACGCCATGCGGATGGCTTTCGCGAAGACCAGCGCCCGAAATGCGCACGAAGGTCGCCTTTTCCTGGAAGTCCTTGATGTCCTTGCCGCCGACATAACCCATGGCAGCCTTGAGGCCACCGGCGAGCTGGTGCAGCACGGCCGAGACCGGGCCCTTGTACGGAACCTGACCTTCGATGCCTTCCGGAACGAGCTTCAGCGTGTCGCGCACTTCCGCCTGGAAGTAACGGTCTGCCGAGCCGCGCGCCATGGCGCCGACGGAGCCCATGCCGCGATAGGCTTTGAAGGAACGGCCCTGGTAGAGGTAAACTTCGCCCGGGCTTTCATCGGTACCGGCCAGAAGCGAGCCGACCATGACGGCGGAGGCGCCGGCGGCGATCGCCTTGGCGACGTCGCCCGAGAACTTCAGGCCACCATCGGCGATGACCGGGATACCGTGCTTGTTGCCTTCCTCGACTGCCGCCATGACGGCTGCGAGCTGCGGAACGCCGACGCCTGCGACAACGCGGGTGGTGCAGATCGAGCCCGGGCCGATACCGACCTTGATGCAGTCTGCGCCGGCATCGATCAGTGCCTTGGTGCCTTCGGCGGTAGCGACATTGCCGGCGATGATGCGAATGGCGTTCGACATCTTCTTGACGTGGGCAACGGCATCCAGAACCTTCTGGGAATGACCGTGGGCGGTATCGACGACGATGACATCGACGCCCGCATCGATCAGGCGCTCGGCGCGCTCGACACCATCGTCGCCGGTGGAGATGGCGGCGGCGGCACGCAGACGGCCCTGAGCGTCCTTGGCGGCGTTCGGGTTCAGCTGAGACTTTTCGATGTCCTTGACGGTGATGAGACCGATGCAGCGGCCTTCATTATCGACAACCAGCAGCTTTTCGATACGGTGCGAATGGAGAAGGCGCTTGGCCTCGGCCTGCTCGACGCCATCCTTGACCGTGATCAGGTTGTCGCGGGTCATCAGTTCGAAAATCTTCTGGTTCGGATCGGAGGCGAAACGGACGTCGCGGTTGGTGAGAATACCGACCAGACGGCCCGGACGACCGCCGTTTTCGACGACCGGAATGCCGGAAATGCCATGGGCCTTCATCAGCGACAGAGCTTCTGCCAGCGTCGCATCCGGGCCGATCGTGACCGGATTGACGACCATGCCGCTTTCGAACTTCTTGACCTGACGGACTTCTTCGGCTTGCTCGATCGGGGTCAGGTTGCGGTGGATGACGCCCATGCCGCCCGACTGCGCCATGGCGATGGCCAGACGGCTTTCTGTGACCGTATCCATGGCCGAGGACAGGATCGGCAGCGAAAGGTCGATATCCTTGGCGATGCGGGTGGAAATATTGGTCTGACCCGGCATGATTTCCGAGTGCCCCGGCTGGAGAAGCACGTCGTCAAAGGTTAGCGCTTCCGCGCCGGTTGCCGAGATTACGATGCGTGCCATTGCCAGTTCCTTCAGTTGGATAGACAGAATCCTCCGGGAAAAGGAAATCCTTCATCCGGTTGCTTCTGCATGAAATACATGGAAGTTGGCGAGGGCTGGTAACACGTTCATGACAACAAGGGAATAGAAAAAACCCGGGAGGCAGCCCACCCGGGTTTGCATAGCTCATATGCTGTGCGCAGAAAACGATCAGATATCGAACTGATAGCTCTTCGGCACGAAGCGGTAACCGGTCTCCTGCTTTTCGGCGTAGCCGACGGCCGGGAAAGGCATGTGGTAGCCGAGGAAGGCGACCTTGTCGGTGGCGACCATGTCGAACACCTTCTTCCGGGTTGCGGCGGCGGCGGCCTTGTCCATGTCGAACTTCACTTCCCAATCCGGGCGCTGCAGCGACAGCACGAAATGGTTTGCCGTGTCGGCCGTCAGGATCAGGCGCTTGCCGGCGGATTCGACGTTGAAGATCATGTGGCCCGGCGAGTGGCCGAAAGCTGCCATGCTGGTGATGCCGGAGACGACATCGGCGCCATCACCGATGAAGGTGATCTTTTCGGCAAGCGGCTTGACGTTGGCAAGCACGCCCTTGTGCCCACCTTCGGCAGGTGTGCCGACACGTGCAGTATCGCTCCAGAAATCGTATTCCTTCTGGCCGACGACATAACGGGCATTCTCGAAGGCAGGTTTTCCATTTTCCATCAGGCCGCCGATATGGTCGCCGTGTAGATGGGTCAGGACGACGATGGTTACGTCGGCCGGCATGTAACCGGCAGCGGCCATACCTTCGATCAGGCGGCCTGCGCCCTGTGCATGACCGGACTGGCCGAAACCGGTATCGAACAGGATAACGTCAGAACCGGTGTCGATCAGGGTCGGCGAGAAGCCGTTGACGAACTGGTCTGTCGGCAAAAAATTGTCAGACAGAAGCGCGCCGACGGTTTCAGCGGACTGGTTGGTGCCGAAGGTTTCGTTCGGCACGCCAGACGGACGAGCGCCATCCTTGACGACGAGAACCTCGAAACTGCCTACCTTGAACTTATGAAGATCGGGCGGGGTAACGCGATCGATTGCCAAATTGCTGCTCGCTTTGCTGCTGTCCTGGGCGAAGGTCGCCCGGTTGCCGATGATTGCCGGTGCAGCGAGGACCGTGAAGCCCGCAGTGCCCAGCAAAGTTCTTCTTCCGATACCGTTTCCAGCCATATCCCGTTCCCTCATGACGAATGATGTCGACGCGAAGTTAGCGCGCCCGAGCGAAAAGTTGACGATGATCAGGGGTCAAAATCGCGTTTTCACGCAGACGTGACACCTCGCCCGACCAATGCGATGAACAAAAGGCGCGGAACGTCCATTGGCAGAACGGCTTTGGAGGTTTACAGGCCTCTTGTCCCTCGGGCCTGTCAGATAACGGCATCCGTCTCCATGAATCGTATTATTCCACTCATCCTCGCTGTCGCCCTGTTCATGGAGAACATGGATTCGACTGTGATCGCCACCGCACTTCCGACAATCGCCAATGATCTCGGCGTCAGCCCGATCACACTCAAGCTGGCGCTAACCTCCTATATGGTGGCGCTTGCGATGTTCATCCCGATCAGCGGATGGATGTCGGACCGGTTCGGCGCGAAGAAGGTGTTCCGGCTGGCGATCTGCGTATTCATCATCGGATCGATCCTCTGCGCGATCTCCGATTCTGTCGTCCAGTTCGTCATGTCACGTTTTCTACAGGGCATGGGCGGGGCAATGATGACGCCGGTCGGGCGCCTGGTTCTGCTGCGCACCACCAAGCGCAGCGATCTCGTTTCCGCCATGGCGCTTTTGACCATACCGGCGCTTGTCGGACCGCTGACGGGGCCGCCGATCGGTGGCTTCATTACGACCTATTTTTCCTGGCACTGGATCTTCATCATCAATGTGCCGATCGGGGTGATCGGCCTTTACCTCACCGGCAGATACCTGCCCGAAGTGCCGCCGATGGGAACTGCCAGGATGGACTGGACTGGCTTCCTGCTGACATCCGTCGCGGCCTCCGGCGTCGTCTTCGGGCTTTCGGTAATCGGCCTGCCGGCACTGCCGCCCGCAGTCGGAATCAGTGCTACGCTTGCAGGCTTTGCCGCTTGCTTTCTTTATGTGCGTCACGCAAGGCTGCACCCTCACCCGATCCTGAACCTGCAGATCTTCAACGACCGGGCATTCAGGGCATCGACAACGGGTGGCACGCTGTTTCGGATTGCCACCGGTGCCATCCCCTTTCTGATGCCGCTGATGTTGCAGCTCGGTTTCGGACTCAATCCGTTCCAATCCGGCCTTATCACTTTTTCAGGTGCGATCGGTGCGCTGACCGTGAAGTTCATGGCGCGGCGGGTATTTGCCGTCACCGGCTTCCGCACGGCGCTTATGGTCGCCGGCGTTCTCGGCGCAGCCATGACGGCGGTGAACGGGTTCTTCACGCCCGAGACGCCGCATATCTGGATCATCGGTGCGCTTCTGGCGGCAGGCCTGTTCCGCTCGTTGTTCTTTACCGGCGTCAACGCACTCGGTTATTCGGAGATTTCCGACGAACTGGCGAGCCAGGCGACCTCCATGGCATCTGCGCTGCAGCAGGTCAGCCTTGCGCTTGGCGTCGCCTTTGCCGCCTTCATCCTGGAAATGTCGTCGATGTTTTCAGGCAGCCATCTGCAGCTTTCAGATTTTCACCTTGCCTTCTTCATCGTGGCAGCCGTCTCGCTGTTTTCGATCATTCCGCTCATCAAGCTCGATCCGCTGACAGGCGCCGATGTTTCCGGCCACCGGGGCCGGCGACCGGCTGACGTGCAGCCGGAAGCGGGAGAATAAGGATCAGTCGTCAGACGTCTCGGAAACGACTTCGGCGTCGGCATCCTCTGCCCTGCGTCCCTTGAAGTGCTTGGCGAGCAGGAACATCTCGACCGACTCCTGACGCGACGACGCGGGCTTCACATGGATGACCTGCTTGAAGTTCTTCTTCAGGAGATCAAGCAGATCCTTTTCCGTGCCGCCCTGGAAGGTTTTGGCCAGGAAGTGGCCGCCTTCGGCCAGAACCTCGATGGCGAAATGCGCCGCGACCTCGCACAAATGCATGGTGCGCAAATGGTCGGTCCGGTGATGGCCGGTCGTCGGCGCCGCCATATCGGAAAGCACAAGGTTCGGCACGCCGCCGATCGCTTCCTTCAAAAGCGCAGGCGCGCTGTCATCGAGAAAATCGAGCTGCAGGATTTTTACGCCCGGCAAGGGATCGACCTCCAGAAAGTCGATGGCGGCCACGCGCGGATCCTCATCCGTCGAGTTCGTCACCTTGGCGGCGATCTGCGACCAGCTGCCAGGTGCTGCGCCCAAATCGATGATGCGGCGGGCGCCTTTCAGGATCTGGTGTTTTTCATCGATCTCGAGCAGCTTGAAGGCGGCGCGAGCGCGATAGCCCTCGAGCTTTGCCCTCTGCACGTAAGGATCGTTGATATGGCGCTCCAGCCAGCGGCGCGAAGACGCCTTAAGCTTGCCCTTCTTGACCTTCTGGCCGAGCTTTCTGCCCGTTCTGTTTATTCCGACCGGTGTCTTCGTCATCGCCGTCTCAAAACCTCTCCGGAACCTGTCGAACCCGATCTGCGCGAGCGCACACGCCGCCAGACGCCATCATCGGCCATCATATCTGTCAAAAGACCTTCGCGCAGCCCGCGATCGGCAACCCGCATTCTGGGGCTTGGCCAACGCCTGCGGATCGCCTCAAGAATCGCGCAGCCGGCAAGCACGAGATCCGCCCTGTCCGGCCCGATGCAGGGATTGGCGGCACGCCCGGCGAAATCCCAGGAAAGCAGCTTTGCCTGCATGGCGGAGACTTCCGCATCCGACAACCAGAGGCCATCGACCCGGCGTCGATCATAACGCGGCAGGTCGAGATGGACCCCGGCAAGCGTCGTCACCGTGCCCGATGTGCCGATGAGATGGAAATCGTAGTCGCTGCCGTTGCCACCTGCTTCAGGCGGCGGGCAATCGAATTTTGCCAGCATGCCCTGAACCTCGCAGATCATCGCCTCGAAGACATCCGGCGTCACATCGCGACCACCATAACGCTCCGACAGAGTGACGACGCCGACGGGCAGCGACGTCCAGTGCGTGATATGGTTGGCAAGCCGCGATGAGCGATTGTCGGCGATGCGGATGACGGCAATTTCCGACGAGCCACCGCCGATATCGAACAGCACGATAGAACGCGCCTCACGCCCCACAAGCGAGGAGCAGCCGGAAACGGCAAGACGCGCCTCTGTCTCACGATCGATGATCTCCAGCTCAAGACCGGTTTCGGCAGTCACCCGCGCCAAAAATTCCTCGCCGTTTGCGGCAGCGCGGCAGGCTTCGGTTGCGATCAACCGCATCTTGCGGATCGGCTTGGCGGCGAGCTTCAAGGCACAAATGCGCAAAGCCTCGACGGCGCGGTCCATCGCGTCGTTCGACAACCGGCCGGTGGCTGCAAGCCCCTCCCCCAGACGCACGATGCGCGAGAACGCATCGACGACGCGAAAATGGCCGGGGCGCGTCGGCTGGGCGATCAGGAGGCGGCAATTGTTGGTGCCGAGATCGAGCGCGGCATAAAGATCGTCGTGGAAGGGAAGCGTCACGTCGACCGACTGCAGGGCCGGGGTGATGCTGCTGCCCTGCTCGGAAGAAGACATCGCCCGCGTCAACGCAGGCTGCGAAACACCGTTCAGAGCGCCTTTTGCCTGTGTGAGGGGGCGCCCCTGAAGGCCGCGACCGGCCCGGTTCTTCTTGCGCCGGTCCCGCCCTCTGCCGCCATGAGACTGACCGCTGTGAGCCTGGCCACCATGAGACTGGCCGCCGTGATTTTTGCCCTCATTCCTCGATGCGCCTTCGCCACCCGCATGATGGGGCTGCTGCGCGCCTGCGCCGGCATTCGATGCACCTGCCGAATGAGATGATCCGCTTCGAGCATCGACATGCGGCTTGCCACCGGAATGCCCTGAAGCACCAGCTGCAGCCTGTGACATATGATCGGACGATGCACCGGAATGAGATCTGGAGCGCCTGCGCTTGCGTTTGCGCGCAGGCTGATCCTGCTTGGCGACATCCGATTTCCCGGCATCGCGTTTAGCCACGTCCTGTCTTGACGAGTCCTGCTTTTTTTCTGGGCGCGCGGCCGGGTCAGCCTGAACGGCCGATGACGCGTGTTGGGAAGTGTTCGCATTGCGGTTTTTGCCGCCGCGCTTCCCTTTCCTGCGACGGGGCCGCTTTTGCGCCCCACGCTCTCCGGCCGACGCCCCGCCATCTGGCGGCATACGGCCGCTATCGGGGTCCATTGGTCGTTCTATCCATTTCGCGGCGCACCGCCTCCAAAAGGCGTGCTGCTGCGTCTGATTGCTTCGTTGCTGCAAGGATAACAGCGCAAGCGCAATTCGCCAATGTCTTTTTCCGAACGGCGACCAAAAGTGGCTGATGCAACATGCTGCAAATTTTTCGGAAAAAACTATTTGCAAGTCGCGAAGGTTTGGCTATAAGCGCCGCACACCGACGAACCGGCCAAGCGCCGCTTCCTGCTGGGGAATAGTTCAACGGTAGAACGACGGACTCTGACTCCGTTAATCTTGGTTCGAATCCAGGTTCCCCAGCCAATTCTCCCTAAATGCCCTTAATTCCTTGATTTTCCAGTCGTGCCGGATATCGTTTTGGCATCATTGGCGACCAGATGCCCAGAACTGGTGCCCACAGGTGATGCCCACGCGATCTATGCGCGGCGGCGTCGCCGGTGGCAGGCAAGGGCAACAACCTCATGGCGGTCCGCCACGACGTCGAGAATCTCACCCGCCGCGGCAATATCTTCTATTGGCGCGCGCGCGTCCCGAGCGCCTTCGGGCAATGCCGACCAGGCAGCCGGCTTTCATTGAGCCTTCACTGTTCTGATCATAAGAAAGCGCAGGCGATCGGCCGCAAGCTGAACATGCTGGTCGCCGAACTGAAGTTGAAGCAGAAGGAACCCATGTCCAAGGCGCAGCTCCAAAAGCTTTGCGAACACGAACGAGACATGATGCTCATGCATCTGGAAGATGTCTCGATCGTAGCGCGGCGCTATGGCCGCCCCGCCGACATTTCAGAGCTGGAAATGGATCTGGAAAATGCATGGGCCTATCGACTGCTCGGTTTGTTCGGCATCACCCATCATCTGACGCTCAAGGACGATTGTCGCGGCTTGGCCTACCTCAAGCAAAACGGGGTTCCCGCCTCCCATATTTCCGCGATCGGCTCCAACTATTTCGAACTGCTTCACGAGGCCAACACGCGCGGCTTCAAAGCGGGCATTCGAAGACTGATGCACCTCTTCGAAATCAGCCCAAACCCGCTCAACGAGGAAAAGGCCATGAAGGCCTATTTCAGCGGGCGGGCGGAAGCGCTCTTCGATGTCGCGGAACGGCATCCTCTCGCCGATCGTGACCTGAGCGAACTCACCGGCGGTCCGGCTTCGACACCACAGCCTGCATTTATCGAGGTCGCCGCACCTTTGAAAATGACGCCGCCATCGTTGGAGATCGCGGTTCCAGCTGAAGATGTTGTCGAGCCCTCCGCGCCCGCTGCGCCGCCGGTGAGGCTGCTCGATCTCACTCCCTCGCCGCAGGTCGCTGTCAGTGAGCCAATTGACGAAAAGCCCCGCCGCGTCATTGCCGTCGCGGATTTCGAATCTGCGTGCGAAGGGCTCGTCAAGAACATGAAGGACGCTTGGGATGAGACGACCGCACGTGACGCTCGTGCGCTCGTTCGCATGTTCATGGGCGTGCTCGAAGAACACGAAGTGGAACACACCGGGCAGATTACGCAATACCATCTCGGCGAGCTTCGCCAGCACTTCAACGACATCCCCGTTAACTGGGGAAAAAGCGCCAGAATGAGGACGATGTCCGCGCCCGAGCTTCGCGCTGAGGGCGAGAGGCTACGCGAGTGGGCCAACGCGGAGGGCAAAAAGGCGAAGGTGGGCCTCAAGGCGGCCACCATCCGCAAACACATCGGGAACCTCAACCATTTTCTGACCTATGTCCGCGCTCGCGGGTTCGAAGTTGGCGATTGGACTTTCCAGGGTTTGAGGCCGAAAAAGCCCAAGGCCGGGCTTATTCGTACACAACAGCACAAGCCGACGCCCGACGAGATCAGACCGATTTTCTCAAGCCCGATCTACACTGGCTCGCTGAACCACGATCGAGGCCGCAAAAAGCCTGGACCGCACGTCTTTCATGACGCGGCTTACTTCCTGCCTATTATGTTTTCCTATCTCGGTGCACGCAGGCTCGAGTTTGCAGGGCTTGCATTGGACGACATCGCCGAAGACGATGATGGTCTTGTGCTCATCATTCGGACAAACAAGTTCCGGCGGCTCAAGACTGTGCAATCAGCGCGCGTTTTGCCACTGCCGGATGAGCTGGTTCGCCTCGGTTTCCTGGACTATTGTGCATTGCTACAGGAGCTGGGGTATGAGGCCGTGTTCCCTGAACTCTTCTCCGACAAGACGTTGAACGATCCCGGCGACCGCTTCTACGACGTCTTCCTCCCGATCATGAAACAGTGCCTCGGAGAGAACATGTGGGAGCGCGCTTTACATGCGTTCCGCCACGGCATGGCAGATACCCTCCTTCAGGCGGGGGTCCCGCCCCTGATTATCGATGACATTTCCGGACGCCTTAGCGAGGGAAGTGAAACCAACACGCGCTACACCAACCCCGCTGGTCTGCCATTGATGCGCGATGCTCTTAGCAAGTATCCAATCATCACCGCCGGCATCGACCCGAAGCCGATCAAACTACTGCCATGGATTGAAAAACGGCTTCCGCCGCCGTGGGCGCGCGGAGCGAAGAACGAGGCGAGACGCCGGAAATAATTTCCGACGCCTCCTTATCCATTAAGCGGCTTCCCAGACCTGATTCAAGATACGTGCCGCAAGTGCAGCCTTGTCCTGCGGGAGAAAGCGCCCGTAGTGCTTGGCGACCATTTCGGCTGTGTCCTGGATGGCGTAGCTCGCCTGCTCGTAGGAGCCTGTCTGCTTCAGGATGTGGGTCGCCAGCACGTCACGGACATTGTGGGGGCCGTGCGGAAGCAGCCCCTTGATCGCGCCTCGTCCGGTATAGGGGTTGTATATGCCGTAGCGCTGAATGGTGTGACGCCAGGCCTCGTAGAAACTCGTCGTGTCATAGGCCGCGTTTGTGCTGGTCGTCTTGACAGTCTTGACGAAGAACGTGCCGGGATCCGCGGCGGACCGTAAGAGCACCGAGCGGTGCCGGTCGACATAGGCGTCGATGTACTGGTAGAGATCCAGGAGGTCCGGAAGCAAGAGACGAAACGGCTTGTCGCCAAAGAAGGACGAGTGTGCATTCTTGAAGGCGACCGCAGGAATGAAGACCTCCCAGCCGCCATCTCGATCACTCCACCGGATTTCGCCGCGCTTCATCTTTTCCAGCGCGCGTTCCGAGCGCGGCATCGAGCCTTTGGGATTGAGCATCAGTTGCCTGAGGTTCTTCTGGCGAAGCCCAAGATGCAATCCCAACCTCAACATCAGAAATGATCGCACCGCTTCGGCAGCCGGCCGAGGATAACGATGCTCATCCGGCATCAGGCGAATGATCTCCTCGGTGATCTTGCGATACTCGCCAACGGGGCTTGCCGCCTCAAGGACCGGCATGATCGGCTCGAACGGATCGCGATGGACGCGCGCGATCCGCTGGATTTCCTTGACCCGGTGGGCAGCATGCTTGTGGAAATCGTCACAGGCACCGTGCCAGTCCGCATTCGCATAGTCGATCTCATTTTGCGAGACGAGGCCGGCAATCGGTTGAACCCGCGCCAGAAGCTCCGGATGCTGCCGAAGCCATCCCGTCCCCTCCTTGGTGATCGCCAAGGCGATCCGCAACATGTCAACTTCCCAAGCGGTGAAGAAGCCGCGGCGCGTCTCCCGCCACTGCAGATACCAATCCCAGACTCCGGGGAAAATGAGGAGCCCGAACGTCAACTGTCGGACCGGCACCCCGTAGCCCTTCACCTCTCCATCTCTCGCTGCCGCAAGGGCGCCGAACATCAGCCCGAGGTGCTCGATCTTTTGCGAGGCGGTTTCTTCGCCCCAAACCCCGTTTCGCTGAAAACCGACCGACGTCAGAGCCGACGTCTTGAAGCGCACCAGATCGGCCATTTCCATGGCGAGTGACGGTGGCGCTTCTATCACGCCCGACAGCAAGTCAGGATCCTCGACCCAGGTCTGCTCATAGTTCGCAGGCACAATGATCTTACCGTCCCGTGGCGCCCGGCCGCCATAGGAGACGCCGGGAAATCGGATGGCGTAGCGCTGCTTGGCGGCAGCAGCCTGGTACTTCCGGTAGTCCGTCGTGCCGCTGATAATAACCCGCCGCACCCAGTCGACGATCTCCTCCCTCTTCTGGAAGGACAGCGTATTGAAATCCTCAGGGAGATGCCAGGCGATGCGACGCCGTTCGGCAGGCTCTATGCCGGACAGCTCAAACCCTGAAGCCGATCGTGAAGGGTGTGGAAGCTTGGCTTTGAAGTAGCCAGCAGGAAGCCGGTACCGTCGCTCGATCCGTGACAAGATCTCGAAACTCTCGATACTCCGCGGCACTTTCCGGCCTTCGATCCAGCTTAAAAGCGTATTCTTGTCTGTGACGTCATCTGGACCGGTGATGGCACGATGGAGCGTCCAATACGTTTCGCCATGGCGCCGGAGCTGGAGCTGTAACGCCTTGGAAAAGTCCGTCGGATCTTCGCTGACGTCGAACAACGGTTCTGGGAATTCGAGACCTGTGCGTGGACTTGCTGCTGTAGCGCCCGATGCTGGTTTGGGCTGGTTCTTGTGTGGGCGGGCTGGCCGGGGACTTGTGGGCACCGCATTCGTCCTCGGCGTCTTTCGTGTTCGAGGGATTTCGGGGTCTGCTGCCGTGGCTAAGAGGCGCGTGTCCCGGATCCACCGAGCAATGGCGTCAAAGGCTGGATCGATCTGACGCGCGTTGCCCGCAAGCAGATGGGTGTCCAGGCCGCAGGCTGCCGCGACAACGTGCCAGTCTGTCCTGCCGCTGGTTCTTGGCGCCGGTCTCCTCGTCTGAATGAGCGTGTGCAAATACCACTTCAGCCCGGGAAGTTCGTCGTCCTTGAAAAGCGGCGCCAGCCGCAGTTGGCAGAAGGCGTCAATCTTGCGTTGAAAGGCTTTGGCAGAAAATTGGTTCATTTCCATTCACGTAGCTGTTGTTGGTCGTTCCCGCAGAGGCGGGGCACGCGAGCTATGCGACTGGAGTTAACCTCCGGTTAACCAAGGGGTTCCGTAGGCGAATGGCTTCATAAAAACGATTCAGTTGCAAACGGCGTTTCACGAAGTAACGGGGGGACGAAGTCCCCAATGAAAACGCCGTTTGCAAAAAGTTGGTGATCAGGCAGAGCAGATGGCCTGAAATCTTCAGCCCCGGAGGTGAGGCTTACTTCGGAAGGGGCGGTCATCGCGGGCATAGCGATCGACGAGATCATCGAAGACCTCGTAGGCTGCCCGCTCGTCAAAGCCCTGGTCGACCAGCAGGGCAGTCACCGCGTCGGCTAGCTGATCGATCCGATCGGGCCGATCTTCCTTCAGATAGCCGGTGATCGCCCAGAACAGCATCGTGCGCGCGACGTCATCTCGATCCGGACGCCGCTCGGCCCGATGCCGGTCCCGGAGCCGCTGCTGCCGTTCCCGCTGCTTGTCGTTGCGCTGCTCTAAGGTCTGTCGTGCCATGTTGTCCTCCCTGTTCTCGTTGATGGCACTCTCATGGTCAGAGGACCGGCGGCATGGCGCAAGGCGTTTGTCGCCGAAACGGAATCATCGTGTTTTGAATCGGAATTTTTGAGTTTGGAATCGAATGAGCGCAATTTGTTTCAAAGTGCGGGCATGTCGAGACCGGTTGTCGGCAATCTCGCGGATATGTTAACGGCGCCGTACGCACAGGGTGCGACCGTTCCGATTTCGAGTGAATCGAAAATCTGGACGATCGAAACGTTCGCCCAGAGATTGGAAACGTTGCCCTAGACGTTTCGAATCGTTCGCCCGGAGGTAGGAATCAAATGAGCGCAATTTGTTTCGAGTTGCGAGCAACCTGCATCAAATCGTCTCGCTGTGGATCAACGTGCGGGAGACTTAAGCCTTCTGACCGAATATCCAGCCTTCCCAGGTTTTGACATCGTCAGCTTCCGGTAGGCCTTCGCTCCGGCGGCCATCGACGACGTCGATCATGCCGAGCAGGCCGACCGCGGCGTCGAACCGGTCCTCACCGTCCTTGCTGTTTCCGAAGCCATCACTGATTAGACTTAGGAGTTCGCGCCCGTCGACATGTGGCCTGTCCTCCAGCCACCGCATCAGATGACTTGCCACGGACCGGCGTCCGTCTTGCTGTCGCTTACTCCAAACAGGGCGTCGGGGAATTCCAAGCTGGCCATAAACGTCGCCGGGATAGGTCTCGGCGACAACAGTGGCGCTCGGCCTCATCAGGTCATGCAGCGGCCCGTCGAACGGCCAAAGCGATAGCTCCTCCAAGTTCGGCAGGATAATCTCACGCCAGCCGGCCAAGGCGGCCTTGCCGACCTGATTGCCGCCGAGCGTCCAGAACAACATGCAGGCGTCGCCGCGATCCGGCGTCGCCCGCTCGCAGAGGCGCAGAAGATCCTTGCCGCTCAGCCCTAAAGCGTCGAAGAGGTGCTGACGCTGTGTGCCCCCCGGCCTCATCGGATAAAAGGGGCGGTCGATGGAGATTTCGCTGCGATGCTCCGCGACGTCGAACCACCGAGCAAAGCGTGTGTCCCCGGATGAACGCAAAAAGGAACGGAAGTCAGATCCCGCCAGAACTCTGCCGTAGGCGGCAGGAAGACCGATCGGGAAGTCGAAACCCATCAGCACTGCGGCGTCTGCTCCCGCACGTCGCCGCAGCCGATCGATGAGGTTCCGCGTGTCGCCGACAGGCTCCGGCGCCGACAGGGCCCATGTGTCGCCCTGCCGAACCGCCACGCACATCCATCGCTTCTTGGCTTCGATACTCCAGTCGCAATGTGCGATGATCGTCACAGACATTCCTTTCCTCCATCCCTCATTCAGGATTTACGAGGCGGCGACCAGGATGTCGATGACCGCTGCCCCATCAAGAGCCTGCGCATCGAAGAGTTCGCGCACCAGCCGGTCGAAGGCCTGCCGGTTCTCGAGGATAACCTCCGTCGCCCGTGCCTGCGCGAACTCGAGCCGCCGATGCACGCGCTCTGCCAGATCGGCGTCGCGGCTGAGGATCGCGGTGGGGATCTTGTGCTCGAGATAGAGCAGTGGGTGACGGCCGCCAAAACCCAGTGCCTGCTCCATATCGACAGCAATGCGGGTCGCGCGCGCCAGGTCGCTCTGCTCGGCGCCGCCGGAACCAGCCGATACGGACTTGAGCACGATGAGTTCAGCCGCGCGGCCAGCCATCAGCATGACCAGCAGCCGCTCGTACCAAGCTTCGGTGTCAGGTGCGTTGGTCGCAAAGGTCACTGCATTGTGGCCGCCGTCCTTGGCGTCGATCGTCAATCCCATGATCGACCCGAGCCGCAGAGCGTGATGAACGACCGCATGGCCGGACTCATGGATCGCAAAGCGCCATCGGACATCATACGGGACCGGCGGGCGGTGACCGCGGATGCCGGCTTCGACATCGGCATAGGTGAGGCGGCGCTTTTCTCGGCGAGCCTTCAGTCGTGCTTCGCGGACGATCCGTTCAATGTCGGCGCCAGTCAAGCCCATTGCTCGTGTTGCCAGACGACGCAATGCCTGAAACACTGCTTTATCCTGCCCGGCCGTCTCTGGCCTGTCGATGCCGGTTTCACCGTCATCCTCCACGATGATCTCGATCTCGTCCATCGAGCCACTAACTTTGGTGTTTCCCATCATGGCTTACCTCCGATCTGGGTGTCCGACGCGGTGACGGCATCGAGGTCGGCGCCGAGGTGATGGGCAAGAATGCCGGCGAGCGTTGGAATATCCGGTCTGGGGATTTCGATATGTGTTTCCAGCCTCCCCGAACGGCGGATCGCCTCGTCGATTTCGGTCGGCCGGTTGGTGGCGCCGACAACAATGACGCCATCGGTCTTCATGGCACCGTCGAGCAATTCCAAAAGCTTGTTCACGCACGCATTCCAGTAGTCGGAATAGGACCTCGACGCCGAAGCACGCTGGCCGATGCCGTCGATCTCGTCGATGAACAGGATGCTCGGCGCTTGCGTTCTCGCCTCGGCAAAAGTGTCCGCCATCCTTCCCAGCACATCATGCAGATACTCGCCTTGAAGCCAGGTCGACACGGACGTGACGACCAGTGGGATCTGCAGCGTGTTGCACAGGGCGCGTGCGAAGGTCGTCTTGCCGGTCCCCGGCGGTCCGGAGAGAAGCAGTTTGGTGCTCATCTGTGACCACGGCAGTTCCCCGCCGAGATAGTCCGCGAGATCGACCTTCAAGCCGAGCGCCCATGCCGTCGCAGCACCATAGCCCCTCAGCGTCTCGACACGCAGCGCGGTCGGCGTAGATGCATCATCGACGGGCTCCGGCTGGATCACTTCGGCGCCCGTTGGCTTGCTTTTTGATTTCCCTTTGCGCTGGGACGAAGAGGTCGACGTCGATACTGCGCGATCGTCGGTATTGCCGGGATTCCGCGACGTTTGCTCTCTTCGCTCACTCGGGCTTTGCGTGACCAGCCGACGCGACGAGGCCGCCTTGTCTTCGTCCTTCTGATCCCGTTTGTCTTCGCGGTTCAGCGCCGCGAGCCCTGAGAGCGCATCGAGGCTAGAGAGGATTGGGCGTCCCGGCCGGATGGCGATAGCCAAGTCGTCAAGCGTCAGCGCACCCGCGTCGATTCTCACAATGCTGCTGTCATTCTGCATGACCGCCTCGCTGCCATAGACAGCCTCCAGCAGGTCGGCGATCAGCAGGCGATCAATACCCGCGCCCGTCAGCCTGATGTCGCAGGTCAGATCAACTTGATCAGGAACGCCAGTGTGCGTCTCCGCCACGGCAAGCACCGGCGTGCCATCCGCAAGCGCCCGCAGCAATTGCCCGCGCAGCGCGGCCCGGCTCGGGCGGTTGGTCTCACCTGCCGGGACCTGCAAGAACACGCGCCGAGTCTCGCCGTCCACCCACGTCCATAGGTCGTCGTTGAAGGCGAAATCCGCGGCCACACCGGTGTAAGGCCCATAAGGTACGACGTCGGTCACTTCGATTAGCTGCGGCAAGGCCCGCTCGAAGCCGTCGGCGAAGACTGCCACCGAGAAGACGGGTGCGGGCTGGCGCAGGACCGCGCCCAGATCCCGCAGAGCGACTCCGGATTGTTCCATCGCCGCGGCAAGCAGTAGTAGGGTGGCCATGGGTTTGACGCTCGGCTTGTACCCAGCTTCGGCAACGACGCGAACCGCGTAGGCATGTGCAGCCGTTTCAGTAGCCTCGGTGTTTGCCGGCTGCCGTCTGAGGTAATCTGACCACAACGGTGGGGCCGGGACGAGAACAGGTCGGCCGTGACCGTCAAGCGGTGCCTCAATCAGAAAGCCGGCGAGATGGTCTCGCACCCACTGGTGGTCCCGCTCGGCATCACCCGTGAGATTGGAGGGGTCGAAGGCAGGACTGAAGCGACCGATGACGTGACCGTCAATGACAGCCGTACTCATGGTCAACAGGCCATTGCGGACTGCAAGACGCCTAACGGCCCGGCGCTCGACATGCGCCAAGCGCCGCAACAGGAAGGAAGTCAGACGATCCATCAGCATTCCTCCTGGAGTGCCGAACGAGCGGAAACAATTTCCGTCAGGACGCCCTGACGAGCGCTCCTACGATGATTGGCGTCGACCGTCCTGCCGAGGCAGTCGAGAACCAGCCGGCAAGTGGGATCGCCGAATTCTGCCAGATGGCGCAGCCTTTCGAGCAGTACGGACGGAATGGCACGCGTGTCCGACGTCCCCTGCCGGGCAAACGCAAGAGCGAGGCCAACAATCAGAGCCGGGTCGTCCTGCAGACGCGGAACCACAGTTTGCTGACTGGGCTTGGAAGCTCTCGAGCTGCCTCTCTTGAGGCGGGCAGATGTCGATGGTGCTTGGGTAGACATAATGTCTGCGGACATGCACGGTCTCCTCGCCGGTCCGGCTTCAGCGGACGGCGTCTTCTTAAGGATGATGGGAACGGCAAGAGGCGGCCGCGGCGTCACGCGCCGCAGCTATCTCGTCTTTCGAGCGAGTGTCGATCGCCTAGGCGTCGAGCAGCCGCCGGGCAAAGCCGACGCGGATGTGCTCAGGTGGCCAGGAGACCACGTCATCTGCAAGCGCCTCCGGATCATCGCGGCCGTCGTCGTCATCATCGAAGCTCGGCTCTTCACAGGAGCCGCAACGGCATCCGGCTCCCTGATCCTTACCGTCATCGGTGACGTCCTCGCAGATCTTCACGCGGGGGATCGCCCGCAGCGTCCCAAAGCGGCGCGCATGGAGCGACGTCGTGGAGCCGGCAGCGGCGAGCGGTGGGGTGGCCGTCACCATTCGCGTCTCTGGGAGACCAAGCGCAAGGCGAGCTGCAGCCTCGAGAAGCTGCTGCACGCGGCGCCCGAAGCGTAGGCGGAGTTCCGCCATGCAAGCCGCGGCGCCATCGATCTCCAGAAGATCGTCGATTTCCGCGAGCGCCCAGACGCCCGCCGCATGATCGCTTGGACGGCTGGCGCCATCAATGATCGCGACACCGACCGTCTCCACCATCAGCCGCTTCTGGGTCTTGTAGAGCCAGTCCGGCAGCACCATGGCCGATGCCAGCATCTTGAGCTTCAGCTCCTCGAGCCGGCTGGTGTCGCCGTAGGATGCCAGCGACCGCTTGAGGTCTAGGACGCGGACTCATTAG
>UCIV01000022.1 GCA_900472575.1 Hyphomicrobiales bacterium
GGGTTTAGGGGGCCACTACAGATGAAGAGGAGATAGCTAGTCAAATTGAAAAGCTGCAATCGCTAAATTTAATAGGAATGCTTGAAGAGGCGCTTTCTGAAGATTTCTGGGATTTTGGCCGAGTTAGGTCGATATTTAGGGCGCTGAGGCTGACAAATAACGAGGACTCGGTTGGTTATATATCTGAGAATCTAGAGAAGTTGCTCCCATTCGTGAAGGATATTGTGCTTCTTCTCGATGCGTTGAAGAAAAACGGAAAATTGGACGGCTTTGATATAACCGATCGGATCATTCCCTTGCTTGCAAGCGGTGCCGGACACGGTGTTCCAGTAATTCGTGTGTGGCTTCTTGAAATTTTTGTAAGAGCAATTTCTCCAATATCAGCGAAGAAAGTTGCAGAGATAGCCAAGCTCTCAGAGCTTGATGGTCGCCAATTAATATTGATAAATGGTGTAATTAAAAACGTAGTTTATTTTAGAAAAAACAAAACTAGATTTGAGCAATTTGGGAGATTTGAGCAGTATGCCTTAATACTTGGCGCATCTTGCCTTCCATCTGATGAATATGAAACGTGGATTGGAGCTATTAAGCCAGGACTGACTGGTCCACTGGATGCGATGTTCTGTGATTGGGCTAAAACGAAGCATGGAGCGTTGAATGACGTTATCGCATCTCTTTCCAATACTGCGGCGGAACCCGGTGCAGAGCCGGGCTGAAGGTATAGGGGAATGGCAAACCATTGAACGTGTCTTGGATTGAATGAGGTCGGCTTGTCCTCACCGCCCCGGCCGCCCAGTTTTACCCTTCGTCCGTCCCTTGCGCTTCTGCTCCCCCGCATCCTCATAACTCCCGGCGCCGATCTTGCCGCGCACCACCGGCCGCGGATCGTCCTTGCTGGCGTCGGCGCGTTCGGGTTGGCCTTCCATGAGGGGCGAGAAGCGTTTTTTGGTGCTGTAGGTTTCCGGCGGACGTTCGGGGAGGGCGCCGGTTGATGGTTTTTCGGTGCGGCCGACGGTCATTTCGTCGAGTGTGTTGCGGCGGAACAAGGGGCGCGCGGTGTCGGTGCCCGGGCCCATGTCGTCGAGCGTGGGTTTGGTGAAGTAGGAGGCTTGGTTTGACGCGCCGTCTCCCGGCCCTTCGCTTTCGCTCCGGGCGTTCGTCGCTGCAATCGATTCGCTGGATCGATTGCTCCGCTGCGCGGACCGCTCCTCACCCCCCTCTGTCCTGCCGGACATCTCCCCCACAGGTGGGGAGATCGACTCGCGGCTGCCCTTCGTTCCAGTTTTGCCGCTGCGTTCCTGGCTGCGTGCCTCGTCTCGTGCAATCGGGTCGTCCATGGTCGCAAGCTCTGCTGCCTTGAGGCGTTTGATTTCGTCGCGCAGGCGGGCGGCTTTTTCGAAGTCGAGGTCGGCGGCGGCGTCGCGCATCGATTTTTCCAGCGCGTTGAGATGGGATTGCAGGTTGTTGCCGACCAGATGGCCGCCGTCTGCAAAACCTTTGCCGGATGCGCCGGAAATGTCGGCGCGGACGTGGTCGCGTTCGTAAACCGAGTCGAGAATGTCGGAGATCTTTGCCTTGACCGATTCCGGCGTGATGCCGTGTTCGGTATTGTAGGCCATCTGCTTTTCGCGGCGGCGGGCGGTTTCGTCCATGGCGCGCTGCATCGAGCCGGTGACCTTGTCGGCGTAGAGAATGACCTTGCCGTCGACGTTACGCGCCGCGCGACCGATGGTCTGGATCAGCGATGTCTCCGACCGGAGAAAACCTTCCTTGTCTGCATCGAGGATGGCGACGAAACCGCATTCCGGGATGTCGAGGCCTTCGCGCAAGAGGTTGATGCCGACGAGGACGTCGAAGGCGCCGAGGCGAAGGTCGCGGATGATCTCGATGCGTTCCAGCGTGTCGATGTCACTGTGCATGTAGCGGACGCGAACACCCTGTTCGTGCAGGTATTCGGTGAGGTCTTCGGCCATGCGCTTGGTGAGGACCGTGCAGAGGGTGCGGTAGCCTTTCTGGGCGGTTTCGCGGATTTCGCCCAAAACGTCGTCGACCTGGGAGCGGGCGGAACGTACCTCCACGGGGGGATCGATCAGGCCCGTGGGGCGGATGACCTGTTCGGCAAACACACCGCCGGACTGTTCCATTTCCCAATTGCCGGGCGTGGCCGAAACGGCGACGGTGAGCGGGCGCATTGCGTCCCATTCCTCGAAGCGCAGCGGGCGGTTGTCCATGCAGGAGGGCAGGCGGAAACCGTATTCGGCGAGCGTCGCCTTGCGGCGGAAGTCGCCCCGGTACATGCCGCCGATCTGGCTGACGGAGACGTGGCTTTCGTCGATGAACAGCAGGGCGTTGTCGGGGATATATTCGAACAGGGTCGGCGGCGGTTCGCCGGGATTACGGCCGGTGAGATACCGCGAATAGTTCTCGATGCCGGCGCAGGAGCCGGTGGCTTCGAGCATTTCGACATCGTAGCGGGTGCGCTGTTCGAGGCGCTGCGCTTCCAGAAGGCGGCCGCCCTTTTCCAGCTCGGCAAGGCGGTGCTTCAGCTCTTCCTTGATCTGCTTGATCGCGCCGTTCAGCGTCGGGCGTGGGGTGACATAGTGCGAGTTGGCGTAGATTTTGACCGACTTGAGGTCGCCGGTCTTCTGGCCGGTGAGCGGGTCGAACTCGGTAATGCTGTCGATCTCGTCGCCGAACATCGAGATGCGCCATGCGGCATCTTCAAGGTGGGCGGGGAAGATTTCGATCGTATCGCCGCGAACTCGGAAGGAGCCGCGGATGAAATTGATGTCCTGGCGTTTGTATTGCTGGGCCACGAGATCGGCGAGAAGCTGGCGCTGGTCGAGCCGGTCGCCGACTTCCATCTGGAAGGTCATGGCGGTGTAGGTTTCGACCGAGCCGATACCGTAGATGCAGGAGACCGAGGCGACGATGATGCAGTCGTCGCGTTCCAGCAGCGAGCGGGTGGCGGAGTGGCGCATGCGGTCGATCTGTTCGTTGATCGACGATTCCTTCTCGATGAAGGTGTCGGAGCGCGGCACATAGGCTTCCGGCTGGTAATAGTCGTAATAGGAGACGAAATATTCGACCGCGTTATCGGGGAAGAAGTTCTTGAACTCGGAATAGAGCTGGGCCGCGAGCGTCTTGTTGGGGGCGAGGATGACGGCGGGTCGCTGGGTTTCCTCGATCACCTTGGCCATGGTGAAGGTTTTGCCCGAGCCGGTGACGCCGAGCAGGACCTGGCTGCGCTCGTTGTTGTTGATGCCCTCGACGAGATCGGCGATCGCGGTCGGCTGGTCGCCGGCGGGCTGGTATTCCGAGGCCATGCGGATGGTGACGCCGCCCTCGGATTTCGCCGGGCGTTCGGGCCGGTGCGGCGTCCACAGCTTGCCGTCCTTGAACAGCGGGTTTCCGGATTCGATCAGGGCGGAGAGGGCTTCGACAGTGGCGGTGACGGCGCCGGGGGCGAGACTTTGCGCGTCCTCCAGCGAGATATCGAGGCCCGCGACGGGATTGAGACCGGCTGCGGCACGGGTTTTCGGGTCGGACGAGGCGCCGATCGACACGCCGCGGGCGGTTTTGCTGGCCGTCGTGTTCTTGGCGGTCTTGCCGCTGGTTTTGGCCGATTTCTTCGCCTTGGCAGCGTCCTCTTCCGCCTCGCGGATCGCCTGTTCGCGCGCGGCGATCTCGATCTTCTTGCGGTGTTTGCCGGCTTTGGAGGCGATCTCGCGCTGGGTCTCGATCCCCGACGCTTCCGCCTCCGCCTCGAGCTGCTTCACCCAGTCGGCCACACTGCCCTCAAGCGGTGCGCCTTCAAAGGATGACTGGGGAGCTTCACCGAAACCGCTGGAGGCATCGGGCGTGGATTTTTTCGGGGATCTGGCCATGGCCCGAATATGGAGAGAGTCCGGGCCAAAGTGAAGAGGGGGTGGCGGGAAAATGAGTACAAAAGGGAAACGGCTGGGCGCCGCCGAGAGCGTAGATGTGGCGGGTCAGGCCGCCGGCGTCAGAAGCCTCGTCAGCAGCCAGCCGGCGATGGCCTCGACGGGCATCGGGCGGCCGAGGAAATAGCCCTGTGCGGCGGGACAGCCGAGATCGCGCAGGGTTGCGGCTTCTTCCGCCGTCTCGACGCCTTCCGCGACGATATCCATAGACAATGCCTTGCCGAGGCCCGCCATGGCGCCGACGATTTCCTGGTTCTGGAAGCTGCTCTCGATGCCGGCGACGAAACGGCGGTCGAGTTTCAGCCGGTCGACCTTCAGCGTCACCAGATAGGCAAGCGATGAATGGCCGGCGCCGAAATCGTCGA
>UCIV01000067.1 GCA_900472575.1 Hyphomicrobiales bacterium
CTTCACCTGCAGGGCTATTTGTCTCTGCCGCCGGATTGCCTCTGCCGCTGGACGCTACCGGCTGACGTGTCGCGTGTCTCCTGCGTAGGGCTCCGCAATGTTTGACGCCCTTCGCCGGTGTCCGCATCGCTGATAGACGGCGGATGGAGAAAGACCTCACGCTTCTCGCGTTCGCCCAAGGCCTCGACGTTCGCTTGCCAGAATGCGTCAGCATCCATCGGGTCCATTTCCCATTCGCGACTATTGGCGATGTTGTCGTCCACTTTCGCCAGCCGTCTGCCACCTAACTCCAGATATCCCATCGCTGTATCGTAAGATGGTGTCTGCAAGCTATCGTTGGGCTGCGGGTCAAGATCTTCCGTCCTGCCCAGGATCTGCAGGAGCGAGTCGTGCTCGGGCTTGCCGACGCTCACCTCAAGAAACCGATCTATGGTGCTCCTGGTTTCATGTCCGCCAGACGATGCGTTCACTGTGTGAAGAACGATCGCCTGACCTGTCGATGGATCGGTCTCGAGCGACCAGCTGTCTCCATTGGCGCTGAGCGAGAATGTTTTGCCGTCAGTCATATTCCGGCTTCCTTGTCGGTGAGAGCGGCCCCAACAGGGTGCTGGGGACAAAAGCAACGCGGTGCTGCGCTTGACGCGCTTACATCCAACGGCAGCATGAAAGCGTTGGTTCGCCGCTCTTTCAGTCGTCTATGAAGTGAGATCTACGGGAGGTGCAGCGGCACATAGGCTAAACAGCTCGGCGACATCGATTGTTCCGGTCGTCCGCTAGAGGAGCCGCTGCCCGCTGCACAGCGGCAATCTAGGTTAGGCCGCTGCGACTGGTTAAGTGGTGCGACCCACCGTTGGTTGTGGGTAGCCAGAAAATATTTGCTTCGTCGAAAGCGCAATTTTTCCGGCATCAGCGTCTTGCAGCTTGCAACGCGAGTAGAAGGCAGAGTTTCGGGAATGAGTTCGCGGTGCTGCTTAGAGGCTCAATCGAACACTCCGATCCTGCCCACGCTGAAAACCACGATAGGCTCGCCTTCCTCGCCATCGACTGGATCGCCGTCCCGTCGCCAAACAACGACACCTGCGTGCTGGCGCGCCAGGTCTTCGGCTTCCTCGATCGCCCGTACTTCGTTGGTAGCTACTCGAGGCTCGAATACCCGGACGGCCCGCTTGCGATCGTCAAGGTCGAAGGCAACAATTTAGATGGTGCTGAACGTCCCAGGCATTCGATTTCTCCTTATTGTGGGGGCTGGCCATTCGAGGCAGACATCCCACCATCCACCGGAAGATTTACCCCGGTTACAAACCGGGCATCTTCACTTGCCAGAAAGGCGATGACGGCTGCGACATCCTCGGGCTTCCCAGGACCTTCAAGCGCAAATCGCTCATTGAATTTGTCGATGAGCTTCCGATCGTCTACCATGTCTTCCGTCATCCCGGTCTTCGTGAAGCTCGGGCAAACGGCGTTCACCCTGATGCCATCTTTGCCGTGATCCATTGCCATCGCCCTGGTCAGGTTGGTGACCGCACCCTTGGCCGCATTGTAAGCGGCCATTCCCCAGTCGCCGCCAGTTCCAGATACTGAACCCACGTGGATGATGGAGCCTTTGGATGTCTTGAGATGCGGGATGGCCGCCCGAGAGGCGTAGAAAACGCCGTCGAGATCGGTGGCCATGACCTTGCGCCAATCGTCCGTCGACAACGATCCGACATCACCTTGGGTAACCACACCAGCGTTGTTGACCAGCACGTCCAGGCGGCCAAACTTCTCTAACGCCGCGAGGACGAGCTGATTGACATCCTCTTCGTTTGATACGTCGGCTTCAATCACGAGAACTTGGCTTTCAGGATACGGCTTCGCTACGTCTTCCAGCTTGGACTTCGTGCGGCCGACCAGAGCGACCTTCGCGCCTTCGTTCAAGAAGCGCTCGGCGGTCGCCTTGCCGATGCCCGAGCCAGCCCCAGTTACGACGACGACCTTGTCCACGAAACGCTGCATGGAATTTTCTCCTTGGATTGCATTTGCCCTCCCATTCTCCCGGGGCATTGAACGGGTCGACCGCGAGGTATGTTCCAAGTGTGATGGTTCCGGGACTTCAGGACAGATGAAGGCGGCCGTCGTCAGAACCCGAAGATCACCTGCATCTTTTCGGAGGCTTGAGCGTTGGGCCTTTCCAGAAGGCAGGAGAGAAACGCAATGAACCCACCCCCCGCTCAACAGACCAGCCCGCCGATGGGAGAGAACGCCGCCCTCGAGGAGGTACGCCGACTGCGCGCTGAGGTCGCCGATCTCAAGGAGAAGCTGGTTGCTATTCATAGCCAGTCCGATGTCGAGTTCACGCCTGAGAAAGAGCACGCCTGGCTCAGGATTGCCGCGACGATCGCCGTCACTTTTGCATTAGGACAGTTGATCCGGGCGCTCAAGCTGCCTACTGCCACCGCCGTCGCGATCCCGATGATCAGCAACGAAGTCAACCGCCGTTTCCTATGAGTTCAGGAGGACCTCAGATGTCAGACGAAGATAGAATTCGTGAAGACGCTTACGCGCGCTGGGAGGCAGAGGGGCGGCCCGAGGGCCAGCAAGAACGCCATTGGCGGGAGGCGAGCGAAGCGCTCAAGAACACTGGCCTTCCACAAACCTGGTCGGCGGACCATGGTGGCGGTGTCGGGTCGTCCGCGGGCTCATCCAACGAGCAGACGGATGATGGTATCAAGCCTCAGGACTTGAATTCGGAAAACGATCAGGGCGCTGGCTAAACTAGCGGTCCCTCGCTGACATCCGGTCGTTGATCCAGCGCCGCACGCCTAATCTCGATCATCATATCCGATGTAGTCGAAAAACTACACTTTTACAACCAGCCCATCCGCGACGCTCTACGGCACCGACTTTTCGTGCACCACAAGGTATGCGGCACCCACACAAACATCGGAAGGTGCCCTTATTAGCATTTGAGATGAGAGGGCAGGGGGCCGACTAAGCAAACCCAACCACGGGCCACCAAATGCGATACCATTCCGCGACGTCTTACGTGGAAATGGGGGCGCGCAGCTGATCAACATGTAATTGTTTCAGCCCTTTGGGGTTTTACTCTTACCCAAACTAGCGCGTGCAGTCTTCTTCAATTCGAAATGGTAGCGATAAGCGCATATCGAAAATTTGTTGCTATCACTCAGCCGACACAAACATTTCTAGGATATCTGCTTTTGGGCGCCACTCTCTCAACGACTGCTCACCGGCACTAAACGTCATAATTTAATCGATAGTTCGCAGTCCACAAGGTCAAGACCCCTTGCAGGCTGCATTTATAGGTTAAGCTACCAACCAAAAAGTGATGAAGAAATCCGTTGACTCCACTCATGTCATAAGTCATATGTCAGAGGTATTGCACGGCGGCTCGGGAGGCTGCCATGCAAGGAGGATCTTCGCGGCGGGTGCCAGCGATGTTCAATTGGGAGGAATTGATGATATCGAAATTGCTACGACGTACCTTTGTCGCTGCCGCTGTCATTGCCGCAGCATCCGGTTTTGCTACAACCTCTAACGCTCAAAGCGTTGCAGACATCGCCAAGAAGGGTACGGTCACCATCGGCGTGCTGACCGGCATCCCACCTTATGACACTGTCGATGCCAGCGGTAACACTGATGGCTTTCTTGCGGACATGGCGAGGGACGTAGCAGCGGCGATGGGTGCCAAGCTACAGATCGTTCCGGTCAATAATGCATCGCGCGCAGCGGCACTTGAGTCGGGCCGCGTCGATCTCTTGATCGCACAGATGACGGCGACGCCTGAAAGAGCCAAAACCTTCTTGATGACTAACCCCTATGGCGCCTATGAGATGCGTTTCATCGGCCTGAAGGGCACGAAGATTGAAAGACTTGAAGACCTCGCTGGTAAACGAGTGTCTGTCCCGAAGGGCAGCACCCAGGATGTGGCCGTCAGCGGATACGGAATAGAAGGGCTCGAGGTCGTTCGGTTCGATGACGATGCGCTGGCGATGCAGGCCCTTATTTCCGGTCAGGTCGATGCGACTGCCGCCGTCGCCACCGTTGCCCAGGATATCATCAAGAAGCGCAATCTGACTGACCTTGAGATTAAGGCCAATGTGCCGATCTTCACGCTTTATTGGTCCATGGCGGTACGCAAGGACGCGACCGAACTTCACCAGTGGCTCAACAACTTCATCTATTATCAGGAAGTGACCGGTCGCATCGACGCGCTGCACCAGAAATGGGTAGGTGTACCCGTTCCAGGCGGAAAGCTTCCGACCTTCTGATCCTATCCCAGACTATCTGCGTGCCGCATCCGCGAATGAATGCGGCATGCTCTCAAAACTCGACTTTGTAACGAGTTGACCGTTCTGCCCGGCATGTTGCCTGAAGCGACATCCGGGAATCGGCAAGGATTATCCTATGGCATATTCAATGGACTTTGCTCCGGTCATCGCCCGGGCACCTGATCTTGTGTCCGGAGCGATCAACACCGTGGTTCTTTCGGCCGAGGCGATCGCGATAGGCCTGACAATCGGGCTCTGCGTTGCGATTGCCCGTTTCAGCGGCCCGAACTGGTGCCGCTTCCTCGGAGCCTGTTATGTCGAGGGGTTTCGAAACACGCCTCTCTTGGTACAGCTCTTCCTCATCTATTTCGGCCTCCCTTACACGGGCATAAAGCTTGATGCCGATCAGGCTGCCATCTTCGCCGTGTCACTCAATCTCGGCGCTTACTCCACGGAGATCTTTCGCGCTGGACTGGTTGCGATACCAAAGACGCAGATCCAGGCCGGGCTGGCACTTGGAATGTCGCATATCCAGGTCATGCGCTACGTGGTCCTGATCCCGGCTCTACGGATCATCTACCCGGCATTGACCGGCCAGCTGACGCTGACGCTTCTTGGAACCTCGATCGTTTCGGCAATCTCCGCCAAGGAACTGACCATGGCCGGTGCGACGATCGAATCGCAGAGCTTTCGCAGTCTCGAGACATTCCTTGTCGTCGCGGCAATCTACATCTGCATCACTTTCGCCTTCCGCTTCGTCTACTGGCTGATCGGGCTTTGGCTCTTTCGCAGAAAAACGCCCACAGGTAGCGCCACGGCCGGATTGATGCTCGACATGCAGGAGACCAGGTCATGATCCAGTCATACGGATGGCCAAGTGTCCAGTTCCTCATCCAGGGTCTCTGGTGGACCGTCGGTCTGTCGCTCGTTACCTTTGTCTGCGGCGGTGTTCTCGGCTTGATCTTTGCGCTCGGTCGATCGCTCGGACCTCGCTGGCTGCGGTTGCTGATTGCAGGTTACATTCAGCTGGTGCAGGCAACACCGCTGCTCATCCTGCTGTTCCTGGCCTTTTACGGCCTCAGCTTCCTCGGCTTCTTCTTCCCGCCCTTTGCGGCGGCTGCGATCTCGCTCACTCTCTACACCACGGCCTTCCTGGCCGATATCTGGCGCGGCTGCATCGAGGCGATTCCCAAGGCTCAGTGGGAAGCATCGGATTCACTGGCCCTTACCGGCGGGCAAACGCTCCGCTACGTGATCCTGCCGCAGGCCTTGCGTATCGCGCTCGGCCCAACCGTCGGCTTCATGGTGCAGGTGGTCAAGAATACCTCGGTGACGGCGCTGATCGGCTTCGTCGAACTCACTAGGGCCGGACAGTTGCTCAACAACATGACCTTCCAGCCCTTCCACGTCTTTCTCACAGTCGCGCTGATGTATTTCGCGCTTTGTTATCCGCTCTCACTGTGGAGCGAGAAATTAAAGGAGCAGAAAAGTGCAAGCCTTGCGCATTGACAACCTCCAGAAATCCTTCGGCGCACTCAGCGTGCTCAAGGGCGTTGACCTGACAGTCAACAACGGCGAGACCGTCGCAGTGATCGGTCGATCCGGTTCCGGCAAGAGCACCATGCTTCGGTGCATCAACGGGCTGGAGCCGTTCAACAGCGGCTCGATAGAGGTGGTGGGGCATCGGCTCGATGGCACCAACAAGCGCCTCAGGGACCTTCGCAAGGAGGTCGGCATGGTATTCCAGAGCTACAATCTCTTCCCGCACCTGACCGTCTCAGAAAACATCAAACTGGCGCCTCGCGTCGTCAAGAATGTACCCCGCGCGGAACAGGACGCATTGGTTCAGGAAGTCCTGACAAAGGTGGGGCTTCGTGAGAAAGCGGACTCCTATCCGGATGAGCTCTCCGGCGGCCAGCAACAACGCGCCGCAATTGCGCGCTCGCTTGCGATGAAGCCGAAGGTGATGCTGTTCGACGAGGTGACTTCCGCACTCGATCCGGAATTGACCGGAGAAGTGCTGAAGACGATCGCCGAGTTGGCGAAGACCGGCATGACCATGATCCTCGTCACTCATGAGATGGGTTTTGCCCGCCGCGTCGCCAGCCACACGGTATTCATGCACGAGGGCCGAGCCTGGGAGGCCGGTCCTTCGGAAGAGATTTTTACCAATCCCCAAACGCCCGAGCTCAGGGCCTTCATCGCGTCCGACGTGAAGTAGCGGTCATTCCGCTCATTCCAACAATTACTGTAAGAGGAGAATGCAGTGCCAGTCGTAGAGAATTTGAAACTCGCAGAAAAGATGCGCAATGGCGAACCGGTCTTCGGTTCAACCTTCTATACCGGTTCGACAACCGCAATCGAAGTTGCCGGAAACTGGGGGCTGGATTTCGCCTTCATCGATGCGGAACACACGCCGGTGAACATTGATGCCCAGATGGAAAAGCTGGTGATGGCGGCGCTGCTTTCCGGGATTGCCCCGCTGGTGCGTGTCCGCGGCACCAATGAATGGGATATTCGCAAGTCGCTGGAAATCGGCGCGACTGGTGTGATCGTGCCGCAGGTCAATACCGCGGAACAGGCCCGAGCAATCGTTCGTGCAGCGAAATTTCCTCCCTATGGCCGCCGCGGTGGCGATGCCTCCTGCCGGTCGGCAGGGTTTGCGGGGCCGGGTTATCAGTGGTCGGCTTATATGGAGCGCGAGAACGCCAACAAGCTCGTCATCCCGATGGCGGAAAGCTACGAGTTTTTCGACAATATCGACGAGATTCTCGAAGTCGAAGGCATCGACGTCATCAACTTCGGTCCGGCCGACTATTCCATTTCGCGGCGAATCTCCATCGACTATTCGATGTCGCATCCCGAGGTGGACGAAAAGCTCTCCGAGCTCATCGAAAAATGCCACGCGCGGGACATCAAGGTCATGGCGCCCTGCATTCCTCCGATCGCGGAAAATGTCACTGCCCTGAAAAAAAAGGGCGTCGACATGATCATCATGGGTAATGACGTGATGTTTCTGAACGAGGGCAACAAGCGCTCCCGCGAAGCGATCGATGCTTCCACCAAGTCTGCCTGACAGATCCAAGGAGAAATTCACATGTCAGATATCTTCAGCGTTTCCGGCCGTGTCGCGGTTGTCACTGGTGGCCTTGGTCAGCTTGGCACGCAGTTTTCCAAATCGCTTGCGCAAGCTGGAGCAAAGGTGGCGATCTATAGCCGCCGACCGTTTTCCAGGGGGCAGATTGCCGAGAAATTTCCCGGTCTTGAAGACAATATCCGTGTCTATGAGGCCAGCGTCACCGACAAGGCGCAGCTCGAGGCTGCCACGAAGCAGTTGATCGCCGATTGGGGAGTGCCGCATATCCTGGTCAACAATGCCGGAATAGATTCCAAGCCGGATGGTTCCGCCGAACAGAACGCGCCTTTCGAAGTCTATCCCCAGAAGTATTGGGACGACATCATCGAAACCAACCTAACCGGCGTCATGCTCACCAGCCAGGTTGTCGGTAGCCACATGGCGGCCGAGGGCAGGGGGTCTATCATCAATGTCGGATCGATCTACGGTCTCGTCTCGCCCAACCAGGCACTCTATGCCTATCGCGAAAAGCGTGATGGCGTGCCCTTCATCAAGGCGATTTCTTACGCGGCCTCCAAATCGGGCCTTGTCAACCTCACCCGCTATCTCGGCACCTACTGGGGGGAGAAAAAGGTGCGCGTAAACCTGATCTCCTTCGGTGGCGTGAAAACGGCGAGCTTCGACAAGGAGTTTATTGACAATTTTCTGGAGCGCGTGCCGATGCGCCGGCAGGCCGAGATTGACGAGTATAACGGCGTTATCCGTTTCCTGGCCTCAGACGCCTCGACCTATATGACGGGCTCGAATGTGGTCGTGGATGGCGGATTTACTGCATGGTAATCTGACAGGCTTCCCGGGCGGTTGTCGAAATGAGGTAGATGACTGTCGCCTTCGGCAACCATAGGCTTCAATGTTTCGCTGGTGCAACACAGATTGACAAGGTTCGTAGGCATACTTATGACATATGTCATATATTAATTGCGATCGGTCCGATCGTAGAGCGTGAGGTGCCCCTATGACGACGAAACCTATCCCGCAAAGCTTGGAACGCGGCAAGTTGCACATGCATATAGTGGCGAACATCGAGGCGCGAATCCTTTCCGGTGAGTTGCAGGTGGGAGAGCGCCTGCCGTCGGAGGCGGAGATCGGGCGCATATTCGGGGTCAGCACACGGTCGGTTCGCGAAGCTCTGCAGGTGCTCGAAACAAAGGGGCTGGTTCGCCGCAAGCACGGCGAACGTGCCGAAGTTGTGAGAGACGACGTCGGCGAGTTCATGGACTCGCTTGTGACATCCGTAGGCGCTCTTTTTGCCAAGGATGCGAACTATCTCGTGCAGGCCATGGACGTTCGCCGAATGATTGAAGTCGACGTCATCGGGCGGCTTGCCGGGGGCGAAAATGCGCCGGGTACGTCCGTGACTGCAGCGCTCGACCTCATGCGCAAAGCCGTCGCGGATAACGATTTCGGGCTCTTCACCGAGGCGGATGCCGCCTTCCATCGGGCGCTGGTCCAGTCGCTAGGCAACGAGATCCTGTCTTCGTTGCATGGTAACCTGCACACGCTGATAGCCGGTGTCATCAAAGTGTCGAGCCGGGTCCCTCGCAAAACGCTGAAAGAGGGGCTCGGCGAACATGAGAAAATCCTGTCGCTGGTCGTCGCCGGCGATATGGAAGGCGCGCGCAAAGCAATGCGCGAGCACATCATCAACAGTACCGCCTATCTGGAACAGGCGATCAGAAAGTCCAAGGGAGTGGATTGACTATGACGGCTTACGACTACGGGAAGGTGAACTGGAAAGCGATCGAACGTCTGTCACGGTGGTATTCCGGCGACATTCAGGATGTCATGGACAAATACGGTGCCTATGGTTTCCTGAAAGGCATCTCGCTTTACGGTGTATTGAAGCCCGGCCAAGTGGTCTGTGGCCCCGCCCATACGGTCCGGTACGCGCCGAGCAAGCGCGTCGGCCAGCCGCAGGATGTCTACCACGGAGCGATCGACAGCGTCGTCAAGGGCGGCATTCTCATAGTCGACTCGACCTGTGCAGAAGGTTCTGGAACCGGCGAGCTGATGTCGACCGGCGCTCGTACAAGCGGTGCAGCCGCAACCGTCGTGCATGGCACGGTCAGGGATCTGGCGGAAGTGCGAAAGCTGGACTATCCGCTCTATGCCGGCGGTGTCAGCCCGGTCGGTGTCTCAGGCCGCATGGAACCGGCGGAAGCGCAAGTCGAGCTCGACATTCACGGCGTGAAGGTGCGTCCCGGAGACTTAGTCTTCGCCGATATTTCCGGCGTCGTAGTGATACCCCACGAATTGGTCGAAAAGATCGCGGATGACGCGGACAAGAATGGCGATGCCGAAATCGCCTGCCGCCAGCGGATCCTAGCCGGAGAAAAGCTGCGTGACATCTGGCCGGTGGGTTCTACAGGGCCAGTCTAAGGCCGTTGCAGAGCCGCGCGAAGTGTCAGCCTAACAAAGCCTGATGCTTCGCGCGAAATGAGAACCGACCTTTCGAGAGTTCAGCCAAACGGGCTTAGAATTATGACCTCATTCATCGGAATTGACGTCGGCACAGGAAGCGCCCGCGCCGGGATTTTCGACCAGCGCGGCACGCTGCTTGCGGCGCATTCGCAGGCGATCGCGACCGAAAAGCCGAAGCCGGATTTCGTCAATCAATCCTGCCGCGACATCTGGACGGCGATCTCAGCTTGCGTGAAGACGGCGATGGCGGATGCCGGGCTTGCTGCATCCGATGTGGCCGGTATCGGGTTTGACGCCACCTGCTCGCTGGTCGTGCTGGACGGCAACGGCGAGCCGGTGACCGTCAGCCCCGGTGGTGATGACGACTGGAACATCATCGTCTGGATGGACCACCGCGCCATTGGCGATGCGGACCAGATCAACGCGCTGAAAAGCCCGGTTCTCGATTATGTCGGCGGCGTCATCTCGCCGGAGATGGAGACGCCGAAACTGCGCTGGCTGAAACGCGAGATGCCGCAGAGTTTCGCCCGCGCGCATGCGTTTTTCGATCTGCCCGACTGGCTGGTCCACAAGGCAACGGGTGAAGATATCCGTTCGCTTTGCAGCACCGTGTGCAAATGGACCTATCTTGGCCAGAACGGTACGAAGGGCGAGGGCTGGGACAAGGCCTATTTCGAAAGCGCCGGGATTGCCGAACTTGGCGCGGATAATTTTCGCGCCATCGGTAACCGGTTTGCGGCACCCGGAGACAGGGTCGGTTCGCTCTCGGATGCCGCGGCCGCGGATCTTGGGCTTGCTCCGGGCACGGCCGTTGCCGCAAGCCTGATCGATGCCTATTCCGGTGCGCTCGGCACGATGGGTGTCGATCTTCGCGACGGCGCGCTCGATGACCGGTTGGCGCTGATCGCCGGCACATCGTCCTGCCATATCACAGTTAGCGAAAAACCGGCCTTCGTGCCGGGCGTCTGGGGACCTTATTTCTCCGTCCTGCTGCCGGGTCTCTGGGCAAACGAGGCGGGACAATCGGCGGCCGGTGCGCTGATCGACAGGGTGATCGAAGGCCATGCCGCCATTCACCAGGCGCGTGAGATAGCGAAGGCGGAAGGCATTTCCGTGTTTGCCCTTTTCGATCGCCGGCTTGAGGCGATGGCTGATGACGGCGAGACGGCCACGCTGACCAAATCTCGGCATGTGCAGCCGGATTTTCACGGCAATCGTTCGCCACTAGCGGACCCGTTGCGCAAGGGCGGTATTACCGGCCTGTCGCTCGACCGTGGGCTGGACGATCTGGCGCTCGATTATCTCGCGACGCTGCAGGCGTTGGCTTACGGCACACGCCATATCATCGCGGAGATGCGCGCCAATGGCGTTACCGTCGATACGCTGGTCGTCAGCGGCGGGCTCGCCCAGAACAAGCTGTTTCTGCGCGAACATGCGGATGCGACGGGCTGCGCCATCGTCGTGCCGGATCAGCGCGAGCCGGTGCTGGTTGGCAGCGCCATGCTGGGCGCCGTTGCGAGCGGCCATTATGCCGACCTGCCTGCCGCCATGCGCGCCATGAGCGGCCCCGGCAGTCGCATTTCTCCGCGCGGGGGCGAGATCGCCACCTATCACGACCGCAAATATCATGTCTTCCGCCGCATGCAGGAGGACTTTGTTGCCTATGCCGAGCTGATGGCCGGCGCTGATCATTGATTTGAGGGATGAGGAACATGACCAAAGAGATTGCACTTTTCGCCAGCGGCGACCTTCGCCTTTCCGCCAACCAGCAATGCTGGGCGACCCAGGACGCGATGGAAAAGAAACTCGGCGACGTGCTTGCCAGCCTCGGCTACACGGTGAAGCGCGCTCACGCCTACAAGCCGGAAGAAGGCCACGGTTTTCTCGCCTCGCAGCGCGAAGGCATGGATGCGTTTGCGAAGATCGATCCCAATGTGCCGGTGATCGTGGCGGAATCCGTCTGGCAGTATTCGCACCATGTGCTTGCCGGTCTCACCAGCCACAAGGGGCCGATCCTGACCGTCGCCAACTGGTCCGGCCAGTGGCCGGGTCTGGTCGGGCTGCTCAACCTCAATGGTTCGCTGACCAAGGCTGGCGTTATCTATTCCTCGCTATGGAGCGAGACTTTTGACGACGATTTCTTCCGCAGCGGTCTTTCCCAATGGCTGTCGGAAGGCACGGTCGACCATGACACGAGCCATGTGACGCCGTTCAAGGCCGGCAACGTGCCGCAGGATCTCAAGGATCTGGCGAAGGAGATCGCCAGCGACTTCCGCACCAACAAGGTCATTCTCGGTATTTTCGACGAGGGCTGCATGGGCATGTACAATGCCATCGTGCCGGATGAACTCCTGATGCCGCTCGGCATCTTCAAGGAGCGCCTGTCGCAGTCGGCGCTTTATTTCGCCACCAATCAGGTGCCGGTAGAGGAAGGCCGTGCCGTCTATCAGGACCTGCTCGCCAAGGGCATGAAGTTCCATCTCGGGACCGATCCGAAGCAGGAACTGACCGAGGACCAGGTGATCGACCAATGCCGCATGTATATCGCGGCCGTGCGTATTGCCGAGGATTTCGGTTGCGAGGCGATCGGCATCCAGTACCAGCAGGGGCTGAAGGATCTTCTGCCGGCATCCGATCTCGTGGAAGGCATCCTCAACGATGACGGTCGTCCGGATGTCAAAGGCCGCGACGGCAAGGTCATCCGCCAGGGCAAGGCGATTGTGCATTTCAACGAGGTGGATGAATGCGCCGGTCTCGACGGGCTGATGACCAACCGCCTGCACCGGGCGCTCGGCCAGCCGGTGGAAAACACCCTGCATGACCTGCGCTGGGGCGGTGTCGATCCGACAGGTACGGTCGATGGGTTTGTCTGGGTGTTCGAGATCTCCGGTGCAGCCCCGCCGGCACATCATGAGGGTGGCTGGGCCGGATCGGACAGCCTGCGTCAGCCGCCGATGTTCTTCCCCGCAGGCGGCGGCACGTTGCGTGGTATCGCCCGGCCGGGCGAGATCGTCTGGTCGCGCATTTTCGTCGAGGACAACCGGCTGAAGATGGATATCGGCCGCGGTCAGGCCGTGTCCTTGCCGAAGGAAGAGACCGAGCGCCGGTGGAAATCCACCAACGAACAGTGGCCTATGATGCATGCGGTGCTGACCGGGGTTTCCCGCGACCAGATGATGGCGCGGCCACAAGGCCAACCACATCCAGGTGGTCTACGCGAACTCGGCGACGGAAGCGGATCGGGCAGCGCTTGCCAAGGCAGCACTTGCGGCGGAACTCGGGATCGAGGTCAATTTCTGCGGCATCGATTTGGGCTGAACTTCAGCAAGCGCTCCTGCTATTTCGTGATCCCTTCGAGAATTAATCGAGGGTGCAACTAGCGTCGACCATGTAGAGACGATCATACTTCACAGAAGCCTCGCTGCGCGCCCACTTCGCCGCGTCGCGTTATTGTAATAGCTCGACGCCTGCTGCACCGAGCGATGCCGTGACTGCTCCATTGCCTCAGGAAGCGGAATGCCGCGATTGGCAGCCTCGGTCAGGTATCCCGACCGCAAGCCGTGCGCCGAATACTCCCCCGGCTCCAAGCCGGCCATCGCCGCCCGCTGCTTGACGATATCGTTGACCGATTTCGGATCCAGCACCCGCTTGGACACATTGCCCCAGCGATCGACTTTTCGAAACACAGACCCTGCGTCGATTTTCGCTGCTGTCATCCAGGCATTGAGCGCCTCGACCGGCCGGCCGGTAAGATAGACGACCTCGTCGTGATCGGCACCGGATGTTTTTGTCCGTCCGAGATGAATGGCAAGCGAGGGCAGGGGAGGGCCGTCCGCGACAACGACCGGCGGTTCGGCCGACAGCTGCTCGCAGAGCAAGCCGGCAATCTCACTGCGCCGACGGCCACCGGAGGCAAACGCCACCATCAGGATCGCCCGGTCACGGAGATCGCGCAGACTGCCGCTCGCACAGGTCGCCAGCAGCTTTGCCAGCACATCGCCGGTGATCGCCTTGGCGCTTTTTCGTTTACGCGGCCGCGGCGTGGCTCGAACGGCAAGGCGCATCGCAGACTTGAGGGCAGGGGAGGCGAAGGCGCCGATCAGCCCGCGCCTTTTCGTCAGCGTCGACCAGGTGGCCAGCCGTCGGCGCACGGTGTCGGGTGCATGCGGGCCGGTCACCTTCAGAAACCCCTGGCCGCGGAGATTTTGCTCTACGTCCGCCGGCATGCCGTGATCCGGATCGGTTTCGCGCTCCTGCGGATCCCACAGATGATGTGCGACAAATTTCAGCAGCAACGCTTCCGGCGCCGGCCAAGGCAAAGACTTTCCCGTGGCTGCCAGCGACCACGCCTGCAGATAAGCCAGATCGGAGGTAAGCGCGCGAAGCGTGTTTTCACCCATGCCTTCGTTGACGAGATGGCGCAGGGTTTCGACATCCTGGTCGGTCAACAGCTCGGCGAGCTCGTCGCGACGCTCCATCGGCAGGACGGCAGCGATCGTGTCGAGCTCTGCGATCCGTCCCTCAACGGTAGAAAGATCCTGAGCGGACTTGCGGGACTTTGCCATCATTCCACAGCCGCCTGGGGCCGCCAGCGCGCAATCACCTGCTCGATTTCGCTGCGGTACTCGTAGAGGTAAACCACATCTTCCTCACGCGCGAGCCAGGTAAAGATCGTCGCCATGTCCTCGGAAACTTCGCGATCGACATTGGCCAGATCTGTCAGGTCGAAGCCGCCGTGCTCTTCGGCATTCCACCAGGCGAGCAGAAAGTTCGCCACCCGCCGGCCCTGGCCAGAATCCTGATGGGCGATGTTGCGCAGCTTTTCGAGCGCGAAGCGGATGCGATCTTCCATAAACAATGCCTTGTTTGGCGATGAAGGGGTGGCTCGGGTAGGCCAGTTGTACGCAGTATCAGGCAACTTCGTCTCAACGAGACATCAACGTCTTTGCCGGCTGATGAATGTAGAACTTGTCTTTCGCCAATGGCGCGGCCGACCGATGCTGCTACAATTCGTTGAACGGGAGGAGATGCCAGTGCCTGAATGGCCCAAAGACAAGCTTTTGAGGACCGGATCCGATCTGCCGATGGCGGAACGCATCCGGCGATACCAGCACAACATTCGCACCATCCGGGCGTCGGGCTGCGTTGTGCCGACATTCTCTATGGTTGATACGCTTGATCCGGCCGAAATCGAGATCTGGTTCGCCGACAAGGCTTTTACGACGGATCGACTGGACCGACTGATGCGGAGAATTGCCGGCCTTCCTGCCGAAACCGAATTTCCCAGCCTGCTCATCCCTCTTGAAAAAGACCGCGAACCGTAAAGAGTGAAGTCACCGGCGCACGCCACGGGGTCGTGCCTGTTCGCTCGAGTGAGATTGATCACCGCTCCCATCAAACCATCCGTGACAGCGTGACAAGATCAGTCGCCATGGGCAAACGGCCCCAGCACCGGAACCCCTTCCTTGCGGGCAGCACCGGCCAGTTTTCGGTTGAGCGTGGCAAGCGGAAGGCTACGGTTAAGCGCAAGCGCCAGATAGGCTGCGTCATAGGCGCTCAACCCGTGACTTGCCGATAGCAGCAGGACATAGCCGTCACCGCCAATGCCGGCATCGTCGAGCGGCAGCCGGCGTACCCGTTCCATGTTGACCAGCGCGGCGCCGGCGGCAATCCGGCCCCGACGCTCGGACATCGCCAGAATGTTGCCGATTTCGAAGAAGAACAGCGACGGGACAGGGCAGGGGGCGTCGATCGTCGCGATCACAGCCTCGGCCGCGTCAGAAAACTCTTCCGGCAGCAGCCAGGCGGCCGCCATCGAGGCATCGATAACGAAAGACATCAGCGGCGGCCTTCGTCACGCCACGATAGGATCTCGTCATGGGTCGAAGCGGTAGCTTTGAGGCGGGCGGCACGAACTTCGGCGAGCAGCAGCTGCAGGTCGTTTTCCCTCGCGATGCGGGTCACGCGCGCGATTGGATCATTGCCGCGGGCGATAACAAAGTCCTCGCCGGCCTCGACGCGCGCCAACAGGTCGGACAAATGGGTTTTTGCTTCGGAAATCTTGACGGTGGTCGTCATCGCTGCGGGCCTCGATTTTGGCTTCAGGCACCAGAATAAGAGCCTCTCCGATCCTGGTCAAGCGGTTGGTCTAGTCACTTCCGATAAGCGATACTTATCATGGGAGTTGCAGCATTGTTTAACCCCAGTGCCCATGCAGCAATGCAATGAATATTCAGATTGCGCCGGGTTGTACTTACTAGACCAGACCGTCGTTTTCACTCGTCCCTCGGCAACGTGGATGATAATCGTGGGCACCTTAGGCATTAGAAGGGACAGGATCTTTTAGTCTCAAGGCAGAGCGCGCCTACGGCCGGCCGCTGGATGTCCAGCGGAGGGCAAGTCGCCTTTTCTCATGGTCCACTGTTCCATCTACCGCAAAAGCATGGCTACAACTCCAGGATCGATCTCGCTCACACGCGAAAAGATCTGATCTGAGGTCAGGAATTTCCTGGGCGCTGACGTGGGTGATCAAATGAAGGGGATGAAGTGAACAAAAATCTCGAATACGGCATGTGGTTGAACGAGCCAGCGGTTTGGAAGGCGTCTCCAAGCACCCTCACCATGACAACCGACAAGAATACGGACTTCTGGCGGAAAACGCATTATGGCTTCAACCGGGACAGCGGACATATGCTCGGCATCCCTGCGACCGGAGACTTTACGGCAAGAGTGCGGGTGCAAGGTGAATTCCGGTCGCTCTATGACCAGGCTGGGCTTATGTTGCGCATCGATGCAGATCGCTGGATCAAGACTGGCGTCGAATTCACGGATGGCGAACGCTTCCTCTCCACCGTGGTAACGAACGGTGCATCCGACTGGTCGGTGTCTCAGCCGTTCGACGATCTCGAAGATTTCACCATCCGGATCACTCTTAGGGAGGGTGCCGCAAGAATCCAGGCGAGTTCGGATGGCCGCACCTGGCCTCTGCTGCGGCTAGCGGCTTTTCCGAGCGGTGAGAAGTACATGGTGGGACCTATGGCCTGCACGCCGGAACGTGCTGGTCTGAAGGTGCAGTTCTCCGAATTCTCTTTGGGCGACGCAATCACCACAGATCTACACGACTTGTCGGCCTAGCCTTTTTCCCGTCAGGCCTTATGAGACGTCGAGGCGACGACATTGATAGCAGAGGACAAATAGCGGATGGCGAGCTCGTTGCCTCTTTCTTGCGCCAACGCCAGCGCCGCACGGCAATGTGCCTCCAAACCATCGTTCCCTTCGGCGACCTGAGGCGACGAAGCTGCCATGACAGCCTCTGTGTAAAAGGTGGGAACGCCGATATCGTCACGGAGGCAGCGACCGAACGACACCAGCGACAAGGCTGACCCGTCGGGACGCAGGACACGGAAGCGACCACTCGAGGGCTCGCCTTTGACAATCGCCTGATGGACGTTGCCTGCTATCATCGCATATACAGAAACGTCCCCTCGGATAACTGGGCGGGCATTCACGCTAGTCAAATAGGAGCAAGACCGTGTCATCATCGCTGCGAGGATGCGCGACTTTCGCCTGGCAGTCCGACTACGGCCAGTTCTACTTGGTCGACCGAGCTGAGGATGGGTTCACGCCACCAGGCGAGATCACTTCCGAGATGGAGACGCGCAGCCTATCCGTGATGCCCAGTGGTTTGGTTGTCTACACCCAGTCCTGCCTTCAACAACATATCAGGATCGCAATCTATGACAGCGAACCGGAGCATCCGGTCACCGAGCCAATGAGCGGCAATCTGTGGACACGCATAGAACAAACCCAAGCCTCGTTTCCATCGAAGTCATTCGCGATATCCAGCCCCTCGCTGCCCGATCCGTTGCCATGCGGCCCTATTTTCCTCGTGGACAGCGTTGACTGCATGATCCAGATCAACTGGATGGAATTTCACGGCAGCAGGGATGAGAGCGTCCCAGTCGATCCGGACATCATCGATATTGCAATCTGGCCAGCCGCTACGTCGCGTGACGAAGCGCTTCAAAAAGGAGGCGAAGAGCTGGCGCAGCCTTTTGAAGCAACTCTTGGCGATGAGACCGTTGAGAGATCGTTTGCTCATTCCACCGATCCGGGACCGTGAGGGCGATATAGTTGATGGCTAGCACGCCTCGGCGAACTGCTTTGTTCAGACGCCGAAGGATGACAGGATCGGACATGGCCCGGTCCTTCCGGACGCGCACTCGCCCACGAGGCGCCTGAGTGCAACTCTGGCTTGATCCAGCTCAGCAATCCGAGCTTGGAGCGCCTTCAGCCGAATTTTCGCCCAGGCGGCGTGGACCTCTATCTGGGTACTGCCGCTCTTTCCGAGCGGGACTATGTCCACGAGGCCGTCGAACGGGCCGATCTCATCATCACGATCGGACACGACACGATCGAAAAGCCTCCCTTCATGATGAATGGCAACGGAGCGAAGGCCGTTCATGTCGGGTACCAGCCGGCCACTGTCGAGCAGGTCTATTTTCCCTCAGGCCGAGGTGATCGGGGATCTCGGGCCCACCCTCAAGCTCCTGGCGGACCGGCTTGAGGGCAGGCTTCCAAACGCAAAAGCGCTGATCTATCTCAGGCAAGGGATCCTCGCGCGCATCGCCGACAGGGAGCTTGAAGCCCGCTTCACGCCGCAACGGATCGTCCGCGCCGTTATGCCGACCGACGGGATCCTTGCCCTGGACAATGGCATGTACAAAATCTGGTTCGCGCGCAACTACCGGACCCATGTCGCGAATACACTGCTTCTCGACAATGCCTTGGCGACGATGGGAGCCGGGCTCCCTTCAGCGATGATGGCTTCCATGCTTTACCCGACGCGGCGCGTCATGGCGGTCTGTGGGGATGGCGGCTTCATGATGAACAGCCAGGAGCTTGAGACCGCCGTGCGTTTGCGGCTGAACCTCGTCATCCTCCTGATCAAGGACGATGCCTACGGTATGATCCGCTGGAAACAGGCGATCGATCGGTTCACCGATTTCGGGATGACGTTCGGAAACCCCGATTTCGTCAAATACGCCGAGGCTTAAGGCGTAAAGGGCACGCGTGTCGAGCACATCGAGGATCTGAAATCGACCCTGAACGGCGCGTTCGAGATGGGCGGCGTGCATCTCGTCGAAGTTCCAATCGACTATTCCGAGAACGAGCGCGTGCTGGTCAAAGAGTTGTCAGCGAGGCTGCCGGTCGTCGAGGCGGCTCAGTAATCCTACCGATCCCAATCGGTGACCACCCGAATTCACCCCATCATGGCTCCCTGTAAGCTCACAGCCATCAACAACCGAAAGAAAGTTGCCAAGATGAAAACTCTTCTGATCGCTCTCGCCGCCAGCGCGCTTATAACGGCCCCCTCGGTTGCCCAGGACACTGTGCAGCAGACCAGCATCGCAACCACGCTCGCGGTCGATATCGCTCAGGCGGCCGTCTCTGCATGCACCGCCGATGGTTACAACGTGTCGGCCGCCGTGACCGACCGGTCGGGTGTCCTTCTTGCACTGGTGCGCTCCCAGAATGCAGGTCCGCATACCGTCAATGCGTCTACGCAGAAGGCCTTCACCTCGGCGTCGTCGCGCAATCCCACCAGCGCGATCGCCGAAAACGTTTCCAAGAACCCGGTTGCTGCCGGGATGGCGGATATCCCGGGCTTCCTCGTCCTGGCCGGTGGTGTTCCGATCAAGGCCGGCAAGGATACGATCGGTGCGATCGGCGTTGCAGGCGCACCGGGCGGCAATCTGGACGAGGCATGCGCAAACGAGGCGATCGAAAAGGTCAGCGCCCGCATCAACTAACCCCGCGATGTCAGGGGGCGTCGAACGAAGTAGCCGACGCCCCTGGGCCGCTTTCTCGCACGAGAGTTTTCCGTATGACTGGGTTCCCATAGTCTTTGCAACGTTCAAGGTTATCGCTTTGGGGGTGGCGATGTATTTCGCCGTCAAATGGCAGTACGACCAGGGAGAGAAGGGGACGACGCGAGCGTTGCTGCAAACCGGCGGCAAGGTGATCGCGTTGTTTACGATCGCGCTAGCTGCCGTCGGGCTTTTCGCGTTCTCCTTGAGCCGAATGCTCGGGTTGGACCTGAACCTACCGTGACACCATTGCAGCCACCTACGGAGGCGTGGTCTCCTGCAGGTTAGGTGGTTATCTTCCATATTTGTGATCAAGAGGACGCATCGGCCGTGGCAAAGCAATTCGAGAGCATTGACGCTCGTCTCAAGGACTTTATCGGTCGGCAGCATATCTTCTTCACAGCCTCGGCGACCGGCCAATCCCGGGTGAATATTTCGCCGAGGGAGACGGGCTGTCTGCGGGTGGTTGATGCAAATACGGTGGTCTATCTGGATAGGACCGGGAGTGGAAACGAGACCGCCGCGCATTTGCGCGCGGATGGTCGGCTGACGATCATGTTCTGTGCGGTCGAAGGGCCACCGATGATCTTGCGCCTTTACGGTCGCGGGCGGGCCATCCGCCGCGACAGTCCCGAATACGAGAATATCCTGATCAGCCACTACAACGGTTCGGAACCCTCAGGAGCCCGGCAGGTCATTCTGCTGGACATCGACCTGGTTCAAACCTCCTGCGGCTTCGGCGTCCCTCTGTTCGACTACAAAGCCGAACGGCCAAGCCTCGACCAATGGACCGCTGCAAAAGGCCCGGATGGTATCGAGGTCTATCGTCGGGAAAAGAATACATACAGCATGGATGGCCTACCCACTGGAATGTTCGACGACGCCTAGCCGAGCCGCGAACATTTTCGAGCCAGCTGGCTCGTATTAAGTAATAATGGCAGTTGGCGTGCCTTGCATTACCGATGCGCCATGACCCAGATGCGGGTTTGCTCCGCGACTGCCGGTGTTCCGAGTTTCGTTGCGATGCTCGCCCGATGACTGTCGACGGTCCGGACCGACACGTCGAGCGCGGCCGCGATGTCCTTGCTTCCAAATCCTTTGGACACGAGCTCAATCACTTCCCGTTCCCGAGAGGTGAGATGCTTCAGCAACTGACTGTTCTCGTGGCAGATGAGAAGCTCGTCGAGCGCGGCCTCGCAAGTTGCAATCGTTTCCATCAAAAGATGCTCATCGACCGGCTTTGCAAGAAAGTCGACGACGCCGGCCTTGAATGCGCGACGGCATGCTTCCACGTCGCCGTGTCCCGTGATCATGATGGCCGGCCAGCGGATGCCGAGATCCTCAAGCTTCTTCAGAAGCTGCAGTCCGCTGATGGCAGGCATCCTGAGATCGAGGAGCATGACTCCCGGTTTCGACTTTTCCACATGGGCGAGCAGGCGGGCGGCATCAGGGAAGGCCGTGACCTCTTTGCCGTAGGTGGCGAGCAGAAGCGTCATGGCCTCTCGTACCGCGAGGTCGTCGTCGACGAGGTAGATCATGCGGGCTCTCCCAGTGGCAGGCGGATGACGAAGGTGGCGCCGCCGTTATTATGTGCCTCGAGACTGCCATTCATGCGCTCGATCAGTCGCGACGATAGAGGCAGGCCAAGGCCCATCCCGTCAGGTTTTGTGGTGAAGAATGGTTCAAAAATCCGATGGAGCGAGCCGGTCTCGATGCCTGGCCCATTGTCCGCGACCTCAATGGCAACGCCGTCTCCTTCGCGCCGAGCTGTCAGTGTAATGAGAGGAGAGGGGCATCTGGCGACCGCATCCGCAGCGTTGCGAACGAGGTTATGAATAACCTGCTGAAAGGAAACCACATCGATCGGCACGACGGGCAGATCGGGGAAAATGACCATATTGAGGCTGATGGCCCGTGCTTTGATGTCCGCTTCGACGAGGCGCATGGCCTCGGTGATCGCTTCATCGAGGGGGACCATTTTGATATCGGCCGGCGCGCCCGAGATGTAGGCCCGCATGCGTCCGAGGATGTCCCCCGCGCGCTTGGCTTCGCGAATGTTGGCGTCGAGTGCCTTTTCGAGGATATCTTGGCGGCCGATGGCCAAGGCGCGTCTTGCCGCCTGGCTCTGACTGAGCATTGCTGTCACCGGCTGCGCTAGTTCATGGGCGATGCCGGAGGCCATCTCACCAAGAGCGTTGACGCGCCCTGCATGCGCGAGCATCGCTTCCTGCTTCAGTAGCGCTGCCCTTGCCTCGTGACGACGGCGTTCGGCCTGGGTTTCCCTATAGGACGCAACCAACCAGATGACCGCTGCCCAGCCGATTATCAGCGGAACGGCCAACCGAAGCGGAACGAGTTCACCGGGGCCAAAATACCGGCTGATTTCCAACTGGAGCGGTTGGGTATGGCTCGTCATCGCGATCCTTGTCGTGGCGGCCAGGAGCGCACGCTCGGTGCCACCGTGTGCAGCGAGCGTCTCGTCGTTCAACGTCAGCGTCGTGGAATAATCCCGGGATGCCCTCTCACCGTCCAGCAACGCATTGGCATCAATCCGCAGACGCAGGACCCGGCCGGGTTCGACAAGCTTGAAGATATCGTAGGCGTGCTCGCCGGGCAGGGCGCGGCTCGCGATATCGCCGACATTGAAGAGTTTTGGTAGTTCGGCGAGCGGGCGCCCGCTTTCCTCTGTGGCTCCGGCGGGCTTGCCATAACGGAAAATCCGCGCCGCACCGGCGTCGAGACGGAACGTGGCGATTTCGACGATACGGGGGTATCGGACCAAGATGTTTTCCGACAGGCCCTGAATGCTCGGCGACGGCTCTGCTGGCGACATCCGGACGATTGCGCCAAGCGCGCTCAGATGCGCATCGTGCTGCGCCAGTTTTTCGGCGAGAAGCGTTTCGGTGCTACCTGCTCTCTCAAAGAGCTCCTGCCGACCCGACCGATATTCGACCGCAGCGAGAACCAGAACCGACAGCGCACTGGCCGCGACCCATATTACGGTGGCCACAGCGAGATGGGGTTGTTCGTTCAAAAATCGTCGCATTAGACAGGATGCCGCGAGACATCCACTCCGTGGGTGAGTGATTGATAGTCAAATCAATACTCATCGGGAGGAAAGCGGCAATCGGTAATCCTACCGGGACAGGATTGCCGCATCCCCGACGTTCAAACGATCAACCGTTGGTGTCGCTCAGGGTCTCGAACAGGAACCAGACACGCTTCTCGGTCTCATCGATCCAGTTCTCGGGCAGGCTGGCGGTCGCGACGTCGTTATACTCGTCACAGACGTTATGCAGCGAGCGCATGCTTGCGATAAGGCTACCATTGTTGTCGCGCAGCTCGGCGAGCATTTCATGCGGATGGACGAAAACGGCGTCATTGTCGGCAATGCGTTGCTTGCGCGAGATGTCGCCGATAGAACGCAGCGTGCTGCCGCCGACCTTGCGGACGCGCTCGGCCAACGGGTCGGTCATTGCAAACAGTTCGTCGCCATGCTCGTCGAGCAGCAGATGGTAGTCACGGAAATGCGATCCGGACATGTGCCAGTGGAAGTTCTTGGTTTTGAGATAGAGCGGGAACACATCCGCCAACACGGCGGTTGCGCCGGCGGAGATGTCCTTCACCGCGTCGCTACTCAGTCCTGTAGGCGTTTTCAGCGCAGCAGCGCCACGCAATTGACTGATTGGTCCATGGTCCTATTCCTTTTCCTTTTCTGGAAATGCATTGTCTATATCGCCCATGGCTGCGTCGGGGCAGTGCTTGCGCGGAGGCGGGGCGCGACCTGCCTAGTGGAGGTCGTCTAAGAGGGGCGCTGACGCCCCTCCCGTGTCTCCATTGGCCCAAGAGGGCTGCGGCATGGATCACCCACACCGGATCAGGTTCAGCCCTTGATGAAGGCCAGCAGATCCTCGTTCAGGACGTCTGCATTGACGGTCAGCATGCCGTGCGAGAAGCCGGGATAGGTCTTGATATGGCCGTTCTTCAGAAGCTTGATCGACTTCAGGGCCGCATCCGCAATCGGCACGATCTGGTCGTCTTCGCCGTGAAGCACCAGCGTCGGTACGGTGATCGCCTTCAGGTCTTCGGTCTGGTCGGTTTCCGAGAAGGCCTTGATGCCGTCGTAATGGGCCTTGGCGCTACCGATCATGCCCTGGCGCCACCAATTCTGGATTACGCCTTCCTGCACCTTGGCGCCATCCCGGTTGAAACCGTAGAATGGGCCGGCCGGAACGTCGCGGAAAAACTGGGCGCGGTTGGCGGCAAGTGCCGAGCGGAAACCGTCAAAGACTTCGATCGGCAAACCCTCAGGGTTGGCAGCGGTCTTGACCATCAGCGGCGGTACGGCAGCGACGAGAACAGCCTTGGCAACGCGGCCGGCCTTCTGGCCATGCTTTGCAACATAACGAGCGACTTCCCCGCCGCCGGTGGAATGGCCGATATGGATCGCGTTCTTCAGGTCGAGTGCCTGGACGACAGCGAAGGCGTCGGCTGCGTAGTGATCCATATCGTGACCATCGGCGACCTGTGCCGACCGGCCATGGCCACGCCGATCGTGGGCGACGACGCGATAACCTTTCGAGAGGAAGAACAGCATCTGCGCATCCCAGTCATCCGACGATAGCGGCCAGCCGTGGTGGAAGACGATCGGCTGTGCGTCCTTCGGACCCCAGTCCTTGTAAAAGATTTCAGTGCCGTCCTTGGTTGTAACGAAGCCCATGTCGATATCTCCTTGTGATGAACTGTTAGTCGAAGAGGTGTGTGAGAAGGCGAGCGCCGGAATGCTCACACTGGCAAGTGCGAGGCTCCCGAGCAGGACGCTGCGTCTCGACACGAAAAACCGATCTGTATCGGATGCCATTGTATTTCTCCTGTCGCGCTGTGTTTGCGAATTCCGTATTTGACAAGGAGAGGGTATCGCGATCTTCTGGCAGAAACACGTGGCGGAAATGACTTTATCCGAGGCAAAAGTGGCAAAACGCAAAAAAGCTGATTTCATAGAGGTGGGGCTGCTGGTCTACCCGGATTGTCATTTGGCCGCCGTCTATGGATTAACCGATCTGTTTCGCGTCGCCAGCGACTGGTCGACGAACCTGCAGACGCCGACAAGCCTTCGCACCATCCGCGTCAGCTACTGGAAGATGGAGGATGGAGAAGTGTCCTGCACATGGGACTCACACCCCGAAATTGCGCACTCGCTGAGCTACGTTATCGCGCCGCCGAGCATCATCATGCCGGAGAAAATGCAGAGCATGAGCCCCGCGTCGCAATGGCTCGCGTCCCAGCATGCGCGCGGTGTGACCGTCTGTTCGATCTGTGCCGGTGCGTTTGTCCTTGCCGACACCGGGCTGATCGACGGCCGGCGTGCCACGACCCACTGGGCTTTTGCCGAAAGGCTTGCCGAACAGTTTCCCAATATCGACGTCTCGCCCGACAATATGATCATCGACGATGGTGACGTCATCACTGCCGGCGGCATTCTCGCCTGGGCCGATCTCGGCCTGCTGCTTGTCGAAAAGCTCCTCGGGCAGGCTGTGATGCTGGAGACGGCGCGGTTTCTCGTCGTCGATCCGCCGCGTCGCAGCCAGAGCCAGTACAAGGCGTTTCTTCCGCGCTTCGATCACGGCGACAAGGAGGTGCTGCAGGTCCAGCATCAGTTTCATGCGACACCGGAGCTGCAAAAATCGATCGGTGAACTGGCGGATAGCGTGCGGCTTTCGGAAAGGACGCTACAGCGCCGCTTTTTTCGCGCGACAAGGCTGAAGCTGACCGAATATCTGCAGAACGTCCGCATCATGAAGGCGCGGCAGTTGCTCGAGACGACAAATGGTTCGGTCGAGAGCATTGCCTGGGCGGTCGGCTATACGGATCCGGCAGCGTTTCGGAAGGTGTTTGGCCGGTTGACGGGCGCGAAGCCAAACGTCTATCGTGGCGACGCGCGCATTTGATCACTTCGGAGATGCCCCATCGTAACGTGGGCTGCGATCTCCGCTTCGTCTTTGGAATGCATCTGGTGATCGACGGTGCTCTTGCTTCCGGCCAATCCCGGTTCATCGCCACGACGGAGCGTGAACCACCATCTGGAAGGCCCGGCCGGACGCCCAACGCTTTCAACGGAAAATCGCGCTGGTGTGGGTGGGCAAACGCGCGATCGATCATAACGGAATTTGTGGTCAGAAGCCCAAATCGCTCCGCGATGGACACCGACGGGTGGGCTATGTCGCGCCCGGCTTGGGCGATCGACAGCGGCCGCCACCGAAAGCTACCCGAGGATCCGAGCTGTCTGCACATCAGCTCGGATCAGAACCCGGGGGGGCAATTCACGGCGGAGCCCGTGGTTGCGGCCATGTCAGGTGCGGGGCGCGCCCTCGCGACCGGCGTGACGCAGCCGGAGCGCACAAAGCGCAGCGCTGCCCATCAGCGTCGTCAAAATGGCTTGGTCGGGAGGTAGTTGTTCCTCAGCCTTTGCCGGTGCGAAGCGGGTTGAATATCTCTATGCCGTAAAAGTCTTTCTCATTGTCGGTCACGACGATGCATCCGTTCGCCTGGGCTGTCGCCGCGATGATGGTATCAAGGCCACTGCGTGATCGCCCGATTGCTTTTCCTTCGGCCATCAATCGCGCCCATATGAGTGCCGCCGTTTCGTCAAAAGGTAGGATACGATTAGCAAAGAGATGCTGCGGCCCATCATCACCAACAAACCAGGTCTCGAGAGAAGTCCGCTTCTTGCCGGCGGGCTTGTCCAAGATGCCTTTGTGGATTTCAGCCACGGTAAGGGAAGCGATAAAAAGATCCTCGTCGGTCTGATCGGCCATCCACGTCATCAAAGCGGCCGATGGCTCCGGCTTCGTGATGCTGCTCAGGATATTGGTATCGAGAAGGTAGCGCATTAAATATCGATCTCACGACCTTCTTCACGCTGACGAGAGATTTCAACATTAGCGCCGACAAGTGGCGAGCGACGAAGCGCTGCGAGAATCCCGCCTTTTTTGGGTGGCTCACCATTGATGGTATCATTCACAGCCGCACGTAGTTTGGCGGACTCTGGGCCATTTTCTGCGAGGCGGCGCGCTAACATTCTGATGAGATCACGATCGGCGTCGCGGCCCAGTACCTCATAATCTCATGGGCAGCCGTCGCCAATGCCGGGATATCCGGCTCCGACATTCGAGACATGATGTTGGAGGCCGTCGAAAAGCGCTTCAACGCAACCAGCGCCCCGCACGCAATCGAACATCTGTCTGATAACGGCAGTGCATACACCGCGAGGGAGACCAGGCTGTTTGCTCAAGCGCTCAACCTGATCCCATTCTTCACGCCCGTTGCCAGCCCTCAGTCCAACGGCATGTCGAAGGCTTTCGTCAAAACCTTGAAGCGGGACTACATATGCATCTCACCCATTCCGGACGCCGAAACAGCTCTCCGGAAGATCGACGGATGGATCGAAGACTATAATGAAATCCATCCACACTCAGCGCTGAAAATGGCCTCCCCAAGGGAGTTCATCAAAGCATTGTCTCAATAGCTGATCTGTCCGGCGAAATGGGGGGCACTCCACGAGGACGGGAACGGCTTGTTCATCAGCGTACTGAACTGGTGAACGCGCTGCGAGCGGTGCTCTATAAGTTTGGACAGATCGTTCCGCAGGGCATAGCCCATATCAAGCGCATTGATGCTATCATCGCCGATGACGGGATAGAGTTACCGGGTACTGTGCGGGAAGAATGCCGTGATCTTCTGGTGCAGATCGACGAAAAAACAAACCACATCAAGTATGGAGACGACCCAACTGACTGACCTTGCCAGGAATGGCGTTGCGACAAAGCGTCTTCAGACCATGCCGGGTGTCGGTCCTATGATCTCTCTGGCAATCGAAGCATTTGCACCCGCAATGGCGAGCTTCCGGTCTGGTCGTGATTTTGCAGCCTGGCTTGGCCTCGTGCCACGACAATTCTCTTCTGGAGGCAAAGAGCGGCTTGGTCGTGTGTCTAAAGCGGGGCAGGCTGACATCCGCAGGCTTTTGATCATCGGCGCCATGTCACAAGTGCAAGTGGTGAGCCGTAAACCAACGCCAGGCTCCTGGCTCGCACGCATGCTGATACGTAAACCGAAAATGCTTGTCGCCATTGCTCTGGCCAACAAGATGGCGCGGAAAATCTGGGCCATGCTGACGAAAAAGGAAGATTACCGGGAGAACCTATTGGCAGCAGCGGCATGATCGATGCTGTGCAGAATACGATGCTTCCGGTGAAAGAGGTATGAGAAGTCGATGACCTGAATGGGCGCAATGATCGAACCGATCTGGATCAGGAAAACCAGGAAAAACTTGTGAGCGTTGCAGCTCGCACATCAGATTTGGATCTGATCCGCAGATCACCATACCGGCCAGCGGTCTTGCGAAATGCCGCAATGAAAGGCCTGACAGAAGACCGCACTCGACCACACGTTCAGATGGGCAAAAACTTCTTGCACTATGGGCGGTGATGCGGTCGCTTGCGGCAGCGATTTGACATCCCGTGCCCAAGCCATCTAGCATGGCTTCCGGTGGAGTAAACCCCGGCGAGACGCGAGGCTTAATCGGCTCTGCCTTCATGTCACTACCACCCCATAGGCAAGAACACCGGGTTTTCATGAAGAGATTTATCGAAGAGCAAATCGCTATCTATCAAGCGGGAATCGCTGAAATAGTAAGCCGCCGAAGATATCTCACGGCGGAAGAGATTCACCCGACCGCTCAAGATGAAGACGCGCGGAATTTGATCGCATATCGCGCTTCTCTTCGAACCTTGCGAAGTGTGCATGAAAGACTTCAGCACACGGAGGACATGGCTGCAAATAGAGATCCAAGAGAAACACCATAACATCTGAACGAAGTCACGAGATGAACCCCGTTTATGGGGACACTGCCTAGGGCTTTGCCGAGATTTCTGATGCGATGAGGTACAGGTGACCAATGCGCTATCGTCAGGATTATTCAGTAGCAGAATGCGAGCGTAAGCATACTCAAAAAAAATACAGAAGCAGCGCCCGCAAACTGCTATTGCGTGAGTGCCGCACAAGCTTGTTCGCGTAAGCGGCAATGTAGCTCTGTCAAATCCTCGCCTATGCGATAAACAGAGTTGTGAAAAGCAGCGGCCCACACAGGAGATCATTCATGGCTGACGAGAACATTACGAGCAATATTACGAGCGCCGTTTCCCCTGAAACCACGGCACCTAAAGCAGAAAAAAAGACACGCGCGCCGCGACGTCCGAAGGTAGTTGCAGAGGCGGTAACGCCTGTTGTTCCTCCCGACGTTGCTGACGCACCAGCCAAGGCTGCTCGCGCTAAGCGCGGTACAAAGGCTGCAGCCTCAAAAGCCGCCAAATCCAGCGAAGTTACGAAGCCGGCGGCGAAGGCACCACGTTCGGTAACTAAAAAGGCAGCAGCTCCAGTCGAAGCGATCGACGATATCGCCGATTTGCTCAAGCTCGAAGAAGAGAACAAAAACCTGCGTAAGCAGTTGGCCATGAAACTGCGCGATGAAAACGCGGACCTTCGCAAGCGCCTTGGCCAGGAGTGACACGTAAGAAAGCTCAAAGGCCTCTCAACAAAGGCATTTGATGAACCTGTTTGCCGGGCTCCATCTTCTGAGCCCGGCACCGTTGAAATTGCGACCGCATATGTGTCGCTCATAAATAATGAGGTTGAGATCCGATGAGAACACCATGGAGATTTTTTTCAAACTTGGTGTTGCGAAAAGCACCTGAGGATCAGAAATCCGGATCAAGAGATAAGGCTCGTAACGTTATTGCGATTGAGCATCGTCCTGCCGAAGATCAAGCGATCGCAAATGCGGGCCTTGATGGCTCTACCGTTGTGCAAAGCGGCACAGACACGGTTGCGCCTGCAGCGGAGCGAGTGAAAAGCGGGCCGGTGACGCCAGCCGAGCTAGCATCTGAAAATGCGGAACAAACCGTTGCCTTGAACGATGCGCAGAATGCAGTAGCGATTGAGGCTGCGAATGATATTGACCCAGATCACCCCAATGACTCTGCCGTTAGCGACGTCGCAGAAACTGGACCTGTTGAACTGACGACGACGGCGAAGCCGGAACGGATGAAGCGTTCCGTAAAAGCGCCGGTGGCTCATCTCCCGACAACGCTTCCTGAAGAAGCCCACACCGCGAAGCCAGTGGCCGAAAGCACAATTGAGGGAGAGATCTTTCAACTCAACCAGGAGATTTCCGAGTTGAGACGTTGTCTCTCTGAAAAACTTGTGATTCAAAACGCGCAGCTGAAAAGGCTGCTCGACCGATTTCAGGATTGAAAGCGAACGTGAAAGGCCGACCACTCACGGGTCTTCGGCCTAATGCACCACTTTGCTCTTCGGGGAGAGCTTTTATTAGCCCGTCAAAGACTTCCATCATGACGCTTATGATGACCTGGGTAAGCGCATTGCCAGCTGATAGAAATCATTCTCATTACCATCGCGCGCCGCCCTGGCAAGCTCGGAGTCTCTACCATTCCGTTCCTCGTTACGGGGCTTCGCGGATCGTTTCGCACCCGCTAAGAGAGTCCATTTTGGTACTTTGTCTGAAGTGGCACGGGATGATGCTAACGTTGAACCAACGCCGGGGACTTGGTCTTAGGGGCAGTGTCAAGGGTGACGGCGATAGAAGCTGACGAGCGTGTCAAACTGGAACGGGAACGCCAAAATGGTCTGTCAAAAATGGACGACGACCTTATATTACGCAATAATATCAGGTATATAAACGAATTTTGCGGGGGAGTCGGACGTCCGCTTGGTTAAAAAGTAGAAATGTCCGAGAGAGGCTGCTTTTCGGCACGCCGACCAGCCCCGATCGGAGAGGCTGATACCGGTTGCACGATTAATCGGGGCGGGTGGTAACCACACCCTTCGGCTTTAGCTTTGAGAGACTTTACTCAGTAGCGTGCTGCCGCGACAGGCCTTCTTTCGCTGAGCGATCACCGCCGGATCGCTCACAAAATCCTTCCGCCCGCCCGGCCCACGAGCACGTTTGACATAGCCATTCTTGTCGCTGTTGCTCTTCACCCTCGGCTTTTCCTGCTGATCCTGACGCTCCTTGATATAGGCCAGAACAACACCCAAGCGCTTGTTTCGGTGATTGCCGCATGCGTCAACGCGCTGGTCTTTGTCGAACACCGTGTAGGGCAGGGAATGGCCCTTCCAACGCACTTCCAGCCGACCGTCTACGCAATCCATCACGCTCAGCCAGCTTCTCCGTTGCCAACGTCGGCCCGAAGTCCGCATAGCGTTCACGAACCAGCGTCACCGAGTAATCGGGAACACCGTCGCTGATCCGGTTGTTCGACGGGCGCCCAATCGCCTTGTGCCGGATCGACGTCGCGCCGCCAGTCCGTATCTGGTCCAGAAGCCAGCGCACCTGGCGCTCGGTCAGGTCAAGCACATGGGCCGCTTACACCATGGTCATCCGGCCGGCGATCACCTTCGATAAAATCTCGATCCGCTGCAGATCGCGCTCGCTCATCGCAATCAATCCCATCTGCATTCTCCCAGGCATCGTTCAGGCCCGGGGTGTGTGACATTCCAACTTTGCAGAAACAGTCATTCTAACTTTCTAGAGAACCTAACCCAAGTGCATCATAGCCGTTTTGCAGGGTAGGGCGTCATCGTCCACCGAGCAAGCGATCCGTAAACACCTCAGCCGGCGTTCGATAATTGAGACACTTTCTCGGTTGGTCATTGAGATCGCGGGCCAACTGATTGAGCGCGCGTTGTGGCATGTTGGCGAGGTCAGTGCTGCCTGGCATGAAGCGACGAATGCGCTTGTTTGCGTTCTCGACACCGCCTTTTTGCCAAGGCGCGCTTGGATCGCAGAACCAGCTGCGCGCACCAATTCCGTCTTCCAAAGCCCTGAAACCGGCAAACTCAGTACCACGATCAAACGTGAAGCTTTGACCGCGAAGGCCGGCAAAGGCGAAAACGCTCTGATGTTTCTGTCCATGATTGGACTTGAATGCCGGCTCTGGTTCTTCAGCAGCACGACATAGCGGCTTGTGCGCTCGACAATCGAGGTGATGTTGGCATGACCGAGTTCACGTCCAAAGATCAGAAGGTCGCCTTCCCAATGGCCGAACTGCGAGCGATCTTTAATGTAATCAGGCCGTTGGGATATTCTGTGCGTGGCGGGAAAGACGCTGTTTCGGGGCTTTCTGGAGCCTCGCGATCGGCATTTGCGACGGGCCTCTGGCAGGTAGCGATAAAGCCCGAGGCCATAGTCCTCCTTGCAATAAATGAAGCGATAGATCGTCTCGGCACAGATGCGCACGAGGCCGATGCGATCGCCCAGCAGCCGGCCGGCAATCTGCTCAGGTGACTAGTAGGCTTTCAATCGTTCGATGATCAGAGCGCGCAACTGCGGATGCCGTCTCAGCTTTCTCAGCCGCCTGCGGCGCTCCTTGGAGATGTCGTCTGCAACCGTGCTGTAATAGCCATCATAGTCCGGCAGTTCGCGATCACGAAACGTGTTGCGCTTGATCTCGCGATAGATGGTCGAACGATGGCGACCAAGTTGACGCGCCATCTCGTTGACCGGAACCTTCGCCGCCACCAGATGATGAAGACGCCGGCGATCGGCGAGGGTGATCTGCGTATAGCATCGAGACATGCCAAAATCCAAAGTGAAGCCATTGAAATTACTGGCATGTCGCACTTCGAAATAGAATGTACCCCCCGCTGCATACAATGTCAAAGCTGGATAGGTC
>UCIV01000036.1 GCA_900472575.1 Hyphomicrobiales bacterium
CTCCTTTCAAGGAGAGTGAATCACACACCGTCAACAAGATGAACCCCGTTTATGGGGACGCGGCCTAGGCTGAGAGGCCGAGATGCGCTAGAAGGCACCCTAACGGGACATAGACACCCAGAGGTAACCACTATGCGGGCAGGATCACCGGACAGCGAATGGCGCGAGGACTGCGCCCCCCGCCGTGTGCTTGAAATTTTCTCGAGCAAATGGACAAGCATGATCCTGCATGTGCTCGATACGAGACACGGGGGCCGCGCCCGCACTGGCGTACTCCAGCGTAGCCTTCCAGGGATATCGAAGAAGATGCTCACGCAAACGCTGCGCGACATGGAAGCGGACGGGCTGGTAACACGGCGCGTTTACGGGACAGTGCCGCAGGCAGTCGATTATACGCTGAGCCCACTAGGTAAGCGATTTGTGGAGCCGCTGGAGCTACTCTATGGCTGGGGTCGAGCAAATTCCGATGCTTTGGACCAGCTCGCATTCAATCGGGGGATGGAGAGACCACCCCGCGAGAGCTCAACGCGCGATACTTCGCCTTGAAGGTATCCGGACCTGAAACCTGATCTTGCTTCGCTTCCATTCCCGATTTTTCAAGAAAGTCAGGGACTTAAACCCCAGTTCTTGGTCGCCATCTCAATCCCTGTGAATTCTAAAGACGGTTTCAGCTTCTGGCGGCAACCATTCTCAAACATCTTCTTTTGTCTGGCTGCCGAAGTCTGGATCCGCTCTATTGTAGACTTGCGAACCGCCTGAATCACAACCAGCGGCTAGATGGACCAAGCGCCTGATCGAAATTGGATGGAAACGGATGAAAGAACGGAAACTCTAAATACTACGACCGTCCGCATCACCCCCGAAATCCTCTCCTTGATTGCCGAAATCGACGAATTAAAAGCGCTTGGCGCGCGATCGGCCGGATCGCGCCAGAGCGGTTATCCAGCCTCCGGCGCGTCGCGACAACTGAGAGTGTCGGTTCCTCCACACGTATCGAAGGAGCGCGCCTCACCGATCGAGAGGTCGAAAGGTTGCTTGCAAACATTCGCCTGGGGTCCTTTACGACGCGCGACGAACAAGAGGTTGCCGGCTACGCGGAAGTGATGGAGACAATCTTCAGTGCTTACGACGCAATCTCGTTCACTGAGAACCATATCCGTCAGCTCCACCCCGACCTTCTTGCAGATTCGACCAAGGATGAACGGCATCGCGGCGCCTACAAAAAACTCTCCAACAACGTTAAAGTCCTGGGGGCTTAAACTGCGTGAGCGGCTGGGCTTCAAACGTGCCGCGGTTGCTGTTGCGCGAAAACTTGCTGTCATCATGCATAGGATGCTCAAAACCCGAGAAGCGTTCCATCCATTGGCCGGTGCTACCGCATAGGCGAAAATCCGGCCTACCTGCCTCAGTGCCTCAACCCAATTGAGATACTGGGCGTCCCTGCTGTGGACGTGGGTTGGGTCATTCCGTCGAATCGGTGGCAGCTCATGTAGACTGCGTCTTGAACACAGGAAGACCCGCCCTTCGAAAACCCATCATGCGGCGACCGTATGTCGACCGCGGAGCAAACCGTGCCCACGGCGCCGGACGAATTTAATAGCGATGCGAATCCAATAAACGTGAAAAAAGCTGTGATGCATAAGCTTGCAGCACGGCAACGAAATATATCGTCTGAAATCCGCTTGACCTCATACAGGCGATTACACAACAGGTTCGGAGCCGTTGCGCTCACTTAGAATAACTAAGCATCTAAATCGCTTACGAGTAACTGCCGACTACTGTTTGAATTGCGCCGAGCAACCGTGCCTCCTTCTCATTCGCGGTTTCGAGGGCGATCAATTACCACGGCTCAGCCTTGTAATCGAATATATTAGCACGACTTATAGTGCAGCGACGGTTTGTCTTCAGGGCGCTGTCGCCAAGGTCGCAAATCCTTGCCCCAACTAAAGGAGGACAGCATGTCTTCCAATCCACCAGCAGCAGCGCAGATCGACAACGACGGCTTCAAGCTGATCCGGGACGTCTTGAGGACTGCCGGTCTTCGTGGCGTCGAAACCGATGCGAGTTCCGATATGAAGCGCGACGCACTGATCTTTCTCACCTCCGAATTTCGCGGTGGGGTCAGGACCAAAGCCAAACTATTGGACGCGCTCACTCGGCGCAGCCGGTCTTCAACGGTCGGCGCCCGGTTCGGCCGTTTTTCGAAAGAAGATGCCCTCGACCGGTGGCGGGACGAAGGTGGGCGTTGATGGGTATTAGGTTTCCGAATGAAGCTCGAAGTTTCGATGACAAGAACCGCTGTGTTCGATTTAGCGGGTACGACGGGATGTTTGAGGTCAAATTCTATCTCGCGACTGACGTACTCGCCTGTGGTAAAGCGCACAGACACGCAAGCGAGAGCGACTACCTGACCACGTTCGATGCGTCACGACGGAGAATTCTAAAAGTGGCCACAAATGCTTACTTGTCAGCGCAATCGAATTCTATCTCCTTGAGCTTACGGGATTTCGGTTGAGCAGGCTGTCTTCTTAAAGGATATGACCATGCGTCAGCCAACCATTCCAGGAACCAGCCCACCCGGCACAGCGAAAATGGTTCTGGTCAGCGACTTCGCAAGACGGTTTCGACTTGATCGGGTCGAGGAGAACAGATTACGGAAGCTTCTCGGACCAATCGCCAGAGAGACAGATCTTCTCAGAAACGCGGGCCGATAGGCGCGGGTTGTGAAGGGTTGGTTCGCCCTTACAGGACGGATCGCATTTTCACTTTGACAGCGGCGACTGCGATGACCTTGCAGGACTTCGTGATTGTCACAGCGCATCGGGCTGGAAATAGCTCCAAAAACCGAGCGCCTTGCAAACCATGAAGGCGCGATGCGGATCACGGCTTCACTGGACAGTTCCATCTCAAGAAACGGATCTCAGCCATGAAGACTACTATAAAAACGGTCACCATCGATCGACCGTTCCAACTGCCTCGGATGGCCGCACCACATCCGCCAGGGACGTTCGAGCTCCAAATCGACGAGGAACCTCTCGATGTGGTGTGGGAAGCCTATCACCGAACGATGACACTGTTCCTGACCTCGGATGGCCTGACCGAGGCATGGCCGGTGTCTGAAGAAGAACTGGACAAGGCGATGGCGTCGCATTGATTCTTACCCTCTGTTTTGGCCGCCTCACACAAGACCTTCCGGTCGGCAGACCGAACTCGGCAAGCTGCGCGTCTGGGGTCGCAAACCGTCTCTGAAACTCTGGAAGGCATCCACGCCGTTCAGGTGAATTAAAGGGGCGAGGCGTTGAATTTGCGCCCGTTGCACTCCGCAAACAATACAAGCCGAACCTGGAGGGAAGTATGTCGGGCATTCCGACAGCGCTCTGACGGGCGCTGGCAGTCATTTTCTTAAACTCGTCGCGAATGAGTTAAGCGCAACAGATAATCATATGTCGTGCGAGTTTATTATCGTTGGGCGGACACAACATTAAGCCGCAATGAGAGCTTAGTCTCTTCAGCTCATGACGCCGCGCCGATGCGGCTATGTCATTGGCGCGTTCGCCGACATTCGTGGCACTCAATCATTCTCAGGAATAATTCCGTTTAAGAGGCAAGCCTTGTGAGGCTTGAAGTGTTCTTTTGAATTCATCACGCCAAAATTCCCGCCCATCGACCATCAGGCCTGCAAAGGCTCGCCTGACCGCAACCGAAACTCCTAACTGGCAGAGCCTGACCAAGCGATATGAGCAATACCTAGCTCTGGCGCGGGAAACTGCCCAGGCGGGAGACAGAATCGAGGCGGAGAATCTTTATCAGCACGCAGAACACTTCTATCGGACGGCAGCCCTCCAGAAAGCGCGTAAGCAACAATTAACATCAAGCAGCTGAAACCGGCCCGTAGGACTTTCAGGAAAAGCTTGGCTACAGATCGTCACGAGATATCGCAATCCGTATGCTGGCAACGGACTGGCGCAGCTGCCCCTTTCGTCAGCCTCTGGACGCTGCCTTAGCTGACGGTTGATTTCGTCTTCTGGTAGGGCATGACTTTGATCATTCCGGCGGCGGGGTTTCTGCTTCGGCTACTCATGATCCAACTGCGACCACTGCGCCTTCTTCGACCGCCGGTGCGTCAATGATTGAACAGGCTAAGTTCTCGGTATCGTCACTCACGCCTTATGACTACGGGTTGAGAGTACAGATGTTTATGATTTCAGCGCAAAAGCCTAGTAAAACCCGCTTGTCGCTCCATATACTGCTTACGCTGTTCTTGTGCATTAGCAACGCCCTCGTGAGCGGATGCTGGCGTCCTACGAAATATCTTGCTGGACTGGTGCTTAGCACAACAAAGAACACTCCAACGCGTATAGCGCAAGTCGCACCACTGGCGGAATCAGTTCCGCCCAAACTCTATGGCGGCACCGAGCGCGTCGTCTCCTGGCTCACGGAAGACCTTGTCGAGCAGGGTCACGATGTTACCTTGTTTGCCAGCGCAGACTCAGAAACCTCTGCTGAACTCGTACGGGCCGTGCCCCAGGGCCTGCGCCTGGCGGGCATACGTGATCACAACGCAAGTCTCCTCGTGATGCTGGAAGAGGTTCGCCGCCGGGCTTCGTCATTCGACGTCATCCACTTCCATGTGGACCTACTTCAGTTTCCTAGCTTTCGAGATTCTTCTACACGGCGTTTGACGACGTTACACGGGAGGCTTGATCTGCCGGATTTTCATCCGGTCTACCGTGCTTTTCCGGAGATGCCGCTGGTCTCCATCACAAGGACCTGCGCCAAAAAATAAACAAAAGCGTGATTATCTCGCCTTTCTAGGCCGAGTAGCGCCTGAGAAACGGCCGGACCGCGCAATCGAGATTGCAAAGCGAACCGGAATTCCGCTGAAGATTGCTGCAAAGGTCGATCCAACGGACCAAGACTACTTCGATCACGTCATTCGTCCGCAGCTCGACCACCGGACGCTTGCTCAGGGTGAAGCTCGATATAATCCTATGTCATACCATAACGGGTCTATATGGCCGATGCAATGCCGCGATCGCAATCGGCTTTGCGCAATACGACCTTAAGGAGGGGCGGTGCGCGTGTTCGAAGGACCTTTTTGACGCTACCAAAGGGCAGGAGATGCGGCGTCTGCCTGAGTTATTTTGTGGCTTTATCAGAAACCAGGTCGAGGTCCGACGCCATATCCGGTTGCCTGCTCTTCGCAGGCATGGGCCGCTTCAGCCACCTCCAGAATTCTGGGGCCGTGTCTTGGTCTCGGGCAGGCCAACAGTTAGAATGAAAACCGCTTCCGTAAACCGACCATGCCACATTCTTAGATGAGATGTCCGGCGGAATGTTCAGATCGGCTCATCTTCAGCCGATTTTCGAATGCATCGGTACGGAAACGACGTGGCAACGAATGTTTGGATCGATGGGGAGATGCTAAGATCCACATCGTTAAGTATCGCGTTGGTAGTGGCATACTCTGGATCGTATTCTCCCGGTCAGTGTGGTGCTGCCATCAAATGTAGCGGCAAGCCTACAATCCTGATCGTGGTAGAGCGATAAGAGCTGCCCCCCTCCGTGAGGCGGGCGGGCAGCCCTTTGCGCAGAAGATGCTGCAGGCTCTAGTCGCGACGGCAATCACAATTTCCGGTTTATTTCGGAACGAAACTGCTCGGCAGAGGTTAGATGCTCACTGGTCTGTGAATACAGGTCCGATACGAGAGGAAGCATCAGTGAAAAACATAATTCTTGCCGCGGCGCTCATCAGCGCGTCCGCTTTATCTGCGCATGCCCAGACGACACCGTCCGCTAACTCGAGCGGTGACACCCCGGCCGTAGCAACGCCCGATTCCAAGAATGCGATCGCACCCGTCGAGGGCGCCAATAGCTTCACCCAGGATCAGGCAAAATCCCGCATTGAGAAGGCAGGCTTCTCCGACGTCAAGAACCTGAAGAAGGACGACAAGGGCATCTGGATGGCTGCCGGCATGAAGGACGGAAAATCCGTCAATGTCGCGCTCGACTACCAGGGCAACGTCGTTGCCAAATAATTCAACACATTCAATAGGAAATTTTGATCATGAAAACTGTAACAGGACTTTTCGACGACTATTCCGACGCTAGTGCCGCTGTCAGCGCGCTCGAATCCGCCGGCGTGCCATCCAAGGATATCAGCATTGTTTCCAACAATGCCGATAATCGTCACGCCGACACGTCGAACGCGACAGAAGGTGCCGGCACAGGCGCTGGTATCGGCGCAGCCGTCGGCGGGGCGGGCGGTCTTCTAACAGGCCTCGGCCTGATGGCCATTCCCGGTGTTGGACCCGTTGTTGCGGCCGGTTGGCTGGCGGCAACCGCGGTAGGAGCGGTCGCGGGTGCGGTTGCAGGCGGTGCGACGGGCGGTATTATCGGCGCGCTGACAAGCTCTGGCGTGTCTGAGGACGATGCGCATGTCTACGCCGAAGGTGTTCGCCGCGGCGGTTCGCTGGTAACCGCAAAGGTGGACGATGCACTCGCTCCCGAAGCCGAGGTAATCCTGGAGCGCTCGAACTGGGTTGATCCGGCTGAGCGCCGCGCGTCCTATAAAGAGCACGGCTGGACCAGGTTTGACGATACGCTCGATCCTTACAAAGCTAACGAAGTCGAAGAGGAACGCGGCCGTTACCGCAACGCTGCACTGTGATCCAGATCGCGTCCCTTACGGCCGCAACATCTAGCATTCGCATAGATTTTCAACCTAAGGATACTCAAATGGCTACCGAAAAGACATTGAACGACCTCTTTCTTGACACCCTCAAGGATATCTATTTTGCGGAAAAACAGATCCTGAAGGCTCTGCCAAAGATGGCGCGTGCCGCTCAGTCGGAAGAAGGCAAAGCCGGCTTCCTGCAGCACCGTGACGAGACCCAAGGCCAGATCGAACGTCTCGAACAGATCTTCGAACTCCTCGGCAAGCCGGCCCGCGGCAAGACCTGCGAAGCCATCCAGGGCATTCTCGCCGAAGGCGAGGAAATCATGGAAGAATACAAAGGCACCGCTGCGCTCGATGCCGGCCTCATCTCTTCGGCTCAGGCGGTAGAGCACTACGAGATCGCCCGCTACGGCACGTTGAAATCCTGGGCCAAGCAGCTCGGCATGAAGGAAGCTGTCACCTTGCTCGATGCCACCCTGCAGGAAGAGATCGCGACCGACCAAAAGCTGACGGCCCTCGGTGAAGGGACAGCCAATGCCAAGGGCATGGGCGACGCCTCAGCCAGCGCCAAACCTGCGCTGAAGAAGGCCAGCTAAACTCCCTTAGCAAATGATCAGGCCGCCTTTCAAGGCGGCCTTTTTTGCTTTCAAGTCGCCCATTTTCACACCCCTGTCCAGGAGCTTGACCCATGGCCAAAAACGAGCCACTGCGTCCGCAGATTCGAAGTTTATCACCGCGACTATCCACGATCAGAAACTGACGCGTGGTACGGGTGGGGAGCTTCACCAGACCGCCGATGGCGACACGCCGGTGATGACACTGCCCAGGGCGGGGCCGGTGGCCGACGATCAGAACTCGCTTCGTGTCGGTCCACGTGGTCCGCTTGTCGTCGATGACTTTCATTTCCGGGAAAAAATGTTCCAACACGACCACGAGCGAAAAGCATTTGAAAGGGGAAATCTGCAGCGAACTCGATCGTCTCGAATTGTTGCTCACACAAATCGAACATCATTTCGTCCGCTACCGTGCAAATGGAAATTTGTCCGCTACCGTCCAATGACTTCTTCTCTCCTTCAAGTCACGATGAAGGTCGCGGCTGGTTAGACGGGAGCTGGTATGCCTCGGTACTTTTTTAGTTTTGATTTCGCTGAGGAAACGATTGCCGATCCAGATGGCGGTGAGGCTTCCGACTTAGAAGCGGCGCGAGATGATGCTCGAGCAGCCATCCGCGAGATCGCAGCTCAATATCTCAAGGCAGAGATGATCTTCGGCGCTTATGACCGGTGATCGAGGAAGTGCGAGCGAGGCGAGATATGACATCACATCTTCTGGTGCATTAAGCTGTGTACCGAAGACGGCATTAATAGTATCGAGGTTTACGGGTAGCGGTACCTTGCGGTCGTTGTCGAGAAGCGCCACAACTCGGTGCTCATAAGGCAGCCACCCGGTGAATTGGGATAGCCACGCGACGACCCGATCGTTGGAAGTATGAAAGAGATGTGGCCCGTACCGGTGAACTCGCACACCACAGTCATGCACATAGTCAAAACAGTTCCCGGCGATATGGTCGCGCTTTTCTATGACATCGACCTCGTGACCGGAAATCGCCAGCTCTCTCGCATAGACCGCACCAGCGAAACCAGCGCCCACAACGAGAAGTTTGGCCACAGCCTTATCCTTTCAGATATGCGTAAAAGACTGGAGGATACCCGCGACCGGCAAAATGACATTTTGGCTTAGAAATCCAGCCTTCACAGCATGTTTGGATGCCGCGAACCATTTGACGGGCTGGGACTTGTTGGTGAAGCGGTATAACAAGTCAAACCAGACCTGACGCGCGAGGCGCAGCCCTCTGAGCTGGAGTCCACCACGAAGGGTTCCGGAAAGGATCCGAATGCGGGGGACGCTGACACCGTTTATACGTGCCCCACGGGCATCGTTGACCCATTCCATCGTAACACCCATCTCGTCCCTGGCGCTATGTCTTTGGGTGTCACGCATGAACTGATGAAGATTGCCACCAACGGGTCTGGTGTGACGCACCGTGATCGTGTCTACGACTGCGACGCCACAGTAGGCGTCACCTTTGATCTCGCGCACCATCTGAGGCCAGAGAAAATCAAGCCCGAAGCCGCTGGCGGTCTTCTCGATAAACGGAAGCGAGCGAATGAGTACCTCGCGGCTTATGAACGGTACCATCACTTCAACGAAGTTTGTGTACCGGACCTCGAAGCTCGGGTGCTGAAGGGTAATGACATGCGAGTAGTAGGAATGTTCATCCAGGGACGGCTGGTAGACATGATATTCATTCTCTATGCCGAGCGCGAAGAGGCTGTCGATATCTGCCGCAACTGCAACGATGTCATCATCTGGAAGCCAGAAGTAATCATAGCGATCGAGGACTCCGGGAAACTTTTTGAAGAAGCTGAATAGCCCATCCCATTTTCCGCCTTTACAATGATGTACGTAGTCGGCTTCCGGGAATTCTAGCGTTGAGTTGGACCCATAATAGCTGATGCCAACATCGAAGTTTCGTCTACCCGAAACCCAAGTCCGGTGGAGAGTGTTCTCCCCGCAACGGACAACGGCCAGGCCGCGTGGCGACTTTTCGGTAGTTTTCAAGCCGTCCACTTTGCCGCCGGCGGGCATAAACTGACATCTCATAGTTCACCAAATATCTCCGAAGGCCGCGTCAATTCGCTCCTTGGTCGCCAAAGTAGATGTGAGAGGCTGTTAACCGAGCGACGATATTTACCGGGCACCGGCTCGCAGCTGGTAAAAAGTAATTAGCGATGTGTCAGGGCCATCGAAAAACCCGTCGATTAAATCTCGAGCAACGTTTCAGCAGATCGCTGAAAAAGAGAGATCAGGTTGCCCAGCGGATTGGCGGCTGGGATAGCCACCCACATGATGTGGAGTCCAAGGTCTAATACAGAATACATAATACGCCGCTTACAGCAAGTAATATATCGGAAACATCTCTTCTCGTTGCTCGCATTGAAAATTACAATGCGACTTTATTTGACTTTCCAAATTTCACGAAACTCTAACATATGGGATCAGTATTGATGACCCCTGAGGTTCGTTAAACGAATCCACTGCGTCATGACCATTGATTCAGTGTCCGAAAGGCCCGGACAAGCCCCACATCAGCAATGTGTAGGAGATGGGGTGGTTGCCGTCCTCCCCCAGCGGCATCGCATGGTGCCGATGGTGCAAACCGCAAAGCAGAGAGGACGGCAGATGGGCGACACAATGATCGGCGTGGACTTGGCAAAGAATGTTTTCCAGCTTCACTTGGCGACGATGACAGGCGAAGTCAATTTCGCAAAAAGCTGGCACGAGGAGAGTTTTTACGCTTCATGGCAGGGCAAGTGCCTGCAGTTGTCGTCATAGTAGCCTGCGGCAGCGCCCATTATTGATTCCGAGAACTCGTCAAGCTGGGCCATGACGTCAAGTTGATTGCTCCGCAATACGTGCGCCCGTTCGTGAAGCGACAGAAGAACGACGCAGCCGATGCCGTAGCAATCATCATTGCAGCTCGGCGGCCCGAGATGCGTTTTGTCTCTCCCAAGACATCGGATCAGCAGGCTCGCGCGATCTTGTTTCGGGCGCGCGAACGTATTGTCCGTCAACAGACGGAACTGATGAATGCACTGCGTGCAGTTCTTTAAGAGAAAGGCCTGACAGAAGACCGCACTCGATCACTCGCCAAAAGAGGTCAGAAGCTACTTGCGGAACGGGCGGCAACCTCAGAAGTAATGTTGGTAATGTGACTGGTAGCAATCTTTAAAATGGGAGTTCTTTCGGGTCCGGAACGTCGGTGACTTTAGAACACGGCCGGGACGCTGGCGGTCACCCATGTTGTTGCGGTACGAGCGGGCTCCCGATCCGGCAACCAAGAGAGTTTCTCCGAGCACTTTCGAGGGCCTGCCTTGGTAAACCGCCTTCGTTGGCCAATTAAGCTCTTGAGCGTATACGAACCCGCGACCTATACGCTCTTGAAACAAGCAAGCCGCTGAAATCTTTGAGCCGACGGCAGAGGCATCCTTAGCAACTTTGCCTGAAAAGTTGGCTGCAACTACTCACCACGACCACAGAGTTCTCCTCCTGCAGCCACTAGGTCCTGAACGGTATCAATGTCTTTCAGCGCAGCATTTCCAATATCGATCATCCTGACGGGGACTTTTTGACGTTGAAGCACTTCTTTTGCTCCTTTGTCGCCATCTAGTTTTTGCATCTGCGAAAAAATTGCGGATGGGACGACAACCGGGTGCCCTGGCTTATCACCATCCGCGCCGCGCACGAGCGCATCTTGGCCTGATCGAAAAGCCATCAAGAGTTTGGTGATATGTTCGGTCGTGATCTCCGGCATATCGGCGAGCATAACAAGAACACCATCACAATCCGCAAAGGAGGCATGCCTAAATCCACAGGCTAGCGACGCCCCCATCCCTTCTTCGAAATGCTTGTTGTACGTTGTGGAGAGCGGCAATCCCTTCAAGGCCATTTCGATCTCTGACGATCGGTGTCCGGTCACGACAGTTAAAGATCCCAGGTCAGAACGCAGCATCGTCTCCGCGGATTTTCGTACCAGTGGAACTCCTTCGAACTCGGCCAGAAGCTTGTGACAACCTTCCGGCATCCGGCTCGATCGACCCGCTGCTAAAAGTAAACCGCCGACGGTCTTCATCTTCAATTTTCCTTAGCCGCCTGTCACGCTCATATGCCGCGATACCGCCGGCCTGTTATTCCGGTCAATTATAAAATCATGGCCCTGTGGCTTGCGCGCGATCGCCTCGTCTATGGCCGCAGCCAAATGGGCCGGATCGTTGCTTTCGCGAATTACTTCACGCAGGTCGGCGGCATCGTTCTGGCCGAGGCACATGTAAAGCGTGCCGGTGCAGGTGAGACGGACGCGATTGCAGCCCTCGCAGAAATTATGGGTCATCGGCGTGATGAAGCCCATGCGGCCGCCTGTCTCGGCCACTTCGACATAACGGGCTGGGCCACCGGTCTTAAAGGGGATGTCCCTCAAGGAGAATTGTTTCTCGAGATTTTCGCGCAATACCGATAGCGGCAAGTAGCGATCGGTACGATCTTCCTCGATCTCGCCCATCGGCATAGTTTCGATAACGGTGAGATCCATGCCGCGACCATGCGCGAAAAGCAACATGGCGGGGATTTCGTCTTCGTTGAAATCCTTGAGGGCAACGGCGTTGAGTTTGATCTTCAAGCCAGCTTTCTGGGCAGCGTCAATGCCTTCCATGACCTTGGAGAAATTGCCCCAGCGGGTGATTTTCTTGAATTTCTGCGGATCGAGCGTATCGAGCGAGACGTTGATACGGCGCACGCCAGCATCGTACAGTTCCTGCGAGAAGCGGGCGAGCTGCGAGCCATTGGTGGTGAGCGTCAGTTCGTCGAGATGGCCGGTTTCGATATGGCGGCCGATCGAGCGCACCAGATGCATGATGTTCTTGCGCACCAGCGGTTCGCCGCCGGTCAGTCGTAGTTTTCGGACACCCTTGGCCACGAAGGCGGAACATAGCCGGTCGAGTTCCTCCAGCGACAGAATATCCTTTTTCGGCAGAAAGCTCATGTTTTCCGACATGCAATAAGTGCAGCGGAAATCGCAGCGGTCTGTGACGGAGACGCGTAGATAGGTTACGGCCCGACCGAACCTGTCGATCATGTGCGCCTGCTGGTTTTGGGATAGCACCCTGTCCAGTAGCATGGCAGTCATCCAAAGTTCTCCAGTCTTGCAGCGGCAATGTCTGCGAGCACCGAGAGCGCCAAAGAAGCCGAGTCTCGTGTCGGACCAAACAAGCCAATTGGAGCTTTTATTCGATCAAATGCTTCTGAAGATACACCAGTCGATCGCAAGCGATCGATGCGTCGACGGTGCGTCCGGGTGCTACCAAGAGCTCCTATGTAGAACGCAGAGGACGCTAGGGCTTTGGTGAGCCAAACTTCCTCCAGATCCAGATCGTGATGGAGCAGCGCGACAGCGGTGAACGCATCTATATCAATAATCTGCGATGTTGATTTGGAACCAACAACGTCAACCGCATATCCGGACGCTTCTGCCAGCCGGCGGACTGCCTCCGCCTCCCCCGTTTGGCCAGAAATAACCACGCGTGTCTTGGGCCGATAGACCGAGATGAAATCCTCACCGCACCAACCCGATCGCAAGGGAACTTTATCGAGGGGCGCAAGTCTCTGAAGGTCCGGGCTGTAGGCCAACGCCACCGATTTACGACAAGCCAACTCTTTCAAAGCATCGTCCAACACGTCCGTATTGCGCAGGACATGGATGGCTATGGTGATGCCGCCGCCGCAGGGCAGCGTGATGTCGAAGAATGGTGAACCCTCACCAAATTTCACCATCCGGTCCCGGCCATCGGCAATGGCTTGCAATGCCTCGGCCGCCACCGCTGCTTCGACGCAGCCACCTGACACATAACCGCAAAACCGCCCGTCGGACGCAACGGCAACATGCGCTCCGAGAGCACGTGCCGCACCGCCCCGTATCTCAACGAGAGTTGCAAGGGCTGCGCCGCCGTACTGCGCAGCCTCGATAGCAAACCAAAGAATATCAGCAGGGTTGTCTACCGACTTTGCCCGCACCGGGTTAGATATGGTCGTGATTACCGTGTTGCTCAACTTATGTCCTCTGGAGAGTGCGGTGGCCGTGATCGGCCACCGCCTTTGATCAGGCGACGTCCGGCAAATCGCCAATCAGCTTGTCGAGCGTGATCGGGTAATGCCGCACACGCACGCCGGTCGCGTTGTAGATCGCGTTGGCGATCGCCGCTGAGACGCCGCACAGCCCGAGCTCGCCCACGCCCTTCGCCTTCATCGGCGACGAGTATGGATCCGTTTCGTCCATGAAGACGACTTCCTGATGCGGAATGTCCGCATGCACGGGCACCTCGTAACCGGCGAGATCGTGGTTGACAAAGAACCCGCGGCGGGTATCGACCGCCAGTTCTTCCAACAGAGCACCACCGGCACCCATCGTCATCGCGCCGATAACCTGGCTGCGGGCTGTGATCGGATTGAGGATGCGGCCCGCCGCGCAGACGGCAAGCATGCGACGAATACGGGTCTCACCGGTCGCGATATCGACACCAACCTCGACAAAGTGGCCGCCGAAGGTGGACTGCTGGTGCGTTTTGGTGAGATCGCCCCACTCGATCATATCCTCGCCGACAAGACCCTCGTGCCCTGCCGCTTCCGCAAGCGCGACAGCGCGGTTGCCGGAACGAACTTCTCCGTTCTCGAACACGACATCCGCGGAGTTGAATCCCAGCTTGCTGGCCACCGCGTCGCGCAGCTTGACGCATGCAGCATAGACGCCCGAAGTGGCGGAGTTCGCCCCGAACTGCCCGCCCGATCCCGCAGAGACAGGAAACCGGGAATCACCGAGTTGAACTGCGACCTTATCCACACCGACGCCCATCATCTCGGCGGCGGTCTGGGCGATGATCGTGTAGCTGCCGGTTCCAATATCGGTCATATCGGTCTCGACGGTGACAATACCCTCCTGATCAAGCCTCACCCGCGCCCCGGACGGCATGACCAGATTATTGCGGAACGCCGCCGCGACACCCACGCCAATCATCCAGTTTCCCTCGCGTCGTGTCGCGGGACGTGTCCGTTTGTCCCATCCGAACTTTGCTGCACCAAGTTTCAGACACCCGATGAGATCGCGATGCGAGAACGGCCTCTCCGGGTTTTCTGGATCGACTTGGGTATCGTTCTTGATGCGGAACTCGATCGGATCCATGCCGAGCTTCTCCGCCATCTCGTCGACTGCGATCTCGAGCGCCATCAGACCCGGTGCTTCGCCGGGGGCGCGCATGGCGTTGCCTTCCGGCAGATCCAGCGTTGCGAGCTTCATGGCGGTCATCCGGTTTTCACCGGCATAGAGCAGACGCGTCTGCATCACCGCCGTCTCCGGCCCACCACCCGGCAGATCGCCTGACCAGCTTTCATGTGCAATCGCAGTGATCTTGCCGTCGCGCTCCGCACCGATGCGGATCCGCTGGATCGTGGCTGGACGATGGGTGGTGTTGTTCGGGATCAACGGCCGCGGCAGCGTGACCTTGACCGGGCGCCCGACCGCTTTGGCCGCGAATGCCGCCAACACCGCATCGACGCGCAGAAACAGTTTACCGCCGAAGCCGCCACCGATAAAAGGCGACATCAGATGCACCTTCTCCTTGTCCATGCCGAGCGTGATGGCGAAATCCGAACGCCACCAATCAATCATCTGGCTAGACGTCCAGACCGTAACCTCATCGCCGTCCCACGCGGCGATAGAGGCATGCGGCTCCATCATCGCATGCGACTGGTCGGGGGTTGCGTATTCGGCCTCGAGCGTCACCGGGGCTGCCGCAAAAGCTGCCTGGAAATTACCAGCCGAACTGTCCGGTTCCGTGGAAGGATCCGGTGTCTCGGCATTGGCCATCTCAGCCTTGAGGTCGAAGGCACCCTTTTCCGGCGCGTAATCGACCCGGATCAAAGCTGCTGCCGAACGCGCCTGCTCGAAGGTTTCGGCCACGACGACGGCGATGGCCTGATGATAATGTTGTATCTCGCTTCCACCGAACAGTTTGGCGGTGTTGAGCTTGCCTTTCTGTAGATCGCCGACATCGAGCGCGGTGACAACGCCAAGAACGCCGGGCGCCTTCTTTGCGGCGGCACTCTCGATCGATGTGACCTGTCCTTTAGCAATGGCGGAGCCGACGGGATAACCGTAGGCATAGCGCAGTTTCGGATCATGCCACTCATAGGCGTACATGGCGCGACCCGTGGTCTTCAACTCGCCGTCGATCCTGTGAATGGGCTTGCCGACGACCTTGAGCTGATCGATCGGATTGGTCGTTGCTGGTTTGTCGAACTGCATGGCTTATCCCCTCGCCTCTGACAGGACGGCGCCTATCGTGCGCTCGGTCAGCCTGATCTTGAACTTGTTCTGCTCGGTCGGCCGCGCATCCGCCAGAAGGGCGGATGCCATGGCGCGCGCGCCCTTCGGGAGTTCGGTCTCGGCGGCTTCTACGCGCCACGGCTTGTGGGCGACGCCGCCGACGGCAACGTTGCCGCTGCCATCGGGCTGGATGACGGCTGCGACCGAGACCAGCGCGAACGCATAGGAGGCGCGGTCACGGACTTTGCGATAGATCTGCTTGCCACCAACCGGAGCCGGCAGAGTGACGCCGGTGATGAACTCGCCCCGCTCCAGCGCCGTTTCGATATGCGGCGTATCGCCTGGCAGGCGGTGGAAATCGGCGATCGGGATCGCGCGCTTGGCGCCATCCGGCTTGACGGTTTCCACCATCGCATCCAGTGCTCGCATCGCCACTGCCATGTCACTCGGGTGGGTGGCGATACAGGCATCGCTCACCCCAACGACGCCGAGCTGGCGGGTGACGCCACCAATGGCGGAACAGCCGCTGCCCGGCTGGCGCTTGTTGCAGGGCTGGTTAGGATCGTAAAAATAGGGACAGCGCGTGCGCTGAAGCAAATTTCCGGCGGTTGTCGCCTTGTTACGCAGCTGACCAGATGCGCCGGCCACCAGCGCGCGGGACAGAAGGGCGTAATCGCGACGTACCGTCTCATCAGCGGCGAGATCAGTGTTGCGCACCAGCGCGCCGATACGCAAGCCGCCATCCTGCGTTTTCTCGATCGAGCCGAGGCTAATGCCATTCACATCAATGAGATGCGACGGCTTCTCGATCTCAAGCTTCATCAGGTCAAGAAGATTTGTACCGCCGGCGATGAACTTTGCATCAGGATTTTGCGCCGCCGCCGTTGCCGCAGCTTCAACCGTAGATGCCCGTTCGTAGGTAAACGCTCTCATGCCCGCACCCCCGCAACTTCGTTGATCGCATCGAGAATGTTGGAATAGGCCCCGCATCGACAGATATTGCCGCTCATGCGCTCGCGAATTTCTTCCGAGGTAAGCGCCGCCTGCTGGGTGAGATTTTCGGTGACGTGGCTCGGGATGTTTGCTTTGATCTCCTCGAGCACCGCCACGGAGGAACAGATCTGTCCGGGCGTACAATAGCCGCACTGGAAGCCGTCGTGCTTGACGAAGGCCGCCTGCATCGGGTGCAGATTGCCGGGCTGGCCAAGACCTTCTATGGTGGTGATCTTGTCGCCCTCATGCATGACAGCGAGTGACAGACAGGAATTGATGCGGCGGCCATCGACGATCACCGTGCAAGCGCCGCACTGGCCATGGTCACAGCCCTTTTTCGTTCCTGTTAGATGCAGGTGCTCACGCAAGGCATCGAGCAATGTTGTGCGGTTATCCAAGATCAGACTCTGGGATTCTCCGTTGACCTCAAAGGCGACTTCTGTGATGTTTTGCAAGGTTTTTCCCCTCGTGTCTGCCGCACGGACACCCGTCGCGGCTCCAGCTACCGCTAGTGTTGCGGATGATGACACAAGCAGTTTTCGTCGGGAAAGTTCCAATTGGATTGGTGTTGGCATCTCAACCTCCTGGCTAATGGCTCCGGCACGTCAGTCACAAACCTCGCCGTCGCTTTCCAAATAGAGGCGCGTTCGAACGGGACTACCCCTTCAGATCCGCATGCACCTATTAGCGAAACGCATGAATGCGCTTAGGTCCTGCAGCCCAAGCAGTAAAAGCTGCGGACCGCGAGCTTGTTCCAAGAGCTATGTCGTGCTGGGAGCGCGATTTTTCACGGACATATGCCAGCCGACAAAGCCCTGTGTAACAACATTGGCAAGTCGTTTGAATGTGAAAAGAAACGAACCCTCGACCCGTACCTCGAATTCGCTATGCCTTGATTTGTCTGTTTGACCGTCGATCATCGATCCACTTCATCGTCGGCGTGACGGCAATGCCATGAACAACAATTGACACAACAACGATTAACAGCACGGTCGCCCAGACGGTCTCCGCAGCCTGGAATTCCGCATGCGCAGTCGCATAGGCAAGATAATAGATCGACCCAAGGCCGCGGATGCCGAATACAGCGATTATGATCGCCTCGCCGTGAGGATGTCCTGATCCTATCAAGGATATCCAACCCAACAACGGGCGAACCAGAACAAGCGCAAGGACAGCGACAACGATCACCCGCCAATCGATGTGAGCGAGAAGCTGGCCACTTACTGCAATGGACCCAAGGCAGACGAGGAGTACCATCATCAGCAATCGCTCGATCTGTTCGGCAAAATCATGTAGCTGTTCATGGAAAATACTTTCCCGTTCGCTTGCTCGGAAGGCGACTGCGGCGAGAAAAACGGAGACAAAGCCGTATCCACCGGTAAGTTCGGTTAGACCATATGTCGCGAAGGTCATTCCCAGCGCAACGAAACCGTCCTGGGTCTTTGCCAGGCTGCTCCCATGCATCTTAAAAGCCAAAAAGCCGAAGAGCTTTCCAAGGGTCCAGCCCATAGCCACTCCGGCTGCCAGCCTCCAGCCTACGTCAACGACAGCCCAATGCTGGTACAGTTCGCGGGCTCCTGCACTCCCAACTGCCATGGCGATCGCCAGGTGTACGAAAGGAAAGCTCAGACCATCGTTCAAACCCGCCTCAGACGTAAGAGCGAACCGGACCTCGTCCTCCTCGCCTGTCTTGGGCGGCCCAACCTGGATATCGCTGGCGAGGACAGGATCAGTTGGCGCTAGCGAGGCACCAAGCAAGAGAGCCGAGGCCGCAGTCAACCCAAGGATCCAATACCCTAAGAATGCGAGTGTAGCGATGGTCAATGGCATGGCGATCCCGAGTAGCCGCCACGTCGTCTCCCACCTCTTCCATCCAATCGGGCGGTCCAGCTTCAGACCGGCGCCCATGAGAGCGACGATGACGACGACCTCCGTCATCCGCTCAGTGAACTCGCGGTTCTCCAACGGATTGAAGCGAGGCAACAGCGGAAAAGGAGACCATGCCAACATCGCGCCAATGGCGAGGCAAGCAATGGGCAGCGATAATGGTAGGCGCCGCATCATCATCGGCAGCCATGCGGTCAGCAGAACGACGAAGCCGAGTATGGTCAGCGTAACAAGGTAGATATCCACGCACGCTCACTTTCTGCGGTGGTCTCAGCGACTCAAACATTTGACCAATCAAGGCCAGGGACTCAAATCCTGCCCGTCAATAGAAGATTCCGAACGTCGTCCACGATTTGATTTGTCGCGCCGAGCGCATCGATCAGTTGCGCCGGCCTGCTGCCCCGCAGTCCCGCGGTGGTAAGCTTTTTGTCCCGGACAAAAGTGTAGATACCGCTGACCGCAAAGGCGGCATAGTGGCTAATGTTGGTGCTCTGCCCGGTGAGTGTGCTGCGGAACAAGTCGCCACCGTAGAATGACCTGCGCGCAATCGGGTTTGCGAAGGCGAGTTCGAGAATAGCGATAAGTTGCCGTTCTTCTGTCACCATATGGTCAACGTCAGGTGCGGGCGGCGCGGGTTTGGCGTTATCGTAACGATCAGGCAGGTGCAGGCGAACTTTCAAGACGGCGGTGTCAGATGCCAGCCTCTTTGAGAATGCTCTCATGAATTCCGCAAATGCGGCTGGATTAGACGTTTGAGACCCGAAATGAATGTGCATTCGGTCAAGGCCATCGTCCCCGTTGGGAACGGGATCCGCAACGCGGTCGACAAATGTCTGCGATCCTCCGGGAAGAGAATAAGCCACAGTGGCGGCGAACATGTTCTGCTCGTCGGCAAACAGGATCGAGCATGCTTGGTTAAAAGCCTCTTGATCGGCCCTCGACTGGAAGCCGATCTCCACACCACCGTCGAGGACGTAGTTCTCGAAAGGCTTGATGCCTTCCACATCAGGCCAAAGATGCGCGTCCTGTTCACGATGGAAATGGTTCTGCACGTACCAACCGAGACCTGGGATACGCGAACACAGAGGTCCATGGACGTCGCGCCAGTAGGTCGCAAAAACCTCGTGCGGCACCCTCGGGCGTCGAAGAACGGTCGTGTAGGAGTTTATCGCGATCGCTTCATCCCGCGCGGCATAATTCTGGTCGGCTGATATGATGGTCAAGTCATGCTCCTGGTTAGTCAGGAGAACATTCGCCGTCTCTCGTTGTTCCGCATCCGCGGTGCAACTAAGCGATACAATCCGCAAATTTGCTGTGAAGAAACGTCTTTGCCTACCTCGGACTTAGTCGACACACACCGACGACCTGAGAGACATAATGCAGTGCCTGCCCCATCATTAAATGACGGCTAAAGGTCATTACCGGGTAGATGATCCTGGAATAAAGCAATGGATTTCCAGTGCTGTCACGAAAGCATCGGCCGACGGTCATGACCAGCTTCCACTTCTTCGACGCGTTCGCCACGCGATATTCCGCGGTATAGGATAGGCCGACCCTGACGGCTTTGGATATCAAGCTGGAAAGTATTCACTGATCGGCCACATGGACGCGATCGATATACGATGAGATTGGCAGTCCCTTCATTGTCTGTAGAGGATCAAGACCGACAGAGCCGCAATCGCGGTGTCTCCATAGAGACGATCGCTGCTGAGGCCCCAAGTGTAAATCCCAGCTTCTGGCTCATCGCCGAGTAGATTGTCGAGATTGATCATTCAGCTACTCCGAGCATCACCACCCTATCATATGTGCTAGACGTATTCGGCAGTCGCGTGTTTCATAAGACATCATCGGCATCCTTTCCGGCAGTTGTTGACAGAGAGACACAGCGCTCCCGCCAAACTAAAGGAGCAATCTATGGCGCGGTATTTCTTTCACATCATGAATGGCAAGGTCATTGTCGACGAGGTTGGTATGGAGTTGGCTGGAATGGATCAGGTGCGAATAGAAGCCATTCGCTCGGCGGGGCAGATGCTGAGTGATGGACGACACGCCTGGAAAGGCCAGGCATGGCAGATGATTGTCGCCGACGCGGAGAACACTATCGTATTCGGAGTGAACTTCTCGGTGGACCGACACGGTCTCTGATCGATGCTGAATCAGCTTCGTTGTGCCGAGGTCCGAAGGTCTTGCGGCCAGCGAAGGTGAAGATAACTAGGATCGAAATCCGAGTAGTCCTTGAGGCGCTGGACGTCGGAGATCACAATTCGTTCGTCTTTCAGGCTCACCAAGCCGGCTTCACGCAGCTCTTTCAAACTTCTGTTCACATGAACGACTGATAATCCCATGGTGTCGCTGAGTTCTGCCTGCGTCAACGGCAGTTCGAACGTGCCGTCATTGGTGAGGCCAACCGCCTTCATTCTTTCATGTAGTTCGCTGAACAGATGCGCTATCCGATGTGGTGCGGATCTTTGCCCCAGGTTGACAAGCCATTCCCGTAACGTGGCCCCGTCCACAAGCGAGCACATCCAAAGCGCTCGCGCGAGTGAAGGACGTCGCTCCGTAAGCTCTAGTATGGTGCCAGGTGACAGCTGGGCCACGCGGCATGGACTAAGCGTTGCGATGGTGTGATCCATCTTCCGTAGAAGTGCGACGTGGAGATCGCAGAAATCGCCTGGGATCAGGTAAGCAAATATCTGCCTTCTGCCGTCGGACGTCATTTTGTAGCGCATGGCGAAACCATCGACGATCACCAGAACGTTTTCCGGGTTATCGCCTTCCCTAATCAAATCCTGGTCCGCGCCAACCAGTCTGGTGTGAGCTGAGACAGACGCCAACCATTCTCGATCGTCACTGCGTAGCGGCTCAAAACTGCCGAGCTTGCGGATGAATGCGTTTGGCACAGCTTGCCTTTCATCTGGTCCGTATCGTCGGGATAAAACATCAGAAAACTCGATGGACTATTAACTATGTGAAGGCGGTGGCTGTATTTCCGCCTAATCCTGCAGTTCAGAAGTGGCTTCGGGGACGTAGAGGTCGCTGCGTGCTCTATTAATCGATTGGACCGAGGCATGAGTGAATTCCTGCGAGCAGGTGGCGCAATGGCTCATGCGATCCGCGACCACGCCTGGGCCAAAACAAGCGTTGGTTCGATCGACGAATGGCCATTGGCATTGAAAGCTGTCGTGCAGACGATGCTACACCAACGTCATGCGATCTGCCTGTTTTGGGGGCGCGACCTCAACATCCTGTATAATGATGCATATAAACCCTTTCTCGGGGCAAAGGAACCCGGGGCCCTTGGCAAACCCTTTTCGGTCATTTGGTCGGACGTGTGGGAGCATATACAAGGATTCGTCGAGGACGCTCTCTCTGGACGAGGAACCTATATCGAAAACATGCGTCTCTTCATGGACCGCAATGGATTTCAGGAGGAAACATTCTGGACATTCTCCTACAGTCCGCTCTTCGATGACGAGAACAATGTCGCCGGCCTCATCGACGTCGCTGTGGACACAACCGCTGTGGTCCGTAGTCTACAGATCCAGGAGGTTCTTCGCCACGAGCTTGTTCATCGCGTTAAGAATTCGATGGCTGTCACCACCGCTGTGGTGAATGCGACCCTCCGGCATGCCGAAACGCTGGAACAGGCTCGCGAGACAATCCATCATCGGATTACCGCTCTTGCCAAGGCACAGAGCATCTTGAACGACGTGCCGATCGACATTGATGTTGAGGACACCGTGCGTCAAAGCATCTCAGCCCACATGGACAATCCGGAACGTTTCCGGATCACCGGGCCGAAACTCCAGCGCTGCCGCCTGCCGACGGGACAGACCATCCTTCCACATCCGTTCGAGGACCGATAGCCTGAACTGAGCATCGTGATGGCTCTGCTTCCGCGATAAGCCAGCCACGCAATGGGCCGCGTGGACCCACCTGCGGACCATGGAATGGTCAGCCCGAAACGCAAACCAACCTCTCGGTCGCTGTGCTTGCCGTCGCAGTGATACGAAACGACCTCCTGCTTGAACGTGCCGCTGTATTTGGACATGCAAAACCCCGAAGTTGGGTGTCCAACTTTCGGGGGTCAGTTCATTCGGCGGGCCTCTGGAGACCTCGCTCATTGTTAGCAGGAAGTTCCTGCCTGACCAGCGCCGGGATTTGTGCTGGTGTTGTTGTTCTGTTCAGACTGTGCCGCGCCCTGCGTGCCACCGGGAGCACCACAATTGGTGTTCGAGCTACCCATGTCCTTGCCACCATTGCCGGAATTGCTCATTCCACCTGAATTGTTCGCACCAGAAGAATTGGTGTCGCTGCTGGTCCCACTGCTGTTGCCGCCGCTTCCGCTGTTATTGCCTCCGCTACCATTGTTGCCGCCGCTTGAACTCTGAGCCATCGCTGACGTTGCCAGACCAATAGACAGCGCCGTTACCGCAAGAATTTTCATCATTTTGGTTGTTTCCTTTATACCCTACACAAAGCGAACCTCTGATGCGGAGTAATGTTCCACGCCGTACAGGAACCATCCGCCGTTCGTCGTGTTAGCCTCCGAACAGGAGAACAACATGCGACCACAAGACGAGCCAAGCCTACAAAATCATACCGAGCCGGTAGCGAAGCAGCGGCAGAAGGCGGTTTTCGGCCGCTCTGCGTTGACACTTCTTGCGGTCCTAGCCGTCATCGCCGCTCTCATTTGGATTGGGATCGCGGTCTATGGCATCAGCACAGGCACGTAGGGATGGATAGCGACCTCCCACCTAAAAAGGGGTACGGGCGCGGTTTGGTCGTGCTCGTACTTCTCATACTGCTCCTGATCGCGATCGCCGGATTCTGGATCGTCTTTTTACCTCAAACGACCTGATCCAGGTGCATCAAGCATTTGATTTATACTTGGCCGACTACGGGGCGGTGGGTTTGTTCTGCCGACCAGAAGACTGGGACGCGATTCAACTAGAGACAATCCTGAATGTTTGTACACACCGCTTTTAGGCTCGTCGCGTTGGCGGCTTTCCTTGCTGCCTACATACTGTCGTTTCACCTACCCAATTGGACTAGTTATGAAAACGGCCCAATTGAGATGGCCCAAAACCTTGTTCTTTTGATCGGCGGCCTTCAAGCGATATCCTACGGTACCCAAGCGAAAGAGCCGTGGCGCTATCTATGGTTTGCGGCAGCTCCAGTGTGGTTCATTTGCCTGGGCCGAGAACTCAGTTGGGGAGCTGTTTTTTTGCCGCCGATCAAATTCGCTGCCAGCGGGCCTTTCTACACTAGCGCCGTTTTGCCCTACAAGGCTCTGGTCGCTCCCCTCGTGGGGTTGCTGCTTTTGTTTTCATTCGGGCTCTTTGTTCGGTTTAAACTCTGGACGGTAGGTCTCCTTGCGTCGAAGTCTCGGCAATTACCGGTAATTGAGGTTGCGATGGCTGGCGTAGCGGTTCTGCTCATGACCGCGGCTGAGAACCACATGAATCTTTCGCTAGAGGCCTATCTCGGTTACGGCCAGATATTTGAGGAAACCATAGAGCTTTCAGCCTATCTTTTTCTTCTTGCGGCCCAGCACCGGCTTCGATTAGTAGCCGGGAACAAGTGGTGAGTGAGTTTGAGGGCGTTGAGACTTCAAACATTTCTTCTTTAACCAGCGGAACTCTGGCCATTTTGGTCTGTTAGCGACTCCCCCACTCGATCATGGAGTGGGTCGTTTGCCGAATCAGAGTTGGTTGAAAGGATACTCTCTTGGAATATGAGGCTTCACATGCTTTTCAACCGCTTCAATTGACTCAGTATAATAGTAACCGCGGCAGCATCGTCAGTTCCGTAGAAGACGCCGCCATAGCGCTCTTGACGGATTGGCCAGGGGATGAGGGTGACCGGTTCTACGAGGCAGTGAAGGCTTGCCTAGATTGCCTTGATCATGTCGTGGAACCAGCATCAGCACGCATAGCTTTCATTCTGGCTGCACAGGAAGCAGGTAACCTCGTCGAATACTAGGTGCGGAGTGTTACACCCATATCAGGGCGGTTAACCTTGGACATTTCTTCCGTAACCCACGGAACTACACCAGTTTGGGCAAGTTACTGATCACTCACCTGGGCCATGGAGACAAGGGCTTGCCATATTACCCGAGCGAGCCTTCGACTCCCGAATTCCGCCTAAATATTTGGGCTGCCGAAACAGCAGGCCCAAGGCTTACCCCTCTGCGCGAGAGGTCAGCGCTCCGCCCCGCCGTCATCGCTGGCCGCATTATAGGACGTTGATTACATCCTCAAGCGATGGGACGGCTTCACGTCGTTCCTAGACGACGGCCGGATTTGCCTGACGAACAACGCCGCCGAGCGAGCCTTGTGAGGCTTCGCACTCGGCAGGAAGTCCTTTGCTCTTCGCTGGATCAGATCGGGGCACTGACCGGGCCGCACTCGTGGCCACATTGATCATGACAGCAAAGCTCAACGATATCGATCGGTAGGCGTGGCTGTTCCACGTTCTTGCCTGCCTGCATCGCTGACACGCCGATCACCAAGATGGAGAAACTGCTACCTTGGAATTGGACGACGGCAGCGGCAGACGCTCAAGCAGCATGATCTTTAAATGTCACGTCTCGCTGCTCTACCTCACTGATCCATTCTTGCTGAGAACGCACCAAATCCCTTTTGCTTGGAGATCGTAGGGCGGATTCGCCGCATCGCGGGCAGAGAGGTCCGTTAATGGCTTTGGAAACGGGGGGCTAAGCCCCCCGGTCTTTAGCGTGATGCTTTGTAGAGTTTCTTCGCAATCTCGAACATTTCTTCCGGGGCATAGTCAGGCGTAAACGCCGATGGAACCCCGATAAGCTGCTGGATTTTTCCGCCTTCAGGCATGCCGTCGATGACCTCGAGCTCACCTGGTGGATCCGTAGGCAATGCAACTTCGCCATTACCCCAAATTCCTGACATCTCTTTATAATCGCCTGGGCTGAACGTATAAAGACGGCGGTGAGAACCCTCATCCAAATATTTCTGGCACTCGGGAACTTTATCGAGAGGAATGTTCGGTGTCGGGAGGAATTTCTTGACGTCGACGCCGGTGATCTTTTCAAGCGCCAGTGCGTATGCGTGCGCGTGGACGGAACCACGCACAAGGAGATAGCCGCAGACTTCACGACCGGTCGGATCAGAGAGTGTTTCGTAGACCCGTAGCTTGTGAAGGCGCGCGCCGCATTCGAGGTGAAAGTTGTGCAGGAGGTCGACCACCACGTTGCCCGTGGTTGTGATGAAATCGTTATTCCATGAAACGCCGTTGCTATTGACGGGCATCGCACCGCCGCCACCAGACAGGAACGCCGCAGCGAGGCGAATATCTTTCATCCCTTCCCACGGAGCGCCTGAGATATCGCCTCCATCGCCTTCGTCACCGCCCGGAATGTCTGGACCATTATTGAGCATGGCAACGCCATTGCTAACGAGTTCGACGTGGCCAAGCTCCTCCGCCGTAATGCTGGCGACGAGGCTATAGAATGGCTTGAGCTTTTCCTTGCTGCGGAAATTGAAGCTTTGGAACATGTAGTTTCCAAGCGTCGACATTTCTCCGTACTTCCCGCCGAGAAGCTCCTGCAGAGCGGCGGCGGCATTTGGGTCTGCGCGTTTTGGAGCTGGCAGGTTGGCCTGCAGCTGGTCTACTCTCATGAACATGTGCCGTTCCTTCTTAGTTGGATGACGCCAACGAACAAGACGACCTGGATCGAGTTCCCCAGCGTCAAAAAGAAAAAGGAATGGCGGTCAACCATTGCGTATCGGCGAACGCGCGCCTGCTTATCCAGTCAAAGCTCGCCAGCGGGTCGCCAGTCTCATCTCCAGACGGAGAAGAAGCGCTTAAGAAGTATTTAGCGGGAACTCTTACTGAATTTCTTGCTCAGAGATTTCGACTTGGACAAGATGGGTCAAACCATCGACACCTCGTTGACCGGGAAGATATCCACGATTCCCGAGTCCACGGTGAAAATGCACATCCGCGAAACCATCGCATTCGAGACGAAGAAAGCGGAGTTTGTGGAAAAATTGCTCATCCTAACAATTGGCCAGCACACATTCGTCGACCGCAAAATGGTCTATGCGTGGAGGGAAGCAGGAGTCGAACTGATTGGACCCGTTCTATCCATAGGTCGGATCTCCCGCGTAGCGATTGGCTTAGTCGTGGGCGCGATAATCGACCTAGACTTAGACAGTGACGCGCTTATCCTCCTGACTGATCAACTGGATGGGCTGGGAATCCCGGCCATCTTTGCGGGATCGCAGACAGGGAAGGCACAAACGAGCGGCTTCTGCATGTCACGCGAGCGCGAGGCGATCACTGCGATCATGGCCGCGCTTCTCACGCAGCATAAAGTGACAAAGCATTAACTTATGTGATTGAGCGGCCAATAGGAGAAGATACGCTGAGTTGTACCGACCGCGAGGCCGAACAGGAGGAGCGATCAGTGCAGACAGATCCCAAAGTATTTCCAACGGTTTTTTACCCCTCGGATATCCGGGCAATGGCGGCCGCGTATCGAGTGGCCGTGACTCGTCCGATTTGCGCGGATGTCGACCCTGTATTTCTTGCCAGGGCTTTGTTGCATTTCTACGTCCGAGCCCTGGTAGACCCTGATCGCCTTAGCGAACTGACGTTCAGGCTCGTAGGCAAACGTCGCGATGAGGGCCGGGAGGCTCATCGCACGAGCACACCAAGCGCATCCGCTCTAGCACAGCCCGGATCCCTTCCTGTCAAGGACGGCGCAACACCTCGAGGTAGTTCCAATGGATCGTGATACCGACGATGGTATTCGCGCCGACATGATCAGGCTCATTCCTGAAATCCGGAAATTTGCGAAGCGCTTCTCAGACAATCCCAACGACGTCGATGATCTCGTTCAGGAAACACTCCTGCGCGGCCTCGCCAACCTCGACAAGTTCCAGCCGGGCACCCGCCTCAGATCGTGGCTGTTTACGATCCTTCGCAACTCGTTCTGCACTCGCTACCAACGAAGCGTGAGAGAAGCGCCCGGTCGTGAGGATTGTGTCTCGCTACAGTCATCCGTGCCTCCTGCGCAGGAATGGTCAATCCGAATGCAAGAATTCAACAGGGCTATCGCAAGCCTTTCGCCCGAGCACCGAGGGGCATTCGATGCGGTTCTTGTGGACGGCGACAGTTACGAGGCTGCGGCTAAGAGATGTGGATGCCCAGTCGGCACTGTTAAAAGCCGGGTGAACCGGGCTCGACTAGCGCTCACGGAGCAAATGGGTGGCGCCCCATGATATGGATCCATAATTGCCCAACCTATCATATGTGCTGGTGATCGCCGGGGTTTGCATATCTAATCATCACCTCACCCGCACCTTGTTCGCCAGCTCGTGACAGATCGACAATGCGCTCCCGCCACAGCACGGGAGCCTAGCCATATGCCGCGGTACTTTTTTCACGTTCTCAACGGCAAAGCGGTCGTCGATGAAATCGGCTTTGATCTTAAAAACTCGGACAAGATGCGCACCGAAGCGATTCGAGCCGCTGGGCAGATGTTGAGTGACGGCAAGCACAGCTGGAACGGTCAAGCGTGGCAAACGGTCGTAACTATGTCGCCGGAACCATCGTTTTCGGCGTGAACTTCTCAGTAGACCGCCACGGTCTTTAGGCTTGTCGGATGAACTAGGAAGAGTTCCTCGCACTTCGTAGGGGCCATTTACAAAAGTTCCAGAACTAGGGTGCGCCATATGCCCCTCGCAAGGGGCTGTACCGGCTAGAACTCGGGTAGGTCCCATTCTAACAGATAAGGAACCTGCCGTATCCGCCGCAAGGACTGTTCGTCGTCTCGGCGTTGAGGTGGAGGAACAGTGGGTCGCCTCGGGCGCGAAATGGCAGCCCAAGTCGTCATGAGAGATCGTCGCCGCTCTGAAGGAGATTGGGTTTGTGAGCAACCTCGTGGAGTACCGCGGAGACACGATGTCTCCCGACTTCAACTAACCATCGTGCCAGGTTCCGACTGTCACTGCTGATAAGGATTGAATGATGCATTACCCCCGTATACTAATGATAGCTGCTTTCGCCATCACCTACTCCTTCGCAACCTTTAGCATGCTTCCGGCCTATGCTCAGGACGCTGCGAGCACAGCGTTCGCTCAAAAGGCTGCGCAGGCCGACATGTTCGAAATCGAAGCGGGCAAAGTCGCTATTGCGCGTGGCAAGGATGATGCCGCCAAACAGTTTGCCCGCGACATGGTGATGGATCACACCAAGTCTTCTACGGATTTGAAATCGGCTGTCGAGGCCGAGAAAATCGAACTTCCAACAGGGCTGACGAAGGAAAACACCGACAAGCTCGCCGCCCTCGAAGTGGCGTCAGATGCGGATTTCGACCAAGCGTATCTCGCAACCCAGGTCGCGGCCCACGAGGAGGCTGTCGCGATGTTTACCTCGTACGTCAAGGATGGGCCTGACGGTCCTATCAAAAACTTTGCGACAGCAACGCTTGGGACGTTGAGAACACATGCGATCAAGGTTCACGGTTTGACCGATAACAAATAATCGCGCTCAAAGCGGTGGAACTTATTACGCGGCTACGTGTCCGATGGCCGCATTTTCGACCCTAGCAATTATGGAGCCTATGATTTCAGAGAAGACTTTGGACGATCTGTTCCTTGATACGCTCAAGGATATCTATTTTGCCGAGAAGCAGATCTTGAAGGCATTGCCCAAGATGGCACGTGCCGCCCAATCCCCTGAGGGCAAGCAGGCTTTTCTGACTCACAAAGACCAGACAGAAGGTCAGATCGAACGCCTCCAGCAGGTAGTTGAGCTGATCAGCAAGCCGGCGCGTGGCAAAACCTGCGAAGCGATCCAGGGCATTCTTGCTGAAGGCGAGGAGATCATGGAAGAATTCATGGGATCGCCCGCCCTTGACGCGAGCTTGATCGCATCGGCGCAAGCCGTCGAGCACTACGAAATCGCGCGCTATGGAACGTTGAAAAGCTGGGCCAGTCAGCTGGGGCTGACGGACGCCGTTCCGCTGCTGGATGCCAATCTGCAGGAAGAATTGCAGACCGACGAGCTGCTTACCCAATTGGGAGAGGCCTCAGCCAATCCCAAGGGCGCCAAGAAAGTCGCTTAGATACTGTTCTGACCTCACTGATCAGAGGCCGCCGCCAGGAGGCCTCACTTTTTCCGAAGCGCGTTCGCTCAGTATCAAACTTGATTTCATGGGCGTGGAACTCCTTCCTCAGCTGCATGTTAGCGAGCTCCGAATATCGATAGCGATCCAGGAGAATTCCTATGACAGTTCCTATTCCAGCCCGTGATAGCGATAGCGGCTTCGCCTCTGGCGCAGCGTTCTATAAAATTTCCTGGGGAGCGGTTCTCGCTGGTGTTGCGATCGCTCTCGCCGCGCAGTTCTTGCTCAACCTCTTGGGCGTTGGTATCGGCGCTGGCGTACTCGACCCGACCACCTCCGATAACCCGGAAGCGTCTAACTTTTCGATAGCAGGGGGCATTTGGTTCGTGCTTGCGGGGATCGTTTCAGCCTTCATCGGTGGCTATATCGCCAGCAGGCTATCGGGGCGACCCGACAAGCCGACTGGTGGGTTGCATGGTCTGACGACCTGGGCTGTGACCACGCTAGTCGTCTTATTCATGTTGACCACGTCAGTTGGCGCTTTGATCGGCGGCGCGTTTTCCGGGCTTTCGAGCGTTATCAGCGGAGCCGGACAAACGGCTACGACCGCTGTGGCAGCAAGTGCCCCGGCGATGTCCAGCGCAACCGATCCGATGGCCGGAATAGAACGGCAGGTCCGCGGATCGACAGGAAATGATCCCGAGGCCCTGCAAGACGCAGCAGTTGCTGCTGTCCGGGCGGCCATGACGGGAGATGAAGCAGCGGCTGAGGACGCCCGGACACGCGCTGCCGATGCAGTCTCACGCGCCCAAGGCATCCCTGTTGATCAGGCCCGACTGCAAGTCGAACAGTATGAGAAGACCTACCATGACAACATTGAATCCGCCAAAAAGCAGGCCGCAGAGGCCGCCGGTCTCGCTGCCACGACGGTAGCAACAGGCGCAATCCTTGGCTTCCTTGCCTTGGCACTCGGTGCTGCCGCGTCATGGTTTGGCGGGATTTCCGGCACGAGGGGCATTTTAAGGACCGACGACAAGCGTCACATCGCAGGCGCGTAATAATAGCTTTCGATGCGAAGCATGATTCTGCACATGGCGCCTTGCGGGGCTTTATGCTGCCGGGGATGTGGTACCCGGCCTTGATCAGATAGCCAGCGCCATGGGGCAAGCGGCGATTGCGGCAACAACCATTCGAAACGATATGAGCGCTTCGCGTACACTGTTGAGGTAGATAACGAGACACGGTTCATCCGCTTTCGACCCCCGGAGTTCACGACCTGCGATCGGGCAAAGATATTTTCTCAAGCCTCGGAACTCGTGAACCAATGGGATGTTCGACGTCTCTAACGAGGAGATGGAAATATGAGCAACCCAGAAGACGATGCCAAGGGCCAGTACGCGCCCTCGCAGGCAGACCGTAAAGCGACCGGTGTTCACAGCGCAAAACCTACCGTGATCACGGGTTCGGAAGATGCGACAGTTCATCGAGATCCACCCGGGAAAAAGTCCGAGAAGGATTTCGATCTGAACTACGATCCCGCAGAGCCAAACGAGCAGAATTCTTGCGGCTAGCCGTTATCATGGGCGGGAGCGAAAGCACCCGCCCCTCCCCAATAATACCGTCGCAAGCCGATACGGCACTCCGCGCATGCTGCATTCGAACACGAACGAGATGTAACACTGACATCGTTGCATATCGTGTTGGGCTAAACCGCACCACCTTCCGAACCGACCAAAGTGTTGCGCGCCGAACAGAATTTCATCCACAAACTGAGGCAATCCATAAATGAGTGCGACTTGCACATCAGATCTACAGTCAGGCTCAAACGAAAAAGCTTGGCTGAAGATCCTCGCAAAATATCGACAGCCAGATGTTGGTCGCAGCGTCTATGAGCTTGCAATCACAGGGGTACCGTTCCTGCTGCTTTGGTTCGGCACCTGCTTTGCCGTCCATTTTGAGTTCTGGCCAGGCCTGGTTCTACTCGTGCCGGCGGCCGCATTTCTGCTGAGGCTATTCATGCTCCAACACGACTGCGGCCATGGCTCCCTCTTCGGTCGTCGTCGCTGGGACGACTGGACCGGAAGAGTGATCGGCGTCCTGACGTTGACACCCTACGATTACTGGCGTCGAGCCCACGCCGAGCACCACGCCTCGGCCGGCAATCTCGACGGACGCGGGGTTGGCGATATTACGACCCTCACTGTTCGCGAATATCATTCCCTGCCTACACGGGGAAAGGTCGCTTATCGGCTCTATCGGCATCCTGCCGTAATGTTTGGTCTCGGCCCAGCATTCCTGTTTCTGTTCAAACAAAGATTACCTTTCGGACTGATGCGCTCAGGCGCCCTTCCCTGGGTGTCGACACTCGCCACGAACGCCGCTGTTGCAGCGCTCGCTGTCGTGCTGATCTGGGCGGTGGGACTTGTACCTTTCCTCTTGGTTCATCTCCCAATCGTGTTGATTGCCAGTTCCGCAGGTGTCTGGCTTTTTTACGTTCAGCATCAGTTCGAGGATACACACTGGTCGAGGCAGCCAGAATGGAATTTCCCTTACGCAGCTATGCATGGAGCGTCACACTACGATCTCCCCGCGCCACTGCGATGGATCACCGGAAACATCGGAATGCATCATATCCACCATCTGTCGAGCAAAGTGCCCTTCTACAGATTGCCCGAAATTCTTCGGGATTACCCCGAACTGGCGAATGTGGGCCGGATCACCCTCCGTGATAGCCTTGCCTGCGTAAAACTCGTCTTGTGGGACGAGAAGACACAGCGACTAATCTCTTTGAAAGAAGCTCGGGCACAACAAAAAGGCGCGCCAACAGCGTCGCCGCCTGAAGCTCAACGTTCCCTGAAAGGATGATAGCAATGCACAATCTGAAAGAATTTGCCACGAGTTCCAACGGTGACCGATGGTTCCTCGGACGTAACGAGCAGAGCAGTGCAGCATTTGTTCTCCATCGAGGTAATCCTGCGTCGGGGGGGCATGAAACACGAAGCACTGTCGATTCATTCTTGGCGCAAGAGCCGAGGGGACCACAACACGACAGGCTCGCCGCCGCTCTTGCAGCTATCGAAGCGCCAGAAACTGCGGACGGCGGGGAGGAGGAAAAGACTCCATCACTGAAATTGGCCGAGGAATATCTCCGGCTAGGCGGCAAACGGCGAGCTAAGGTCGACGACAACATCGTCAACACGCGGCTATGGGAGGACGAACCCAAGGAGGCTTCGGAATTCTGGGATGTCAAGGTTGAGCCAATGGAGGAGAAGCAGCGCCGCGAGGTCGAACTCCATCTGCCCTCGATCAGCGATGACTGACGTCTCTATCCTGCTTTCTCGTTTAACATCTCCGCAAGTCGTTGCGCGTTTCTTATGGAATGACCGTCGCGATCATTATTGAAATACACCCAGACGGTTTTCCCAGACGAGCTCAAAATTCGGTCGGCCCAGACCTGCAGCTCTTGATCACTGTAGTCGTGACGATACCACTGGCTCACACCGTGAAAGCGGACATAGATGTCATCGGCGGTTTTTACGAGTTCGTCCGGTAACTTCGGACCACTGCACGAGCAGAAGATTATACCCGCGGACGAGAAGGCTTCGTACACCGTCGCTTTCCACCAGCTTTTATGACGAAATTCCACGACATTGCGACGCCGCGGATCAAGCTGAGAAAGGATCGAGTGAAGAGTTTCGGCTGAGTATCGGACGCTCGGCGGGAGCTGGAACAGGAAACACCCCATTTGAGGCCCGAGCATATCCGCGATATAACCAAAATCCTGGATCAAGGTTCCCGTTTCATCGAAACGCTTGATGTGGGTGATGAGCTCACAGACCTTGATCGAGTAAACGAATCCCGGATCGGCCTGGCGGATCCACGTCTTAAACGCACCCACTGTCGGCCAGGAATAAAACGGCGCGTTCAGCTCGACCGTTTTGAAACGGCCCTCGTAGATCGAAAACCATTGGCTTGATGGCACGTCGGAGGGATACATGGCCCCTTTCCAATGCCAGTAATACCACTCGTAGCAGCCGATATGGACGTATCCGGATACCGGGTCAGACGCCACTGGTTCGAGCGTGGGCCGCGATATGCGAAGTTCGTGCATACTGGCTGCGCGCGTGACATTGGCATCGCGCTGTTTTTGACGGCGCTCGGCTCGTCGGATGCGGCGCACAGCAATCTCGTCTTCCGATAGTTCACTCACCGTGCTTCTCGCGGTCCCACAAGGCAAGAGCGGTCATTCGATATGATGACCCAGTGGGGAGTTGGCGTAATCCGACAACAACGCAGCGACGTCATCGTAAATGGCTATCGCGCCAGCATTCCGCAGGAGCTCATCCGCAAACCCTCCGGACCGCAACGCCACTGTGGAAATGCCAATTTTGCGGGCCGCCTCGACGTCGTAGGGACAATCCCTCGACATCGTCGGCGTCAACTACTACTTCAACAACCAGTGGATCCACGGCGGACCAATGGTCGGCATCGGCGATCCGCTTTACAAGCCACTCAGCAAGCTCCTGATCGAGACCTATGCGCGTTACGGGAAGCCCATGCTGATTGCCGAGACTGGGATCGAGGCCGCGCGGCGTGCGGCGTGGTTCCAATATGTTTCAACTCGGGCTGATCTCGCTATGAAAGCCGGCGTGCCGTTAGGAGGCATCTGCCTTTACCCGATCGTCAACCATCCCGGTTGGGATGACCAACGACCCTGCGAAAATGGTCTGCTCTCGGCAGCCTTCAGCATAACGGGGCGAGAGATCCATCAGCCGCTGGCAGATGCCATCGAGAGCTACAGCTTAGGACCCTATCGATAGGGACTGAAAGTCCTCGAACCGAAGCAGATAAATCTCGAGCCCTTTGGGCTCTTGAGCCAACTCGAGCCTTTGACACATCTCATACATTCAGGTCGGACGAGCAAGTCATTGAGATATTCCAGTTTCTTTCAAAAAAAACTTAGAGCAATGACAATGGTCCCTGCACTATCAGCCCTTCCAGCCCTACAGCTCCGGCCTACCCCGTAATTCGCGCGAGCATAGATGCCTCGCGGATGCGCGGAACAAGAATGGCGCCGCGCAGCGATGGGAGCCGGATCCTGACGACGTCTCCGTCATCAATGAAGATCATGTGATTACCGCAAATGAGACAGATGTCCTTTTAATGGCTGCCAGAGGTGCGTAGCCCCTTGCGTAGTTCGGCGAGAACCTCGCCGCATTTCATCTCGGTTTTGGGCGGTGAAAATGAGGCAAATGGGCGCTGCAATCTTTGACGAAATTCGAAACAAATGGGCACATCAGATCGGCTTTGAGAAACCGGTGTTCTCAATGAATACTTCAGCGCCGGTATGACTCGGGATGAGGTGATAAAGGCACGCCAAACGGCGGCGTGCTCATGTTGCCAGTGGGCCGGCCTTATGGTGTCTGGCGCGACTGGATGATGGACCATGCAAAAAACACCCGCGCGTCTCGCCTACTTTGGACAGCCTCGCGATTTTGAGCTTTCAAGCGCAGATCTATGCCGGCATCATTACCTTCAGCGGCGCCTCCGGCGGGGGCCTCATCCGAGGCACACTCGGCGCAGCGGCGATGATGCTCGTGCTTGGGCGGCCTTACGGCGCGTTTCTCAAGTTTGTGCGCCAGTTATTTGGTCTTCCATCTCTTCCATCCCTATGTCGCTCGGCACGGAACCCTAACCACCCGGATATCCGGCGTGGTAATTGTCCAGGCCGGCCACCCTTCAAGAGAGATACCGCCGGTCGAGTTCGATGAGTGCGTCCCGCACATCATCAATCGATACTGCTTCCGGCGTACCTGGTAACTGTCGAAGTGCCGGTCTCGAATCTAAGGAGTAGAGATCGGATGCCCAAGCGGCCAATATGGTACGCTTGTCATCAACAGACAGCGCTGAGGTTTCTACCACATCGCTAGGCCGCTGGAGTTGCAGGCCTTGCATCAAAACTACAGGCCCTATGGAAACAGCTTTGTCGGCCAGTTGTTGAAAAGTCGTTGCGTCCATGACCACGCCCTCACTGCACATGGGGATCCGTGTTGTTACGCGACCGAGCCGCCACAACCGCCGGCGTCCCGACCGTTACTAGATCATGCTTTTGTGCGAAAGCCACAAAGAACCCTCGCGCCGTCTCTGCTTCGATCTCGCCACGCAGTGCTGCCTGGCACGCGTTAAGGGCGACAGCGTGAGCCCTGTCTCTGAGTGAGCTTGGCCACTCAACAAGGTTTCGGTAGGCATCTGTCACCCCGCGAACTTGCGCCGGGAACCCCAGGCCGACAAGAATGGTGACGGGTTCTTTGAACATATCGGGTTTCATCATTCTCTCCTTTCCTACCCGGAATGTTGACGGGCGCCATCGCAACGGCGCCCTGACCTAATGTACGAGTTTCAGGATCACGCCGCTTTTTGGGCTTCGATCTGTGCTGGAGCGGCAGGGGGCAGCGTAGGTGCGCTCTGGATCGAAATCTTCCGCGGTTTCAGAGCCTCTGGGATTTCACGTACAAGCTCGATCGTCAGAAGACCGTTGTTCAAGTCGGCCCCATCCACGCGCACGTGATCAGCCAGTTCGAAGCGGTGCTCGAACGGACGACCTGCAACGCCGCGATGCAGATAGCCCTCCGACGGAGATTCTTGCTTCTTGCCGGTGACTGTCAGCAGATTGGACTGGAAGGTGATGTCAAGATCGTCCTGAGCGAAGCCCGCGACCGCGATCGAGATACGGTAGGTGTCGTCGTCCGTTTTGACGATGTCATAGGGAGGCCAGTCGTTCGACGAGCGAGCGCGCTGCGCGTTTTCGAGAAGATTGACGATCCGGTCGAAGCCGACGCTCGAACGGTAGAGCGGTGCGTAATCATACGATGTTGCCATAGCCATATCCTCCTTGAAGCAACATGGGTACGGGAATGCCAAAAGCGGCGCTCCCGGCAAAGCCAGCCCATTATCCAGCGGCTGGCGACATTCGATTTTGGTTTGCCGATATTGCGATTCAAGATCTGTCGCGAAAAAAATCGACGGTATTAGTGGATCGAGCGGCTTAGGACGCGATGGGGATAAGTGGCCTTGAACTGCGATATCATTGCACATGCCCGCTGCAACAGGCGCGCAGCCGTTTCAGGCGTATCGCGCGCAAGGTCATCAGCGTTGGCACGGATCGCCTGAGCCAAGTTTGCAGACATCAAGGCGAAACGTCCCTCACCATACACCAGAGCGTCCTGGGACGTTGTCTCAAGCCACCGGGCGAAATCGATAATGATTTCTTCTCTTTCGGAAACGCTCGCGTTTTTCATGATCTCGATATTCTGTTCCATGCGGTCTCGACTCCATACAGACGTGGGAAAACGACCGAGCTCATCAAGCCTCGGCCGCCGCTCAGCTGGGAGAGCAAGAAATCGAATTCAAGGTTCACTGCAGCTTCAATTCGCCATCGACGCGCCGCCATTCATTCGGCCCGATCAGGCACTGGTGGCTATAACGAACAGAGTGCAGAGGCCCATCGAGAGAGGCCTGCCAGAAATCCAGGAACTTGCGCATCTTGGGGAAATCGGGTGCGAGATCGTAGTCTTGCCAGACATAGGTCTGAAGAGCGAATTCAAAGTCCGGGATACGATAGAGGATTTGTGCGGTTGTAAGGCCGTAGCCATTGAGCTGCCGCTCCAGGTCCGATGAGAATTGCATGCTTCATCTCCGTTTCGTGACACTGCGAAGGTGACCCAAATTATGACCGACTTCAAGATGGAACCATTATTGTTGTCGAATTTACTCAACGATTTCAGTGCGTTAGCAGCCGACACGGCCGAGTGCTATTTTTTTCAATTCACGCTCTTGAAATCGAAATATCTCAAAAATAAATTTTGCCCGCGAGCGCTCGACTGAGGTTCGCACCCGTCCGGATTGGTCACCCGGTCCGGCCAGGGTCTTCAACGTCATCATTTTTGCTCAACGGAGGAAAACATGTCGTTCCGACCGCTTCATGATCGCATTCTCGTCCGCCGGGTCGAATCCCAGGAAAAGACCAAAGGCGGCATCATCATTCCGGATACCGCCAAGGAAAAGCCATCCGAGGGCGAAGTCGTCGCCGTCGGTCCTGGTCCGCGAAACGAAACCGGCCAGATCCAGGCGCTCGACGTCAAGGCGGGCGATCGCATCCTGTTCGGCAAATGGTCAGGCACCGAAATCAAGATCAACGGTGAAGACCTGCTGATCATGAAGGAAAGCGACGTCTTGGGCATTGTTGAAGCCCAAGCCGAACGGAAGCAGGCTGCGTAATCACGCGCTGCCGCCCATCAGTCAAAAAGCTGCCTATTGAAGGAGTGAACAAATGGCTGCGAAAGAAGTCAAATTCAACACCGATGCCCGTGAACGCATGCTGCGTGGCGTCGATGTTCTCGCCAATGCGGTAAAAGTTACGCTTGGCCCGAAGGGCCGCAACGTCGTCATCGACAAGTCGTTCGGCGCGCCACGCATCACCAAGGACGGCGTTTCGGTTGCCAAGGAAATCGAACTGGAAGACAAGTTCGAAAACATGGGCGCGCAGATGCTGCGCGAAGTGGCATCGAAGACCAATGATCTCGCCGGCGACGGGACCACCACGGCAACTGTCCTCGCACAGGCCATCGTCAAGGAAGGCGCCAAGGCGGTTGCGTCGGGCATGAACCCGATGGACCTGAAGCGCGGCATCGATATCGCCGTGGATGCAGTCGTTAAAGAGCTGAAAGGCAACGCCCGCAAGATCACCAGTAATTCGGAGATTGCCCAGGTCGGTACCATCTCGGCCAATGGCGACGAGGAGATCGGCAAGTATCTGGCCGAAGCGATGGAGAAGGTCGGCAACGAAGGTGTCATTACCGTCGAGGAAGCCAAGACTGCCGAGACCGACCTGGAAGTCGTCGAAGGTATGCAGTTCGACCGCGGTTATCTGTCGCCCTACTTCGTGACCAATCAGGACAAGATGCGGGTCGAGCTCGAAGAGCCTTATATCCTCATCCATGAAAAGAAGCTCTCCAACCTTCAGTCTTTGCTGCCGGTGCTGGAAGCCGTGGTGAAGTCGGGCAAGCCTCTGCTGATCATTGCTGAAGACGTTGAAGGTGAGGCCCTCGCAACGCTCGTCGTCAACAAGCTGCGCGGCGGCCTGAAAATCGCTGCCGTCAAGGCGCCGGGCTTCGGTGATCGCCGCAAGGCTATGCTCGAAGACATCGCTATCCTCACGGGCGGTACTGTCATCGCCGAAGACGTCGGCATAAAGCTGGAGAACGTCACGCTAGACATGCTCGGCCGCGCCAAGAAGGTAGCGATCGAGAAGGAGAACACGACGATCATCGACGGCGTTGGCTCCAAGGCCGAGATCGACGGACGTGTGGCCCAGATCCGCGCCCAGATCGAGGAGACCACCTCCGACTATGACCGCGAAAAGCTGCAGGAGCGTCTCGCCAAACTCGCGGGCGGTGTCGCCGTCATCCGCGTCGGCGGCTCCACCGAAGTCGAGGTGAAAGAGAAGAAGGACCGCGTCGATGACGCCCTTCACGCAACGCGCGCAGCCGTCGAAGAAGGCATTTTGCCTGGTGGTGGCGTAGCATTGCTGCGTGCTGTCAAGGCGTTGGACGGTCTCCCGACTGCCAATGACGATCAGCGGGTTGGCATCGACATCGTCCGCCGGGCGATCGAGGCACCTGTGCGTCAGATCGCTGAGAATGCCGGCGCCGAAGGCTCGATTATCGTTGGCAAGCTCCGGGAAAAGACTGATCTGTCATTCGGATGGAACGCGCAGACCGGCGAGTACGGCGATCTCTATGCCCAGGGCGTCATCGATCCGGCGAAGGTAGTTCGCACTGCCCTTCAGGATGCGGCCTCTGTTGCCGGCCTCCTGGTGACAACGGAAGCGATGATCGCCGAAAAGCCAAAGAAGGACGCCGCGCCCGCCCTGCCCGCCGGTCCGGGCATGGACTTTTAAGGAAGTTGTGGCCCACCCCATTTGTGGGGTGGGCCATTTTTTGGGGAGATAAAAAGTGCTAGCACCGATCTCGAAAGAAGATGCGCGCTTTTGTGCGGGTGTGGTCAAGGAGGTCGCGCGCGCTCAAGGCGTCGTGCGGGATCCAGCTGCGATCGGCAGGCTGACTGCAGTGGTCGCAAAGCTATATAACAGAGGCGTGCATGATCGCGACGAGCTTCACATGGCGGCCGCACGGTCTATTCAGATAGAACTAGATATTCCAGTGGAGCCTAATGAGAAAACGACCTGAGGGCCTGCCCCCAGGCGTATGCACCGGAGCGAAATGAGCTAACGCTACCATCCTAAGCTCTTTTCACAACGACAGATTCTGCACTTCGAAAATTGGGCGCGTCGCAGACAGCCTCGATATTATTGCCATCTGGATCCAGCACAAAGGCCGCGTAATATCTATCGTGGTAGGGCCTTAGACCAGGCGCTCCGTTCGACCTGCCCCCGGCTCTTAGGGCGAGCCGGTGAAATGCGTTGACGTCATCTTGCGACCGAGCCTGGAAAGCGAGATGAATTCGAGACACATACTCATCGGCGGCATCGACATAGATCTCGTCGATGATGAAGTGATCAGCCGAACTCTGGAAAACTTCTTCTAGATGGAGCGCGTCACAGACGGCTCGATAAAACCGCCGGCTCCTTTCGAGATCTGACACCCGAAGATGCACATGATCAATCACGCGGCCTAGATGATACATCATCGTCCCCTGAAGCTAATGGATGAGGCGTTCATCGCGCTCATAAATCCACTATGAAAAGCCTAAATCATGCCAAAGTTCCTTCGGGGCGGTCAGGATGGCTGTCTGCGGCCGCCGTCAAAGATCGGTGCGGTGTCGAAGCCTTGCGTTCTACCATTGTTTCAAGAACCATCATTAAAGTATTGGCCGATCTTCCGCCTTGGAGTGGCCGCCGCGGCATAGGCGTTCAGCAATTGATAACCTTCTTTATTACGCCCCTCGTTAAATACTAGGTGTGGTGCCTGCCGATGTCAGGGCGGTTAAACTTGGACATTTCTTCCTTACCCCACGGAACTACCCCAGTTTGGATTAGTTACTGATCGCCCACCTGTTCGGGCTATGGAGACGAGGGCTCGCCATCTACCCTGGACGAGCCTTTGCCTTCCGAAATTAGCCCAATGTTTGGGCTGCCGAAACCGCAGGCCCAAGGCTTACCCCTCTGCGGGAGAGGTCAGCGCTCCGACCCGCCGTCGTCGCTGGCCTCGTTGTAGGACGTGGATGTAAGGGAGAATGGGGCGCCCCCGCTCAGTGCAACTACGCCCCCGCGCTCCATCACCGGGAGCATCCAGAACGACCGTGACAGCGATCTGAAACTAGATACGCAGCTGGGCGGCAAAGCCATGGCGGACAACCAGGAATAATGATGATGTCCGGACGGTGTTGCTTTGAACAAACGGATAGCTAGCACGTAGCGACTGTGCGAATGATGATTTTTATGGAGACTCCCATGCGCATTCCTGCACTCCTTGCTATCTTGGCAACTGCGACTCCTCTTGTAGCAAAAGATCCAGCCATAGAAGTGACGCAGAGCGACGGGGTTGTGCATTCCTTCCGGGGTTTGTCCCTGAAGGGTGACAGAGTGACTTACGCAGTTAAAGCGTCAGATACTGGCTCGATACGGTTTGAGTTTGGCGGGAACAATGAAAATTGCGGAGCTGAAATCCAGACCACTTCACAGCTAGGGTACCTTCCTAAATTGGATCGCTTTCCAAGTGAGAGAGCTTTCAAGACGATCCATGGGGAGACCTTCACTCTTTCCTTCTTCCAAAACCGCATTGCCCGGATGAACGGAGTCGAGTGTGCATTTTCTTTCTCTGTTGAATGAGAAATCACTCGCTCTGATCGAGACCCTCCGGGCGGTGGGCTACTTCACATCGGAGCCCCAAGCTTATGGCCGATGTATCATCTGCGACATACCTGGTCGTGCCGGCCGTGCCAGACGCCATCCGCACGAATACGGAGGGAATTTCCCGGATCGTCGCATTGTAGCGATGCGGATCGCGACGCACCCAGAAGCCGTCGGGGATCAATGTAGATGTGGCGCTCTGATGAACCTGCGCTGTGCCATCGTCGCCAGTGGTTCTTGCGATCGCGCCGGTAGGAGCGGGTGCCGTCTATCGTGGTTGCGCTTCACGGTCTCGATTGTTGATGTCCCAAAGGGAGCGGGTTGCCGTGGTGCGGTATACGGTGTTTCGCCACCAGGATGTTCGGATCATTGTTGGTCCCGGCGCATATCTCGCCTGAGTGCTGGTAGGTAGAGGTCGCGAAGGCCTAGCGCCTAAGCCTTCCCATCTGGCCGTCTTGCAGGCTTGCCACGGCGGAGTGTTGCTACGGTACTTGTGTGGGCCTTCTCGCCGGTCTGCCGATCAGCGGCTTGATGGCAACGAGCGGCTTAATCGTCCTGAGCTTCGTCAACGACGATCTCGTTCTCGATAGTGAGCGGTGATGCTTGGCCAGCTCGGAACACTAACGAGAAACCAGCGGCACGAAACTGACGGCTGACGCATTAACTCCTACGCTTCTCTAGCCGTGAACTTTGCAGTCGCTGATCAGTTAGATTCTTCTTCTAGGAGGAGACCGCGATGAAGCTCGCTCTGGCAATATTGATCTTAGCCGTACTCGTTTCAGCAGTCATAAAGTTCGGGCTACCGGACCATGAGGCAGAGCAGCAGCCATCGCCTCGTGCGATCGACCAAAACAGATGACCAGCTGAAGTGCGCTCGTTCGAGCTCTTACGGAGAATGGCACGGCAACGTTTTCAAACAGATTGTGAGGTCCACTCCCCATATGGTTGTCGGCAACACTCCGCAATTTTTCGAGCCTCCCGACGATTCGGAAAGACGAAGCCCTGATTGCAATGGCCGCGGAGCAAACGCTTGCCGATGCGCAAGTCCGCGAGCCGAAAAGCCTAACATCCTGCGCTGGGGCGATGAAGTGGCTGGAGAGCACCAATATGCTGGATGTCGCCGTCATCGAAATTTTCTTGCGAGAAAGTGAATGTGATGAGGTGGCAGAGATCCTCGTGGGAGGTGGTGTCCAGATGATCATTCACGCTGGACGCAAAGCCACGGCGAGCGACAGCGATCGCGTATTCCTCAATGGGACCCGGATCTGCAAACCCTGAGCCCCACAAAACCTGGCAGCAGCTGTGAAGGCTGACTTCAGGGTTCGCGTGTCGCCGCAGCTTGAGCGGTGCCCTAAGACGGCCAGCGTCATCCCCGGACCTTTATTAGGGCTCGTAACGCCTCATGCTCAGGCCCAATAGGTCTAAGTTCGAGGAAGGCCTCGACGGCGCTGGTTGTCTCGTGTCCGCCCGACGCAGGATTGGAACGATGCAGCACAAAGCGGCCACCGTGCTTGCCGTCCCCGCACAAGAACCAACGGTCGCCGTTGGAGCTCGCTGCAAATTCGATCTGCGCTTTCGATTTTTCGCTTTCCGACACAGGATCGTTCAGCGAAGGCGCCTGCTCGGACGAGATCGTTACTTGATCCGTCGGCTCACTTTTCAGGCCGGTGGTGCGGGCGGCCGGGTAGTCCTCCAGCGCGATCATCCCAGACCGGATCTGCTCGATGAGAACGGTCTCGGCTAAGTGGTTCGTCCCCACCTCGGGCTTCAGGTCGAGCGTGGCATAATCCGCTCGCTTCAGAAGCCTTCGCAAAAGCGTTTGCTTCAGGTCGGATATGTTCACCAAAGCCAGCCCTCCCCCATCAAGAACATGACAAAAACAAAGCTGATCACGGTGACGGCTACTGGAGCGGCATTGGAATAGCCAGACAGAAGATTTGTAGGAGTGGCATTCATATCCGATCCTTCCGATTTATGCGCCGAGACTGCACTGGTCCGACCAAAGCGGTGTTGCCACCAGCTCCGGTCAAAGGTTGCAATCAAGCCGCTATTGCTGTCTTTCGGCGTCGCGTTGGGCGGACCGGCTTCGGCTCGATCGGCTGCGCCTCGCGCAACTGGCGCAGACGCGCTGTTTTCCGGGTCCGGTCGGCCGCTTCCGTTTCGATGATCTGGCGAGCGACCTCACTCGTGGTCGCGGCCTTGTCTCGTGCGGAGATATTTTCGGGCTTGAAGAATGCCTGCTTCGTCATGGTCATGATGATCTTCTTTCGGTCTGGTCCTCGGACGCATCCAAGAAGCCGGGTAGCATCAGACCCTTGGCCCGGTCCAAAAACAAAAAAGGCCGGGCGCTAACCCGACCTCTCACAGTCACTCAGCTCTGCTGCCAGTACATCCGTGGTCAGCGGGGCGAACGAAAACTTTAAGCTGCCTGAAGATTTTCGGCGGAGCTTTTCCCGGACTTGCGGTCGGCGCGCTCGACGGCGGATGAATGGACGAACACGTCCGTGCTGCCATTGTCAAGTCGGATGAAGCCGAAGCCCTTGGTGGTATTGAACCATTTGACGGTGCCAGTAGTCATGACGATTTACTTTCAGAACAATCGTTGTGGTTCCCGAGATGCTTTGCGGGATAAGATCGATGATTTGAAAGGAAAACCGACGGGAGCCAAGCTCCGGACCAACGTCACAACCAATGGTCGATGATCAATATATGGGCACAGGTTCTGGTTTTACAAGGGACGCATCGGATTTATATCCGGTTCGCGTATGATCACAGCATTTCCGCCTGTCGTTCAGGTTTCATCAGCCAATGAAGGCGATGTCCACGGCGACGTCCATCGATTGAAAGGCGCCCGTGGGGCCGATGAACGTTCCCGAAACCGGTATGAGCTGGGTGATGTCGCGCGCGACCGCCACGGGGATCAGGCTAGCGCTGCCCATGCTCCTATTTGTCGGGTCGAAGGCGATCCATCCCGCACCCGGAAGGAAAACTTCAACCCATGCATGGGTCGAGCCTCCCGGCGACGAACCGACGAGGGTGTGCGTCGGGTCGTAGAGATATCAGGACACGATCCTCGCCCCGAGGCCAAGAACCCGGACACTTTCGGCAAAGAGCGTCGCAAGATCCCGACAGCTCCCGCACCGCAATGAGATGGTCTCCAGCGGAGGCTGCGTTTCTCCTGTATCGCGCGCATTATAGGCGACACCATTCGAAACCCCGGCACTAAGATCCTTCAACAGCGACAGCGTATCGGTCGAATTTTCCATGTCGAAGCCCTTGACCCACTGCTGCAATACGCCAAGGATCGGGATACTGGACACCCCTGAGGGCGCCAAGGTCTTTCCAATCCTATCCTTGTAGCGGAAGGGATAGCTTGCGCCCGACGCAGCGATATCGAACACGGGCCAGGCTGGTGATTTCAGATCGACATCCGCATGGCTGACGATCTCGAGCTGTTTGGTCGGCTCCGAGAACGTCACGGTCGCATCTGCGTTCCCGAACACATCGGTTGTCCAGAAAACCCTGTTTCCGGGAGAAGCTGCAATCTGGTGCCTTTTCAGCAAGAGCTCCGGCCCCTCGCGCGGTCGCAGCAGTAGTCGGTAAGGAGAGAGCTGAACGGGGCTACGGTAGCTGTAAGTCGTCCGATGGCGTATGGAAATTTTAGGCATTTCCGCTCCTCATATGCACAAACCCGACGGGTATGTTCAGGTATCGCTGGTTCGTTGCGCCGCCAACAAGCTCATCTCAGCCTCCCTAAAGGAAATCAGCCGCTGCCTTTTCTCATCCCAGAGAACAAGTTTGACGCAGGCCAGGCTGTCGCGAATGCTGATGCGGCCGACATCTGCAAGCTTGGGATGGTCTCGAAGCACCTCAGGCAGACGATAGAACGGCACCCGGCTAGAGAGATGATGAATATGATGCATGCCGATGTTGCCGCTCATCCACCGCAAGGGGCGCGGCAGATCATAGTGGGAGGCTCCATGCATGGCAGCGTAAGGGAACGCCCAGTCCGGCGGTCTCGACCAGTGCGTTTCCTCGAACTGGTGCTGAACGTAGAACAGCCAGACGCCTGCGGATCCGGCAATGAGGACGATCGGCAGATGCATCAGGAGGAACGGGATAATCCCGACGGTCCATATCAAAAGTGCCGTCAACACGGTAACGGCGATGTTTGTTGCTATGGTCGAGACCCAGGGCAGTGCGTTCGAGCGCATCATCCCGAACGGTAGCCTCTGCTTGAGGAGAAACAGAAAGGCGGGGCCGATTCCGAACACCACGAACCTATTTCGTTTTTGGGATAAGCGCCGCAGGCAGCAAAAGCCGGGAGACGGGTGATTACTTGATGCGGCGTGCCAGCGGATATGCCGGCGCGTCGTAAAGCGCCCGGATCTCTCTACGGTCGAACCGTGCCTCGTCGACTTCGAGGAGAGAACCCATATGCTGTGCGCCGGGCATGTCTTCAACCGCGAAACGCAGAGCCTCGGCGGCCGTCTCAAAACGTCGGTAGCGTGGCCACCTGCTCCCGCGGAGAGATTTGCCCGAATACAGGCCTCCCACGCCTGTCTAGTCGAACTGGGTCAAGGGGTTTTCCTCCACGTTGCGGAAGGAAACTGAGCATTGACCCGGCTGGCTTCCCTGACGGTACGCTCTGTCTCTCGCAGCTCGCGCCGTCGCAGCTGCATTCCCTTTCGCAGAACCGTGAGTTTTTCAGCGTTTGAGCCTGCCTCGGCAGCGCGAAAAAGCTTGTCCGCAGTTTGGCGGAATGTGGAGTTCATTATGAATCCTTCATTCGTGAGCAGGGCCTGCGGCAACAAATCTCCTGATCTGCTGCTATTTCTGCGGGCCATTTACGGCTTTGTCAGCTTGCTGCTCTTTGATTTCGTCTGTTGAGAGGTTGCGCATTCCGGTCTGATTTTAATGCCGTCGTCGGCGTTCGGGCTTTCCACTGAGACGTGGAAGAGGACCTCGTGCTCGCCAGAGGCAGCTTTCGCACGGTGGCCATCGTTAACACACAGTCAGCGATCACTGTGCGTTCATGATAGCCGAATGCACTTGTTCGCACCAGGTTTTGCGAGACACACGCGGGATAGTGATTGGAAGACATTTTGTCCTCCTTCTGTTTGGGGTAAGGCCGCTGAAGAATATGACGCTCACGGGAACGGCTAAGCCCGGCGTGTCTCCGGCGACACTTGCCGGACAGATCGATCTTTTGAAGGGAGATCCAGGCGGAGCCCTGCGCCAGCTCGACATGACAATCATTGGTCGACTAGAGATATGTGGGTACAATTCCCGCTTTAACAAGAGCTTCAGTTACGTCTGCTCTTTTGAAGAGGGCAAAGTCAAAGCTCAGGACGTCGAAGCGATCCTCGAGGCACCGGCAACCCTGGCGTCATTGGCGACGCGCCGCCTGCGCGATGGCCCTTCTCTTTAACTGTTGATGGGCCAATTACTCGCCTGACGCTGCAAACCGATGCGGTAAACAGGTCGGTGCTACTTGACGTCCTTTACGGGGCGGCCGTGCCGGTCTCGGCCAAACTCGGCCTGGGAAAGCCAACAGGTACTGTACAAGTGCTCGCTGCGAATTACCAGTGAAGCCTGTGGTGGGCGTTATCTAGGGCATGATCCTGGTCAAACGCGTTTTTCTCCCCATATAAGGTACTCGCTGTTCTTGAGCATTAGCAACGCCCTCGTGAGCGGATGCTGGCGGTCCCACGAAACCTCGTCTGGACTGGCGCTCGGCACAAAAGAGAATAATCCATGCGTATTGCGCAAGTGGCACCCCTAGCGGAATCCGTTCCGCCTCAACTCTATGGCGGCACCGAGCGTGTCGTCTCCTGGCTCACCGAAGAACTTGTCGAACAGGGTCACGATGTCACGCTGTTTGCCAGCGGAGACTCGGAAACCTCTGCTGAACTCGTACGGGCTGTCCCCCAGGGTTTGCGACTAAGAGGCATTCGGGATCACACTGCTAGCCTCCTCGTGATGCTGGACGAGGTTCGCCGCCGGGCATCGTCATTCGATGTCATCCATTTCCATGTTGATCTGCTTCAGTTTCCTGCTTTTCGGGATTCCTCCACACGCTGTCTAACGACATTACACGGCAGGCTCGATCTACCGGATTTTCACCCAGTCTATCGCGCATTTACAGAAATGCCGCTCGTTTCAATCTCCAATGACCAGCGTTTGCCGCTTCCCAACGCGAACTGGTTGGCCAACATTCAGCATGGTCTTCCAGAAGGGCCTGCGCCTTCCAATGCGCATAGGCGTGATTACCTAGCCTTTCTGGGCCGCATAGCGCCTGAGAAACGGCCGGATCGAGCAATTGAAATTGCCAAGCGGACGGGCATTCCGCTGAAGATCGCTGCAAAAATCGATCCAGCGGACCAAGACTACTTCGATCACGTGATTCGTCCGCAGCTTGACGACCCGCTGATCGAGTTCATTGGGGAGATCGGCGATCACGAAAAGCGCGACTTCCTCGGAAACGCGATTGCTCTCCTCTTCCCGATCGATTGGCCCGAGCCATTTGGCCTGGTCATGATCGAGGCCATGAAAGAAGGCACGCCCACCATTGCTTGGCGTCGGGGCTCGGTTCCAGAGGTCTTGGATGAGGGGGCGTCAGGGTTTATCGTGGAGTCAATCGAAGAGGCCCTTGTAGCAGTTCGCATGGCTGCTATTCTTGACCGCAAGACGGTGCGACAACGGTTTGAGAATCGGTTCACGTCCACTCGGATGGCGTCGAATTACGTCGCCGAATACGAACGCCTGACGGAACAGTCAGCGACCATTCCACATCACCATCGGGTTGGACACGATCTCTCTATACCTTTAGCGCCACTGCCTTCTACCATAAAGTCTACTGGTGGCGTGAGCCTATCCTCAGTTCATAGGTCCATCTCATGACGGTAGCTAATGTTGCATTAAACGATGGAGCGCACGCCTTCGACACCGCTCGCTACGATATTGAAGTGGAGACCTCGCTTGTCGGTGGGTCGTTACAAAACCTTAAAGACGGGAATAGCTTTGCCGTCCTGAACAGCCACGGCGATATTGGCGGTACGAATGCTGCAGAAGGCTTGTTCTACCGCGACACGAGATTTCTGTCGAAACTGGAGCTTCGTTTTCAGGGACGGAAACTTTTACTGCTTAATTCGTCCAGTCACGACGACAAGGCGGCGCTTTCTGTGGATCTCACGAATCCTGAAATCGATCAGGATCTAGAGGTTGTCCCACGAGAAGCAATCTTTCTCGAACGCACCAAATTTCTGTTCGAGGGGGTGTGTTACGAGCGGCTCAGCGTACGAAACTTCACGGCCTCCCATCGCACGCTGACAATCGACTATACTTTTGATGCCGACTTTCGCGACCTGTTTGAAGTTCGCGGCATGAAGCGGGAAAAGCGTGGGCAGGAGACGTCCCAAGTCGTCGCGCCGGATAGAGTTGAGTTTCAGTACACGGGCCTCGATGCGGTGAAACGGCGAACCTCGATCGTCTTCGCACCAGTTCCGAAACGTCTGGAGCAAAACCGTGCGACGTTGGAGCTTGTGCTCGGACCGGGTGAAAAGACCTCGATCTTTATGACTGTTGCTTGCGAGGAAGGCGGGCAGGCGCTAGTGCTGGATTTCTTCCGCGCCTATCGTGCTAGTCGTCGCGCCCGACGCACCCAGACGCGACGTATTGCGACGGTGGAGAGTTCAAGCGATCTCTTCAACGAGGTCGCGTGTAGAGCCACCTCCGACGTCTATATGCTGATCACCTCGACCCCACTAGGCTTATATCCGTACGCGGGCGTTCCGTGGTTCAGCACGATTTTTGGACGCGACGGGATTTTCACAGCAATGTTCATGTTGTGGATGGACCCGACGATTGCCAAGGGCGTCTTGTGTACGCTTGCTGCGATGCAGGCCCAGGAAGTTGATCCCGCAGCGGATGCGCAACCGGGCAAGATCCTTCACGAGATGCGCCATGGCGAGATGGCAAATACTGGCGAGGTTCCTTTTGGCCGCTACTACGGCAGTGTCGATTCAACACCTCTTTTTGTTATGCTGGCGGGCATGTACCTGGATGCGACTGGTGATTTGGAGACGATCGCCGAGATCTGGCCGAACATCGACGCTGCGCTGCGCTGGATGGACGACTATGGCGATCGCGACCGTGACGGTTACGTTGAATATCAAGCCGAAACGAACGGCAGCCTCAAGAACCAGGGCTGGAAGGACTCCCACGACTCCATCTTTCACGAAGATGGTACCGACGCAGTTGGATCGATCGCCTTGTGCGAGGTTCAGGGGTATGTCTTTGCAGCCAAGCGGTTTGCAGCGCAGATGGCTGAGAGGCTTGGGCACCACGTTTTGGCAGGAAATCTGAAACAAGGCGCCGAAGACTTGCGTCTCCGGTTCGAAGCCGACTTCTGGGACGAGGAGCTAGGGACTTATGTTCTGGCGCTCGACGGGATGAAAAGACCTTGTCGCGTGCGCAGCTCTAACGCCGGGCATGCCTTGTTCACGGGTATCGCTTCGCCGGCAAGGGCGAAGCGGGTCGCGGCCGCACTTCTGAGCAAGGAAGGATTTAGTGGCTGGGGCATCCGAACCCTTGCCCAGGGCGAAGCTCGGTTCAATCCAATGTCCTACCATAACGGCTCTGTATGGCCGCACGACAATGCCGCCATCGCCATTGGCCTCGTGCGTTACGGTCTTAAGGAAGACGCGGCGCGCGTTTTCCAAGGTCTTTTCGATGCGGCCAAAGAGCAAGAGATGCGGCGTCTGCCAGAGCTGTTCTGCGGCTTCATCCGGAAGCCGGGTCGAGGTCCGACGCCATATCCGGTTGCCTGCTCTCCGCAGGCATGGGCCGCCTCAGCTATCTTCGGCGTTCTGGGGGCGTGTCTTGGTCTTGAGCAGGCTCACAGCGATGATGAGATCCGTTTCCGCAATCCGATCATGCCTGCATTCCTCGACGAGATCGTGCTGCGGAACATACAGATAGGCTGCTCTCAAGCTGATTTTCGGATGCATCGATACGGGAATGACGTAGCGACGAATGTTCTGAACCGAAGAGGAAACGCCAGGATCCTCATTGTGAAGTAAGCCGATCATTGAACGGCAAGTTTTATATTAGGCTCCCCAGCCGCTGGCGCGGCAATAGGAGCATCGCTTCAAAGGCAGTCCTTGCGGCGGTGGAGCAGTAGAGCAGGAGCCAACCATGACCAAACCCTGCTTCCGCTTGGTGCGGGTTCTGGATTATTTTTCAGATCCGAGCGGCCTGTGGTAAACGACGCCTTCCCGACGTAGCCCCGCTTTTTGGATGAAGATCGTGGCCATAGAATAATCATCACGCACGAGTCCGTGCTAGTACAATTTTGCGTAGAGGAGATTAAATCATGGTAGGCAGATGGGATGTTTCTTTTGAAGAGTGGCACGCTCTTCTGCATCTTTTCAGAGCTGAAGACGTGGCGCTCTCTACGGACAGCGAACAAAGGCTCCTTCGTCTCGGGTTGATCGATCAAGGCGACGGCACCGGACTCAGCGCGGCTGGGAGGACGCTTATAGAGCACGAGCTTCTGTTGGAGCGGAGAAACCGCCTTCAGTACTGATTGCGGTCTGGTCTGAGCAAAAGTTCCAACCGCCTGAAATCCATGTTCGATGGCGACCAGCAATCGCTCGCCCCTCCCTTCAAGAGGGGACGCTTCAAAGCATTCAGCTATGACCAGCCGCTAGAGCCCAGCATCCGCGCCATTCCAAGCCCCGGCCATACGCCGTGTCATAGTTTTTTCGCCGTCGAAAGCGAAGGACAGAAGCTGCTTTTATGGGGCGATGTCGTGCATGTCGCGCCGGTATTGTTTCCCGATCCGGCCGTCACCGTCGCCTATGACAGTGATCCGGCTGAGGCAAGTGCGGAGCGAGCGAAGATCTATGCGGATGCGGCGCGTGAAGGCTGCTTGATTGGCGCGGCACATGTCTCCTTACGGGCCTCGGCCATGTCGTGGCCAACGATGGTCACTTCCTCTGGCTTTCGGGGAAACTATTCGGCAGCCCCGATAAAGACCGACTGACAAGTGGGAGCTAATACCTGAATGGCGAAAAAATACTGTCGCCATTCGGGCCAAGCAGGTCTTGAATAGACACGAACCTAAGACCCTTCAATGCCGATTTTCACTTAGTGCTTGATTGTCTATCCTGGATTTGTTCCCCTCTCAAAGTGGTATCATCGCCTATATTCGGTCGTGACTACAGACGTTGTGAACCGCGACATGGCCCATTGCCTGTGAATACTGTTTATAAAAATACGGTAGCGCACAGAGATGTGCTTTCAGACGTTGAACCGCTGCAGCTACCGTCGCATTCGATTGGCCGGCAAGCCCTTTCCCGGAAAGCACCCCAGATTTGACGCCGGCACTTAACAGCACGCTTAAGGTTACGCCAACCATATCAGCGACATCAGAGGCGACATAAAGAATCTTATAAAAACTACTCCGTAGGCTTTGACGTAAGGCAGGCAGAGCAATGCAAATCGATTTACAAACCCTTTGGTACCTAACCGTCGGAACGCTGCTGGTGTCAGCGTCGCTTCTCCTTTGGGAAAGGCAGGCACATCCAGGTCGCGCACGTGTGCTCGGTATTTTGGCCGCGGCACTCTTCGCGTTCGTTCTCGGGTGCGTGCTTGCGATGAACCGCACCCACTTTGAGGCCGCGCTCGGCATGGGGGCGGTCAACATCCTAATGATGTTGGGCTACCTTCTGGTCCTTAACGCCGTCGCCGGCCTCGACGGTCACCGGTATCTCTGGTCGTCAGTCGCAGCCCTAAGCTTCCTAGCCACCGCCTGGGCGATCGCTGGCACGCACTTCCCGGCCGCCTTCTGGAACCATGTCTCGTCTATTCCCATCGCGCTGACCTGTGGCCTGACAGCATGGATACTTCTGCGCAGCCGCACAGCCCAGCGATTGCGCTCACGTCCGATCGCAGTATCGATCTCGGCCGTCCATGCCGTGTTCTACCTCGGCCGAGCGTTCATTGCCCCTGTTCTCCTTCAGCGGTACGGGCAAGATATTATCTCCATCGTCGGGAAGGCGACGATGTACGAGGCCGTCTTGTACTCGGTAGCGATGCCGATGTCCTTTCTGATGATTATTCGAGAGGAGGAAAAGCTCCATCTGCTCCGCATGTCACAAACCGATCAGTTGACCGGGCTTGTAAACCGTCACGCCTTTTTTGAGCAGGCATCTCGGATCCTCCGGGCGCGGCATTGTGACCCCGTCTCATTGCTCGCCTTCGACCTCGACCACTTCAAGGCGATTAACGACCGTCATGGGCACCCGACCGGAGATAAGGTTTTGCAGCTGTTCGCCGAAACCGCCCGCGAACAAGCGGGGCCCGACGCGCTTATTGTCCGGCTGGGCGGTGAGGAATTCGCTGCGCTTCTGCCGCGGTGCGACCATTCCCAAGCTCTCAGTCGCGGCTCGGCGATCGCAAGCCGGTTCGCCGACGCAGCCGCTCGGGCAGAGGGTTTGAAAACCGGGGCCACCGTCAGTATCGGCCTTGCTGCACCGGACTGCCACGACCTCGCCGGGATGCTTGCAAGCGCCGATGGCGCGCTGTACCGGGCGAAAGCCCTTGGGCGGAATCGCGTTGAGACCGCACGGCCAAACGAATTGCCGCTGCACCCCTCAGCCGATCCCTCGCATCATCAGTTGCGGGTAGCGGCGATGGGGGCGTCCTGATTCGTAGCGTTTTTGAACAAGCGCGTCTTGAAGGTATCGGAACCAACGACCTGCAATTCCCTCGATTAGATGAGGCGTAATGGTTCGATTGTTCGCGCTTGGATGTATTTCAGCAATGTTATCCGCACCAGCTTTCCGGCGGTCAGCGGCAGCGCGTGGCGATCGCTCGCGCCCTCATTGTCGAACCAAAAATCCTGCTGCTCGACGAGCCGACTTCCGCACTCGACGTCTCCATTAAGGCCGAAATTCTGAATCTGCTCAAAGACCTGCGGGAATGCGAGAAACTAACATATATCCTCGTCAGCCATGACCTTGCGGTCGTCGCACATCTCTGCGACAGGGTTGCGATCATGCAGAGTGGCGGTTTTGTGGAGATTGCCACCAGGCAGCAACTGCTCGAAAATACGGTGCAGCATCCCTATACGCGCGTTCTGATGGACGGCAGTCGCGGTTACGTGGCGACAAACAGGCAAGACCCGTCTCAGCTCCGCTCGCAATCCCCGGTGAGGACCTAGATTTTGCCCACAGATTGCCGCCCGCCCTGGCGCAGCTCAAAGCTGATTTCTCCTGATTCGTTAACGAATGAACCACAACCCAATCCTTCCCGATTTTCACCCCGACCCTTCGATTTGCAGGGTGGGCGATGACTATTTCATCGCGACATCCACCTTTGAGTGGTACCCCGGCGTACAGATTTACCGCTCGACGATCTCCAGTCATGGGAGTTGGTAAAACGTCCTCTTGAGCGCGCAGACCAACTCGATCTGCGTGACGTAGAGAATTCGTGTGGCGTCTGGGGCGCCGTGCCTTACTCATAAAGATAGCCGCTTCTGGGTCATCTATACCATGGTCAGGCGCAAGTCCGGTTCGTCAAGGATTGTCACAACTACCTTGTCACCGCAGAAACGATCGAGGGGCCTTGGTCGGCGCCGATCTATCTCAATTCCTCCGGTTTCGATCCTTCACTGTTCCACGACGACAATGGCCGCAAGTGGCTGCTGAACCTGACATGGGACTACCGCGCACGGCCGACACCGTTTGGCGGGATCGTGCTTCAGGAATACGACGCGACACAAGGCAAGCTGGTGGGACCGATCACCAACATATTCCAGGGATCGTCGCTTGGTCTTGCTGAAGGTCCGCATCTTTATCGACGAGATGGTACCACCTGTTGGTCGCAGAAGGCGGAACCGGTATGCGCCATGCAGTCACCATGGCGCAATCAAGGGAGATAACAGGCCCATACGAGGTTCATCCTGACACTCATGTCTTCACAAGCCGCTTCAACCCGGACGTCGTTCTGCAGCGCTCTGGCCACGGTGAAATCGTCGACACCCCGGACGGTGAAACCTACATGGTACATCTTTGCAGCAAACCACTGCCGGGCGTCAGGCGCTCGGTCCTCGGCCGAGAGACCTCCATCCAGAAATGCGTCTGGGGTGAAGATGGATGGCTTCGCCTACACGCAGATCCGATTGTTCCGGAAACATCAGTGCCAGGCCCCGTGGATTGAAGGCGAGTGACGCGGAGGCGACTCCAGTTCGCTATACTTTCGATGCGCCACAACGACTGCCAGCCGATTTCCAATGGTTTCGCAGCCCCCTGCCCGATCGACTGTTTTCGCTTTCCGATCGTCCGGGCCATTTGCGGCTGACCGGGCATGAATCCATCGGATCAACGTTCGAGCAGGCACTTGTCGTACGCCGTCAGACCGACTTCGACTTCGATGTCGAAACCGACGTTGACGCCGAACCCACCAGCTATCATCAGATGGCGGGACTGGACGACTACTATAACGGCTTTGCATACCACTACCTCTGCCTTACCCATGATGAGGAGTACGATCGATCGCTGCAGATACTTTCCTGCCCGGGCGGATGGCCCCAAGGCAACACGGAACTGATGCTCGAGCAATCCGTGGCAGCACCGCAAGGACCTGTCCGCATGAAGCTTGAAGTCCGCGGCGCCGCGTCACGCTTCTACTACTGGCATGACGGCTGGACAAGAATGGGCCCTCTTCTCGATCAGTCTGCGTTGTCCGACGAAAACGGCGAAGGTGAATACGCCAACTTCACCGGCGCATTTTTTTTGGCATGGCCGCAAACGATACGAGCGGTCAGGCAATGCACGCGGATTTCTCGTATTTTTCTTACTCGTCTTGGTCTTGAGCGGAATGGAACTGGTGACCCGTGTTTTGCGAGCTAATTCTTAAGCATTACATCGGCTTTGGGCCTCCGCATCGTGCTGTATTGAGAACAGCTTTTGCCAAGTTTCAACCTCAGCCGCTGAACCCTGCGACCGCCATAGGTCAGCGGCAGGTCTGTTGCTGACATATCGCTAAGCGCGATTGAGAAAAGCGCTGAGCATGCTTATTGCTCCAAGAGTTCAATGAATGGTCGCGCCGACGGGATAGCCCGGATAAGGCGATGTGGTATCTCGAGAGAAGCTCAATTGCTGTGGCGGATACATCTTCTGCGATAGATAGCTCAGACTGTGCAAGATCCCCCGCGATCGTCAGAATAGCGGATCCAACTGCGCGCATTGTCTCTTTGACCAGCCCTTTATCTTCCTGCGCGGCTCCGCTCTGTGAGGTAAAGCCGCTTTCTTGCGAAAACTCATCAATCAGCCCGGACTCATCACCGACATTTTTCTCAAATCTCATGGAACCATCGCGCCGCAAGCGCGTTACGCGCCGTGATGTGAGACATTATCAAGAAAAGATCGGCATTTCGAATGTTGCAAGCGAACCCGGAATACGGGAAAAGCATCCGTATTTCCAGGAGCGCTAGCCTAAGGCCAGTACCGCACGTCGATACAGCGAGACGTTCATTCGTTTACGCTAAAGCCACCAAATCATCTCTCATTAGCCCCGCTCGACACAGGTTCGGTTCCTGTATCAACTTGACGGGCCAGGGATCAGGCTCAAGAGCCCCATGATCCGCAATATTTACTCCCAATCGAGAAATACATGACAACCTACGCCACCGCGCCCTCCAAGCGAACCCTAGGTCTCGACCCTTCGGTCGCCTTCAGTCTGGCTGGTGCACTGGCGTTCTTCGTCATCAGTGCCGCCGTTTCCTGGTATAACGTGCAGACATTGCGTTCCAACAATGAGCGTGTCGTCCATTCACACGAAGTCATCGTCGGGCTTTCAGATCTGCTCTCCCTGATCCAGGACGCAGAGACAGGGCAGCGTGGGTTTGTTCTAACCAACAGCGAGCGGTATCTTGAGCCATATAACGCGGCGATCACCGCAATTCCCAAGCGTGTCGAGACAATCGGGGACATGATCAGCGACAATGCATCTCAACAACAACGTTTGGCGATGCTCCGGTCTCATGTCGATGCAAAGCTCTCCGAACTGCGCGAGAGCATCGACCTGAGACGGACACAGGGCGTCGATGCGGCTCTTGCTGTAGTCAACTCCGACCGCGGCAAGGCCGAGATGGATGCGGTTCGCGCTCAACTGACTTCCATGCGGCAGGAAGAAGCCCGCCTGCGAGCTCAACGTTTAGCCGAAATGGAAAGTGCCTACACGACGGCTTTTGCCAGCAGTATTCTTGCTGGCCTCCTTGGTATACTTCTTACTTTGGCGATCGCCGCCCTGATGCGCCAATCAACCCTTTCGAGAAGACGTCAGGACTGGCTACAGGCTGGTGAAGTTGGCCTCAATGCCGCGGTCACCGGTGATCGGCGCATCGAGGAGCTCGGCGACAACATTCTGGAATTCCTTGCTCGCTATACAGGTGCCGTCGCCGGCGCAATCTTCGTCCAGGGCGAAGATGAGTTTGAGCTCGCCTCCACTTGGGGTGTTCGGGAAAACGCAAGCGTGCCAGATCGATTCAAACCGCGTGAAGGCCTTTTGGGGCAGGCGGTTTCGGGAGCCAAGCCGATCTTGGTCTCCGACGTGCCAGACGGCTATCTCACCTTCGGATCAGCACTCGGGACCAACAAACCCAAGCATCTCCTGATTTCGCCTGGCGGTGTCGATGGGGCAGTAAACTCCGTGATTGAACTGGGCTTCTTGCGCGCAATCGATGAGAAGATCCTTACCTTTCTCGATCAGGCATCTGCGTCGATTGCCACTGCTGTTCGCTCAGCGAAGTACCGCAGCGACCTACAGAATTTGCTGCGCGAAACGCAAAGGCAAGCCGAGGAGTTGCAGGTCCAGGGCGAGGAGCTACGAGTCTCCAACGAAGAGCTGGAAGAACAGGGCCGGGCGCTGAAGGAATCGCAGGCCCGGCTAGAACAGCAGCAGGTGGAACTCGAGCAGACCAATTCCCAGCTCGAAGAACAGGCCCAGCAGCTGGAAGGTCAGCGCGACGATCTCGAAAAGGTCAATGCCTCGGTTCAGCTGAAGGCGCGCGAACTCGAGCAGGCGAGCCGTTACAAGTCGGATTTCCTCGCCAACATGTCTCATGAGCTGCGCACGCCGCTCAATTCCTCACTGATCCTGGCCAAACTTCTCGCCGACAATCCGGACGACAACTTGACCCAGGAACAGGTCAAATACGCCCAGACCATCCAGTCTTCCGGCAATGACCTGCTGACCCTGATCAACGACATCCTCGATCTGTCGAAGATAGAAGCCGGTCATGTGGACATCACTCCGGAGCCGGTTTCCCTCGAAAGGATGGCGGGAAGTATCCGACAGCTGTTCGATCCCGTGGCCAGGTCGAAGGAACTCGAGTTCGATATCGAAATGACCCCGGAGGCACCTGCGGTCATTGAAACCGATCCGCAACGGCTCGAGCAGGTTATCAAGAACCTGCTGTCTAACGCCTTCAAGTTCACCGAAAAGGGCAAGGTCACCCTCGCCCTTCGCAGCGCTGGCGACGGGCAGTTGGCACTGGCTGTATCGGATACGGGCATCGGCATTGCCGAGGAGCAGCAGAACAGCATTTTCGAAGCCTTCCATCAGGCAGACGGAACAATCAGCCGCCGCTTCGGCGGCACGGGATTGGGACTGTCGATTTCGAGAGAACTTGTCCGGTTGCTCGGCGGCACCATTCACCTGACCAGCCGTCACGGCCAGGGAAGCACGTTCACCGTCATCGTGCCAGTTTCCTATGATCCCTCCCGGGTTCTCCCCCGGAATATTCGAACGGCCGAAACGATCGCCGCACCACGGCCTGTTGTCGAGGAAGCACGCCCATCCACCATCAGTCGCCATGAGATCGTCGAGGACGATCGGGCAGCGCCGAGCGATGGCAGGCGTACCCTGCTGGTGATCGAAGATGACGATACGTTTTCGGCGATCCTCCGTGACCTCGCCCGCGAAATGGGTTTCCGGGCGCTTGTTGCGGGCACGGCCTATGACGCCTTGGACCTTGCAAGGCAGCATATGCCAAGCGCCATCGTCCTAGATGTCGGTCTGCCGGATCAGTCGGGACTGTCGGTGCTCGACAGGCTCAAGCGCGACGTGCGCACACGCCATATTCCAATCCACATCGTCTCCGCCGACGACTACGCCGAGACCGCACTGTCGCTTGGCGCTGTCGGATATGTCATGAAACCGGTTCAGCGCGAACAGCTCGTCGAGGTTCTGCAGAAACTGGACGCCAAGCTGTCGCAAGGTGTCCACCGCGTTCTGATCGTCGAGGACAACGAGGTGCAGCGACAAGCCGTGGCGAAGCTGCTCACCTCCCATGATGTCGAGACGATCGGGGCGGGCACGGCGGCCGAATGCCTGACGCTTCTGAAGGAGCAGACGTTCGACTGCATGGTACTCGACCTCTCGCTACCGGACGCGTCCGGCTACCAGCTTCTGGAAACCATCAGCGCCGACAGCAGCCATTCCTTCCCGCCTGTGATCGTCTATACGGGCCGGGTACTGTCTGCAGACGAAGAACAGCGACTGCGCCGCTACTCAAAGTCCATCATCATCAAGGGTGCGAAATCACCGGAACGGCTTTTGGACGAGGTCTCGCTGTTTCTGCATCAGGTGGTTTCGGATCTGCCCGATGAGCAGCAGAAGATGATCCGCAAGGCGCGCAGCAGGGATGCGTTGCTGGAAGGCCGACGGATCCTGATCGTCGAAGACGATGTTCGCAACGTGTATGCTCTGACCAACATTCTCGAACCGCGCGGAGCCGTCATAGAGATCGCCCGCAACGGCCAGGAGGCGCTCGACAAGCTTGGCCAGTCGCAGGGCGATGCGGCCAAGGCCATCGATCTCGTCCTGATGGATGTCATGATGCCCGTCATGGACGGACTGACGGCTACCCGCACGATCCGAAGAAATCCTGACTGGAAGAAGCTGCCGATCATCACGCTCACCGCCAAGGCGATGCCTGACGACCAGCAGCGCTGCATCGAGGCCGGAGCCAACGATTACATGGCAAAGCCCCTCGATGTGGAGAAGCTGCTCTCACTCGTACGTGTGTGGATGCCGCGGTGATCGAGACCTTCGAAAAAGTCGAGGACATTGAAATCCGGCTTCTGCTAGAGGCGCTTCATGTCCGCTACCACTATGACTTCCGCAACTATGCGATGGGGTCGATCAAGCGTCGGTTGAGGCAGGCCCGTGATCAGATGGGCTTTGCGACGATCTCGGCCCTGCAGGAGCGTGTGCTGCATGACGAGACGATGCTTCCGCGTCTCCTTGGCTATCTTACGGTCCAGGTCAGCGAGATGTTTCGAGATCCCGGCTATTTTCGCGCCATCCGCGAAGATGTCGTTCCCCATCTAAGGACCTATCCATCGCTGAAGATCTGGGTTGCCGGCTGCAGCTGCGGCGAGGAGCTTTATTCGCTGGCGATCCTGTTTCGCGAGGAGGGTCTTGAAGACCGGACCATCTTTTACGCCACCGACATCAACCAGGATGCGCTGCGAATGGCCGAGGCCGGCGTCTATGAGTTGGACCGGATCCAGCTGTTCACGGAGAACCATCGCAAGTCGGGTGGCAAGTCCTCACTTTCCGACTATTACAGCGCAGGGTACGGCCGGGTCTCCTTCGACCGAACGCTTCGAGAACGTGTCGTTTTTTCCGACCATAGCCTCGTCACCGATGCGGTATTCGGCGAGATGCACCTAATCTCCTGCCGCAATGTGATGATCTATTTCGACCGGCCGCTGCAGGATCGAGCGGTCGGTCTTTTTAAAGAGTCGTTGGCGCGCAAGGGTTTCCTGGGGATCGGCGCGAAGGAAAGCCTTCGATTCTCGGCGCATGGCGAAGAGTTCAAAGAATTCGTGCGCGAGGAAAAAATCTATCAGAGGGTGAGCAGATGAGCGCTGCCTGCCCAAGGGCAATCGTCATTGGCGCTTCGGCTGGAGCACTGGAGGCGCTTACCGCCATCCTGCCGGATTTGCCAGGCGATTTTCCGTTGCCAATCATTATCGTCGTGCATATCCCGCCCGACAAGCGCAGTGTTCTTGCCGAGCTGTTCGGGGCGAAATGCCGGATCGGGGTAATCGAGGTTGAGGACAAGGAACCATTGCGGGCCGCGACCGCCTATTTTGCACCGCCGGACTACCATCTGTTGGTCGAGGACTTCGAAACGCTGGGCCTCACCAATGAGGAGCCGGTTCTTTTCTCCAGGCCGTCGGTCGATGTCTTGTTCGAAAGCGCCGCCGACGTCTTTGGTGCGAGTTCAGTCGGCATCCTGCTGACCGGCGCCAATCAGGACGGCGCAAGGGGCCTTTTGGCGATTGCGAACGCCGGCGGGCACGTGATCGTCCAAGACCCTGAAACTGCTTTTGCTGCTGCCATGCCCGAGGCAGGCCTGGCGCTCTGCCCCGATGCGACAGTCATGTCGCTTGACGGAATATCCCAATACTTGAGGAGGATCGGCTGAAATGAGCCAGGTTTCGTTTCTGTTGGTCGATGATCTCGAAGAGAACTTGATCTCTCTCGAGGCCCTGCTGCGCCGGGAAGACCTGAACCTGCTCAAGGCTCGCTCCGGCGATCAGGCATTGGAGCTTCTCCTAGAGCATGATGTCGCGCTGGCGCTGATTGACGTCCAGATGCCAGGCTTGAATGGCTTTGAGCTTGCCGAACTGATGCGCGGGAATGAGCGCACACGCCGGGTGCCTATTATATTCGTCACGGCCGGCAACACAGCGGACAGCCGCTGGCGGTTTCAGGGATACGAGGCGGGCGCCGTCGATTTCATCCAGAAGCCGATCGAACCTGATATCCTTCGCAGCAAGACTGTGGTTTTCTTCGAACTCTACCTACAGCGGCAACAAATCGCCGCCCAGCGTGACGAACTGCAACTGCAGGCCGAAGCATTGAAGGATGCCGATCGACGCAAGAACGAGTTCCTGGCAACACTTGCCCATGAACTGCGCAACCCGCTGGCTCCCCTGCGCAATGGGCTAGACATTTTGAAACGCAACCCGAATGGTCAGAATGCAGGCGAAATCCGCAACATGATGGACCGACAGTTGGTTCATCTCGTTCGGCTGATCGATGATCTTCTTGACGTGTCACGCGTCAGTCAGGGAAAGATCGAACTTCGAAAAGCTCCGGTCAGGATCGACGAGATCGTCAACTCCGCGACCGAAGCCAGTCGTCCTCTGATCGACGGGGCAAGGCACGCCTTGACGATCGATTTGCCGGTCGGCGCGCAATGGGTTGATGGCGATCAGGTCCGCCTGTCCCAAGCCCTGTCAAACCTCTTGAACAATGCCGCCAAATACACTCCGCGGGGCGGGAAGGTCACCCTCACCGTGCGAACGGAAGGCGACCAAGTGGTCATCGTGGTAACCGACAACGGGGTCGGGATTCCGGAAAACATGCAGGCCAAGGTCTTCCAGCTTTTCACCCAGATAGACGACCATCTAGAACGCTCCCAGGGCGGGCTCGGCATCGGCCTTGCCCTCGTCCGGCAGCTCGTCGAAATGCACGGTGGCTCGGTGGAGGCATTTAGTGCGGGGCCGGGGACCGGCAGCCGTTTCACGATCAGGCTCCCCTCGTTGCCTGCATCGGAACTTCCCGCAGAAACGGAACAGCTATCGACCGGCATCCCTTCGTTCAGACCGCTGAAGGTGCTTGTCGTTGACGACAATCCGATTATCGCGGACACGTTGGGGATGATGTTGGAAGATATCGGCCACGAATTCGAGGCAGTCCACGACGGTCGGGAGGCCCTTGATGCAGCCAGGCACTACCATCCTGACGTCATTCTCCTCGATATTGGTCTCCCCGGCATGAATGGCTATGAGGTTTGCCGCGCGTTTCGCAGCGAGGCTGAGTTTCTGACCACGCCCATAATCGCGCAGACCGGCTGGGGCCAGGATCGCGACAAGGAACTAGCGACCGAGGCCGGCTTCAATTTCCATCTGACGAAACCCGTCCCACTGGAACAGTTACAGAAGGTGTTTTCGAGACTTGCAAATTAGTTGGAGGCATCACCCGCAGAATAATTGCAGGTCGTATTTAAGCTCTTGATGAAGATCGAAATTTTGGCCCACCTATTCTTCATGAACTGAGAGGTAGAGGATCGGTGCCTTCGCTCAGGATTGCAAGGTACCGTCTATAACTAAACACACGGGCACGCTTGCGGCCAGTGACCTCATCAACGATGCCCAATCGCTCCAGGTCTGCGAGCGCGGCGTTAACCGTTGGTGCGGACAGACCTGTTATCTGAACAATCTGGTTCGCCGTGTGAAAGGGGTTTTTCTGAAATAGCTCGTGAATGCGAAGGACCGACCCTGCTCTGTCACTTTCCATCGTGATCTTCTCCCGATCTTCCTTGAAAAGATCAACGATCTGCGTGGCAGCCTCAAATGCCTGATTGGCAGTGTCGGCGACGCCTGCGAGGAAGAAGTCCAACCAAGCTTCCCAGTTTCCGTTTTCGCGAACCTCCTGCAGCAACCGATAATATTTTCTCCGATGGGACTTCAGATAGAGGCTGAAGGTAGAGAAGCGGCTTTTGCAGCACGCCGTTCATGCAAAGATACAGGGTTACAAGCAGGCGGCCGATACGACCATTACCATCGAGAAACGGATGGATTGTTTCGAATTGCACATGCAACAGGCCAGCCTTTATCAGTGCCGGCAACCGCGATTGATCGTCATGCATGAAGCGCTCGAACGCATCCAGGCAACCTGCCAGTTCAGTGACGGGTGGTGGCACGAAAAGTACGTTACCGGGCCGCGTGCCACCAATCCAATTTTGCGAGCGGCGGAACTCTCCGGGATCCTTGGTGCCTCCTCGCAAACTGTGCAGGAGACTGGCGCATCTCGCGGATCAGACGCAATGACATGGGCAGCGTTTCCAGCCGCTCCAAACCATACATCATGGCGTCGACGTAGTTGGAGACTTCACGAATATCATCAACCGGCTGCTTAGCCTGAGCTTCGGTTTCGACCGCAAAAGATCGGAAAGCGTCGACTGCGTACCTTCAATCTGCGAGGAAAGAACAGCTTCCTTTCTCGCATACATGTAGAGAAAGCTCCTGTCGCAGGGGCAGCATTGTGATACCATCTAGGCGTCCTAGCGCTCGCTCTGCTAGGCTGAGGCGCTCAAGCAAAGAAAGCACATCATTCGCCGGCTCGGATGGCAATGGTGGAGGGACGAACGCACGCACTGTTTCATTGGCAGCGACCGTTTCGACGAAGCGACCCAAGCGATGTTTGGATTCGGAATCAGACATAACCCGATATCAGGCGCGCGCCTTATTTAAACAATAAGCATTTTATTTAATTAACCGGCAGACTTAGATAAGCGCGCTTAATTAGCGCGCTGACATTGAATTCCTGAGATTTGATCCAGGCGGCATGCGAGCCCTAATACGATTATTAAGCGCCATTAAAAGTGACACGCCCGATACATCTTTTGTCAAACCTCGCCTCCTATTCCCGCTCGCCCTCGGCCTTGGCGCCGAGAGAAACGGAATAGGCATGACCAAAAACGATATTTCATCACGCCATTTTCAGCGAAAGATATCTGAATTCTGCAAGCTGCGTATCGCGCCAATCGCATCCGGGCGGGTGTTGGAGAATATCCGGCCCTACCTGGTCAGTGCATCCTCTTCGACGTAGTGACAGAGATCACCGTCCGGGCGGTTTCCCGAACCGTCTCGATCGCCGCCTCGACAGTGCGGGCGCGGGATATCCTCGCAAGAGCCTTGGACAAAGAAGCGAGGGGCGTTGAAGGTCTCGTTCGCTGGTCCATCGACCACCGCCTTTCTTCTGGCATTAGCCATTATTTTAGCGTCCAGTTTTCCACAAAACGCCGATTTTTGACAGCTAAACTTATGTGACGGTGATTTCCGAGAGATCAGGAGGTTCGGTCTTTGCGACATAGCCATCGACAGGGCCGCGCGCATCCATATTTCCCTCGCCCTGCAAAATGATGGGGGCCAGCGTGGTGCCCTGCGCTTCCTGCGCGCGTGCAATCGAGCCCGCGGAAAGAGCCGAACAAGGGCTGTCGTGACTAAGAGATCAGATTGGATGAAACGCATGCCGCCCCCGCGGAATAATCTGATCGATCATCTTTCTATCGACAGCGCGGACACAAATCCAATAAATGGGAGTAGCAATTTTCAGAAGTTTAAAGTCTGAAATGAGACCTGACAGCAATGAGCGACCCAAAGTCGATGACGACCACAGGCAGACAACGTGCCACCAATTTCGAACTGAGGCATTTGAGATACTTCATCGCTTTGGTTGAGGAGCGAAATTTCGAGCGCGCGGCAGCAAGGCTCGGCATTGCACAACCCGGACTCAGCCAGCAAATCATCGCTCTGGAGGCAATCGTAGGCCTGCCGCTGCTCGATCGCACCAAGCGCGCTGTCAAACTGACCCCCACCGGGAATGCACTGTTCGAGGACGCGGTGAAGATCGTGGCGCAAGCCGATGAAACGCTTTCCCAGCTCAAGCGCCTCGGCCGCGGCGAGACGGGCAGGATCACCATCGGCTACGTCGCGTCTGCGGCCTATTCTGGCATCCTGACGGACACGCTCGCCTCCTTCCGGCGTGCCCTGCCGGATATCGAACTCCACCTACTGGAACTGGAAATGCGCCAGCAGCTGGAGAAGATTAGGCAAGGCGAACTCGATTTCGGCTATATCCGCCCGCCCGCGCCAATCCCTTCGGAACTCAACGCCACGGTCGTCCTGAAGGAGCCACTGGTCGCCGCGCTGCCGGCCACCCATCCACAATCATCCAGGGCTGCAATCCGCCTTCGCGATCTTCAGGAAGAAACCTTCATCACGCCGCGCCAGCCGAGCGATATCGGCTTCCATGCCAATACGCTTGATGCCTGCGGCGAGGCGGGTTTCAAGCCGAAGATTAATTCGAACGGCCGCGACTTCACGACCATCGCCAGCATGATCGCCGTCGGTATCGGCATCGCGCTGGTGCCGAAGAGCATGGATTGCTTTCGGCTTCCCGGCCTGCGCTACGTGCCGCTGATCGACAATGACGTGACGACCGATCTCGCCGTCGTGTATCGAAAAAGCGACGTAAATCCGTCGGTTAGGGCTTTCATCGCCCACCACAGAAGTCTTATGCGCAGACAGGGGAGTTCTGGGGACCGTAGTGAGGATTAATGCTCTTGAGCCAAACCGAACTTCGACCCGACATCGCAGATCTGCTAAGTATCTGCAAATTTCTTAATTTAGAGCGAAAACAGGACTCGGCGTAAGGCATTTTTATGAGACCTCAAGGTCTCGGGAGCAGACGTTGCAGACTGACTTCTCAACGAACCGGTCATGGCGCGTCCTTGACTGTGTAATCAGACTGGTTTGACGCTCACCAATCACTCCGTTCCGGGCATCACGGGCCTAGCTGCCACCCTCACTTTATGAGGGCGGCAGCGATGACGGAAGCCTCGTTCGACGTTGCGTCGAGGACGCATGGTGTCATCAGCGCGGCCAGAATGAGGGGGCAGCCATCAACATATTGTCAGAGGATGATCAATCCTCATGCGAGATTAAGCTCTACGTCGATATTGCCACGAGTGGCCTTCGAATAGGGGCAAAGCTGATGGGCATCATGAATGATCGCCTGTGCGACATCCCGATCCATGCCCGGCAGGCTGACATTCAGGCGGGCCTGCAGAAAGAACTCGCCCTCGCTCGTCCCGAGGTGAACCTCCGCATCGACGGCGACATCCGCCGGCAGCCGCAATTGCCGCGTTCCGGCAGCGCGGGTCATGGCGCCGATGAAGCATGCCGACCAGCCGGCGGCGAACAGCTGTTCCGGGTTGGTACCGGGGCGACCGCTTCCCGGAGAAGAAAGCTTTACCTCCAGCGCGGCATCGTCGCTGCGTGCGAAACCTTCGCGTCCACCCGTGGTGTGGGTCCGTCCGGTATAAAGAACATTGTCGATCTTCGGCATGGCAAAACTCCTTTTAAGCCAGGCCAGCGTTGTTCGCTGACAGGGAGGTTTTTGGCCCGCTGGAGTATCTGCGCTGTTTCAGGACAACCGGTGAAATGTAACAAACAGTATATGGGACCCGGCAGATCCAAAAATGAGCGCCGGAACACCGGCGCCAGTCATCATCGCAATGTCAGTTCCACGGCAAGCCCGCCGCCGTCGCGATTATAAAGCTTCACTTTGCCGCCAAGGGCCGTGGCCAGTTGCTGGGCGATCGCAAGCCCCAGTCCCGTGCCGCCGGTCTCGCGATTGCGGGACTGTTCCAGCCGCACAAAAGGCCGCATAGCGGCCTCCAGCATCTCGTCAGGTATGCCCGGCCCCCGATCGAGAATGCTCAGGACCGTTTCGCCATTTTGCTTCCGCTCGACGCTCAGCTCCGCCGCACCGGCAAACTTGACCGCGTTATCGATGGCATTGGTCAGGATACGTCGCAACGCATGCGGCTTGGTCGTGATCGTGCCCTGTACGGGGCCGATCACTGTCACCGCCTTGCCCGTATCCTGATAATCATAGGCAATGCTGTCGATGAAGGACGAAAGGTCGATGCGCGACGTCTTCTCGCCATTGCCATGCGAACTTCGCGCATAGGCGATCCCATCTTTTACCAGCATTTCGATCTCGCGCAGGTCGCTGACCAGCTTGTCGCGTTCCGGGCTCTCATCCGCCATGTCGACGCGCAGCCGCATACGGGCGATCGGCGTCTGAAGATCGTGGGAAATGGCTGCAAGGATCTGCACCCGCTCCTCGAGATGATGGGCGATCCGGTCGCGCATGGCGTTGAATGCCCGCGCCGCATGGGCCACCTCGCGCGGACCGGTCTCGCTGATCGGCTTGCCCTTGGCATTCGGATCAAGCGCATCGGCGGCGGCGGCGAGATCGCCAAGCGGCCGGAATGCCTGACGCACAACAAGCCAGGTGCAGAGGACGAGCAGCAGCATCTGCACCGTAAAGACATAAGGCAGCCAGCTGGCCAGCGGCATCACACCGCGCGGTGTCACGTCGATCGTAAGCGGGGAACCGTCGGAAAGCGTCAGATGACCCTGTAGCCTGCCATTCTCACCGGGAATGGCTTGTACGGTCAGTGGGAATTTTTGACCCGCGGCGTCCTCGATCCGAGCGGCGATGTCGGCTCCACGTCCCGACATGTCGGGAACACCAGGAACACCGGTTCCAAGCTCCAGCCGATAGTTTCCGCGGCTGAGACGATCGAGCCATGCCGGACGTTCTGCCGCCGGCAGCCGGTCGATCACCGCGATCGAGGTTGCAAGGTCGCTTTCGAGCGTACCGAGCATCACGGCCTTGGCAGATGTATAGCGCTCGAAAAACAGGATGCTGAAGGAAAGGCCGTACGCAATAGCAAGGCCTGAAAAGAGGATGAGAAACAGGCGCGCGCGCAGGGTGCCCGGCCAGAAGGCGAAAGACCGGCTCGCCTTGTCCGCCGCCGGCTCTGTCATGTCCTGGGCTCCGAAATTTCCACCGGCACCGCAAAGACATAACCTTCTGCACGTATAGTCTTGATATAAGTCGGCTCGCGCGCGTCGTCGCCCAGCCGCTGGCGGACACGGCTGACGAGAAGATCGATCGAACGGTCAAACAGTTCCGCATCGCGGCCCTGCGTCAGGTTCAAGAGCTGGTCGCGGTTGAGAACACGCTGCGGATGGTCGATGAAGACGCGGAGCAGCCGATATTCGGCACCGCTCAGGGCAATCTCCGTGCCTTCGGGATCGAGCAGATGGCGGCCGACGGTATCGAGGCGCCATGTTCCGAAGGTCAGGATCTGGCCCGCCTCGCTGATCTGCAGGTTTGGTGGCAACATTCTCGTGCGGCGAAGAACGGCCTTGATGCGGGCCAGGAGCTCGCGTGCAGCAAAAGGTTTCGGCAGATAGTCGTCCGCACCCATTTCCAGCCCGATGACACGGTCCATCTCGTCGTCGCGGGCGGTCAGCATCAGGACCGGCGTCGCCTTGTGCTTGCCGGCCCGCAGCTCCCGGCAGAGAACAAGCCCGTCATCGCCCGGCATCATCACGTCGAGCACGATCAGATCCACCGCATTGGCATCCAGGAAGCCGCGCATCTGCCGGCCATCGGCCGCGACGCTGGTGCGCAGGCCGTTTTTCTTCAGATAGCTCGACACCAGTTCACGGATCTCGCGATCGTCGTCGACGATCAGGATATGGTCGATATGCTCCATCTCGGGTTCTCGCATCCTTTGTCTTTGCTGCGTGTCGAGGCATTTCCATTTAGCGCTGGATGCGGCCGCCGCGAAGCCGGGAAATGCACCGCAGCAACCTGTTCAGCCGGAAATTCGTGGCGTCTAGAATTTCGCGACGTCGAGCACCGCGCGGGCGAATTGCGCCGGCGCTTCCTGCGGCAGGTTGTGACCGATGCCATCGCCGATCGTGCGATGTTCGTAGCGTCCTGAAAACCGGGCGGTATAGGCGGATGGATCAGGATGCGGAGCACCATTGGCGTCACCTTCCATGGTGATGGTGGGAATGGTCACGACCGGTGCCTTGGCAAGCAGCGCCTCATAGGCATCGTATTTCGCCTCGCCGGCAACCAGTCCGAGCCTCCAGCGATAATTGTGGATGGTGATATCGACATGGTCGGGACTGTCGAATGCGCTGGCGGAGCGGTTGAAGGTTTCGTCATCGAACTTCCAGGTGGGCGACGCCGTCTGCCAGATGAGACGCGCAAAATCATGGGTATGCGCGGCGTAACCGGCACGGCCGCGTTCGGTGGCGAAATAGAACTGGTACCACCAGGCAAGCTCGGCCTTGGGCGCAAGTGGAGCGCGATTGGCTTCCTGGCTGCCAATCAGGTAGCCGCTGACGGACACTAGCGCCTTGAAGCGTTGCGGCCAGAGTACGGCCATGATATCCGCAGTCCTCGCACCCCAGTCATAACCGGCAACGATCGCGGTCTCGATCTTGAGCGCGTCCATCAGCGCGATCATGTCGACCGCAAGTGCAGCCTGCTGCCCATTGCGGGGCGTTTCGGCAGAGAGAAACCGTGTCGTGCCATAACCGCGCAGATAGGGAATTATGACCCGATACCCGGCATCGGCAAGGATCGGCGCAACATCGACATAGCTGTAGATGTCGTATGGCCATCCGTGCAGCAGCAGGACGACGGGACCATTTGCCGGGCCATCCTCTGCATATCCGATATTGAGGACACCTGCATCGACCTGCTTCAGGGCAGCAAATTTCGTATGGCCACCCGGCCTGCCTTGCGAATTGCCAGATGATCCGGCTGCGGCGGATTGAGCATTGGCCAGCGAAGTGGCGCCGAGCTCGACGGCTGCGACGGTCATGGCTGCCAGGCCAAAGAAGCGGCGGCGTTGAAGCTGAAACATATCGGTCATGGGTTTTCTCCGGTTCGCGTTGATGACGATCCCCAAGAAACAGCCAGTATGTATTGTCGATATGTCCTGCGACCTGCTCAACTGCAAGCAACTGTAGCGGCACGCCGCCGAGATACAGTTCGATACAAAGACCTCGCCTCGCCTGCGCAAAAAGACGACGAGATGGCCGGTCCCGCCCGCCTGATCGTTTCTTATTATGGCGGCGGGGTCGCCTCCTACACTCCGATACATTTCTCCCTGAAGCCCGACACATCCCGGATACCTGCGCCCGACCAGATTGGCGCAGTTGCCGATCACGCCCATGTCGGCGGCGCCAAGATCCACCAAGGGCTTCAGAGGACATGATCATGACGCTTCTCGTCATTGCCTATCTCGGAGGGGCGCTCACCATCCTGAGCCCCTGCATCCTGCCGATCCTTCCCTTCATCTTTGCCCGTGCGGGACAGCCGTTCCTGCGCAGCACGCTGCCCATGCTGGCAGGCATGACCGCGACATTTTCGCTCGTCGCGACACTCGCTGCAATCGGCGGCGGCTGGGCCATCGAGGCCAATGAATTCGGGCGGCTTGCCGCGCTGTTGCTGCTTGCGCTGTTCGGCCTCGGCCTCATCTCTCCCCGCATCGCCACGATCCTGAGCCAGCCTGTGGTCGGACTCGGCAACCGCCTGATGAACGCGGCCGGAAAGCCGGGCAGCGTTCCCAGGGCCGCGGGCTCTCTGCTTCTGGGCATTGCCACAGGCCTCCTGTGGGCGCCCTGCGCCGGGCCGATCCTCGGTCTCGTGCTGACCGGTGCCGCCCTGCAGGGTGCCAATCTTGAAACCACTGTCCTTCTCGTCGCCTATGCTGCAGGGGCTGCGACCTCGCTCGCCCTCGCACTTTTCGCAGGCGGGCGGATCTTTGCCGCCTTGAAGCGGTCTCTGGGTGTCGGCGAGCGTATTCGGCAAGTCCTTGGCGCAGCTGTCATAGCAGGTGTCGGCGTCATTGCGCTCGGCCTCGACACCGGCCTCCTCGCCAAGCTTTCATATGCCAGCACGTCTTCCTTCGAACAGGCGGTTCTCGATCGTCTCCACACCCGGCAAGCCGAAGGCGGCATGGAGGTCGCAAGCGCCGACAATTCCATTCTCGCCCGCAACGGCAAGCTGTTTCACGCCGACCTTCCCGTCGAAGGACGCGCACCTTCACTGGGCGGTGCCGTGGAATGGCTGAACTCGCCGCCGCTTTCCGCGGAAGCTCTGAAGGGCAAGGTCGTGCTCGTCGATTTCTGGACCTATTCCTGCATCAACTGCATCCGCACCATTCCCTATGTCCGCGCCTGGGCCGAGAAATACAAGGATCAGGGTCTCGTCGTGATCGGCGTGCATGCGCCGGAATTTGCATTCGAGAAAAAGATCGACAACGTCAAAAAGGCGACGTCCGACTTCAAGATCGGCTATCCCGTCGCCATCGACAATGATTACAGGATCTGGCGTGCCTTCAATAACAGCTACTGGCCAGCCAGCTATCTGATCGATGCCAAGGGCAATATCCGCTACCACCATTTCGGCGAAGGCAATTATGGCCGGACCGAACAGGCGATACAGGATCTGCTAAGAGAAGCCGGCAGCGACGTAGCCACCACTGCGCCCGTCAAGCCTGAGGCAAAAGGCGCAGAAGCGAGTGCCGACCTGAAGGATATCCGCTCCGGCGAGACCTATATCGGTTACCGGCAGGCCACCGGCTTTGCCTCGAACGAAGGCCTTCGTCCCGGCTCTTCCGGTACCTATTCGATTGAAACGCCAAGCCTCAACGAATGGGGTCTCTCCGGCAGCTGGACTGTCGGCGCGGAAGAAGCGACCCTCGACAAGAGCGACGGCGCCATCACCTACCGGTTCAGCGCCCGCGACCTGCATCTCGTGCTGGGGTCGGACGGCTCTGGAAAACCGGTGCGTTTTCAGGTGACGATTGACGGCCATGCGCCCGGCGCCGACCACGGCACGGATACCGATGCCGACGGTAATGGCGCGGTCACATCCACCCGCCTCTACCAGCTTGTCCGTCAGTCTGGCGACGTCACGCCCAGAACCTTCAGCATCCGCTTTCTCGATCCGGGCGTGCAGGCCTACGCCTTCACCTTCGGCTGAACCCTTTCCCTCACATATCCAGAAAAAAAGGATCACGACATGAACCGCCGTTTTATCTCCATGGCAGCCATCGCATTTGCCACCAGTGTCATCGCCTTCGCCGCGCAGGCTGCAGAGGTGAAGAACATCGTCATCGTGCATGGCGCCCTTGCCGATGGTTCCGGCTGGCGCAAGGCAACCGAAATCCTTGTCGACCGCGGCTTCAACGTCACCATCGTGCAGGAGCCGATCACCTCTCTCGCCGATGATGTCGCCGCCACCAACCGCGTGCTGGATCTTCAGGACGGACCGTCGCTCCTCGTTGGCCACAGCTATGGCGGCATGGTCATCACCGAGGCTGGCAACAATCCCCATGTTGCAGGCCTCGTTTATCTGGCGGCCTTCCAGCCCGAAAAGGGGGAAAGCCTGTTCGATCTTGCAAGCTCCAAACCTGCCGGCGGAATGAACATCCGCGAAACGAAGGACGGGAAAATCTCTATCTGGACCCCGCAGCGTTCGCGGGTGACTTTGGCGGCAACCTCCCGAAGAAGGACGCCGAATTTCTCGCCAGATCGCAGGTCTTCGCCGCCAAGCAGGCTTTCGCGGCGAAGATCAGCGAGCCGGCCTGGAAGACGCGCAAGAGCTGGGCGGTCGTCGCCACCCATGACCGTTCGATCAATCCCGATCTCGAACGCGACATGGCCAGACGTGCCGGCAGCGACGTGACCGAGATTGAGGCAAGCCACGCCGTCTTTGCATCCCAGCCCGAAAAGGTTGCCGATGTGATCGAGAAGGCAGCAAAAGCCCTTTCACACTAAGACCCCGCAGATCTCCGATCAAACTGAGCCGCGCCCAAAAAGGCGCGGCTTTTGTTACGCTCCGAGCGGCGCACCAAGCAGAAAACGCCGAGTAATGCCGATGGCCTCGAGGAAAGCCTCGTCATGGCTGACCACCAGAAGCGCACCGTCATAGGCGACCAGCCCCGCCTCCACGGCGGCGATGGAGTCAAGATCGAGGTGATTGGTCGGTTCGTCGAGAACAAGCAGTTGCGGCGGCCTTTCTCCACCGAGGACACGGGCCAGGCCGGCGCGCAGCATCTGCCCACCCGACAATTGTCCCACTTGCCTGAGGCTGGCATCGCCACGAAACATGAAGCGGGCGAGAGCCGCCGGCAGGCATTTTCGCTGGCTCCCGGATTGAGCCGCATGAAATTGTCCCTGATCGACAGCCGCGGTTGAAGCAGGCTGACCTTCTGGTCGAGAAAGGCGCATGACACCTCGACCCGTACGGAACCTGAAAACGGCACCAGACTGCTGGTAATGACGGATAGCAGAGTTGTCTTGCCCGTGCCGTTGGATCCAATCACGGCAAGCCGCTCGGGACCTGTCATCGTCAGTGAGAGATCGGACAGGATCGGCGCATCGCTTGCATAGCCCGCCGTCACCTTGTCCAGCCGCAGTACCGTCCTTGACGCCACCAGACCCGTGGATGGCAGCGAAACCTTGAAGGGGTCGAGAACCTCCAGGCGGTCGCGGGCAGCAGACACATCGGCCCTCGCCTCTCGCGCCATTCGGCTTGCGGCCTCGGCTTTTTCGCCACCAGTCTGCTCCGCACGCATGGCGCGGCCGGCAGCCGAGATTCGCGGCATGCCGCCCTCTGCCGCCTTCCTTTTTCCTGCGCAATCGCGACGCGCCTGCCGCTCCGCTGTCTCCTGTGCCTTGCGCTCGACGTCGCCGAGCCGCTTCTGTGCGTCGGCCAGATCATGCCGGGCCGCGGCAAGCTCAAGAGCCTTGCCTTCCCGGTAATGGCTCCAGTTTCCGCCATAACGGCTGATGGCGAGCGATGTCAGCTATACGATCGCATCGACAGTTTCCAGAAGCTCCCGATCGTGGCTGACGACGATCGCGCCCTGGCGCCAGCCGGCGAGAAGTTCGATCACTGCCGCCCGCCGTCCCGGTCGAGATTGTTAGTCGGCTCGTCGAGGATCAGGAAATCAGGTGCGCGATAGACCTGGGCAGCCAGTGCGGCACGGGTGCGCTGGCCGCCGGAAAGCCGAGCGAGCGACGTCGACAAAGGAATGGAGAGGACGAAACGCGCAAGCGCCGCTTCGATAGTCGGCTCCAGCATCCAGTCGTTATCGGCCAATTCCTCGAGCGTTGCGTGCCTGCCTGAGCGCGCTCGAGTAGTGCCAGCGCATGACGGACACCGAAGAGATCGGCGACGGTGGCCCCTTCCGCGACCTGTACGCTCTGACGCAAGATGTGGATGCCTGCGGGTGCCGTGACAGATCCCGAAGCCGGCGGCAGTTCACCGGAGATCAATTTCAAAAGCGTCGTCTTGCCGACACCATTGCGGCCGACGAGCCCGGCCCGTTCGGGACCGAAAACGATATTCAGATCGGAGAAAAGCGGACGACCGTCAGAAGTGGACCAGGACAGATTGGAGAGGATAATGGAATGCGGCATGGACAAGGTTTTCCCGTATGGCAAGGCAAAGCGGCGTTGCGATCGAGTTGAAATCCATTGTCGACCATCCTGTTGGTGCTGCAGGCGGTGGTGATTTAGCGCGTAAAGACGGTGGGTTCACGGTATACGGCGACGCTAGTCCCAGGCGACCTCCCTGACCAGATCGACCAGCGCCCGCAGCTTGGCCGGAATATGGCGCCGGCCGGGATAATAGAGGCAGAGACCCGGATAGGGAGCGATCCAGTCGTCCAAAACCTCAATCAATGTGCCATCAGCAATGTCCGCGGCGACCTGCCACGCATTGAGATAGGCAAGGCCGGCGCCTTCCCGTGCGGCCCGCAGCATCAGGTCGCTCTCGTCAAGCGTCAGCAGGCCCGGAACATCCAAGGTGAAGGCCTCGCCGTGCCGTTCGAATTCCCAGTGATAGAGAGAACCGCTCGCCATACGCGCCCGGATGCAATCATGGTTCTTCAGATCGGCCGGCACTTTCGGCCTGCCATGCCGCTCGAAATAGCCGGGAGAGCCGACGATAACGGGGCGAACGGAGCGGCTGATCGGCTGGATGATCATATCCGGCGGCACGGTCTCGCGAATGCGAATACCGGCATCGAAGCCCTGCGCATTGATATCGACCAGCGCGCCCTCCGTGACGATTTCGACCGCCATTTGCGTATGGCGCCGCCTGTACTCCAGGAGAACTGGATTGAGCACCATGCGCGCCGCACCGACGGAGGTGTTGATCCGCAGCGTGCCGCTCGGCTCGGTGCGATGTTCATCCGCCAGATCGACCGCCTTGCGGATTGCCGCCAGCGCCGGTGCGATCTCGGCCACGAACTGCTCACCGGCGGAAGACAGGACGACGCTGCGTGTCGTCCTGTTGAATAGCCTCACGCCGATGCGGGCTTCCAGAACCGCGATCTGCTGGCTGAGTGCGGAGGAGGATATGCCCAGTTCACGCGCTGCGGCGCGAAAACCGCCATGCGTGGCCACAGCAACGACCGCCTCGAGTTCGGCCAGTGTCCCACGCAGCATTGTCCGCTATTCCTTATCAGATTGTCCTTTATCGCCCAGCTTATCAGATCAATGACGAACCGCCAGATTAAGCCCATCATTTTCAAGGAGAAGACGATGCGTATCATCGACAAGATCTATATCGACGGCCAGTTCATAACCCCGCATGGCACGGAGATCGCCGATCTCCAAAATCCTTCGACGGAGGAAAAGATCGGCACAGTGCGTCTCGGCGACGTCGAAGATGCCAAGGCCGCGATCGCCGCGGCAAAGCGCGCCTTTCCGGCCTTTGCCCGGACAGGCAAGCGGGAGCGCATCGCCATGCTTGAACACCTGAGCGACGCCGTTGCCGCACGAAATGCGGAACTAACTGAGGCGATGGCGACGGAATATGGCGCTCCGCAATATTTCACCGGTTTTGCCGTCGTTCATGCAGCATCCAGTTTTCGGCACATGGCCGAGGTGCTCAAGGATTACAAATTCACGCGGCGGATCGGACGGGCTGAGGTCACAATGCAGCCCATCGGAGTAACGGCCGCGATTACCCCCTGGAACAGCAATTACGGCTTCATCTGCGCAAAACTCGCAACCGCAATCGCGGCCGGCACGACGATCGTGATCAAGCCGAGCGAGATGAGCGCGGTCCAGACCCAATTGCTCACCGAATGTCTTCATGAAGCAGACCTTCCGATGGGTGTCTTTAATATCGTCAATGGTCGCGGCGACGTTGTAGGAGCGGAATTCAGCCGGCATCCCGATATTGCCAAGGTGACGTTCACCGGCTCGACGGCCGTTGGTAGACAGGTGCTGCGTGCCGGTGCGGAAACCCTGAAGCGAGTGACGCTTGAACTCGGCGGCAAGGGGCCAAATATCATCCTTGACGACGCGGATCTCAACCGCGCCATTCCCACGGTCTTGCGGGTTGGCCTGATGAACAGCGGCCAGGCCTGCATTGCCGGCACCCGCGTTCTTGTGTCGGAAGCAAGAAAGGCCGAAGTGATCGAGCGACTGCGGGTAGAGATCGCAACCTTCAAGCCGGGTATGCCATCCGATCCGGCCGTGATGATCGGCCCGATGGTAAGTCAGAAACAGTATGAACGGGTACAAGCTTATATCAGACTGGGGGTCGATGAAGGAGCAGAGCTCATCGCCGGCGGCCCCGGCCGCCCACAGGGCATCAGCCATGGCTGGTTTTCGCAGCCGACGATTTTCGCGAATGTGACGAACGATATGCGGATCGCTCGCGAGGAGATCTTTGGACCGGTGCTTTCTGTCCTGTCTTACCAAGATGAGGAAGAAGCAATCCACATCGCCAACGACACGAGCTACGGGCTTCAGGCATATCTGCACGGCACGGACATGGAGCGAATGCAGAAACTGGCTAGCCGCCTGGATTGTGGCCGCGTCGTCATCAATGGCGCGCCCCACGAGCCGTTGGCCCCGTTTGGCGGTATGAAGCAATCTGGCATCGGCCGCGAGTTTGGCTCTTTTGGGCTGGATGCTTTTCTGGAGCCGAAGGCGGTATTGACTTAAGGCCGCACGGCGATTTTGTACGGCAGAAGCACCACTCGGTCGGTTGGCCCGAGTGGTGCTTCTCTTTGGCCTTGATAGGAATCGAACTCTATTTCCAGAACGATATCAGGTAACTTATTTGTTTTGGCGATGAAATGAGCTAAGGACAGTAATTTATATGACTTTCAGCGCTGTGAACTCACAAGGTTCGCCGCGGCTTCGTTGGCCGCAAAAAGTGCTGTTTTGACCGAATTTTCCTGAAGCAATCTTGCGGCCAATACGCCGATAAATTCGTCGCCTGCGCCATGCGTGCTGACCAGTTTGACTTTGATTGCCGGGATCGACGCCTCTTCGCCGTCGCGCATCGCGTAGGCAACGCCCGCTCCACCAGCCGTCACAACGGCAACCGGAAATGATTTTGCAAGAACGCGCGCTGCCGCGATCGCAGCGTCGAGCGTGTCGACCTCGGCATTACCGGCCAGCGCTTCCGCCTCGACCGCGTTGACGACTAGAACGTCGATCAACTCCGCCAGTTCAGGCGACAGGTCCCTCACCGGCGCGGCATTCAGAACAACCTTACCGCCTGCTTTTTTCATCGCTGAGGCAGCAAGCACATTTGCCGGATCCGGCACTTCGTTCTGCAGAACGAGGATATTGCCCGCCTGAAACAGCGATGCAGCCTGCTTCACATCGGTTTGCCCGAGCTGAAGATTGCTGCCCGAGACGATGACTGCGCCATAATCCCCTTCGGAATCGAAAATTGCCACGCTCATGCCAGAGGCGGCGTCTTCGATCACCCTGACATGATCCAGTTCCACCGCGTTTGCGGCAAGATTGGCGGTCAGAGTGCCGCCAAAATCATCGTCACCCACGGCACCGATCATTACAGACCGCACGCCGGCCTTCGCGGCAGAAACCGCCTGGTTTCCACCCTTGCCGCCGCAGGCCGGGTTCCAGGCGGAACCGGTCACCGTTTCGCCCTTGCGCGGGCGCGCCGGACCTTTGACGATGATGTCGTAATGCAAGCTGCCGAAGACGACGACGGCGGGGATGGATGCAGTCATAGGAATTTGTCTTTCCGTTTGGAGGCGACGGCCGCCATGGTCTTTTCGAGATGGTTTTCTGCAGCGGTGTAATCGCGCTGCGCAACAGCCACGAATACGGCGTCGAGAATATTGAGCTGGGCGATGCGGGCGGCGGCGTTCTCGCCCATCAGTGGCGAACCCTGCGCTGTCGAACAGAGAACGACGTCGGCATGCTGCGCCAGCGGCGATTCATTATAGTTGGTGATTGCAATCGTGCGGGCACCGTTGCGTCTGGCGATCTGCATCGCCTCGATAACCGCCATCGTATTGCCGGAATGCGAGAACCCGACAGCAATATCGTCATTGCCGAGCAGCGATGCGGACATCAGCATCATGTGGGAATCGTCATAGACGCTGGCGCGCACGCCGATCCTCAGGAACTTGTGGGCCGCATCGCGGGCGATCTGCGCCGAACCGCCGACACCATAGAAATCGCGCTGACGCGCACCATGAATCAGGTTTGCAGCACGATCGAACGCTTTGACATCCATGATCGACAGGGTTTCTTCCAGCGCCTGGATCGACGTCCTGAACACTTTCTGGATGATTTCCTGGGACGTGTCCTCGATGGACAGTTCCTGGTGCATTTCCGCCGTTGGCAACCGGTTATACTGGGAAACCGCATTGCGGAATTCGCGATAACCCGCGAATCCCAGTTTCTTGGTGATCTTCACGACCATGGCTTCCGAGACGCCAGCATCGGTTGCGATCTCCTTCAGCGACGTGTCGTCATTGAAGCTGCGCAGTGCAAAGACGGTCTCGACCACCCTTGCTTCCAGCGGCGTCAGCAGTGGCAAGCGCATGCGAATGCGCGGGCCCACTGCCTTCGGATCCATGTTGTCGGAATTCATCCCCGTCCCCTTGTCGCGCGATCGATCATCATTGCGACAAGAATTATAAGGCCGGTTGCGAGAAGTTGATAGAAAGCCTGAACGTTCATCAACGTCAAACCGTTGCGCATGGCACCGAGAATGATGGCGCCGAGGATGGTGCCGACGATCGATCCCTTGCCACCCATCAGCGACGCACCACCGATGGCGGCAGCTGCAATCGCATCGAGTTCCCACAGATTGCCGAGGATAGGCTCTGCCGCGCCAAGGCGGCCGATCAGGATGAAAGAGGCCAGCGCGGCCAGAACACCGGAGATCACATAAGCGGTAATCTTGGTGAGCGCGATCGGCACACCGGCGACATAAGAGGCTTCTTCGTTGCCACCGACGGCGAGAAGATATTCACCAATCGGCGTCTTCTTGAGCAGGACCCAAGCGCCGAAGGCGACCACCGCAACGATGATGACCGAGTTCGGGATGCCGGCGACATTGCCGTTGAACAAAGACCTGAAGCTCTGCGGCACGCCGAGAACCGGATTGCCGCCCGTATAGATCAGCGCGATGGCGCGGTACGTGCTGAGCGTTCCGAGCGTGACGATGAACGGCTGAAGGCCGACATAGGCAACCAGCACGCCGTTGACGAGACCGCAGAAGGCACCGATGCCGAGACCGGCAAGCAGCGCCACCGGCACGGGCACGCCCGTGACAAGAAGAGCGGCCGTCAGCACGGCGGAAATCGCAGCCGTCGGGCCGACTGAAAGGTCGATGCCGCCGGAAATGATGACCAGCGTCATGCCGAGCGCGATGCAGGCATTGATGCTCGACTGCTGCAGGATGTTGATGAGGTTACGCTCGGACAGGAAGCCCGGCACCAGCGCCGCAAACACAGCCATGATGATGATCAGGCCGATGAGCGTACCGGCATCACGCAGCGAGAACGAGCTGAAGAGTTTCGAGGAACGCTTGGGCGTTTCGGCGGCGATATCAGACATGGGTGTGCTCCTGCGTCGAGGAATAGGTATTTGGCTCGGCATCGCCGACGGCGTGCGAGACGATGGCCTGTTCCGTCAGCTCGTGTCGTTCCAGCTGGGCGGCGATGCGGCCGTTGCGCATGACGATGACCCGGTCCGACAACCGGATAACCTCGGGAAGTTCCGAGGAGACGACGATGACGGACTTGCCTTCGGCGGCAAGGTTTTCGATCAGATGATAGATTTCGGACTTGGCACCGACATCGATGCCGCGTGTCGGTTCGTCGAACAGCAGGATTTCAGATCCGGCGGCCAGCCAGCGGGCGATGATCGCCTTTTGCTGGTTGCCACCGCTGAACAGCTTGATCGGACGATCGATCTGGAACGGCCGCAGGTTGACCCGCTTCAGCAATGTTTCGGCAGTATTGTTAACCGTCGAATGGCTAACGACGCCGACCTTTGCGAATTTCCGTAAGGACGGCAGCGCCATGTTCAGCGACACCGGGCGCATGGGGATAATGCCCTCGCGCTTGCGCTCTTCCGGCAACAGACCGATCCCGGCAGAGATGGCGGAGCGCGGGTTTGTCAGCTTCAGCGCACGGCCGTCGATGCTGATCTCGCCGGATCCGATCTTGTCGACGCCGGCTAGAAGACGCAGAAGCTCGGTACGGCCGGAGCCGACCAGGCCGGCAATGCCGACGACTTCGCCGCGTCTTACTGTGAAGGAGACGTCGCGGACATGCGTGACCGCGGAGGAAAGGCCCCGCACTTCAACGCGAACGTCCTCCTTCACAAACGAATTATGTTCTTCCTGCATCAGCTCGCGGCCAACCATCATCGCGATCACGTCCGACTGGGCGGCGGTGCGCAGGTTGACCGTGCCAACCACATTGCCGTCACGCATGACGGTGCCCTGGTGGCAGATGCGGAAAACCTCATCCATCTTGTGCGAGACATAGATGATCGCCACGCCGGAGGCCGCCATCTTCTCGATGATAACCGCGAGGCTCTCGAATTCGGCCGGCGTCAGGCTAGACGTCGGTTCGTCCATTGCGACGATCTTGGCGTTTTCCAGCAGGGCGCGGGCGATCTCGACGATCTGCCGCTGCGCCACCTTCAGGTTCTTGATCGGCGTCGAAGGGTCGATCGACGGGTCGATCATAGCAAGCGCTGCGGCCGCGCGCTTTTCCTGCTCGCGACGATTGACCAGCAAGCCGCCGGCAGTCTTCAGCGGATGGCCGAGAAACATGTTCTGCGCCACGGTCAGATTGGGGATCTGCTGCAACTCCTGATGGATCATGGCGATGCCGGCGCGGCGGGCATCCTCGGGGCTCTTGAACGTGGCAAGCATGCCATCGACGTAAAACTCGCCGCTGGTCTGGCGCGACACACCGGACAGAATGCGCAGCAGCGTCGATTTGCCGGCGCCGTTTTCGCCAAGAAGAGCGTGAACTTCACCGGGCTTTACGGAAAAAGTCGCGTCCGAAAGCGCCTTTACGCTTGGAAAGGTCTTGGTGATGCCCTTGAACTTGAGGCGAGCCGTTGTCGTCATCTCGGTGCTTTCATCAAAGGAGGGGAGCCGGTCTCGGGAGGACCGGCTCCTGTTGCGATTACTGAGCGGACGCAGCATCCTTCATCAACACGGCGCGGACATCGACGCCGTCGCCCTTATACTTGGCAAGGTTGTCCTTGGTGATCAGCGCCTGCGGCGTGGCGACGACACGTGCCACTTTCTGGCCTGCGACGAGACGAAGTGCCGTTTCCATCGCCACTTCACCGGTCAGGATCGGGAAGCTGTCGACCGTACCGGTCAGCTCGCCGGCTTCGATCGACTTGTAGGCGTCGGAAATGCCATCCGTGCCGAACACGGCGACCTTGCCGAGCAGGCCCGCAGCCTTGACCGCCTCGATGACGCCGAGTGCCATGCCGTCATTGTTGCAATAGAAGCCGACGAGGTCGGGGTTCTGCTGAAGAATGTTGGTGGCGGCATCGTAGGACTGCTGGCGATCCCAGTTACCCGGAACGCTGGCAACGACCTGGAACTTGGAGTTCTCGCCGATTGCGGACTTGAAGCCCGCCGTGCGCTGGACAGCGGCAAACACGCCGGCCTGGCCTTCGATAATGGCGACCTTGCCGCCTTCGGGACGGTTGTCGATGAACCACTTGGCAACACGTACACCGTTGTCGCGCTGGACGTTGCCGACATAGTGCTCGGCCTGCGGCACGACGGCATCGTTCACGTTGACGACGGGGATGTTGGCTTCCTTGGCCTGTTCCATGACCGGCTGCAGGTTGGCATCGGTCTGCGGTGACACGAGAATTACGTTGAAGCCGGTGGTGACCATGCCTTCGGCAATCGTCAGCTGACCCAGCTGATCGCCTTCGCTCTGCGCTGCCTGATAGGCAACGGTCGCGCCAGCCTTCTCACCGAACTTCTCGTAACCTTCGCCGAGTGAACGCCAGTATTCGTTGGTGAGCGTCTTGGAAACGCCGCCGGCGCGCGTGCCCTCCGGAATTTTCGGAAACGCGCCGTATTTCGCTTCAAGCTGCGACCAGTCAACCCGGTCCTTTTCGGTATCCGAGTTGAGCGGTGCAAGCTCCTGCGCGAAGGCCGCGCTTGCCATCAGCGCCAGCGCCATGGCGGCAATGGCGGATTTCAGGTGTCTGTTCATGGTATCCTCCCAGGTGTGGTTGTTGGAATAGAAGATGTCTCTTGGAGCCTCTTCAAGCGACGTCGCCGAGCATTGCCTCCTGAATAATCGACTGCGCGGTGACGGCATCCTGACGGTCGATCGCGCTGCCGAGGCGGTTGTCGCCTTCGAGGCGATCAACGACCTTCAGCATGCGCTTGACGGTCTGAACGTTGACTTCGCATTCATGAACCGGATCGAGGCCGGTCATGTCCGGGAAAGTGTCGAAATAAATCGCACCATCGTAGCCGTCACGACGGATCTGGCGCAGCAGTTCGATGGTCTGGATCGAGTGCACCGCACCGACCATCAGACCGTCATCGCGCTTGGCATAACCGTCATTGAGGTGAACGCCGAGCAGACGGCTGTGGCGGGCGATCATGGCAGCGGCGAAAGCCGGCTGCTCGTCGGCATAAAGCACATGCGCGAAATCGAGCGTGACGCCGAGGTTGGCACATCCGGTTTCTTTGATGGCCAGAAGCGTCGTGGCGCAATCCGGCATCAGGCTGTAGGAGCGCGGCTCGTTGGGCTTGTATTCGATCGAGATCAGGCAGTCGGCGTCGTGCTCGCAAACTTCACGAATTCCGTCGATTTCGTGTTGCCAGATGCGATCATAGTCCGCCTGGAAGGCGTAATCGAAACCGTCTTGGCCAAGCCAGATGGTCATCAGGTTGGAACCTGCTTCGCGGGCGGCATCGATGCCAGCCTTGGTCAGGTCGATCGCTTCACGGCGAACCGATTTGTCGGGATGGGTGAAGGCGCCGAGCTTGAACGCCGGATTGGTGTAGTAGCGCATGGCAAAGCCGTTGATTGCCAGGCCAATGTCTTCGAGCTTGCGCTTTAGCTCAGTCGGCTTTTCACCAACGTGATCAGGATAATTGAGGTCCAGATCCGTCAAGCCATCAACCTTGGCGGCACGCGCTGCCATCTGCAGGACCGTCGGCTTGCCCTTTAGGTCCGGCCATTCGCCCGCAGGGTTCGAAGCGAAGGAGTTGAGGCGGGTGGCAAAACGGAGGTTCGACAATGTCTTTGGCCCTATCGAAAATGATCAGATAGCCAAACTTCACAAATTCATTATAAGTTGTAAAGCAAAATAGTTTCTGCAATGCAACATGCGTGTGCGGATTGTAATCTTAAGACGCAACGCATGCCCGCAATTCAAGCAATTATGTGCGGCATTTGACTGTGGTCTTTTCCAGCGAGAGGCTGGTCACGAGTGGCTGAGCCACGAGAGCTATGCGTTGACGAGATAGTTCCGCTACTGGACTGCCTACGGAGAGCTTCGCCATGCGGCCTTCAAAGGCTTGCGCGAGTTCCCCTCCACTTACCGTAGCGTGATTTGAATGGGGTTGGCTTGAAAACCGGCCATTTCTACGCGCCGCTTAAGGAGTGGCGCTTTGCCACCAACACCTTGGGCAGGCGGCAACGGACGATCGAAGTAATGCAGGGCATGCTCAAGTGGAACCCGAACGACAATCAGGGGATTCGCTTTTTGATAACATCAGAGTATCTGCGCGCCGGTGAAGCCACGCGCGCATCCCGTATCCTGAAAAAGGAAGGGGATCACTTTCCGCCCTATCAATACGAGGCTGCGCTGATCGAAATCGCTGCCGGCCGCATGGTACAAGCCGCAAGGATCCTCAGACGCGCCTTTATTGCCGCCGGCTACATCGCCGAGATTCTCTGCGGGATGACAGACCCATTGCCGCTGGCGATCTGGCATGGCTCGAACCTGGCGGAGCCGGAGGTTGCGCGATCTTATGCCGAGCATTAGGCAGATCTTTGGCAAATGACCCCGTCGGCCCTCCAGTTCCTGCGTTGGGTACACATGCATGCCAAGATAATGTCCGAACGCGCAGCAATCCTCCGCATTAAGGAAGCTCTCCTGTGCGAGCGTGACGGAGAAGCGAGACGGAAGCTCCTCGACAGGGAAGACATGCTGCGGGATTGGATTGACGACCGGTTGTCGTTGGAAATCGTTCCCAAGCGGCAAGACCGGCACAATCGGCTCGTAGAACCTTGGGTCTACCAACATTAGAAAATTCGGCCGTGTGTTTTCCCCTGCCTTTCAGAGAAACGAATCCTCGGCTCGTTGTTTGAATTCGCTATGCTTTGATCTGCCTGCTTGACCGTCCATCATCGATCCCTCTCATTGTTGGTGTGACGGCAACACCATGAACGAAAATTGACGCAACGACGATTAAAAGCACGGTCGCCCAGACGGTCTCCGCACCTTGGAATTCCGCATGAGCAGTCGCATAGACAAGATAATAGATAGACTTAAGACCGCGGATGCCGGATACAGCGATTATGATCTCCTCTTCGTGAAATTGTCCTGATCCTATAAAAGATATCCAACCCAACAAAGGGCGAACCAGAACGCGCGAGAACAGCGACAACGATCAGCCGCCAATCGATGGTGAGCCAGAAGCCGGCCACGTGCTGCAATGGATCCAGGGCAGACCAGTAGTACCATCATGAGCAATTGCTCGATCTGTTCGGCGAGGTCATGAAGCAGTTAGGGGGAATGCAACGATGCATCTGCTCTCCGTGAGTGTTAAAGGTGATAACTCGGCCTGGACCTCACAAACCGCATCGGTGATCGATGACTATATTTTCCGTCCGACACATCACGTCTTATCGCTATAAGCGGCCGGTCGAGTTCGGAGACCACAAGCTGCTTTTCAGACCAAGGGACAGTTTCGATCAGACATTGCTCAGTTCCCGTCTCCTGATTGACCCGGAACCAAAATACATTCGCTGGATCCACGACGTGTTTGGAAACTGTGTCGCGGTGATCGGGTTTGCGCAGCCCGCAGATGAGCTTCGTTTCGAAACCATCATTCGGCTTGACCATACGCCTTACGTCGCAATCGATCTGCAGATTGACGAGGAGGCTTTGACCTATCCTTTTTCATACGACACAGACGAAGCGCTTGACCTAGAGCGAACCATCCAACGCCACTATGCCGACCCGGATGACCAGGTAAGCAAATGGGCGCGGCAATTCGTGCGGATCGGACAGTCCACCGACACTGGTCATCTACTGATGACGATGTGCTTCGCCATTCATGAGGGTTTCGTCTATGCCCGACGACACGAGCATGGAACGCAAGCGCCGACCGAGACACTTAGGCTTCGTCGTGGGACATGCCGCGACTTTGCGCTTCTGATGATGGAGGCCGCAAGATCACTTGGGTTCGCGGCAAGATTCGTCACCGGCTATATTTACGTTCCAGACCGTGACGGATCGACCACTCTCGGCGGCGGCTCCACCCATGCGTGGTGCCAGATTTATTTGCCCGGCGCAGGTTGGGCGGAGTTTGACCCCACCAATGGTATCGTCGGCAACCGTGATCTCATCCGTGTTGGCGTGGCGCGCGATCCGAAGCAAGCGATGCCTCTGTGGGGAAGTTACGACGGAACAGCCGCCGACTACGAGAGCATGTCCGTCCAAGTCAATGTCACCACGGACGCTCGTATCTTAGCCGAGATCAGCTGATCGGAACGCATTGCTCACCCCAACGTTGCAGCACAACCAAGTCTCACGGCAATTCGCCGGCGCGAAGGAATTTTATGATGAAAATACGTGCCGGCTTCCATCTTGGATATGAGTGCGACCGACCCACCCCAATGTTACTCGTCCTGAATATTCATCCGTCCCGGCGCGCGGATCTACTGACCGAGCAGACATTGAATTTCGACCGAGCGATCGAGGCATGGGGTTATATCGATGGCTTCGGCAATGCCTGTAGCCGATTTGTTGCGCCAGCCGGGCTTACGACGATATCGACTGAGTTCGAGATCTATGACGGCGGTCTGCCGGATCCCATTCCGCAAAATGCCTTCCAGCATGAGATCAAGGATCTGCCCGACGACGTCTTGGTCTATCTACTTGGCAGCCGCTATTGCGATACCGATCATCTGGCTGACTTTGCGTGGGCGCAATTTTCTTCCACCCCGTTCGGCTGGCCACGAGTGAAGGCAATTCTCGATTTCGCGCACGGCCATATCAAGTTTGATTATAAGAATGCTGATCCCCTTCGGACGGCTTTTGGTGGATATACGGACCGCGTGGGCGTTTGCCGTGACTTCGCCCATCTCGCCATAACGCTGTGCCGTTGCATGAATATACCAGCCCGTTACTGCACCGGATATCTCGGCGATATCGGCGTGCCAAAGGACCCGAATCCGATGGATTTTAGTGCCTGGTTCGAAGTTTACTTGGGTGGACATTGGCATACAGTCGATGCCAGACATAATACGCCGCGCGTCGGCCGAATTCTGATGGCGACCGGTCGTGACGCAACCGACGTGGCACTTACAACCGCGTTCGGAACAGCGAAATTATCCCGTTTCGAAGTTAAAGCCGAGGAGGCTCTCTGAAGGTGAGCAGACATAATATAAAATCCTGGTTGACCGATATGGACGGCGTATTGGTGCATGAAAACAAGGCAATCCCAGGCGCGGTCGAACTCATACAGCACTGGCGAGCGACCGATACACCGTTCCTGGTCCTGACCAACAATTCGATCTATACGCCTCGCGATCTTAGTGCCCGGTTGCACAACAGTGGACTGGAGGTGCCGGAAGAGCGCATCTGGACCTCGGCGTTGGCAACGGCTGCTTTTCTTAAGGACCAGACCCCTGCCGGCAAAGCATTTGTTATCGGAGAAGCCGGGCTGACCACTGCCATCCACGAGGCGGGCTTCATCATGACCGACACCGATCCCGACTATGTCGTGCTTGGCGAAACCCGTTCCTACTCGTTCGAGGCAATCACCAAAGCCATTCGTTTGATCAATATGGGTGCCCGGTTTATCGCAACAAACCCTGATGCCACAGGACCGAGCGCCGAAGGCGCTCTTCCCGCAACGGGCGCCGTCGCGGCACTGATCACGCGTGCGACCAGCCGCGAGCCTTATATAGTCGGCAAGCCAAACCCTATGATGTTCCGTTCTGCCCTCAACAAACTCGGCGTGCATTCAGAAGGTACCGGCATGATTGGCGATCGCATGGATACGGACATCGTTGCCGGCATCGAGGCAGGCTTGCACACCGTGCTCGTCCTCAGTGGCATTGCCGACAGAGCAGAAATTGCGCGCTACCCGTTCCGGCCAAAGCTAGTGATTGATTCGGTTGCGGATTTGCTCGCCCACGTCTCGTAGCACGGGATGGGCACGCGTCTAATAATAAAGGGTTCATCCTCACTTTCTGCAATTCAGCGGCATTATTCTCGCCCTCATCAGTTCCCGGCCGGCGCGACCGTACATTGCTCGCTTCAGTACCTTGAGGCGGTTGATCTGACCTTCGGCTTGACCGTTGCTCCAGGGGAGTTCGATTGCATTTTTTACGGCATCAATATCATGGCGCAAAACGCTGGCGAAACGCATGATTGCCGTTAACTCGGTGTCGATGGCATCGTCGATCCATTCATCCAGTGCCTGCGAGCTCGTGCTGCGCAAGATGCCGTTGAAGCGCATAGCCAAGCCACGCATAATCGCGAACGCTCGAGAGCCCTGCTTGAATGCATTGACCTTTCTGGCCTGAAGATCGGTCAGCAGGCCGCGCAGTTTTATGCACAAAGCTGCGGCCACCACGGAGGAAATCATATGGCCTGTATCAGGATCGCGGACGGGTTCTGAAACATCCATTTCCGGAGGCGGCTCGTCGAGTTGAATGTTCTCGACTTCACGCCACACTTTCAGCAAGCGCTCCAGATTTGAGCGGCTGCCGGTATAACCGCGGTTCTTGATGTCGTAAAACAGATGGCGCCCAACCCGATTGCCATCTTTCCAGCATTCAGCCAGGAAAGCTTCAAAATAGAGTGGCGATGTCTTATTCAGCGCTGCCCGGTTTCTGTCTCGAGGTGCGCTGGAAGTAAGCCAATTCGCGATGCTGCGACGCTCATATCCGGTCCGCCTTGCAATCTCACTGTAGGTGAGTCCCTGCTGCCGCAAAGCTTGAAGCATCTCGAATATCTCCTGACGAGATTGCCTGTGCGCCAAGCGGGCACGGCGTTGTTGTGACCTCGCGCTGGCGATAGCATCTTCGGAGAGTATCGGCCTAACATGGGCGTGACCATAAACGCTGATCTGCTCCTTGATTGCCTCCCTCAGTTTTTGAACCAGATGGAAGCGGTCAGCTACTTGGCGGGCCTGAAGCGCGCCCTCTCGCGCTGCCTGAGCATACAAACCACAGCGATCTCGGCTCACGACCTTGATTGTCGGACGCTCTTGCAACCAAGATCTTGCGCTCTCGACGCTGCGGTCTTCCAAAACATCGACAACCGAATGACGCTCAAGATCAACCATAATCGTTCCGTACCGCGAGGAATGCCGCCAGCTCCATTAATCTATGCCCACAACCCGAATAATGTCTTTTTGTATGGACGCCGGAGAACCGCGCTTTAATTGCCGCAGATCGTGTCGTCGCTCACCGGCATGCCGAGCCGATGCATCAAGTTCTCTCCTGGACGACCGTTCGTCCTGTGGCCAATCAAGCCCACAATCTCCGCCATCCGCCCAGTTCGTCGCATATAAGCTGCAGCAATCTCGGGCAATCTGTCGGTGAAGGTTCGTCGCCCGCATTTCCTGTGTCCACACTGCCATCGGTTCAGAGCGAGTTTGATTCTTACCACTTGACCTTGAACAGGCAAGTCATGGAGGCGGCGGTTGCGCCAGTCGTGCCTGTGGTGGCTTTGCGTTCCGCAATCTGGGCAGATGCCAACCGGATTCGCGGCAGCGGAAACGCCCCAGTATCCTTCATCTTGAACGGTAATACCCAGTATTTTGACCCCCGGGCCGGGTCACCAATTCAATTGCGCTCGCATCGCTGCAGATATCAGTCCAGACGCTAATATCCTGTTAACCACACAAAGTGAGGAATAGCCCAGGTTAATGCCAAACGACACCGGCCTACACTGCCAATCGTTAGAGATAGGCTGAACAGCGACATCTTTGAGAAACGAATTCACAGAGCCATCACTAAGGACTATATTATCTTCGCGAAAATAGTATAGCTTGCGCCCAGATATGGGCTTCCCGCGGCCGGGTGCGCGCAAGCCTCACTATACTAGAATTGCATAAATGATATAAAGGCAGCACCGTGAAACAAATCGACATGGTCTTCCGCACTATGATCGCGGAGCTTCAACAAAGAGCGTTCGACGACGCCTGGTCCGAGGATTTCCCACCAGTTGGTCGTTTCGTCTCCGTCAAAGTCGACGATCGCAAATACTGGTATTTCGATCAACCAAATGGTGAGGGCGGGCAAAAAAGAAAGTACGTAGGTCCCGCCGATGATCCCGACATCTCGGCGCGGGTTGAAGACTTTAAAAGAGAGAAAGCCGACTACAAGGGCCGCCGAAAGATCGTGTCCGTTTTGACACGAGATGCGGGTTTGATCGCTCCGGATCCCTTCACTGGTGATGTCGTTGAGGTGCTCGCTAAAGCCGGCCTATTCCGACTGCGAGGTATCCTCGTTGGAACAGTCGCGTTCCAGTGCTATTCATCCTATCTGGGTGTCCGTCTACCAATGGCCTCAGTCCTTACCGGCGATGCTGACATTGCCCAGGATTATGCGATCTCCGCGGAAGTCTCGGACACGCTCCCCCCAATCCTTAGCCTCCTGCAAGATCTCGATCCCTCATTTCGAGCCGTCCCCCACATCTCTGGTTCGCCGCGATCAAATGCTTTCCGAAACCTGGCCGGCTATCGCGTCGAGTTTCTAACGACAAACAGAGGGAGCGAGGAATATGCCGACGAGCCGGCAAAAATGCCCGCCCTCGGGGGCGCCGCGGCGGAACCTTTGAGATTCATGGATTTCCTGATCCGTGATCCGGTACGCTCAGTCCTTTTATACGGTCCCGGCATCACGGTCGTTGTCCCATCGCCCGAGCGATATGCCGTGCATAAAATGATTATTGCAGGTCGGCGCCAAAATGATGCTGGTGGCGAAGCAAAGCGCCAGAAAGACATCAAGCAGGCTGAGCTTTTGCTGCTTGGTATGCGACAATTCTACAGGCGGGACCTCATCGCGACGGCATTCGGTGAAGCCTGGGGGCGGGGTCCGTCATGGCAGGCGGCAATCATCGAAGGCATGGGCATGATGACGGAAGAAGCACAGCTTGTAACCCAGTTCAATCTGAAGCACGGGCGGGAAATGTTAGCGTCGCCAGAAGCCAGGGAACGCTATGGCCTCGGGCATGATGAGGATTGACCTTAAACCAAGCCAGCAAGACCGCTGGCTTCTTCGTTTCAAGTGAAGCCGGACATCGGCTGCTGGGGGTCGGGGACCGCGCAGGTCCCCGTCGCATGGCCAACCGACACTACCAAGCTTTCCGCTATTAGAAATCCTCCCTTCAGCCCGCATGTCGCATAAGCGGGCGATGTCACTTAACTTGAATTCGGATGCGTGGGAGACTTCTGCCTTGAGGATCGATCTCAGGCCACGGCTTCGGCTGCAACTTTCCACTCTGCGATCGCCTGGATACGGTGAACGCGGTTTTGGAATGCGGAGCGGTGCGA
>UCIV01000052.1 GCA_900472575.1 Hyphomicrobiales bacterium
TATTGCGCGGCAATCAGGATGAGACGCGGGCGACAATCTGGATGAGATTCTTAGGTCGCGGTCGGGATCAAGTTATCACGCTGATTGCCGCTGACAAGTTCTTCGTCATTTTCTGATTGCCGCTCCGCGACAGGCAAGGCTGAGGTCCTGATTGTCGCGAAAGAGGCTGGTCGGCCCCGTTGGCGCTTTTCCTCGAGCGCTGTTCTGCGGCGATAGCTTTCGACGTTCATCTCGAAGATCGTGGCATGGTGCACAAGCCGGTCAACTGCTGCGAGTGTCATGGCAGGATCGGGAAAGACCCGGTTCCACTCCCCAAACGGCTGGTTGGCGGTGATCAAGATAGACCTGTGCTCGTATCGTGCCGAGATCAGCTCGAAGAGCACGCTTGTTTCCGCCTGATCTTTGGTGACGTAGGCGAGATCATCGAGGATGAGCAAGTCGTACTTGTTGAGTTTGTCGATAGCAGACTCAAGCTGCAGTTCCCGACGAGCGACCTGCAGCTTCTGGACGAGATCGGTGGTCCGGGTGTAGAGGACCCGCCATCCGTTCTCGATCAGCGCAAGGCCGATAGCAGCAGCGAGATGGCTCTTTCCTCCGCCGGGCGGACCGAACATGAGGATGTTAGCTCCCTTGGCGAGCCAACTATCGCCGGCGGTAATTGCCATGACCTGCGCCTTCGAGATCATGGGTACGGCGTCAAAGGCGAAGCTGTCCAAGGTCTTTCCGGGCGGCAGGTGCGCTTCGGCGAGATGCCGTTCTATCCTGCGATTGGCACGCTCTGCCAGCTCGTGCTCGGCAATAGCCGACAGGAAGCGAGCTGCTGGCCATCCTTCTCGGTCTGCCTGTTCGGCAAATTGCGGCCACAGCATTTTGATGGTCGGTAGCCGAAGTTCGTTGAGCATGATGCCGAGCCGTGCTTCGTCGATCACGTGGGTGTTGATCATGCGGCTTCTCCCGTCCCGATCAGGGCCTCATAACCGTTGAGCGATGCGAGCTGCACATGGACTGTCGGCAGCTTGGCTGGATCCGGGCCGAAGAGTGTTCGCATGGCGACCAGGTCCGGTAAATCGCCGGCGTCCAGGGTCCTGGCCAATTCTTCGGCAAGTTCGCGCTCGCAACCGCGGTCATGAGCCAATGCCAGAAGCTCAACGGTGATCTTGCAAGCCTGTTTGTCGGGAAGATGCTCGATGAGGGCTTCGAAGGCCTTGCGGTATTCCTGACGCGGGAAGAGCTTGTCGCGATATACGAGGCCGCGGAGCGCCATCGGCTTTTTGCGCAGGGAATGGATGACGTGGTGGTAGTTGACGACCTGATCGTGCCGCCCGTCGGGGTGGCCGCGTCCGCGGCGCAACGTCATCAGATGCGTGCCGCCGACGAAGACATCCAG
>UCIV01000037.1 GCA_900472575.1 Hyphomicrobiales bacterium
GGGGGGGGGGCGAGTTCGGCGACAGGTCGGCATGTTTCGTCGGCGAGTTTTTGAGGCTGGTAGATCGGGCAGTCTCACTCGGCCGGCCGAATTTCTTACAGGAGGATCGCAAAGGACTGCGTGGTGCTTTTATCACCATCACCAAGATGGCTCGTTGCAGCTGCTTTCGGCTTGCATGGTGATGCGCACGGGTTTTTTAAGTGTATGAAAAAAATGCTTTGCTCTACTGTCGTCTATGCTTTCGTCACATCGACGTATTCGATACAAGCTCACGTCTGTAGCCGTGGCCGACAGTATGGATGCTGATTTCGACACTGCTGGCGGGTGCGGGAGCTTATGAGCTGTCTTGATGTCTATTGCGAAAGCGACCGGGCACAGGGCGAAGGGGCCTGAAGGGGATGATGTCGGAACTTTCGCTGGAACGCACCGGCAGCAAGGGGCTGCGCTACATGCTGGTCTTGCTATTCTGGGGGCCGATCGTGATCGGGCTCCTGAATTACGGTGCCGTCGAGATCCAGACGGTCGCGCTAATGGTCGTGCCAGTCTTCTCGATGATCGCCATTGTGTCGATCATAAACGGCATATCGGAGCGAACCAGGGTTGCCTTGGTTTCGGCTCTGGTTCTCATCATCATGGCTTTTGCGTGGGTTGCGCTACAGGTGACGCCCCTGCCTTCAGCTCTGTTCGCACCGCCTGCGTGGCAGGATGTTGCTGGCATTTCGCTCTCCGTCGGTGCCAGCATATCGCTTACGCCGGGAGACGACTGGCCCTCTGCCTTGCGGATCGCCCTGCCGCTCGGGATATTTGTGCTCGCCTTACTGTTGTTCGACACCGATGATCGTGCAGTCGGAGCTGTCAAAGCCCTTGCGGTATCGGGTGGGATCGTTTCTGTCCTGTCTATCCTCCAATTCGAGATCGCGCCGGATGCCTTGCTTTTCTGGCCCAAGATTGCCTATCTGGATAGCCTCACCGGCTTTTTCGTCAATCGAAATACCGCCGCCACCTACTTTGGTCTGGTCCTCCTGCTGAACCTCGCCTTGCTTCTTCACGCGCTAGGTGATCCGGGGATCGGTTTTGCCGATTTGCGGCGCTGGTGGTACCGCGACAACAAGTGGCGAGCGCTTGGTTATGGGCTGTGGTTTTCGACCTCGCTGATTGCGCTCATGTTGACTAAATCTCGCGCTGGTCTTCTTTCCTGCCTCGTTGCAATAACCTGCCTCCTTGTACTCCGGCTGTTCCGCCGGTCTAAAAGACAAAGAGTAGGACGGCCGTTTTCTGCACCGCGCATTGCGCCGTGGCTGAAGCGCAGCCTCCAATTGGTCGCCATCTTGCTGATCTTGTTGTTCGTACTTCAGATTTTCGGCGGCAGAACATTGTTGCGGGCCGAGACGCAAGGGGTTGGCGATAGCCGTTACTGCGTCATGCCGGGCATCTTGTCTGCTGTCGCCAACCAATTTCCTTGGGGGGCGGGTCTTGCAAGCTTTGAGGATGTTTTTCCCGGTTACCGCGATCCGGCTTGTGGCCTCTATGGTATCTGGAGCCGGGCGCATAACTTCTATCTGGAGGGGATTTTTACATTCGGCCTGATGTTTGTGATGATGGCGATGGTGGCATTTCTGATGTTGCTCCGCTTTTTCTGGATCGGCTTGCGACAGCGGCGTGGGCTGCGCTTTGGGCCAGAAATCGGCCTTTCTGCTCTTTTACTTGTGGCCATCCATTCAGCCTTCGACTTTTCACTGCAGATCTCGGGAATGGCTGTCATCGTCGCAGTCCTGCTGGCGCCACTCGTAACAATCAGCCTGAACCCGCCAGGAAAATCATCGTCGGCATGACATCCGCGATGGTTGTGAAAATTGGAAATATCAATCCTTAGTTTTTCTTGTCGAAAATTGAGGACTGTTATTTGGCGGTGTCTTCCTGTTGAGTTACTGGCAGAAAATCGGTTGCTGCTGCGATCAGGAATGAAGACGATGCCTGTTAACTAAGCTTTTGAACATTTCATCGCCCAGTTGTTGTGCGGGATTAACTTAAGCGTAACCATTCGTTATTCGTGCATTTGTAATATGTTGCGAGGGCGCAACAGCTCGTCGGCAAGAACTACTTGTTTCAATTTGGTCAGGCAACCGGTCTGGCCAGAGCGGCTGGTTCATGCATATTGGCGACGGGTTCCAGGGGATAAAAAGTGAAAATCAAAGCCGCCGCTACTTTCTTCATCATGTCGACGACGGCATTGACGAGTTGTACATCCTTGCCGAGCTCCGGCCCGGCAGTGAAAGATGTCGAGGCGCAGGCGACGGCGAGGGTAACCTCTGCGAAAAAACCGCAGGCTGTTGGCATTGACTATGCTTTGGTCGATCTCAACAAGACCGTCCTGAATTTTGTCCAGTCGGCAACCACCACCTCGCTCGTTGGTGGTTTCGGTGGTGGGCGTGGTGGCGCTCCGAGCCTGCCTCTCGGTGTCGGTGACATCGTTCAGGTTTCCATTTTTGAATCGCAATCTGGCGGCTTGTTCATCCCCAACGACGCAGGCAGCCGTCCCGGCAATTATGTAACGCTTCCGCAGCAGACGATCGACCGCGATGGCACGTTGAGCGTTCCTTATGCTGGCCGTGTTCGTGCTGCTGGTCGTGCTGTTGAAGATGTCCAGCGTGACATTGAAGACGTTCTCGCTAACCGCGCGATCGAGCCACAGGTAGTTATAACGAAGGTGGAAAGCCGTTCGGCACAGGTTGCCGTTCTCGGCGACGTTCGCACTCCGTCGAAGATCGAGCTTACGGAAGCTGGCGAACGCATTCTCGATGTCCTTTCGGAAGCCGGTGGCTTGAGCGCGCCGGGCGTCGAAACATATGTGACGCTGCAGCGGCGTGGTAAATCTGCGACCGTACAGTACGACCATCTCGTGGCGACGCCGTCTGAAAATATCTATGTTGCTCCCGGCGACACGATCCTCGTTGATCGCGAGCGTCGTACCTATCTGGCCTTCGGTGCATCCGGCCTGAATGGTCGCTTCGATTTCGAGGAGTCGAATCTGACTTTGGGTGAAGCCCTCGGCAAGGCCGGCGGGCTTCTTGATGCACGGGCTAACCCGGCTCAGTTGATGCTCTATCGCACTGTGGAAAAGAGCTTCCTGTCCAAGCTCGGTGTAGATACGGCGAAGTTTGCGGGGGACACCGTTCCTGTCATCTTCCGCGCCAATCTTCGTGATCCCGGCGCGTTCTTCGCGGTACAGAAGTTCCCGATGCAGGACAAGGACGTCATATACGTATCGAATTCCGACTCCGTGGAAGTCCTGAAGTTCCTGGAAATCCTGAATTCTGTCACGTCGACTGCTTCCGGCGTAACGTCCGACGCAGTATCCACGCGTGATGCTATTCGGGACCTAAACTGACGTAAATATTGGGTTTCTATCGTTATTAACTTTGGCTTAACCTTTAACTTGATCGTGGCATGTATCCGTGCAAAAGCTGCAGTCGAAGTGCCTAAGGTGGAGAAGTATAATGCGTGCTCGTTATATCAATAACATCACTAAAGTCGCCGCTGCAGGTGCGATTATCTCGGTAGTATTTGGAGTCGCGGGCGCCAGCGCTCAGACAAGCGCTCCGGCTGCAGGTTGTTTCGTTGAGCCGGCCAAGCTGCCGAACGCCGATATTCAGGCCTTTCTCGATGCTCCTGATGCATTGCTGACCCAGTTTCCATCAGGTGGCCTCACCCTTTCCAGCCAGGTGCGCTCTCTTGCCGGTTCCAGCGCCGATGCGCTCGCGCCGCTTCTGGCTCTTGCCAAGCAGGCCAGCCCATCCCAGGCCGCCGCGATCGGCGCCGGTCTCGCGCGCGTGGCTCGTTCATGCGTTGCGGCCGATCCTGAATATGTTGCCCAGATCCAGGCCGCAATTGCCGATGTAGAAGTGGCCGGGCTTGAGACGGCATTTACTTCAGGTCTGAATGAAACACAGACCGCGGCGCTCGGCGGAGGCGCTGCTGGCGGTGCGGCGGCGGCTGGCGGCGCATCTGCGATCGGCGGAGGAGGAGCCTCCGACGGTGGTGCCGGCACTTCCGGTGACGGCTCGACTTCAACGCCGACGACCGTGCAGACCTTCAGTCTGCGAAACGTTACTTATAACGGCGAGATAAGCTGCTCCACTCCGAACTGCTAAGCCATCCCACATCGAGGTCGTCAATTGCAGCTCCATAACCGGGACTTTCAGAGAAACTGGCGGGTTGACGACACGGATGACGATAATTCGCCCCGTGGCATAGACTTCGAGGCGATTTTCGCAATAGTCCGTCGGCAATGGTTGGTTGTTGCCGTTTGCATTGCTGTGGCGCTCGCTCTCGGCGTCGTGAACATCATCACCGCCGTGCCGCTTTATACCGCGAGCACGAAGATTCTGATCGACCGCGGTAACAGCGAGGTCGTCCAGCAGCTTTCCACCATCGGCGGTGTTACCGATGACGAGCCGACTGTCCTCAGCCAGGTTGAGTTGCTGATGTCGGATACCGTGGCTTTGACCGTGGTGGACAAGCTCGACCTGTCGAATGATCCGACATTCATGACCGCAAGACCCTCGTTGATACAGACGATTATGGGAACAGTGCGGTCGCTGGTAACTGTGACCGGTTGGCTTGGTTCCAAACCGGCTGAAATCCCGACAAGCGGGGAAAAGCGCCGTGCGGCCGCTGATGCAGTCCTTGCCAACATGAGTGTGATGAGGGTCGACCGCACCTACGTTCTGGAAGTAAGCTACAGGTCTCCATCTGCGGATATGGCAGCGCGCGTCGCGAACGCGATCGGTGACTCTTATCTCGTCGACAAGCTGAATTCGAAATATGATGCGACGCGTCGTGCAAGTGATTGGTTGCAGGATCGCATTGCGGAACTGCGCCAGAAGGCACTGGACTCCGATCTCGCGGTTCAGAAATTCCGTGGCGAGCATGGACTCGTTGCTGCTGGCAGCGTGCTGATGTCCGATCAGCAGTTGTCGGAACTGAACAGCGCATTGATCGTCGCTCAGTCCGATACGTCCAAGGCGCAGGCACGTCTTGAGCGCATCGAGAGTATCATTGCATCGGGCCAGTCCGATGCAATGGTGACCGACCTGCTCGACAATCCCGTCGCCAATGAACTGCGGCAGAAATATCTTGCTGCATCCAAGCGTGAGACGGAAATTTCCGACCGGCTGGGTTCGAACCACATTCAGGCTGCTCGCCTGCGTAGCGAAATGGCCGAATATCAGCGACAGATGTTCGCTGAACTCAATCGCATCGCCGAAAGCTACAAGAGCGATCTCGACGTTGCCGTTGCGCGCGAGAAAAGCCTGACGCAATCTGTCAGCCAGGCCACGGGCGTGAGCGCGACAGCCAACCTGACCCAGGTTCAGCTGCGTGAACTCGAGCGCGAGGCAGAGACCTACAAGAATCTGTATCAGACTTTCCTTCAGCGGTATCAGGAAGCAATACAGCAACAGTCTTTCCCTGTTACCGAAGCGCGCATTATTACCAATGCAGTGCCGCCGGCAGGCCCCAGTCATCCGAAAAAGCCTCTCACTCTTGCACTTTTCTTCCTTCTGGGGGCCGCTGCAGGTGCAGGCGTCGGAGGCTGGAGGGAATATCGGGACCGGTTCTTCCGTACCGGAAAACAGGTCCAGGATTACCTGGGCCTTGAATTCCTCGGTATGACGCCGCTTGTTCCGAATGCAGCAAACCCTGCCAAGAGCGGCGTCCAGCAAAAGCCGGGGCTCATTCAGAAAACAAGCCCGCTCGTGACTTATGTGGTTGAGCACCCATTGTCACCGTTTGCCGAAACTCTCAGAAGCGCAAAGATTGCGGCAGATCTTCGTTTTTCGGATAAGCCCTGCAAGGTGATCGGCATCGTGTCGTCACTGCCGGCCGAAGGAAAGTCTGCGATCTCGATCAACTTCGCCGAACTTCTTGCTCGCCAGGGCAGCAAAACGCTTCTGATCGATGCTGACCTTCGCAATCCGGGTACTACGCGAGCCATTGCACGGCATGCCGAAGCAGGCTTGCTGGAAGCGCTGCTGGACGGTCAGGACCTCGATCGCTTGCTCTTGAGCGACGATGCAACCGGCCTGTCGGTATTGCCGGCCGTAGTGCGCCAGAGAACGCCGCACTCTTCCGAACTGCTGGCTTCGTCAGGCATGCGAGGGCTGCTGAAGAAGGTGAGCGAACAGTACGATTATATTGTTGTCGATTTGCCGCCGCTCGGCCCTGTCGTGGATGCGCGCGCAATTGCAGATCGCATCGATGGCTTCATCTTCGTGGCGGAATGGGGCGCGACGGCGCGCCGGGTTGCGATCGAAGTCCTCAATGCAAATCCGCAGGTACGGGACAAATGCATCGGTGTGATCCTCAACAAAGTCGATCAGGATCGATTGAAGCTGTACCACGACTATGGCTCCAACGATTATTACTACTCCCGCTACTCCCGCTATTATCACGAGTCTAATTAAACCACATGCATCGTGGAAGAAGCCCTGCGCTTGTCGGCATCCTCCTCGCGCTGTCGATCTTTGTCTTGTGGCTTTCCGCGACACAGATCTCGCGTTTTGTCCGCTTCGGTGCGCTTTTGCCCATGGCTCACCGCCTTGAAAGCGGCACGCCAACGGCAACGCAGGCGGTCAGGGAGCTGGTTACTGTTGCGGAGGGTGTAAGGGAAGCCGGCATCTGTCAGGGGATATTCGTCAAAAGCGGTTACACCATTTTGCTGGCGGAGCTTGATACTGAAAACCAGGATACCGGTTATGATAGCTGGGTGATGGCCATGGAGCGCGCCGAAGCCTTTGGTCGCCACGCACTGGGTTGTTTACCTACGAATGGGGACTTCTGGCTTAAGTTGGCCAGATTGCATCAGGCGACCGGCGAACAGCCGGGCGAAATGCTTCAGTTTCTGAACAATTCCCAGCTATACGCACCGGCGGAGCCACAGGTTCTGGCTGCGCGTTACGCTTTTTATGGACATCTCACGGAGGCAAGCCTGCAACTCGTCGGCGAAATTATCGCCAATGATGTCCGGGCGATATGTTCCGCCAGTGGCAACGATATGCGTCGTTTTCTTGCTTCGCCTTCGCAGGCGGTTCAGCGCGTCATCAACGACGTGCAGCCCCAGTGTGTTATTCCGAGGAAGCCGGTCTGAAGCCTGCTCAGCAGGCGCGACTGGGTCAAAAACTGAAGGGCCTGCCCGAAACTTGCAATCCGTTACGAGATGAATGCAGGCGTGAAAACAGGCCGCCAAGACGTTGCGAGCGAATCCGAATGGACGTTGAAGGCGTCAGATGTCGTACCACAGGCGAGGATTGTCACCGGACTGGATCTTGATCCATTTCAGATCCGTCTGGTTCCAGGCCCTGACCGCCGAACTCCGGTTGTCGAGCACCAGATCTCCCTCTGATGTGCGAACGACAAGTACGGCATGGCCTTCTCCGGCACGGGTTTTCGCAACTGCGATACGAAGGCTTCTGGTCGGCCACCCGGCCTTGATCAGTTGATGACGTTTTGTCAGCGCAAAGTCTTCGCAGTCGCCCGCCGTTACGTCCTGTGCCCACACGTCGTCGCCGTCATCGTCATTCTGCGCAATGATCGTTCTGTTCACCGTGGAGTTGATGCGCAGCAGTTCGGCCCGTAGCGCAGGGGTCAATGTGACTTCCGCATCGCCGCGGCCGGCATCGCAGCTTCCACTATTGTCCTTGCAGAAGCGCACAAAAGCGAAGGGCGCAAGGGTAAATTTTGTCGCCGTGATAAACTGGCTGGGAGGCGCGCTGCGCAAAGGGCGCGCAAGTCCCGCGGCAGGGCCGGCGAAAGCGCTACCCACACCGAGGGCCGATGATATCAGCAAAGCGGCCAGAACAGTCTTGGCAAGCATGATGCTCTCCGACGAAAAGTACCTGGGATCGTCGTCTGATCCCGCCTTCTCAAGGGTGTACCACCTGCGATTTTCTGTCTGTTTAAGTGCAATGCTCGAATTTTAGCGAACGGTTGCTAATCGTATCAATTCGGACCGGGCCAATCGTGGAGCCGAATGCGCGAGATACTACTCGTCTGGCTCAAACCATGTCGGCTTCAATATGATAAGCCCAATCACAAGGGGAACCATGATCGCTGCACTAAGCCGCTGTGGCCACCCGTGCAAAGTCGATCCTGCTTTCTTTTTATTGCCGTTAGCGGATGCTCTTTCGAGGTGAAACACCGCCATTGATGCCTCCCGTATTTTTATTAGTAAGTTATAATGTAATTGACGGTCACAATCAATGGATGCGCGTTTCTTCCGCGCTTGCAATATATTGATGGTAAACAACGACCTGTTCCGGCCCGATATATGGTGTGCCACACAGGCATCTCGTTGAGCAAACCCGTTCAGGATTTGCGGCAGAGTGCTATGTAATCGTCGGCGATAGTATCCCAGCGAAGCGTGTCAGCGATCTTGCTGGCGCCATCTTCGGCTTTCCTTCGCCATGCGCTTAGGTCTTCCCGGCGGAACTCGATGATAGCCGCGGCAATACTTTCGGCTGTCACCGAATCCTGTATCAGCTGCCCAGCCAGCCCTCGCTCGAAAAGCTCATCAAGCCCGCCTGATCTCGTGCCGATCACTGGCCTTGCCGCAAGTGCGGCCAGAACTCCGACGCCGCTCTGGGAGTTGAAATTCTGATAGGCGAGCATGAAGCAGTCGACTGTCGCGATGAGATCGGGAAGCGCTTCATCCGGCAGGAAACCTTCTCGGACATCGAAGCCGGCAGGGTCCTCCGCGATGGCCGCAAGGCATTCATCCCAGTATCCAGGCTCCTGTTTAAGCGGCTCGCCTGCAAGCACGAGGGTCACATCCGCTCCGGCACGACGCGCCCGAGTGACCCCCTGAATGACCTCAAGCACGCTTTTGTTCCGCCTCAGCGAACCGAAGATGAGCAGCCTGCCGGAGCCGGGAAGCGGTGTTGCCTTGCCGACGGTAAATGGACCGTGCGGGATCACGTGAATTTTGCTGTCGCGAATGCCGAAATCTTGGATTAGCGCGTCTCTTGCCGCCGGCGTCAGAGTAACCAGCATCGTCGACAGACGATATGATAGCGCATGGGCGCCGCGTTCGATCCCGCGAAGTGCTTTGGGAAGTGCCCAGGCGTGTGGTTGCGCATCGTGCACAATGAAGATCACTTTCGCGCCCGTCAGGCGCAGGATTGCAAGCATCGGCAGCGTGAAGAGCAGCGGCTCAGGAATTGTGAAGATGAAATTGCGTGTGGTGAACCTGAGCTTCAGGACGGAAAAGACGCTGAGCCCGATGCGGGAGAGGGACGCGACGATCCTCTTGATCTTCGGGTGATCTCCCACTAGTTCGCGTGGCTGGGCGATGCGGGTAAGATTAGGGTGTCTGGGATCACGTTCAGCGGGATCTGCAAGTGGCGCGACGAAGGCGATGGTTGCACCTTGCTCGGCAATCGCTTGAGCCAGCATCTGGGCAACCCATGCGGCACCTGATCTCCAGGCCTTGGTCATCAGGCAAATCTCAGGCATGCAGGTCCTCGGCAATAGGGTTCAATTCGACTTGGGTTTATATCGCTGCGATCTTCAATGTCTTGAAATTAGGGCAGGGTGGGAAGGAGAAACCCGTGCGGCGCCTGATCAGCTTGGGCTCGCGGCAGAACTCGTCTGCACGGAAGTCTGGAGGCGTGACGGTGTGGCCTCCACCGGAGCGATCCGATGTCCGAACCGCTTGCGAAGCCCCATGATGGGCTTCTCGAGCAGATAATAGGACAGGATGGCAAAAACGAAGGCGATCGCGAATTCAACCCAAGAAATGATTGCGTGGGGTAGCAATTCGAGCCAGGCCGAAAAGAAGAAAACGACGGCTCCATGCCACACATAAAGCGAATAGCTCAAAGCCCCGACCCAGATCATAACCGGAAGATTGAGGACGCGGTTGAAAAGCGGAACCGGCTTGGCGAAGATAACCGATGCCAGGATCGGCATGAGCGCAAGGCCTTGGAAGGTAAACCGCCACGTATTCTGGAAATAGCTGTCGCGAAGGGCAAAGGTTGCCAGCATGATGGCAACCGAGACGAAGAACACGGACCTTCTGGTCATGAACGTGATCAGGCGGCGGCCCCAGTCAAACTCCGGCAGGCAGGCAAGGATCGCGCCGAAGGCGATGGAATCGAACCTTGTTTCTGAGCGCTGGTATAGTTCGAGCGTATTGACGATGCCCGGCTCGTTATAGGCATAGATGAGCCGCAGGCAGAGCGCGATCACGCAGATCGCCAAAGCCAGCATCAGCATTTTCCTGGCCTCACCCCGCATCAGAACCAGTGCGAGCGGAGCAAAAAGATAGAAGTGCTCTTCCACCGATAGCGACCAGAGTATTCCGACGGGCAGCGTCAGCGGGTAACCCATATGATCGTAGTGGATAATCAGATAGTTCACGAAGTAGAAAAAGACCGATGCGACTTCGACTGGAACGACAGGCTGTCCGCGAAGCATCATGGTGGTCGCGGTGACGCAGACATAGACGATGAGGACGGGATAGAGGCGCAGCACTCGGCGGATGTAGAAGTTTTTGAGGCTGATACCGCCCGAATTCTTGTTCTCGGCCAGCAGCAGTCTTGTGATCAAAAAGCCGCTGAGCACAAAGAAGACCTTCAGACCGATCGCGCTTATTCCGACAAGGCTTGAAGGAAGCAGCATGTGGCCAATCAGGACCAGCAATATGCTGCATCCACGTACGCCGTCGAGAGAGGGGACATTTCCGGAGCGTGCTGGCCATTCCGCAGGTGAAAGATGCAGTCTGCCAGTCATATTTGGCGTGCCCCGAGATTAAAATCGTGAATATATTTCGATGGTCCCAATAACACGGAAAGGATGAGGCACCCTCTTCAGTCTTCAGGCTCGCATATCACGACTACACTAAATCATAATGCGGGGATACGACAGTAGTGTCGTCGAAGGCGTTAAATATATGGTTAGCGGTGGAAAAGACCTCATCAGCATAACCGGCCTCCGCGAAAGAGAATGTTTCGTCGCCGAAATTCGCCCCGGCTTGATCGTCGAGCGCAAAGGCATATGTGTGGGGGGAGGTTTCGTCGCCCGCCGCTGAGCTTTCGAAATAGGCGGCATCGACGCTGTCGCCGGCCACCAGGAAGCTCATTGAACCAGAACCGTCATTGGAATGACTGTCGAACTTGGTGTACGCGACGAGCTTCCAGGAGGCATCATAGAGGCTGGTCGATGACGGATGACCCTGCTGCTCGGCTGTGAAAACCTGAACCTCGTGCGTTCCGTCATGGTTAGCCATCTGGATCTTCGAAATCTTGCCATCCGAGTCATAATCGGTGCGGGACTGCAGCTTCCAATCGACATAGACTTCGACCTGTTTGATGTCGTCGGTACCTGGAACGAAACTCGTGAGGGTGTTGAGGCCGTTCTCGCCAGCGACGTTCACAGCAGTCGTCCGTCCGAGGTCATCGAAGTAGCTGACGCTGACGAGCTTCCATGAGGCATCATAGAGGGTCGTGGATGTCGGATGATCCTGCTGTTCGGGCGTGAAGGTCTGAACCTCATGCGTGCCTTGGTTATGATCCGTCTGGATTTTCGAAATCGAACCGTTCTCGTCGTAGTTGGTGCGGGACTGTAGCTTCCAGTCGACATAGACCTCGACTTGCGAAACGGCATTGGTGCCGGCAACGAAACTCGTCAGCGTATTGACGCCATTGTCTCCGGCAGCGTTGATGACGCTCACCCGACCATTATCGTCGAAATAGGTGACGCTGATCAGCTTCCATGATTCATCGTAAGCGGTGGTGGAAACGGGGCTGGTCTGGTGCGTGTCGTCATAGTTCTCGATCGTCCGGCTGCCGTCTGCCTCAACATGCTCGACCGTGGTGATGAGCCCCATGGCGTCATAGGCATATTGGACCGATGAAACCACCACGCCATTTTCGATGACGACGGTGGAATCCACGAGCGCAGAACCCGGTGGCGCATATGTACTCGTCGTCTGTCCGGCCTCGCTATAGGTCGTGAGCGAGGCGAGCTTTCCTTCCGCAGTCAGATGTTGCGACTGCGACAGCGCATCGCTTCCGCTCTTGTAGGAGGTAATCGTCTGGCCGCCATCCGCTTCGTAGGAAACCTGCCGCGTTGGATATCCCTTGGAATCGTAGCTCGTCGTACCCGAAACCGTCCAGTTCGCCGCATATTCCGTCACGGATTGGATAATGCCAGTCTTGGCGTTGAAGGTTGAAAGGTCGTGGCTGCCGTCTGCATTGTCGACCTGCCGCCCGGTCAGGTTTCCGGAGGCATCGAAACTGTCGCGACTGACGAGCGTCCATGAGCTGTTATAGACCTCGATCTTGGCCAGAACGCCATTTTCGTAAGTCTCGCTGATATGCTGCCCGTCGATATGCTCGGTTACATAATTCAGGCTACCATCCGCGTGATAGCTGGTCTCCTGATAGGTTTCATGGGCGCCTGGCTCATAGAGCTTTTCGATCGTGATGCCGGTCGCATCGGTGACGCTTTCCTGAATGCGTTCGTGATCGGAATTGTAGACCGTTTCGGTCGCCGGGTAGGACTTGCCAGCCTCGCCGTAAACGGTAACGGTTATGCCTCCATCGACCGCGATGACCGCTTTTGAGCTCAGGTTGCCATCGGCATCGAAAATGCTGCGAGACAAAAGCTGGCCGCCCTTGGTGAGGACGTCGCTGAGCGTGACTGTTTTGCCATCCTGGGCATAGACATCGTGACGGACGGTCCCATCCTTGAGGACCGTCTCTGTAACGACCGCACCGGTATATTTTTCCAGCACGTCCATTTGAGGTACGTCCAGAACACCGAGGTCAGGCTGTACAGTGTAGATATATGTCGGGTTCGCCGTTCCCGCGACCCAGTAGGATGCGGAGGTCCAGACGTCGTCATTGGCCTGCAGATAAGCCATCATCTTGTCGAGTGCTTCGAGCGCCTGCGGATTGTCCGCTACGCCGAATTCGCCCAGATAGAGCGAAACGCCGTTTGCACGTGCCCATTCGGTAATGGCAGTCAGTCGTTCCACGCCGATATCCGCCGAAACGACCCACTCATGCTGGCCGGAAGTATCGTCGAGATATTGATGGACCTCGATTGCGTAGTTGTTGGCGGGGTCGACGATGGCGCCCTCCGCGCCGATAATCTTGGCGTTGTCACCGCTCGTCCAACTCCACGCTCCGGTCCAGCCGATGCCCGGCACCAGCACTTGCTGGGTGGCGCCGGTCTCGCGAATGGCGGCGATCGCAGCGTTGCTGATGGACAGCCAGTCGCTGGCATTCTCCTGCTGCGGCTCGTTCATCAGCCCGAAGCGAACGTTGCTGTCATCCGCAAATTCGCTGGCGATCTTGCTCCACAGGTCGACGAATGACGAGACCGGGACCTCCGGGCTGCCAATCAGCTGGTCGTTGTATTTTCCGTAATTATGAACGTCCAGGATGACGCTGATGCCTTGGGAAGCCGCATAGTCGACGACCTGATGGATGCTTTTGAGAAGATCAGCGTTGAGGGGGCCACCAAGCGAACTCTGCATCGTCTCCCAGTTGAAGGGCAGGCGGATGTTTGTGAAACCCTTAGAAGCGAAATAGTCGATCTGCGATGTGGTTGGCACCATGTAGGTGCCATCGAAGACCCAGTCTGCTCCCCAAAGATTAATACCAAGATCCATCATCGATACCCCTTTTAAGTATGGGGGTGTTTTACGGATCCGCTTTCACTTTCAGGAAAAAATAAAATTTAGAATTTTATCTATCTGGTCTTTATTTGGGAATTTACGCGGTTTTATGTCGGGAAACGCCCGGAGATGGTAAATATATACTACCTGTCCTTGTTGTATATTTGTGAGGGGTGGTCGCATTTGGACGAGTGTATCAATTTAATATTGCAGCCAATTGAAACAGGCAAGCGGCTTGAACAACCGCCTCAGACCGTAGCCATTTTGCGCTTCCGCTCAATGTTCCGACCTCCGGAAAGTTGCTTGAGTACAAATCGCCCTGCAGGCTTTTCCAGCAACATATAGGAAAGATAGCTGATGATTACGGAAGTGACTATTGCGGTCAGGGCAAAGGTGATGGCCAAGATCATGCTATCCGATCCCAGATAGTTTTGTAGCCAGCGCTGAAAAATGATGTGAACTGCGCTCAGTATGAATGGGTGCACCAGATAAAGTGAATATGATGCATCGCCTGTTGCGACCAGCCAGGGTAGGGGCCGTTTTGCCAGGGACGTTTCCATGTTCAGCAATCCCAGCAGGAAAAATGCTGCGGGAATACCGAAGACGATGAAGTTGATGCCGGAATTCTGCAGTCTGATCTCTGCGTAGAGAAGAGCTGCTACGCTGAGCAGCAAGATTGTCAATGCAGCCGAAAAGCTGATCTTCCAGCGCTGCCATATCGCTGAAACTGCCATTCCCATGACGAATTCGAGAAGAATTGTACTGGTAAAGCGGCTGACGGCCGCCCATGAACTGTCAGCGAAAAGACCGATCAGTATTGCGATTGCGAAGAAGGCCGAAACGGCGAGAAAGCGTGCTCGGCGATCTGCAAGAAACAGGCTGAACGCGAAAGCGATGTAGAAATACATTTCGAGATTGAGCGTCCATCCTTGCAGCAGGATCGGGTTCATCAAGCCACGGTGATCCGTATACGGAATGAAGAAATAGCTGCCGAGCAATGCCTTCGTGCTCAGTTCTATATTCGGCGTGAATGCTGGAGCAGCAAGTGCCAGGAGCACAAGCAGTGTCGTATAGAACCAGTAGGGTGGGACGATCCTAGCTATGCGTCGACGGAGGAAATCAGCAGGGGATTGATCCTTCGATGTCTCCCACATGATGAAGCCGCTGATGACAAAGAATATATCGACACCAACGCCGCCGAAATGGGTCGTGGAAGCAGCCTGAAATGCCGAAAAACCGGAAACATGCCCGGTAACCACAAGTAGAGCGGCTACTGCGCGAGCATATTGCACCGATATGAGCATGGCAGAATTCCGTTCTGTGTTGAATTACTTGTCTATAAAATAACGCTTGGCGCAACCGGGAAAGGAAATCGCAAGTTCTCGTTTCGGTTCATGATGATGGTATCTGGCAGCTTTCGGCAAGGCATATAAGCATAAGAAGGCTGTGAGAGACACTGCCTATAAGGTTTAATCGCCCGAGCAAGCGCGTTTTAGCGTCTTTTGGAAAGCCTATCCACGTTTATCGCATCCATTGATGCCGTTCGGAATTAACAATCACGGGACTTATTTCGAGACAATTTATTCTCTCATGGTAATACTGGGGAATAGCTCAATGGATATCTTATGACAAAACTTGCTGTCGTCGTTTTGAACTGGAATGGTTGGTCCGATACGAATGCTTGCATCGAGAGCCTGATCGGACTTGAGAACGAGAATTTGCACATCTACGTCTGTGATAATGCATCCTCCGACAATTCGGTGCGCCAGATACGGGATTGGATTGGTCTGTCCCTCGATCGCTTGAACATGCTTCGCGAAGCATCTGGCAGAACGGCTTTTGAGCTGCGTGATCTGTTCGACCTGCCGTCCAGCGTCGATACCGGCAGCATTCCCGAAGTCGACGGCAAAAACAGTTTGACGCTCCTTCAGACTGGGCGAAACGGCGGATACGCTTTCGGCAACAATGTCGGCATGCGCTGCGCATTGAAGGACGGCTGCGATTATTTCTGGGTTATCAACAATGACACGGAAGTCGAGCCGGACGCTCTGACCTGGTTGTGCAAGCGGATGGAGGCTGACCCCGAGATCGGTATCTGCGGGTCGACGCTCGTTTATGCGGGACAGCGCGATACGATCCAGACATGGGGTGGGTCCAAATTCAGGCCACTGCGTGGCTGGGCCTTTGCACTCGGTGCTTTCGCCAAACGCGACGATCCCATCGATGCCACAGCCGTCGAGGCGGATATGACCTATGTGAACGGCGCTTCAATGTTCGTCAGCAGGGCTTTTCTCGAGCAGGTCGGTCTGATGAAGGAAGATTATTTCCTCTATTGGGAGGAAATCGAGTGGGCGACGCGTGCCAAAGGGCGGTTCCGATTGGGGTATGCACCCAGGTCCGTAGTTTATCACAAGGTCGGCGCATCGATAGGCACGCACGACACCGAAGGGCAATCATCGCCTTTGTCCGAATATTACATGATCCGTAACCAGCTTCGGTTTTGCGCGCGATATTCCAGGATTTCACTGCCCTTCGTGGTCCTCGACATTGGTCGTAATGTCGTTCGTTCTTTGCGTAGAAAACAGACCAAACGACTGGTCACGCTGATGCGCGCACTTTTTGGCCTGCCGTTTGTTCCCGCGAAATAAGTGGGTCGCCTGCCGACACGGATCCGACAGCATGTCTCCTGAAAGCGGTCGCAGTTTTCGGGATAAAGACATGCGCAAGCAAAGAGTTAAAGCACGGCACGCGAACCTGAAAGATGGCGACGTGTTTTAGCGTTTGTCCGCGCCGACCGTGAGCGCACGAAGTGTTGAGGCTATCGTCGAAACATAGCCCTCACAGCTATGGCGATCCTGTGCCAGACCTCTCGCCTGATCGGACATGGAAGGGGCGTTCGCTGCCTCTGCTATCAGGTCGGTGATCGCTTTCTTCATTGCGATGACATCACCCGGCGCGACGAGACGAACAGGGCCGCCATCCTCCAGATAGCCCTCCAGTCCCTCTGTCCCGGTAACGACAACTGGACGTCCGGAAGACAGGGCCTCCATAAACCCTTGCACCCCTGCGGCATATGTATTCGGAAATAGGCTGACCACCACGACATCGGCATCGCGATAAAGCTGCCGTAACTCCGGCCAGGAGTAGAATTTGCGCGTCATGTTCTCCGGCAGCGTCGCCGGAAATGCCCGAGAGAGCACACGCGTGTCGGCCGAATAGCCGCTGATCTTGACGTCGATATCGAGATCGGCGGTGGCAGCGGCAAGTGTGCTGTAATCGCGTCTTTCCAGGCCGACGCTCATCACCAGGGGGCGTGCCTTGTCGGGCGAAACCGGGCCGGGGGTAAAGAACTGCGTATCCGTCTGGTCCCAGACGAATTTAACCCGGTCCTCGCCCAGTTGCAGATAGCGGCGGAGAAATGAGACCTGGGGGTTGGAGACGGCGAAAAACACCGAAACCCTGTTGCGGGCCCTTAAAAGTGTGAGTGCAAGCTGCTTTTTTCTGCTGTCGACCGAATGGTTCATGATCGTCACATGCACATCGGGCGCGCCGCCGCAAAGTGCTGCAACGGGAAGGCCGACATCTTCACCGGTGCAGAATATTGCGTCACCGGGGCGCACTTCGCGGCGCAGCTTGCGCGCGATCGCCCACCAGAGCGGAGACATGCGTGTCAGTTTGCCGACGCTTTTGTCGAGCCAGTCCGGCTTGACGTCCGAGCCGTCATGGACGCGTGCGCCAAGTTCATGCTGCAGCTCCGCCATGGAGTTGCCGGGGTTCAAACCTTCTTCGGCACTTTTCGCAATCGCGGCGAGGTCCATGGGGCGGTTGAGGACGATGTGAAAAGCCATAGTGAAAAAAGTCCTGATCTGGTCGGTGGTTTTCAGGCAGCCAGCAGCTTTCCGTATAGCGCGATCATGCGCTGCATGTAGCCGTCGATGTCGAAATGCTGGGCATAGAGCGCCTTGCCATTTTCCTTCAAGCGGTCGCGCAAGGCCGCGTCGGTCGCCATTGTCAATAGTGCGGCAGTCAGCCCGTCGACATCGCCGGGTTGAACGAGCAGGCAGTCGTCACCGTTCTTCATCATTTCGCCGATCGAGCCGACGGGTGTCGCGATAACCGGCAGGCCGGCACTAAGGGATTCGATGATCGCCATCGGAAACCCTTCCTGATAGCTCGGCAGCACGAGCGCGCTGCGAGAGCGTAAAAGCCCGTGTACATCCTTGCCGGATACCCAGCCGGTGAAGTCGACACGCCCGGTAATGCCAAGTTCCTCGGCCTCTGCCTTATAGCGGTCGATCTGCCCGCCGCCGGCAAGAGTGAGGCGGATCGGATGACCGTCAGCCTTCAGTCGTGCCACAGCCTGCAGCAACTCGCCCACGCCTTTGCGGGGGGAGAGGTTCGCAACGATCAGGAAATGCCATGGGTCGGCGGTATCCGCTCCCACCCCGACATTCTCCGCCGCGTTGAAGCGCACGGTCACCTTTTTAGGGTCGAGATCCATCTCGTCTGTCAGCAGGTTGCGCCAGACTTCTCCGAGCACGATGTTGATATCGGCTCCATGAACCATCCGGCGTACGAGGGATTTCATCCGTGGCGAGGCCTCACGATAAAACGGCACCAGTTCCGCCCCGTGATGGTGAAGCACAACCCGCATGCCGATCAGCCGGCCGAATATCTGGAAGATCCCCTTGCGAGGAAAACTCATCCGTTCCGAGACCTGGAGATGAAGTATGTCTGCTCTACCCGAAAGCCTGAGCGCAAGGATTTTGACAAGTCCAGCGGCAATGTAGAGCGGTGACCACGCGATCGAACCTTCTCCCCGCGGGTCGATGGGTTCTACGTGAATATCCCGGCGATTGTCCCTTATCCATCGGGTCATCATACGTGTGACGGAACCGATGCCGCCTCCACCTTTCACGCCGCCGGTCGAGACGATCACCACGCCGCGGGGTGCTGGTCCGACACGAGTAACCTCGGCGTCCTGAAGCGATGCTTCGAGCATCCCTTTATACTTCATATCTTGAAGCCCCGAAATAAAGGTGATCCCGGTTTGGGCCGAGAAGTGGAAGGGATGGTTATGAAACGGGATATACTATCCGTTCGCCTTAGCGGAAAGTCTATTATTCTTTGTGCAGGGGAAACGACTATTCTCAGTTAACGCACAAGGTCGCCGCATCTAGTAACGCCGACGAATTCAGTTCTCCCGCATTGCCCGTTCCATCTGGTCGCTGATTGGCTTGATAATATAGGCGAGAGCGGTTCGAGGCGCCGCTTTGATATAAGCTTCTACCGGCATGCCGGGAATGAGCGCCAGCTCGCCAAGCTTTGCTCGTTCCTGCGGCGAGATCGCGATCCTGGCGGAATACCAGGTCTCGCCGGTCTGCTCGTTGACGCTGACATCTGGCGACAGGCTTTCAACCCGGCCCTCGATCTCGGACGTGGTTCTCTGGTTGAACGCCGAGAAGCGCAGCCGTGCAGCCTGTCCGATCGAAACCTGGTCGACATCGTTCGGCTTGATCCGCATGTCGACAGTCAACATATCCCGGGTCGGAACGATATTCATCGCGGTTTCCCCAGGGCTGAGAAGTCCGCCGATCGTATGTGTTGCCAGCTGATGGACGATGCCATCGACCGGTGCGCGAATATCGAGATGTTCTATCTGGTCTTCGAGTGCCAGCCGCTGTTCGGCGAGTTTTGCAAGTTTGCCTTCAGTGTCGAGTAGATCGGTAAGGACTTCGGTACGGCGATCCTTGTCGAGCTGCGCTATCTGCAGCTCTATTTCAGTGATCCGTTTTCCGGCCGTGGCCTCATCCGACAGAAGTTGGCTGCGCTCGCCACTGAGTTGTGCGACCATGCGCTTGGAATCCGCCAGCCGTGAGAACTGTACCAGCCCTTCCTTGGCAAGATTTTCGATCTTCTGCGCCTGCTGCTCACTCCACGAAGCTTCTTCCGCATTGGAAATAAGCCGTTGGCGTGTGCCATCCCGCTGCTGTTCTATCTGTGCAATCTGCTCTTTCAGCTGCGCCGTCTTGCTATCGATCTGTTCGCGTCGCGCCTTGAACAGCGCGGTCTCGGATTTCAAGCCTTCGATGAACGGCCTGTCTTCCAGTCGGGCGATCTGTTGCATCGGGTCGATCAGTTCTTCGACACCGTCGCGCTCGGCAATCAACCGCAGGCGTCGTGCGTCCAGCTGATCGATTTCCTTGATCGTCGCAGCTAGAGTGGTGGAGGCCTCCACGCCGTCGAGGCGCAAAACTATGTCGCCGGCGCGAACCAGTGTGCCGTTGCTGACGCGTATCTCGCGAACGATGCCACCCTTACCATGCTGGATCTTCTTCGTGTTGCCTTGGACGCCGATCACACCGCTGCCGATCACCGCGGCGCTGATGTTCATTGTCGCGGCCCACCCGCCCGCGCCAGCCACCAGGCCGCCAAGCGTCACCCCGGCGAGCAGCATATATCGTCTGATAGCCTTGTTGGCCGGGCTCTCCGATACCGCTTCCATTACGCGATCCTCCGGGTCTCGTCTGGCCTGGTCTTCAGCTTCCCCAGAACCTCGTCGCGCGGTCCGAACGCGGTCATGGTGCCGTTGTTGACCACAAGCACATGGTCGACGACCTTCAGCATGTTGGCGCGGTGGGCGATCACGATGACGATCGCCCCTTTCTGCCGCGCAGCCATCACTGCGGATGTCAGCGCTTCCTCGCCTTCAGCGTCCAGATTGGAATTTGGTTCGTCGAGCACGATGAGGAATGGATTGCCGTAGAGCGCGCGCGCCAACCCTATGCGCTGGCGCTGTCCGCCCGAAAGCGTGCCGCCGCCGGTGCCGACCTGCGTATCGTAGCCGTTCGGCAGCGACAGGATCAGCTCATGGACATTGGCGAGCTTGGCAGCCTCCATGATCTTTTCCGGCGTTGCCGAGGGGGAAAATCGCCCGATATTGTCGGCGATTGTGCCGGCGAAAAGCTCAACATTCTGTGCCAGATATCCGATCGAAGGTCCGAGCCTATCGCTATCCCACTGCGTGAGTTCGGCGCCATCCAGCCGGATCGTGCCTTTATGGGCAGGCCAGGCGCCGGTCAGCGCACGGCCGAGGCTGGACTTTCCGCTGCCGCTCGGCCCGATTATTCCGACGGCTTGGCCGGAAAACAGGCTGATGGAGACATTCTGGACAAGCATTTTTCCGTCGCCCGGTGCCGCGACGGCAAGGCCTGCCACCGAAAGCGACCTGCTTGGCACGGGCAATTGCATTTCGGCGGCTTCCGGCCTGATCCGGTTGAAAGTGTCCTGCAGACGTCGAGCGGACTGGCGAGCCGAGATGAAGTTGCGCCATTGTCCGGTCGCCATTTCGATCGGGGCAAGCGCCTTGGAGGTCAAAACGGATGCAGCGATGATCGCGCCGGCCGAGGCGAGTTGGTCGATGACCAGGAGCGCACCGAGCGCCAGCATGCCTGATTGAAGCGCGAGCCGGAAGATTTTCGCGATGGCGGTGAAGGTGGCAGTCAGATTGCTGCTGCGAAGGTTTTCCGCTGAATATTGATCATGGGCCGTTTCAATCCGCCTCGCAAATACGGTCTTCATACCCATTGCGCGCAGACTGTCTGCGTTACGGCGGCCCGATTCGGAAAGCTCCCAGCGACTGGCCAACCGCTGCGCCGCCTGCCTGCTCGGTTTTCTCAGCAGCAACTCGCTGCAAAGCGTCAGGCTTAACAAGACGATTGCACCGCCGACGACGGCAAGGCCGAATAGCGGATGGAAGAGGTAAAGCACGAAGACGAATATCGGCATCCATGGCAGATCGGCGATCGCGATCGGGCCGGGACCGCTCATGAACTGCCGGATCTGGTCCAGATCACGAAGCGGCGCAGATTGAGCGCCTTCCTGGCCGGCGACAGGTACGGCAAGCGTCGCCATGATCGACGGCATGTTCAACCGCTCGTCGAGGCGGCGTCCTATCTGCAGCAGGATTTTCGAGCGCAGGATCTCGATGATTGCCAGAACGGCATAGATGCCGGCAGCGAGAAGCGAAAGAGCTGCAAGTGTGGGTATGCTATGGCTTGTTAGGACCCGGTCATAGACCTGCATCATGAATAGCGGGCTGACCAGCATCAGGATGTTGCTGACGGCGCTCAGGATGGCAACGCCGACAAATGCCTGCCGTGTGGCGGCGAGGGCCGATCGGATTGAGGGATGCCCGTTATTCGTAGCCAAGCAATGCCTCATTAACATGCCAATACCAGGGATGAGTGAGCAAGGTTACGAGAGGTGGGGTTCACATTTGATGAATCATGCCGAATTGGTCGAACTTCCGAAGCTGCTTCATGTGTTTGCTGATTGAGCTTGTCTCGGGAGTAGAGGCGTCCGGAACGGTCGTGGCAGAAAAACCACATCATCAGCGTTAATAATAAATTAAAAAAGCATGTAAGTGAGTTTCAATTGCGTTGCTGTAGACATAGTTCGATGGCAAATAATGTTATCGGTTCGTTATTGTAAGAACTGAGTTGAATATAGGGGCGTTCAATTTTGACTAGGGTACTCGCAATAACCTCTGGCGGGGGCCATTGGGATGAGATGATGGTCTTGCGGGAGGACCTGACCGGAGTCGAAATGATCTATGCGAACACCTTTCCGGGGCTGGCAGAAAACGCCGGATTGGAGAAATGTTACATCATTGAAGATTGTAACCGGGATACCCCCATGTCTGTGGTCAGGTGTGCCCGAGATATCTTCTTGCTGATACGCAGGGAGCGGCCGGATCTTGTCATCTCGACGGGCGCAGCACCTGGGCTTATCGCGATAATGATCGGAAAGATGTTCGGATGCAGGACCATATGGGTGGAGAGCGTCGCGAATTCGATCGAGCTTTCCATGAGCGGTCGCATTGCAGGCAAGTTTGCTGATCTGTGGCTCACGCAATGGCAGCATCTGTCCCGTCCGAAAGGACCTCTTTATTGGGGTAGTATCCTGTGATCTTGCTGACTGTGGGTACGCAGTTGCCCTTCGATCGCCTGGTGCAAATCATGGATACGATCGCGCCGGATCTTTCCGAAACGATATTTGCCCAGATCGGTCACGGGCAATATATCCCGCGCAATTTCGAATTTTGCCGTATGGCTCTGCCTGAAGAGCTTGCCGAGAGGTTCGCCAGTGCCAGCCGTATCGTTTCTCATGCCGGGACGGGTAGTGTCCTGACTGCGCGTCGGTATAACAAGCCGATCATTCTTTTTCCTCGCAGGGCATCCTTGGGCGAGCACCGCAATGACCACCAACTTGCGACCTGCCAGCAGCTGGATGGCGCGCCGGGTCTTTCCGTTGCCTATGACGAAACTGAATTGAGAGATCTTTTGCGTACCGATCTGGACGCTGTCGCCGCCGAACCGGCGTCGACTGGAACGGGGTCCAAGCTCGGCCGCGGTATTGCTAACTATATCCGTCGGATTGAGAATGACGAGCATTGATCAGGGAAGGCGGGACTGGCACTCGAAATGCCGGTCACTCCCTGCAGCGGCGATGTGCCGAAGCTCACTTTAAATTTGAGGATTGTCGGACGAAATGAATTTCGCAAAGCTTGCTATCCCTGACGTCTTTCTGATTGAACCGAAGAAGTTCGGCGACAGCCGCGGCTATTTCATGGAGACGTTCCGTCAGTCGCTGTTTGCGGAGCATGTCGGTGATTTCGAGTTTGTGCAGGACAACCAGTCGCTTTCGGCTGAAGTCGGCACGGTGCGTGGGCTGCATTTCCAGCTGGATCCGATGGCGCAGGGTAAGCTGGTGCGCTGCATCGCAGGCGCATTGCTCGACGTTGCGGTCGACATCCGAACCGGTTCACCGACCTATGGAAAGCATGTCGCGTTGGAACTGACGGCCGAGAACGGCAGGCAGCTCTGGGTACCGCCCGGTTTTGCCCACGGTTTCTGCACGCTCGCACCGAATAGCGAGATCAGCTACAAGGTGACCAACTATTACAGCGCCGAACATGATCGTGGCCTGTTGTGGAACGATCCGGCGCTCGGTATCGATTGGCCGGTCGATATGGACAAGGCAGCCCTTTCCGAGAAGGACAGGAAGCAGCCGTCGCTGGCCGACCTTGGCACCGTCTTCACCTATTGAGGCATACCTGATCTTGCCCGGACGGCAGCTTTTCGGTTGCCTTCCTCGACTTTCCTGCCGCGGCCATGACCCGCGATGATGTACGGAGAATTGTTCAGATGCGCGTAGTGGTGACAGGTGGAGCAGGTTTCATCGGATCGGCCGTGGTCAGGCATCTCGTCCTTAACAAGGACTATGAGGTCCTGAACATCGACAAGCTGACCTATGCGGGCACCGAAACCTCAGTGAAGGCCATCGGTAACCGTCCCGGCTATCGGTTCCTGCAGGCGGATATCTGCGACCGGGCCGCGATCGAACAGGCGATAACCAGCTTCCGGCCCGACCGGATCATGCATCTCGCCGCCGAAAGCCATGTCGACCGCTCGATCACCGGCGCCAAGGACTTTATCGACACCAACGTCATCGGCACCTTCACCATGCTCGAATGCGCCCGCCAGTATTGGCTGACGCTGGATGCATCTGAGAAAGAAGCTTTCCGCTTCCTGCATGTTTCGACCGACGAGGTTTACGGTTCGCTCGGCGATGAAGGGCTGTTTACCGAGGAAACGCCCTACGATCCGAGCTCTCCCTATTCGGCTTCGAAAGCGGCATCCGACCATCTGGCCAAGGCCTGGGCGCGCACCTATGGTTTTCCGGTCGTCGTGTCGAACTGCTCGAACAATTACGGTCCCTATCATTTCCCGGAAAAGCTCATCCCGCTGATCATCCTCAACGCGCTCGATGGCAAGCCGCTGCCGGTCTATGGCAATGGCGCCAACATCCGTGACTGGCTCTATGTCGAGGATCACGCCCGTGCCCTCGATATCATCGCCGAACGAGGCCGGATCGGCGAGACCTATAATGTCGGCGGCCGCAACGAGCGCCGCAACATCGATGTCGTCACCCGCATCTGCGAGTTGATGGATGGCTTGCGTCCGCAGGCCAAATCCCATGCCAGCCTGATCACCTATGTAACCGACCGTCCGGGCCATGATGCCCGCTACGCGATCGACGCGACCAAGCTGGAAACCGAACTTGGCTGGAAGGCTGAAGAGAATTTCGACACCGGCATCGAAAAGACGGTGCGCTGGTATCTGGAAAACGAGTGGTGGTGGGCACCGCTGCGTAAAGGCTATGAAGGCAATCGTCTCGGCCTGCTCGATGCCGGCAAGCAGGTTTCGGCATGAGCACTCTCAAACGCATGGTCGTCACAGGCCGGGAAGGGCAGGTCGTTCTGTCCCTGCTGGAGCGTGGCGCAAAGGACGGACGTTTCGAGGTGATCGCGCTCGGTCGCCCGGAACTCGACCTTTCCGCACCGGAGACGATCGAGGCTGCATTGCAAAAGGCCCGGCCGGACTTGATCGTCTCGGCCGCCGCCTATACGGCCGTTGATCAGGCGGAAGGCGATGAGGAGGCGGCAACCGTCGTCAACGGTGTCGCCGCCGGCAAGATCGCTGAAGCGGCGGCTGCACTTGGCGTACCGGTCATCCACATCTCTACCGACTATGTTTTCGACGGCTCCAAGGCCGCCCCCTATGTCGAAAGCGATCCGGTGGCGCCGATCGGTGCCTATGGCCGCTCCAAACTGGCCGGTGAGACCGCCGTCACGGCTGCAACCCCGAACCACGCCATCCTGCGCACCGCCTGGGTCTATAGCCCGTTCGGCAAGAACTTTCTCAAAACCATGCTGAAGCTCGCGGAAACACGCGACAGCCTGAATGTGGTCGACGATCAGGTCGGCAACCCGACCTCGGCGCTCGATATCGCCGATGCGGTCTTGGTCATCGCGGCCAATCTTCTCGACAGTGACGATCCGGCCCTGCGCGGCACCTTCCACCTGACCGGAACGGGTGAGGGCAGCTGGGCGGATTTCGCCATCGAGATTTTCGCACGATCCGCCGACATGGGAGGCCCGACCGCTGAAGTCGGCCGCATCCCGTCGAGCGCCTATCCGACCCCGGCGAAACGGCCCGCCAACTCACGGCTCGACTGCAGCCTGCTTGAGGCCCGCCACGGCACACGACTTCCCGACTGGAAACAGTCCACTTCCATCATCGTCGAGCGACTGGCTCGAACTTAAGGATCAGGGGCGATACATATGAAGGGCATTATTCTCGCCGGCGGCAGCGGCACGCGGCTTCACCCGATGACCCGGGTCGTCTCCAAGCAACTCATGCCGATCTACGACAAGCCGATGATCTTTTATCCGTTGTCGACGCTGATGCTGGCCGGGATCCGCGAGATCCTGATCATCTCGACCCCGGCCGACATGCCGCTGTTCGAACGCCTCCTCGGTGACGGTTCGCAATGGGGGATCTCGCTCAGCTACGCGGTCCAGCCGTCACCGGATGGTCTGGCGCAGGCTTATATCATCGGCGCCGATTTCATCGGTGACAGCCCGTCCTGCCTGATCCTCGGCGACAACATCTTCTACGGCCACGGCATCACCGATCTTCTGACAAACGCGATGAAGCGGCCCGACGGAGCAACCGTCTTCGCCTATCACGTCAACGATCCGGAACGGTACGGCGTCGTCGAATTCGACAAGTCGATGCGGGCAGTCTCGATCGAGGAAAAGCCGGCAGCTCCGCGCTCCAGCTGGGCCGTGACCGGTCTTTATTTCTACGACAAGGACGTGGTCGAAATCGCTGCCAACCTCAAGCCTTCGCCGCGCGGCGAACTCGAGATCACCGACGTCAACCGCGCCTATCTCAAGCGCGGTGCTCTCAATGTCGAACAGATGGGCCGCGGTTACGCCTGGCTCGACACCGGAACGCCGGACAGTCTGCTCGAAGCATCCGAATTCGTCGCGACACTGGAGCGTCGCCAGGGCTTCAAGATCTGCTGCCCCGAGGAAATCGCATACCGCATGGGCTTCATCGACGCGGCCGGCCTTACAAAGCTGGCCGAAGCTTATGGCAAGAGCGCCTATGGAAAATACCTGCGGGCAAAGGTGCTCGAGGGCTGATTGTCGATCTTATCCGGCGCGGTGCCAATGCCGCGTCGGTTCACTAACTGCATCGCGGGGCGCGTGTGTTCAATCTAAGGCATATTGCCGTCAATCTTCTAGGGTCGGCTCTCCCGATACTCATCATCCTCATTACCGTACCGCTTTATCTTCACGCCATTGGGGCTGAGAAATACGGTGCGCTGTCGCTTGTCTGGATCGTCTTCGGTTATTTCGGCATTCTCGATTTCGGCATTTCGAGATCGGTAACGACAGCGATCAGCCGAGCCGAGGGCAGGCAGGTGAAGGCCGATATCATCTGGTCGGCCGCTGCGCTGAATACGGCCTGGGGGGCGCTGATCGCGGTTCTCGGCGGAGGAGCCTTTTTCCTCTATGCCGGCTACAGTGAAAGCGAGATGGTCAAGGACGTTGCGACCGCGCTCCCCTGGATGATGTTTGGCATTCCGGTATTGATGATCACGTCCACCTTGAACGGTGCTCTCGATGGCGAGGAGCGCTTCAAGATGGCCAACAGCCTGCAGCTGGTCGGGTCGATACTCTATCAGCTCGTGCCGCTGTTCACGGCCTATTATGTCTCCGATCACCTGCCCGATCTGATTATCGCCGTCATCCTGTGCCGCTTCGTGCTGCTGGTATTGTACGCCATTGTGGTCGGCCGCCTGTTCGATCTCGTGGCGCTGTTTTCCGTGTCGAAGTCCACCATGATTTCGCTGCTGAAATTCGGCTCTTCGATCGCCGCCGTGAATATCCTCGATCCGATCTTCACCCGCATCGATCAGGTCATCATTGCCCGTTTCGCTGGTGCCTCGGATGTCGCCGCCTACAGTATCGCGGTAAATTCGATCGGCCGGTTGGGGATATTGCCTATGGCGATGTCCAGATCGATCTTTCCGAAACTCTCGACCGGAACCGCCGATGACCACCGCGAAGCGCTGTTTTCCTCAAAGAGCAAGATCATCTGGATCTGGTTCGGCATTTGCGGTGCAGCCATCGTGGCGAGCGATCTCGTCTATTACCTGTGGCTCAGGGACCCCATCTATGTCGAAGTCAGCGCGGTCGCAAAAATCTATGCGGTCGGGCTTTGGGCCAATTGCCTCGGCATACTTCCCTACACCGCATTGCAAGCCTGGGGGCGCTCCACCACGATCCTGAAAGTGCATCTTCTCGAAATGCCCTTCTACCTGGTGGCGCTGGTGCTGCTGACATACCATTACGGCACGCTCGGTGCAGCCGTCGCCTATGGTCTGCGCAGTTATGTGGATTACATCATCCTCTGGAAAATGTGCGGTTATCCCGTTCGCCGCCAGGGCATGTTCACGATTCTGCTGATTGCTCTTTCGGTCCTGGCGTTTGCTATGCACCAGTTCGTCTAACGGCTGGCCAGCCAGCCTCCGATAACGTCCGCCCATTTTAGCGAAATCTGGATCTTTTCCCATGCCTCCGGGGCATTGGCCGAGAGCCTGGAGTAGAGAGCGGCATCGGTCAGCGCCCCGTCGATCTTTGTCGCGAGCGCACTCGCGTTGCCGCCAGGAAACATGACGCAGCTGAAACCGTCCTCGATATTCTCCAGAAACATCGGATGGTCGGAGGCCACCAGCGGAGTTCGGGAACAAAGCGCTTCATAAATCGTCAGCGGCAACCCTTCCGAATAATCGTGGCGGCTTGGCACGACGATGATATCTGCGGCGGACATGGCCGGAACCATCTCGCTGTTGGCAACAAGTCCCTTGAAGGTTACTTCAGCCTCTATCCCGAGCGTCTTCGCCAGTTGCGTGAGCCTGTCGGTTTCCCCTTTGCCATAGAGATCGACCGTGATCGGTTTGCCGTTCCGCTTCAGGCTGGCCGTCGTATGCAAAAGATCATCGACACCCTTCGCTGCACTCAGGAGACCGGCATACAGGATTTTGCGGCCTCGAGCCGCAAGCTTCGCCTCTCTGTCGTAAGGCGTATCCTGTGCCGGAAAATCCCATGCGACGACCTTATTTGCAGGCACGCCGATATCGACCAGCTGGCGCGCAGCCCTTCTTCCGTGGTTCGCCACAAGCGTAACGTTGGGAGACTTGAGATAGTGCGCGATAACACGGCGCTTGAAGCGCTCTTTGAGGGTTTTGGCAGGAAACGAGTCGGCAAGAAGTGCCAGTGTCTGTACCCCTTTGCGGGCTGCCCATCTCAGCAGAATCGGGTTGGGCAGACGCAGGATCAGGCGATCGGGATTGGTCTTTCGAACGAGATCGAGAATTGTCGGGGCGTGGAAGCGGTCGGTGAAACCGGCACCGATGGCACGTGCGCCGCTTGGAAGAATGATGTCATAAGGCTCGGCGGTAAAGCCGGTAATCGTGGTCACATGATAGCGGCTCGCAAGAGACTGCACATAGTCGACCGTGTAGCGCTGTGCCCGGTAGGTTTCTGCCCCACCCTCGGAAAGCCGTAATGCCGCCTCACGAAAATCGCCCGCATATTGGACTATAACAAGGTTTTCCTTTGGAAGAGACATCGTCGGATCGATCTTTCGTCTTTGTACTTTGAATATGCAATAAGTCTTTCCAGCATAGTCTTCTATATAACTGATGAATGCCGGAGAGTACCGCTGCCCTTTTCCATTGATTTCTCACTCTTGGCATCTGCATGAAAGTTGTATCAAGTCATCGTCGCATTGCCTGGAATCTTGAAATGGCAATCGCGTTAAAAAGAATCCCGCTCCAATAGAGCGGGATGATCGGGTGACGCAGGGCTGTATTCAAGCCGCCAGCAGGTCCAGCAGCGCTGATCCCTTGTTGTTGACGATCATTTCTGCCCCGAGCCATTCTGCATGCAGGCCATCTCTTGTCGTGTAACCCGCGGTCGTGAAACTTGTCCCGGCGGCGAGGGCAGGTTTGTTCGGGAACCCGTTATGGGTGCGATTGACTTCATAGGTCCCGACAGTCCCCGCTGTGCCGCTCAACTGCCTTACGATCCACAGGTTGGGCGCAGCGCCTGCGGCATTGATGGGCACGCCCACACCGAGCGCTGGACCGGATGTCACGGACGAAACTGTCAGCGTCGTGCCGGAAAGCCCCGCAGTGAAGAATGTCGGTGTACAGGAGACGTCGTTGGGATTGCGCGTAACCGGGTATTTCCCCTCGCGAGCCGGATCGAGCCCGTCCGCGGCGTCCCAGTAATAGTCCTCACCGGAAATCCCGCTGCGTACCAGATTGTTGAATTCCGCGACCGGTTGGCTCGAAATCGTCTGGTTTGCCTTGCTGGCATAGCCATCCGTGCTGCTGGTCCGTGGATAGAGTGTTTCGCCGATGACGACGATATCCGAACGAAGCCCCTTCACCCAGCTGGCAAAGGTTGTTCGGCGCCCGGCAAGGGCGGCGGCGGTATCACCGGTATCGTTGATGCCGTATTCGTTGATCACATGCGTCCAGTAGCCCGCTGTGATCAACTGCCCGAGATAAGTATGCGTGCCTGCGTTCCAGCTTGCCAGAAGCGTGGCTGCGATGGCGTGGTTGGTGTAGCCGTGGTTTCTGCCCAGGATGACGCACTCGATTCCGGCGTCGCCGTTGCTGTCATTGATATAGGTGCCGCCGGCAGCACGGCTGGTGCCGAAGATGATCGGCGCGGCCTCCCTATGCTCCGTGGCGATGACCATGGGAAGATAGAGACTGCCGTTCGCCGCGCCTACGCTTCCGCCCCCGGTGTGGTCGGCAACGGCGCTCGTGCTGATGTCCATGAAATCGCCGGATGCAATGCCGTAATTGGACTCGTTGCCGCCTGCCATCTGTGTCCAGTTGACGCCTGAGGGAATGTTGACGAGCGGCCTCAGCCAGAATTTTGCCCCGCGTGGAACCGTGACGTTGAATGTAAGCGCTAGATTGCCAGCGGGAAATGTTACAGCGGAACCGCCTACCGCAATACACTCATTTGCGAGCGTGAAGACACCGGCTGGATATTCAAGCGATACTTTCAGCGTCCCGGCACCGCTCGATGCTTCGGACGAACCGCTCATCCTCCAGTTCGGATAGACGACGCGCGGATTGATCAGCCTTCTACGTGCAGTATGGACAGTAATGGCTCTCAGCCAGGGAAGTGTCGCATTCCAGTTGAGTGACGGAAAGCAGCGGGTGGCGGCTTGGCGCATCGCGGCTGGACGAATGGAAAGAAGTTCGCTCATGCCGCGGTCCTTACAAGTTCGATGACGGATTGATTCTTTTCGCGCACGACGGCACCGCTCTCGGTGACTGTTTTCCAGCGATAGCCCGAAGGCGCCGGGTAGGGCGGTACGATGGCTACCTTGTTCCCCAGGATTGTCGCCAGACTTGTGGTGGAGAGGCAAAGGTCAAGCATGACTGCCACCTCGCACTGGTCTGCAAGGCTTGTGTCGTGGGGCAATTCTTCTCTTCATCCTGCCGTTCCTTCTGGTCACTGCGCTGTTGGCGCGGGCTTTGATTCTAGAAGGTGTTGGGATGGCGGGGATAAAGCGTCCGGCAAAAGCGAAGTCTTCGGCGATGTGAAAAAGCCGGGATATTGATTCTGAAAGGTTTTGAAGGCGAACATGTGCGTGAAGCGCTTCGTCGCTTCCCCGTTTTGCACGAGGCGGAGCAGTTTGCTCCGTGAATCTTTTCAGATCGGCGCCTGTGGAGAGACTATGGTGCCGAAGCCGTCGCAAAACGGTCGATCGATGTGCAGTGTCGGGATTTTAAGGGAGTGGCTGAATTCGCGCCTCTGCCGCGCTCCGTTCGAATCAATTCAGGAAGTTGCGATTTCCACGGCGATCGATCGTCTCAAGCCGCTTACCGTCGGTATAGACCGTGACGCATTCGCTTTTGCGCTGCTGGAGCACGCAGATCTTCCCGTTGTCGATCCTGTAGCCGATCTTTCCGCCTTCCCGATATTGGTAGCCATTTGGGGCATCTTTTAGATTGGACGTCTTTGTCAGCGTCTGCCGAATTTCCGTTGCCGTTGCGGGACGAAGCTTTGCTGCGTCCTTTGCCGCGGCTGGCGAAACGCAGAATGTTGCGGCGAAGAGAAGGGGGAGGCAGGCGAAGCGCATCGGGTTGGCTCTCTCACAAATTTGATGTGGCTGCAGAAACAACACGGTTCGCAGCCTATTGCTCACGCCTTGCATATCACAGGCTTGGGGGAGCGGCAGCGCGGATTTTGCAACGAGTAGGCAGATCTGTGCGAGCGCGGCTCAAATGCCCGCGAAATCAAACCGCTTATCAGTCCATAGTAAAGGAGAAGAAAAGAATGGTGGGCGATGAGAGACTCGAACTCCCGACATCCTCGGTGTAAACGAGGCGCTCTACCAACTGAGCTAATCGCCCTTCGCGAGACCGGATCGTGTCCGCCGCGTCGGTGGCCGTGATCTATGCGGATCGGAAAAAAACCGCAAGAGCCTTCGTGATGTTTTTTTGAATTTTTCGTCGGATATGCGCAAAAAAGAGCGGCTGTGGATAAAACATTGAAGGCGTCATCCTTTTGTCTTGAAACCTGCTTGACACCCGTTCCCGAACCTCTTAGACAGCCGCCAACCGAGCGATTGAGGTCGCCCGGCCAAGAGGTTTCCCTCCTCGGAGGTGAGTTTCTTGAAGAAAGTGCGGGTGTAGCTCAGTCGGTTAGAGTGCCGGCCTGTCACGCCGGAGGTCGCGGGTTCGAGCCCCGTCACTCGCGCCATTCTTCACTCACTGATCAGTCGGTTGACCCCGGTTGGTCCGCCGTAAAAGGCAAATGCGCGGGTGTAGCTCAGTCGGTTAGAGTGCCGGCCTGTCACGCCGGAGGTCGCGGGTTCGAGCCCCGTCACTCGCGCCATTCTCTTTATCCTCCATATTTCTATTCACCTATGCGGTTTTAAACACCGCATGATGGTCGCTTGTAGACTTTTGTCGCCCTGTTCCTTCCATCCTGCATTTCGCGGCCTTGCTGATCGCTCGGCTGCTGTTTCCTCTCTTTATCTTCGGGGGAGGGTGGTCGCCCGTTCGCAATTGCGTGATCGACCTTTTTCGTGTGGGCAGTTTTGTGTCGGTTTCGGTTATGCTGTCCGGGGTGGTGCGGATTTCCCGTAATGCGCGAGATGGCTTTCCGGTGCGGAGGGTTTTGCCTGTGTTTTCGGAGTTGCCTGCAACCGCTGCGACTGTTTTTGTGGCGCTCGTGCCGTGCGGACAATTGTCGCAGGGGTGATTTTTCGTGCGTAGACTTGGCAAAACGCAAGTCCACTGCAAACGTTGATATTTTTGCTCCTGTTAATAACTTTTTGCGATGCTCCCGGCTCTATCGCTTGTCGTTTTTCAATCGTTTCAGGCTTTCCGCCACCCTCCGCGACATTTTGTCGTCTTTCGCACCTCTATGCGTGTGGGGTGGCTTGTTAAAGCACTTGCGTGGGAAACGCGGCTGCGATAGTCACGGCTTGTTGCAATGCACGTTCGCTTGCCCGCGCATTGCCTAAAAATGCGTCGTTCGGCGCTTCTTGCAGGCAGGGGTTGGATATCATGAGTGAACTTCTCGCTTCTTACATCCCGATCGCGATCTTTATCGGAATCTCCATGGTTATCGGCCTGGCGCTTTTGATCGCGCCGTTTGCCGTCGCCTATAAGGCTCCCGATTCTGAGAAGCTGTCGGCGTACGAGTGTGGCTTCAACGCATTCGATGACGCGCGCATGAAGTTTGATATTCGATTCTATCTCGTGTCGATTCTCTTCATCATCTTCGACCTTGAAGTGGCGTTCCTCTTCCCCTGGGCTGTGTCCTTCGGGGAAATTGGCTGGTTCGGCTTCTGGTCGATGATGGTCTTCCTTGCTGTTTTGACAGTCGGCTTTATCTACGAATGGAAAAAAGGAGCTCTGGAATGGGAGTAGTCGATAGCGGCAGCACCCTCGTTGCACCTCAGCCGAAAGGCATCATTGATCCCAATACCGGTAAGCCGATCGGCAGCGATGACGCATTTTTCGGCGAGATCAACAATGAGCTCGCCGACAAGGGCTTTCTCGTCACATCGACGGACGAACTGATCAATTGGGCCCGTACCGGTTCGCTGATGTGGATGACCTTCGGTCTTGCCTGTTGCGCCGTCGAGATGATGCAGCTTTCCATGCCGCGTTATGACGTAGAGCGCTTCGGTTTTGCGCCGCGTGCCTCTCCGCGCCAGTCCGATGTGATGATCGTCGCCGGCACGCTGACCAACAAGATGGCGCCGGCACTCCGCAAGGTCTATGACCAGATGCCGGAACCGCGTTACGTCATCTCGATGGGCTCCTGCGCCAATGGCGGCGGTTACTATCACTATTCCTATTCGGTGGTGCGCGGATGTGACCGTGTTGTACCGGTCGATATCTATGTGCCAGGCTGTCCTCCCACGGCAGAGGCACTGCTTTACGGCGTGCTTTTGCTGCAGAAAAAGATCCGCCGCACCGGCACGATCGAACGCTGAGGCTTCAAGGAGGATATCATGACTGAAGCCTTGAGCGAACTTTCCACCTATATCCGCGAAGCGCGCCCCACGCTGGTCGAGGACGTATTTATTGCCTATGGCGAACTGACGCTCCTCACAGCCGGTGCAAATGTCGTCGATCTTCTGACCTTCCTGCGCGACGATCCCCGCTGTGCCTTCGTCAACTTCATCGATGCCTGTGGTGTAGACTATCCGGCGCGCGTTAAGCGCTTCGATGTAGTCTATCACCTGATGTCGCCGAAGCAGAACCAGCGCATCCGCGTAAAGCTTGCAACGGCTGAGGAAGAGCCCGTTCCGTCTGTCACTTCCGTTTATCCGGGTGCCGACTGGGCCGAGCGCGAAGCCTGGGACATGTACGGTATCCTGTTTACAGGCCATCCGGATCTTCGCCGCATCCTCACCGATTACGGCTTTGAAGGTCATCCGCTGCGCAAGGATTTCCCGACCACCGGTTTCGTCGAGGTTCGCTATGACGACAGCCTCAAGCGCGTCGTCTACGAACCGGTTGAACTCCGCCAGGAGTTTCGCAGCTTCGACTTCCTGAGTCCGTGGGAGGGACCGGAATACGTCCTTCCCGGGGACGAGAAGGCTAATACCTGACGCCGAAATCTGAAACTGGCGCATAAGCGCCGGTTTGACGCCAAGTTTTTCCCGCCCGGTACGCTTGAGTACTGGCATGGAGCCGCAGATGACCGAGCACAACGTTCGTAACTTCAACATCAATTTTGGGCCGCAGCATCCTGCCGCGCACGGCGTTCTGCGTCTTGTGCTGGAACTCGACGGCGAAATTGTGGAGCGCGTGGACCCGCATATCGGTCTTCTGCACCGCGGCACCGAAAAGCTCATCGAGACGAAGACTTATCTCCAGGCCGTTCCCTATTTCGACCGCCTCGATTACGTCGCGCCGATGAATCAGGAGCATGCCTTTGCTCTGGCCGTCGAAAAGATGCTCGGTCTGGAAATTCCGATCCGCGGCCAGCTCATCCGCGTCCTTTATTCCGAGATCGGCCGTATCCTGTCGCATCTCTTGAACGTCACCACCCAGGCCATGGACGTCGGCGCGCTCACCCCGCCGCTCTGGGGTTTCGAAGAGCGCGAAAAGCTGATGGTGTTTTACGAGCGTGCATGTGGCGCGCGCATGCACGCAGCCTATTTCCGTCCCGGCGGCGTCCATCAGGATCTGCCGCATGAGCTGGTCGAGGATATCGGCGCGTGGTGCGACCAGTTCCCGTCCAAGCTGGATGATATCGACGATCTTCTGACCGGCAACCGCATCTTCAAGCAGCGTAACGTCGATATCGGCGTCATCGATATCAACGATGCCTGGGCACGCGGCTTCTCCGGTGTCATGGTCCGCGGTTCGGGCGCTGCCTGGGACCTGCGCCGTGCGCAGCCATACGAATGTTATTCCGACCTCGAATTCGACATCCCGATCGGTAAGAACGGCGACTGTTACGATCGCTACCTCATCCGCATGATCGAGATGCGCGAGAGCTGCAAGATCATGAAGCAGTGCGTCAACCGCCTGCTCGGCGATGCCAAGGCCGGCCCGTTCTCGGCTACCGATGGCAAGGTTGTGCCACCCAAGCGCGGTGAGATGAAGCGCTCGATGGAAGCGCTCATCCACCACTTCAAGCTTTATACCGAAGGCTACCACGTGCCCGCCGGCGAAGTTTATGCCGCCGTCGAAGCTCCCAAGGGCGAGTTTGGCGTGTTTCTCGTGGCCGATGGCACCAACAAGCCCTACCGCTGCAAGATCCGTGCTCCGGGCTATGCGCACCTTCAGGCGATGGATTTCGCCTGTCGCGGGCACCAACTGGCGGACGTCTCGGCGGTGCTGGGCTCGTTCGATATCGTGTTCGGTGAGGTAGACCGCTGATGGTATCCGTCGCTGCGATCATCCCTGCCAAAGCCTGCGAAGCCGCTTTTGCGGTGGTCTCGCGGCGTGTGTCAATAAACTGATAAGGCGTGAGAAAGAATGTCCGTTCGTCGACTAGCCGAAGAACAGTTCCAGCCCGCTAACTTCGCCTTCAACGAAGAGAATGCGGCCTGGGCCGAGGCAACGATCAGGAAATACCCGGAAGGCCGGCAGCAGTCGGCCGTCATCCCGCTTCTGATGCGAGCGCAGGAGCAGGAAGGCTGGGTCACCCGCGCCACGATCGAGCATGTCGCGGCCCGTCTCGACATGCCCTATATCCGCGTCATGGAAGTGGCTACTTTCTACACCCAGTTCCAGCTGAAGCCGATCGGCACCCGCGCCCATATCCAGGTCTGCGGCACCACGCCCTGCATGCTGCGCGGCGCCGAAGAGCTGATCAAGGTCTGTCAGCACAAGATCCATCACGATCCGCTGCAGCCGAATGCCGACGGCACGCTGTCCTGGGAAGAAGTCGAGTGTCAAGGCGCCTGCGTCAACGCACCGATGGTCATCATCTTCAAGGATGCCTACGAGGATTTGACGCCCGAACGTCTTGAGGAAATCATCGATGCGTTCGAAGCAGGCAAGGGTGACGAAATCAAGCCCGGCCCGCAGATCGACCGCCATCTCTCCGCGCCTGAAGGCGGCGCGGTCACGCTGAACGACGAGATCAAGCCGGTCCGCACCAATCTCGAGCCGCAGCCGGAGCCGGCTGTCGACGCAGCCCCGGTTCCTCCGGCAGAGGCTGCAAAGCCGAAGGATACGGCACCCGAAACCGATCCCAAGCTGAAAACGCCGGTTACTGCGCCGAAGGCCGCCGAAGCAAATGCCAAGGCAACGGTAGATAAGTCGGCTGCAGAGGTCCCAAAGGCTGAAGCCGTTAAGGCTGCTCCCGGCGCAAAGTCCGAAAAGCCGTCGCTGGAAGACAAGAACCGCCCTAAGGGCATCGAAAAGCCGGCTGAGGTTGATGACCTGAAGCTGATTTCCGGCGTCGGTCCGAAGATCGAAGCAACCCTTCACGAACTCGGCATATTCACCTTCGCGCAAGTCGCATCGTGGAAGAAGGCCGAGCGCGAATGGGTGGACGGCTACCTGAATTTCAAGGGCCGTATTGAACGTGACGACTGGCTCAACCAGGCCAAGGCGCTCGCCAAGGGTGGCGAAGCCGAATACATTAAAGTCTTCGGCAAGAAGCCACGGTAAGGGGTGAGATATGCTTAACGATCAGGATCGCATCTTCACCAATATCTACGGCCTCAAGGACAAGTCCTTGAAGGGAGCGATGAGCCGTGGCCACTGGGATGGTACTAAGATCATCATCGAAAAGGGCAGGGACTGGATCATCAACGAGATGAAGGCATCCGGCCTTCGTGGTCGTGGTGGTGCTGGCTTCCCGACCGGCCTCAAATGGTCCTTCATGCCGAAGGAATCTGACGGCCGTCCGCATTATCTTGTCGTCAACGCCGACGAATCTGAGCCCGGCACGTGCAAGGACCGCGAAATCCTCCGCAACGATCCGCATACCCTGATCGAAGGCTGCGTGATTGCCGGTTTCGCCATGGGCGCCCATACGGCCTTCATCTATGTTCGCGGCGAATACATGCGCGAGCGTGAAGCCCTGCAGGCAGCGATCGACGAATGTTACGAGGCAGGCCTACTCGGCAAGAACACGGTCCATGGCTGGGATTACGACATCGTCGTCCATCACGGCGCCGGTGCCTATATCTGCGGCGAAGAAACGGCATTGCTCGAAAGCCTCGAAGGCAAGAAGGGCCAGCCGCGCATGAAGCCGCCATTCCCGGCGAACATGGGTCTCTATGGCTGCCCGACCACGGTTAACAATGTCGAATCGATCTCGGTTGCCCCGACGATCCTGCGTCGCGGCGCATCCTGGTTCTCCTCGATCGGCCGTGCCAACAATGTCGGGACCAAGCTGTTCATGGTTTCGGGCCACGTCAACAAGCCCTGCACCTTCGAAGAGGCAATGGGGCTCTCCTTCCGCGAGATCATCGAACATCACTGCGGCGGCATCCGCGGCGGCTGGGACAATCTGCTGGCTGTCATTCCTGGCGGCGCATCCTGCCCGATCGTGCGTGGCGAAGACATGGCCGACGCGATCATGGACTTTGACGGCATGCGCGAGGTCAAGTCTTCCTTCGGCACCGGCGGCATGATCGTCATGGACAAGTCGACGGATGTCATCAAGGCGATCTGGCGCATCGCGGCCTTCTTCAAGCATGAAAGCTGCGGCCAGTGCACGCCGTGCCGCGAAGGCACCGGCTGGATGATGCGCCTGATGGAACGCATGGTGCGCGGTAACGCCCAGAAGCGCGAAATCGACATGCTGTTCCAGGTTTCCAAACAGGTCGAAGGACACACGATCTGCGCGCTCGGTGACGCGGCCGCATGGCCGATCCAGGGCCTGATCCGCAATTTCCGCGCCGAGATCGAAGCTCGGATCGATCAGTATACATACAATGCGACGTCTGAAGGCGCCGTCATGGAGGCGGCCGAATAAGCCCGCGAGAGGCGGAATTTCGGTTGTTGAAATGAACTATTTCCGGGTTCTGAACGGCTCGGGTTGAACACAGGACGTAAGTGATACGATGGCAAAGCTGAAGGTTGACGGCAACGAAATCGAAGTTCCTGACCATTTCACGCTGCTTCAGGCATGCGAGGAAGCGGGAGCCGAGATTCCGCGTTTTTGTTTCCATGAGCGTCTGTCGGTGGCGGGCAACTGCCGCATGTGTCTGATCGAGGTGAAGGGTGGTCCGCCAAAGCCGACGGCCTCCTGCGCCATGGGTGTGCGCGATATCCGCGGCGGCCCGAACGGCGAACTGCCGGAAATCTTCACCAATACGCCGATGGTCAAGAAGGCCCGCGAAGGCGTGATGGAATTCCTGCTGATCAACCATCCGCTGGATTGCCCGATCTGCGACCAGGGCGGCGAATGCGACCTGCAGGACCAAGCGATGGCCTTCGGCATCGACAGTTCGCGTTACGGTGAAAATAAGCGCGCCGTCGAAGACAAGTATATCGGCCCGCTGGTCAAGACGGTGATGAACCGCTGCATTCATTGCACGCGCTGCGTCCGCTTCACCACAGAAGTCGGCGGCATTTCCGAACTCGGCCTGATCGGTCGCGGCGAGGATGCCGAGATCACCACCTATCTCGAACAGGCCATGACCTCCGAGCTTCAGGGCAACGTCGTTGATCTCTGCCCGGTCGGTGCACTGACTTCAAAACCTTTCGCCTTCACCGCCCGTCCGTGGGAACTCGGCAAAACGGAATCGATCGATGTCATGGACGCCGTTGGCTCCGCCATCCGCGTCGATACTCGTGGCCGCGAAGTGATGCGCATCATGCCGCGCGTCAACGAGCAGGTGAACGAGGAGTGGATCTCCGACAAGACCCGCTTCATCTGGGATGGCCTGAAGACCCAGCGTCTCGACCGTCCTTACGTCCGCAAGGATGGCCGCCTGCAGCCTGCCAGCTGGGCTGAAGCTTTTGCAGCCGTCCGGACGGCCGTTTCCGCCACGTCAGGCGACAAGATCGGCGCAATTGCCGGTGACCTCGCTTCCGTCGAGGAAATGTATGCGTTGAAGCAGATTCTGTCTTCGCTCGGATCGGAAAACCTCGACTGTCGCCAGGACGGGACGGCGCTTGATCCGTCGCTTGGCCGCGCAAGCTACCTCTTCAATCCGACCATCGAAGGCATCGAACAGGCCGGCGCTCTGCTCATCATCGGTGCCAACCCGCGCCTCGAAGCCGCCGTCCTCAACGCCCGCATCCGCAAGCGCTTCCGCCGCGGCAACTTCCCGATCGGCGTGATCGGCGAAGTCAACGAGCTGCGTTACCCTTACGACTATCTCGGTGCAGGTCCGGAAACGCTTTCCGATCTGGCCTCGGGTGTAAACAGCTTTGCCGAAAAGCTGCGTGGCGCAAAGAACCCGATGATTATCGTAGGGCAGGGGGCTCTCACCCGTCCGGATGGTCTGGCTGTTCTTCAGGCTGCAGCGCAGCTCGCAGGCTCGGTCGGTGCCCTGACGGAAGAGTGGAACGGTTTTGCCGTCCTCCACACCGCAGCCTCCCGCGTCGGCGGTCTCGACCTCGGTTTCGTTCCGGGTGCGAAGGGCGCAGATGCTGCGACCATGCTGCGCTCGATGGACGTTCTCTTCCTGCTCGGCGCTGACGAGATGAACTTCTCGGCCAAGTACGCCAAGACGACGATCTATATCGGCAGCCACGGCGATCATGGCGCAATGAACGCCGATATCATCCTGCCGGGTGCGGCCTATACCGAAAAGTCCGGTACCTGGGTCAACACCGAAGGCCGCGTCCAGATGGGCAACCGCGCCGGCTTCGCGCCGGGCGAAGCCCGCGAGGAATGGGCGATCCTGCGTGCGCTCTCCGATGTGCTCGGCAAGAAACTGCCCTTCGACAGTCTCCAGGCTCTACGCGCCAAGCTTTATCAGGACCACCCGCATTTTGCGCAGATCGATGAGATCGCTGCAGGCTCGGTCAACGATGTGGCAGCGCTCGGCCAAAAGGCCGGCGAAATGACCAAGGGCGGCTTCTCTTCGCCGATCAAGGATTTTTACCTGACCAACCCGATTGCCCGTTCCTCTGCCGTGATGGCTGAGTGCTCGGCATTGGCCCGCAACAACTTCCAGGCTGCGGCGGAGTGATATGAATATGGATTCGTTCTTCTGGACCTACGTTTGGCCGGCGCTCATCATGCTGGGGCAGTCGCTTCTGCTGCTGGTCTGCCTTCTGGTCTTCATTGCCTATATCCTTCTGGCCGACCGCAAGATCTGGGCCGCCGTACAGCTGCGCCGCGGCCCCAACATCGTTGGTCCGTTCGGCCTGTTCCAGTCCTTCGCCGACCTTTTGAAGTTCGTCTTCAAGGAGCCGATCATTCCGGCTGGTGCCAACAAGGCAGTCTTCCTTCTGGCGCCGCTCGTTTCCGTGACGCTGGCGCTCGCCACTTGGGCAGTGATTCCGCTGAATGAAGGCTGGGCTATCGCCGATATCAATGTCGGCATTCTCTACATCTTCGCGATCTCCTCGCTGGAGGTCTACGGGATCATCATGGCGGGTTGGGCATCCAACTCCAAATACCCGTTCCTCGGTGCGCTCCGTTCCGCGGCCCAGATGGTGTCCTACGAAGTCTCGATCGGTTTCGTCATCGTTGCCGTCCTTCTCTGCGTCGGCTCGCTGAACCTGACGGATATCGTCATGTCGCAGCAGGACGGCCTCGGCACCAAGCTCGGTCTGCCGAACTCCTTCCTCGACTGGCACTGGCTGTCGCTCTTCCCGATGTTCGTGATCTTCTTCATCTCGGGTCTTGCCGAAACCAACCGTCCGCCCTTCGATCTTCCGGAAGCGGAATCCGAACTGGTCGCCGGCTACATGGTCGAATACGGCTCGGCTCCGTACATGATGCTGATGCTGTCGGAATATGCCGCCATCCTGATGGTCTGCTCGCTGACGACCATTCTCTTCCTTGGCGGCTGGCTGCCCCCGGTCGATATCGCCATCCTCAACTGGGTGCCGGGCGTCATCTGGTTCGTGCTCAAGGGCACAATGGTCTTCTTCATGATCGCCATGGTGAAGGCATTCGTACCGCGCTACCGCTATGACCAGCTCATGCGCCTCGGCTGGAAGGTCTTCCTTCCGCTGTCGCTCATCATGTTGATCATCGTTGCATTCGTGCTGAAACTGACGGGATGGGCATGATCATGACCAATCCGTCCCTCGGCATCATTGGAGAATAAGATGGCTATTGCACAGGCTATCAACTCGCTGTTCCTGAAGGAGTTCGTCGGCGCCTTCTTCCTGTCGATGAAGTATTTCTTCAAGCAGAAGGCCACGATCAACTACCCGTTCGAAAAAGGCCCGGTCAGCCCACGCTTCCGTGGCGAGCATGCCCTGCGCCGTTATCCGAACGGGGAGGAGCGTTGCATCGCCTGCAAGCTGTGTGAGGCGATCTGTCCCGCTCAGGCGATCACCATCGAAGCGGGTCCGCGCCGCAATGACGGCACCCGTCGCACGGTGCGTTACGATATCGACATGGTGAAGTGCATCTATTGCGGCTTCTGCCAGGAGGCATGCCCGGTCGACGCGATCGTCGAAGGCCCGAATTTCGAGTTCTCGACGGAAACCCGCGAAGAGCTTTATTTCGATAAGGCACGGCTTCTGGAAAATGGCGATCGCTGGGAACGGGAGATCGCCCGCAATATCGCAATGGATGCGCCTTACCGGTAAGGCGCATTCGCCGGATGGCTTGATGCTTCCGGCTCATTCAAATTCATACCGGCGCTTAAATGGCACCGGTCGGGCGGGTAGGGCGGAAAGCCCGATCTCGACGAGGGACGAGAAGGCACCACGATGGGTCTGCAGGCACTATTCTTCTATCTGTTCGCGTTCATCGCCGTCGCGTCGGCGTTCATGGTCATTTCGTCCAGGAACCCGGTCCACTCGGTTCTCTTTCTCATCGTGGTCTTCTTCAATGCGGCCGGTCTCTTCCTTCTGACCGGCGCTGAATTCCTCGCGATGATCCTGCTGGTTGTCTATATCGGCGCGGTGGCAGTTCTCTTCCTCTTCGTCGTGATGATGCTCGACATCGATTTCGCCGAGCTGAAATCCGGCGTCCTGCAATATGCCCCGATCGGCATGCTGGTCGGTCTGGTGGTCGCGGCCGAGCTGATCCTCGTCATCGGCTCGAGCGTGCTGTCGCCGGAAGCCGCGCAGTCGATCACCATGCCGATCCCGAACCCGGCAGAGCGCACGAATACTGCCGCTCTCGGGGACGTGCTCTACACCCACTATGTCTATTTCTTCCAGATCGCCGGCATGGTTCTGCTGGTGGCGATGATCGGCGCGATCGTGCTGACCCTGCGCCACCGCCAGAACATCAAGCGTCAGGATGTTTCACGCCAGGTCGCCCGTACGCCGGAAACCGCCGTCGAGGTGGTCAAGGTCAAGCCGGGCCAAGGGCTCTGAGTAAGCGGGAAAAAGGAACATTAAAATGGAAATCGGTCTTTCCCACTATCTCACGGTCAGCGCCATCCTCTTCACGCTAGGCGTTTTCGGCATCTTCCTGAACCGCAAGAACGTCATCATCATCTTGATGTCGATCGAGCTCATCCTGCTCGCGGTCAATCTCAACATGGTCGCTTTCTCGTCGTTCCTGAACGACATCGTCGGCCAGGTCTTTGCTTTGTTCATTCTGACTGTCGCGGCTGCGGAAGCCGCCATCGGTCTTGCAATTCTTGTCGTCTTCTACCGCAACCGCGGCTCGATCGCCGTCGACGACGTCAATGTGATGAAGGGCTGATCGGGTCATGATCTACAAGCTTATCGTCTTCCTTCCTCTGGTCGGCTTCCTGATCGCTGGCCTTTTCGGTCGCCAGATCGGTGCCAAGGCCTCGGAATTTGTAACCTGCGGTCTGATGGCCGTGGTCGCGGTCCTGTCCTGGGTCGTCTTCTTCCAGGTGGCCCTCGGCTCCCAGGAAACCATGAGCGTCGAAGTTCTGCGCTGGATCCAGTCCGGCAACATAGACGTCTTCTGGGCGCTGCGCATCGATACCCTGACGTCGGTCATGTTCGTCGTCGTCAACACGGTGTCCTTCCTCGTGCATGTCTATTCCGTCGGTTACATGCACACCGATCCGCATCGTCCGCGCTTCTTCGCCTATCTGTCACTCTTCACCTTCACGATGCTGATGCTCATCACGTCGGATAACCTGCTGCAGATGTTCTTCGGCTGGGAAGGCGTCGGTCTCGCATCCTATCTCCTGATCGGCTTCTGGTACGATCGCCCGTCGGCCAATGCGGCTGCCATGAAGGCCTTCATCGTCAACCGCGTCGGTGACTTCGGCTTCATGCTCGGCATCGCCGCCGTCTTTGTCATGTTCGGCTCGATCAACTTCGAGACCATCTTCGCCAATGCCGGCACTTATCTGCCGGCCGAAGGGTCTCCGGAAGCAGCTCGCGTCATCTTCGACGTATTCGGCCTGACGCTGACCCGCGAAGGCGCGCTGACTGCCGCCTGCCTGCTGCTTTTCATGGGCGCGATGGGCAAGTCGGCGCAGTTCCTGCTGCACACCTGGCTGCCGGACGCCATGGAAGGTCCGACTCCGGTTTCGGCCCTCATCCATGCCGCAACCATGGTCACCGCCGGCGTCTTCCTCGTCGCCCGCATGTCGCCTTTGTTCGAACAGTCTCCGGATGCGCTGACCGTAGTTACCATCATCGGTGCGATCACCGCCTTCTTCGCGGCGACCGTCGGCTTGGTTCAAAACGACATCAAGCGCGTCATCGCCTATTCGACCTGCTCGCAGCTCGGCTACATGTTCGTAGCTCTCGGCATCGGCGCTTATGGCGCGGCGATCTTCCACCTCTTCACTCACGCCTTCTTCAAGGCTCTGTTGTTCCTGTGCGCCGGCTCGGTCATCCATGCCGTCGATGGCGAGCAGGACATGCGCAAGATGGGGGGGCTGAGAAAGCATATACCGGTCACCTTCTGGATGATGACGATCGGCACCCTGGCGCTGACCGGCGTCGGTATCCCCTTCACGCCGATCGGTTTTGCCGGCTTCTTCTCCAAGGACGTCATCATCGAGGCATCCTATGCCTCGCATTCGGCGGTCTCGGGCTTTGCCTTCACGTTGCTCGTCATCGCAGCGCTGTTCACCAGCTTCTACTCCTGGCGTCTGGCGTTCCTAACCTTCTTCGGCAAGGAGCGCGCCAGCCACGAGGTCATGCATCACGTGCATGAAAGCCCGAACGTCATGCTGATCCCGCTCTATGTACTGGCCATCGGCGCGGTGCTCGCCGGCGTGATCTTCCAGGGAATGTTCTACGGTGACGCCTACGAGGGCTTCTGGAAGGGCGCGCTCTTCACCTCCGAGCACAACGAACTGCTGCACGAATTCCATCACGTGCCGTTCCTCGTCGTCCTGTCGCCCTTCATCGCCATGCTGATCGGCTTCGTCACCGCCTGGTACTTCTACATCAAGTCGCCAGAGACACCGAAGAAGCTAGCGGCCGCACAGCCGGGCCTCTACCAGTTCCTGCTCAACAAGTGGTATTTCGACGAACTCTACGACTTCCTGTTCGTCCGTTCCGCCAAGGCTCTCGGCCGCTTCTTCTGGCAGAAGGTCGATGTCGGTACGATCGACCACTTCGGACCCAACGGCGTTGCTGCCCGGGTGGTTGACACCGCCAACCGCGTCGTGCGCCTGCAGACCGGTTACCTCTATCACTATGCCTTCACGATGCTGCTTGGCGTCGCTGCCCTGATTACCTGGATGATGCTCGGGAGTTCTGTCTGATGACCGATTGGCCTATTCTTTCCACGGTCACCTTCCTCCCGATGGTGGGCGTGCTGTTGCTGGTGTTCACCCGCGACGACACCGACGACGGTCGCCAGAACGTCATGATCATCTCGCTGATCACGACGATCATCACGTTCCTCCTGTCGCTGGTCGTCTGGTACGGCTTTGACGGCACCAGCGCCGATTACCAGATGGTCGAGCAATATTACTGGCTCGGCAAGGGCATCAGTTACCATATCGGCGTCGATGGCCTGTCCGTCATGTTCGTTGTGCTGGCGACCTTCCTCATGCCCTTCGGCGTGTTGACCAGCTGGAAGGCGATCACGCTGCATGCGCGTGAATACATGATCGCCTTCCTGGTTCTGGAAGTGCTGATCGTCGGCGTCTTCGTGTCGATGGACCTCGTGCTCTTCTACGTCTTCTTCGAAGCGAGCTTGATCCCGATGTTCCTGATCATCGGCGTCTGGGGCGGACCGCGTCGTATCTACGCGTCGATGAAGTTCTTCCTCTATACGCTGGCCGGCTCGGTCTTCATGCTGGTCGGCATCCTTGTCATGTATGCGGAAGTCGGCACCACCTCCATTCCAGTCCTGCTTGCCTACAAGTTCTCGCCGGAAATGCAGTTCTGGTTGTTCCTCGCCTTTTTCCTGTCTTTCGCCGTCAAGGTGCCGATGTGGCCGTTCCACACCTGGTTGCCGGATGCGCACGTCGAAGCCCCGACGGCCGGCTCGGTCGACCTTGCGGCTCTGTTGCTGAAGTTCGGCGGCTACGGCTTCCTGCGCTTCTCCCTGCCGATGTTCCCCTTGGCGTCCGACTATTTCACGCCGATGATCCTCACCCTGTCGGTCATCGCCATCATCTACGCCTCGCTCGTGGCTCTGATGCAGTCCGACATCAAGAAGATGATCGCCTATTCCTCCGTCGCCCACATGGGTTACGTGACGATGGCCATCTTCGCGGTCAACCAGCAGGGTCTCCACGGCGCGATCTTCCAGATGCTGTCGCACGGCGTCATCTCCGGCGCGCTCTTCCTCTGCGTCGGTATCGTCTACGAGCGCACCCATACGCGTAACATCGGCGATTACGGCGGCCTCGTGCATCGCATGCCGAAATACGCGCTGGCCTTCCTGATCTTCACCATGGCCAATGTCGGCCTGCCGGGCACTTCCGCCTTCGTCGGCGAATTCCTGGCGACGGTCGGTGTCTTCCGTGTCAGTGTCTGGACGGCCTTCTTCGCCACCACCGGCGTCGTTCTTTCCGCCGCCTACATGCTGTGGCTCTACCGCCGCATGATCTTCGGTCAGGCAAAATCGCCGCTGATGCAGGGCCTTGTGGACATTTCTTTCCGCGAGCACTGCATCGTCTGGCCGCTGATCGTTGTGACCATCTTCTTCGGCATCTATCCTGCGCCGGTCTTCGATGCCTCCGCAGCGACAGTCGACAGAATCGTAACCAATTACCATGCGGCCATCCAGGCCGTGGCGACCGCCGCTCAGGCTGCGAATTGATGACGGGACAGATAAGACTATGACTCCTGAACTCTTCTCTCAAAGTCTGCAGTTTGCTCTGCCCGAAATCATTCTGGCGGTCGGCGCGCTCGTGCTGCTCATGATGGGTGTTTTCATCGGCGAAAAGGCGAACCAGCTGATTTCCGGGCTGGCAATCGCGCTTCTCGCCGTCGTCGGACTGCTGATCACGGTGTCTTCCGGCAATGGCGAAGCCTTCGGCGGTGCCTTCATCGTCGATCCGTTCGCCCGCTTCATGAAGGTCGCGGCAATCGCCGGCTCGATTTTCGCGCTCGCCATGTCAGCCGTTCAGGGCAAGGCCATGCAGCTCGACAAGATCGAATATCCGGTCCTGCTGGTTCTCTCGACGCTCGGCATGCTGCTCTTGATCTCGGCCAATGACCTGATCGCCTTCTATCTCGGCCTCGAGCTGATGTCGCTGGCGCTTTATGTCGTTGCCGCCTTCAACCGCGACAGCCTGCGCTCGACCGAAGCTGGCCTGAAATATTTCGTCCTCGGTGCGCTGTCTTCCGGGATGCTGCTCTACGGCATGTCGCTGGTCTACGGCTTCACCGGCAACACCGGATTCCAGGAAATCGCGTCCGTCCTTTCTTCGGAAACCCGTGGCCTCGGCCTGATTTTCGGCATGGTCTTCATCCTCGCCGGCGCCTGCTTCAAGATTTCCGCGGTTCCTTTCCACATGTGGACGCCGGACGTTTATGAAGGTGCACCGACCCCGGTTACCGCCTTCTTCGCAGCCGGCCCGAAGATCGCTGCCATGGCGATCCTCATCCGTCTGACCTCGGAGACCTTCCTGCCGCTCATCGGCGACTGGCGCCAGATCATCGTCTTCGTGGCGATTGCCTCCATGGCGCTCGGCTCCTTTGCCGCCGTCGGCCAGAAGAACATCAAGCGCCTGATGGCCTATTCCTCCATTGGCCACATGGGCTTCGCGCTTGTCGGCCTGTCGGCAGGCAGCGAAAGCGGCGTTTCCGGTGTCGCCCTCTACATGCTCATCTACATGATGATGTCCTTCGGCACCTTTGCCTGCATCATGTCGATGCGCCGCCCGGATGGCACCTATGTCGAGGAGATCGACGAGCTTGCTGGCCTCTTTGCCAGAAAGCCGTTCATGGCGGTGGTACTGACCGCGCAGATGTTCTCCATGGCAGGCATTCCGCCGCTCGCAGGCTTCTTCGCCAAATATTACGTATTCCTGGCGGCCGTCGAAGCAGGTCTCTTCACGCTTGCCGTCATCGGCTTCCTGATGTCTGTCGTCGCAGCCTACTACTACCTGCGCATCGTCAAGCTGATGTGGTTCGATGATCCGAAGGGCGAATTCGAGCGCACACCCGGAGAACTACGCTTCATCTTCGGCATTTCCGGCCTGCTGATCACCACCTACATCCTCTATGGCGGCCCGATCGGCTCCGCGGCGGATGCGGCTGCACGGTCGTTCTTCTGAGAATGGCGGGAGAGAAGAGCCGCTTCTCGCTCGAAGCTTTCCGTCATGTCGCCTTCGACGACATTGGGTCCACCAATAGCGAATGTCTCGCCCGCGCTCGCGCGGGCGATCCCGGTTTGTTGTGGGTGACGTCTGCCCGTCAGACCGAAGGGCGTGGCCGACGCGGCCGCGCCTGGACCTCCGAGCCGGGCAATCTCTACGCCTCGCTGCTGCTGATCGATCCTGCCCCCATGGAGCGCGTGGCCTCGTTGCCGCTTGCGGTGGCGGTCGCCGTCCATGACGCGGTCAAGGCGATCCTACCGCCCGGCGACGCCGCCCTGCAGGTCAAATGGCCGAATGACATCCTGATCAATCGCAAAAAGACCTGCGGTATCCTGCTTGAGGGCGAGCCGCTTGCCGGCGGAAAGCGGGCTCTGGTCATTGGCATTGGTATCAATATCCGCCATATGCCTGACAGCGCGCCTTATGGCGTCACCCGTCTTTCCGATCACGGTGCGGCGATTTCGCCGGATGAACTTTTCGCCCATCTTTATCAGTCCATGGCTTTGGCGCTCGATTTGTGGGATGAGGGAAGGGGCACCGCCGAAATCGTGCGCCGCTGGCGGGAGGTCGCCTGCGGCGTCGGCGAGCGTATTACCGTCAATCTTCCCGACAGGTCGCTGGAGGGCAGATTTGCCGGAATCGACGACGGCGGCCTGCTGTTACTCGACATGGGGGGTGGACAAGACCTGCCGATCGCGGCAGGTGATGTATTCTTTATGAAAACGGAATAAGAAGAAGAATGGCTAATCAAGACGAACTGGTGTTTCTGCCGCTGGGCGGCGTGGGCGAGATCGGCATGAACCTCGCTCTCTATGGCTATGGACCGCCTCAGAAGCGTCAGTGGATCATGGTCGATGCGGGCGTGACCTTCCCGGGTCCCGATCTTCCGGGCGTCGATCTCGTTCTTCCCGACATCCGTTTCCTTGCCTCGCAGCGCAACAATCTCAAGGGCATGATCATCACCCATGCGCATGAGGACCATTACGGCGCGCTGAACGATCTGTGGCCGGGCCTCAACGTACCGGTCTATGCCTCGCCCTTTACCGCCGGCATGCTGGAAGCCAAGCGCAAGTATGAAGGCGACCGTGCCGAGATCCCGATCACCATCTTCAAGGCCGGCGACCGTATCAATGTCGGACCATTCGAGATCGAGGCCGTCGGCGTCAACCACTCCATCCCCGAGCCGATGTCGCTGGTCATCCGCACTCCGCTCGGCAATGTCGTCCACACCGGCGACTGGAAGATCGATGCCAAGCCGACACTCGGTCCACTCACAGACGAGGCGCGTTTCCGCGCCATCGGCGACGAGGGCGTGCTGGCGCTGATGTGCGACAGTACCAATGCCCTGCGCGAAGGCGTTTCGCCATCTGAAGAAGAAGTCTCTGCCGGCCTGCAGAAGGTCATCGAGGAAGCCGAGGGCAGGGTGGCCGTCACCACCTTCTCGTCTAATGTCGGCCGTATCCGCTCGATCGCTGAAGCCGCAAACGCAGCCGGCCGTGAAGTTCTGCTGCTCGGTTCGTCGCTGAAACGCGTCGTCAATGTTGCGCAGGACATCGGCATCATGGAAGGCCTTAAACCCTTCCTCGCCGAAGACGAATACGGCTACATCCCGCGCGACAAGGTCGTCGTCATCCTGACCGGCAGCCAGGGCGAGTCCCGCGCGGCGCTGGCGAAGATTTCCCGCGATGAGATGCGCCATGTGGCACTCACCAAGGGCGATACGGTCGTCTTCTCGTCTCGCACAATTCCGGGCAATGAAAAGCCGATCATCGAGATCAAGAACGCGCTGATCGAACAGGGCATCAAGATCGTCACCGATGCCGATGCGCTCGTGCACGTTTCCGGCCACCCGCGCCGCAACGAACTTCTGAAAATGTACGAGTGGACAAGGCCTCAGATCCTCGTTCCCGTTCACGGCGAGGCGGCCCACCTGACGGCACAGGCTGAACTTGGTGCATCCGCCGGCATTGGCGAGATCCCGCGCGTCCGTAACGGCAACATCCTGCGCCTTGCGCCCGGTCCGGCGGAAGTCATCGACGACGCTCCCTTCGGCCGCATCTACAAGGATGGCAAGCTGATCGGCGATCTGGACGAAATGGGCATCAGCGATCGTCGCAAGCTCTCCTTTGTCGGCCATGTCTCGGTCAATATCCTGCTCGACCAGCGCTATGAATTCCTCGCCGACCCCGATCTCGTCTCCTTCGGCCTGCCGGAATTCGACGACGAGGGCGAGGACATGGACGACGGTCTTTATGACGCCGTACTCGGCGCCGTTGAAAGCATCCCGCGCGCCCGCCGCAAGGATCTCGACACCGTACGCGAATCCGTTCGCCGCGCCGTCCGCTCGGCCGCCAATATCGCCTGGGGCAAGAAGCCTGTGGTCACGGTGTTCGTAACAAGGGTTCAGTAGGGGGGGTGCTTATGCGGAGTGTAGCGAGCTGCACTCCGCATCTCCCCCGGAGAGGTATGTCACGTCGCTAGCGATGGCACCTTCCTGGTGCGCGTATATCGAGCCTGTTGCGCAAAAATGTGCAGCAGTTTTGCGCAACAGACATGCTATAAAACAAAGACCTAAAACTCCGCGAGCGGATCCGCAGGATCGCGATATGCTTTAGCGCTTCACTCGGTCATGGGCGTCAGTCATAGTGGAACTCGGCAGACGTTCTTTGCCCCGTCAGCCTCCAAGGAGGAGATGAGCACGATGAGAAAAACGTTAATTTCCTTGGCCGTTGCAACGCTGACCGCGTGCAGTGCTACTGCCGATCCCGAATTGGTCGCGCGCGACTACGGATCCGACATTGCGCCAATCTCGGGTAGCATCACATACGGCGGTCAACCTAGAAGCCGTCTCACCAAAGCGCCCGTCGGCAGCAGCTTCGATCATGAGTTTTACAATAGTTTCGGTAACCGCGTTGTTGAACGCTACCGGATACAGCCAGATCGAAGCCTGAAAATCGTCAGCCGTCAGATATTCAACCTGCCATCGGGCGATTGAGACGTTTGCGGGCATGACGGCCAGAGTGCAGGTCCCGCCACTCAGCCCCGCACCGCCCCGACGTCAAGCCGGGCGTCGTGCTCTAAATTGTCTAAGGGGAGAAGGTGCCGGCAGGCGAATGAGGAGCGGCTGCCTGCCGAAAGCAGGCGCCCGAAAGAGGAGGAACACATGCTCGGCCGAGTAAACCACATCGCCATCGCCGTCCCGATCCTCGAAGAGGCTGCCGCGATTTATCGAGACACGCTCGGCGCAAAAGTCTCCGAACCGCAATCGCTGCCCAAACACGGCGTCACCGTCATTTTTGTCGAGCTTCCAAATACCAAGATCGAGCTGCTCGAACCGCTCGACGATGCATCCCCGATTGCCGCATTCCTCGAACGCAATCCCTCAGGCGGCATCCACCACATCTGCTACGAAACGCCTGATATCCTCTCTGCCGCCGAAAAGCTGAGTGCCGCCGGCGCGCGTATTCTCGGCGATGGAAAACCGAAAATCGGCGCCCACGGAAAGCCGGTTCTCTTCCTCCACCCAAAGGATTTCAACGGCACGCTGATCGAGCTGGAGGAAGTCTGATGCGGCGTGCAATGGCGAATAAAATCAATGACTCTGCCGAAAGATCGGAATCATTTTATCAGCGGCTTCAACCGCCTGTTCCGATGATCAAACGCCAGGATGGAGCGTCCGCATGCCAATCCTGACAATCGTCGCGATCTATTTCATCCTATGGTGGACTGTCCTCTTCATGGTTCTGCCGCTCGGCTACCGTAGCCAACGTGACGAGGGCGAGGTGACGCTCGGAACTGTCGAGAGTGCGCCTGCGAAATTTCGTGGCGGGCGCGTCATTCTGCTCACCACCGTCATCTCGGCAGCGATCTATCTCGCCTATCATTTTGCATCGGTTTATTTCGGCTTCGGTATCGGCAGCATCCCGAACATCATGCCGAGCTTCAAATAATGCAGTACGAAATAGGGATCGATGCCGATGCGGGCGGGGGAATTCCGGGATAACAGGGAGCGACGGATCGTTCTGGCTATTGTCTATACAGTCGCGGCTCTAGCCTTTGTGATGCTTTTTGGCATTCAGGCCTATCGCCGCCACACATTTCCCCATTCGGTCGCGACGATCCTTGAAATAAGGGAGGAAGAACGAGATGGCGGGCGCTCCGGGCCATACATCGCGGTCATCGGTCTTCTTGAATTTACCCGTGAGGCAAACGGCCAGATCGTCACATGCAGGACAGAAAAGGAGATCGATCGCGGGCGTCACCGCCATGAAATTGGCCAAAAGCTGGATGTGATACCGGCAACCGGCACATGCGATCGCGTCGATATCATCGGCAAACTGTAATCTGAAAGGCTCTCTGGAGGCATTGTTGCCTGTCTAAAGGCAAAAAAAAACAAGGCGTTGAAGCCTTGTTTTTCAGTTTCGCGTGATCCTAACCGTTTCCGGGGCAGCGTCTAGCGCGCCTAAGATCTGATCCTCCCAAGACTTTACCGCGATTGGCATGAATTTGAACTTCATGCCTGTTTTATGGGCTGAAACTAGCTCATAGGTTGGGCTTTGTCATCCTCTTTTTTTGTATTTTTGTGACAGGTGTGGAAAAAATTGCCTTTGGCGCATTTGTCGCACCCCTGCCTTCACGAAAATCACATCTTCCGCAAGTCCTTGCCGATTTTCGCTTCGGTCATCCACCGGCTTTTCGATAGGAGCCGGGTTTCCTTGGCGTCTGGGAACCGGTAATAAGCCACGCAAATGGTCTTCAAATCGGCCGATTCCTGCGAGATGCGGGAGGCCAGTCAAAAGTCGGAAATCACCATGCGCCTGTCCCGCTATTTTATGCCCATCCTGAAGGAAAATCCCAAGGAAGCGGAAATCGTCTCCCACCGTCTGATGCTGCGCGCGGGCATGGTCCGCCAGCAGAGCCAGGGCATCTATTCCTGGCTGCCGCTCGGCAAGAAGGTGCTGGACAAGGTCAACGCCATCATCCGCGAAGAGCAGAACCGCGCTGGTGCCATCGAGTTGTCGATGCCGACGCTGCAGTCCGCTGAGCTTTGGCAGGAAAGCGGTCGTTACGAGGCCTATGGTAAGGAAATGCTGCGCATCAAGGACCGCCAGGAGCGCCCGATGCTCTACGGCCCGACCAACGAGGAAATGGTCACCGACATCTTCCGGTCCTATGTGAAATCCTACAAGAACCTGCCGCTCAACCTCTATCATATCCAGCTGAAGTTCCGCGACGAGATCCGTCCGCGTTTCGGCACTATGCGCTCGCGCGAATTCCTGATGAAGGATGCCTATTCCTTCGACCTGACCCGCGAAGACGCGATCCATTCCTATAACAAGATGTTCGTCGCTTACCTGCGCACATTTGCGCGGCTCGGAATGCGCGCGATCCCGATGCGTGCCGATACCGGCCCGATCGGCGGCAACCACAGCCACGAGTTCATCATCCTGGCCGATACCGGTGAATCGGAAGTCTTCAGCCACAAGGCCTTCACCGATTTCGAAACCCCGGCGGAAAACACCGATTTCGACGATGTCGCCGGCCTGCAGTCGATCTTCGACAAGTGGACCTCGGTCTATGCCGCAACCTCGGAAATGCACGACGAGGCAGCTTTCAACGCGATACCGGAAAGCGACCGCCTGTCCGCCCGTGGCATCGAGGTCGGCCACATCTTCTATTTCGGCACCAAATATTCCGAACCGATGGGCGCCAAGGTTCAGGGACCGGACGGCAAGGAACACCCTGTCCACATGGGTTCCTACGGTATCGGCCCGACCCGCCTTGTTCCCGCCATCATCGAAGCATCGCATGACGAGAACGGCATCATCTGGCCCGAATCGGTCGCGCCCTTCGATGTCGTGGTGATCAACATGAAGCCGGGCGATGCCGCCTGCGACACTATCTCGGAAAAGCTCTACGCCTCGCTCGGCAATGCCGGCAAGGACGTGCTTTATGACGACAGCGACGATCGCGCCGGCACCAAGTTCGCCACTGCCGATCTCATCGGCGTGCCGGTCCAGATCATCGTCGGCCCGCGCTCTGCAGCCGCAGGCGAGGTCGAGGTGAAGGACCGCAAGACCGGTGCCCGCGAAGTGATGACGCTCGAGGCTGCACTGAACCGGGCAACCGGCTGATAATACTGCCGTTCGGATTTCCGGCCGGATGACAGAATTGGGTGCTGGACAGGCCGGAATGGCCTGATCCGGCGCCGATCAAGACGAGGAAACGTGAATGGCAAGCGTCGCGGCGGGTCAAGAAAAGCAGAAAGTCGAAAAGGCTCCGAGTGCCGGCGCCTTTTCAGGCTTCGAGCGCATGGTTGCCTGGCGTTACCTGCGCTCGCGCCGCAAGGAAGCCTATATCTCGGTCATCGCCGGGTTTTCCTTCATCGGCATCATGCTGGGGGTTGCCACCCTCATCATCGTCATGGCGGTGATGAACGGTTTCCGCACCGAGCTGATTTCCCGCATCCTCGGCATCAACGGCCACATGATCGTCCAGCCGGTCGACACGCCGCTGAATGATTACGCCGAACTGACAAAGAAATTTTCAGCCGTGCCGGGCGTAAAGATGGCCCTGCCGCTGGTTGAAGGCCAGACGCTTGCCTCCGGTCGCGGTGGCGCAGGTTCCGGCGCGCTGGTCCGTGGTGTCCGCGCCGAGGATCTGGAAAAGCTCACCGAGGTCGCCGGCAATATCAAGCAGGGCGATATCGTCGGGTTTGCCTCGGGGCAGGGCGTTCTGGTCGGGTCCCGGCTTGCGGCACAACTCGGGCTGAATGCCGGCGACCAGATCACGCTGATCTCGCCTGAAGGCGATGTAACCCCGATGGGCGTCAATCCACGCGTCAAGTCCTACACGATCTCGGGCATCTTCGAGATCGGCATGTCGGAATATGATGCGACGATCATCTACATGCCGCTCGAAGAATCGCAGCTCTATTTCAATGCCGAAGGCATCGTTCAGTCGATCGAGCTGTTCATCAACGACCCGGAAGCCGTGGATGAGCTGCGCCCGAAGATAGAGGAGGCCGCCGGCCGTCAGATCTTCATCACCGACTGGCGCCAGCGCAACCAGACCTTCTTCTCGGCGCTGCAGGTCGAACGCAACGTCATGTTCATGATCCTGACGCTGATCGTGCTTGTCGCTGCCTTGAACATCATTTCCGGCCTGATCATGCTGGTAAAGGACAAAGGCTCCGACATCGCCATCCTGCGCACCATGGGGGCAAGTTCCGGCGCGATCATGCGCATCTTCTTCATGACGGGGGCAGCGATCGGTCTTGTTGGCACGCTTGCGGGCGTCGTCCTCGGGGTTGTCGTCTGTCTCAATATCGAAAGTATCCGGCAGTTCTTTTCCTGGCTTTCCGGCACCGTTCTCTTCAACCCGGAACTCTATTTCTTGAGCGAATTGCCCGCTGAAATGAGTGTCAGCGAGACCGTTTCCGTCGTCACCATGGCGCTGGTCCTATCCTTCATCGCCACCATTTTCCCGGCATGGCGAGCCTCCAGGCTCGATCCTGTCCAGGCGCTTCGCTACGAATAGGATCCCATCACCTCATGGCACCGCGTAAATCCGTATTGAAGCTTGCAAATGTCGAACGTCATTATGGCCAGGGAGAAACGACGCTTTCTATTCTGAAAGGCGCCGATTTCGAGCTGAGAACGGGCGAGATCGTCGCACTCGTAGCGCCTTCGGGTACAGGCAAGTCGACTCTCCTGCACTTGGCAGGCCTGCTCGAACATCCAGATAGTGGCGAAGTCTTTGTCGGCGGCCGCTCGTGCAACGATTTGCCGGACGACCAGCGCACCGCCATCCGTCGCTCGGAAATCGGCTTCGTCTACCAGTTCCACCATCTCCTGCCGGAATTCTCGGCGATCGAGAATATCATGATGCCGCAGCTGATCGGCGGCCTGTCCAAGGCCGAGGCGAAGGAGAGGGCAGCCCAGCTTCTCGATTACATGCGCATCGGCCATCGCGCCGAACACCGTCCGGCGGAACTCTCCGGCGGCGAGCAGCAGCGTGTCGCGATCGCCCGCGCGGTTGCCAATGCGCCACGCGTGCTTCTGGCCGACGAACCGACCGGCAATCTCGATCCGAAGACCGCATCCTACGTCTTCGACGCGCTGGAGGCCCTGGTCCGCCAGTCTGGCCTTGCCGCCCTAATCGCCACCCACAACCACGAACTCGCCGCCCGCATGGACCGCCGTGTTACGCTGGAAGCCGGTAAGGTGGTGGAGTTCTGAGGATTGCTTGGCTCCTGCTATCAACTGTGAGGTAGTAACGGCTCGGAGACCTTGCCCCTCTCCTTAAGAAGTCTAGCACTTAGCCTTTCGGCTAAGCGCTGATTTTCTTAGCGCCGCGATTGTTTCCCTCCCCTTGCGGGAGAGAAAGCAATGTCGAAATCCTAGCCAAAGACTAGGTTTCATAAATTGCGAGAGAGGGGCTATTCACGCCCGGGGACGTTTCTCCCTCCCGCTCCAACAATCCCAACCACTTACCAATCTTCCATCCCTGCACTCAAAGCCCGTGCCTACAAGGCCCCGTGCCGCTTCGGCTACACCGGTCCGCATAACAGGCGAGGCGGAACCAGTGACCGGGTGACCCGCCCTTATGCATGCAGATCACACGGGCTGCGCAGAAATGGCCTGCCCCTGAATAAGGCGTGCGTGTGTCGCACACATCCCTGCCGGACGCCCAACCGCCGCTGACGGACCGGAGTTGCGCCGAAAAACACACCGAACGGGACACGCCGAGCGTCACATAGAAAAAATTCAATTCGAGGCAGACGACCTGTCCCGGCCGAAACAAGAAGCCTAGGCACCGAGGGCGAAATCCGTCTTCAAGTCTGTCCGCTTTAGGAAAGTGTTTACTATCGGGGCGGGGATATGGCGCAAAATTCGTTTCCTTTTTGTTCCGTTATTGACTCCAGTACAAAAAGAGAACAAATTAAAAACATAACGAACACGGGAGACAACGATGACTGACCTTCTTCGTGATATTGCCGCTTTCGCGTCCATCGCAACCTTCGTCGCCACGCTGTCGATGTTGATGATTGCGATGTAACCTTGCTTCGGCGCCCGCGCCGGGCGCCGCCGCCTCTGGAATGCGCTGCCGAAAACCGTTGAGCGGTGAATTCAAAACTGGACTTGAGTCGTCGCGCGCCTGAAAATAGAGCGATTGAATCACAGGTATGGCGATAGACATGGCGGAACAGGCAAAGACAGGATCGGCAGACGAAATCCTCGGGGAGACCCCGCAATTCGTCCATCTGCGCCTGCATTCGGCCTACTCGCTGCTCGAAGGTGCGCTTCCGCTCAAGAAGGTCCTCGGCAAGGCCGTCGCGGACAATCAACCCGCGATCGCCATCACCGATACCAACAATCTTTTTGTTGCGCTTGAATTCGCCCAGAAGGCGACGGGCGACGGTCTGCAGCCGATCATTGGATGCCAGCTGTCGATCGACATGCAGGACCAGGAAGAGGATCGTCGCGGCAACCAGCTCGCCAAGCTGCCCGCCATCGTCCTCCTCGCCGCCAATGCCGAAGGCTATGAACGGCTGGTCGATCTCGTCAGCCGGGCCTATCTCGGCGGCGAAGGGGTAAGCGAAACCCATATTTGCGCCTCCTGGCTGGATGAGCTTGGCACTGCAGGTCTGATCGCATTGACCGGCGCCGCTTCCGGCCCGGTGGATCGGGCGGTCAAGGAAGGGCATGCGGGCCTGGCTGTCGAAAGACTGTTGCGCCTTAAAACCCTGTTTGGCGACAGGCTCTATCTCGAACTGCAGCGACACGGCAATTATGATCGCCGCCATGAGCATCGCATGGTCGATCTCGCCTATGAGCACGATATCCCGTTGGTCGCGACCAACGAGGCCTTCTTTCCCTCCAAGGCTGATTACGATGCCCATGATGCGCTGATGGCGGTTGCCCATGGCGCGATCGTTTCCGACGACAGCCGCTTTCGCCTCACACCGGATCATTACCTGAAAAGCCGCGCCGAAATGGCGAAGCTTTTCGCCGACCTGCCCGAAGCGCTGGAAAACACCGTCGAGATCGCCCGCCGCTGCTCCTTCATCCTGAAGACACGCAATCCCATCCTGCCGCGTTTCACCGGCGTCAGTGATCATCCGGAGGAGGACGAACGCAAGGAAGCGGCCGAGCTTCGTCGCCAGGCGGTCGAGGGGCTCGATCATCGGCTCGAAGAACTTGGGCTGAGTGCCGGTTTCACCGAGAAGGATTATCGCGAACGTCTCGATTTCGAACTGTCGATCATCGAACGGATGAAGTTTCCGGGATACTTCCTTATCGTTGCCGACTTCATCAAATGGGCGAAGCAGCACAATATCCCGGTCGGTCCGGGCCGTGGTTCCGGTGCAGGATCGCTGGTAGCCTATGCACTGACCATCACCGATGTCGACCCGCTGCGCTTCTCGCTTCTGTTCGAACGCTTCCTCAATCCGGAACGCGTCTCGATGCCCGATTTCGACATCGACTTCTGCCAGGATCGCCGCGAAGAGGTGATCCGCTACGTGCAGCAGAAATATGGCCGAGAGCAGGTGGCGCAGATCATCACCTTCGGTTCGCTGCAGGCGCGCGCGGCATTGCGCGACGTCGGCCGCGTGCTGGAAATGCCCTATGGCCAGGTCGACCGCATCTGCAAGCTGGTGCCGAACAACCCTGCCAACCCGACTCCGCTGTCAAAGGCGATAGAGGAAGAGCCGAAATTCCAGGAAGAGGTGGACAAGGAGCCGGTCGTCGGCCGTCTTCTCGATATCGCCCAGAAGATCGAAGGCCTGTACCGTCACGCCTCGACCCACGCCGCCGGTATCGTCATCGGCGATCGCCCGCTGTCGAAACTGGTGCCGATGTATCGAGACCCGCGCTCGGACATGCCGGTCACCCAGTTCAACATGAAATGGGTCGAGCAGGCCGGCCTCGTCAAGTTCGACTTCCTAGGCCTTAAGACGCTCACCGTGCTGAAAACAGCGGTGGACTTCTGCCGCAAGCGCGACATCCGTGTCGATCTGGCAAAGATCCCGCTCGACGACAAGCTGACCTATGAAATGCTGTCGCGCGGCGAAACGGTCGGCGTGTTCCAGGTGGAAAGTGCCGGTATGCGCAAGGCGCTGATCGGCATGAAGCCCGACTGTATCGAGGACATCATCGCGCTGGTGGCGCTTTATCGTCCGGGTCCGATGGAGAACATCCCGACCTATAACGCCCGCAAGCATGGCGAGGAAGAGATCGAGTCGGTCCATCCGTCGATCGACTACCTGCTGAAGGAGACCCAGGGCGTTATCGTCTACCAAGAGCAGGTCATGCAGATCGCCCAGGTCCTGTCGGGTTATTCGCTCGGCGAGGCCGATCTTCTGCGCCGCGCCATGGGTAAGAAGATCAAGGAGGAGATGGACAAGCAGAGCGAGCGCTTTGTCGATGGCGCCGTCAAGAACGGCGTATCGAAGCCGCAGGCGAAGAACATTTTCGAACTGCTCGCCAAGTTCGCCAACTACGGCTTCAACAAGTCTCACGCCGCAGCCTACGCTATCGTCTCCTACCAAACGGCCTATATGAAGGCGCATTATCCGGTCGAGTTCCTCGCCGCGACCATGACCTACGATATGGCCAACTCCGAAAAGCTCAACGATTTTCGCGAGGATGCCGGCCGTCTCGGTATCAAGGTTTTCCCGCCGTCGGTTCAGACCTCGTTCCGCCATTTCGAGACGGGCGAGGCGAAGATTTATTATGCACTCGCCGCCATCAAGGGCGTCGGTGAATCGGCTGTCGAGCACATCACGGAAGTCCGCGGCGATAAGCCTTTCGCCGGCATCGAGGATTTCTGCATGCGGATCGACCCCAAGCAGATCAACCGCCGCGTTCTGGAAAGCCTGATTTCCGCTGGTGCTTTCGATTGCTTCGGCCATGACCGAGCCCAGTTGATCGCCGGTCTCGACCGGATCATCGGTTATGCGCAGCGCGCGCAGGAAGAGAAGGTCTCAGGCCAGTCCGATTTCTTCGGCTCCGGCTCCAGCAGCGGCCCCGAAAAACTGATCCTGCCGACATTCAATCCGTGGATGCCGTCGGAAATGCTGATGCGCGAATATCAGGTTCTCGGCTTCTATCTGTCGGCCCACCCGCTCGATACCTACAAGGATGTCCTGTCGAAACTCAGGGTGCAGACCTTTGCCGATTTTGCTGCCTCTGTCCGCCAGGGAGCGACCGCCGGGCGTCTGGCCGGTACGGTGACAGGTCGGCAGGAGCGCAAGACCAAGACCGGCAACAAGATGGGCATCATCACTTTTTCGGACTCATCCGGCCAGTTCGAAGCGGTGCTGTTTTCCGAGGCATTGGCGCAATACCGAGACCTGCTCGAACCCGGCAGGTCGCTGGTCATCACCGTCCAGGCTGACGAGCGGCCGGAAGGCATCGGCCTGCGCATCCAGACGGCTCAGTCGCTGGAAGAACAGTCGATCCGTATGCAGAAGGCACTGCGTGTCTTTGTTCGAGATGCAGGACCGCTGAAGACCGTCGCCAACCATCTGAACATGCGTGGCGAAGGCCTGGTTTATTTCATTGTCATCAAGGAAGACGGCCGCCGCGAGATCGAGGTGGAGCTTACGCAGAGATATCGGCTCTCGCCGGAAATGGCAGCTGCACTCAAGGCCGCGCCCGGTGTGCTGGATGTCGAACTCGTCCAGTAGCAGGCTCGGTTACTTTGGCTGACCGGAAAGAGCTGAGCGTTCGTGGAAACCGATCCTAGAGACGGCTTTCTCCATGCAGTTCACTTGCCTCGGCCTCGTCGAGGCCCGTGAGCTTGACCTGATTACGCCCGGCATTCTTCGCCGCATAAAGCGCCTGGTCCGCCTGCCGGTAGGCCTCGGCCAGTCTGGCAGCCGAGGTCACGGGAGATACGCCGAAACTCGCGGTGACGATCAGGCCATCGGGCAGATCGGGCAATGTCATTGTTGCGGCCCGCAGCGCCTGAGCAAACAGCGCCGCGGCGCTGATATCGGTGTCGGGCAAGAATATCGCGAACTCCTCGCCGCCGATGCGGCCGAGTGCTGCCCTCTTGGGCGCGCTGTCGTTCATCAATTGCCCAAAGCTCTGGATCACCATGTCTCCCACATGATGCCCATAGGTGTCGTTGATGCGCTTGAAATGGTCGAGGTCGCAGAGAATGACGGCATGTTTGCCATGCGATGCTGCACTTAGGATGGATTGAACCTGCCGGTTGAACCCGCGCCTGTTGGCGATCGCTGACAGGGTGTCCTTCTCCGACTCACTGCGCTGATCCGCCATGATCTCAAGCACCAGAGCCGCAAGCAGCGTCAGTCCCACGGCCACCACCAAGATGGCCGTGGCACTCTGTGAGATCAGCGCGTAGTTGGTGTGAATGTAGTCTTTGGCGGCAGAGCCTGCGCCGACCAGAACTGCCAGACCGGCCTTGGCAAAGAAATGCAGGCCGGTGAACAGCGTGAGCATTCCGAGAAAGCGATCGATCATCTGCCGCCCGCGGGAGGCGAGGATGACAAAGGCGCTGTCGAGAAGCACGATTGCGAACGGGCTCTGATAGGAGACAGCCTGTATCAGCGTTCCGCGGGGCATGTCATAGATCACATAACACAAGATGATGCTTGCGCTGACGAAAAACGCAGCGATACGCTTGTCGAGCCTGCGCCCATAGAGATGTCCAATTCCGATCCGCAGCAGCATCATGCCGATCAGAACCGTCGCGAATGCACCAATTGCCCATATCTTTGGGGTGTCCGTATAAGCGACCAGAAGCTCGCAGACCGCAGACAGTGATGCGACGCCGAACCCTGCCGCCAGCCAGAGCGCAGCCCGGCGCGAGCGGCTTCGGGTGGCAACAACGGCGAAGACCGCGCTGAAGCAAACCGCAACGACGAAATTCACGCCCAGGAAAAAAGCTACACCGTTCATCAATCCATCACGGCAGTCAGGATCGCGTTCTTGTACTCTGGAGCGCTGTTTCCTGAACAATAGGCAAATGTTTTTTGCCGGTTATATCGATCGGCGATCAGCAATCAATTAGCAGATATGCCCTTTCCAAGATTGCTCTGCGGCGATCCGTCCGGTGAGTGCCCGTGGGCTCTCATGTCGAGGGATGTCTGATCGCGTCTCGCCGCTTGCCCGGCGCAGGGAATGCTACGATCATGCCGGACGGCTGAAACAGAGGGCGATCGCATGGAACTCCCGCCGACCCATGCTGAATATTTCGGACATGTGCGCACCATCATCGGCATGGTTCTGGCGCTGAGCCTTGCGCGTCTCGTCAATGGCCTGACGCGTTTCGTCCAGCACCCGGGAACGATCAAGGTCTATCCGGTTCATCTCGGCTGGGTCGTCTTTCTGCTCATCACCATCGTGCATTTCTGGTGGTACGAGTTTCACCTGATGTTCGTCCCCGTCTGGACATTTCCGCTCTACGGGTTCCTGATCTTCTACACGATGATTTTCGCCGCTTTGACAGCCTTGCTGTTTCCCGACCAGATGACCGACTACAGGGGCTTCGAGGATTATTTCGAACAAAGAAAACGCTGGTTTTTCGGGCTTCTTGCCTTTGCGGCCCTGCTTGATATCGGCGATACCATGGCCAAGGGTGAAGACTATTTCCACTCGCTTGGCATGGAATATCCCATTCGCCAGGCGGCGTTTGTCGCGATATCGATCATTGCGATGTTCATCAGGTCCAGACGAGGCCAGCTGGTTCTGGTCGTTGCCGCAATCGCCTATCAGGTAAGCTGGATTGTCAGGCTTTACGATATTCTGTGATGGATAGTTCGATGCCGTTCATCCACCCGGAGGACGGTCATGGAAGAAAAACAACACATAACCGTCCAACACTGATGGAAGCGTCACCCATGGGGGACACGGGTTTCGGGGGTACTTCCATGCCGCTCAGGTAGAAAGTGAACGTGGTCGCAATGTGGCGTAGTGCACGGTTTGACTTGCGACTTTCGTCTAGCCTGCCTCGGCTGAAAGCTTTGGTGTCGCCTTCCATGCTTCAAAGCGATACCATGTTTCAGACCGAGGCAAACAAGCTGGTCCGGATTTTGGCAATCAATACAGCCCGATACCGCCGATATATGATTCTCTTTTCGAACGGCGCGCGGGTTTCGGTTCGCTCTGGTTGAGACCTGCCTGAGCGATATTGGCCTGGGAGCGCGTAAGTGTTACGAAGTCGGTGCCTTTGCCGGTTTCCGGACCAAGACCCTGGTCCGTAATGGTCAGCGATGTGCCGTTTGCCATCAGTTCGCCGATACGCTCGCGCACGTCCTTGGGAATGTCTACCCGGTCGAGTGCCATCGCCGCAGCGTTGGGAATGCTTGAATCTGCCGGCTTGTCGATGCCGAACTCTTTCATTTCGTCAGCGGTCATCTCGTTCTTCAACGTGATCGCATGCCACTCGGCGGTCTCTGCATTCCGCTCAAGATGATTGGCTGTGAAGAAATACGTGCCGAGAGCCTGTTCCGGGTGCTTGATGCCAACAGGCGCCTCGAACAGCGGTTCGAAATTGCGGCGCACGAGCATCTGACCTGCCGGCGGCTCTTTTTCTCCGGCCGAATGATAGAGCGCAGCAAGAAAATCCTTGCTGATCATCGTGCCGCTGGCCGGAAGACCCTTCCACCGCTTATAGGCGGCGATCGCATCACGGGTCATCGGCCCTGCAATCCCGTCGGCAACACCAGCGTCGAAGCCGAGATCGGTCAGATGGGTTTGGATATCAAGCATGGTTTCGCGTGCGCCACGACGATGAATGAGTATGCGCAGCGGCGCTGGATCTTCCGGAACGACGGCCTGCAAAGAACCGGTCGGCATAGGATCGGTGTCGGCCATAGCCACATCGTAGGACCCGTCGGCGGCCTTTTTCATCGCGGTCGGTCGCAGATCGGCATTGGGGAACAGCGGTTCCGATGGCAGACGCTTCAACGGCATGAAGAGGTTGGCGTTTTCGATTTTCACCGGCTTCACCGGTGCATCGGCGATCACCACATGCACGCCGCGTTCCGTCATGTCGTAGATCGCCTTGGCGGTCCCGGTCGGAATGCGAACGCAGCCATGCGATGCCGGATAGTTCGGCACGTTGCCTTCGTGAAGTGCGATACCGGACCATGTGAGGCGCTGCATGAAGGGCATGGGAGCGTTCGAATAGATATTCGATTCATGGTATTTGCGCTTCTCCAGAATCGAGAAGATTCCGCTCGGCGTCGTGTGTCCGGCTTTTCCGGTAGAGACCTTCGTGGTCGTTACGACCTTTTCGCCGTCATAGACCGTCATCGACTGCTGGTCTTTCGACACGATGATCTGGAGCGTTGCGGTGTCGGCAAAAGCAGACTGAGAAAGGATGGTCCCGGACAGGAGTCCGAGGCTGAACAAAACGCCACGCAACATGAAGACCTCTTACGCATTACAATGGTCGGCAATTTAGCGTGTTAAACTTAATGAAAATTTTCTGAAAAGTGGCAGGATCGTGTCAATTCATCACGTTCCTGCGATTTCGAAATGAATTCCCGATACGCTTCTTATGGCTCAACGACGCTTGTCGCCAAACGTGTAACCAGTCTCAACAGCCGCCTTGCCGAACTTGTCACGCAGCTTGTCCATTGCCGCTTCAGCCGCCGCCCGCCGCCCTGCCTGTTGATCGACGAGATCTGGCGGGTCCGCCAGTGCCGGATCGCAAAGATCGGTTACCCCGATCCCGAGCAGGCGGAATTTCGTGCCGTCCGTTTCCTTCTCCATCAGCGAAAGGCCGGTGCGGAAGATGCGGTCGGCAAGCTGTGTCGGGTCTTCCAGCCGCCTGCTGCGTGTCCGGCTCTTGAAGTCGGCCGTTTTCATCTTGAGCACAACCGTATGACCGGCGATCTCGTGCTTCTTCAAGCGTGCGGACACTTTTTCCGAAAGGCGTCGCAGGACAGGCACGAGGTCATCATGCCGGGAAATGTCTTCGAAGAATGTCGTTTCGGCCGAAACGCTCTTTGCCGCATCATTCAAATGCACTTCGCGCTCGTCCATCCCGCGGGAAAGCCTGTAGAGACGCTGGCCCATCGAGCCGTAGCGGCGCATCAGGTCGCCTTCCTCCATCTGCTGCAGCTGGCTGATCGTGCGGATGCCATCGGCCTCCAGCGTGGCGCTGAACGCCTTGCCGACCCCCCAGATGGTGGTGACAGGACGAGGAGCTAGGAAATCCTTCGCTTCTGCCTCGCCGATGACGGAAAAACCACGCGGTTTCTGCAGGTCGGAAGCGACCTTGGCGAGGAATTTGCAATAGGAAAGCCCGATTGAAATCGAAATTCCGAGTTCGCTCTCAATGCGCTTTGCGAATTTGGCAAGGATGCGTGCCGGCGGATCGCGATGCAGCCGTTCGGTTCCCGCAAGTTCGAGAAACGCCTCATCGATCGAAAGCGGTTGAACGAGGGGCGTAAGCTCCATCATCATCTGCCGCACCTGACGGCCAACGCCTACATATTTTTCCATATCGGGGCGTATGACGACAGCGTTGGGGCAGAGTTCCAGCGCCTTGAACATCGGCATTGCCGATCTGACGCCGCTGATGCGGGCGATGTAGCAGGCGGTGGATACGACACCGCGCTTGCCGCCGCCGATAATCACCGGCTTGTCGGCAAGCTCCGGATTGTCGCGTTTTTCGATCGTCGCATAAAAAGCGTCGCAGTCGATATGCGCCAGCGTCAGATCGTAAAGCTCACGATGATAGACAAGTCGGGGCGATCCGCATTTGCGGCAACGGCGCGTCTCCGCCTTCTGCTCGGCAAGGCAGTCGCGACAGAAACCCAAAATTATGTCGGCCGAAGAGGTCATGTCAGGAACAAAGATTGAACATCGGCAAGATAAGCCGCAATCGATTGGCACTCAAGAGGATGAGGCAAGTGTGCAATGGTTTGTTGCCGGTGGACGCCCGCTTTGCTCGGTTGCGAATTAACGGCCTATATGCGCGCGAATGAGATCTCCGGCCTGCGCCCAATCAAGCGCCCTTGTAATGCCGTCATCCGGTTTCGGCGCCAGAAGATGCAGCGGGGAATCCGGCATCATGTGCAGGACAAGGCAGTTGTCGACATGGTCGCGCACCGAATGAAGATTGTGCGCCATGTCGTCGATGAAGACTGAGGGCAGGGCGCGTTCGCCATGGATGCGTCGCATTACCGGTCCCTTCGGTTCTTCCGTTGCGACAAGCGGAAAGTCGAAGCCGAGCCGGTCGAGCAGGCGTCGTCGTGGCTCGCTGTAGCGGGGCGGCATCGCGGTAAGGAACATCACGTCGGCATCGGCGCCAAGCGCATTCAGCGTATCGAGCGCGAGATCGAAAGGTGTCTGCCACTCTTCCTGTTGCTCGAAGAACGAACCGATCAACTGTTTGACCGCCATGTCCTCGACCGCGACATCCGTGCCGACAGTAACGATATTGCCGGTGAGCCTGAATGAACGCGGCAGCAGTTCCAGCCCATCCTTTTTCAGGTAGTGTTCAAACGGGGCAAAGAATTGCAGCACCACGTCATCCACGTCGCAGACGATCAGCGGCCTGTCTTTCAGGCTGATATGGGACAAGTCGAGGATTTCGCTCATCTCAGAAGTCTCCGGGACCGATATAGGGACCGGAATAATGATGATGCGCGGCAATGACAGTCTCTGGCTTGGTCCCTGTGGCTTCGCAGAATGCCAACAATGTCGGTTCATGGCCCATCACGAAGTCGATCATGCCGGCCAGGAAGCCGGGATCTGATATGGCTGACCGTATCTGATCAGGTGACACGCCGGACAGCGCAAGAAAACGCTGCATCATATCCGGTTCGCCGGCCATCCAGCCAAGCACCGCGGCAGCCGTCTCTTCGGCGTTGACGCGTCTGGCGTCCTGTTCGGTCGTTTTCGGCGGCATTGTTCGGGAGTTACCTCTTCTCAACCAAATGGCCCTAGTCTTGGCGAAACGGAGCTCAGTGGAATCAACCATTTTGGAGCTTATATACCGAACATACGCTTTTGAAGGCGCGATTTGAGGAATGGATCGCAATGCCCAAACGGGTCATGATTGTCGAAGACAACGAGCTGAACATGAAGCTCTTCCGCGATCTGATCGAGGCGTCGGGCTATGAAACGATCCAGACCCGAAACGGCATGGAAGCGCTCGATCTCGCCCGCAAGCATCGTCCCGATCTTATCCTGATGGATATCCAGCTCCCCGAAGTTTCCGGTCTGGAAGTCACCAAGTGGCTAAAGGAAGACGACGAACTTCATGTCATCCCGGTCATCGCCGTAACTGCCTTCGCCATGAAGGGGGACGAGGAACGCATTCGCCAGGGTGGATGCGAAGCCTATGTTTCCAAGCCGATCTCGGTGCCGAAATTCATAGAAACAATCAAGACTTACCTCGGCGACGCATGATGCGGGGAGCACGGGCATGACAGCGCGGATACTGGTGGTCGATGACATTTCGGCCAATGTGAAGCTTCTCGAAGCGCGTCTGTTGGCTGAATATTTCGACGTGTTGACGGCCGATGACGGCTACAAGGCACTGGCGATCTGCGAAAGCACCCCACTGGATTTGATACTGCTCGACATCATGATGCCCGGCATCGATGGTTTCGAAGTATGCGAGCGTCTGAAGGCCAATCCCAAGACGGCTCATATTCCCGTCGTCATGGTGACGGCCCTCGACCAGCCTTCCGACCGTGTACGCGGGCTGAAGGCCGGTGCCGACGATTTCCTCACCAAGCCGGTCAATGACGTCCAGCTGATCTCCCGCGTTCGCAGCCTCGTGCGCCTGAAGGCTCTGAGCGACGAGTTACGAATTCGGGCCGACACGGCCCATAGCCTCGTTATCGAGGATATACTCAGGGGCGCAGACGGCCGCGAAGATATCGGCCAGATTTTGCTTGTCGACGGTCGCGCAAGCTCGCAGGAGCGCATCACGAAGGCGCTGAAGCCGGTTTGCAACGTCGTCGCGATGTCTGATCCGCAGGCCGCGATCTTCGAAGCCGCGGAAAACAGTTTCGATCTTGTCATCGTCAATGCCAATTTCGACGACTACGATCCCCTGCGCCTATGCTCTCAGCTACGTTCACTGGAACGGACGCGCTTCCTGCCGATTCTGCTGGCGGCCGAAGCCGGTGCCGAGGACATGATCGTTCGCGCGCTCGATCTCGGCGTCAACGACTACATCGTTCGTCCGATCGACCCGAATGAATTGCTGGCGCGTACGCTCACCCAAATCAAGCGGAAGCGTTACAACGATCGCCTGCGGATGAGCGTCAAGCACACGATCGAGCTCGCCGTTACGGATGCCCTGACGGGTTTGAATAATCGTCGATATCTCGACAATCATCTGAAGATACTCTTCAACCGAGCCGCGGCTCGTTCGCGCCCTCTGTCGATCTGCCTCATGGATATCGATCGGTTCAAATCAGTGAACGATACCTACGGCCACGACGCTGGTGACGACGTGCTGCGCGAGTTCGCCTCCCGGATTCGCTCGACAGTTCGAGGAGCAGATCTTGCCTGCCGGTACGGCGGTGAAGAATTTGTCGTTGTTATGCCGGACACGGATGCGACAGCATCGGCTGCTGTCGCAGAGCGTCTGCGAGCCATCATCGAGAAGACACCGTTCGTACTTAAAAATGCCGGAACCGCAATCGAGCTGACGGCATCTTTCGGCCTCTCCTGCAGCACCGGAGATGCCGACACGCCGGAGCAACTGCTGAAGCAGGCCGATCAGGCACTTTATAAGGCCAAAGCTGACGGACGAAACCGCGTCGTTGCAAATGCGGCTTGATCGCGAATCGGCGACAGAAATGACAGCCGTTTCGTAAGCGGTTGATCTCGTTCAATGGTTCGGTGCCGTGGTGGCGATTTACAGACGGAATAAATCACAGCTTTGTGGCGATCTGGAAGTTCTTGAGCGTAGTGAGCCGGTGCAAAATGCCGCACGCAGTTTCACTGTTTCCAATTGGTTGAAATCCCCGGATGAAATTTGGTGAAAAGCATATCCGAGTTTAGTTGTTTGTAATTCGGTGGGCGGTTGGGCCAGAATGTCATTTTCCTGCGGAATTAATTCCGCGGCGGTTGTACCCGCCAAGAAAACTACCCGCCTTCAGGTTGGTTTTACTTCACTGCTATTGACGAGCGTTAAGTGGTTGGGCGCCGTGAGGCGCAAATTTTAACCAACAGCGAATCCATTTTTTCCTCCCAGTTAAGAATCTATTGATTTTCTTTTTCCTTTGCGCAATTTTGAACCTAACGACAAATATGTGCCCTATGCGGCACTGCCATACCCCATGATGCTCAGGTCCGCCGCATCTCCTGGGTCGTGGGGTCGGTCGACCGGCAGGCATGCTAATGCGGTTCCTCGTGCCGTTATTGCAGGCTGGTCGACCCCCAAATTCAAAACGCCGCTCCCTAATGGGATGCGGCGTTTTTTCGTTTCGGCTTAAGTCGCGCTATTCGGCAGATCAGCAGGTAAAAGAAAAGGCGCCTGACCTTGTGGTCGGCGCCTTGTTCAAACTCTAAAGATCAAGTCTTACTTGATCTTGGTTTCCTTGAATTCAACGTGCTTCTTGGCAACCGGGTCGTACTTGGTCTTGGTCATCTTGTCCGTGAACGTACGGCTGTTCTTCGTCGTGACGTAGAAGAAACCGGTGTCAGCCGTCGACAGCAGCTTGATCTTGATGGTCGTAGCTTTCGCCATGGTTGTTCTGCCTCTAGAAAATAGGAAGTCGCGAGCGCAGCGTGCGCCCCGGCTAAATCTGGCGCGAAATTACAAATCGCGCGCCAAAAGTCAACTCTGTTTTGAATGGAAAAGCGTACGACACAGGGCAATCAGCACGTAAAAGCCGAAGAATGCGGCCAGTGCCCAGGCATAACCGTCGTTTCCGACGACATCCATGGCGGCCCCGATGCCCTGCGGACCGACCACGGTGCCGACCGCATAACAGAAAATGAAGGCTGCATTGGCCGCTGCAAGATCCGCTCCGCTGAGTCGCGCACCCAGATGCGCCAAGCCCACCGTATAGAGACCGGAGACGCAACCGCCCCAGAAAAACAGCACGACAGCCATGAGTAGCCAGTTGTGGATGAGCATGGGCAGGGCGAGCGAGCCCAGTACACCGAGAACAGCCATTGCGGCGAGCAGCGGGCGGCGGTCTTTCAGTTTGTCGGAATAGAGACCGAGCGGGATCTGGAATGCCATGTTTCCGATGCCCATCACGGTCAGAAGCACGGCTGCCTGAGATTCCTGCAATTGTTCGCGTAGTGCATAGATAGGGAATAGCGAAAGCCCGCCGGCCGAAACCGCGCCGAAGGCGAACACGGCGGCAGTCGCCGTCGGCACGAGGAAGATGTAGTGGAAGAAATGGCGATCCGGCTTGGTGTCGAGGACCGGGCTCTCGTGCCGTGCAATAAAGATCGGGATCAGCGCGAGCAGGATGATGATGGCGCCCACCAGGAAGGGAAGGATGCCGTCGCTGCCAAGCGCGGAGAAGAGCAGGGGGCCGACTGCAAAGCCGACTGCGAGCACGGTGGCATAGATGCCGAGCACAAGACCGCGGCGACGCGGCGGTGCCGCCTCGTTGATCCAGAACTCCGACAGGATGAATAGCGTGGTCGTCGCGCCGTGGAAGGCGAAACGCAGCGGGAACCACATCCAGAAGGATTGCGCATAATAGAAGCCGAGCCCGCTTATCGAAGCGACGACAACGGCAAACATCATCGTACGCGCCACACCATAGTCATGCGCGAGCTTTGTCGTGACCGGAGCCGCAAGCATCGAGGCGACGCCGGCCATGGCCGCGTTCAGGCCGATCAGCGTCGAGGGGATGCCGCGTTTTTCAAGAATTATCGAAAGAAGTGGGAGTCCGAGCCCGATCGCAATGCCGACCGCGCTGATGGCCGCAATGGCAGCAACGAGGGACGGCCAGTGGATTTTCTCGACATGCCCGTTTTCGTCGGTCGCAGGCTGCGGCATTCATTCTTCCTTACAGTCGTGTCTGGACGAAGCGCCCGCGACGCATCGAATAGAAGGGGACGGGATTTCCAAAAGGGACGGAAGGATCTAGTTTCAACAGGTCCTTGACGTCCTCCAGTACCGTCTGAGTGATCCGCGCGAGTTTCAGACTGGAAACCGCTGCAATGTCAAGCCATTGCAAGTCTTCAAGTTCGTCCGTATCGCCGAAATGCGACATGTCGAAGACAGTCTCTTCGCAAAACCCAAGAAAGAAGCGGGTGTCATAGCGGCGAACGGCTCCCGGCGGGGTTATCGCCCGCGCGACATAACGTAACATGTCGAGATCGGGGCCATCGGCATTGACCGGCCGTATGCCGGTTTCCTCCTGCAACTCGCGAAGCGCTGCAAGCGCGAGCGCCCTGGCGCGTGCCGGTCCCATGCGGCTGGATGTGTGGGCCAGCAGCCTCTCCATCACCAGCGGGTGGAGATCATTGTTGAAGGGCAGCGCATGGTCGCCGCGGTCGCGCCGCCCGCCGGGAAACACATAGACGTCCGGCATGAACACGTGCTTGGACGCCCGACGGCCCATCAGGATCTTTGGTTGAGCGCCGGAGCGATCAACAAGGATCAGGCACGCCGCATCCTGCGTGCGGACGCGATTAGGTCCCTCGAAACGATCATCCGGCTCCGCGACATCTGCGCCTGTCGGCTTCATGCGGAAGGATCGCCGTGCTCCGGCTCCTTGCTGAACCCATGCATCCGGTAGGCCCATTGCAGGCCAATGACCCCGCCCTTGATAGGCTGAACCGTCGCGATTGCGGTCAGCACGGCAAGCGGTATCCAGATCGCCATGTGAACGAAGGGGGAGACGCGCCAGATCATGTCGGTCAGCAGGTAGCCCGTCATTAGCACATGGCCGACAACGACGATGACGAGATAGGCCGGCAAGTCGTCGGCGCGTTGAGGCGTATAATCCTCACCGCAGACGGCGCAGTGATCGACCGGCTTGAGGAAGGCGCGGAACAGTCGGCCGTCGCCGCAATTCGGGCAGCGGCAGAGAAGGCCGCGTTTGATCGAGCGGCCTAGCGGACGTTCGGGCGCGCCTTTGCCGCCATATTGGATGGTCGATCCGGCGCGCTGGTCCATTGTTATCTCCTGCGTCCGCGGGGAGGGCGTGTGCCCGGTTTTTTGGGTCCGCCGCCCGGCCTGTTGCGTCGACCCGCCTTGTGGAAGGATCTCATTGCCGTCGGAAGCTTCTTGCCTTCGCTCAGCATCTCGAACTGCAGCGCGCCGGCAAGCGGAATGGCATCCTTCAGACGCACGTCCACCGTATCGCCCAGCTGGTAGCCGAGCCCCGAGCGCTCGCCCGTTAGCGCCTGATGCGCCTCGTCATAGATGTAATAGTCGTTGCCGATTGTCGAGACAGGCACGAAACCGTCTGCGCCATAGGTGGGCAGCGAGACGAACAGGCCCGCCTTGGTGACGCCGGAAATGCGGCCTTCGAATTCCTCGCCTATACGGGTGGCAAGGTGATGTGCGATCAACCGGTTGATCGTGTCGCGCTCGGCGGCCATCGCCCGGCGCTCGAATGTCGAGATTTCGGCGGCGATATCGTCGAGCTGCGCTTCTTCCGCTGGCGTAATCCCGCCTTCGCCAAGCCCCAGCGAACCGACAAGTGCGCGGTGCACGATAAGGTCCGCGTAACGGCGGATCGGTGAAGTGAAATGCGCGTATTTCATCAGGTTGAGGCCGAAATGCCCGATATTGTCCGGGTTGTAGACGGCTTGGCTCTGGGAGCGCAGCACCATCTCGTTGACCATGACCTGATGCGGCGTGCCTTGCGCTTGCGAAAGGATGCCATTGAACGAGTTGGAGCGCATGTTGCCGCCCTTGGCCATGGAGATGCCAAGCGTATTCAGAAACTCGCGCAGCGTCTCCTGCTTGGCGAGCGACGGGCCGTCATGGGCGCGGTAGATCAGCGCCTGGCGCTTCTTTTCCAGCGTTTCGGCGGCACAGACATTCGCCTGGATCATCATCTCTTCGATGAGCTTGTGCGCATCCAGGCGATCAGGCACGAAAACCCGGTCGACTGTACCGTCGGACTTCAGCAGGATCTTACGCTCCGGCATGTCGAGTTCGAGCGGCTGGCGGCGGTCGCGACCGATCTTCATGATCTTGTAGGCGGCCCAGAGCGGCTTCAGGATTGGCTCGAGCAGCGGCCCGGTCTTGTCGTCCGGCTTGCCGTCGATGGCCGCCTGTGCCTGCTGGTAGGAGAGTTTTGCAGCACTCTTCATCATGATGCGGTGGAAGGTGTGACCCGCCTTGCGGCCTTCTTTGGAGAACACCATGCGAACGGCCATGGCTGGCCGGTCCTCGCCCTCACGCAGCGAGCAGAGATCGTTGGAAATCCGCTCCGGTAGCATCGGCACGACGCGATCGGGGAAGTAGACTGAGTTGCCGCGCTTCAGTGCTTCGCGGTCGAGCGGCGAGCCAGTGCGCACATACCAGGAGACATCGGCGATCGCGACGGTGACGATCACGCCACCCGGATTGTCGTCAGATGTGTCCGGCTCGGCATAGACGGCGTCGTCATGGTCCTTGGCATCGGCCGGATCGATCGTGACGAGCGGCACATCGCGCCAGTCTTCACGCTTCGACATCGAGGCCGGTTTGGCCTCTTCCGCCTCATCCATGACCTGCTTCGGGAATATGTGGGGGATACCATGCGAATAGATGGCGATCATCGAGATCGCCTTTTCCGACGCGACGGATCCGACGACCGAGAGCACACGGGCGCGCGGCAGGCCGAAACGACCGGAACGTACGGTTTCGCTCTCGACCAGATCGCCATGCTTGGCATCGCCCAGACTATCGGGCTCGATCAACATTTCCTCGCCGCGCCGGTCTGTCGGCAGGAGGCGGATCTCGCCATCGGCGAGTTTGTGCACGACGCCGAGCGTGGCGCCGCGACGTTTGTCGATCACCTTGATGACGCGTGCCGTATAGGCGGGACCGGTGCGATCCTTGTTCGGGAAGATCTTTGCGAGAATTCGGTCGTTGAGGCCGGCGGCAGGCGCCTTACCCTTGCCGCGTTGTTCCGACGACTGACGGATCAGCACGGCCGGTGCCGCACCCTGGTCTTCCGGCCATTCCGCCGGACGGCCGATCAATTCTCCATCCTTGTCGCGGGTGGTGATGTCGAGAACCGTGACCGGGGGCAGGGCGCCGGGACGCGACAGGGATTTGCGGCTCTTGTTGACCAGACCCTCGTCTTCCAGCTGGCGAAGCAGGTCCTTCAACTCGACGCGCATTTCTCCCTTCAGCCCGAAAGCCTTGGCAATCTCGCGCTTGGAGGCCTTGTCCGGATTGTCGGAGATGAATTCGAGCAGGACTTCGCGCGGCGGGATGGCGCCCTGGATGATCGCAGGTTTTCCCTTGGAGCCGGTCGCCCCCGAACCAGAGGTCATGCCGCGTTCGGCTCTCTCCGCCCGCTTTCGCTGCCGGTGCGATCTGATGTCGTCGTCCTGCTCTTCGCTCACGTATCCGTCTTCTTTGTTTTCGCGGCAGTCTTCTTCGCCGGCGCCTTCTTGGCCGCCGCCTTCTTCGGTGCCGCCTTCTTGGTCTCGCCGTCAGCCTTGGCAGCAGCCTTCTTCGGCTTTGCCTTGGCCTTTCCGGAAGAGGCCTTGCCACCCTTTTCGATGATCAGCGCCATGGCCTGTTCCATCGTCACCGACTGCGGGTCCATGCCCTTCGGCAGGGTAGCATTGACCTTGCCCCAGTTGACATAAGGCCCGTATTTGCCGTCACGCACGGTCACTGCGCCGCCATCCGGATGATCGCCGAGTTCCTTCAGTGCTGCCGGCGTGCCGCGGCCGCGCCCGCCCGGACCCTTGGCTGCCTTTTCGGCCAGCACGGTGACAGCGCGGTTCAGGCCGATCGAAAATACGTCCTCGATGCTTTCCAGGTTGGCATAGGTGCCATCATGCAGCAGGAACGGCCCGTAGCGGCCGAGGCCCGCCGAGATCATCTTGCCGGTTTCCGGGTTCTGACCCACGTCGCGCGGCAGGTTGATCAGCGCCAGCGCCTTTTCATGGTCGATGTCTTCCGGCCTCCAGCCCTTCGGCAGCGAGGAGCGCTTGGCTTCTTTGCCTTCGCCGCGCTGGATGTAAGGCCCGAAACGGCCCGAGCGCAGTGTCAGTTCTTCGCCGGTATGCGGATCTGCCCCGAGCGCCTTGGGTTCGTTGAGGCCGGATGCTTCAGCTTCATTGCCGTCAGACGAAAGCTGACGGGTGAAATTGCATTCGGGATAGTTCGAGCAGCCGACGAAAGCGCCGTATTTTCCAAGCTTGAGCGACAGGTTGCCGGTGCCGCAGACTTGGCAGATACGCGGGTCGGAGCCGTCCTCGCGCTTCGGGAAGACCAGCGGAGCCAGTGCCTCGTTCAGCGCGTCGAGCACGTTGGTGACGCGCAGCTCCTTGGTATCTTCGATCTGGGCGAAGAAATCCTGCCAGAAATCGCGCAGGACCTGTTTCCAGTCGAGCTCGCCGGCGGAGATCCTGTCGAGCTTCTCTTCCAGATCGGCAGTGAAATCGTATTCCACATACTTGGTGAAGAAGTTCTCGAGGAAGGCCGTGACGAGACGACCCTTGGAATGCGGGATCAGCTTGCGCTTTTCTGTCACCACATATTCGCGGTCGGACAGCGTCTTAAGCGTCGCGGCATAGGTGGACGGGCGGCCGATGCCGAGCTCTTCCATCTTCTTGATCAGCGAAGCTTCCGAATAACGCGGCGGCGGCTCGGTGAAGTGCTGGCTGGAATTGATCTTCTGCTTGGCGAGATTTTCGCGCGCATTGATCTCCGGCAGGCGACCATCCTCGTCGTCATCCTCCGACTTTTCGTCTTCGTCGCGACGATCCATGTAGGCGCTCAAGAAGCCGTCGAAACGGACGACCGAGCCGACGGCGCGAAGGCCGGCTTTGTCCGCGCCGTTCGAGGCGAGGATTTCGACCGTCGTGCGTTCCATCTCGGCGGACGCCATCTGGCTGGCGATGCCGCGCTTCCAGATCAGTTCGTAAAGACGCGCCTGATCGGCATCGAGGAATTTCCTCACCTGATCCGGCGTGCGGTTGAAGTCGGTCGGGCGGATTGCTTCGTGCGCTTCCTGGGCGTTCTTTGCCTTGGTGGAATAGAAACGCGGCTTTTCCGGCAGATAGCGGTTGCCGAACTGATCGACGATGGCCGCGCGGGCTGCATCGATCGCTTCGGGCGCCATCTGCACGCCGTCGGTACGCATATAGGTAATGAGACCGACCGTCTCGCCGCCGATATCGATGCCTTCATAAAGCTTCTGCGCCACCTGCATGGTACGCGATGCGTTGAAGCCGATATTCGACGAAGCTGCCTGCTGCAGGCTCGAAGTGGTGAAAGGCGGGCCGGGATTGCGCTTGACCGGCTTCGCCTCGACGCTGTCGACCACAAAGCTTGCGCCTTCGAGCAGGGCCTTCAGCCGGTTGGCATCATCGCCCGTCTTGACTGCGCGCGGTGCCAGGCGCTTGCCATCGGCAGACACAAGCTTGGCCTCGAACTCATCGCCGCGCGGTGTCTTCAAGAGAGCCGAGAGGTTCCAGTATTCTTCCGAAACGAAACGCTCGATCTCGTTTTCGCGATCGCAGACAAGGCGCAGCGCCACCGACTGCACACGGCCGGCAGAGCGAGCGCCCGGCAGCTTGCGCCACAGGACCGGCGACAGGTTGAAGCCGACGAGATAGTCGAGTGCACGGCGGGCCAGATAGGCGTCGACCAGCGGCACGTCGATATCGCGCGGAGCGGCCATCGCATCGAGCACGGCCTTTTTGGTGATGGCGTTGAAGACGACACGCTTTACCGGCTTGTCGCCGAGCACCTTCTTCTTCTTCAGGAGATCGAGAACGTGCCAGGAAATGGCTTCACCTTCGCGATCCGGGTCGGTCGCGAGAAAAAGGCCGTCGGAGCCTTTTACGGCATCGGCGATGTCCTTCATGCGTTTCTGCGACGCGCTGTCGACCTCCCAGGACATTTCGAAATCCTGATCGGGAAGCACGGAGCCGTCTTTCGCGGGAAGATCGCGGACGTGGCCAAAGGATGCGAGAACCTTATAACCCGAGCCCAGATACTTATTGATCGTCTTGGCTTTGGCGGGAGATTCTACAACGACAACATTCATTTTCGGTTCTCTGTAATAGAGCAGGGCCCGGCACCGCATTCGGTCCAGGCGGAGATTTGCTTCCCGACATGGAGGGCGTTTGTCCCGCGGTCAAGGGCTTAAGTGAAATTAGCACATTTCGAAGGATGCAATCGGTGGATGCTTTAATCGGACTTGCAATCATGAATATTTCAAATAAAGTCCATAAAGTTTCTTGTAGTGAATAAAAATTCACTGAAAATTCTGGTGGGGTGGGGCATGTCGATTCACATGGGTGGGCTCCGCGAGGGGCATTCTGTCGATAACGTTGCATATATATGCCAGATGCTTGGCGAGCTGCGGCAGGTCGCTTTCTCCGAAGGGGCAGACATGCTCTGCTATCTCATCGAGATGGCCTATGTCGAAGCCGGTGATATCAAGTCTGGCCGCCGGCCGCGCTCAGCCGGGAAGCGCGATGGAAACGGATCCTCCGGGATGGCGGTATAGACGTCCGGCCAGATCGAGTTCTAGCAGTACGAGATAGACGGACGACGTGGGAAGGCCCGTGTGGCGGATGATGTCATCTATTTCAGCAGGTGTGGGGCCGAGGGCTGATATGATCGCATACCGGTCATCGTCATCCGGCGGCACGATGGCGCCTGTCGGCGCATCCGGCTCCTCGATCATAGGCGGCTCGAAAAGATCGAGTTGCGATAACGGGGCGAGAGCTTCCAGCACATCTTCCGGTCCGGTGGTCACAACCGCACCCTGCTTCAGCAGGGCGTTGGTTCCGTGGCAGCGCGGATCGAGCGGGGAGCCGGGCACGGCAAACACGATCCGGCCAAAATCACCCGCCATCCGGGCGGTAATCAGCGATCCGGATTTTTCCGCCGCCTCGACCACGACGACGCCAAGCGAAATGCCGGCGATCAGCCGGTTACGGCGAGGAAAATCCCGTGCTCTCGGCTCCCAGCCGAACGGCATTTCGCTGATCGCGAGACCTCCACCTTTGGTGATCTCATCGAGAAGCCCGAGATTTTCGGGCGGATAGGGACGGTCAAGCCCGCCCGCAAGCACTGCGATCGTGCCGGTCTCGACGCTGGCCCGGTGTGCGGCGGTATCGATCCCGCGCGCCAGCCCCGAAGTGATGACATAACCATTCTGGCCGCAGCGCCTGGCGATCATCGCCGCAAATTTGGCGCCGACGACCGAAGCGTTGCGCGAGCCGACGATGCCGACAGACGGACGTGTGGCGCTTGTCAGGTCGCCCTTGATGGCGACGAGCGGTGGAGCGCCATCTATATGCCTGAGCGCGGGCGGATAATCCGGCTCTCCGATGCCGACAAAGCAAGCCCCATGTCTGCTGGCGACTTCAAGCTCCCGCTCGGCATCCTCGATGCTGGAAATACGTAACGAGCGCGTGGCGCCGCCTCGCCGAGAAAGTTCCGGCAGCATGGCGAGTGCATTTTCCGCAGAGCCGCAATGGTTGATCAATTGCCGGAAAGTGGCCGGGCCGACATTGTCTGAGCGGATCAGCCTCAGCCAGGCGATCCTCTGCTTCTCGGTCAGCGCAATTCCCGATCTCCGTGCGCTGCCATCAGGCATGAATCGCCTCTTCGGGCAGATTGCCCGTTTGAGCCGATCTTGCTTTCGGTGCCGGCGATCAACCGCTCGATATTGGTGTTGTGCTTCACCCAGAAAATTACGGTCATGATTGTCGTACGGTTGCAATCTTGACGACACGTATGAACCACGACGCAACCGGAAAGGCAAGGGCGGAAAACGGAGCCATGCGCTGTGAGCGCGTGCGGGGCCTGGTGACGGCGAGTGAGGCAGCAGCAGCGAGCGCTGTCTGAAATGACGCGGGCGATTTTCCGCAGGCGCAATCGGCTTTCATGTTGTCGGACGGCCGGCTTTGATCCGCCTTTTTCGTTTTCTTTACAGGATAGCCAAGCAGCCGGATTTGATGGCGGAAAATTTAAGGTACTGGCCGGGTCCAAAAATTAAAACAGAACGACAGGGAGCGGAAACTATCAGGAGGATAGGGAGGACAATCTTTACATCACAGTTACGGCAGGCCGCGAAAGGCGTTTGAGACGCGCCGTATTTCGTGCCGCTGTCGCAAGCGATTTCGCGCAAGACTACGCGCGGCAATTGGGACGATGAAAGCGCTATCGGCTGCCCGTCATTTTTGATGGTAGCGCGCCATTCCGTCTTCACGCCCGGACAAAACCGGCTGCTCGCGCATACGGTTTGTTCTGATCCAGACGACCAGCTTTCGCTCTCCGCTGCCGAATGGCGGCGGCGTGATCTGCTGCGCCATTGCCTTCATCGAATAACGAATTCCCGACCGTATTGTGGTGAGAGACACAATGCGATGGGCTTCCTTTTTTCTCTGAAAACAGAAAAGACCCACGAAAATGAATGCAGCAAGGAAAATAACCTGGAAGAATTACTTTGGTGTGTCTTCCGTTAATATTTTTATTGCCACCACGCAGAATGTTTTATCTGCGTGGTTGATGTATTACTATACAACATATGCCGGCTTGTCGATAATGGCGGTAGGGACCCTGTTTGCGATCAGCAAACTGGCCGGGGCCTTTTTCTCTCTGTTTTTCGGTGAACTGTCGGACAAATTCGGCCAGACCCGCCTTGGCAAGAAATTCGGTCGTCGCCGCTTCTGGCTTCTCGCCATCATTCCGGTCCACACCATCCTCTTTCCGTTGGTGTGGCTCCCCGGCATGGGGGTGGCTTACTACTATTTCATCTACATTCTCTATAATTGCGTGCTGCGTGTTCCGCAGATCATCATCCCCACTTTGACAACCGAGATGACCACGGATTCGACCGTGCGCGCCAAGATCGAGGGTATGAAGCAGGCCGTTGGTGCGATCGCCACCACGGCGCTTTCGGCGCTGCCCGGCATCATGTTCCTCTATTTCGGCAAGGATCTGGCTGCCTTTACCTGGACCATGATTATTTGTGACGTTCTGGCCTGCGTGGCATTGTTCCTGCAATACAAGTGGAGCTTCGAACGGCCGGCGGAGGAACTGCATTTCACCCCGGGCCGAAGCGCCTGGCAGGACATGAAGTTGATGTTCCGCGATCTGGGTTCCACGCTACGGGTCCGTGCATTTCGTCAGTTGCTGGCCATGTTCGTTGCGCAGATCTCGGAGCGTACCATCTCCGGATACGTCAACACCTATTTCATCATTTTCGTTATGTTGATGAGCCCGACCGTCGTTGCCGGTGCCAACAGCGTCGCTTACCTTTTAGGCCTGCTGTTTCTGTCCTTTTTCCTCTGGTACACGATCAAGACTGACGGTGCGACCTCGTTCCGCCTCGGCGCATGGGTAACGCTGCTTGTCTTTGCCGCTTTCGCCTGGCTGGCACTGGTACGCCCACCCCACGCGGAGATCTGGCTGATCGGTCTGACGATCGTCCTGAATTTCGGCAAGACCGGCATTGCCAACGCGTCTTTCTACCTGATGTCATTCATTCCCGATGTCGACGAAATGGTCACCCGCGAACGGCGTGAAGCTCTGTTCTCCGGCGTGTTCAACTTTGTTGATACTGTCATTCAGGCATCGATCATGTTCACCCTCGGTCTGGTTTTGTCGGCCACCGGCTTTCAGCAGGGCGTGGACGTCCAGCCGGAATCCACCGTTACCAGCATCATTGCCATCTATACCTGCGTGCCATTCTGCTTCGGGCTATGGGGTATCATCGTTTCCAAGCGCTTCAAGCTCAACCGCGAGAACCACCTGATCGTGTTGCAGGAAATCGCACGCCTCAAAAATGGAGGTGACCGCAGTGCGGTTGATCCGCAGACCCGCGCGACCGTCGAATTGCTGACTGGTCTTCCCTATGAGCAATGCTGGCAGGAACCGGCTGCGGCGACGGAACACCATGTGGCGGCTGCCGCAGCACGCTGATCCCCGCACTGAAAGGAATGGACAAATGATGATGGTTGAACCAGACGACTTTCCGACAGCGAAGGACGGCATTCCTGTCGCATGGCGTGACGAGGTGACGGGAAAGAAGATTATCCGGCTGTCTGCGCAAGCGGGCACGTCCTCCCTCTATTTCCATCAGCATGCCTATAGCCATGATGGGCAACGCATGGTCGTCAGCCGACCTGACGGAATTGGCGTGATCGAACTGGGTAGTCGGCGCAACAGCCTCATCCTGGCCGACCCAGGCGCCGAAGTTCTGATGGTCGGCAGGCGAACTTCGCGGCTTTGGTACATTGATGGCAGTGGTCCTGACCGTGAAGTGCGCACTGTCGATCTTGAGGGCCAACAACGGCAAGGCCACTATCGGCTGTCGCCATCCGAGGCGATCTTCGCGGTCAATGCCGATGAAACCCTGCTGCTTGGAAGCGAGACCCATGAGGGCAAGGCGTTCAACGACGAGTTTACCTCCGGTTCGTCTGATGCGGCCGGAGGCAACGCCAATCCGCAAGGAGAGTGGATGGTCGATAGCGACATGTACCACCCCGTCACGGGCCGGCGGCTGACATTCGCGGAACAGAAGGAGGTGCATATCAATAGGAGACTGGAGAGACGTCTTCCGATGACCATCTTCGTCGTCGATCTAAAGACCGGTCTGCGTCGCGATGTCTATCATGCCACCGACTGGTTGAACCACCTGCAGTTTTCCCCCACCGACCCGCAGCAGATCATGTTCTGCCACGAGGGACCATGGCACAAGGTGGACCGCATCTGGACAATGCGCCTGGGCAATGATCCCTGCGCTCCGCTTCGTGTGCATACACGTAGCATGAACATGGAGATCGCCGGGCACGAATTCTTTGGCCATGACGGTCAAACCATCTGGTACGATCTCCAGACGCCGCGCGGCGAAGTCTTTTGGCTGGCGGGCTACGAGCTTGAGAGCGGAAGGCTGCGTTGGTACACCCTGGAGCGGGACTTCTGGTCGGTTCATTTCAACGTGTCACCCGATGGCACTTGTTTCGCCGGCGACGGGGGGGATGAAGAAATGGTCGCTCACGCCAAGGACGGCAAATGGATTTCGCTGTTCGTCCCTGAGTCGGTTCCGGACGTGGCGGGTATATCCGCGGCCAATGCCGGAGAACTCATCGATCCCGGAGTGCTGCGTGCGGTGCGTCTCGTCGATATGCAAAACCATAACTACCGGCTGGAGCCAAATCTCTCCTTCACGCCCGACGGGAAACAGTTGGTATTTCGCTCCAACATGCATGGCGATGTGCACACCTATGCCGTGGATATCGGCTAGTACATTGAGCCGAAAAAAAACGGGGCTGAACAATGTTGCTCAGTCCCGTTTGTCATAATCTCTATTGTCCGCGGATGAACGGAGGTCAGGTTGAAAGGGCTATCCCTTCGAGCCGATCTTGCTTTCGGTGCCGGCGATCAGTCGCTCGATATTGGTCTTGTGCTTGACCCACGAGATTACTGTCATGACCGCCATCACGGCTGCAATCTTGGGCTCCTGTATGAACCACAGCACAACAGGAACAATAAGCGTCGCGACCAGAGCGGAAAGCGACGAATATTTGCTGAGCTTGGCGATCGTCAGCCACACGGCGGCAAAGACGAGCACCATCCATGGTGCGACGCCGAGCAGGGTGCCGATATAGGTCGCTACACCCTTGCCGCCCTTGAAACCGAGCCAAACCGGGTAAAGGTGTCCGATGAAGGCAGCGAAGCCTGCAAGCAGCCCGGCTTCGGAGCCGAAGAAATGCCAGCCGATGATGGCTGCGACAGTCGCTTTCAGCGCATCGAGCAGGAGCGTCGCTGCGGCGAGTTTTTTGTTGCCGGTTCGGAGCACATTGGTCGCGCCGATGTTCCCCGACCCAATCGAGCGGATGTCGCCGAGCCCTGCAGCACGGGTGAGCAGCAGGCCGAACGGGATCGAGCCGAGCAGATAGCCCAGGATCAGGGCGCCGGCTGCGATCGGCAGTGTGATCTGCCAGTTGAAGAGTTCGCTCACGCTCGGCCCCCATCGATTGCATGGACGCATTTGCCGGCCACATAGGTGGCGACCGCGCGGCCGGAGAAGCGCGCTTCGTCGAACGGAGTGTTCTTCGAGCGCGAGAGGATTGCATCCTTGGAGACGATCCAGGGATCATCGAGATCGATCAGCGTGATGTCGGCCTTGGCGCCCACTTTCAGCGTGCCGGCGTCGAGGCCGAAGATCTGTGCAGGGCGGGTCGACATGGCGTCGATCAGCCTCATCAGTGGCACCCGCCCATCATGATGCAGGCGGAGCGCTGCGGACAGCATCGTCTCAAGCCCGATCGCGCCATCGGCGGCGTCGGCAAACGGCAAGCGCTTGGTATCGACGTCCTGCGGATCGTGCGACGAGACGATGATGTCGATATCGCCTGCAGCCAGGGCATCGGCCATGGAGACGCGATCGTCCTCGGTTCTGAGAGGCGGAGACAGCTTGAAGAAGGTGCGGTATTCGCCGATGTCATTTTCGTTGAGTGACAAATGGTTGATCGAGATGCCGCAGGTCACGTTTGCACCGCGGCCGCGAGCAACCTTCATCGCCTCTACCGATTCAGGCACCGAAATCTTGGCTGCGTGGTATTTGGCTTTGGTGAGAGCCGCAATCCTCAGATCACGTTCCAACGGAATGATTTCCGCTTCTTTGGGAACACCGGACAGGCCGAGCCAGCTGGCGAACAGTCCTTCGTTCATCACCCCGTTGCCGAGATATTTGTCGCGCAGTTCAAGCGAGATGACCGCATCGAACTCCCGTGCGTAGGTCATTGCGCGGCGAAGCAGCAGCGAGTCGGAAAGCGCATGCCGGCCATTGGTGAAGGCGACGGCGCCGGCTTCCTGCAGCAGACCGAATTCCGTCATTTCCTTTCCTTCGAGACCGCGGGTGAGGGCGGCTGCGGCATGAATATTGACGAGCGCCTTGTCGCGGGCCGTCTTGTGGACGAATTCGACGAGCGCGATGTCGTCGATGACCGGATCTGTCTCCGGCATCATGATGAAGGAGGTGACGCCGCCGGCCGCTGCCGCGCGACTGGCCGATTCGATCGTTTCGGTATGTTCCGCACCCGGCTCGCCGACATAGACGCGGGCATCGACAAGGCCGGGCACAGCAACGAGGCCCTGGCAGTCGCGTACGCTTGAGCCATGCGGTACGCCCTGGTTCAGCGCGTCCTTGCCGGAAGCAAGGATATGACCGTCTTCACCGATGATGATCGTGCCGGTTTCGTCGAGATTGCGCGACGGATCGAGGATGCGGACATTCGTGAGAACGGTGGACTTCATGCGCGTTCTCCCTGGTTGGAGGTGAGAAGCGTCTCCATCACGGCCATGCGCACCGCGACCCCCATTTCAACCTGCTGTTCGATCACGCTCTGTGGACCGTCCGCCACTTCCGAGGCGATCTCGACGCCGCGGTTCATCGGGCCGGGATGCATGACGAGCGCATCTTCCTTGGCCGCTTTCAGCTTTTCCGCATCGAGCCCGTAGAAGCGGAAATACTCGCGTACCGATGGCACGAAGGAACCGGCCATGCGCTCGCGCTGCAGCCGCAGCATCATCACCACATCGGCGTTCTTCAGGCCCTCTTCCATCGAGTGGAAGACCTCGACGCTCATGTCGCGAATGCCTGAAGGTAAAAGCGTGGAAGGAGCAACGACGCGCACGCGGGCGCCCATGGCGTTGAGAAGAATGATATTCGAGCGGGCGACGCGCGAGTGCAGGACATCGCCGCAGATCGCCACCGTGATACCCGTCAATGTGCCCTTAGCGCGGCGGATCGTCAGCGCGTCAAGAAGCGCCTGGGTCGGGTGTTCATGCTGACCGTCACCGGCATTGACCACCGAGCAGGCGACTTTTTGCGCCAGAAGCGCTGCGGCACCCGCGGATGAATGCCGCAGCACCAGCACGTCGGGGCGCATCGCGTTCAGCGTCATCGCCGTGTCGATCAGCGTCTCGCCCTTCTTCACCGACGAATTGCCGACCGACATGTTCATCACGTCAGCGCCAAGCCGCTTACCGGCAAGTTCGAAGGACGACTGCGTTCGCGTCGATGCTTCGAAGAAAAGGTTGATCTGGGTAAGGCCGCGTAATGTGGACGTCTTTTTCTCCCGTTGTCGGGAAATCTTCACGGCCTCGTCGGCCTTGTCGAGAAGATAGGTGATGTCCTGTTCTTTGAGACCCTTGATGCCGAGGAGGTGGCGATGAGGGAAGAAGACCATTGGGCGTGTCTCCGCTTGCGTTCGGCGGTCTATAAGGTTTGGGGGAGAAAGCTGCAAGCGGGATCGGGTATTATACCGTTCCTCTTTGTTCATTTGCTTGTGGTTTGGCAGGCATGAATCGCCATTTGTTGAGAAGCCCGATTTCGGCCCGTGTGCCCGTTCCCACTCCCGTTAACTTCCGCTAGAAGCGGAGCATGAACGAGTTGACCCGCGCCGAAGAAAAATTTGCCGAACTGAACCAGCCCGCGCCCTGGTCCGGCATCAATGCCTACCGCTCCGATCCGCTTCTGGTCGATCTGACGGGTGGGCTCAATCGCGTCATTCGCGAAGAATACGACCAGCTTGGCCGTTACGTGACCTCGCCGGAAGCGCAGGAACTGGCGCGCATGGCGAATGAAAATCCGCCGAAACTGAAGACTCACGGTCCGCGCGGCGAGCGTCTCGATGTGACGGAATACCATCCGGCGTGGCACGCGCTGATGCGCCGCTCGATGCAGACCGGCCTGCATTCGTCTATCTGGGAAAATATTCCGGAAGCAAAAGGTAACGAGCACAAGGCGCGCGCCACTCGGTTCTATCTGACTGCGCAGCTGGAAAGTGGACATCTATGCCCGCTGACCATGACCAGCGCTTCCGTTGCTGCGCTCATGGCGTCTCCGCGGGTGCAGAAGGAATGGGCGCCGAAGATCCTGTCGCGCAAGTATGATTCGACCAATCGTCCTGCGATGCAGAAGAGCGCCGTCACGCTCGGCATGGGCATGACGGAAAAGCAGGGCGGCACCGATGTGCGCGCCAACCGCTCGACGGCCGAGCGAGTAGGTGAGGGCATCTATCGCCTGAACGGCCACAAATGGTTCATGTCCGCGCCGATGAGCGACGGTTTCGTCATGCTGGCCAAGACCAAGGACGATATCAGCTGCTTCCTCGTTCCGCGTCTTCTGGAAGACGGCTCGGCCAACGGTCTGCAGTTCCAGCGACTGAAGGACAAGATCGGTAATCGCTCCAACGCGTCGGCCGAAGTCGAGTTCTCCGATGCATTCGGTTATCTGCTCGGTGAACCGGGTGCGGGTATTCGCACCATCCTCGATATGGTCACGCTGACGCGGCTTGATTGCGCGGTCGCTTCTGCTGGCATCATGCGCGCATCACTCGCCGAGGCCGTTCATTTTACGCGCGGCCGTAATGTATTCGGCCGCAAGCTCGTCGATCAGCCTTTGATGACGCGCGTGCTTGCCGATATGGCGCTGGATGTGGCAGCCGCAACCGCGCTCGGTTTCCGCCTTGCCGAAGCCTTCGATCGCGCCGCCGGCAATCCGGCGGACGCGGCCTTTGCCCGCGTTATGACCCCGGTCGTCAAATATTTCAACTGCAAGATTGCCCCGTCGCTGATCTACGAGGCAATGGAATGCCTTGGTGGCAACGGTTACGTGGAGGAACGCCCGATCGCGCGTCACTACCGGGAAGCGCCGGTCAACGCGATCTGGGAAGGCTCCGGCAACGTCATGGCGCTTGATGTCCTGCGTGTCCTCTCACGTGGTCGCGACCTGTTCGAGCTGGTACTTTCCGGTTTCGAGCGGGATCTTGGCGCATCCGGCCGCAAGACGATCGAGGTTCTGCGTGCCGCCATGGCGCTTTGCGAACGGGATGAGGGCGCGGCGCGCCTGCTGGTCGAACAACTGGCCCTGGCCGCCGGTGCCGCCGAATTGGCGCGTCTCGGCGCCGGCAAGATTGCCGATGCTTATCTCGAAACCCGCTTGGCCGGTGGCTGGCGCTCGACCTACGGCATGCTCGATGCCCGTTTCGACGCAAGCTATATCGTCGACCTTCTTTATCCGCCGGCAGCGTAGTTCGCGACGAACATCGCGACCGGAATGGAAAAGAAGGCGAGCGCCGTCTGCACGGTTGCGGCTGCAGCGTAAAAATCTGCGTCGCCGCCCATCTGCTTGGCAAGCACATAGCCATTCATCGCGGTCGGGACTGCGGCGCTCAGCGCCAGCAGCGCCAGATTGGTGCCGGTAAGTCCGACGGCAAGGCCGACTGCAATGGCGAGAGCCGGAAATACGACCAGTTTCATAACCACGGCCGACAGCACGCCGATGCTCGGCTTCAGCGCATCCGCAACCTTGAGGCCTGCTCCAACCGTGATCAGGCCAAGGCTGAGCGAGGCCTGAGACAACATCTCGACCGTTGCCATCACCGGCCGATAGAGCGGCAAGCCGATCAGGTTGATGCCGATGCCGAGAATGGTGGCGATGATCATCGGGTTGCTGATGATTTTGATCGCGATGGCGCGATAGTCGCGTTTCTGCCCGGAGAATACGGCAAGTACGGCGATGCTTCCGGCATTGACCGGTACGATCACCGCCGCCATCACCATGCCAACGACGACAAGCCCATGTGCATCATAGGTCTTGGCGGCGATTGCAAGCGCCATGAAGCCGTTCCAGCGCGTCGATGTTTGATAAAGCGAGGTGAAGGTGGATGGTGTCATCTGGCCGCGTTTGAGAACCGGCCATGAGGCGAGCACGACGATGGACATCGTCGTGAAGGCAAGGATAGCGATCAGGCTGACGTGGATGCTGCTTGCATCCGAGAAATCGGCCTTTGCCATGGTCTGAAAGAGAAGGGCGGGAAACAGCACATAATAGCTGCACTGCTCCATCCCCTCCCAGAAATTACCGTTGATGACGGTCGTCCGCTTGAGGCCGATGCCGAGAAGGACGAGCAGGAAGACGGGTAAAATGCTTTCGAATATGGTCAGCATGAGCCGCGGGCGCGCTTATCAGTTTATGTGTTATTCCTCCCGTGCGTCACTCTGCATGTAATCGGTGGCAAGGCAATGGCCGCAATTCTGTGCATCATGTCGCAACACGCTTGCTGCCCGGCGGCCGGGGGATTATCGCCTATGCTGGAGTTTCTTGAAGAATAGGCCGAAGATGCTGCAGATCCCCGAGATGACCACGCAACAGAACCAGCCATTACGGCCGCGCAATCGGGCCAATACCGAGCGTGCGATTTTTCTGGCGGCGCGTGGTCTCCTGTCCGAACACGGTTTCCAGGGTTTCGGGATCAATGCGGTGGCGCGCCGTGCCGGCTGCGACAAGCAACTGATCTACCGTTATTACGGCGGTCTCGATGGTCTGCTCGATGCAATCGGCGAGGAACTCGGCAGCTGGGTGAGCGACAAGATCCCGCAGGATACCGGCGGCATGTTCGTCCTCACCTATGGCGACCTGATGGAAAAGCTTTCGATGTATTTCATGGAAGCGCTGAGGGACGACCCGCTCGTCTGCAGGATCGTCGCCTGGGAAGTCTCTCAAGATACGCCGCAGGTTCGCCGACTTTCCGAGTCGCGCATGAAGGCGCTCGGCAAATGGCTGGAGCGGATGCAGGGAAGCCTGAAGCCGCCGAAAGGCGTCGATACCGCCACGACCAATGCGCTGCTGTTTGCGTCCATCCAGCATCTGGTCATTTCCGCTTCCGTCAGCGGCCAGTTTGCCGGTGTTGCGCTGAAGACGGAAAAGGACTGGGAAAAGGTGGCTGCCGCGGTTCGCCGCCTCGTTCGCGCCATATACGGCTGATCCCAACCATCATTGTCCACAGTCACACCTCGGAAATTAACCATAACCATGGGTTTCCGTTGCACTGAACTGCTGTGTCTTTAGGCTGGTTAATGTATTGTTAACCGAGTTTCGTAAGACAAATGCCAGCTGTGGTAACATTCCTCAGAGAGCGCCTTTTGCTGATCGTCCTGACGGGGGCTTTCGCCGCATTGGCGCTTAACATCGCGGTCCCTGCGTTGGTGCTGAGTGTTATGGCGCTGTCGAGATGGGTTGTCTCGGCGGATTTGGGTCTGGCAGAGCTTGAAGGTAAGGCCGCATGAAGTGGTTCTTGATACTCTGGGCAGGCCCGGTCGCACTGCTGTCGAGCTGGTATGGCTTGTCCTATTATGACATGAGCTTCGGCTTTTTCATGCTGACGCGGCACACCCACGATCTCGTTTTCGAGGTCTATGGAAACATTCTCGGCATTCCGCCCGAAACGATCCCGCCACTCGTTGCAAGGGCGATTGCGTTCGATAGCCTGATCGTCTTTGCGATCATCGCCTTCAGAAAGCGCAAGGCGATCGCTGCATGGTGGCGCAAGCGTCAGTCTTCGAAGGAAGACGTCATTGCCGTACGCAGAGACGAGAGCCTGTCGAGCGCCCCCTGAAGAATGAAGCTTGCCGCAGCCGAATCGATCCGTTCGGCCCGCTTGGCGCGCGAAACGTCCATTTCCAGCAATGCCCTTTCAGCCGCGACGGTCGAGAGCCGTTCGTCCCAGTAGACGAAGGGTAGGGCGGTCTTGTCCGACATGGAGCGGACAAAGGCGCGGGTCGCCTGAACGCGAGGGCCAGCCGAGCCATCCATGTTCATCGGCAGGCCGATGATGAAGGCAGCAACCTTCTCCTTTTCAGCAAATGCCAGCAGCACCTGGGCGTCCTGAGTGAATTTCACCCGCTTGATCACCGGCCGGGGGGATGAAAACCGCCGGCCGAGATCCGACATGGCAAGCCCGATCGTCTTGGTGCCGAGGTCCAGCCCGGCAATTGCCTGGTTCGGCTGAAGCGCTTCGGCCAGTTCTTCGATCGTCAATGTTGCCATGTCTAAAAATCCTGCACTCAGCTTTTCTTGCGCACGAATTCGGTACGCAGCACCAGTCCCTTGATCGTATCGTGCCGGCAGTCGATCTCTTCCGGGTTATCCGTCAGGCGGATGGAGCGGATCACCGTGCCCTGCTTCAGCGTCTGACCTGCGCCCTTGACCTTGAGGTCCTTGATCAGCGTGACGGCGTCGCCATCGGCAAGCACATTGCCGGCGCTGTCATGAACCGCTGAAGCCGCAGCTGCTTTTGCGGCCGCTTCAGATGCAGGCAGCCATTCGCCGCTTGCTTCGTCATAGATGTATTCGTCGTCATTGCCCGCCATGTCGTTTCCTTTGGTGATGAAATGTCGTCCGCTGCCAGTATTGCTCGCAGGAGCTGGGAGCGGCTGGAGGTCGCTTAGCCCACGGTCTACTGGCTGGCAACCGTTGTCGTCAGGACATGGCTATAGCACGATCAGGTATCGGTGGCGCTCATGATCACCATTCCCGCTCGAATCAACCATCGCGAAGTTTGAAATCGGCGAGTGACATGCTATCTTTGGGGCAGGAGGTGAGACGACCTTCATTCCGGTGGGAGCCGGGCTTTCGCTCGACCCCCGTGCTGTTAACGGCTTATCGTCATTGTCAGGCGCCAACCGAACAAACTGACGATCACCGTAACCCGGATTTCAATCGTCTCACCTCCTTTCGTCGCGCCGGAACGTCCGTTCCGACCTTTCCTTTTTATCAAATTTCGATTTGGTTTGTTCCCCCTGATTCCCCTGTATTGGAGGACGATTACCCATGAAGATCACCTGGCTCGGCCATGCCGCTTTCCGTATCGAGACAGCCAAGGCCAAAATCCTGATCGACCCATTTCTCAGCTATAACCAGCCTTTTGCCGATGCCGGTCTCGACATCAAGGATGTGTCTGAAGGTGTGACCCATATCCTACTGACGCACGGCCACGCGGACCATGTCGGCGACACGGTTGCGATTGCCAAGGAAAAGGGCGCGGTCGTTTTAGCCAACGCCGATCTCGGTTCCTGGCTCGGCACCAAAGGCGTCGAAAAGATCGAGATGGGCAATACCGGCGGCACGGTCGCATTCGACGGCTTCACCGCCACTTTCACCCAGGCACTGCATTCCTCCGGCCAGGTCGATGAAATGGGCGTTGCCCATTCACTCGGCTCCGCCAACGGCTTGATGCTGCATTTCGACGATGAGCTTTCGGTTCTCCACATGGGCGATACCGACATCTTCACCGACATGGGCCTGATCAACGAGCTGCACCAGCCGGATCTCGGCATCGTGCCGATCGGCGACCGTTTCACCATGGGCGGCGCGGTGGCGGCTTTGGCCTGCCAGCGCTTCTTCGATTTCAAGCACGCCATTCCCTGCCACTACGGCACTTTCCCGATCATCGACCAGACGCCGGAAAAGTTCGTCAAGGGCATGGAAGGCAGCCGCACCCGCGTTGAAACGCCAGCGCCGGGCACTGTGCTGAGCTATTAATTCCTTGAGCAAGTTTGGCGCGTCGCCACTGCGGCGCGCCGCCTGCGGCCAAATCGTTGCGCATTGTTGCTATTCCGGTTGCGCTTGTTGTTGCGATCACAACACATGGCCATTATAGCGAAGTAGATTTTTATTGCCCGGAGTTGAGCCATGTCCGTCGATCTCGCCACCGTAAAGCGCGTTGCGCGCCTTGCTCGCATTGCCGTCACTGAAGACGACGCCAATCGCATGGTCGGCGAGCTGAATGGTATCATCAATTTCGTCGAGCAATTGGGCGAGGTCGATGTGACCGGCGTCGAGCCGATGACGTCTGTCACCCCGATGGATATGCGCAAGCGCGTTGACGCCGTGACCGATGGCGACAAGGCCGACGACATCGTTGCCAATGCGCCCGTGACCGACCGCAATTTCTTCCTGGTGCCGAAGGTCGTTGAATAAGCCGCTTTTCAAAGCGCTTCCGACCCTCTCCACGCATTCGAACATTTTGAAGAGCCCATGACCGAACTCACCAGTCTCACCATTGCCGAAGCCCGCGAAAAGCTTGCCTCGAAGGAAATCACCTCGGTCGAACTGACCAAAGCCTATGTCGACGCGATCGACGCTTTCAATGGCACGTTCAACGCCTATGTCACCACCACGCCGGAAAAGGCGATGGAAATGGCCAAGGCGTCCGACGAACGCCGCGTAGCCGGCAAGGTCGGTGCGCTCGAGGGCATTCCGCTCGGCATCAAGGACCTGTTCGCCACCGAAGGCGTCCACACCCAGGCCTGCTCCCACATTCTTGACGGCTTCAAGCCGAAATACGAATCGACCGTCACCCAGAACCTCTGGGACGATGGCGCCGTCATGCTCGGCAAGCTGAACATGGACGAATTTGCCATGGGCTCGTCGAACGAAACATCGTTCTACGGCCCGGTGATCAACCCATGGAAGGCTGAGGGTTCCAACCAGCAGCTCGTTCCGGGCGGTTCTTCCGGTGGTTCGGCTGCAGCCGTTGCAGCGCATCTCTGCGCCGGCGCAACTGCCACCGATACCGGCGGCTCTATCCGCCAGCCGGCAGCCTTCACCGGCACCGTCGGCATCAAGCCGACCTATGGCCGCTGCTCGCGCTGGGGTACGGTTGCCTTCGCATCCTCACTGGACCAAGCCGGCCCGATCGCCCGCGACGTTCGCGATGCCGCGATCATGCTGAAGTCCATGGCCTCGGTCGACAAGAAGGACACGACCTCGGTCGATCTTCCGATCCCGGATTACGAGGCCGCACTCGGCCAGTCGGTCAAGGGCATGAAGATCGGCATTCCGAAGGAATATCGCGTCGATAACATGCCGGAAGAGATCGAAGCGCTCTGGAGCCAAGGCATCGCCTTCCTCAAGGACGCCGGTGCCGAGATCGTCGACATCAGCCTGCCGCACACGAAATACGCCCTTCCGGCTTATTACATCGTCGCTCCGGCTGAAGCCTCGTCGAACCTTGCCCGTTATGACGGCGTTCGCTTCGGCCTTCGCGTCGATGGCAAGGATATCGTCGACATGTACGAAAAGACCCGTGCGGCCGGCTTCGGCACCGAGGTCAAGCGCCGTATCATGATCGGCACCTATGTTCTGTCGGCCGGTTATTACGACGCCTATTACCTGCAGGCACAGAAGGTCCGCACGCTGATCAAGCGGGACTTCGAGACCGTCTTCCACGCAGGTGTAGATGCGATCCTGACGCCGGCCACCCCGTCGTCCGCCTTCGGTATCGCCGACGAAAACCTCGCAGCCGATCCGGTCGCCATGTACCTGAACGACATCTTCACGGTGACGGTCAATATGGCCGGCCTTCCGGGTATTGCCGTCCCGGCCGGCCTCGACAAGAAAGGCCTGCCGCTCGGCCTGCAGCTCATTGGCAAGCCGTTCGAGGAAGAAACGCTCTTCCGCACCGCCTATGTCATCGAGCAGGCAGCCGGCAAGTTCACGCCGGCCAAGTGGTGGTAAGCGGGCTAAAAATTCGGGAAATGACTGTCGCCGATCACCATGTGGTCGGCGAAGTCGGTTTTGCGGCCTGGCAATCCAGCGATGCCTTCAAAGGTGTCGATCTCTCAGCCGATGTGCTGGAGCGGACCCGCAAGGCCTATGAGGTTTTTGCCGGCGAAACCAATGGGGATGTCCGGCTTGCCGAACTGGATGGCGAGGTCGTCGGCTGGTGTGCCCGTGATGGCGCGCCGAATTATATCTCCGATCTCTGGGTGCTGCCGAACCATCAGGGCAGGGGCATCGGCAAGGCACTGGTTCTGGATGCGATCGCCCGCATCAAGGCGGAGGGGCATTCGACGGCCACCATTCATACCCATGGCCGCGATGCCGGTGCGAGCAGGCTTTATCACCGCTGCGGCTTTGCCATCACTTGGCGCGGCATCGAATACTCGAAAAGCATGGGCATCGACCTGGAAAAGGTTCATCTGGAACAGTCATTCGCCTGACCAAAAACGAGGAGAGTAAGATGGACCCCGAACTGACGTCCCTGATCGCAGCTTTTGACCGTCTTGCCGCATCCGGCTTCACGATCGGGTCGGACTGGGAGGAGGTTCACAATCTCTGTCAGGCGCATGAAGGCGAACAGGCATTCGACTGGGGCCATGCACTCTGCCATCGCATCGAAGGTGACGACTGGAATGCCGGTTATTGGTATCGCCGTGCTGGCCGGCCCGTGGTGACCGGTTCCTTCGCCGATGAATGGGCGGCGATGACGATTGCGATCTCACTAAAGAGTTGAACGCCTAGTCGGATCTCTAGCAATTTGAGAAAATATCCGCTTTTATAAAGATGTCCTGTCGTCAATTGGAGAGCTGGATGGCAAACTCCTCTAAGACATTTGCAGAGGCTGCTGCCAGTTATGTCGAACATGGTGGCGACGCCAAATACATATCCAAACTTACCGCGGAAATAGGCGGTTTGCCATTGGATGCTATAATACCTTTTGACATCAAACAGCTTGCGCTGCGTCTTTTTCCACACCAGAGCAATTCGACTCGGAACAGAGGTGTACTCACACCTGTAAGCGCTGTGCTCAATCATGCGCACGAACGGGGGTGGGGGCCGGTAATTCGGCTTGGCAGATTCAAGGAGAACCGACCAGTCCGTAGGAGGGCAGCGTCGCAAATTTGGCTACATGAGTTTGTTCGCCAATGCGACAAGGATGATCTTCCCCATGTGGCTGCTCTCGTGCTGTTTATGAGTCAAACGGGTGCTAGAGTGTCAGAAGCAATTGATCTGAAGTGGTCTGACTTTGATCTTTCAACACGCTCAGTCGTGCTTAGAAAAGTAAAAAATGAAAGCAATGCGGTTCGCTTTTTCGCCGACAACTTAGTAGGCAGGCTGTTCGAGTTGCAGCGAGCTTCAACGGCGGACAGCCGTGCATTTAAGTATAGGTGCCGTCATTCTGTGAACGAGCGCATCAAAGCAGTTTGTCAAAGAGCTGATCTCCCCTACAAGCCGAGCCATACTTGCGGACGGCATGCGATGGCCAACAATGCATTGGAGCTAGGTGTAGACATTAAATCTACGATGATCGCTGGTGGCTGGAGAAGCACGGCAGTTTTCCTCGATACCTACGTAAATCCTAGGAATTCCGGGCGATTGGTCGCGGACAGATTTAATTCCTACCAGTACGATGCCGACATCTGAATAAAAAAACGCGCCGGTTGCCCGACGCGTTTCCTGTTTCGAATATGCTTTATCCGCTCAGTCGAGCGTGTATGCGATAACCGAATCGCCGGGCGTGGTGCCGAGCGAGCCGTGGCCGCCGGCGGCAACCACGATATACTGCTTGCCGTCCTTGCCTCGATAGGTCATCGGCGTTGCCTGGCCACCGGCCGGAAGCGCCATCTTCCACAAGACTTCGCCAGTCTGCATGTCGTATCCGCGGATCGAGTCGTCCAGCGCTGCAGCTGTAAAGGCCACGCCACCGGCAGTCGTCAGCGTTCCGCCATGCGCGAGCATGCCCATTTCGAACGGGATCGGGAACTTGATGCCGGCGAACTGCTGGCCGGCCACCGTGCCGTTGCGATACTTCCAGGCAGTCTTGCCGGTCTTCAGGTCGACGCCGACGCGCACGCCCCAGGCAGGGGCATTGCACGGAGCGTTGAGCGCCGAACGGAAGTGCTGGATCGATACGGCATAGGGGCCGCCGAGGTTTTCGTTGCCCGGCTTGGATTCGCCGCCCGAATTGTCCCCGCCGAAGACGCGCTTGTTGAGGTCGCCTGCCTGACGCGGATAGAGCTTGTAGAGATAGGCAAGATATTGCGGCGTGCCGATCAGCCACTTGTTGACCGGATCGATCGCAACCGAACCCCAGTTGAACACGCCGATATTGCCCGGCCATACGAGCGAGCCGGTCGTTGTCGGCGGCGTCCACGGATTGCCGTCGTAACGATACTGGTTGTAGGTCGTGCGGCATGCCATCTGGTCGAACGGCGTTGCGCCCCACATGTCGGCTTCGCGCAGCGGGGCTGGAGTGAAGTTGAGTGAAGACATCGGCTGTGTCGGCGAGAGCTTTTCGCCGGCAATGTCCGTATTGGTGCTCACCGGCACATCGCTGATCGGCAGGATCGGTTTGCCGTTGGTGCGGTCGAGGACCCACAGATTGCCGATCTTGGTCGGGATGATGATCGCCGGCGTATCGACGCCGTCCTTCGGCAGGTTCAAAAGAACCGGCTGAGAAGGGTTGTCGCGGTCCCAGAGGTCGTGATGCGAAGTCTGGAATTTCCACTTCAACTGGCCGGTCTTCAGATCGAGTGCCGCGAGCGCATCGACGAAGGCTTCCTGTTCCGGCGTGCGCGAAATACCGACCTGGTCGGGCGATGCGTTACCGAACGGGATATAGGCAAGGCCGAGGTTTTCGTCCGCCGCGAACTGCGTCCAGGCAACGACCGAGTTCGGCTCGTAATGCTCGCCGGGGGCAAGCGGCGCCGTGTCGTTAGGCTTGCTGGCGTCGAACTTCCAGACGACCTTGCCGGTGCGCACGTCGAAGGCGCGGATGACGCCCGAGGGATTGTTTTCGTAGTAATTGTCGGCGATCGCGCTGCCAAGGATGATCAGATCCTTGGTCACCAGTGGAGCGGATGTCTGCTGGTAGGTGGCGCGATTGGTATCGATCATGCCCTCCATCAGATCGACGTAACCATCGGTGCCGAAGGTTTTGCACAATTCGCCGGTATCGGCATTGAGCGCGAACAGGCGGGCATCGACCGTGGAGGCAAGGATACGGCGCGGGCATTCGGCAACGGCGGACGTGGTCGCTGCCTGCTGTTCCGGCGTGCTGTCTGCCGGAGCAGCATAGGCCGACGAATCGTTCCACGACACGCCGCGGCATGTCTGGTGCTGGTAGAACGGATCGCGCTTCATCATCGGATCGAAGGACCAGAGGACCTTGCCGCTTTCCGGCTCGAGCGACTGGATGATGTTATGCGGCGTGCAGAAATAGAGCGCGCCATTCACTTTGATCGGCGTCGCTTCGAACGTGTATTCCTTGGAATCCTGATCTTCCTTGCGCAGGTCGCCGGTATGGTGTTCCCAGGCGACCTTCAGGCCTTTGACGGTATCGACATTGACGTCCTTCAGGGCCGAATAGCGCTGGCCGAGATTGGTGCCGCCATAAGCGGTCCAGTCATCGGCGGGATAGGCAACACCGCTCGGATCAGTCGCGGCATCCGCGGAAGCCGTCTTCTCCAGCTTGCCCGTGATCGACAGCGGATCTTAGAACCAGGCGATGACCCCGAGAGCAGCAATCACGGCAACGACGGCGCGCAGGGCAAATACGCCGTTCCTGAGGCTCGGTACCCAGGGCTTCTGCGGGCAGTTACTCAGGCTGTTGGTGACGAAGGAGAGGCTCAAGAGCAGGCCGAGGAAGACGACCAGCGCACCGCGCGGGATCCACTGCCACTTGTCGAAGCCGACTTCGTAGAGTGTCCAGATGAAGGTAATGGCAAGCGTCAGCGCATAGGCCCAGAGACCGGCCTGACGTCGGGCAATCAGCAATGCGCCCGAGACGATGAGGCCAATGGCCATGATGACATAAAACGGGGAACCACCCGCCAGCGCCAGCTTTGCTCCATACCAGAGAATAGCCAGGCCAAGCAGAGCGGTAATAACCCCTCCGATACGAGACATCATTTCGATGTGCTCCTTATATTGGGTTCAGGAATTGCGGTCGAAAATTGAATTTGGGAGGGGTTGAAGGACCCCGTAAATGTGCGACGTAAGGCCGCAGCCTTACAGTGAGGGAGGTAGGCCGCATAATTCTTGGACACAATGCTTTTAAAGTTGTGTTGTCGTGTGTTTTGTCAATTGCCACGCAGGGGGCTGCAATTGAGAGTGGATTTTTGCCGTAATGCGGCCGCATGGGGCCATTTCCGCTGGCCAGATGTCGAGCGTGATGTTCTATTTGCCTGATAACAGGGGAAAGCATGGCCACAACGCGCAACGCACGGGAAGACGATGTGGATGTCTTGGCCGAGATCGGTTTCCGTGCCTGGGAAAAGGCGATGGAGGCGATAGGCGAGATGGCCGACATGCGCGGCAGTGCGCGCGATGCTTTCATCAACTTCACCCGCTCGTCATGGCTGACGATTACCGTGGTCGAGAATTTGGGCTCCGTTGCCGGCTGGGCGGCGCGTGAACATCTCGATGAACTGATTTCCGATTTCTGGATCGATCCGCAATTTCAGGGGCAGGGCCTCGGCAAGGAATTGCTGGAAGAGGTCGAGGCGGAGATCGTCCGTCAGGGGTTCGAGAAGGCACGAATTGAAACCCATGCGCAGAACAATGAGGCGATCGGTTTTTTCGAAAAACATGGATATGCCATTCATTGGCTGTCTGTTGCCTATTCCCCCAAGATCGACAGGGATGTTCAATCCGTCGGCCTATCGAAACTGTTGGTCGAGGCGCCGCCGAGCATCAGCTACGGTCAGGAATTCTAGCTTACACCCAGCGTTTGCAGCAGCGCGATCGCCTTGTCCGGTGCCGCGATTGCAACCACCAGCCATCCGACCTGAAGAATGAAAAATAGCGGCAGCGCCACCGGGAAGGGCGGCTTGCGGGTCTTGTGATTGAAATACCTTTGCCCTGCCAGCGCGCCTGCGCCGCCACCGGCAAAAGCGAGGAGAAGCAGCGTCGATTCCGGGATCCGCCGTTCGCCGTTGCGCGCCGCCCGCTTGTCCCAGCCGTAGATGCCGAAGACCAGAATGTTATAGGCCGCTGCGAAGCCGCAGAGCATCAGGAGAGAGTTCAGGCTCATTGCTATCGAATCACCTGTCCATCACGACATGCAACATGTGGCAGAATCGGCCCATTTTGCTGACTTCGCTTGCGCCACCAGAGCATTTGTTCTACCTCACAAATTCAAAGAATTCACGCATGAGACGAGCCCAAGATGACCCTGATCGACGTCCGTACCCCTGATCCGAAACGCTTCATCCCCGGCGCCACCGGCGACTGGGAAGTGATCATCGGCATGGAGGTTCACGCTCAGGTCCTCTCCAATTCGAAGCTTTTTTCCGGCGCCTCGACCGAGTTCGGCAAGCCGGCCAATGGTAACGTGTCGCTCGTCGATGCCGCCATGCCGGGCATGCTGCCGGTCATCAACGAGGAATGCGTCCGCCAAGCCGTTCGCACCGGTCTCGGCTTGAAGGCGCAGATCAACAAGCGTTCGATCTTCGACCGCAAGAACTATTTCTACCCGGACCTGCCGCAGGGCTACCAGATCTCGCAGTTCAAGGACCCGATCGTCGGCGAAGGCCAGATCATCATCTCGCTCGGTCCCGACCGTCAGGGCCAGTTCGAGGATATCGAAATCGGCATCGAGCGTCTGCACCTGGAACAGGATGCCGGCAAGTCGATGCATGACCAGCATCCGACCATGTCCTATGTCGACCTCAACCGTTCGGGCGTCGCCCTGATGGAAATCGTCTCCAAGCCGGACATGCGGTCTTCGGACGAAGCCAAGGCCTACATGACCAAGCTTCGCTCGATCGTGCGTTATCTCGGCACCTGCGACGGCAATATGGATGAAGGCTCGATGCGCGCCGACGTCAACGTCTCCGTGCGCCGCCCGGGCGCAGAATTCGGCACGCGCTGCGAGATCAAGAACGTCAACTCGATCCGCTTCATCGGCCAGGCGATCGAATACGAAGCGCGCCGCCAGATCGGCATTCTGGAAGATGGCGGCTCCATCGACCAGGAAACCCGCCTCTTCGATCCGGGCAAGGGCGAAACCCGTTCTATGCGCTCCAAGGAAGATGCGCATGACTATCGTTATTTCCCCGATCCGGACCTTCTGCCGCTCGAATTCGACGATGCCTTCGTCGACGCGTTGCGCGCCGATCTGACCGAACTGCCGGACGACAAGAAAGCTCGTTTTGTTTCGGAACTCGGCCTGTCGATCTATGACGCCTCGGTTCTCGTTTCGGAAAAGGCGATCGCCGATTATTTCGAAGCCGTTGCCGAAGGCCGTGATGGCAAGACTGCTGCAAACTGGGTCATCAACGACCTGTTGGGCGCCTTGAACAAACTCGGCAAAGACATTGAAGAGACTCCGGTTTCACCTGCCCAGCTCGGCGGCATCATCGACCTCATCAAGGCCGAAACCATTTCCGGCAAGATCGCCAAGGACCTCTTCGAGATCGTCTTGAACGAAGGCGGCGATCCGGCCGAAATCGTCGAATCCCGCGGCATGAAGCAGGTCACGGATACCGGCGCCATCGAAAAAGCCGTCGACGAAATCATCGCCGCAAATCCGGATCAGGTCGAGAAGGTCAAGGCCAAGCCGACGCTCGCCGGCTGGTTCGTCGGCCAGGTGATGAAGTCGACCGGTGGCAAGGCCAACCCGCAAGCCGTCCAGGTGCTGGTCAAGGCCAAGCTCGGCATCGAGGAATAGGTCTTGTTCTTCGTACGCACCGCCGGCGACGAGGACGTGGAGAAGATCCGCGTCCTTTTAGGCGAAACGTTTCATGATGCTTATGATCCGTTCTATGGAGCGGATCAGGTTTCGCAGATGGTGAGCGGTTGGCATTCGACGAACGCGATCCGCTCGCGCATCGGCAAGCGTGACGGCGAGTTTCTCGTGGCCGATGATGGCCGCAAGCTCGGCGGCATCGCTTATGCGGCCATCTATCCCAAGATGGCCAGGACCGTGATGCTGCACCAACTCTACGTTCGCCCTTCCTGCCAGAACGAGGGTATCGGCCGCGATCTGTTTGCCGAGATGGAAACCTGCTTCCCGGACGCGGAAATCATGCGCGTCGAGGTTGCCCTTCCGAATGTCCGCGCCATGTCTTTTTACGAGCGCCTTGGTTTCTCCGAGGTCGACCGGATGGAAGAATGGGGCGCACCGAATTCGGGCCTGCCCGCCATCATCATGGAAAAACGTCTGCAGCAGCATTGAATGCGGGCGAGGGGGAAAGAGCTATGACCGACTTGATCATCCGACGCGCACATGAGGAGGATCTGAGCGCGATCGTTGCCATGTTTGCTGATGATCAAAAGGGCGGCCACGGCGACACGACCGATCCCGAAGCGTATGAGGATTATCTTCGCGCTTTCCACATGATCGATGCGTCCGCCAATGAGCAGCTGTTCGTGGCTGAGTTGGATGGCGAGGTCGTCGGCACGTTTCAGTTACTCTACACCCGCACGCTTACCTCGCGAGGATCCCTGGCGATGATCATCGAGGCGGTGCAGACGCGCTCGGATATGCGCAGCCGCGGTATTGGGGGTCGGATGATCGATTATGCTGTGCAAGAGGCAAGGCGCCACGATTGCCAGCTGGCGCAATTGACCTCCAATGCAGTTCGCACCGATGCCCATCGTTTCTACGAGCGGCAGGGCTTTGCCAGGAGCCATGCCGGTTTCAAGATGAAGCTCAAGTAGTCTTGAAGCCTAGAATCGCTGGACAGGACCGGCGGCAGGCGTCATAAGCAGGATAGCCATTTTTCGGCGTCCACAAGTCCAATTCGACGATTGTCAAAGCGACGGAATACCCCATGAAAGAACTTCTGCTGCAGATATTCACCTGGTGGAACGGTCAGACGATGGGGACGCGTTTCTTCACCTGGCGGCACGGCAAGAAGGTCGGCGAAGACGAAATGGGCAACGTCTATTACGAAGGTCCGATGACTTCCTGGGGCAAGCCCAAGCGCTGGGTCATCTACAAGGGCTACGCGGACGCTTCCGCCATCGCTCCCGGCTGGCACGGCTGGATGCATTATCGCACCGATGTCCCGCCGTCGCTGGAGACCTACGCCGCCCGCGAATGGCAGAAGCCGCACAAGCCGAACATGACCGGCACGCCGCTCGCCTATCACCCCAAGGGCTCCCTGGCTTCCACAGGCGAACGCCCCCGCGTCACCGGCGACTACGATGCCTGGACGCCCGGCAACTGAGACTGCTGGAGATCGGCTGAGACCTTGACGGTCATTTGGCCATAATCGCAATCTAGTCATCGACCGTTAACGCGGGCGAGACGGGATGAAAATGACACGGACTATGCCTTTTCCACGCAAACTCATTCTCGGTGCGCTGATCGCGGTGGCACCGCTGCTTGCCACGGAACAGGCCGTTGCTGCCCAGATTTCCAATCCGGTTGCCGTCTTTGCCGGCATCGACAAGATCACCGGCCGCATCACCACCTTCGACGTCTATGTCAACGAGACGGTGCAATACGGCGCGCTGCAGGTGACACCAAAGGTCTGCTATTCCCGCGACGACACCGAGGCACAGAAGATCGACGGCTTTATCGAAGTCGACGAGATCACCCTCGACCGCAAGATCCGCCGTATCTTCTCCGGCTGGATGTTTGCCGACAGCCCTGGCCTTAACGCCGTCGAGCACCCGATCTATGACGTCTGGCTGACTGGCTGCAAGCCGCAGTCCGATATTCCTGCGCCGGCAAAAGCCACCAATTGATCGATTAGAACTTTCCCTCAGAAGGGCAGGTGCGGCCGGTCGACGGCGTCGCGCAACAGAACCAGATATTCGTCCTTGGGGATATCGATCGCGCCGAATGTCTTCAGGTGGTCGGTGGTAAACTGCGTGTCGAGCAATCTGAAGCCGTTCCGGTTCAACCTTTCGACCAGATGTACGAGGCAGATCTTCGAGGCATCCGTTTTCCTCGAAAACATGCTTTCGCCGAAGAAGGCGGCCCCCAGAGACACGCCATAGAGCCCGCCGACCAGAGCGCCCTCCTGCCAGGCTTCGACGCTGTGTGCGTGGCCCATGCGGTGAAGCTCGCCATAGAGTTGGCGGATGGTCGCATTGATCCAGGTGCTCGGGCGGTCGGCGGCTGATTCCGCACACATGCCGATCACCTCGTCGAAGGCCGTGTCGAAACGAATTTCGAATGGCTGCTTGCGGATGGTTTTAGCGAGGCTTTTCGAGATGTGGAAATCGTAGAGCGGGATGATGCCACGCATTTCGGGCTCGACCCAGAAGATCTCCGGGTCATCGGCGGACTCCGCCATCGGGAAAAGGCCTATGGAATACGCTCGCAACAGAACGTCCGGTGTAATTGCCGGGTAATATCTGCCGCGCCGCCCTGCCATTTCGCTCCCTAAAGAATGTGCCCGGAACTTTCTGCTCCGGGCACATCATATACCTAGTGTTGGTCGCCGCCAGCCAGATAGTTTTCCAGCCAGTGAATGTCGTAGTTACCCTTCTGGATATCCGGGTTGTCGACCAGATCCCGGAAGAGGGGCAGCGTCGTCTTGATACCGTCGACGACAAACTCGTCGAGCACGCGGCGCAGACGCCTCATGCATTCCTCACGGGTACGGCCATGCACGATTAGCTTGCCGATCAGGCTGTCGTAGTAAGGCGGGATCTTGTAGCCGGCATATGCGCCTGAATCGACGCGAACACCGAGACCGCCAGGTACATGGAAATGCGTGATCGTGCCGGGCGACGGCACGAAGGTGCGCGCATCCTCGGCATTGATACGGCATTCAATCGCGTGGCCCTGGAACTGGATTTCTTCCTGGGAAACGGAAAGTCCCTCGCCGGAAGCGACCCTGATCTGCTCGTGAACGAGATCGATATTGGTGATCGCTTCGGTGATCGGATGTTCCACCTGCAGGCGGGTGTTCATTTCAATGAAATAGAACTCGCCGTTTTCGTAGAGGAATTCGATCGTACCGGCACCGCGATACTTCATTTTCTTCATTGCGTCGGCGCAGATCTGGCCGATGTTCATCCGCTGCTCGACCGTCAGGGCAGGGGAATTGGCTTCTTCCCAGACCTTCTGGTGACGACGCTGCAGTGAGCAGTCGCGCTCACCGAGATGGATCGCATTGCCTTCGCCGTCACCGACCACCTGGATTTCGATGTGCCGCGGCTTGCCGAGGTACTTTTCCATGTAGACTGCGCCATTGCCGAAAGCATTGAGCGCTTCGGTGCGGGCGGTGTCGAACGCTTCCTGCAAGTCGGCTTCGGTCTTGGCGACCTTCATGCCGCGTCCGCCGCCACCGGCGGTCGCCTTGATCAGGACCGGGAAGCCGATCTCCCTGGCGATGTCCATGACGTTTTCAGGCGTGACTTCGCCTTCGGAGCCCGGAACGACCGGGATGCCGAGTTCTACGGCCGTCTGCTTGGCGGTGATCTTGTCACCCATCAGGCGGATATGTTCGGCGGTCGGGCCGATGAAGGTAATGCCATGCGCTTCGAGGATTTCCGCGAACTTGGCATTCTCCGACAGGAAGCCGTAGCCCGGATGCACGGCGTCAGCGCCGGTGATCTCGCAGGCTGCAACGATCTGGTGGATGTTGAGATAGCTCTCGCGCGACGGCGGAGGGCCGATGCACACGCTCTCGTCGGCGAGGCGGACATGCATGGCGTCCGCATCGGCCGTGGAATGCACGGCGACGGTTGCGATGCCGAGTTCCTTGGCGGCTCTCAGGACACGCAGCGCGATCTCACCGCGATTGGCTATGAGGATCTTGGAAATCATGAAAAGCGCCTTACTCGACGATGACGAGCGGCTGACCGTATTCCACGGGCTGCGCGTCGTTGACCAGAATTTCAGTGACCTTGCCGGAGCGCGGCGCGGGGATCTGGTTCATGGTCTTCATCGCTTCGATGATGAGCAGCGTCTGGCCTTCCTTGACGGTCGCGCCGACTTCGATGAATGCCTTTGCGCCTGGAGCAGGCGACAGGTAAGCCGTGCCGACCATCGGTGCGGTAACCGCGTTCTTGTTGTCGGCAGCTGCGACAGGTGCTGCTACCGGAGCGGCGGCAACGGGTGCTGCGGCTGCAATCGGGGCGGCTGCCGCGATCGGCGCCTGTACGTACTGCGTTGCCGAAGCGCGCGAAACGCGGATGCGCAGATCGTCCTGCTCGACTTCGATCTCGGTGAGATCGGTATCGTTGAGGATGTCAGCGAGGTCGCGGATCAGTCCCTTGTCGATCCCGTTCTTCTTCTCAGACATGGCAAACCCTATTGTTCTGTTTTATCTTGTCAGGCGATTGTGTATTTCAAGGCATGGAGCGCCAGAATGTAGCTCGCCGTGCCGAAGCCGCAGATGACGCCCTTGGCAGCCGGCGCGATCATCGAGTGATGGCGAAACTCTTCCCGTGCATGAACATTCGAGATGTGCAGCTCGATGACCGGTACCGACACCGCCTTGATCGCGTCGTGAAGCGCGATCGATGTGTGCGTATAGGCACCGGCATTGATGGCGACGCCGACGGCCTTTTCGCCGGCTTCGTGAATCCAGTCGATCAGCGTTCCCTCATGGTTGCTCTGCCGAAAATCGACATCGAAACCAAGCTCTTTGCCCGCTGCAATGCATTGCTGCTTAACGTCATCCAGCGTTTGCCCGCCGTAGATGCCCGGCTCTCTTTTGCCAAGCATATTGAGGTTTGGGCCGTTGAGGACGAAAATCGTCTTGCTCATACCGATCTTATGTTCCATCCGAATTCAGCGGCCACCTATAGACCGGTAGGCCGGCAAGGGAAAGCCCCTGCCGCGCCGAAACGCCGCTGGTCCACTAATCGATTCGCAATTCGTCAAAGATAGTCGGAAAGCAGGCCGGTCTCAGCAGCTTGCCTTGCCGCAAGAGCGGACATTGCCGACCTTTTCCTCGATCTGCTGCAGGCCGACGGCGCCGAACACCGCTTCATCGCCCACGACATAGGTCGGCGTGCCGGTGATTCCGATCGCGTTTGCCAGCTGATAGGCCTGCCGAACGATGTCGTCATTTGGCTTGTCGGTCATCGTCTTGCGGATCTTGGCCTCATCGACGCCGAGTTCGGTCGCAACGGAAATCGCCGTTGCTTCGGAGGCATGCTCCTGGCCGACGAGAAGTTCGCGGTGAAATTCCGGATACTTTTCAGGTGCGAGAATGCGCACCGCATCGGCCACCTTGTGCGCCGCCAAGGAATCCGGGCCAAGGATCGGAAATTCCTTCAGCACGAAACGGATATTCTTGTCCTTCGCAAGAATGTCGTCCATGTCGCTCATGGCCCGTTTGCAATAGCCGCAATTGTAATCGAAGAACTCGACCACCGTCACATCCCCCTTGGGGTTTCCAAGCACGATGTCATTGGGAGACGAGAAGATTTCGTCCTTGTTGGCGGCAACCGCCTTGGTCGACTGATCCGTCCGCTGCGCCTGCTGCTTCGCTTCTAAGGCGTTCTGGACCTCGATCATGACCTCGGGGTTCTGGATCAGATATTCTCGGATGAACGCGCCCATTTCCTTCTTCTGGCTGTCGTCGAGCGCAATGGCCGGTACTGCAGCGAGAGAAGCGGCAATCGCCGCTCCTGCGGCGAAGGTTTTGAACAGGCGCGTCATGAAATTCCTCTCGAAGCTTTGCGCCACGAATCTCGTGACGCCGGCGTAATTGTGCCGCAAGGCTAAGCCAGCCGGCGCATCCGGGAAATAGGAAATGTGCATCGCGGCACGATCAAGGCTTCAAATCTCCGTAAGGCAACTGGACCACGGAGATTCCGATAGGCAACCACATACAGGAGCTTGCGGCTGTTTCCTAAACCGATTCCCCAAGGTTGAGACCGGAAAGCCAAAAACAAAAATGGCCGCATAAGCGGCCATTTTTTTACATCAAGTCAGTTGCGGATCAGAAGAATCCGCGGCGTTGCCACCAACCGGCCTTTTTCGGCTTGGCTTGGTCAGCGTCACCTTCCGGCGTTGAATTGCCTTCAGAGCTTTTCACCACAGCCTCGCTAGAGGACGAGATATTAGAGGCACGGTTCGCGCGGGCAGGCTTGGCGTCTTCATCGGCTGCCGGCGTTGCTTCGACCGGTGCAGTCTCGGTTGCAGGCTCTTCGACCTTGATCTCGGCTGTCGGAGCGGCTTCCACCGTTTCGGCAACAACCTCTGCCGCCTCCGTGGCTGCAACTGCGGCAGCAGCTTCGGCTTCGATGGCCTTCTTGCTACGGCGTGCACGCTTCGGCTTTGCCGGAGCTTCTGCCTCTGCTGCAACTTCAGCCGGTGCAGCTTCCGCAATCGCTTCTGCCGGAGCAGGTTCTACGGCTTCAATCGTAGCCTCGACCACTTCGGCAACTTCGGCCACAGGGGTTTCTTCACCTTCGTTGTCCGAATCATCTTCCGCGCCGGCTTCTACACCGTCCTCGCCATTGCGGTTACGGCGACCACCACGCTTGCCGCGGCGACGGCGCTTGCGACGGCCGTTTTCGTCCGTCTCCGAATCTGCGGAAACCTCGGAGGTTGCGGAGACTTCGGCTGCATCGTCCTCGCTCTCGTCGTCACCATCCTCGGCGTCCTCGGAGATTTCGTCGATATTGCTGCCCTGTGTCTGGGCATCGCCATTCCGTTCGCCGTTACGGTTACGACGACGACGACGACGCTTGCGCTTGCGACCGTTCTGGTCGTCGCCCTCGGCGCGTTCCGGCTTGCTGACAGCCTTGGCTGGCTCGATATCGTTTTCTTCCTCGTCCTCCTCCATGTCGATGACGACATCATCGTCTTCCTCGACAGGGATGGCGGCAAACTGCATTAGGCTTTCAATCTTGATCGGGTTCTCGACGGCTTCGCCGCGATCGATCGCAAAATGGGTCGAGCCGATGCTGACATCGGATTCGATGAAGATCGAGACCCCGAAGCGGTTTTCGTAATCCACCACGGTGCCGCGCTTGTGGTTCAGCAGGAAGAGCGCGATGTCCGGAGTGGTGCGCACGGTGATGTCGTGCGTGGTGTTCTTCAGCAGATATTCTTCGATGCCGCGCAACACGTGCAGGGCAACGGAAGACTGCGAACGGACATGGCCGGTTCCGCCGCAATGCGAGCAGATCTGCGTTGTCGATTCAAGAACCGAAGCGCGGATACGCTGACGCGACATTTCCAGAAGACCGAAATGTGAGATTCGGCCGACCTGGATGCGGGCGCGGTCGTTCTTCAGGCAATCCTTCAGCTTCTTCTCGACGGCGCGGTTGTTGCGCTTTTCTTCCATGTCGATGAAGTCGATGACGATCAGGCCGGCAAGGTCACGCAGGCGAAGCTGGCGGGCAACTTCTTCGGCGGCCTCGAGGTTCGTCTGCAGTGCCGTGTCTTCGATCGAGTGCTCGCGGGTCGAGCGGCCGGAGTTGACGTCGACAGCCACCAGCGCTTCCGTCTGGTTGATGATCAGGTATCCACCGGACTTGAGCGTCACCTGAGGTTGCAGCATGCGGTCAAGCTGCGCCTCGATGCCGGAGCGGGCAAAGATCGGATGCAGGTCGCGATAAGGCTGAACCACCTTGGCATGGCTCGGCATCAGCATCTTCATGAAGTCTTTCGCTTCACGATAGCCTTCTTCGCCGGAAACGACGATTTCGCTGATATCCTTGTTGTAGAGATCGCGGATAGAGCGCTTGATCAGCGAGCCTTCTTCATAAACGAGGCAAGGCGCGGTCGACTGCAGCGTCAGCGTGCGGACGTTTTCCCACAGGCGCATCAGGTATTCGAAGTCGCGCTTGACCTCGACGCGGGTGCGGTTGGCGCCGGCAGTACGCAGGATGACGCCCATGCCCTGCGGCACGTCGAGCTCCTTGGCGATTTCCTTCAGGCGCTTGCGGTCCTGCGGCTGGGTGATCTTGCGGGAAATACCGCCACCACGCGCAGTATTCGGCATCAGAACCGAATAACGGCCGGCGAGCGACAGATAGGTGGTGAGAGCCGCACCCTTGTTGCCGCGCTCTTCCTTGGCGACCTGCACGAGCAGGATCTGGCGGCGCTTGATGACTTCCTGGATACGGTACTGCTTGCGCGGCTTGCGCACGACGCGATCCGGAACCTCTTCCATGGCGTCTTCGGCGCCGACGGATTCGATCACTTCCTTTTCATGGTTGTCGTCATCGTCGTCATCATCGTCGCTGTCATGACCACGGCGGGCATCGACATCTTCGGAAATCGAATCGGTATCGATCATCGCCGCCATGCTTTCCGGCGTCGAATCGTCGGCTTCGTCGGAAGGTGCGCTTTCAGCAGCTTCTGCTGTGGCCGCAGCTTCTTCCGGAGCGGCTTCCACCGCCTTCTTGCGTGAACGGGTGCGCTTCGGCTTGGCCTTCTTTTCAGGCTCAGCTTCTGCGGCAGCCTCGGCGACCGGAGCTTCCTTAGCCTCTACTACTTCTGCAGCAGCAGGAGCTTCAGCCGCCGGAATGCCGACATCTGGCTGTTCCTCGTTGGCAAGGTCCACCACCGGATCGGCGGCGTCTGCCTCGGCGATCTTGCGCTGGTCTTCCGCTTCCTGCTGCATCAGGGCCTGACGGTCCGCGAGCGGGATCTGATAATAGTCCGGGTGGATTTCCGCAAAGGCCAGGAAGCCGTGACGGTTACCGCCGTAATCGACGAAAGCCGCCTGAAGCGAGGGTTCGACGCGCGTTACCTTGGCGAGGTAAATATTGCCCCGGATCTGCTTCTTGTGCTGCGATTCGAAATCGAATTCTTCGATGCGGTTGCCGCGTACGACGACTACGCGCGTCTCCTCTTCGTGAGACGCGTCGATAAGCATTTTGTCTGCCATTGAAATTCTGCTCCTCGGCGCCGCCGTACAAATGCACGAAAGCCTGCCGCGAGGACAGGCTCGTTATGCACAACGGTCACGGCGCCGGATAAGGGTGATCCCGCGGGGTCAAGGCGAGACGGCAAGCGGAGAGGCAGCGAAGCCGTGGGCTTCTTCCTTCTTTCCGAGACTTGAAAAATTTGCCGCAACATTAAGGACCAAGCGAGAATGACGATAACTGAACCCTTGCGGGTCCGATGGGGTGCTCCGTGCGAGCGGTGGGTGGCGTGCCACCCGGCATTTTTCCGGCCGTAGCCGGAGTGATCGGTTACGCAAGGTCAAGAGTTGCGACGGCGGATGTTTACCGGTACTTGGCGCCAGTCCTTTAAGGCTGGCAAGCCCATCGGCAGACTATCCCGTCAACCCTCTAACCTCACTGGCTTTGTATGGTTTATCTGTCACAATAGCAAGGGAAAAGCCGTATCCGCCATATTGTGGATGGATTTAGCGGCCTTATCGAAAGTGGTGTTGCAACGTCGATTCTGAGGCTTTGTAACAGAAATGCCTGAAATGCAGGCCTTTCATGTGCGGACGGGCGCTGCATGGAGGATAAAGAGGCGGGATACGGCTTGAAATTGAATGAAGTGTTGATGATCGGCAAGGCGATCCTGATGCCTGTTGCGGCGAAAAAACTGCGAATCGCCAGCCGAATCGGTCTTCTGGCAATTCTGGCTCTGTTCCCCGTCTCGACCGCTTCTTATGCATCTCAGCAACCCATACTTGCATTTTCAGCAAGGGTCGCCGGCGATGATGCCCGTACCCGCGTCGTCATCGATTTCGAACAGAAACCTGAATTCGTCATTCACTATGTCGATAGCCCTGAGCGGATAATCGTCGATCTCTCCGCTTCCGCCTTCGGCTTTCCCGCCGCAGATCTTGCTCCACGCGGACTGTTCAAGGATATTCGTTACGGCACGATGGGCAGCGACAGCGCCCGCATGGTGTTTACCGTCAATCGGCCGGTGAAGCTTGTCATGGCCGAGGTGCAGAAGAATGAGGAGAGGGGCTTTCGGCTGGTGCTCGATGCCGAGATGACCAGCAAGGAACAGTTTGCCGAAATTCTCAAGTCGCAGGACTGGAATACCTCTGCTGCCGTCCCGCCACAGGATGTCGGGCCGGTCATCGAGGATGGGGTCTTTACCGTTGCGGTCGACGCCGGGCACGGCGGGATCGATGCCGGTGCTAGCGGCGCGACGACGAAAACGCCGGAAAAGACGGTGACGCTGGATTTTGCCCGTTTGCTTGCCGAGCGTCTGAACAAGGTTGAGGGCGTCAAGGCTTTCCTGACCCGCGAGGACGACACCTTCCTGTCGCTGTCGCAGCGCGTCACGATTGCCCGGCAGAAACGCGCCGATCTTTTCATATCTCTCCATGCCGACACCTTGGCGCAGAAGGATATTCGCGGCGCGACCATCTATACGCTTTCCGACAAGGCTTCTGACCGTATGGCTGAAAATCTGGCTGTCCGGGAAAACCTTTCCGACCAGTTGGCCGGGTTCAGTATCGAGAGCGGCCCGCCGGAAGTTGCCGATATCCTGCTCGACCTGACGCGTCGCGAAACCCAGGCATTCTCGGTCGCGCTCGCCGATAACGTTGTGAAATCATTCGAAGGTCAGGTCGGTCTGATCAACAATCCGCACCGGCAGGCCAATTTCCAGGTCCTGCGCGCGCCGGACATTCCGTCGGTCCTTCTGGAAATGGGCTTCCTCTCAAACCCTGAGGACGAGAAGCTTCTGCTCGATGAAGCCTGGAGAGCCAGGGTGGCGAGACTTGTTGCCGATGCGGTCGATCGTTACCGCCGCCGTTCCGTCGCCAATGGCGGGTGAGGGCAGGGCAATCGACGTGGCTGCGATGCCACATCGGTCCGGCGATTGCCTTGAAGCATCGCGAAGATACGGAATTACCTGTGAAAAGCCCTACTTTCCTCACATTCGAAGAGCAGGTCGCGGTAATAGATTTCGTACGGTCTCCGGTTTCGCGGAGTTGATCCGGTCTCCCTTGCACTGACGCAAACGTCGTGCAAAAGGCCTGTTGGCGTGCGATGGTGTTTTCCGCGCCGAGAGAAAGCTGAACGGTAGCTCAGATATGATCAGACTGATTGGATATTTCTTTGGAATGGCCTGCGTGCTCTTTTTGGGCGTTGCCGCGGCTGCTGCCATCTATTTGACTGGCATGACCAAGGATTTGCCCGACTACGAAGTGCTGGCCTCCTACGAGCCGCCGGTCGCGACGCGCATTCATGCCGGCAACGGCGCGCTGATGTCGGAATATGCGCGCGAACGCCGTCTGTTCCTGCCGATTCAGGCCATACCCGATCGCGTCAAGGCGGCGTTCCTTTCCGCTGAAGACAAGAATTTCTACAACCATCCGGGCGTCGATCCCTTCGGCCTTGCCCGTGCGGTGTTGAACAACCTGCAGAACATCGGCTCGGGCCGTCGCCCCGAAGGCGCCTCGACGATCACCCAGCAGGTAGCAAAGAACTTCCTGCTTTCCGCCGACCAGACGATGGACCGCAAGATCAAGGAAGCGATCCTGTCCTTCCGCATTGAACAGGCCTATTCCAAGGACAAGATCCTCGAGCTCTACCTCAACGAGATTTTCTTCGGCCTGAACGCCTATGGCATCGCCGGTGCGGCGCTCACCTATTTCGACAAGTCGGTGACCGAACTGACGACGGCGGAAGCCGCCTATCTCGCAGCCCTGCCCAAGGGCCCGAACAACTATCATCCGTTCCGCCACGAACAGGCAGCACTCGAGCGCCGCAACTGGGTTATCGATCGCATGGCCGAGAACGGCTACATCACCCAGGTTGATGCCGATGAAGCTAAGACCCAGCCGCTCGGCGTCAAGCCGCGCCGCGGTTCAGGCAGCGTTATGGCATCGGAATATTTCTCCGAAGCCGTCCGCCGCCAGCTCATCGAGCGCTATGGCGACAAGGCGCTTTACGAAGGCGGGCTTTCGGTGCGCACCTCGCTCGATCCCGATCTCCAGGTCATCGCCAGCCGCGTAATGCAGAACGCGCTCGTCGATTACGATGAGCGCCGCGGCTTCCACGGGGCGCTCGCCTCGATTGAAACCTCTCCGGACTGGGCCCTGTCGCTTGGCAAGCTTCTTTCCGAAAACAAGGTTCCGGAATTGCGCGACGTGCCCGACTGGACGATCGCCGTCGTGCTCAGTACCTCCGCGCATGACGTGGAAATCGGTCTGGAATCCCAGAATGGCAACAAGACCGATCCAGAGCGCAAGACCGGTACGATCGCCGCCGAAGACATGAAATGGGCCTATCGGGATGCTGCCAACGAGCGCAAGACCGCAAAAGGCCCCGATGGCGTACTGAAGGCCGGCGATGTGATCTATGTCGAACCGCTGAAAGCCGGCGGCAACGCCTATCGCTTACGCCAGCCTCCGAAGGTTCAGGGCGGTTTTGTTGCCATGGACCCGAATACCGGCCGCGTTCTGGCCATGGTCGGTGGCTTCTCCTATTCGCAGTCGGAATTTAACCGCGCCACGCAGGCCATGCGTCAGCCCGGTTCCTCCTTCAAGCCGTTTGTCTATGCAGCGGCACTCGACAACGGCTATACGCCGGCATCCGTCGTCCTCGATGCGCCGATTGAAATCGTTTCCGGCAACCAGGTCTGGCGTCCGTCCAACTACGGCGAAGAGGATGGCACCGGTCCGGCAACGCTGCGTACCGGTATCGAAAAATCCCGTAACCAGATGACCGTGCGTCTTGCACAGGACATGGGCATGGATCTCGTGGCCGAATATGCCGAGCGTTTCGGTATCTACGACAAGATGCAGCCCTATCTGCCGATGGCGCTCGGTTCCGGTGAAACGACGGTCATGCGCATGGTCTCGGCCTATGCCGTCATCGCGAATGGCGGCAAGCAGATCAAGCCGACCGTCATCGACCGCATTCAGGACCGTTACGGCAAGACGATTTTCCGCCATGAGGAGCGTGGTTGCGAAGCCTGCAATGCCAACGGATGGGCAAATCAGGAAGAGCCGGTCCTCGTAGACAATCGCGAGCAGGTTCTCGACCCGATGACCGCCTATCAAATCACCTCGATGATGGAAGGTGTTGTCCAGCGCGGCAGCGCTGCGGGCAAAATCCCGGTCAAGGATCGTTCGGTTGCCGGCAAGACGGGTACCACCAACGATGCGAAGGACACCTGGTTCGTCGGCTTCACGCCAAACATCGTTGCAGGTCTTTATCTCGGTTTCGACACGCCGGCTCCGCTTGGAGCCCGTGCGACCGGCGGTGGCCTGGCCGCGCCGATCTTCGGAACGTTCTTGGAGCAGGCGGCAAAGCTCATGCCAGCCGAAAAATTCCAGGTGCCGGATGGCATGAAGTTCATCGCGGTCAACCGCAAGACCGGCATGATGGCCTTTGACGGTGAGCCCGATACGATTGTCGAGGCCTTCAAGCCCGGCACCGGCCCGGCCGATGTCTTCCAGGTTATCGGTGAGGGCGAATACATGACCCAGGAGCAAATTCTGGATTCGTCGCCCCAGGCCCAGCAGGCCATCACCTCGGGCGCGTCGGGTCTCTACTGACCCGGCCTGACAGCTTGGCGGCCGGGGCGGCCTTTACATCCGGCCCCGGCGCAACTATGTCCCACCGCATCTTAATCCCTCAGAGATCACAGAGAGAGAAGAATACGCCATGCGCGCGGAAATGCTGAATGTTGTCGACGAAATCAAGCAGGCCATAAGCCTGCTGAGGAGGCATCTTTGACTGGGACCAGGCTGTAAGAAGACTGGACTGGTTGAACAACAAGGCAGAGGATCCGACCCTCTGGAACGATGCGCAGGAAGCTCAGAAGCTGATGCGCGAACGCCAGCAGCTCGATGAGGCGCTGAGCGGCGTCAGGGCGATGGAGCAGCAGCTTGCCGACAACATCGAGCTTATCGAGCTTGGTGAAGAGGAAGGCGACGACGATATAATCAAGGATGCCGAGGCGGCTCTGAAGGCGCTGAAGGGCGAGGCTTCGCGCCGCCAGGTGGAAGCCATGCTTTCCGGCGAGGCCGATGCCAACGACACCTATGTCGAAGTGCATTCCGGCGCCGGCGGTACCGAAAGCCAGGACTGGGCGAACATGCTGCTTCGCATGTACACGCGCTGGGCTGAACGTTCGGGCTACAAGGTCGAGCTTCTCGAAGTGCATGACGGTGAAGAAGCCGGCATCAAGTCCGCGACCATCCTCGTCAAGGGACACAATGCCTTCGGATGGATGAAGACCGAATCGGGCGTGCATCGACTTGTCCGTATTTCTCCCTACGATTCGAATGCGCGGCGGCACACGTCCTTCTCGTCGATCTGGGTCTATCCGGTCGTCGATGACTCGATTAATATCGAGATCAACGAAAGCGATTGCCGCATCGATACCTATCGTTCGTCGGGTGCCGGCGGCCAGCACGTCAACACGACCGACTCGGCCGTGCGTATCACCCATATCCCGACCGGCATCGTGGTTGCTTGCCAGCAGGAACGCTCGCAGCACAAGAACCGCGCCAAGGCCTGGGAAATGCTGCGCGCCCGCATGTACGAAGCCGAATTGATGAAGCGTGAAGAGGCAGCCAATGCCGAAGCCGCGTCCAAGAGCGATATCGGCTGGGGTCACCAGATCCGTTCCTATGTTCTGCAGCCCTACCAGCTGGTCAAGGATCTGCGCACCGGCGTTTCCTCGACGGCGCCGGACGACGTGCTCGATGGCGACCTGAACGAATTCATGGAAGCAGCCCTGGCACATCGCATCAGCGGCAAGCCGGATGTCGATGTCGCCGACGTCGACTGATCCATTTTCACATGAACGAAAAAAGCCGGGCGAAAGTCCGGCTTTTTTGTTTGTTCTGGGACAGGGCGGCGGTGACTGCAAACGGCGAGACGAATCAGTTGCTGAACTGTTCTGCCAGAATGCGGTCGGACCAGGAGTGGTCGGGATCCGAGAGAATGCGCGCGGTCAGCTCAGTCGACTGGGCGATGCGCACATGCAGCACCGACTTGACTTCGGCATTGTCGGCAACTGCGTTGACGGGCCGTTTCTCCGGTTCGAGAATGCTGATATCGACGCAGACATGATTGGGCAGAAGAGCGCCGCGCCAGCGCCGCGGCCGATAGGGTGAAACCGGCGTCATAGCCAGAAGCGGGGCTTCGAGCGGCAGGATTGGCCCGTGGGCGGATAGATTATAGGCCGTCGACCCCGCAGGTGTGGCGACCATCACCCCGTCGCAGATCAGTTCGTCAAGCCTGACGCGGCTATCGACCTCGACCTTGAGCTTGGCTGCCTGATAGGACTGGCGAAATAGATAGACTTCGTTGATGGCAAGCGCCGTGGAGATCGCGCCCTCCGTATCCGTAGTCGTCATCTTCAGCGGATGAAACTCGTTCTCGACCGCAACAGAAATCCGCTCCGGAAGATTTTCCACCATGTAGTCGTTCATCAGAAAGCCGACCGACCCGCGGTTCATGCCATAGACGCGCGGCCCCGATGTGATCGTTTCATGCAGGGTCTGTAGCATGAAGCCGTCGCCGCCGAGCGCCACGATGACATCTGCCTCGCCAACCGGCCGATTGCCGTAAAGCCCGACAAGCTCCTTGAGCGCCGCTTGCGCCTCTGCTGCCGGAGACGCGATAAAGGACAACTTCTCGCAATGAATGGGCATGAAAAGGCGGACCTTTGAAACGTTGCCCTGAACGAAGCCCCTTGGGACCGCCCTCAATGGCGTTGGCTAAATTTGTCGATCACCCGGGGATCAAGAGCCTCGGGCGCAGCATTGGTACAGGAAAAGACGGTAGCCCGACAAGCGCTCCGGCCCCCGCCAACCGTCCTTCCCGCTTGAAGATACAGGGCAAATCTCTTCTGCTGCGACGTTTTTGCTTTACAGCAGAATAAAATATGGTAATTCCCGCACCCAGTGGATGCCCTTGTAGCTCAGTTGGTAGAGCACCTGATTTGTAATCAGGGGGTCACGAGTTCGAACCTTGTCGGGGGCACCACTTTTCTCCTCAAATGCTGATAGATCGCACAGCCCATACGTTGGCTGTGAACCCTAAGTGCCGCCGCCACATCGCGCCACGAAATCCGGGTTGGCGAAATCTGCGTATCCGTCGCGCCCCGTCTTGCCGTAAACCAGCGGCTGCCCCGCAAGATCGACAGTAACGCCGCCCGCAGCCCTCAAGACTGCATCGCCTGCTGCCGTGTCCCATTCCATGGTTCGGCCGAAGCGGGGATAGATATCGGCGGCCCCTTCGGCGATCAGGCAGAATTTCAGCGATGATCCGACGGTTCTGATCTCCTTTGCGCCACAGCGATTGAGGAAATCGTCGGTCTGGGCGCAGCGATGGGAGCGGCTTGCCACGGCTATGGTCGGAACTGGCGTCTTGCGGGCTTGCATCGGCTCCCGCCGGGAGATGCGAAACTCTTCGTCGACCCAAATTTTTTCCGCACCATCCGGGCGGCCCACATAGGCGATGCCGAGGGCCGGCGCATAGACGAAGCCGATGACAGGGGCGCCATTCTCGATCAGGGCGATGTTGACGGTGAAATCGGGATGCCCGTTGAGGAATTCCTTCGTTCCGTCGAGCGGATCGACAAGAATGAAGGCCTTGCCGACAATATCCGGGATGCGGCCCGCTGCAGCCTGTTCTTCCGCAACGATCGGGATGCCGGCGCAGCTTTTATGGAGTTCCGACAGGATGACGGCCTCTGCCTGCTCGTCGGCTTCGGTTACCGGTGAGGCGTCGGCCTTGTAGCGCGCATGCGCTCCGGCCCGGTGAATGGCAAGAATCGGCCGGCCGGCTTCAAGCGCGGCCTTTTCAAAGACGGCGGCTATCGATTTCCACGATGAGGATTTGGGTTGGCTGATCGTCATGATCACATCCCATGCCACGATTTTGCGGGCGAGGGGAGTCTTGAGCAGGCTATTTGCCTGCGGTCGCTGACCGCGTCACTGTTCTATCAGGGCTGCCGAAAATGACTGGCGGGTTTACTGCGGCTGCCGATTCGCGCGACGTGCCATGCCGAACCCGAGAGGCATGAAGATCGATCGGCCGATTTCCAGTCCGATCAGGCCGAGCAGTTGGAAAAGCCGCGCCAAGAGATCCCTGAGACGGGGACGTTGGCTCTCACGCGCCAAAACTGACGGCTGGCTTGCGGCGACCGCAACGAGTTCAGGCTGATGGGTTTCGTTCTGTATGGCGGTGGCATGCCTGTCGACGGTGGCCGTTGCGCGCTTTCGTATCAGCTCGGCCAACCCTAATGCGGGCCTTGTTTTTTCCTCCGGCCGCGGAGTGAAATCCCACCGGTCGCCCAAAAAAGTTTCCGGTTCGATCCGATAACCCGCCTCGAGCGCGGCTTCGATGAAGTTGACGCGGGCAAGCACCGCATCAGCCTTGCCCACCAACACATCGCGGCAGCATAACACCGCCGCGATATGAGTTTCCGTCCGTTTCGTCGGCCAGGCACCGATCAGCATCAGCGCCGCATCGAGCGTGCCGGTGACGATCACCGTTCCCGGCCGGCCATACATCTCGATCACGACGGGACTTTTCCATGCTCCTGTTTCCATGCGCATCTCCTCAACTTAATATTAGGAAGTGATCACGGAAGGCTTGCGCGAGGATGGATTTATCAGTGTTGCCTAATGTTTCAGTGCAGGCGGCTATGCCTTCGTCAGATGCAGACGCGTTGCATAAAGCGCGATTGCCGCAGCGTTGGAGACATTGAGCGACTTGATCGCGCCGGGCATGTCCAGGCGAGCAAGTGCAGAAACCGTTTCCCGCGTCTTCTGCCGAATGCCCTTGCCTTCGGATCCGAGCACCAGCGCGACCTTGTCGCCGGAAAGCGTTTCTTCCAGCGGTGCCGGTCCTTCCGAATCAAGGCCGATCGTTGAAAAACCGAGCTTGTGCAGCTCGTTCAGTGCGTCGGCGAGATTGGTGATCTGGATGTAGGGGATCAGTTCGAGCGCGCCTGATGCGGATTTGGCAAGCACACCGGATTCCGTTGGGCTATGTCTCTGGGTGGTGATGACTGCGCCGGCACCGAATGCCACGGCAGAGCGCATGATCGCGCCGACATTGTGCGGATCGGTCACCTGGTCGAGCACGAGAAGGAGAGGGCTCTCTTTAAGCGCATCGAGCCGGCGAACCGGCAGCGGCCGTGTCTCCAGCATCACGCCCTGGTGGATCGCCTCGGGGCCGAGCACCTTGTCGATATCCTGAGGCGATACGAATTCCACAGGGAAGGGCTGGGCGGTAGAATCACCGATATCCAGACGGACGAAGGCGTTCTGGGTGACGGTAAGCCTGATCAGCTTGCGCTCGGGATTGTGGAGCGCTGCCCGCACCGTATGCAGGCCATAAAGGAAGACCTGATCCTGCTGCAGCTGCGGTGGTTTCCAGTCCTTGTTGGACTTCGGGCGTCTCTGTTGCTGCGGCGTCGGAATTTCGCCGCTCTCGCGCTTCTGGTCGCGCACTGCACGGCGCAGCGTCGCGTAATGGGTGTCGCGGGCGGATTTGTCTTTGGGGTCTTTTGTGCTCATGCCGCTTTATATAGGCGCGCATCTGTCCGGCAAAGCCTTTCCACAGGGGGCTCGGTGGACAACGTAATTTTTTCGTCATTTTTTCAATAAGGTCGTGTTGACAGACGGAAACGAGGCGGTCATATAGCCGCCACAGACGACGGGGCGACACGCTACCGGGTCTGACGAACTTGGTCTCATGATCCAGACGGAATACTGGAGGGATGCCCGAGTGGTTAAAGGGGACGGACTGTAAATCCGTTGGCTCAGCCTACGTTGGTTCAAATCCAACTCCCTCCACCATTCTGTCACCGGATCGGAACCAAACATACCGCGGGTATAGCTCAATGGTAGAGCAGCAGCCTTCCAAGCTGAATACGCGGGTTCGATTCCCGCTACCCGCTCCATTTCACGCTTGAAGACATTTTTGCATGAGTATCCGTAAATCGGGCATTTTGCTTTGATTTCTCGGCATTTCGGCAGCGATTCTGCGCCCGCGCCCTTGTACTCCGGCGCGCCGTAATTATGTCTTGCGCATTCTAGTGGAAAGCCTTAAACGGCTGCACCAAACCCGGTTCCGGGTCCACCTCTATGTTCACAGGAAGCATTCAATGGCAAAGAGCAAGTTT
>UCIV01000008.1 GCA_900472575.1 Hyphomicrobiales bacterium
TGGCTTGATGGAAAACGGGCGAAACGACTTATCGCCAACCCTCCATGTCGCCGCCGCCGGGTTTCCCGCTTTCACGAGCGGACTTGAACGCCCGGCGAAACCATCCTTGAGGCCACCATGTGTGCCGCACAGGCACGTCCGACGCGCCGTTCGGGCATCAGAAGCGGCAGGCCGGTCCGAAACCTTGCCGCTTCCCCCGTGTCGCCGGAGGGAGACCATTTTCCGCGGACCCCGGTGATGACGGTTCACGTCGTCCCTTCACCCCCAGCGCCGATCCCGCCTCGCCGGCACGACTGCCGGTGTATCCGTGACGGAACGGGGAGATTGTAGGCATGAGGCGAGAGGGCGGGGATGGAAAAATGGCTAAGTGACTGAAATACCGTGAAGCGGGGCCGGGATCATCCCCGGCCTCTTGTCAGGACTTCTTGTCTCCGCCATCCGGCGCAATCATTGCTGCAGCCTGAGCGTTGGGGGCAACGGCGGGCGGAAGCGGCGTGCCGCGGACTTTCTCGCGCATCAGGGTCAAAAGACCAGAGCCGATGATCAGGACGATGCCGATGACCATGGGCAGATCGATATGGTCGCCGAAGACAAGATAGCCGAAGATCACCGCCCAGATCATCTGACTGTATTGGGTCGGTCCGATCAGCGTGGCAGGGGCGTAATTTGCCGCATACATGAGAAGGATGGCGGCAAGCGCTGCGAGCAGGCCGTAACCGGCGAGCCAGAGCCATTGTATCGCGGTCGGAGCCATAAAGCCGGGGACGGCAAGGGCGCCGCAGACGACCAGCGTTCCGAGCACGCCTGCGCCGTAAAGCGATATGTTCTTTTCCGACGGGCCCATGGCGCGGAAAACGACGATCGAGATGGCGCCGCTCAATCCGCCGAAGACGGCGCCGAGATGGCCGATCGACAATTCGCGGAAGCCTGGACGAAGGACCACCATGACGCCGATAAAGCCGATGACGACGGCGGACCAACGTTTCACGCCGACCTTCTCCTTCAAAAAGATTACCGACATGATGGTGACGAAGGAAGGAAGGAGGAAGATCAGCGCAAAGGCTTCCGCCATCGAAAGATGGGTGAATGCGGTGACGCTGCCGATCGTGCCGCCAGCCTGTGCAACAAAGCGCAAGAACCAGAGCGGTCGGTTGGTCGTATTGAAGATATCGGCCCAGCGATCTCCCTTCTTCATGATGAAGGGCAGGCCTACCAGGCAGAACGCCGCTCCGAGGAACGACGACTGATAGGGGCTGAGCTGCCCCTCGATCAGCTTGACGCTGGCGTCGCTAAAGGCATAGGCGGCGAATGCCGCAAAGGCGAGGAGGACACCCTTGAGGGTCTGATCTTTCTGCACGAACGTGTCTTTCTCGAAAATCAGATCATGCCCTTGCGGGCTTCGGCCTTGAGTCTCGCGATGTCGCGGAACGCGTCTGCAAGCACGTCGGGCGTCTGGGCGCCGCTGATGGCATATTGCCCGTCCATGATAAAGAAAGGAACGCCATTGACGCCCATCTTCTGTGCTGCATCGATTTCGCCGAGAATGAGGTCCTTGTCTGCATCGGACGCCAGCAGGTTTTCGATGAGCTTGCGGTTCATGCTGCAGCTTTCGGCGATTTCGGCAAGAACGGTGTGGTCACCGACATTTCTTCCGTCTTCGAAATTCGCCTTGAACAGAGCGGTGACAACGCGATCCTGAATTTCTCGGCTTTCCAGTGAGGCCCAATGGATCAGGCGATGGGCATCGAGCGTATTCGGTCCGATTTTTATCGCTTCGAAATTATAACGAATGCCCACTTCCAGGCCGAGCTTGGAGAGCATCTCGTGGCCGCGGGCGACGGCTTCGGCGCCGCCGAGTTTTTCTTCGAGATAGGCCTTCTGGTCCACGCCTTCCGGAGGGATGTCCGGGTTCAGCCGGTAGGGGCGCCAGTTGATGTCAATGCCGACTTCGCCCTGCACTTCGGCGATGGCGAGTTCGAGCCTTGCCTTGCCCAGATAACACCAGGGGCAGACGACATCCGAGACGAGGTCGATTGTGACACGCTCCATGGCGCTATCCTCTAAATATGAAAACTTATTGCGCCCGGTTATCCCACCAGGTGTTGAGCTGGTAGCCATAGAGCGGCAAGATTTCGGGATAACTTATATGCTTGCGTCGCGCTACCCATTGATTGGGTACATGATAGAGCGGCACGATATAGTGACCGGAAAGCAGCAGCCGGTCATAGGCCCGCACCGATGCCTGGAAATCCTCCTTCGAGCGGGCCGTCAGCATGGCCTCGATCAGGCGGTCGATGTCCGGGTCTGCCGTTCCAGCGAAATTGAAGCTGCCCTGAGCGTCGCGCGCAGTTGATCCCCAGCGGCCGATCTGCTCGATACCGGGGGACAGGGAGGACGGATAGGACTTGATGATCACGTCGTAGTCGAAGCTCGACGAGCGGGCCTGATATTGCGAATCATCGACGGTGCGGATGCGCATGTCGATGCCGATCAGCCTGAGACTGCGCTGGTAGGTGATGGCGAGCTTTTCCTGGTCCACGGTCTGCGCCATGACTTCGAAGGAGAGCTGACGGCCGCGCTCATCCGACATCCTGCCGTCCTTGATCGTGTAGCCGCCCATTGCCAGGAGATCGACCGCCTTTTTGAGAATGACGCGGTCGGCGCCGGAGCCGTCGGTTTTCGGCAGGTGATAGGTGCCGTCGAGCATTTCCGGTTCGATTCGGTCTTTCGCGGCACCGAGGATGTTCAGTTCGCGCTCATCGGCCGGTCTGCCGAGCGAGGAGAGCGGTGAACCCTGCCAGAAGCTTTCGGTGCGGGTATAGGCATTTTCGAACAGGTTGCGGTTTGCCCATTCGAAATCGAAGACGAGAGAGAGGCCGGCGCGGACATTAACGTCGGAAAAAAGAGCTCTCCGCGTATTAAAGACGAAGCCGAGCATGCCGGTCGGCAGCTGCGGGGTGAACGTATCCTTGATGACGTCACCGTTATGGGCGGCCGGGAAATCATAGGCGCGCTCCCAGTGGGTGGGGCTGCCTTCGAGGTAGACGTCGACTGCGCCTTTCTTGAAGGCTTCGAACATTGTCGATTCCTGCAGGAAATATTCGACCGAGATCCGGTCGTAATTATCGAAGCCAACCTTGGACGGAATATCCTTTCCCCAGTAATCCGGATTGCGCCCGTAAACGATGCGTTCGCCGGGGGCGACGGTCCTGATCAGATAAGGGCCGGAACCGATCGGCGGCTTCAGCGTCGACTGGTCGAACGAATCGGCGTCGATCGCGTGTTTCGGCAGGATAGGGGTGGAACTTGCAAGGATCAGCGGAAATTCGCGGTCGGCCTTTTCGTTGAAGGTGAAGCGCACGCCGTGCTCTCCGACCTTTTCCATTTTTGAAATCCGGTCGAGCCGCGATGAGAAGGGAACGCGACCCTTGTCGCGCAGCACTTCGAGCGAGAAGATCACATCATCCGGCGTTACCGGCTGGCCGTCCGACCAGCGGGCCTTGGGGTTCAGGTTGAACTGGATGAATGTGCGCTGATCGTCCCATTCGACCGATTCCGCCAGCAAGCCGTAAAGCGTGAAGGGTTCGTTGCCCGAGCGGGTCATCAGCGTTTCGTAGATCAGGTTGCCGAAAGCCGGATCCCAGATGCCGCGGGCCGTGGTGCGGATGCTCTTCAAGTTGAAGGGATTGAGGCTGTCATAGGTGCCGACCACGCCATAACGAACCGAACCGCCCTTCTTTACCTCGGGGTTGACGTAGTCGAAATGGCGATAGTCTGCGGGCAGGTTCGGCGCGCCGTGCATGGCAATACCGTGAACCGGGGCTGCTGCCAGCGGTAACGGCAGAAAGACCGCAATCAACAATATAAGATAGTGCCGCATAAGAACCCCGATAGGTATCGCCGATTCGCCGCAAAATAGACCAGTCTTGCCCTGCGACCAACCTCGTGCATTCCATAAAACAGCGGTGTTTACCGCTTACGTGTGTTCAAAAATCACGGCAGGGGCTGGATATCGGAGCGGCCGCGATGTAACAGAGGCACAAGAGATGGGGTCATTCAAAAGCCTCATTTGAACCTCAGGTGACACATCAGAACGACGCCCCGAGGGATTGAAGGCTTTGCCGCGTCCTAGGGTTTTCAGGAGACGGATCTCGTTATGAATCTTAAGGCTACCAAAGTTCTGCGGACGGCTATGTCCGCTCTGGCTCTTACCGTTGGCACGGCTGCCATGCCGTTCGCGGCATCGGCGCAGCAGGCCGCAGCACCGGCGGCGCCTGGCGCTCCTCCGCTCGGTTGGTTCAAGACCTGCACCAAGCAGGAAGATAGCGACCTTTGCGTGGTGCAGAACGTTATCCTTGCACAGAACGGCCAGCTGATCACCGCTGTCGGCCTGATCACGCTCGAAGGCAAGGTCAACCGCAAGATCCTTCAGGTGTCTGTACCGACCGCGCGTCTCGTTCCTCCTGGCGTCGTCATGCAGATCGATGGCGGCAAGGGCCAGAAGCTCGACTACACCGTCTGCCTGCCGGACAAGTGCACGGCTGAAGTTCCGCTGACCGACGCCATGATTGCCAGCCTGAAGAAGGGCAACGAGGTCGTCTTCACCTCGATGAACTTCCGTCGCGCTCCGAACCCGATCAAGGTTTCGCTCGGTGGCTTTACCGGCGCGTTCGACGGCCCGGCAATCACCCAGTCGCAGCTGGCTGAAAGCCAGCGTTCGCTGGAAGAAGGCATGCAGAAGAAGGCTGAAGAAGCCCGCAAGAAGCTGGAAGAAGCTCAGTCTGCTGCCAAGCAGGGTCAGTAAGACCTTTCTGACATACGATTTTCAAAGGAAAGGGCGCTCCTTCGGGGCGCCCTTTCTGTTTGTGCTGATGCCTGCTCCCTTTTCGTGGCGAGCCGTGAACAAGCAAAAGACCGCGACGCCATCAGCGCCGCGGTCTTTTCAATTGTCGGTGTGTCCTAAAGTCGCTCCGTTCGTCAGGAAAGGCGAGCTGAGCTTGTTCAGACCTTGGGATTGTGCGGATGGAACAGCTTGCCCTTTTCGCCGATCAGCACGAAGGCGAGACCGATAATCGAGACGGTGAAAAAGCCTGCGACCATCGGCAGCGCCGTATCGTTGAAGGACTGGCCGATCAAGGCGCCGATTGCAGCACCGCCGACAGTTCCCATGAAGCCGAGCACCGACGATGCCGTGCCGGCGACATGTCCCAAAGGTTCCATTGCCAGCGAGTTGAAGTTCGAGGCTATCCAGCCGAACTGGAACATGGTGAGCGCGAAAAGCAGCAGAAACAGAGGGAAGGGCATGGGCTGCGGGCCAAAAATCTGGATGAGAAGCCAGATCAGTGTGGTGGTGATGAAGCCGATCAGCGCGCCATGCGACAGGCGGCGCATACCGAAGCGCCCGACAAGCCGCGAGTTGAGGAAGGCCGACAGGGACATGAAGACCGCGACGGCTGCAAATGCCACGGGGAACCAGACGCCAAGACCGTAGATCTGATTGTAGACCTGCTCTGCGGAGTTGATGAAGCCGAACAGGGCGCCCAGGATGAACGTGCTTGCGAGCGTGTAGCAGAGCGCTACCCGGTTAGTCAGCACGATGATGAAGCCGGCCAGTACGGATGAAGCGGTGAACGGGCGCACATCATCCTCATGCAGCGTTTCGGGCAACCGCCTTGCCACCCACCAGGTGACGATAATGCCGACCACCGCGATGAAGGCGAAGATCAGGTGCCAGTTGCCGAAAAACAGGACAACCTGGCCGGTTCCCGGGGCAATGATGGGGACGATCATGAAGACCATCATGATGAGCGACATGACTTCGGCCATGGCGCGGCCGCCATAGACGTCGCGAACGATGGAAACCGAAATCACGCGTGTGGCGGCCGATCCGAGGCCCTGGATGAAGCGAAGGATCAGCAGGCCGGCAAAGCTTGGGATAAAAACGACGGCGATGGCGGAGACGATATAGATCCCGAGGCCCGCCAGGAGCGGCTTGCGACGGCCGAACCGGTCGGAAAGCGGCCCGTAGAGCAGTTGTGCGACGCCGAAGCCGAACAGATACGCAGAGACCACATACTGGCGATGGTTGGGGTCTTCGACGCCGAGCGATTCGCCGATCTGCTGCAGGCCGGGAAGCATGATGTCGATGGCGAGTGCATTCAGCGCCATCAGCGCCGCCATCATTGCAATGAATTCGGTTTTACCGACGCCTTGAAGGCGCGCAGACGGATTTTGTGAAGGATTTGTCACAACCATTTCCTTAAGAATGGGAAAGGCGCCGCGGGGGCGGCGCCTTCCTAAAAATCTTGGTCGTCCGGATTGACCGTTCAGGCTGCGCGTACGTTTACGCCCTGGCCTTCAAAATGGCTCTTGAGTTCGCCGGACTGGAACATTTCGCGGACGATATCGCAGCCGCCGATGAACTCACCCTTGACGTAGAGCTGCGGAATGGTCGGCCAGTTGGAATAGTCCTTGATGCCCTGACGGATTTCCGCGTCTGCAAGCACGTTGATGCCCTTGTAGTCGACGCCGAGGTAGTCGAGGATCTGGACGACCTGGCCGGAAAAACCACACTGGGGAAACTGCGGTGTGCCCTTCATGAAAAGCACGACGTCGTTGGTCTTGATTTCGTTGTTGATGAGATCGTTAATGCCGCTCATATCATATCCTTTCACATGCGGTTTCAAGGACCGCTGCGCTGCGCGTTGCCCTTAAATAGCAAGGCAGCCTTATTAATTCCAGCGCTGAATGCCAAATGCCCGGCGCAAAAGATGCAAACCTAGCGGCTGCGTTGCCTGCTACGGCTGGCCGTCGTCCGGCGTTTGCTAACCTGCTTGCGAGCGGGTTTGGCGTTGCGCGTGGTTGCCGCCTTCCGCTTGGTCGCACTCGTCGTCGTCGATGCTGGCTTTGCGGCGCGTTTCTTGCGCTTGCTTGCCGTCTTGCCGTGCGACTTGCCGAGCAATTCCTTGACCAGGCTTTCGACGACGCCGGTGACGATCTGGTTGACGAGGCTGTTCATGACGTCAATCCGCAGGAGCCGAGGTTTGAAGCGCCAGCGCGTGCAGCACGCCGCCCATATTGCCCTTCAGCGCATCGTAGACCATCTGGTGCTGCTGCACACGGCTCTTGCCGCGGAAGGCTTCCGCCACGACTTCGGCTGCGTAATGATCACCGTCGCCTGCAAGATCCCTGATGGTGACCTTGGCGCCGGGAATGCCCGCCTTGATCATGTCTTCGATTTCGCCGGGTCGCATGGGCATGCAGTTATGTCCTTCTTGTTTCTCCCGGAATCGCTGCCGGGTGCTTGTCCGTTTGAACACTGCCTCAAACTTTCGGCCCGGTCAAAGCGACAATGCCGGCGAAGATTACTCTTCGCCGGCATTGTCATCAATTCACAGAACCTTGCGAGGCGATTATGCCATGAAGGCGTTTAGGCCATGAAGGATGGGAACCACTTTTCGTGCGCTGCGGTCAGGTCGCTGACGGCGACGTTGACGACGCCTTCGACAACCAGCGCTTCACCGCCGACCTTGCCGAGCGTGCGGAACGGAACACCGGCGCTTTCGGCGCTGGCCTGGACGAAGTTTGCAAGATCGGCCGAAACGGCGATGACATAACGAGCCTGGTCTTCGCCGAAGAGAAGCGCGTGTGCCGGTCCCTGCTGGTCGGCGAGGCTTACCGTCATGCCCTTGTTCGACGCCATTGCCATTTCGGCAAGAGCGAGGCCAAGGCCGCCCGAGGAAATGTCGTGGCAGGCGGTGACCTGGGCATTGCGGATGACTGCACGGACGAATTCACCATTGCGGCGCTCGGCGACGAGATCGACCGTCGGGGCAGGGCCATCGGTCGAATCGAGCACGTCGCGCAGGTAGATCGACGAGCCGAGGTGGCTGCCGTCGGTGCCGATCATGATCAGCACGTCGCCATCCTTGGCCGAACCGACACGGGCCATCTTCTGCCAGTCGCCCATCAGGCCGACGCCGGCAATGGTCGGGGTCGGAAGAATGGCAACGCCGTTGGTCTCGTTGTAGAGCGAGACGTTGCCGGAGACGATCGGGAAGTCGAGCGCGGTGCAGGCTTCGCCGATGCCCTTGATGGCGCCGACGAGCTGACCCATGATTTCCGGCTTTTCAGGGTTGCCGAAATTGAGGTTGTCGGTGGCCGCCAGCGGCTCTGCGCCGGTGGCGACGATGTTGCGCCAGCATTCGGCAACCGCCTGCTTGCCGCCTTCATACGGATCGGCTTCGACGTAACGTGGGGTAACGTCGGAGGAGAAGGCGAGCGCCTTCGACGCATGGCCTTCGACGCGCACGACACCGGCATCGCCGCCCGGAAGCTGCAGCGAGTTGCCCTGGATCAGCGTGTCATACTGTTCCCAGACCCAGCGACGGCTGGACTGGTTCGGCGAGCCGACGAGCTTGAGGAGTGTGTCGTTGTAATCGGAAGGTTCTGCGACCTGCGAAGCGGGCAGGGCGTCGCGGACGGTGTGCTGGATCCATGGACGGTCATATTCCGGTGCCTGATCGCCGAGATCCTTGATCGGCAGGTCGGCAACTTCTTCGCCCTGATGAATGACGCGGAAACGCAGGTCGTCGGTGGTTTTGCCGACGATTGCGAAGTCGAGACCCCACTTAACGAAGATCGCCTTGGCGACTTCTTCCTTGGACGGCTCGAGAACCATGAGCATGCGCTCCTGGCTTTCCGAGAGCATCATTTCATAGGCGGTCATCTGCTCTTCGCGGACCGGGACCTTGTCGAGGTAGAGCTCGATGCCGAGGTCGCCCTTGGCGCCCATTTCGACGGCCGAGCAGGTGAGGCCGGCGGCACCCATATCCTGGATGGCGATGACCGCGCCGGTCTTCATCAGTTCGAGGCAGGCTTCGAGCAGGCACTTTTCGGTGAAGGGGTCGCCGACCTGAACCGTCGGGCGCTTTTCTTCGATCGACTCGTCGAATTCGGCCGATGCCATGGTGGCTCCGCCGACGCCGTCGCGGCCGGTCTTTGCACCGAGATAAACGACCGGCAGGCCGACGCCCTTGGCTTCGGAGAGGAAGATGCCGTCGGACTTTGCAAGGCCTGCCGCAAAGGCGTTGACGAGGATGTTGCCGTTGTAGCGCGGATCGAACTCGACTTCACCGCCAACGGTCGGTACGCCGAAGGAATTGCCGTAACCGCCCACACCGGCAACAACGCCCGAGACGAGATGCTTGGTCTTGGCATGGTCGGGAGCGCCGAAACGCAGGGCGTTCATCGCTGCAATCGGACGCGCGCCCATGGTGAAGACGTCGCGCAGGATGCCGCCGACGCCGGTCGCCGCACCCTGATAGGGTTCGATATAGGACGGGTGGTTGTGGCTCTCCATCTTGAAGACGACAACGTCGCCGTCATCGATATCGACGACACCGGCATTTTCGCCCGGTCCCTGGATGACGCGGCGGCCCTTGGTGGGCAGCGTGCGCAGCCATTTCTTGGAAGACTTGTAGGAGCAGTGCTCGTTCCACATGGCAGAGAAGATACCAAGCTCGGTGAAGCTCGGTTCGCGTCCGATCAGATCAAGAATGCGCTGGTACTCATCCGGCTTGAGGCCGTGAGAGGCAATGAGTTCCGGGGTGATCTGGCGGGAATTGGAGATCGTCATCTTTTATCCTGGAATGGCTGCCGGTCGGGGGCTTTTGGCGCCTCTTTAACCTAACTATGGCGCGAGTGCGACAGGAAAATCGGCCCGGCCGGGGGAAGCCGGGGGATTAGTGCCGGTATGTTTCAAAATCGATGCCGGCTGCCTCTAGGCGAGGCTGTCATAACCGCCGGAGCCATTGTCTAGCAGGCTTCGCACGATCCTCAGTCCATCATTGACTTCCTGCATGGATCCTGGCGAGGAAAAGCCGATACGGACGCGATGGATTATCTTTTCCGACCTGCCGGCCTTGAATTCCGCCTCGTCGTCAAGCAGCAGGCCGTCCGCATAGGCGGCGTTCTTGAATGTGGCGGAAAGCCAGGGGTCGGGCAGCTTCAGCCAAAGGAAGGGAATGTCGGAATTGGAGTTGAAGTCGTAACCGGCGAGGATTTCGCGGGCCATGGCTTCACGGGCGTTGATCTCCGAGCGACAGAGTTCCCAAATCAGATCTGCTGCGCCGCTGAGCACGAGACGGGCACTCAGTTCGGCAAGCAGGAAGGGCATGCCACCGGTCGTCATCTTGTGGGCGACCCTTACGCGTTGGGCGAGGTGAGGTGGGCAGGCGACCCATCCGCCGCGAATGCCGGCCGATACGGATTTCGACAGGCCGTCGACCACGAAAGTCCGCTCCGGCGCGAGCGTCGCGATCAACGGAATGTCTCCCTTGTCCATGGCGCCGTAGAGATTGTCCTCGATCAGCCAGACATTGTATTTGCGTGCGATGGCAGCGATCGCCTCTCTGCGCTCAAGCGGCATGGTGGCCAGCGTCGGGTTCTGGACCGAGGACATGAAGAAGGCGATCTTCGGATGCTCCTGCACGCAGGCACGCTCGAAATCGTCGGGCATGACACCGTGTGTGTCCGAATTGATCAGCGATATCCGTCGACCGACGAGGCCGGCGGCGCGGCTCACCTGCGAATAGGTGTGGTGCTCGAAGGCGATCCTGTCGCCCGGATTGGTGAGGACTGCGATGATCGACATGATCCCGGCATGGGCGCCGAGTGTGGGGACAATCGAGTCGGCAGCAGGAACCCAGTCGCCATAGCTCAGCCAGCGAACACCGGCCTGCTGCCAATGATCGGGCGAAGTGCGGGTGTAGCCGGCAACGTCGTGCGGACAGTCGCGCATGATTTCTGATGTTATCTCCGCGATTGTCTCGCTCTGGCCGAGATCGGGAGCGGCTGTGCTGTCGAAGCGGATCTTGCCCGACGGCGCCTGCAGCGGCCGTGTGCCGGCAATGCTGGTGGATACGGGATATTGATCATCCTGTGTGCCTTCGTCGTCGCGTTTCAAGACGTAGGTGCCGCGCCCGACCTCGCCATTGACCAGCCCTCTTTCATGAAGAAGCGAATAGGCGCGGCTGACCGTGCCGATTGTCACCCCAACATCGTAGGCGAGGTTTCGTTGTGGCGGAAGCTTGCTGCCCGACGGCAAGTCACCGGTTTCGATGGCCTTTTCCATCTGGTCGGCCAATCGGGTGTAGAGCGGGCCGGAGCCCTCCTGAAGATCTGGAAGCCATTTTGTCATAGTGACAATGATTACATTGCGGTGATTTTTGAGTCAATGTATCCACAATGCAGGCAATGCAACGAAACGCCAACAGGTGCGAAATGCGCAAGTATGACGAATATCTCGTTACAATAGATACAATTTATCCCGATCGCTACGAACGCGAGGCGGCCTTCTATGTCGCCAAGGATCTGCTACCGGAAGCGACCATGACGGTTCGATTGGGTGTCATTGCCGGATTGATCGATGCGCTGAAGAATGCGTTGACGCGGCGCTCAGGACGGGCGGCTCTCCTTGATATGGACGAGAGCCAGCTACGGGATATCGGCGTGACGCGGATTGCAGCCAAGCGCGAAGCCGGGAAATCCTGGTTCCTGGGCTGAGAATGCGGGCTTGAAATATTCAGTGCAATTTCGAACGCGAACTTGGTCCCCTCATTCGCGCGAATTGCACCGGGCACCTGTAGCAGGTGCAAGCGGCCTGTCCGGCATCCCAACCGCCGGACGGGCCCTTTTTACGTCAGCAATTGCTGTTGCCGGCCGCCCAACGCTTGACGTCGGCACCAACGCGTGTACCGAGCTGTTCGTTCATTACAGGGCCGAAGGCGCTGAGGCGGGCAGGTTTGCCCTCCGCCTGGACGACGAGGAGCGGGCGAATGTCGGATGAGCCCTTGCGGGTGAGGAGGATGCGCGGACGTCCCGAGAAGGACGACAGTTCCGGCGCGAAGGCGTAGGACTTGAAGGCAGCGTCACCTGACTTGAACCAGCAGCGGTTTGCGGCAACAGCAACCTTTTCCATGATGTCCAGCGCCGAAGGGCTGGATTGCACAACGGGCTTGGCCTGACACGCAGTCAGCGCTGCGGCGAGAACGGTTACAGAAATTGCAGTCGAAATGCGGCAGGCCATCTGCGTGCGTTCCCAAAAATGGCTGATAAAGCAAGCGTCGGCCTTTTTTGCCGACGCCCGTGTGAGGATCAGGCTGCGATGACGTCCAGCGCGGATGCGAAGATACCGCGACCGTCGCTGCCGCCATGGGCGGCTTCGATCAGGTTTTCCGGATGGGGCATCATGCCGAGAACGTTGCCGCGGGCATTGACGACACCGGCAATATCTTCGATCGCGCCGTTGGGGTTTGTGCCTTCGGCGTAGCGGAAGACGACCTGGCCATTGTCGTTCATCGACTTCAGAGTTTCCTGATCGACGAAATAATTGCCCTCATGGTGCGCGACAGGGCAGCGGATGACCTGGCCCTTTTCATAGGCGCGGGTGAAGTCGGTCTCGGCATTGACGATCTCGAGCTTCACTTCCTTGCAGACGAATTTCAGCGAGGAATTCATCATCAGGGCGCCGGGCAGGAGGCCTGCCTCGACGAGGATCTGGAAGCCGTTGCAGACGCCGAGAACCTTGACGCCCTTTTCAGCCTTTTCCTTGATCGCCTGCATGACCGGCATACGCGCAGCGATTGCGCCGCAGCGCAGGTAGTCGCCGTAGGAGAACCCGCCCGGGATGACGATCAGGTCGACGTCGTCGGGAATGCTCGTCTCCGTCTGCCAGACGGTGATCGGCGCCTTGCCGGAAATCTTGGTGAGGGCGGCGATCATGTCGCGATCGCGGTTGAGGCCTGGGAGCTGGACGACGGCTGACTTCATGGCTGTGGTTCAAACCTTGCTTGGGCTTTCTGGAACTCCCGCAGTTCCAGGCGGTTTTCGATACGGTCGAGGCGCAACTCATGCCGCGCCAAAGTTGTATTTATGTTGAGAATATCCTGATGCAGTGGAACCATCGTTCCTCGCATAGCATTTATCTCTGCTTTCAACTCTCGCTGGCCGAGCTTGAGATCACCCAGGTCTGCATGAATGCGCTTCATAAGTTCATACATGAGTTCACTGGTGACTTCGGCCATCACACGCTCCGCAACCTTTAGTCGATTGCGATAGTGTAGTTCTCAATCACCGTGTTAGCCAGAAGCTTTTCGCACATGGCCTTGAGGTCGGCTTCCGCCTTGGCCTTGTCGGCTGTGTCCAGCTCAAGATCGAAGACCTTGCCCTGGCGGGCCTGGTGAACGCCTTCGAAGCCGAGGCTGCCGAGGGCACCTTCGATGGCCTTGCCCTGGGGGTCGAGAACGCCGTTCTTGAGCGTGACGGTTACACGTGCCTTGATCACTGCAAAATACCCCTGATTACTTGACCAGAACCGGACCCGTTCCGCGGATCGGTTCGTTTTCATTGATGATGCCCAGACGGCGGGCGACTTCGGAATAGGCTTCGAGAAGGCCGCCGAGATCGCGGCGGAAACGATCCTTGTCCATCTTTTCCTTCGTCTCGATGTCCCAGAGGCGGCAGCTATCGGGGGAAATCTCGTCGGCAAGGATGATGCGCATCATATCGCCTTCATAAAGGCGACCGCATTCGATCTTGAAATCGACGAGCTGGATGCCGACGCCGAGGAAGAGGCCCGAGAGGAAGTCGTTGACGCGGATGGCGAGCGCCATGATGTCGTCAAGCTCGGCCGGATTGGCCCATCCGAAGGCGGTGATATGCTCCTCGGAAACCATCGGGTCGGCGAGCTGGTCAGACTTGTAATAGAATTCGATGATCGAGCGGGGCAGGACGGTGCCTTCCTCGATGCCAAGGCGCTCCGACAGCGAGCCGGCGGCGACATTGCGCACGACGATCTCAAGCGGGATCATCTCGACTTCCTTGATCAGCTGCTCGCGCATGTTCATCCGGCGGATGAAATGGGTCGGGATGCCGATCTTGTTCAGGTGGGTGAACAGGTATTCGGAAATGCGGTTGTTGAGCACGCCCTTGCCGTCGATGACATCATGCTTCTTCTTGTTGAAGGCTGTGGCGTCGTCTTTGAAGAACTGGATCAGCGTGCCGGGCTCGGGTCCTTCATAAAGGATCTTGGCCTTGCCCTCGTAAATACGGCGGCGACGATTCATGGTATTCTTATCTCGTTCTAAGGCGGCCTGAGCGGCTGCAATCATATTTGAAGCGGTCCCATATCGGAAAAGTTTCCTTTTCACAATGCAGACGTCCGCTGGCAGGCGATTTGCCCTGTATTCGGCATGCGAAGAATCACTGCCAACATACTATATCGGTTTGACCGGCTTTTTTCCGGCACCGCCGACTTTCCACGGCAGATAGGTTGTCGAACTCCATCTTTAAATAGCGCTGCAATCGGTTGGGTTCCAATCAAGCATCCTGCGGGGCCTCCAGGGCTACCGATTGCAAAAGGGGGGAATGCTCTTATTTAACTATTCTAATGTTGCCGTGGGAGGAAAACATGAGTGGCATGAGTGATCGTGAAAAGGCGTTCGAAAACAAGTTCGCGCACGATGAGGAGTTGAAATTCAGGGCATTGTCGCGGCGTAACAAACTGGCCGGGCTCTGGGCGGCGGAAATGCTCGGAAGGCCGGACCGGGATGCCTATGCAAGGGAAGTGATCGTTGCGGATTTTGCGGAAGCCGGACATGAGGACGTCTTTCGCAAGCTGAGGCAGGATTTCGATGCAGCCGGGATTGCGGTGTCGGATGCGGAGATACGCATGAAGATGCTTGATCTGCTGACTGAAGCTTCCGCCCAGGTGGAGAACCAGTAGCGCATCAGGCGACGGCCGTGAACCAGACGTAGCGGTTTCGCCCCTGCCGCTTGGCTTCATAAAGCGCGATATCGGAGTTGCGCAGCAACTGGCGTACGTCGATCGCGTCGCCGCGCTGGGAGGCAATGCCGATACTGGCGCCCACGCGACAGCGATGCCCCTCATAGATCATCGGCTCGCGCAGGGCGTCTATCATGCGGGTGGCCACAGATGATGCCGGCTCCTCGACGGCGCGCAGCTGCGACACAACCACGAATTCGTCGCCGCCGACACGGGCAATGAAGTCATCTTCGCTCAGTGTTCTGCGCAGCGTGCGAGCAGTATGGACCAGCATTGCATCTCCCGCGTCGTGACCGAGCCGGTCATTGATCTGCTTGAAGCGATCAAGGTCGACATGGAGGATCGCGATGCCTGCCTCGCTGCCGCTGTATTGCGTTGCCATCCGGTCGAGCACCTCGTCAAGATAGCGGCGGTTCGGGAGCTCGGTCAGGTAATCATGCATGGCACTGTGCTCGATCCGGTCCTTGGCTGCCTCCAGTTCGATGTTTCTGGCTTCGGCCAGAATTCTGGCACGCTCCAGTTCATGATGCAGCCCGACATCATCTGTGACATCCCAGTTCGCACCAACCGTCATCTTGTGACCGTTCCCATCCTGAAAGGTCATGGTGCGCGCGCGAATGATGCGATCGGAGCCATCGCGGAGAACGGCGCGGTACTGATCCGAAAAGCGGTCGCCGTTTCGCATATGTTCATCGACGTTTTTCAAGACACGTTCGCGATCGGCCGGATGCAAAAAGGTTTCCCACAATCCGCCGACCCTGACATCTTCGCGCCGACCGACTCCATAGATGCGATACATGCGGTCATCCCAGTCGACGACACCGGTTGTGAGGTCACATTCGTAAGTGCCGATGCCTGATATTTCGAGAGCCATGTCCAGGCGTCTTGCCATGCGCGCCGTGGCCTCCTCGGCCTGCTTGCGGGCCGTGATATCCGTATCCGTCCCAACGATGCGCGTCGGCTTGCCGTCGGCGTCCCATTCGACGCAATCGCCGCGGCACTCGATCCAGACCCAATGGCCGTCCTTGTGGCGCTCGCGATATTCGAACACCGTGTAGTCCGGATCGCCTTCATTCTGCCGGTCGATGCAGTGGATTACGTGATCCCGATCATCCGGATGGAGGAGATCGAGCCACGCCTGAGTGCTTTCGGGAAGAGGATCCTCCTCGGTCATGCCACGGATCCGCCGCCATGTCGGCGAATAGTATTTCTCTCCGCGTTTCCAATCATGGTCCCAGACGCCTGTCGACGACCCGACGAGCGCCTTGTTCCAACGGCTTTCCCAGATGTCGAGATCAGCAAGCCTTGTCTTCAAAGCTGTTATGTCGACGAACGAGGCTGCGACGAGAAAAGGCGTGTCCAGCCCTGTCGGTGCCGGAGCAAGATGGACGAGAGCCCATCGCAGCGTACCGTCCGGCTGCGGCAGGCGGAGTTCCATCTGACCATCAGCGGCAGCCTTACAGCGGCGAAGCCCGGCGAGAAAATCCGAACGGTCTTCGATATCGATCAGATCTGTGAAAAATTCCACCTCGAAGGGGCACCAGTTCGCCTTGAGAGCCTTGTTCGCATGGTGCAGTCGCGCCTGCCAATCGAGCAGTGCTACGGGAAGGGGAATGGCGTCAAAAAGGCCGGTCAGCGAGCCGGCGTCTCTCGAAGGTGATATCGTCGGGCCGGCATAGAAGACTGGTTTGGATGACATCTGTTCGCCTACATTCGCAGGAATTGCGCAATGTTAGTGAATTCGAATTAAGGCAACTTTAAAATTGTCTATCGAAAGCGAAATTACGACGTCGGGTTGTGCGCTGCACATCGCCAGAGGTCAGGCTTTCAGTCGGCTCAGAAACTGGGCAAACACCATTGTGCCTTCAGGCCACGGGCCGTGGCCCGACTCGGAATTGATGTGGCCAGATTCGCCTGCGTCGATCAGGAGCGAACCCCAGGCGTTGGTAATGTCGCCGGCGTGATCATAGGAGCCGAAGGGGTCGTTTCGGCTGGCAATCGTAACGGCGGGAAAAGGAAGCGGATCACGCGGATAAGGGCCGAATGTCATCAGGTGTTTCGGCCTGATCTTCGGGTTCTGCACATCCGGCGGCGCCACGAAGAATGCGCCGGCCACCGGCTTTTTGAAATGCGGGATGGCATGGATCGCCGTCGGAACGCCGAGCGAATGAGCGACCAGCACAACCGGTTTCGTCGAGGCGTTGACCTCCTCGACGAGACGCTGGATCCAGTCTTCCTTTACCGGCTTCGACCATTCGGCCTGTTCCACCCGGCGGGCCGTCGCGAGCTTCTGCTCCCAACGGGTCTGCCAATGGTCAGGACCGGAATTGGTGTAACCGGGGATGATGAGGATATCGGCTTCTGATGCTTTCATGCCGCCTATCTGGGCCTTCCCGATTTCTATATCAAGCTTCGCCGAAGACACGATTGAAAATCGTGTCGACATGTTTGGTGTGATAACCGAGATCGAATTTTTCGCGGATCTCCTCCTCGGAGAGCGCTGCCCGGACTTCTTCGTCAGCAAGCAGTTCTTCAAGGAAGTCTGCACCGCGCTCCCAGACCTTCATCGCATTGCGCTGAACGAGACGATAGGAGTCTTCGCGCGAAACGCCCGCCTGGGTGAGTGCCAGAAGTACACGCTGGCTCATGACCAGGCCCTTGAACTTGTTCATGTTCTTCAACATGTTCTCAGGGTAGATGACGAGCTTTTCGATGACGCCAGCCAAGCGGTTAAGGGCGAAATCGAGAGTAACGGTCGTGTCCGGGCCAATGGCGCGCTCGACGCTGGAATGGCTGATGTCGCGTTCGTGCCAGAGGGCAACGTTTTCCATTGCCGGAACGACTGACATGCGCACGAGACGGGAAAGGCCGGTGAGGTTTTCGGTGAGCACCGGGTTGCGCTTGTGCGGCATGGCTGACGAACCCTTCTGGCCCGGCGAGAAGAACTCTTCCGCTTCCAGAACTTCAGTGCGCTGCATATGGCGGATTTCGATCGCAACGTTTTCGATCGAAGAGGCAATTACGCCGAGGATGGCGAAATACATCGCGTGGCGATCGCGCGGAATGACCTGGGTGGAGACCGGCTCCGGCTTCAGGCCCAGGGCTGCCGCGACATGTTCCTCGACGCGCGGGTCGATGTTGGCGAAGGTGCCGACGGCGCCGGAGATTGCGCAGGTGGCGATCTCTTCGCGGGCTTCGAGAAGGCGTGTCTTGTTGCGGTTCATTTCGGCGTAGAAGCGGGCAAAGGTCAGGCCCATCGTCGTCGGTTCGGCATGGATGCCGTGGCTGCGGCCGATGCGGACCGTATCCTTGTGTTCGAAGGCGCGAGCCTTCAGAGCAGCCAGAACACGATCTATGTCTGCAAGCAGAATGTCGGTGGCGCGTACGAGCTGGACGTTGAGCGTCGTGTCGAGCACGTCCGAAGATGTCATGCCCTGGTGGATGAAGCGGCTATCCGGGCCGACGAATTCCGCCAGATGAGTGAGGAAGGCGATGACGTCATGCTTGGTGACGGCTTCGATCTCATCGATGCGGGCGACATCGAATTCGGCCTTGCCGCCCTTTTCCCAGATCGTTTCTGCCGCAGATTTCGGAATGACGCCGATTGCCGCGAGCGCGTCGCAGGCGTGGGCCTCGATTTCGAACCAGATGCGAAACTTTGTTTCCGGCGACCAGATGGCGACCATTTCCGGTCGGGAATAACGGGGGATCATGGGCAGCTCGCTTGCTTGGATAGAATTGCCGCCGCTCTATCAAGAAGAACGGCGAAGCTCAATCTTTTTGGGGCGTTGCCCCGTGTTTAAGGCTTTTCAGGCCTCGGCGGCCTTCAAAAGCGCCGAGATGTTGTCGCGATACGCATTCTTGTTTGCGCCCTTGTAGACCGCCGATCCGGCGACGAAGACATTGGCGCCTGCCTTGCGGGCTGCGCCGATGGTTTCAGCCGTGATGCCTCCGTCGACTTCAATCTCGATAGGTCTGTCACCGATCATAGACTTGATGCGGGAGATCTTGTCGAGCGCGGATGGAATTAGCTTTTGACCGCCAAAGCCGGGGTTGACGCTCATGACGAGGATGAGGTCGACGTCGTCCAGAACGTCTTCAAGCACCGAGACCGGAGTAGCTGGATTGAGCGTCACGCCAACCTTCTTGCCAAGCGACCGGATCGTCTGCAGCGAACGGTGCAGATGCGGGCCGGCCTCGGCATGGACGGTAATGCCGTCGCATCCGGCCTTGGCGAAGGCTTCGAGATAGGGGTCGACCGGGGCAATCATCAGATGGCAATCGAAGAATGCGTCCGTATAGCGGCGCAGCGACTTGATGACATCGGGACCGAAAGAGATATTGGGGACGAAATGGCCGTCCATGACATCGAGGTGAACCCAGTCTGCACCGGCCTCGACGACGTCTGCGACCTCCTGGCCGAGTTTCGAAAAATCGGAAGCTAGAATGGAGGGGGCGATGCGAAGCGGCAAGGTCATGGACGGATCTCCTGTGTCGTCTGCCGACTAGCATTCCGGGGCGATTGCCGCAATCGTTACTCGGTCGCGGAGGCGGGCGGCAAAAACTCGCCGCCGCGCCATTCCAGAAGACGATAGGGATTGTCCGCCAGTTCGTGGGCAGCATCGAAGCGGATCTGTCCGATTGCGGTCTGGAAGGTGCCGGTTTTGAGGGAGGACAGGAGTTTTCCCCAGTCATTGCCTGCGGATGCTGCTGTCTGGCTGGCCAGTTGGGTTGCGGCATAGGCGGGAAGCGTGTTGCCTTCAGGCTCGATCTGGCGGCTTTCGAGCGATGTTGCAGCGTTGGCGGCAGTCTGGAGTGTCCGGTAAGGTGGCAGCGTGACAGCCAGCGTGCCGTCGCGAAGCGCGACCGGCCGGTTGGCGGCCTTCATGACATCGCCGCCGAGTATCGTGAGGGGAATGTTTTCCCTTTCGGCATCGCGGGCAATGACGGCGACATCGTTACGGTCCGCGCCGACGAGTATATGGGTTGCGCCGGCTTTTTGCAGCCGTCTGATGAGGGCTATCTGCTGCTCCTGGCCCGGCCGAAGCGTATCGGTGAACACCGGCGCGATGCCGATCGGTTCGAGTTTCTGGCGGACAGCGCTGACGAGTTCGCGCCCGTAGATGGTGCCGTCGTCGACAAGGGCAATCGGCTCGGCTTTCCAGCGATCGACGATCACCGCCGCGATCTGATCGGACTCGGCAGTTTCCGATGGAGCCATGCGGAAAAGCGGCCAGCCATTGCGCAAGGCGTCTTCCATCAGGATTCGGGAACGGACGGAAATGGTGATTGCTGCAATCTTGCTGTCGGCCAGCGCCGGCAAGGCGGAGGCCAGCGTTTCGACGCATAGAAACCCGATCGCGATAGAGGCCTTGGCGTCGGCAAGCGTCTTTGCTGCTTCCACGCCGCCGGTCTCGTTGCAGGTCTCGTCGATTTCGACAAGTCTGTCGCCTGTGACTTGTGCGGCGGCTCTGGCCCCTTCAAAAACCTGCATGCCGAGCAACGCATAAGGTCCCGTCTTTGGCGCGACGACACCGATGGTGGCGGCCGAGACCGTCGTTGCCGTGGCAACATATCCGAAAGCCGCTGCAGTCAGCAGGATCGCGATATCGAAACGCAGGGAAGGCATGCTTTTCCTTAAGTCCGTGTTCGCTGCAGCTTTAACCCGCAAGGGCATGAGCGTCCAAGCTTTTTCCCGTTTTTGGCAGTTCACGGGCGAAATCTAGCATGATCGTGAGTGGAATCTTGCTATTCGTGTGACAGGACATCGGCGTCGTCTGGCCGGCACGGTCTTTCGACTGTACCGAGCCAAAAGGAAGGGCGGGGCATGGACAATGCAGCGATCGAGGAAATGTTCGAGGGTCTCGGACCGGTTTCCATCCGACGCATGTTCGGCGGCAAGGGGATCTATCATCAGGGTCTGATCATCGCCCTCGATCTGCGAGATGAAATACTGTTAAAGGCGGATGAGACGAGCGCTCCGGCTTTTCGGGCTGCAGGTGCGGTCCAATGGTCCTATGAAGGTAAAAAGGGGAAACCCGTTCTCATGCCCTATTGGTCCATACCGAATGCGGCGCTGGACGATCCTGACGAGCTGCGAGACTGGGTGCGTATGGCCTTTGAAGCAGCGCTTCGAGCCAATCGCGATACGTGATCGTATTTTCTTCGCAAGTGCGAGAATTAACGTATTGCGGCTTGCAAGACCCAGAGGATATTCTTGTCGGGTAATGGGGGATGTGGTTCGGGCAAGCCCGAGCCGACGACAGCATCCGATGATACTGTAAAATTTTCAATCAAGAGAGCCGTCCTGGACAACCGGGACGGCTTTTTTAGTGAGATTTGAGCAGCGCAAAGGCTTGTGAGGAGAATATCGACAGAGGCGCCGGTGGCTCATTCATGTCGATCCACATCAGATCCTCATGTTTTTCAGGTTCGGTGAGAACCGGCTCGCCGGAAAAATCGTCAGTCACGTAGATCAGCGAGAGCCAGTGCTGACCTTCCTCTTCAAGAATGCCTTCGATCACGCAGAGAAAGCTGATCTTTCCGATCTTCAGCCCGGTCTCTTCCTCGGCTTCCCGACGCGCAGCGTCTTCTGCCTGTTCCATCATGTCGACCTTGCCGCCGACGATGTTCCAGTGACCCGCTTCGGGCGCCTTCAGGCGACGACAGACCAGCACTTTCCCATCGGCGCGGCGGATCACCAGGCCTACTCCAAGGCCAGGAAAATCCTGGCCCGGTTTTGCTAAGGCGGACATTACTTCGCTGCGTTTGCGACGATCAGCATGAAGGCTGGGATATCGTCGCCGAAGCCGACCGGGGTCGGGCCGTCATCATGGTCGCGATAACGGCGGCGATCACGGTTGTCGTCATTGGCAGGATTGACACGGCGCTCGCGGCCGCGGTTGTTCGCAGGCTGATTTTTCTTGTCAGAACGACGTTCCGACTTCGTATTTTCCAGAACTGCTTCCACGCTTGCCTCTTCAGTGACGATTTGCTTTTCCTGCTGCTGCGGTGCTGCTGCAACGGCTGCCGGTTGTTCGTGACGGCTGCCACGGTTGCGGTCTTTACCACCGCGATCCCGGCCGCCCTTGCGTCCGCCGCGATCGCTGTCATGGCTTTCCATGGCGGCTGGCAGTGCGGAGAGATCACCGTTCTCCCACTCGATCTTTTCGCCGATCAGCTTTTCGATCGCATCGAGATATTTCGAGTCGGATTTGGTGACGATGGTGAACGCGCGACCCGAACGGCCGGCACGGCCGGTACGGCCGATGCGGTGAACGTAGTCTTCCGAATGGATCGGAACGTCGAAATTGAAGACGTGGCTGACATCAGGGATATCCAGCCCACGGGCGGCCACGTCGGACGCGACGAGCAGGGTGATCTGGTTGTCCTTGAAGCCTGCCAGCATCGTCGTGCGCGAGCGCTGGTCCATATCGCCATGGAGAGCGCCGACCGAGAAGCCGTGGCGCTCCAGCGAGCGGAACAGGTCGGCGACGTCCTTCTTGCGGTTGCAGAAGATGATCGCGTTCTTCAGGTCGTCCTGAGCCTTGATGAGTTCGCGCAAGACGGCGCGCTTCTCGTAATCCTTGTTGTGTGCAGCAACGAGGCGCTGCGTCACGGTCTTGGCAGTCGAAGACGGCTTGGCGACTTCGATACGTTCCGGGTTCTGCAGGAAACGGTCTGCCAGTTTCTGAATTTCCGGCGGCATCGTGGCCGAGAAGAATAGCGTCTGGCGGGTGAACGGGATCATCTTTGCGATCCGTTCGATATCCGGGATGAAGCCCATGTCGAGCATGCGGTCGGCTTCGTCGATGACGAGGATTTCGACGCCGGTCATCAGCAGCTTGCCGCGCTCGCAATGGTCGAGCAGGCGGCCGGGCGTGCAGATCAGAACATCGGCGCCGCGCTCAAGCTTGCGATCCTGTTCCTCGAAGGAAACGCCGCCGATCAGCAGGGCGACGTTGAGTTTGTGATTCTTGCCGTATTTTTCGAAGTTTTCCGCAACCTGGGCTGCGAGTTCCCGGGTCGGCTCCAGAATGAGGGTTCGCGGCATGCGAGCCCGTGCCCGACCCTTTTCCAGAAGCGTCAGCATCGGCAGGACGAAGGAAGCTGTCTTGCCCGTTCCTGTCTGTGCGATACCGCAAATGTCCCTGCGCTGCAGCGCATGCGGGATGGCTCCGGCTTGGATAGGCGTGGGTATCGTGTAGCCGGCGTCGGTGACGGCGTTAAGAACTTTCTGGCTCAGGCCAAGATCAGCAAAAGTGGTCAATGGAAATACTATTCCGTTCCGTTCAAGAAGAACATGATCCGTCGCTACGCTCAAATGGGGCGACAACAGGGCGCGACATATGACCAAAATGCTGGAAAGTCAAGAAAACCCGCCAGGGTGGCAGTGGTTTTGGTGAATGAAAGCAACCGCGCGGCGATACGCCGCGTGAATGGCTGACCTTGCTACTCGAGATACGTTGTGAGCTTCATGCCGGCATTGAGGAAATGCATCGGATCAACTGCCTGTCCATTTCGGCGCACTTCGTAGTGAACATGGGGACCGGTCGAACGTCCGGTCGACCCGGCGCGACCGATTACATCGCCCGTCTTTATCTCGGCTCCGACATTGACCAGGATTTTCGAAAGGTGGCCGAAACGGGTCGAAATGCCGTAACCATGGTCAATCTCGACCATGTTGCCGTAACCACCGGCAGCGCCTGCTGCGACGACTTTGCCGGCGCCGGTGCTCTTCACTTCGTCGCCGGTCTGGGCGGCAAAATCTATACCCGCATGCAATGCGAGACGACCAAGGAAGGGATCGACCCTGTTTCCAAACCGGCTGGTGACCGGTTGTCCGGGGGCCGGACTGGAAAACGGAAGGTCGCGCGCTGTTTCGCGCACGCTTTCCAGCCGCGTCAGCGCCGCATCAAGATCGTCAAGCGACGCATCGAAACGGTTGCCGGGAAGGCGAGGCTCGACATACGGCCCACCGATGCCATTTTGTCTAACGGTTGACGGATCCAGATCAACGCCGCTTCGCAGCAGGATCGTGGTGATCGCATTTGCCGCTTCGGACGCTCCCGTCGTCAGGCTCGCGATCTTCGTCAGCTGTTGGCTTTCGAGCGTCTTGAGGGACAGAGTGACCTTGGAAAAAATCCGGTCGGCACGATCGGCGGCGCCTTCACGCAAGCGGGTGCCGGCCACGGGGGAGAGGACTGCCAGTCTGGTTTCAGTTTCGCCGCCTTGCAGTATCTTGGCGATTGCGGCAGAGCCTCCGGACACGGAAGCCCTGCGTCCGTCACCGGTGGGAGCGAAGGCAGGGATTTCAGCCGCAGGAAGCTCTGCCCCCGGCTGAAGGCCTGTTTCTTCGGCGCGATCCAGAAGTGAGCCGAGCTTGGTGTGGCGGGAGAACAGCGCGTCCTGTTGCTCAAGCAGTTTTTCGACTTTCTTTTCCACGACTTGCTGATCGAGCAGCTGGCGCGAGGTAATGCGGTCCAGCTGCGCACGCAGGGCTGCAATACGGTCTTCATAGTCATGCTGCATGCGGGCCTGGCGGGCGATCGTTGCTCCGATCAGGTCATCGCGGATTACCAGATAAGATGTAGCCCCGAGGTAACCTATCGTCAGAATGCTTGCAAAACATACGGTCAAGGCGATCATCCAGGGGCGGATGGTCATATGACGGATTTTCTCGCCACTTGCGAGAATGAGGACATGATTCGCTGCCCGTTTTCCAAAAACCTTGTTTTCGGCTCGGTGCGTCACGTATTGCTCCTGAAAAGGCTGAATCAAATCCGATGCTTGCTTGAGGGGATTACACATCCTTAAGGTTAATGAAGTCTTGTGTATCAGGAATTGGTTAGCGATCGCGCGATGCCGTTGGGGCAAGGGGATCACTTTTAAAGTGATTATGCCAAAGAACGGTGCTAGACGCCGTTTCGCAACTTAAAAACACATCCACAGAGTAGAGAGATGTCCAGGTTCAAGTCCGATTTCCTTCGCACGCTCGATGAGCGCGGCTTCATTCACCAGATCTCCGACGAGGCAGGTCTCGACGAACTGTTCGCCAAGGAAACCGTGACGGCCTATATCGGCTTCGACCCGACGGCGCCTTCTCTTCATGCCGGCGGACTTATCCAGATCATGATGCTGCACTGGATGCAGCAGACCGGTCACCGGCCGATCTCGCTGATGGGCGGCGGCACCGGCATGGTCGGCGATCCGTCGTTCAAGGACGATGCCCGCCAGCTGATGACGATCGACACGATCGAAAGCAACATTGCCTCGATCAAGCGCGTTTTCGCCAATTACCTTTCCTACGGGGAGGGCGCGAAGGATGCCATGATGATCAACAACGGCGACTGGCTGCGCGAGATCAACTACCTTGAATTCCTGCGGGATGTCGGTCGCCATTTCTCGGTCAACCGCATGCTGTCCTTCGACAGCGTCAAGACGCGCCTTGACCGGGAGCAGTCGCTGTCCTTCCTCGAATTCAACTACATGATCCTGCAGGCTTACGACTTCGTAGAGTTGAACAAGCGCTACGGCTGCCGTCTGCAGATGGGCGGCTCGGATCAGTGGGGCAATATCGTCAACGGCATCGATCTCGGTCACCGGATGGGCACGCCGCAGCTCTACGCGCTGACCTCGCCACTTCTGACGACCGCTTCAGGCGCCAAGATGGGCAAGTCGCTGAACGGCGCTGTCTGGCTGAATCCCGACATGTTGTCGGCCTATGATTTCTGGCAGTACTGGCGCAATACCGAGGATGCTGACGTTTCGCGCTTCCTCAAGCTTTACACGACGTTGCCGATGGATGAGATCGCACGGCTTTCGGCGCTGGCTGGTTCTGAGATCAACGAAGTCAAGAAGATCCTCGCGACCGAAGTGACGGCCATGCTGCACGGTCGCGAAAACGCCGAGCAGGCGGCAGAAACGGCTCGCAAGACCTTCGAGGAGGGTGCGCTTGCCGACAATCTGCCGTCGATCGATGTTGCAAAGGGCGAGCTGGAAGCCGGGGTCGGCCTGCTGGCGCTGATCGTCAAGGCTGGTCTTGCCGCATCGAACGGTGAAGCCCGTCGTCACGTTCAGGGCGGTGCGGTGCGGATCAATGACGTGGCGGTTTCCGACGAGCGCAAGGTGATCGGTTCCGGCGAAGTGACTGCCGATGGCGTGATCAAGCTGTCGCTCGGCAAGAAGAAGCATATCCTGGTTCGTCCGGCCTGAGATAGACCTCGAAAACAGAAGATCAAAGGCCGCTTTCGAGCGGCCTTTTTCGTCACTGGAATTCGAAGATCTGGCGGAACACGCCGGGGGCTATGAGCGAAAGTGGGTTTATCGTCAGTCGCGGCTTGTCGAACGCACCTTCGAGCTTGAAGGTGATGCCCAGAAGGCCGCGATCCCGGCCATTTCCAAGGATCGCGCCAATCAGCGGAAGTTCGCCGAAAAGCCTGTTCAAGCCGTAAGCAGGCATGAACGTACCGGTCATCTCCATATTGCCGTTGGCGTCCCGCAACTTGCCCTGGAAAGTGGCACCGATCTGTTCTCCGCGCACAACGCCATTGGCGACGGATAGCGCGCCGTCGCGATAGACCAATGCAGCGAAGCCGCGCTGGAAACGTGCCGAACTGACGTCAATATCCTTTTTCACCGCGGAGTTGAGGCTCTGGCCATCTTCGCCGACTGGTGTCGACACGAGGGACTGCAGGCGCTCTTCGTTGCGCAGCTGGAAATTGCGGATGTCCAGCGAGCCAACCCAATCGCTTCCTCGCGCTTTCAGTTTCAGATTAAGCAATCCCGCGCTCATGTTGTCATAGAGGTCGGCAAAGCGTGCTACCGAACCTGCATCGCCGCTCGTGACCGAGATGGTATCGCCGCGGGCCATCTGGCTGACGAGTGCTTGTCCGCTTCCTGTTATGGCGCTCAAATCAGCACGGACGATGTTTGAGCCCCGTGAGGAGAAATTCAATGCGACATTCGAAAGCTGCTCGTCGTTGAAACCGACGACGCGATCAACCTGTGCGCGCAGGATTGTGCTGCTGCCCTCATTGCTGCCGGCCGCTGCATTGCCATTGTTGGCGCGCATCATGGTGATGATTGGCCGCATGTCTACGGCGTTTCCGCCGATCGAGATTTCGTAGGCACCTTTCGAACGCTTGACGCTAAGGCTGTAATTATCAGCCGGCGACAGCTGCACGTGGGAGAACGATGCCGTCGTCAAGGCCCCATCGGCCAGTTGCACGTCGCCCCTCACGCCAAAACTCTCACCGGTGAGCTGAAAGCCGCTTAAGGTCGTCTGCTTTCCGGCATCACTGGATACCTCGAACTGGGCCTTGGCGCCGATGCCGCTACCCTTGGTCCAGCCAATCCATGGCACAGTTAGCTCGGCGCGGCTGAGATCGAGCGTAACTGCCTGATGCTTTTCATCGATGCGCGTGAGTTCGGCAACGATCTGGCCCTCTACCATGTCCGAGAGGCCGGGCACGAGCTTATCGCGCTGGGCATTATTGAGCGTCGCCTTGATAACGCGCTCGCGCTTTACGCCAGAGTTCTGATCGACAGGTTCGGTAACGGCGAATTCGGCGGGAATGTCGTCCACGGTTCCGTTCGCGGTCAGTTTTGCAGACTGGTTGTCTACGGTCAAAAGCCCGGTCAGTGCGCCGATCTTGTGCCCTTCCATCTGTGTCGCGAGATTAACTCCATCAAGGCGGATTTGGGCATTCCAGGTCGGTTTGGGCGGATTATGATCCGAGATCAGTCCGAAACGAGCATGAATATCTGCCTTGGCATTTCCCGAAAAATCTTCAGGCTTGAAGCTGGTGCCCTTCAAGGCATTCATCGGCTTGAAGTTGGCAAGCTCGGTGATCGCGTCTGCCTGTCCAGAAATCTTCAGCGTTAGATCTGCCATCAATGGCTTGGCATATGTTGACGGGATGGCGAAGCGGCCGCTCTCGACGGTGACGACCCGACCGGAAGGCGCATAGGATGCCGCCTTGCTGACATCGACGAGCATCTCCTGGCCTTTCAGCGAGAATTTTCCCGCAAGATCGCGCAGAGGCGGGACTTCACCCGGCAGGTTGAGACGTGTGTCGGTAACCCCGAATCCGATCTGCAATTCGTTCGCATCGAGCTCCATGGGAATACCCGGACCCTTCATGCGCCCCGCGGGGATGAAGACAGCGATCGTGCCATTCGTGACGTTACCGCCAAACATATTCGCCATAACCCAGTCGCGCGGCTTGCGCGCCATCCAGAAGGGCCAGAGCTGTTTTACGCCCGTCACCTGCATCTGGGGGATCTGGCCCCCAAAGCTGATCTCGGGAGACTGTTTGCCAAAGCGGACCTTGAGGGCGGCGGCCATATGACCGAGTGGACTTGCCACCGTCATCTCGTCGAATTCAAGCTGGCGGTCGGCAGACAGATAACGCCCGGTTGCCTTAAGGTCGAAATCGGCCGGCTGTTCTCCCTGAGAAGCGCCGATCGCTCTACCTCCGCGAACGAGGAGATCGAGGCCGAAGCCGAAACGTCTATCGCCCTCATTCAAGCGGTTAAGATCTATAACCGCACCAGTGAACGGCACGACAGTCGGACCGAAACTTGCCTCCGAATTCATGATTTCGATCGAGTTTTTGGCGAAGTCATAGGCGACATTGATGGTGGCGCCGCTGAATGTCTGCTGGATGCCATCGAAGTAGAAATTGCCCGGCGAATTGGTCAGGGTTGCCGTCATCGCCGGCTTTTGGGCGTCACCGCGGGAGCGCTCTGCGGACATGTCGAAATCGACTGAGCTCTCGAGGCCTTCACGCGGCTGACCATCTTCTGTTCGCTGCAACAGGAATGGGGTTACCTCCAGCCCGGACAGGCGCGCGGACAGGGCGGCTGTTACGCCATCGACCGTCTTTGATGCGGCCGTGAGCTTCGCTTCCCGGTCGTTGATGCTGACGGTGCCGTCAATACCGATCTCGCCCGTTGCATTGCGCGCAAGCTCGAGATCGTTGACCTTGACGACCGTTGGTTTGCGGCCGGGGGCTGCCGGAAGGACGATCTCGATGCCTGCGAGGCGGATGGAGGCGGTACCCGTTCGCTCGATCAGGCCCCGTGCCTCATCGAGCCTCTGGAATGCTTGCTCAAGCAGCTGCGGAACCGCGTCGACCCGAACCTTGGCGAGCGCGATTGGGTCGCCTTCCGGCAGCTGCGCCGTTTCGAGGCGGATCGACTGCGCCGATATGCTGTTGATCGATATGCGCCCCCCGAGCAGCGCGAGTGGATCCACGGCCATTCGCAGGGCGCCTGCACGGCTCAAGTGCTGACCGGTTGCGCGTTCAACGATGTCGACGTCGCGTGCTTCGATCGCCAGACGGAAATCCGAATCAAAACGGATCGCCGCGGAGCCGACGTTGGAAACGTAGCGGGGACCGATCGCATTGTTCAGGGCAGACTGAGCGCGGCTGGTCAGCGTACCGTCGACTATGCCACCTTCGATGGCAAACACAGCGCTGCCGATGGCGACCATAATCAAGACGGCGAAAAGCACTATGGACTTGCAGAAACGCCAGGTTCTCGTGCTGTGCGGAGGGCAGTGAACGATGATAGGGTCTTCAGCCTGAGCGGACGGAAGCTCATGCAGCGGGACAATGTCCTTCCTGCTGAAATCGATCTTCTCGCCACGTATTTCCGCCATTCAGTGAAGAACTCGTTCTTTTCACATCCAAGCTGATCTGGACGCCTCTTCGGGCTGTATATACCCATGGCCGCAACATTCACTCAAGATGCTGGCAAAAGAAAGGAAAACCATGGCGAACCTGAATATCGGCGACGACGCACCGGATTTCACGCTGCCCGGAAATGGCGCCCAGACCATTTCTCTGGCGAGTTTTCGCGGCAAGCGGCTGGTGCTCTATTTTTACCCCAAGGATGACACAACGGCCTGCACGACCGAAGCGATCTCGTTTTCGCAACTCCTGCCAGAGTTCGACAAAGCTGGCGCGGCGATTGTCGGGGTGTCCGCCGACAGCGTGAAGAAGCATGACAATTTTGTCAGCAAACGCGAATTGACCATCGCGTTGGGATCCGACGAGGACACGGCGGTCTCGCAGGCTTATGGCGTGTGGAAAGAGAAGAGCATGTACGGAAAGACGTATATGGGGATCGAACGTACAACCTTCCTGATCGATCCTGCAGGCAAGGTTGCCCGGATCTGGCCGAAGGTGAAAGTTGCCGGCCACGCAGAAGAGGTTCTCGCGGCAGTGAAGGCGTTATAACGCAAATTGGCCCGGCAAAAACTTGCCGGGCCAATTCTGTCAGGCGACGTGTTCAGGCGCCGGAAACGTAGCTGTAGACCATCGGCAGAACCTCGTCGAAACCGTGGTAAATCATGCTCAGGGCCACGTAGACGATGATGATCAGGCCGAGATAGGCGATCCAGCGGTAACGGGAGAGAAGCTTTGCGACAAAATTCGCGGCGACGCCCATCAGCGCGATCGACACGATCAGGCCGATGACCAGGACCGTGGAATGGCCCTGTGCAGCGCCCGCCACAGCGAGGACGTTATCCAGCGACATCGAGACGTCGGCGAGCACGATCTGCATGGCTGCCTGGAAAAATGTCTTTTCCGGCGCGCGCGATGCGGCTCCATCTGCGGTTTCGGGAGAGCCGTCGTTACGCGCAACGCGAAGTTCCGACCACATCTTCCAGCACACCCAACCGAGGAGAAGGCCGCCGATGAGCTGCAGCCCCGGAATGCCGAGCAGATATGTGGTGATGACCGCGAAGATGAGCCGCAAGACGGTGGCAGCGATAATGCCGAAGAGAATAGCCTTTTGCCGCAGATGCGCAGGAAGCCCGGCGGCGGCAAGCCCGATAACGATTGCGTTGTCACCGGAAAGAACAAGATTGATCGCGATGACTTCTAGTAGCGCCATGAATCCGGCGGCCGTGAACAGTTCCATCATGAGGCGTTACCTTTTATGCCCGTTATCGTTTTGACATGAGATTGCAGCAGGAGTGTCGGATGGGCTCCCGGCAAGCGAATAGCGAGTGCTCGTCAACGATATCGGCAATTATTCGCCTAATGAGGGCATGGCAAGCGCATTACCCGTCGCACCTTAGGGTGATTTATGCTCAGGTTTCCAATGGCTAATTCTTCTTATGGTTGTGATGATCGGAGTCGGCGCGCGTTTTCCCTATCCAGATAACGTGCTGGTTGCCGATCTGCTTTTTTGATCATGGAGCTACCCTTTCTGTCGGCTCGGATATTTCGAATTTTCGATGTGAAGATTTCATAATTTGTCGCACTTTAGAGCCGTAAGAGGAGGCGGAGGGGGCTTAACTGTCGTTTTTGTCATCATTCACGGCAGGCCGATGATTCGATTTGTAACCTTCGCTTTCCCGGACAAGCTTGCTGATGATGTGCCGACGCTGCGTGGTGCTAACGAACCCGAGATTTTTTGGCGGCCAAACGAGTGTCTGCATCAACTCCAGTGGCTTGCTGCCTGCCGCCCGCGACTATAATTTTGTCCCAAAGCCCTCCCGGTTAAGTCAATTTTTCCGGTTCCTTCACGGGACGATGGGGTAACAATCATCCCGGAAACGAGGTGTCAGGGCTACAACAGCATCTCACTCTTGCGGATGGTTGTTGAAAGGGTAGGTCGGGTGATATGTCCTGTCCTTGCGGAGATTTGTAACTGGATAATTGAATGACGCAGTTGAAACTTGTTGGGTTCTCGGGAAGTTACGGTCGGCCGTCCAAGACATCTGCACTTGTGGAGTATATCGCCGACCTTGCTTGCGATCGGTACAATCTCACCAGATCCGTCTTCGATCTTACGGATGTCGGGGATACGCTGGGTCTGGCTAAATCACAGAATGATCTCGACGCAGATGCCGCGGCTGTTCTCAAGGCGGTCGTCGAGTCTGACCTGCTTGTCATCGGTTCGCCGACATACAAGGGCAGCTATCCCGGGATGTTCAAACATTTCATAGATCTGATCGATCCCGAGCAATTGCGCGGCAAGCCTGTTCTCATTGCTGCCACGGGTGGTGGTGAGCGGCATGCACTGATGGTCGAACATCAACTGCGCCCGTTGTTCGGATTTTTCATGGCGCATACGATCCCAACGGCGATCTATGCATCCAACCGGGATTTTTCCGGTCATGAGATCGTCTCCTCCGCGCTGCTGGAACGGGTCGGTTTTGCTATCGACGAACTCGCGGCCTTCGTTTCCCGTAAGAACGGGCCGATAGGCGATTAGCTCTGCACCAGAGCGCTATTCGACCCTATTTATCAGGCAGGTCAGGGAGGGAAAGAAATGTCAGTGGAAAACGACATAAAGGCAATCGCCGAGCAGGAAAGACTGCTGGTGTTCGACAGGTTCGATTGTGATGCCGGCTGGAGGCTTGGGGAGCGGTTGAGGCTTGTCGCAAGCGAACGTGCTCTGCCGGTTGCGATCGATGTCACGCTGCATGCCATGCCCCTGTTTTATAGCGCCCTGGCGGGATCGACTGCCGACAATGCACGCTGGATACGCCGCAAGCGAAATGTCGCGTTGCATTTTCTCCGTTCGAGCTACTCTGTCGGACGCAAGCTCGAGCTGCAGGGGGCGACCCTGGAAGACAAGTTCAGTCTCTCAGATGCGGATTATGCCGCCCATGGGGGGAGTTTTCCGATTACCGTTGCCGGTACCGGTTGTATTGGCGCGGTAACTGTCTCGGGCTTGCCGCAACGGGAGGATCATAATCTCGTGGTCGAGGTTCTCGCCGAGATACTGGGTCACGATGCGTTGAAAATCGCGCTTGCGGCCTGAAAGGCCTCTGTCGGCCGGGTAATGCCGGCCGACATGGCGATTGCGTTTCTCAGCGTCTGAAGACGCGGGCAATGGCGATCAGAATGCAGGCGCCGATAAAGCCGGCGATCAGATATCCGATCCATCCGCCCAGGACGACGCCGAACACGCTAAGGATGGCATTCGCAACAATTGCACCGACGATGCCCAGTATGATGTTCATGAAGATGCCCATGTCGCTCTTCATGAATTTTTCGGCGAGCCAGCCGGCGATGCCGCCGATGATGATGGCTGCGATCCAGCCGATACCTGCGTCTTCCATGTCCTTACCCTTTCCTAATCCTGTCCTTGGGATGCGGCAGGTAACGCGCCAAAATGTTCCAGAGTTCCCGTTCACTTTATTAGAAGGGCAACATTCCTTTTCTTCGCCTTGAACAGCCCCTATTTTGCCAGCCGATTCGGTTAGCAAGACGAGAGACCCGTGACCCCATCCTTTTTCCTCAGACGCCTTTTCGGCAAAGCTTTTGATCGCCGCCACGGGCGCCTGCCGATTGTCCTGACCCTGTTGCTCGCCGTTTCTTCGATCTCTGTTCACAATGCAGCGGCTCAGTCTTCGCCTGAGGCGCAGTCATCGGTGCAGGCCCAAGGGGATCAGTCCACACCGACCGATGTCACGAGTGACTCCATCAATATCGAGATGAAGGACAAGCTGGATGGCTTGAGGCAGCAGCTCAACGCGTTTCGCGAAAGCGTGCAAAGCACGCCGGATGACGATGCAAAGCTTGCGGACATAAGAGTGAAGGCGGAAGCGATCGTCGAGGAGATGCGCGTCGCTTCGGATGCGATGAAGGTGCGCGTCGAACAGATCCAGGGGCGCCTGACCAGCCTCGGGGAGCCGCCTGCCGCGGGTCAGCCGGCAGAAGCGCCGGCAGTCGCGGAGGAGAGAAGCAAACTGGAGAACGAGCGGTCTCAGCTCAACCTGATCGTCGATGATGCGGGCAGCCTGTCAAACAGCGCGACGCAACTCGCCAACATGATCACCAATCTGCGCCGAACGCTATTTGCGCAGACATTGTTCCGGCATACGGAGTTGACGCCCGACGCTTTTGTCGATGCGGGCAATGCGTTCGTCACCGAAATGCGAAATTTTTATTCGACAATCGGAAGCTGGGGAAGTTTCGTCTTCAGGTTCAAGGCCTTTTCGCTGCTTGGTGCGATCGCACTCTCCGTCGGGGCGGCGTTCCTTTTCCTCGCTGGCGGATATCGGCTCTTCGGCCGTTTTCTTCAGCGCAGCAACAGCGATAACCCCGCTTATATCAAGCGCCTTTCCTATACGTTCTGGTCGACGGTCATGCACAGCATCACCTTCGCGGCATTTCTGGTAACCTCCTATCTTTTCCTTGAAGGATTCAACGTGCTGCGCCCGGATGTGGCGCCCATGATCGCGACATTCTTCGGCTTTATCTGGTTCGTGCATTTCGTCTGGAAGCTGACCTATGCGGCGCTTGCTCCGCACGAGACGGGCTGGAGGCTGGTCAGGATCACGGACAGGGGCGCGCGCCTGCTCAGTCTGGCGATCATCGCCATGGCGGTGACAAACGGACTGGACTACCTGTTGGGTGCCGTCAGCGTGGCGCTCGGTTCGCCGCTGGTGCTGACGATCGCAAAAAGCCTGATCGCCTCGGTCGTTATCGGTTTCATTCTTATCGCAATATCGTTCATCCGCCCGGTCATGGCCGAGGGCGAGGATGCTACGGGGCAGGGGCGTCCCTGGCCTCGTTATTTCTCGGTCACCTTGCGTGTCATGGGCGGGCTGCTGCTGTTATGCGTGATTGCGGGATATGTCGGGCTTGCGCGCTTCGCCTCAACGCAGATCGTTCTAACCGGAGCGGTGCTTGCGCTCATCTATATCGGTCTTCTGTCAGGCAAGGCGATTTCGAAGCGCGGCGCATTCAATGATACTGCCCTTGGACGGCGGCTGGTGGAGCGGCATCGCTTCGGTGACGTCGGGCTTGACCAGGCGGGGCTGCTGGTCGGTCTCGGAATCTACGCCATCGCGTTGGCGCTCGGCATTCCGCTGATCCTGATTACCTGGGGTTTCCAGATCACGGATATCGAGTCCTGGGTCGTCAGCTTCTTCACGGAATTCCGGATCGGCAGCATCTCGATTTCGATCGTCGGCATATTCGGCGGCTTGCTCCTGTTCGCGCTGGGCTACATCCTTACCCGTTGGGCGCAGAAATGGATCGACGGAAACGTTCTTGCCCGCAGCCATGTCGATATAGGCGTCCGGAACTCGGTAAAGACGGGTATCGGTTATCTGGGTGTCGGGCTCGCGGTAATCGTCGGCGTTTCGGCGGCCGGTATCAACCTTTCAAACCTCGCTCTCGTTGCTTCGGCGCTTTCCGTCGGTATCGGTTTCGGCTTGCAGAACATCGTGTCGAACTTCGTGTCCGGCCTGATCCTGCTGGTCGAACGACCTTTCAAGGTCGGTGACCATGTCGTGACGGGAACAACGGAAGGCATCGTGAAACGAATTTCCGTTCGCGCCACGGAAATCGAGACGTTTCGCCAGCAGGCTATCATCGTTCCGAATTCCGACCTCATCAATGCGGCCGTGGGCAACTGGACGCTGAAGAACCGGATACAAAGATCCGAAATCAAGGTTTCGACCAGCTACGAAAGCGACCCGGAAAAGGTAATGGCGATTCTGCTGGATATCGTTTCGGAAGTGCCGGAGATCCTTCGGAATCCTGGGCCGCATGTCGAGTTTCTGGCATTTGGCGGATCGTCGCTGGATTTCGAACTGCGCTTCCATCTGGCCGACATGTCCGAAGGGCTGCGTATTCGCAACGCTATACGCATCGAGATATTAAAACGCTTCCGCGAGCAGGGCGTGGAGATACCGTTCCCTCGGTCGGAAGTCGTCTATCACCGCGGTCTTCCTATTCTTCCGGATGAGCCTGACGTACGGGGCGGAGCGTAACGAGAGTTTGCTTTAACCACCGACTTTTCTTCCGGTTAAGCATACATCGCCATGATTCATTGACCTAATTGATAACGAGATCGTTCTCCCGGCTCGATTTGTTTTGAATTGAGCCGGCGAGTTAACCGTTCCGCAAATCACGCCGAATAAAACCGTGTTTAGGGGCATGATTTTATTTGTAAGGGTCGACAATGACATTCCTTGGTATTTCCGGGATGCAGTATTCCGGTGAATCGCTTGGTAAATCCCGCATTCTTCTGGCCGAGGACTCCAATGTCTTCACATCGATGATCGGCATGCGGCTCAAGGAGCTGTTCGACATCGACATCGAGATATGTCGTAATTTCGAGGATCTTCAGCTCGCATATGATCGGTCGACCGATCCGATCATGCTTGCGATCTCCAATATCAATCTGCCCGGAGCGGAAAACGGAGAGGCGCTGGAATACCTGATCGATCTATCTATTCCGACGATCGTATTCACCGGTACGTTTCATCAGGAAACGCGCGACAAGCTGCTCACAAAGGACATTGTCGACTACATTCTCAAGGACAACGTGTTCGCCGTCGAGATGCTGGCCGAGTCCGTATGCAGGTTCCTTACCAATCATCGCCATCATGTATTGATCGTCGATGACAGTCCAACTGCGCGGGCGCTTCTTTCCAGCCGCCTGAAGCGGTACAATTTCCGCGTCAGCACAGCCGAAAACGGTGCCAAGGCGCTCGAAATACTCAAGAAGAACAGCGATATCGGCCTGGTCATCACCGATTACAACATGCCCGATATCGACGGCTTCGAACTCACCCGCCGCATTCGGTCGGTTCGCGGCTCACACGAGTTGCGGATCATCGGCGTGTCGTCGTCTTCCGACCGGCATCTGTCCGCCCGCTTCCTGAAAGCTGGCGGCAACGATTTCATGTTGCGACCGTTCATCGACGAAGAGTTCTATTGCCGTGTCAACCAGAACCTCGACACGCTCATACAGATCCGTTCGATGCGGTCGGCTCGAAGCGTCGGCGATATCAAGAATGTCGCCTGAACGCTGAGACAGGTGCCGCATGCCCTACATTGTAAGCCAGAAACGTCAACGGTCAGATCCTAGTAGCTTTACGGTGCAAGGCGCCATCGAAGCGATTGACGGAGCGTATCGCCCTAACGTGGCTGCAGGTCGCACAATGTTGTCTATAGAGGACTTCTATCGGCTGGGGGCGCCAATCGTGTCCGATTGCATCGAGAGGGAGCGGGCGTGCTCTATCGCGATCATCGACATAGACCGGCTGTTCAGGATTTCCGAGCAGCACGGTCCAGATTGTGCCGATTACGTGCTTCAGGAATTCGGCAGCAATCTTATCCAGCTCTCCTCTGATCTAGACATATCCGTCGCCCATCTCGGGCAGGACCAGTTCGGCCTTCTTCTCGTCGGGTTGAACTCCGATAGGGCGACGGAGGCGTTTGATCGCCTGCGGTATGAGCTGTCGCTACGGCCCATCGGCTGGAAGGGCGAGATGATCAATGTCACCGTTTCGGTCGGCGTTGCCGAAGTCTACGGGCCTGAAACGTTCGATAATTATCTCAATGCGGCGGAACAGTTTCTGTTCATGGCAAAAATGTCCGGCCGCAATCAAGTCGTCTCCGATCATACGTTTGCGGTCGCTGCTCATTAAGCGGATCGGAGGCCTAGATCCCGCAACACCGGCAGGGCGTGAGATTGCTTGCCGGCGTTGCTGTTTTTATGCCCTTGTTATGCTCAGTGTGCGCTCAGAAGCGCATCCTTGTTATTGGCGAGGTAAACGGAGAGAGGCTGCGGCTTGCTGCCCGTGAGCTTTTCAAAATCGCTCGTTACCAGATCGAAATTTCCGGCCCGGATGTTGGCGTCGGCAGATACCAGCATCTTGACCAGAAAATCAGGCAGGCCGGCCGAGGTCAATCCGCCAGCCAGTTGTTCGTCGGTCACATGCACGACATTGAGCGGCTTGCCAGAGGCCTTGGAGACAAGCGCCGCGATCTCTTCGGCATTCAGGCTTTCTGATCCTGTCAGGGTGAGGGTGGTGCTACCGGCCGGCGGATTTGCAAGGGCGGCGGCTGCGGCGCGGGCGCAATCGTCACGGCTGATATTGGAGACCTTGCCTGCGCCATAGGCCGTGTACCAGGTGCCGGTTTCCAGATTGTGCGGCATCGACATCAGATAGTTGTCGTCATACCAGGCGTTGCGCAGGATCGTGTAGGCAATGCCGGTTGCCTTAATGGCTTCTTCGGTGCCCAGGTGATCGGGTGCGAAACTTACCAGCGACTTGTCCGGGTTCGGCATGGACGTGTAGAGGATGTGCTTGACGCCGGCCTTGGTGGCGGCGGCGACTGCCGTCTTGTGCTGCTTCAGGCGATTGCCCGGGGTGGCGAGGTCATCGGTGGAGATGATCAGGACGCGATCGATGCCGGCGAAGGCTGCTGCAAAGCCCGCCTCATCGGTGAAATCCGCTTTGCGGGTTTCGACGCCCTTGGCGGCAAGATCGGCCAGCTTGGACGTGTCGCGGCTTGCCGCGACGATGTCGCCTGGCGAAACCTTCGATGTCTCCAGAAGGTGATTGAGGACTGCGCGGCCGAGCTGGCCTGCGGCGCCGGTGACGAGAAGTTTGGTCATGTCGTTTCCTCTTGCAATGCCGCCGGATTATCCCGGCATAATTGTTGGTCTCAAAAAGAGACTAGCACTAGAATAGGAATTGACGCGCCTCTGTAAAGGAGGCACATTTCCGGGAGATCGTTACCAAAAGGGAACTACCAGAATGGACAACATAGCACGAGTGAACACGCTTGCGGGCGAGCCGTGTGATATGTCCACCTGGGATGCGGGCAACTGTCCGGTTCGCGACGTGATGAACCAGATTGCCGGCAAGTGGTCGACCCTTCTTCTTGAGGCACTTGCGCAGCGGCCATACAGGTTCGGAGAGTTGCGACGGCTTGTGCCGGATATTTCCCAGCGAATGCTGACACAGACTTTACGCGATCTCCAGCGCGACGGTTATATTGATCGGCAGGTTTTTCCGACCAAACCGCCGAGCGTCGAATATCGCATGACCGACCTCGGCCATTCGTTGTTTGCGCCCTTATCGAAAGTGCTCGCCTGGGCCGGAGAAAACCACGCTGCCGTAAAGGCTGCACGTGCGAAATATGACGCAAGCGAATTGGGATAAGGTTCAGCGACTGACCTACTGGACGAGGACCGGGTTGCGGCATGAGGCACCACCGACCCGCACGTCGACTTCCCCGACCTTGACGCCGATGGTGGACAACACGCTGTAGAGAACCTGATCGAGTGGCGTGGTCAGCAGCCTCAACGTATCTGCGAGGCCACCGAGCAATGCGGATGGCACCTCGACCCTCAGTCCCAGGATTTCGACTTCGAGCTGCAGGTTCTTGAGCAACGAATCCACAAGCGTAGAGACGGTATTTTTCGTCGATGCCTGTTTTATCTTCTGACTCGATATGTCAGACGGAGAGAAAGACAGCTGCGTTGCGTTGACATTCGTTGCGTTGGCATAGGCAAGCGCCGTCAGGTTTAGTGCAGGTGTAGCAACCATCTTGGTCTTGGTCACTCGCGGGTCCTTGCCGAAATTGGCGAAGGCGGATTTGTCCACATCGCCGAGCGACAGTTCCAGCACTCCGGGAACCGCCTCGACATTCACCGTCGCGCCTGTCGATCCGCTGGGGCAACTGATCGACGCCATGCGACCTTCCGCATGCGCGACTTCGAGATAAAGCGGCACCTTGATCCTGATGCCCAGCAGGCCGGTAATGCCGTCGACCGTGGTCGTCAGCGAGATGCGGGTCTGGGCAGTTCTTACGATCGAGCCGGTCCGGCCTATTCCCAAAGCCTTGGATCCGACCGGCGGCTCGCCGATCGCAACCGACAAGGTCAGGCCGCCGAGGCCGGGAATTGTAGCGCCGAGATCGAGATCGATCTGGTTGGTGCCGCCGTTTGCGGCGTTTGCCGTGGCGCTGATAACGTTGAATATGTCGGTCTGAACCGCCAGGCCATCGCTCTTGCCGATCAGCCGGGATCCGAGCGGACCGATATCCATGATGTCCTTTAGCTTGACGGTAAGTTTGGTGGTGCCGAGCGTCTTCTCCAGCGACTTGACGGTCGCTGCGACGGCAGGCGTCACTCCCGTCGTCTGGCCGATGGCATTCAGAAGGGTACCGTAAGAAATGTCGGTGTTGAGCAGATCATTATAGGTGCCGGCCGTCAGGTTCAGCTTGATCGCCAGCTGATCAAAGACCTTGAGCAGGTCGACATTGGCACTGGCCAGCGATTGATAGTCCATAACCGACAACGACAAGGTGGTGCCGAGGAGATTGCCGAGCAAGGCGTTGACCACGCCGCCATTGAGGCTCGCAAGCCGCGAGCCGACAGAAAATGCCGCCATCTTGTCGATCGCGGCCGTTCCGCTGGCGTTCAGCATAGGCGCCTTCGCCAGTGAACCGCCAAAGAAGAGGCCCCCCTTCTGATAGACGGTGACGCGGACCGCGTCATAGGGGGCGACACCGGACTGGAATCGGGTGCCGACGGCAACGGAGGAATCGGCCTGATATTTTCCGGCGATCACTTCGGCATAAGCCTCGAACTTGTCGAACACGGTTTCCAGGCTGAAGGCGACCGGTGCCCCCTTGTTCAATAACTGGCCGTTCTTCAGGACGGCGACGTTCTTGTTGTTAAGGGCCATATAGTCCACGACCCCGGTTTCAGGGCTGCTGGGGTTCGCCGCGGCTGAAATTGCCGAAAGGTCGGCAGTCGTCTGCAACTCGCGCTGTTGCAGCGTCAGGTAGCCATAGTCGACGCCGAGTGCCAGTGCGCTGATCATGATCGGCAGGGACAAGGCGGCCGTGATGGCGACGTTGCCGCGACGGTCACCGAACCATCGTTTGATCTGTTGCATCAGATGCCTCCGACGCGAACCGTTGCGAACCGTTTTATCTGGTTGCTCGGCATCGCATAGGTGAACAGATTGAAAATCGGCAGGTTGCTGGCGTCATAGGTGAGGGCGACGGTGAACTGGTTCGGATTGCCGGGGTCGGCCTGTGCGGTCAGTGTCAGCTTTGATTTGTCGAGCAGCGTGCTGTCTATCATCGAGCGATTGATAAAATCGGTAGCGAGGGTTTTGCGCTCTGTATCGCTCAGACCGGCAACGGCGGTGCGCGCAGCGTCTGCCGCCAGTTGCTGAACTGAATGGGCAGCGGACAGGTAGATGCCGTAGGCGATCATGCTGAGCAGGGCGATAAAGAAAAGAGGTGAGACGATGGCGAATTCGACCGCCGCCGCACCTGAACTGTTGGTCATGAACCGCCGGATACGCATCCGTCTCCTCCGAGCTTTTTTGTCGGATTATCGGCATCATCAATTAAGGCATCACTAAAATAGATGCATTGAATATAGTAAAGTGACCTGAAGTTGTGACGACAGGATTCGACGATCGCGTACAAGCTGGCAATCCTTGTGGAAAATTGCCGCCAAAGACCGTTGCGGCATTTGCGTCACCGCATTAAATCTCGGTCATGACCCAGACCGATCCCAAGACCTTGCGTATCGCTGTTGCCCAGCTCAATCCGACGGTCGGCGATGTCGCCGGCAATCTTGCCCTCGCCCGCGAGGCTCGCCGTGACGCCGCCCGCGAGGGTGCCGATCTGCTGATGCTAACGGAGCTTTTCATTTCTGGCTATCCGCCGGAAGACTTGGTGCTCAAGCCTTCCTTCCTCAAGGCCTGCCTCAAGGCCGTGGAGACGCTGGCGGCGGAAACCGCGGATGGTGGACCTGGCGTACTGATCGGCTTCCCGCGCCAGGGCGAGACCGGACGGCATAATTCCGTCGCGCTGCTCGATGCCGGCAAGATCATCGCTATCCGCGACAAGATCGATCTGCCGAACTACGGTGAGTTCGACGAAAAGCGCGTCTTTACCGAAGGATCGATTTCAGGCCCCTACAATTTCAGAGGGATTCGCATCGGCGTTCCGATCTGCGAGGAAATCTGGAACGACATGGGCGTCTGCGAGACGCTGGCCGAGAGTGGTGCGGAAATCCTGCTCGTGCCGAACGGTTCGCCCTATTATCGCGGCAAGCTGGATGTCCGTTATCAGGTGGCCTTGCGCCAGGTCATCGAAAGCGGTCTGCCGCTGATCTTTGCAAACCAGCTCGGTGGCCAGGATGAGCTTGTCTTCGACGGCGCAAGCTTCGCCTTCAACGCCGACAAGTCGCTGGCCTTTCAGCTTTCGCAATTCGAGACCGCCTTTGTCGTCACCGACTGGAGACGTGAAGAGGATGGCTGGCGCTGCCAGCCCGGCCCGATGGTCCGTATTCCCGAAAAGGAAGAGGCCGATTACCACGCCTGCCTGCTCGGCTTCCGCGATTATGTGAACAAGAACGGTTTCAAGTCGGTCGCGCTGGGCCTCTCCGGTGGCATCGATTCGGCTGTCTGCGCCGCGATCGCCGTTGATGCGCTCGGCGAGGAGAGGGTGCGCACCATCATGCTGCCCTATCGCTACACGTCCGAAGACTCGTTCAAGGACGCCGCGGACTGCGCGAAGGCGCTCGGCTGCCGCTACGATATCGTGCCGATTTCCGATCCGGTCGAAGGGTTCCTGGCGTCGCTGTCCGACATGTTCGAAGGCACCGACCAGGGCATTACCGAAGAGAACCTGCAGAGCCGTACGCGCGGCACTATCCTCATGGCGATCTCCAACAAGTTCGGCTCGATGGTTGTGACGACCGGCAACAAGTCGGAAATGTCGGTCGGCTACGCGACGCTTTATGGCGACATGAACGGCGGCTTCAACCCGATCAAGGACCTCTACAAGATGCAGGTCTATGCGCTGGCCGAATGGCGCAATGAAAATGTGCCGGCAGGCGCTCTCGGCCCGTCCGGCGAGGTGATCCCGAAAAACATCATTTCCAAGGCGCCTTCCGCCGAGCTTCGGCCGGACCAGAAGGACCAGGATTCGCTGCCGCCCTATCCGGTTCTGGACGATATCCTCGAATGCCTCGTTGAAATGGAAATGGGCACCGAAGACATCGTTGCCCGCGGCCATGACGTCGCAACCGTTCATCGCATCGAGCATCTGCTCTATCTCGCTGAGTATAAGCGGCGTCAGTCGGCTCCGGGCGTGAAGATCACCAAGAAGAACTTTGGCCGCGATCGCCGTTACCCGATCACCAACCGTTTCCGGGATCGTTAAGAGGGAGGCGCCCTTGGCACTGCGAAGCTCCATCGAGATCTACAATGTCCGAACCCGCCAGAGCCGGGTTGTCTGGCAGACGGAAGAGTTGTTCGAAGCGCCCAACTGGTCGCCGGATGGTGACTATCTGATGCTTAATGCAGATGGCCTGATCTACCGTTTGTCTCCGAATGGTGATTTCGGTCCTGTCCGGGTCGATACGGACTTCGCGACACTCTGCAACAACGACCATGGCATCTCGCCGGACGGCGCGCTGATTGCGATCTCCGACAAGGTCGAGTTCGGTAGGTCGGCGATCTATGTCCTGCCGGCCAGAGGCGGTACGCCGAAACTCGTCACAGAAAACCTGCCATCCTACTGGCATGGCTGGTCGCCGGACGGAAAGACGTTCGCTTATTGCGGTATCCGTGATCAGGTCTTCGATATCTATACGATCGGTATCGACGGGAAAAACGAGACACGGCTGACCTTCGGCGAGGGCCGCAATGACGGGCCGGATTATTCGCCGGACGGTCGTTGGATCTATTTTAACTCAAGCCGCTCAGGGCTGATGCAGATCTGGCGTGTTCCGGCGACCGGCGGCGCTACCGAACGCATCACCGACAGTAGCTATGGAGACTGGTTTCCGCATCCGTCACCCAAGGGTGATAAGGTCGTTTTCGTATCCTATGACGCCGAAATCTTCGATCATCCGCGTGATCAGAATGTTCGCGTTCGGCTTATGGATGCCGATGGGGGCAATGTCGAAACGTTGTTCGAGCTTTTTGGCGGGCAGGGCACGATGAACTCGCCCAACTGGTCACCGGATGGTGATGAATTTGCCTATGTGCGTTATTTCCCTGCGGCGTGAACGGCCTTGCTTCGGCCGGGTTCAGTCAGCATAAGAGCCTCCGTCAGGTGCCCATCCATAATGGGAGAATCGGGAAGCCGGTGAAATTCCGACACGTGCCCAACGCTGTGAGGCTGACGCTTGTCGTATTCATGCCACTGGATTTCTCCGGGAAGGCGGCGATGAGCGGATGAAGCCCAGTCAGAAGACCGGCCTGGCGAGATGGACCGATCCGCGCGGACGGCGGGCAGGTTGAGTGGATTGCGCCACGCCGTGACGGCGGCAGCAATCCGCAGGCGTTGTTGGGGAAAGACGATGCGACCTGATGATTTGAACAATGGCCTCGTGGCCGCCGAAGCTTTTACCGATGACGAGCGTGCCGCCGTTTATCGCGCCATCGAAACGCGCCGCGACGTGCGTGACCAGTTTCTCTCCGATACGATCCCGGATGATGTGCTGCGCAGACTACTGGATGCCGCCCATGCCGCCCCGTCGGTTGGTTTCATGCAGCCCTGGAACTTTATCCTCATCCGTGACGAGGCGGTTCGCCAGTCCGCCTGGGAGGCGTTTTCGCGCGCCAACAGGGAAGCTGAGGCGATGTTTCCGGAGGAGAAGCGCAGCACCTACAGGAGCCTCAAGCTCGAAGGCATCAGAAAGGCGCCGCTGTCGATCTGCGTCACCAGCGATCCGGATCGTGCCGGTCCGGTGGTTCTGGGGCGCACACACAACAGCCGCATGGACAGCTATTCGACCGTCTGTGCCATCCAGAACCTCTGGCTCGCAGCCCGCGCGGAAGGGATCGGCGTCGGCTGGGTCAGTATCTTTCATGATGAAGATGTTCGAGCGCTCCTCGGCATTCCGGACCGCGTCGAGATCGTAGCCTGGCTGTGCCTCGGTTATGTCGATCAGTTGTATGGAGAACCCGAACTGGCGATAAAGGGCTGGCGCCAGCGTCTGCCTCTGGAAGATCTCGTCTTTCAGGACGGTTGGGGCCAGAAATAATCAAGGCTGCAGCTGCTGGGGGCCGCTGGATTTCGGATTGGCGAGGTCGATGTCTTCTTCGGGGAAGAATTGCGGCCCAACGGAGCGAATCTTTTTGCCGGGATCATAGGGACGATCCGGCGGGAACTGGACGGGTGCTTCTCTCGCTGGCGCAGGTGAGGCGCTGCCGAGATGGGTGATGCTGGAATTCGGATCGTCCACCTTTGGCCCAGTCTGCGTCTCCTCTCCCGGCCTTGGCAGTGCCAGCCCCCGGATCCGCAGGCGTTCTTTATCGTCAAGTTCCGTCTGGGTATCGAGGTCAGTGGGCGTGCAATTGTTGGAGCGGATCGCCGACAAGATCGCGACGCGCTCTTCCGATGGCTGCAGTAGCGAGCGGGTACTGTTGCGTTGTTCGGTGATTGCCGCGCGCTCATCTTCCAGCCGTTGCAGCGTGTCCTGCATGTAACCGCATTCATCATCGCCTTCGGATGGCGCGCCCAGCGTCACGATGCTGCCGCTGCCGCAACCTTGCCTGCGCATGTCGATCCTGAGTTGCCGGATATCCGCGTTGAGCGCGCTCAGATCCTGAGCGTAGCGACGCACATTGCTGCTCGTGCCGATGATCTGCGGGGTGCTGTTGAGGCGGCGATAGAGATTGGCGCAGACCTCGACATCGCGCGAAAAGGCCGCCTGAGGCGCAAGCAGCGAGGCAAGCATCAGCGATGTCAGCATCTGCGGCTTGGAAAATGTCATGTCTCACCTGTCGCATGGCTCTGCGGGGATCAACCTGGCATGTCGAGCATGCGGGAAGCTTGCCTTGAAGCTTCCCGCATCTCTTGTCATTTCACCAGCGCAAGCGGTTCCGCCTGGGACGCCTCGACGACGGCCAGGGCCGCCATGTTGACGACGCCGCGGGATGTTACGGTCTGCGACAGGATATGCGCCGGTTTGGCTGTGCCGAGCAGGATCGGACCGACATGCAGTCCGTCCATCATCGTCCGCACGAGACCGAGCGAAATGCTGGCAGCATCGAGGTTCGGGAAGACCAGAAGATTGGCTTCGCCGGTTAGTGTGCTGTTCGGCATGGCGCGCTTGCGCAGCGCCTCGTCCAGCGCTGAACCACCCTGCATTTCGCCATCGACTTCGAGTTCCGGCGCATCCTTGCGGATGATTTCCAGAGCCGCACGCATCTTGCGGGCGCTTTCCGAATCGCGGGAACCGAAATTCGAATGGCAGATCAGCGCGGCCTTCGGCACGATGCCGAAGCGGCGAACTTCCTGAGCAGCGAGGATGGTGATTTCGGCAATCTCCTCGGCGGTCGGATTGTAGTTCACGAACGTGTCGGTGAAGAACATCGCGCCGCGCTGGGAGATCAGGAGGCTGAGGCCGGCATTGGTGCAGGCACCGGCGCGCTTGCCGATGATCTGGTTGACGTCGCGCAGGTGGCGATCATAACGGCCTTCAACGCCGCAGATCAGCGCATCGGCTTCGCCACGCTTGACCGACAGCGCGCCGATCACGGTGTTGTTGGTACGCACGATCGTGCGAGCGGCTTCCGGATTGATGCCGTTGCGGCCGACCAGCGCGAAATAATCCTCGACATATTCGCGGTAACGGGGATCGTCTTCCGGATTGACCACGCCGAAATCGACATTCGGGCGGATGCGGATGCCGAAACGTTCCAGACGCGCTTCGATGACGGAAGGACGGCCGATCAGGATCGGGCGGGCAATCTCTTCCTCGAGCAGAACCTGGGCCGCGCGCAGTACACGCTCGTCTTCGCCTTCGGCAAAGATCACGCGCTTCTTTTCGGATGCCTTGGCTGTCGCGAAGATCGGCTTCATCACAAAGCCGGAGCGCCAGACGAAACGGTTCAGCTGGTCGAGATAGGCTTCGAAATCCTGAATCGGACGGGCGGCAACACCGCTTTCGGCAGCTGCACGTGCCACTGCCGGGGCAATGCGCAGGATGAGGCGCGGATCGAAGGGCGACGGAATGAGATAGGTCGGGCCGAAGATCGGCGTCTCGCCGGAATAGGCCTTCGCCGCGACATCTGACACTTCTTCACGGGCAAGCGCTGCGATGGCCTTGACTGCGGCCATCTTCATTTCCTCGTTGATCGTGCTCGCGCCGCAATCGAGCGCGCCGCGGAAGATATACGGGAAACAGAGAACGTTGTTCACCTGGTTCGGAAAGTCGGACCGGCCGGTGCAGATCATTGCGTCCGGACGCGCCTGACGGGCGAGTTCCGGCATGATTTCCGGCGTCGGATTGGCAAGCGCCATGATCAGCGGCTTTTCTGCCATGCGCACAAGCAGTTCCGGCTTCAGCACGCCCGGGGCAGAAAGGCCGAGGAAGACGTCTGCGCCGTCGATGCTGTCGGCGAGAACGCGATTGTCGCTCTTCTGCACATAGACCGACTTCCATTCGTCCATCAGCTCGGTACGGCCTTCATAAACGAGGCCTTCGATGTCGTGGACCCAGATATTCTCCTTCTTCGCGCCGAGCGAAACGAGAAGATTGAGGCAGGCGAGCGCGGCTGCACCGGCGCCCGACGTGACGATCTTGACGTTGGTGATCGACTTGCCGGCCAGTTCCAGGCCATTCAGGATCGCGGCTGCAACGATGATGGCGGTACCGTGCTGGTCGTCATGGAAGACCGGGATGTTCATCTTCTCGCGCAACCGGCGCTCGACTTCGAAACATTCAGGCGCCTTGATGTCTTCAAGGTTGATGCCGCCGAAAGTCGGCTCCAGTGCGGAAACGGTCGATACCATCTCGTCGATGCCGGCCGCATCGATCTCGATATCGAACACGTCGATACCGGCGAACTTCTTGAACAGGACGGCCTTGCCTTCCATCACCGGCTTCGATGCCAGCGGGCCGATATTGCCGAGCCCGAGGACGGCCGTACCATTGGAAATGACCGCAACGAGATTGGCGCGCGCCGTATATTCGGCAGCGGCTTCCGGATTGTCGCGGATTGCGAGGCAGGGAGCTGCAACACCCGGAGAATAGGCGAGCGCCAGGTCGCGCTGGTTTCCGAGCGGCTTGGTCGCCTGGATTTCCAGCTTGCCCGGACGCGGATGCCGGTGGAAGAACAGCGCCTGTTCGTCAAGATCCGCACTGCTCGGTGGGGCCGACTTTGATTTATCCTGCGCGTCCATGCTCGCTCCTGCTTTAGTCTGTTTTTCCCGGTCCGTATGGGAGAATGCGGCCCCTCATTACATCAAACAGCGCCGTGTAACAGCAGCTAATTTGATCGATGTAAGGAATTCCCAAGGGGCAGCTGTCGCACCGAAAAGACCTCCTGTCATCATCCTGAAACAAGACTCTGGTTTTCAGGCGGCGGGGCTGGCTATGAAAGGACGATTTCCGTGACAGCGACAGGTGAGACCAGGAATTTCAGGACCTTGTTCATCTCCGACGTGCATCTCGGCTCGAAGGCGGCGCGGACGGAACTCCTGCTGGATTTTCTCAAATATCATGAAGCGGATACGGTGTTTCTAGTCGGTGACATTGTCGACGGCTGGCGGCTGAAGCGCAGCTGGTTCTGGCCGCAGGGCTGCAACGACGTGGTTCAGAAGCTGTTGCGCAAGGCGCGCAAGGGCACCCGCATCGTCTATATCCCCGGCAATCACGACGAATTCCTGCGGGATTTTCCGGGCACCCATTTCGGCGGCATCGAAGTCGCGGATCGTGCGATCCATGAGATGGCTGACGGCAAGAAATATCTCGTGCTTCACGGCGACGAATTCGACGTGGTCGTGCGCAACGCTCGCCTTCTCGCCTATCTGGGCGACTGGGCGTATGACGTGGCAATCGCCATCAACGTCGTGCTTGCGGCGGCCCGCCGTCGTCTGGGCATGCCTTACTGGTCTTTCTCTGCCTGGGCGAAGCTGCAGGTCAAGCATGCGGTCAATTTCATCGGTGAGTTCCAGAAGGTCGTCGCCGACGAGGCAAGGCGCAGCAAGGTCGATGGCGTCATCTGCGGCCATATTCACCACGCGGTGATGACCGATATCGACGGCATCCATTACGTCAATACCGGCGACTGGGTGGAAAGCTGCACGGCAATTGCCGAACATCATGACGGAACGCTTGAACTGATTACCTGGCGCGACATCAAGGTGACAGCCGAGCTGCATGCCCTACCGGCACCGGCGAAGACGAAGAACATGCAGGCTGCCTGACCTGACGAAATCTTCACGACCGATACACTTTGTTTTCGCATAAAACGTGTAATCCGGTTTTCATTGCAAACGGCGGTGATAGTCTTCGCAGACTTTCATCGCCGTTTGTGATTCCGTGAACATTTCTGCAAAATCGTCTGCGGCTCCGCCGCAGTTCCAGCTTCGCTGCTCGCTCGCCTATGCCGCACCGATGTCGCTCAACGGCATTCTCGTGCCTTACTTGCCCGTGTGGCTGCATGGCCTGAATTTCAGCGCAATGCAGATCGGCGCGATCCTCGCGGCCCAGGTGGTGTTTCGCGTTTTTGTCGCCATGGGGACGGGCTCTCTCAGTGCCCGTGCTCGAGATCCGCGCCATATCCTCGCCTGGTCAGCGGCGACGTCGATAGTCTCCGTTCTCGGTCTGCTGGTCAGCGGCGATTTCTGGGTCGTGCTTGCCGCCGTGGCAGTACAGGCAGCGTTGTTTGCCCCCTATACGCCGATCGTTGAATCGATCTCTATCTCCGGCGTCAAGCGCTGGGGATTTCACTACGGGAAGATGCGGGTCTGGGGATCGGTTGGTTTTGTCGTGACGACGCTGGTCGCCGGAAGCCTTTCGAGCGCAATCGGCAATATCGCGATCCCGCTGATGCTGGTTGCGGTGCTTCTGACTTCATTTGCCGTTGCCTTCATCGCGCCTCGGCTTGACCAGACGATCAGCAGGCGCACAGTGGAACCGTCTCCGAGGACATTACGCCGTCCACTCGGTGCTTCCGTCCATCTCCTGCTGATCGGTGCATCGCTCATCCAGTCGAGCCACGGGATGTTTTACGGTTTCAGCACGATCCAGTGGCAGGGCATGGGCTTTTCGAATGCCGTGATCTCCGCGCTCTGGTGCATTGGCGTGATTGCCGAAATCGGCATTTTTTTCATCTCCGGCGGCCTTGCAAGACGCCTCACGCCCTTGGGGTTGCTGCGTTTCGGTTGCCTGATGGCGATCCTGCGCTGGGTGTTCTTTCCGTTCGGCTCGGATGTCTGGTATTACGGGATCCTGCAGATTTTCCACGCTTTCAGCTTCGCCTGTGTTCACCTGGGGCTGCAATACCGTCTGTCGGAAATGGTTGCAGAGGATCAGCAGGCATCGGCGCAGGGCGTCTATGTCGCCTATAACGGTGCATTCCTGGCGATCTCGACGCTGCTTGCCGGCGTCATCTACCGGCAACTGGAGATTTACGGCTATTTCGTCATGGCTATTCTGGCTGTGATAGGACTTGTCGTGCTGGCGCTTGCGACCCGTTCTCAGCCCCAGAGTTCGGGCAGCGGCGGATAGACGAGCGAGCCCTCATAACGAAGCCCGCCCGGACGGTCGCGGGCAAGAAGCAGTGGTCCGTCGAGATCGGCATAGTCTGTATCCTGCGCCAGAAGCACTGCGGGTGCCATGGCAAGCGATGTTCCAACCATGCAGCCGACCATGATCTGAAACCCCAACCGTTGGGCTTCCGCCTTCATCACCAGCGCTTCCGTCAGTCCGCCGGTCTTGTCGAGTTTGATGTTTACTGCGTCATACCGGTCGCGCAGGGAGGATAGATCGGCAGTCGAGTGGACGCTCTCGTCGGCGCAGATCGGTACGAGCCGCTTTATCCGAGAAAGCATCTCGTCCTTGCCGGCGGGAAGCGGCTGCTCGATCAGTGATATGTCCAACTCGGCGGCAATGGTCAGATGCCGCTCTATGTTATCCCCGGTCCAGCCCTCATTGGCATCGACGATGATCCGCGCATCCGGGGCCGAATCGCGCACGGCTCGCAACCTCGATTCGTCGTCCGCCGTGCCGAGCTTTATCTTCAGGAGCGGTCGTTCGCGGTTCCTCCTGGCATCCGCACCCATCGCCGCCGCATCCGATAGCGATAATGTGAAGGCGGTGACGATCGGATCCTGACCTGTTGCGCCGATCGATGCTGCGACGCTGCGGCCCGATTGCTTCGCTTCGAGGTCCCACAAAGCACAGTCAACGGCGTTGCGGGCAGCGCCGGGTTTCATCGCAGATTGCAGTTCATTCCGCGTCAGCCCAGCCTCGATCGCCTTTGAAACCGCCAGTATATCGGCCATCACACCGTCCATCGTCTCGCCGTAACGGCGATAGGGAACACATTCGCCGCGGCCGGAAACTCCGTCTTTCGAAATGGTGCAGACGATGACATCCGCCTCGGTCTTTGACCCGCGCGAAATGGTGAATGTGCCTGCGATCGGGAAAGCCTCGATTGTTGCTTCAAGGTGACGGGGCATGGTTTTAAGCGTCCTGTTGTGGCAAATCCGGCCGATGCGGCTATATTGCGTTTTCCCGAAGCGCAATCAATGCATTGCGGCAGAGACCATTTGAAGCGAGCACCCGCACCCCGTGAGTTCCAATCTGGCAAAAATCAATAGTGAAGCCTTGCCGGATGGCGGTGAACGGTATGTTCTGACGGGCGATTGGCGCAATCATTCCGTGGCCCCGGTGCTCAAGGATCTCGACCAGTTCGAGAAGCCCGGAGGACAGGGCAAGGTCGAAATCGACCTCTCCGGCATCTCCGAAATCGACACTGCAGGCGCCTGGCTGATTCGTCGTCTGATGACGGCGAAAAGGGGCGAGGGGCGAGAGGCATCGCTTTCCGGAGGCAATGGCACGATCGAGGAACTGATCGGTGCGCTGCCCGAGACAACACCTGCGCCGCCTGCTCCCGCCGCCGACAAGCGCAGCTTTTTCGAGCGCGTTTTCACGCCGCCCGGAAAGCTTGTCTATGAAGTCGGCCGCGATTTTTACGCCGCGATGAACATTCTCGGCTCGGCGGTCCGTGGCGCCCAGCTTAAATTCGGTCGCGGCGCCGGTGTCTCTCCGGCTTCCGTTGTTACCCATATCGACCGCATGGGCGTACGCGCCGTGCCGATCATCGTGCTGATGTCTTTCCTGATCGGCGCGATCATCGCGCAGCAGGGCGCCTTCCAGCTGCGCTATTTCGGGGCGGAAATCTTCGTCGTCGATCTTGTCGGTATCCTGCAGCTTCGCGAAATCGGAGTGCTTTTGACTGCAATCATGATCGCCGGCCGCTCAGGCAGTGCGATCACGGCCGAAATCGGCTCGATGAAGATGCGTGAGGAGATCGATGCGCTGACCGTGATCGGCCTCAATCCGATCGGCGTTCTCATTTTTCCGCGTCTCGTGGCGCTGACCATCGCGCTGCCGCTGCTGACCATCATCGCCAATTTTGCCGCTCTTTATGGTGCGGCGATCGTCGCGCTGCTCTATTCCGGTATTACCTTCGACACTTATCTTTCTCGCCTGCATGAGGCGATCGACCATACCTCGATCGCGTCGGGCATGATCAAGGCGCCGTTCATGGCGCTGGCCATCGGTATCGTTGCTGCTGTCGAGGGCATGAAGGTCGGCGGCAGCGCTGAATCTCTTGGCCAGCATGTCACCGCATCGGTCGTCAAAGCCATCTTCGCCGTCATTCTCATCGATGCGCTTTTTGCCATCTTCTACTCCGCGATCGATTTCTAAGGGGCATGGATTTGTCAGACCAGCAGCAGACCATGGAGAGGACAGCAAAGGACGACCGGCGGGTCGTACTTTCCGTGCGGGATCTGACCGTCGGCTTCGGCGACAAGATCGTGCTCGACAATCTCAACCTCGATATCTATCGCGGCGAAATTCTCGGCTTCGTTGGAGCATCCGGTACCGGCAAGTCGGTGCTGATGCGCACCGTGCTGCGCCTTCTCCCGCACCGCTCCGGCACGATCGAAATCCTGGGCGCCAATTACGAGGAGGCGTCGGACGAGGAGCGTATGGCGCTCGACACCCGGCTGGGCGTGCTTTTCCAGCACGGCGCACTGTTTTCTGCTCTGACGGTGAAGGAAAACATCCAGCTGCCGATGCGGGAATATCTCGATCTTCCGCAGTCGCTGATGGATGAGCTCGCCTACGTGAAGCTCGAAATGGTTGGTCTGCCGCCAGATGCTGCAGACAAGTATCCGTCGGAGCTTTCCGGCGGCATGATCAAGCGTGCAGCACTTGCACGCGCTCTGGCGCTCGATCCCGATCTCGTCTTCCTTGACGAACCGACATCGGGTCTCGATCCGATTGGTGCCGCTGATTTCGACGCGCTGATCGCCAAGCTTCGCGACACGCTCGGCCTGACCGTCTATATGGTCACCCACGATCTGGACAGCCTGTTTTCGGTCTGTGACCGTATTGCCGTGCTCGGACAGAAACGGGTATTGGTGGAAGGTACGCTGCAGGATATGTTCGAGTTCGATGATCCGTGGGTCCAGTCCTATTTCCGCGGCAAGCGTGCGCGCACCGTCGTGACCAATGAAAACCAGCCGCCGGCAGACGCAGGCCCGACAGACGCAGGGAAGTGATCCAACCCATGGAAACCAAAGCAAATTACGCCCTGGTGGGTTTCTTCACACTGCTGGTCATCGCGGCCGCCTTCGGTTTCGTCTACTGGATGGCGCAATCCGGTCGCGGCGGGCCTATGGCCGAGCTTGCGATTCGCATTCCCGGCTCTGCAAACGGTCTTTCGGTCGGATCTCCGGTGCGTTTCAACGGTATTGCGGTCGGTTCTGTGCGCGGCCTGACGATCGATCCGGACGATCCGCGTTATTCGATCGCCTTTACCGAAGTGCGCGCCGATGCGCCGGTCTACCAGTCTACGAAGGCGGTGCTGGAAGTGCAGGGCCTGACGGGTGCTGCCTATATCGAGCTTTCCGGCGGCGCCAAGGGCGAGGAAAACATCCTTCAGAAGTCGATGGAGGCGGGGCGACCCGCCGTGCTGATCGCAGACCAGTCGAGCGTGACAAACCTTCTGGCAACGGCCGACAAGATTCTTGAGCGAGCTGATCAGGCAATCGGCGACATCCAGGGATTCGTCGGTGATGCGCGTGGGCCATTGACGCAAACGATCCGCAACGTCGAGACGTTTACGGCCGCGCTCAGCAACAATTCCGGCAATATCGACGAGTTTTTGCACAGCCTTTCGACCCTGTCTGCGACCGTCGATCGTGTGTCCGGCACGCTCAATTCGACGCTTGAGGCGGCCGACCAGCTGGTCCGCGCAATCGATGCCGAACGCATCAACCAGATCGTCGGCAATACCGAGCGGGTGACGCGCAACGTCGCCAATGCGTCCGACAATTTCGGCCCGCTCGTCGAGACCGTAAGGACGGCAGCGACGAGCTTTGCGCAGGTCGGCAACGACGCACAGGGGGTTCTGTCACGGGCTGACAGCCTGCTTGCGGCTGTCGATCCGAGCCAGGTGGGTACGGCGATCCAGAACATCTCGGCAGCCTCTGAAGATGCCCGCCAGACGCTGGCTTCAGCTCGCAGCGTGGTCGACGATGTTTCGCACCGCTCAGAAGACATCAACAAGGCGATCACCGATTTCACCGAACTGGCGACCAAGCTCAACAACGCGTCCAGCCGCGTCGATGGCATCCTCGCCAAGGTTGATGGCCTCGTGTCGAGCGACGACTCGCAAGGCCTGTTTGCCGAGGCACGCAAGACGCTCGAATCCTTCCGCACCGTGGCTGACAACATCAATGCGCGCGTGGGGCCTATTGCGGATAACCTGCAGCGTTTTTCGTCTAGCGGCCTCGGTGACGTGAAGGCTCTCGTGGATGATACGCGCCGTACGGTGAATTCGCTCAACCAGACCATCACCAATTTTGATCAGAATCCGCAACGGCTTATCTTCGGCGGCGAGACCGTCAAGGAATATGACGGCAGAACGAGACGCTAAGGCAAAAGGCCAAGGGTAGGACGTTTATGAGTGCATCCAAGTTTCCGCATCGTTCCTTGCTGTTGACCTTGCCGTTGCTGGCCGTCCTGGTCAGCGGTTGCGGCACAAAGGCGAACAACGACACCTTCGATCTGTCGCTGACACCTGCAACCGATGGTCCTTCGGTGAAGAACCGGCAGATCCTCGTACCGGAACCGACTGCGGTAAAAATGCTGGATAGCGAGCAGGTCGTGGTCCGCGTGTCTCCGTCCGAGGTGCAGTATCTTGCCAATTCCCGCTGGGGTGATCGCCTGCCGCGGCTGGTTCAGTCGAAGCTGGTCGAGGCTTTTGAAAACTCAGGCCGAGTCGGCGGCGTCGGCAAACCGGGGCAGGGGCTCGCGATCGATTACCAGGTCGTCACCGACATCCGGGCTTTCGAGGTTACGACCGGTGGCAGCCGAGTTGCCAATGTCGAGATTTCAGCAAAGATTCTCAACGATAGAAATGGCAGCGTCCGTGCGCAGTCAGTGTTCAAGGGAAGCTCGCCGGTTCGCGGGACAGAGAATAGCGACTTTATCGAAGCGCTTGACCGGGCCTATGCGAAGGTCGGTGGCGAGATCGTCGACTGGGCTTTGAAATCGATGTGATTTTGCAGCCGGCGCGGTAAACTTTCCCAGGTCCGAATCGTTCGCGACAATTGGGGAAAGATGCCGATGCTGATTATTCTTGCAGGCTTGCCCGGTAGCGGAAAGACGACCCTCGCAAAAGCTTTGGCGCGCCGTCTTGGCGCCGTTCATGTGCGCGTCGACACAATCGAGCAGAATATCCGCAATGCCGGGGTCGAAGTCGGCCCAGCTGGATATATGGTGGCCTATGGTGTGGCAGAGGATAATCTATCGCTCGGACATATCGTTGTCGCGGATTCGGTGAACAGCCTGACAATCACTCGCAGGGCATGGCGGGCCGTCGCGGAACGGCAAGGTGTGCGGGCCTCTGAAATCTGGGTCAAGTGTTCGGACAAGGTCGAACATCGCCATCGTGTCGAGACACGCGTGAGTGATGTTCCGGGCCTGATCAAGCCAGGCTGGACCTCGACCGAGGCGCGTATTTTCGAGGACTGGGAGACGGAGCCGCTGGTCGTCGATACGGCTGGCAAATCGCCGGAGCAGACTGTTGTCGATTTGATCTCGGCATTGCAGATCGATCAGGATTTTATCGCGGCTCAGGAAGAGCCGTAAGCCTTTCCGGCTCTATCAAACAAAAGGCCGCCCAGAGAGGCGGCCTTTTTTGTTTGTCTCGTCGATTATGCTCCGGCTCAGCCGAAACGACCAGCAGCATGGGCCAGCATCGTGTAGACCTTGCCGGTATCCGAAGTCAGATAGCTCTGGGTAACCGTACGGTCGCGATCGGTGCGGGCGACGTCTGCAAGAAGCTTTTCGAAGTCCGATATGTAGCGGTCGACGGCGGTGCGGAATTCCGGCTCGCGATCATACTTGCGCTTGATATCGTCGAATGTCTGCTGGCCCTTCAGCGTGTAGAGCCTGCGGGTGAAGACATCGCGCTCGCCGCGCTGGTAACGACGCCACAGATCGACAGAGGCATCATGATCGATAGCGCGGGCGATATCGACGGACAGCGAGTTGAGCGATTCCACCATGTGGCGCGGGTTTCGATTGTCACCATTGGCGGTCCGTGGCGCCTGGGCAGGTTCTGCCGGACGGGCAGCAGGCGCACGCGCCGGGGCCGGTCCCGCGGTTTCATCGCGGGACGCGCCACGCAGGAGGTCGCTGATCCAGCCACCCTGGCCGGCAGGGGCCGAAGTGTCTGCCTGACGCGCAGCGGGTGTTGCCGCCGGGGCCGGCTTGCTCGCGGGCAGGCTGCCTCGAAGCACGCCAGCTGAATAGGCATCGTTGCGCGGTGTTGCCGGGGCCGAGACCGGCGCTGGAGCCGGCTGCTGAGTGATCTGCTGCTGCGGCCGGATCGGAGCCGTCGGGCCGCTCTGTGCGAGCGATACCTTGGGCTGACCAGCCTCGGCGACTTCGAGCTGCTGCGACGAGCGGCCGACGAGCTGGGAGATCTCCTGAAGCGCCTTGATCTGCTCGGATACGGCGCGTCGCATGGCTGCCGCGCTTTCCTTGGCTTCTTCCGGCAGGTCGAAGGCACCGCGCTTCAGTTCCGAGCGGGTGGCATCGAGTTCCTGACGGATATCCTGCGCCGAGCGGCGGATCTCGTCGGTGGCACCGGAGAAGCGGCCGACAGCCTCCTCGACAGACTGGCGCAGCGTCTCACGCAGGTGCTTTGCAGCTGTATCGGATCGCTGCGAGGCTTCACCCATCAGGCGTTCGACATCGGTGAGCGAACCGGAAATATTGCCGCGCATCTGCTCGGCCAGTTCGCGGGCACGCTTTTCGGCGTCGGAGAGTGTCGTCTCGATCGTGCGGTTGGCTTCCTCGCCTGCGTCGAGAAGGGCGGCGCGCATGACCTGCGCTGTCTGCTCGGCACGCTGCTGGGTCTCGCCAAGGCGACGACCGATATCAACAAACGATGCATGCAGACCTTCGCGCAGCTTGTCGCCGACATGCGCTGTCCGCTCCTCGGCGCGTTCGAAGGCGCCGTCGACGAGCGCGGTGAGGTTGCGAAGCGTTGCTTCGATCTCATCCGAGCGCTTTACCAGGCCGACGGACAGATTGCGCAGAGCATCCTGTCGTTCGTCCAGCGTGCTGACGAGGTTTGACTGGGCGGCACCGAGAAGCTCCGAAGCCTGGGCGAGAACCTTGGAGTGATCCTCGAACCGACCGACAATGCCGCCGACCTGGCTCAGCGTCTGGCCGGAGATGTTGACGAGGCGGTCGATGTTGTTTTCGAGCAGGCGGGTGGAGCCTGCAACCAGATCAGCCGCCGAACCCGCCGAATGGGCGAAGCGCGAAGCAGTCTGGTCAAGCTTCTGGTCCGTTGCGGCCAGCTGCTCGGCTGCAGTTTCGACGAGAGAGGCAATGTTGACATTGCTGCTCGACAGCCGCTCGATAATGCCTTCGACGTTCGCAAGCAGGCTCTGCTCGGCACCACGAACAACATGGGCGGCAGCTTCCGTCCGCTGATTGAGTGCCGCAAGCGTCTCGTTGGTACGGGCCGCGATGGCGTCGACCAGGGCGGCGTTCTCTTCACGGATACGGGCGCTGGTTTCCTTGGCCGCGGAGGCGAGACGTTCGGCGCTCTGCTGGGACGCAGAGGTCAACCACTCGGCACTCTGCTGCGTGGCGGAGGTCAGGCGTTCTGCGCCCTGCTGTGCTGCCGCTTCCATGCGCTCGGCTGCGGTCCTGCCGGTTTCGGCATAGGCTTCCATCATCGGCTTTGCCTTCTCGTCGAGCAGGCGGGACAGTTCCTCCGAACGACTTGCAAGCATCGAGTTGAGGTCGCGGGAACGGGTGTCGAGCGCGGTGCGGATCGCATCACCACGAGCGGCGAGTGCGCGATCGACGGCATCCAGTGCGACATCGAGCTCGCCTGCCGCGTCCGACAGGGTCGAGCGGATAGACTGGCCACGGCTATCGAGCGCTTGTTCGGCGTCGCCGAGCGCAGTCGAAATCGCCTCGACCTGCTGTTTTACCAGCTTGTCGGCTTCGGCCACCTTGTTGACGATCGCGCTGCCGGCATCGGAGAACGCCTGGGCGACAGTCGCAGCCTGGCCGGCGAGACGGCTCTGCGTCTCGGAGATGCGTCCGACGATTTCGTTGGAGCGCTCCTCGATCGAACGGGTGAATTCCTCGTTGCGGCTGCTGAGTTCCTGGGTGAATTCGGAGCCGGCGCGAGACAGCGTTTCTGCCGAGCGGCTGGCTTCGTCATTCATGCCCTGACCGGCTTCAACGACTGCTTCGCGAAGCGAGGAGGCGAAACCTACGGCCTTGCCTTCGATCGTCTTGGCGACGTTTTCAAGACCATAGGACAGTGCCCGGTCCATGGTACCGAAACGTTCCTCGATATGGGCTGTGCGACCATCAAGTGTTTCGGCGATACGGGCCGCGGCATCGGTGCTTGTCTGTTCGAGTGCGCTGGTGCGCTCGTCGATGGTGCGGGTGATACGTTCGGCTGCTTCACCTGTCGCACGTTCGATTTCAATGCCGCGGCTGTTGACTGCATCGGAGACCCGGTCAGCGGCAGCGTTTGAAATACGCTCAAGCTCGGCTGTACGGGCACCGAGCGCATCCGCCAGGCTGCTGCCGGCAGTGTCGACGATCGAGCTGACACTCAAGACTTCGTTGCGGATACGGTCTTCCAGTCCGCCGAAGGTCACTTCGATACGGCTTCCGGCACTGTCCAGCGCGGTCGAGACACCGCCGACAGTCTGTTCTACGCGTGATGTGAAGGCGTCGGTCGACTGGCTGATTTCGCGGGCCGCATCGCTGATCTGGCCTGCAATAGAGCCGACATTGTCGCGAAGGCGGGTGTCCAGCGTTTCACCAGCGGTATCGATCGCGGCGCGCAGCGCTTCCTGCTGGCTTTCGAGCGACATTTCGAGCATGCCGGCGCTGGTGGCAATCGTTGTGCCGATCGAGGTCGCCTGATCCATCATCAGGTTGTCGATCTGGTCGCGAGCGTCGGTCAGCGTGCCGGCGATCGTTGCTGCACGTTCGTCAAGCGTCGTGCGCAGGCGGTCATGGCCGGAATCGAGTGCGTCCGACATGTCGCGGCTCGCCTGGCCAAGCACATCCGCCATGCGCAGATGAGCGGAACCGACGGCATCGGTAAGCTGGTCGCCGCTGATAGAAAGCGTATCGCCGATCTGGCGCGCAGCGGTATCAAGCGTTCCGGAAATCCTCTCATGGCCGGCGTCGAGCGACAATGCAAACCGTTCGTGAGCGGTGTCCAGAGAAGACGTCATCTGCTCATGGGCGTTTCCAAGAGACGATGTAATCTGTTCATGTGCGGAGGTGAGCGAAGTCGCGAGCTGTTCGTGGGATACCGCAAGCGACGTATCCATGCGCTGCAGTCCATCGCTCATCGTCGCGTCGAAGCGCCCTGTGCCTTCGGACAAAGCCGTTTCAATCCGGCCTGCCGCGCCGCCGACAGTCTGCTCGAGACGATCGCTGCCGCTCTGTAGAAGGCTGGCAAGCTCGGACGTGCGGCTTTCCAGCGAGATGTCGAGATTGAGCTGGTTATCGGCAAACGCCTCGCGGATGGCCTCGGCGCGCTTTGCAAACGCCTGTTCGAGGCGGATATCCGCATCTGCAACGCTGTTGACGACATTCGACGTATGGTCGGTCAGAGTAGTCGTCAGGCGATCCTCGTGCAGCGACAGCGATGTTGCTATTTCCATGGACTTGTCGTCGAGCATTTCCGACATGCGATCGCGGCTGGAGGCGAGCGTGGTGTCGAGCGCAGCCGCCCGCTTGTCCATCTCGTCGGTCAGGCGCAATTCGCTTTCAGACAGTGCGCGCGTGATCGCTTCGCTCTTCTGGTCGAGAATGGAAGCAAGGCGATCCGGCGTTTCCGCCATCAGCGACTGCAATGCGCCAGCCTTTTCGTCGACAGCACCGGCGAAGCGCTCGTGGCTTTCCGTGACCGACTCGATGATGGCGGAAGTGCGGCTGGAAATGCTGTCTTCGAACCGCTTCTGGCTGTCGGCAAGGCTGGCGGAAATTTCCCCACCGCGTGCTGCCATGATCATGTCGATCTTGTTGTGTGCATCGCCGAAGGCGCCACTGATCTCGCTGCTTCGTGCGGCGAGTGCGTCGGAAAACTCCTTCGAGCGGCTTTCCAACATCGAATCAAGAACTTCCTGACCCGTTCCAAGCGTTGTGGCGAGCGCCAGCTGCTGGTCGGTCAGCGCATTGCCGATCCGTTCGATGCTCGACGACAGGATGCCGTCGATCGCCTCGTGGCCACCGGCAACGGTCTCGTTAATGCGTGCAAGGCTGTCCATCAGCTTGCTGTCGAGGCTACCGGCACGCTGGTCAAAGGCCGTGGTGAACTGCGACAGGCCCTCGTCGAAAGAGGTGCTGAGGTGGCCGATCGTGGTGTGAAGGCGTTCCTCGAAGAAGCCGGTGCGCAGGTCCAGATCCATCACCGCATCGTCTGCCGCGGACTGCAGGCTCTGGCGGAAGGAGCTGCTCTTGTCGTCAAGTGAACGATTGAGGGCCGTGAGCACGCCGTCGAGCGAACCGGTGATCGTCTTTTCGCTGTTCGTCAGCCCTTCGGTAATCTCTCGCGTGCGGGCGATCAGGGTTTCGTTCAGCTGGCGCGTCCGGTCGGCAAGTGCCGCGTTGAGCTTTTCGGTATTGGCGTCGAGGCTCGATGCGCGGGTTTCAAAATTGGACAGGATCGCATCGCCCTTGTCTGACAAGGTCGAGCTGAGCATTTCCAGACGGATATCGAACTCGGTCGACAGCGCAATGCCTGAGGTCGTCAGCGTGTCGATCAGATTTTCGGTCTTGGTTGCGAGCAATGAGGCGAGTGCTTCGCCGGCTGCATCCGACTTTTCCATCAGGGCCGCGGCGCGGGTGTCGATCATCGAGGCGAAGGCCTCGCCGGATGTGGCGAGACGGATCGAGATTTCTTCCGTTGCGAGCGCCAGCTCTTCCTTGAGCTGGTCATGGGCGCCGACCATGGAGGACCGGATGCGCTCGGCGTGATTGACGATCGCTTCACGCTCGGAGCCAAGCTCCTGAACGAGGCCGCGGACGCGCATCTCGTTGTCGCTATAGCTGCGCTCCAGCGCATTGACTTCCGAATGGACGAGCACTTCCAGCTCGGCGGCACGGGCAATCGTGCGCTCGATGCCTTCGTTCATAGCCGAGACTTCGCGGCGCACGGCCTGGCCGACGCTCATGATGCGTTCGGATGCAATGGTTTCCGGTTCCGAAAGCCGCAGCGCGACCTCGGCCATGGAGCGGGCGGCGTTCCTCAGATCCTGCGCGCGGGCCATCATGATGGCGAAGGCGAAGAAGAGCAGGATCGGGACCAAGATGCCGACGGCAAGCGCGACGAGACCCGGCGCGGCGAGAACGCCGGCAACCGAGGTGATCTCCCAAAGCGCGCCGCCATAGATCAACTGGCCGAGGCCGACACCGGCGACTGCCCATAGAATGGAAATGATCGACGCGTTGCGGATTGCGCCGCGCACCGAGCCGCCGTCCAGCGCACGCATGATCGACGCCGTGTTACGGCGGCCGGCATCATTGGCGGGCTCGAAGGCCGGCTGACGCGGCGCCGGGTCTGCGGAAGCCTGGCGCGGCGCTTCTGCGGTCGCTTCGCGGCGGGATGGTGAAGCGGATTGAGACGGGGCAGGGCGGGATCGTGGCTTGTCAGACACTCTGGCCTCCGGAGCGGACGACGGGGACTTGTCGCGTGGCGGTTCATCGTTGAAGTCGATCTTCAGCGCATCTTCCAATGCCTGGAATGCCGTTTCATCGATGGATTCATTATTAGTGTTCTTCGCCATGCGGTTACGCCTCGTTACATACACGCCCGGCATCCCACTCGACTTGCTGCCGCCTGCAGATCGATGAGCGGAATACTCATGCCGGAGATCGCCAGCCCTAGAGCTTTGGATCGCCTATTACAAATTCATTCGACGGCCGTTCTTTCAAATGGATGATAATGAAAGCTTACCGACCGTCCCACATCGGTCACTGCAATGTTCCAGTGAGCCATTGAACCGTATTGTAGTGGCACAATCAGCCTTTTCGCACAAACGAAACGCGTCATCATGATACCGGCATCATCGTCTTGTTAACAGGATTTAAACCACGTCTTAGAGTGAAACCCCTGCAATCACGGCACTTTAATGCAAATTAACCATTTGCGAAGATTTGCGCCGCGTTTGTGCCGAAATTTAACGGGATAGCCATGGCTCCGACGGACAATCCGGAGTTGAGATCATTATAAAGCAAGGAACCAAGCAGATGGCAACGGCCGCGCGTATCGCTTTTGAATCTCCCGACAATCACAAGACGGCATGCCCGTCGAAGGATCGTCCGGTTGACCTAGTCCATCTGGCGAAACAGACGATGGGCGATAAGGCGCTAGAGGCCGAAATCCTGCAGATGTTCGCACGACAGGCACGCGCGCTTGTACAGGAAATCGCTAGTGCCGAGGCTGCAACGGTGACCGCGCTTGCGCACCGGCTCAAGGGGTCAGCAAATGCCGTCGGCGCCTTCGGTGTATCGGTTGCAGCCGCACGTCTGGAAGCAGAGCCCGGCGAGGCGGCGGCGTTGGCCTCGCTTTACGCGGCGGTCATAGAGGCTGAAAACTTCATCACCGGCCTCTGCCGCTGACACTACCTTGCATCACGTGGACGCCGGCAGCAAAGCCGGCGTCGTCCGTGAGATTGACTGAACCGGCAGTTTGGTGGCACAGACGGGGTCTACCCAAGGCTTCCAAAGGGCAATGCCCGAAAACCCGGATCTTCCAAAAATGACGAAATTGACCATCGTAGCCTTCGACGGCACACGCTTCGAGATCGACGCGGACAACGGTTCGACGGTGATGGAGAATGCTGTACGCAATTCTGTTCCCGGCATCGATGCGGAATGCGGCGGCGCCTGCGCCTGCGCCACCTGTCATGTCTATGTCGACGAGGAGTGGACGGAAAAGGTTGGCGCGCCAGCGCCGATGGAAGAAGACATGCTGGACTTTGCCTTCGATGTTCGCCCGACTTCACGTCTTTCCTGTCAGATCAAGATGAAGGCTGATTTCGACGGCCTCATCGTCAATATTCCTGAGCGTCAGGCCTGAAAAAAGACAGTTTGCGGCGCCAAAAAATAGCCTCGCTCCACAGAGTCGAGCGAGGCGAGGTGGGCGCAAGGCCGGCAGGCGAGGGAGGTGACACCTGCGGCTCGGTTACGCGCCAGGGAACACGGAAAACTGAAACAACACGAAAATGGACGCTGACCGACGACCTTGCTCTCGGATTGAGTTGAAGTAGGCCATGCTTCATGCAGCGAATAATGTTGGATGCTTGTCCGATACATATATAGGTAATTGCTGCCTAATATACAGGAATGGCTTTCACCAAGCCACCGCAATAAATTACCCTTTATTCACCAGTGTCTCCGCAAGCCTGGCGCAAGGCCGGGTAACGGCTCGTTTATGATCGTATCTATCGCTGACGCTGGTCGATGCGGTATTGCAGAAGCCTCGTCATGCGAGCGTCGAAATTTTTGGCTTCGACGCGGTCGAAAAGGGCTTGCTGCTTGTCGTGTTCGGCAAGCACGCGCCGCGTGGTTTCCGTGACGAGAGCCTCAACACCGTCGCAGGTTTTGCGGGCAGGCAGGGCAAGCAGCTCATTCTCCAGCATGCGGGCATAATTTCGGGCGATTTCTGCGTGCCGTTCTTCGTGCCGCTTGATATCTGCCGACAGGGTCGCCCAGATGAAGCGCAGATCTTTCTCGGCCTTACCGCCATTATTCCATCGCGGCAGGATGATGTGGGTCCGCAGGGTCACCTTGGCGCCGCCGACGGAGCAGCGGCCGCCGCGCTCCACATAGGTCACCTCTCCGCCGAACTTGATCTCGGTCGCGCCGGGATGCCGGTGTCCGCTGGTCCTGGTGACCGGGCCATGGCGCTCCAGTTCCTTGTCGAGGTCCTCGGCGGTACGGCCGCCGATGCGGAAATAGGAATAGGATTTTGAGATGACAGGTTCCGCCCGCGCCGGGATAGAGATCACGCAGAGGAGGAAGGCTGCACCGAAAAGCCGGTGGACTCTGCGCATCAAAAACATTCTCAGGCCTGGTACGTTGAAGTTGAAACGAGCTTGGGGCATAGGCTGCGCAAGTGCAACATGAAGGCATGAAAATTTGCGTTACTTTCAAAAAGATGGATCGCCTGTGGCATCGTCGCGCAACAGCACCTGGCGTCTCGCCCATGGTCGCAGCCTGACGCTTGGTGCGAGCGGCCACATCATGGCGATCGTCAACGTGACGCCCGATAGTTTTTCCGATGGTGGGCGTTATATCGACGTCAAAAGCGCAGTCGAACACGGCCTTTCCTGCGTCCGGGACGGCGCATCCATTCTCGATATCGGCGGCGAGTCGACGCGGCCGGGAGCCGCACCCGTGACCGCCGCTGAAGAGCAGGCCCGCGTTCTGCCGGTCATCGAAAGACTGTCGCGGGAAACCGACGCGCTGATTTCCGTCGATACCTATCGCGCTGACACCGCAAGGCTTGCCATCGCCGCCGGCGCCCATATCGTCAACGACGTCTACGGGCTGTGCCACGATCCGCAGATGGCTGATGTCGTTTCTGAAAGCGGCGCCGGCCTCTGTATCATGTACACCGCTCGCGGGCGTGAAGACCTCCATGAGGATATTATCGAGGACGAACGGATGTTTTTCGCTCGCTCGCTCGGCATGGCGAAGGCGGCCGGCATTGCGGAGGATGCAATCGTGCTCGATCCCGGTTTCGGTTTCGTCCAGACGCGGGAACAGGACAGCGAATTGATGGCGCGTTTCACCGAGCTTCATTCTTCAGGTTTGCCGCTTCTGGTCGGCACATCGAGAAAACGGTTTGTCGGCGCCATCGCCTTGCGCGAGGCGGCGATCGAACGGGATTTTGCGACAGCCGCCACCACCGCGATGCTGCGGCTTGCCGGTGCATCGATTTTCAGGGTTCACAATGTGGCAGGCAATCTCGATGCCTTGCGCATGGCTGACGCGGTCCTGGAGGCTGGCGAAATGAAAAAAGAGGCAGGAGAACGCTGATGGCCACCTATCAGATCACGCTGAAAAACTGCGCCTTCTACGCGCATCACGGGGTCTTCGAGCAGGAATCCGCGCTCGGTCAGCGTTTCTTCGTCGATGTCGTCATGGATGTCGAAGCAGGGGATGTGCTGGTGTCCGACCAGGTCGAGCAGACGGTTCATTACGGGCTGGCCTATGAACTGGTTGAAAAGATCATGACCGGCAGCCGCCGCAACCTCATTGAAACGCTCGCCAATGACGTGGCTGTTGGCCTTGCCGCATGGTCGCCGTTGATCCGCCGCGTCGAGGTAGCGATCCGCAAGCCGAGCGCACCGATCGCCGGCATTCTCGATTACGTGGAGGTGCGCCTTGAGCATCGGGCTTGATCATCCCTGGGAAGTCGCAGCACTTGGACTAGGCGGCAATGTTGGCGATCCGGCTTCGGCTATGGCGCACGCGCTGCAGACGCTTGATGCGCGAAAGGACTGTCGCGTCTCGGCTGTATCCCGGCTTTACCTGACGCCGCCGTGGGGCAAGACCGACCAGGCAGACTTCTTCAACTGCTGTGCGCTGGTAGAGACCGAACTTGAGCCTGAAGAACTGCTCGACCTATGTCTCGCGCTGGAGCGGGAGATGAAGCGGGTGCGGGTGGAGCGCTGGGGGCCGCGGACGCTCGATATCGATCTGCTGACCTATGGCGAGCGCGTTCAGAAGTCACCGAAGCTGGAACTGCCGCATCCACGCATGACGGAACGTGCTTTCGTCATGCTACCGCTCGCGGATCTTGCGCCGCAGATGATGATCAATGAACGCAAGGCCGAAAGCTGGGCGGGTAGCCTGAATTCGACAGGAATCAGCATCGCAAAGCCGGACGGACTCTGGTGGCGGCAGATTGCGACAGCAGGCTGAATTAAAGTCTTTGAAAACAAAAAGAACGTTTTCAAAGAATAGGATATTTGTAAATCCTGATGAATTGAATTAGCCCGGACGCGAGCATGATCTGCGCCCGAGGCTTCATCACTCCTTGATCGCGCCGACGGCGATCGAATCGAGGTCACGGTCGAGCGACAGGCCGATGACCGGCACCATCTGGTCTTCCACCTTGACGGAAATGGTGATGTTCATCTTGTTGTCGCCGCGCAGGCTGGCCACCATCGCACCGTTGAGCTTGGCGCGGTTGATGCCCATCACGACCTTGTCGCCATTGACCGAGCCGGAGACGATGTCGAGCCCCTTGCCTTCGGCACCATCGAGGAATTTGCCGGTGTAGCCGCGACCGCTCTGGGTGATGACCGCAGACATAGGCTGCTGGAAGACGCCAACCCGGCAGGTGCCGTCGAGCTTTATGCCCGTGTCGCCATCAGGAGACGGCGAGCCGGTCAGGTTGCAGTTGAACTTCGTGCCCTTGTATTTTCCGGCGACGATCTCACCCGGACCTTTCCATGCGCCTGCAACGGACTGGAAGAAGACCTGGTCCCGGGATGCGGCTTCCGCCTGCGGAGCAAAGGCCGGAACTGCGGTGACCAAAGTCAAAGCGGCAAGCCCGCCGAAAAGCGAAAAGAAGCGCGAATACATGAGGCTTTCCCCTTGGGACGTTCCGCTGTCAGCGGCAATGTTTAGTGGGGTCGAAATTAAGCGAGAATGGTTAATGCTTCGTATCTTTTGACGCCCGCCAGGTGTCCCGAAGGGGGCTAATCCTTCTCGTCAGTGCGTCCCGCAGCGACGATATCGGACATGAAATCGCCGATCCCCGGGCGGGGCAGGGCACGGAACGGCAGCGGCCGGCACAGGTCCATGGCCGCTATCCCGATACGGGCTGTCAGAAGCCCGTTGATGACGCCTTCACCGAGACGCCGCGACAATCGCGAGGCAAGCCCATGGCCGAGAACCTGTTGCGCCAGCCCATCGCCGACCGCGATGGAGCCTGTGACTGCCAGATGCGCTATGACATCGCGGATCAGCCGCAAAAGCCCCAGTTTTCCGGGCCTTGCGCCATAAAGCTCGGCCATCGCGCGCACAAGGCGCGTGACCTCGAACAGCACATAGGCAAGGTCGACGATCGCGCGCGGGCTGATGGCGGTCACGACTGCGACCCGCTTCGATGAATTCAGAATGAGACCGCGCGCCTTGCGATCGAGCGGCGTCAGCAATTCGCGCTCGGCCAGATCGAGAAGATGCGGCCCGTCGATAATGTCGTCCTTAGTGCCTTCGAGAATGCTTCTGCCCTTGGCCGTCTCTGCCCGGTGACTGAGGAGGGATGTCAGGCGTTCCACCACCTTGCGTGCAGGATGGGCCTGTACGGACGCTGCCGCCTCTTCTGCTTCGGTCTTGAGGCTCTGGACGGCGGCGAGCCGGGCTATCCCCATGATCTCGCGCCCGACAACGACCAGCAATCCGAAAAGCGCCAGCGAAAGCGCCGTGATTGCGGCATAACCGAGCCAATCCGCGCGGGCGAAAAGATCGCGAACGACTTGATCCGCCCACAGCCCGAAGGCGAGCGACAGGAACGTGCCGAGTGCCGCCGTAGCAAGTCCGATGAATGAAAAGCCTTTGCGCGGACGCGGTTCCGCAACGGGGAGGCCTGCGGCGTCGAGATCAGCACCGGAAAACGGATCGTCTTCGTCCGGCACCACAGCCACGGGCTGGTCGAAGCTTTTAGGGCGGCGCACGGGATGAGCCGCCGCCGTGTCCGTGCCGGTTTCGTCTTCGACTTGAAATGAAGTCGGACGGCGTCGGGACGGATCGTTGGTATGGGGCGGTCTCATGCGAGGCGGTCTCCGAGCAGGAACTGCAGGGCACGGTCGAGCCGGATATGCGGCACTGCGAGATTGAGGCTGCCCGGACGGCCCTCGAGTGCTGGAGGCCGAAAACGGACAAAATTGATGTCCGGCAGATCGGGGCTGTCGCTGTCCAGCGTATTGAACATATGCGTCGGATCGGCCGGCAGGTCGCCGGGAAAAATCGCCGTCGTCTTCGTGCCGTCAAATCGCTCGCCATTGATCGTTTCGCCCGCCATCGGCGTGCCGACGATCACCGGAAGCATGTGATTGCCTTCCTTGATACTGGCTTCGCGTGTGGCGCGCACCGAGGCAATCGCCATAACCTCGAAACCGGCACCCGACAAACCGATGCGCTGAATGGCGCGGTCCACCAGGCGACCGGTCAGTCGCTCAAGCCGGTCATGGCTCTCATGGTGCAGATGGTCTGCCTTGGTGGCGGCGATCAGAACCTTGTCGATCCGGCGTGTGACGAAGGATGAGAAGAAGCTGTTATGTCCCGGCCGGAAACAGCCGAGAACATCGCCAAGCGCCCGTTCGAGATCCTCAAGCGCTTCCGGACCGCGATTGATCGCCTGAAGCGCATCGACGAGCACGATCTGCCGGTCTAGCCGCGCAAAGTGATGCCGGAAGAAAGGTTTCACGACCACGGTCTTGTAAGCCTCGAAGCGGCGCTCCATCATTGCCCGCAATGAGCCCTTTATTGCAGGTGTCTCGGCAATGCCGGGCAACGGCGCGAATGTCAGCGCCGGCGAGCCTTCGAGATCTCCGGGCATCAGGAAACGCCCCGGAGGCAGCGTCGACAAGGACCGCTCGTCGGACTTGCAGGCTTTGAGATAGGCGGAAAACACCTCGAAAAGACGCCGGGCCTTCATTTCGTCGGCTGGCGCGTCCATATCGATCGTTGTTGCAAGCTGCATCCAGTCCTGGGCGAGTTCCTTGCGGATGCCCGTCTGCGCCAACTCCGCAGTGGTATTGCTGAATTCGCGATAATCCTGCGCAAGAAGCGGCAGATCGAGGAGCCACTCGCCCGGATAATCGACGATATCAAGGGAAAGCCTGCCGGGCGAAAATAGGCGGTTCCAGCCGCTGGCGCTCTGATAGTCGATTATCAGCCGCAATTCGGAAATGGCGCGCGTCGAATCAGGCCATATGCGATCGCGAACGAGCGCCTGGATGTGATCTTCGTATTGAAACCGCGGAATGGCGTCGTCTGGCTGCTCTTCGAGCCGGATACCCGAAACCCGGCCGGAGCGAACCGCTTCCAACAGTGGCAAACGCCCCCCATTCAGCAAATTCTGCACGATCGACGAAATCAGCACCGTCTTGCCGGCGCGGGAAAGGCCGGTCACGCCGAGTCGTATCGTCGGGTTGACGAGCCCCGACGCGCGGTCGGCGATGTTGTCGAGGGCAATTCGAGCGTCGTCGGTAAAACTGGTCAGCGAAGGCGCCAAGGCGGGATCCCGAAAAAGTGTTTTCCCCTATATAGGCGTGGGATGCCGGCCCGCAATGTCGACCTGCTCAGATGCTGAGCAGGTTGGTCAGCGTCCAACCGCCGGAATCTGCCTGCGCGCCATAGTCGAGCACGGCAAGTCCCGCCGTCGGATATCCTCCCGGCATGGCGGCCCGCCGCTCTGCCTTGCCTATCAGTCCTTCCAGCAACAGGTCTATGCTCGGGTTGTGCCCGATCAGCATGACGGATCGGGCAGGGCGCTGCCCGGCAATGATCGTCGCATAAAGATCCGGCGTGCCGTTATAGAGTTCGTCGACGAACGTGATCTCCAGCGTTTCCCGAACCGCCCTGCGCACGATTTCCGCAGTCTGCCGGCAGCGCTCGGCCGTCGAGCTGATAAGGCGATCCGGCACATATCCGAGGTCTGCCGCGCGATCGGCCACCATCTCAGCCTGTGCATAACCGCGTTCGTCGAGCACACGGTCGAAATCCCGTCCGCCCGGCACTGCCGAGGCCGCCTGAGCATGGCGCATCAGATAAATACGGAATGGTTCAGGTTCGATCATCTTCGGCTCGCCAAAATGAAACGCTGAGTAAAAGGCGTAACGTTGCTTTGGTCGATTGGTCAACCGGATCATGTGCCGCCGGTTGAGGTGTTTTGAAGCCGGCTACCCATGCGATTATGGGAAAAGCATAAAAATTAGTCACTTAGCCGAATTTTGTGACAAATTTAAAACTGCTGCAAATCTGGGCGAAAGGCTTGAATGAGGACTGGTTAATGGAGTATAGGGGCCTCATGAGATGTTCTTCAGGAGAATCGCGTTGAGTGAGAAGATCGATCTTAGTAACTATGTGCTCTCGGAAAACGAAGAGTTCATGAATGCAAATCAGAAGGCATACTTCAGGGCCAAACTGATCGCATGGAAGAATGACATCCTCAGAGAGGCGCGGGAAACGCTCGGGCACTTGGCTGAGGAGAGTGCAAACCATCCGGACCTCGCAGATCGCGCTTCATCGGAAACGGACCGTGCAATCGAATTGCGCGCTCGTGACCGGCAGCGCAAGCTTATATCCAAGATCGATGCCGCCATGCAGCGTATCGATGATGGGACTTATGGCTATTGCGAAGAAACCGGCGAACCGATCGGCCTGAAGCGACTGGACGCCCGTCCCATCGCAACGTTGTCGATCGAGGCGCAGGAGCGTCACGAGCGACGTGAAAAGGTCTATCGCGACGAATAATGTTCGCCGGGTCAGTATAGAAAACAAAAAAGGCACGTTTTGACGTGCCTTTTTTGTTTGCATCTTACTGTTCGTGAGCGCCGTTACTTTTCGCGGCTGGCGGACATTTCACCGAATATGCGGGCAACCTCGCTTTGCAACGACGGCTCGTCCCGCGTGGCGTTACCGGGCGCAGCGACGACAGGCATGGCGATGGCCGAGCCTGCTGGCTGCGACGGGCGATTCGTCCGATTGGCGAGGGATGCTTCGCGCGCAGCCATGTTCTGCGCCATTTCCTCTTCAAGAATTTTCTCGAAATCGCTTCCGAGACCTGTGGGCTTCGCAACAGCAGCCGGGGCGGGCTGAGATATCGCCTGTACTGCAGGTGCCGAAGCGGTTGCTGGCGGATTGCGATCGATAAAGACGCGCTCGCGCTGACTGTCAAGAAAACGGGCGGCATCGTCGAGCGACGGCTGAGCGGACGCCTTTGGTTCCACGCGCGGCTCAGAAGGCAAATTGTCAATGCGAGCCGGATTGACGGTTGGAGTTGCCGCAACTGGCTCCAGGCGCTGCGCCGGAATGGTGTTTGCCGCGACAGTGGCGGCAGGTTGCGGCGGTGAGACTGCGCCTCGGTTTTCTCGCGAGGGAATATTGGTGTCACGCGCGTTGATCATTTCCACCCTTTGAGCGGAGGCCGGGACCGGTCGTCTTGCCGGCTCGGCTGCGGATGGTCTTGCAGTGGCGGACACAGGGGTGGCTGACAGTGGAGCAGGCTGCACTTCCTGTTCCGAAGGTTCGGCGCTTTGGCTTGAACTGACAATCCGGCTTTCGATGACCACGTCGGTCGGTCCACCGATCATGATCAGATGTTCGACATCGTCACGTCTGACAAGAACCAGCCGACGTCGCGCATCGACGGCGGCTGCGTCGAGCACCTGCAATCGCGGTTGACGGTTGCGCCCGCCACGCACGAAAGGCGATGGCCCGCGGCGTCCGCGCACTATCCACAGAATTCCGACGAGGCAGACAAGGGCCAAACCTACGCCAATGACCGCCACGAGGAGGTTGCGACCGTATTCGCCCCACAGTTCTGCGACCATTTATGTAACTCCTTATGCGATCTATGCTTCTGACACAGACGATTTTTTGCCCCGCGAGGCAAGTGTCGAGCCTGCCCGTCAACGCTAAAATGTGTCTCATTCGCATCTCACATAGGGCAGGGTGCTGCGCTGTCCCGCCTTTTGTGGCTTTCAGGAGCTTTTTGCTTCATCTTCAAATTGCTAAGAGAGAATCGCAAGCGCCACGGGGTGCATTTGTGACGCCGGTGCATGCATCGGAGCAAGAGGTATCGATGACCAGTTCGCCGAAAGCCGGCAACGACGAAGCGCCATTGGTTGATCGCGGTAGCCGCGGTGGTACGGCTGTCAGGATCGTGCTTCTGGCGATGGTGCTTCTTGGGGTCGCCATCGCGTTTATCGTGTTTCAGCGGGCACTGGATAACGAGGTCGTTCTCGGCATTCTGGGCATCCTGGCGATGGTGGGAATCTTCTTCATCGTTTCGTCACTGATCGGCCTTGTCGAGGTCATGCCGCAGTCGCGCTCCGATGAATTGGCCCGCAGCTTTCTGGCCAGTCATCCCGATGGAATTGTCGTGACCGATGCCAAGGGGCGGATTGTTTATGCCAACGCCGCCTATGGGCGGATGACTGGTGCTTCGGGCAGCCACAACGTCCAATCGCTGGAAACCCTGCTGTCGAAAACGCGCGAATCGACAGAAGCTCTCTACCGCCTGACGGCCGCCCTTCGCGAAGGGCGGGAGGGACACGAGGAATTTCGCTTGTTGCAGCCGCTCGGCCGGCTGACCGGCAACGGTTCGGATGCGCACTGGTATCGCCTCAAGGCCCGTCTGCTCGGCACGGGCGGTCGTAACGCGCTCGACATATGGGAAATAACCGACATCACCTCGGAGCGGGACGATCAGGAGCGCTTCTTCCGCGAATTGCAGAATGCGATCGACTATCTCGATCACGCGCCTGTAGGGTTCTTCTCTGCCGGCAGGAAGGGCGAGATCTTCTATCTGAACGCGACGCTTGCCGAGTGGCTTGGGCTGGACCTGACCAAGTTCACGCCGCAATCCATGAGGATTTCGGATCTGGTTGCAGGTGAGGGTATGGCTCTCATCCAATCCGTGCAGGCAGCGCCCGGGCTGAAGCGCACGGAAACACTGGAACTCGACCTTCGCCGCGCAAACGGTCAGAGTCTTCCGGCGAAACTGGTTCACAATGTCAGCGCCATGCGCGATGGAGCGCCGGGCGAAAGCCGCACTGTCGTTCTGATGCGGGCGAAAGGCACGGAAACCGACCAGTCCGCCTCCGCTATGCGATTTACCCGGTTTTTCAACAATACGCCGATGGCGATCGCCTCGGTGGACGGGAATGGCAAGATACTGCGCATCAATGCGCCGTTCCTGAGGCTTTTCGCCGGCGTCGTGTCTCGTGACGACGTTGATGCCGGTGCCGCAGAACTGGAGCGCATTGTCCACGAGAGCGCCCGGGAAACATTGATGGAGGCACTTGCCGCTGCCAAGGACAGGCAGGGCGATATCTTGCCGCTCGAATCGCGGCATCCGGGTGACGAAAACCGCTATGTGCGCTTTTACGTCAATGCGGTGATCGACGAAAGCGACGAGGCGCCCGAGGAAGTGGCGATCGTCTATGCTGTCGAGACGACCGAGCAGAAGGCGCTCGAAACGCAGATGGCGCAGACACAGAAGCTGAATGCGGTCGGCACGCTGGCGGGTGGTATCGCGCACGATTTCAACAATGTGCTGACGGCGATCCTGCTGTCTTCCGATCACCTCCTGTTGCAGGCGCGGCCTTCCGATGCCAGCTTTGCCGATCTGATGGAGATCAAGCGGAACGCCAACAGGGCGGCCGTACTGGTGCGCCAGCTGCTGGCCTTCTCGCGCAAGCAGACGATGCGCCCGGCTGTGCTCAACCTGACCGATGTGGTGGGCGACCTACGCATGCTGGTTGATCGCCTGATTTCCGGCACCAATGTCAAACTGGAGGTCGACTATGGTCGGGATCTCTGGCCGGTGCGCACGGACCTTTCGCAATTCGAGCAGGTGCTGATCAATCTCTGCGTCAACGCGCGCGATGCGATGCCCAGCGGCGGCACCATTCTGATCAAAACTCGCAACGTGACGGCCAGCGATGCCGCAAGCTTCCAGCAGGCTGATCTGCCGTCCGAAGATTTCGTCATGATCGAAGTCTCCGACAGCGGTACGGGTATTGCGCCGGAAATCATGGACAAGATCTTCGAACCGTTCTTCACCACCAAGGAAGTGGGCAAGGGAACGGGCCTCGGCCTGGCGATGGTCTATGGCATCGTCAAGCAATCTGGTGGCTATATCTATCCGGAATCGGAGATGGGCAAGGGAACGAGCTTCCGTATGTTCCTGCCACGCCATATCCCTGAGGTTCAGCAGGTCTCTCATGCGCCGGCCGCTATCGCAGGGGTGACTGATAATGTTGTGAAGGCCGAGACGGCCGCAGCAGCCACCGCCGAGCATGTGGATTTGACGGGAAAATCTGCAGTCGTTCTTCTTGTCGAAGATGAAGAAGCCGTCCGTCGCGGCGGCAAGCGCATGCTGGAGACACGTGGCTACACTGTCCACGAGGCCGGCTCAGGCACTGAAGCGCTCGACATCATGGAAGAGCTTGAAGGCAAGGTGGATATCGTGGTGTCCGACGTCGTGATGCCCGAGATGGACGGCCCGACGCTGCTCGGCGAATTGCGCAAGACCTATCCCGACCTGAAGTTCATCTTCGTATCTGGATATGCGGAAGACGCCTTTGCCCGCAACCTGCCAGCGGATGCGAAATTCGGCTTTCTGCCGAAGCCGTTTTCGCTCAAGCAACTGGCTGTCGCCGTGCGCGAGATGCTTGATTCGGAATAGTCCCCAACGGCCTTTCCGAGAGCGGATCGACCTTGGCATCCGGTTGCCGAAGCTGTTGATTCCAATCGATCTTTCCACAGCCGGAAGATGGCGTGAACATTAGCGGAACAAAGGTGAAATAATGTTTTCGTTGCAGGCACTTGGGCGGGGCTTGCAAAATAAGAACAAAATGAGTACGAATATCCCATCGGCTGCTTCATTGCTTGCGCGGCGGCAATAACCTAAAGGTGGGATCTCATGGCACAGAACACATTGCGGCTCGTAGAGGAAAAAGGCGTGGACAAGAGTAAGGCGCTCGAAGCAGCACTCTCGCAGATTGAACGATCCTTCGGCAAAGGCTCGATCATGAAGCTCGGTTCGAACGACAGTATCGTCGAGATCGAGACGGTTTCTACCGGCTCTCTCAGCCTCGATATTGCGCTCGGCATTGGCGGTCTCCCCAAGGGCCGTATCATCGAAATTTACGGCCCGGAAAGTTCGGGTAAGACGACACTCGCGCTGCAGACGATTGCAGAAGCCCAGAAGAAGGGCGGCATCTGCGCCTTCGTCGATGCTGAACACGCGCTTGATCCGGTCTATGCCCGCAAGCTCGGTGTCGACCTGCAGAACCTCCTGATCTCGCAGCCGGACACCGGTGAGCAGGCTTTGGAAATCACCGACACACTGGTCCGTTCCGGCGCTGTCGATGTTCTGGTCGTCGACTCGGTTGCTGCGCTGACGCCGCGCGCCGAAATCGAAGGCGAGATGGGGGACAGCCTGCCGGGTCTTCAGGCTCGTCTGATGAGCCAGGCGCTGCGCAAGCTGACCGCGTCGATCTCCAAGTCGAACACGATGGTGATCTTCATCAACCAGATCCGCATGAAGATCGGCGTGATGTTTGGTTCGCCGGAAACGACGACCGGCGGTAACGCCCTGAAATTCTACGCCTCGGTTCGTCTCGATATCCGTCGTATCGGCCAGGTGAAGGAGCGCGAGGAAGTCGTGGGCAACCAGACCCGCGTCAAGGTCGTCAAGAACAAGATGGCGCCTCCCTTCAAGCAGGTCGAGTTCGACATCATGTATGGCGAAGGTGTTTCGAAGACCGGCGAACTTGTCGATCTTGGAGTCAAGGCCGGTATTGTCGAGAAGTCGGGCGCCTGGTTCTCCTATAACAGCCAGCGTCTCGGCCAGGGGCGCGAAAACGCCAAGACATTCCTGCGCGAAAATCCGGAACTTGCGCGCGAGATCGAAACTTCGCTGCGCCAGAATGCCGGCCTGATCGCAGATCGTTTCCTGCAGAACGGTGGTCCGGACGCCAATGACGGTGACGGATCCGCCGACGACTGATTTGATTGGGTGAGGGGCATTCCGCCGCAGGCAGGACACCTCTTCTGTTTACCTGATGTCACTTTTTACCGGCCGCCATCGCAAGATGTGCGGCCGGTTTTCTGTTCGGCTGGACAGTCGCTTATGTGGACGATACAAGCCTTTTGACTTCAAATACTGGTACCGCATCGGCGGTTGAAAAGGGCGTAGCATGAGCGGCGTGAATGACATCCGGTCGACCTTCCTCGACTACTTTAAGAAGAACGGCCACGAGGTTGTGGATTCGAGCCCGCTCGTTCCGCGCAACGACCCGACGCTGATGTTCACCAATGCCGGCATGGTGCAGTTCAAGAACGTCTTCACCGGTCTTGAAAAGCGGCCTTATTCCACCGCGACCACCTCACAGAAATGCGTGCGCGCCGGCGGCAAGCACAACGACCTCGACAATGTCGGTTATACCGCCCGCCACCTGACCTTCTTCGAAATGCTCGGCAACTTCTCCTTCGGCGACTATTTCAAGGAGAATGCGATCGAGCTTGCCTGGAAGCTCGTCACCGAAGGTTTTGACCTGCCGAAGAACCGGCTGTTGGTAACCGTCTATTCCGAGGACGAGGAAGCTGCGACCCTGTGGAAGAAGATCGCCGGTTTCTCCGACGACAAGATCATCCGCATCCCGACCTCCGACAATTTCTGGCAGATGGGCGACACCGGTCCCTGCGGTCCGTGCTCGGAAATCTTCATCGACCAGGGCGAAAACGTCTGGGGCGGTCCTCCCGGTTCGCCGGAAGAGGATGGCGATCGTTTCCTTGAATTCTGGAACCTCGTTTTCATGCAGTTCGAGCAGACCGCACCGGGCGAGCGCTCGTTGTTGCCGCGTCCGTCGATCGATACCGGCATGGGCCTCGAGCGTATGGCCTGCGTGCTGCAGGGCAAGCAGAGCGTTTTCGACACTGACCTGTTCCGCACGCTGATCGGCACGATCGAAGACGTCATGGGCGTCAAGGCGGAAGGTAGCGCCAGCCACCGCGTCATCGCCGACCATCTTCGCTCCTCAGCCTTTCTGATTGCCGATGGTGTCCTGCCGTCGAATGAAGGGCGCGGTTACGTCCTTCGCCGCATCATGCGCCGCGCCATGCGTCACGCCCAGCTTCTGGGTGCGAAGGAGCCGGTCATGTACAAGCTCTTGCCGACGCTCATCCAGGAAATGGGCCGCGCCTATCCGGAGCTGGTTCGTGCCGAGGCGCTCACGTCCGAAACGCTGAAGCTGGAAGAAACCCGCTTCCGCAAAACGCTGGAGCGCGGCCTTACGCTCCTTTCCGATGCGACGACCGATCTCGATAAGGGCGACATGCTCGACGGCGAGACCGCTTTCAAACTTTATGACACTTACGGCTTCCCGCTCGATCTGACACAGGACGCATTGCGCGCCCGCGAGATCGGCGTCGATATCGCCGGCTTTACCGATGCGATGGAGCGCCAGAAGGCGGAAGCCCGGTCGCACTGGGCAGGCTCCGGCGACAAGGCGACCGAAACGATCTGGTTCGAGCTGAAGGAAAAACACGGTGCTACCGAATTCCTCGGTTACGACACCGAGAGGGCCGAAGGTGTAATCCAGGCGATCGTCAGGGACGGCAAGGCGGTTGATACCGCTGCTGCCGGCGAAGACGTCCAGATCGTCGTCAGCCAGACGCCGTTCTACGGCGAATCCGGTGGTCAGATGGGCGATGCAGGTGTCATCTCCACCGATAATGGCAAGGTTGCTGTTTCTGACACGCAGAAGAAGGGCGAGGGACTGTTTGTTCACATTGCCAAGGTTTCGGAAGGCAAGCTGAAGGTCGGCGACGCCGTCATCCTGACGGTGGATCACGCCCGCCGTTCGCGCCTGCGCTCCAACCACTCGGCAACGCATCTGCTACATGAGGCGCTGCGTGAAGTGCTCGGCACCCATGTCGCCCAGAAGGGCTCGCTGGTAGCGCCCGAGCGCCTGCGGTTCGACGTATCGCATCCGAAGCCGATGTCGGCGGAGGAACTGCAGCGCGTTGAAGAAATGGCCAATGCCATCATCATCCAAAATGCCAAGGTCACCACCCGCCTGATGAGCGTCGATGACGCGATTGCCGAAGGCGCGATGGCGCTGTTCGGCGAAAAATACGGCGATGAAGTTCGCGTCGTCTCCATGGGAACGGCAATCGATGGACCGAAGGCCGGCAAGCCTTATTCGATCGAGCTTTGCGGCGGCACACATGTCAATGCGACCGGCGATATCGGTCTGGTCCGCGTTCTGTCGGAAAGCGCCGTCGGCGCCGGCGTTCGCCGTGTCGAAGCCGTAACCGGTGAAGCGGCCCGCGCCTATCTGTCGGAACAGGACGATCGTGTGAAGAGTTTGGCCGGCGCGCTGAAGGTTCAGCCTTCGGACGTCGTGTCTCGCGTCGAGGCTCTACTCGAGGAGCGCCGCAAGCTCGAAAAGGAACTGGCCGATGCCAAGCGTCGTCTCGCCATGGGCGGAGGTGAAGGCGGCACGGGCTCCGATGCCCGCGAAATCGCAGGCACCAAGTTCATGGGCCGCGTGCTGGCCGGTATAGACGCCAAAGACCTGAAGGGCCTGGCCGACGAAGGCAAGGCATCGCTCGGTTCCGGCGTCGTCACGCTGATCGGCGTGTCGGAGGATGGCAAGGCAAGTGCAGTTGTCGCCGTGACCGAAGATCTGGTCAGCAGGTTCAGTGCCGTCGATCTGGTGCGCATCGCTTCTGCCGCACTTGGCGGCAAGGGTGGGGGTGGCCGGCCTGACATGGCCCAGGCAGGCGGTCCGGACGGCACCAACGCCAACGAGGCGATCGAGGCGGTTGCGGCCGCACTTGGCGCCTGATTGAAACAAACGACCGGGCGGCTTCTGGCCGCCCGTCTTGCATGAGGTTTGCCATGGGATTGAACGCTGTCATCGAAGACGAGATGGACGAGGCCGTAACCGGTCTTGCGCCTGCATTGTTTCGCGATGCGCCGAACTCGGTTTCGTTCAACAAGCTGCGTAAGCGCTTGCTGCGCCAGGTTCGCCAGGCATTCGAAGATTTTGGCATGCTGAAGGATCAGCAACGCTGGCTGGTTGGCTTGTCCGGCGGCAAGGACAGTTATGCGCTGCTCGCCGTTCTGCTCGATCTGCAGTGGCGTGGACTGTTGCCGGTCGAACTGATCGCCTGCAATCTCGATCAGGGACAGCCGAATTTTCCCAAACACATTCTGCCGGATTATCTGACCTCGATCGGTGTGAAACATCGCATCGAATATCGCGATACCTATTCGATCGTGAAGGAAAAGGTGCCTTCGGGCGCCACCTATTGCTCGCTCTGTTCCAGGCTGCGCCGCGGCAATCTCTACCGCGTGGCGAGGGAGGAGGGCTGTCAGGCTCTGGTCCTTGGTCATCACCGCGAGGACATTCTTGAAACCTTTTTCATGAACTTCTTTCACGGTGGCCGTCTTGCCGGCATGCCGGCCAAGCTTTTGAACGACGAGGGTGACCTTATGGTGCTGCGGCCTCTGGCCTATTGCGCCGAGGACGATCTGGCGAAGTTTTCAGCGGCGATGCTGTTCCCGATCATCCCCTGCGACCTTTGCGGCTCGCAGGATGGCTTGCAGCGCAATGCGATGAAGCAGATGCTTGCCGATATCGAGACGCGCATGCCGGGCCGCAAGGACACGATGCTGCGTGCGCTCGCGCATGTGAACCCGTCCCATCTTCTTGACCCTAAACTCTTTGACTTTACCGGCCTGTCGGCCTCGGCCGGCGACTGATCTTGCCATCTTAAAACGCAGATTGGATTTCAAATGACTTTGCCGCTCGACGTCCTGAAGCTTGCCGACCTCCTGAAAGCTGCCGCCAAGGCCGAAATATTGCCTCGTTTTCGTCGTCTGGGCGGCGATGACATCCGCTCCAAGAGCGAGCCGTCGGATCTGGTGACGGAGGCGGACGAAGCGGCAGAACGCATGATCCGGCGGGAGATCGACAATGTGGTGCCGGGCGCACTTTTCGTCGGCGAAGAATCCGTTGCGGCAGATCCGTCTCTGCTCGGCAAACTGGCCGATGCGGAACTGGCCGTCGTCGTGGATCCGATCGACGGAACCTTCAATTTCGCCTCCGGCATTCCCGCCTTCGGCGTCATGGCGGCAGTCGTCTACAAGGGCGAAACGGTGGCCGGCATCATCTACGATCCGATGGGTGATGACTGGGTCATGGCGGAGAAAGGTGCCGGTGCATTCCTTCGTCGCCCGGATGGAGAGGCGGTAAAACTGGCCGTCGCAGCCCCCCAGCCCCTCGGCGACATGATCGGGATGGCTTCGGCAGGCTATTTCTTCGGTCACGAGCGTGAGAAGATCCTGGCCAATCTCGCCAAGGTTCGGCTTTTCGCCAGCTATCGCTGTGCAGCCCATGAATACCGCACCTTTGCGGGCGGTCATGTCCAGTTCGCGATCTATAACAAGTTGATGCCGTGGGATCATCTTGCAGGGACATTGATCGGCACGGAGGCGGGCGGTTACATCCGCAGGCTGGATGGCTCCGCCTATCTCCCCCATCATGTCGACGGCGGCCTGCTGCTTGCGACCGACGAAGAGAGCTGGAAGCTCCTTAGCCACGAAATCTTCGGCTAGTAAGCTGCAGGTGCGGCAAACCACTTTCCTGTCGCTGGCGGTGATCCGCTGCCATGAAAAAAGCCCGGTCATGCCGGGCTTTTTTCGTTCGGGCTGTAGACGGCCTAATGCGCCAGGATCATCTTGGGCTTGAACTGGCCGCCGTCACGCGGTTCGAAAATCTGGTAGACTTGCGGATTGCGCAGCGGCTGTTCGCTCTCGTCGTGCTCAAGATTCTGTTCCGAAACATAAGCGACGTATTCAGTGTCGTCGTTTTCGGCGAGCAGATGATAGAATGGCTGGTCCTTGGCGGGCCTGATTTCCGACGGGATCGAATTCCACCACTCTTCAGTATTCGCAAATTCCGGGTCCACGTCGAATATGACGCCACGGAACGGGAATACTTTGTGACGGACGACCTCCCCAATCGTGAATTTTGCGTTTTTCTGTTTCATGGTGCGATGTCCTTTCACAGAATAATGTGGTGGCGAGGCGTTCAAACATCAAGATGTGGTGTTTATCCGTGCTCTATGCCGCCTTTCACTCCCTAATGTGTCTCCTGCTCTTGAGAGATGCAAGTACGACGCCGCCCAATACAAGCACGATACCGAGCGCATGATAAGTCTCGAAGGGTTCTCCAAGGAAAAACATCGCCATGACGATGGAAACAGGAGGCATGAGATAGAGCGTGATGCCGCCTGTCGCGGGCCCGAATACACGCACCACATGCTGGAAGCAGAAGAAGGCAGCAAGCGAGGCGAAAACGACCATTCCGGCAATCTTCCACCAGTCCGAGGCCGAATCGGGCACAGGTCCATTATTCAAGACCTCCCAGATGCTTGGTGGCAGGAGAACCAGCGCGCCCGAAAGCGCGATCATGCCGAACAGCGCCAGGGGTGACAGGTTCCGAAGGGCAGGGTCCTTCAGCAGTATCGAGTATATGGCAAAGGAAATGGCGGCGACGAGAATGCCGAGATCGCCGATATTGAAGCTGAGATTGAGAAGCGCTGCGGGATCGCCGCGCAATACGATCGATATCACCCCGGCAAAGGCGACCAGCATGCCGGCCAGTTCCCTGCCGCTGATCTTGCGGCCGCTGAACATCCATTGGAACAGAATGATGAAAAGCGGCGAGGTCGTATAGATCAGCGTGCCGTTGGCCGCACTCGTATAGGTCAGCGACCAGTAGACAAGGCCGCCGCAAATGCCCATGCCGAGACCGCCGAGCAGCAACCAGAGCCAGAAATGGTTGCGCACGAAAAGCGCGCTGGCGCGGCGATCGGAATAGATGAAAGGTAGCATGATCGCGGTCGATCCAGCCCAGCGCAGGAAGGCCGTTGTATAGGGCGCGACATCACCGATAATGCCGCGACCGAAGATCATGTTGCTGGAAAAGAAAATCGGGACGAGGGAGAAAATCAGCCAGTCGACAGGCCGGCCTGTTTCAGGCTTTGCTTGGGGAGCCATCTTTCACCAGGAACAAAATATTGCCGCGTGCGGCTGAGACCGTTTGAAAACAAAAACGGCGGGAAAGCCCGCCGTTTCTGGATGCGGTTTAAACCGCATGTCGTTTTGTCCGGCCGATCACGCCGAATAATACATATCGAACTCGACTGGGTGCGGCGTCATTTCGTAACGCATCACTTCGGTCATCTTCAGTTCAATATAGGCATCGATTTGGTCGTCGTCGAACACGCCGCCGGCGGTCAGGAACTTGCGATCCTTGTCGAGGCTTTCGAGCGCTTCACGCAACGAACCGCAGACGGTCGGGATCTTCTTCAATTCCTTCGGCGGAAGGTCGTAAAGATCCTTGTCCATCGCCTTGCCCGGATGGATCTTGTTCTTGATGCCATCTAGACCTGCCATCAGCATGGCGGCAAAACCGAGATACGGGTTCTGTGCCGGATCGGGGAAACGAACCTCGACGCGCTTTGCCTTCGGGTTGGAGCCGAATGGGATGCGGCAGGAGGCGGAACGGTTGCGTGCCGAATAGGCAAGCAGAACCGGAGCTTCATAACCGGGAACCAGACGCTTGTAGGAATTCGTCGTCGGGTTGGTGAAGGCGTTGATCGCCTTGGCATGCTTGATGATGCCGCCGATGTAGTAGAGGCAGCTTTCCGACAGGCCTGCATATTCGTCGCCGGCGAAAGTCGGCTTGCCGTCCTTCCAGATCGACTGGTGGACGTGCATGCCCGAGCCGTTATCGCCGTAAACCGGCTTCGGCATGAAGGTGGCCGTCTTGCCGTAGGCATTGGCGACCTGATGCACGACGTACTTGTAAATCTGCATCTTGTCGGCGTTGCGCACCAGCGTGTCGAACTTGACGCCAAGTTCGTGCTGGGCGGAAGCCACTTCGTGGTGATGTTTTTCGACGACCACGCCCATTTCGGTGAGCACGGTCAGCATTTCTGAACGCATGTCCTGCAGGCTGTCGACCGGCGGGACCGGGAAATAGCCGCCCTTGACGCGCGGACGGTGGCCGAGATTGCCGGTCTCGTAATCCGTGTCATCGTTCGACGGCAGTTCGGATGAGTCCAGCTTGAATCCGGTATTGTACGGATCTGCCTTGTACTTCACGTCGTCGAAGACGAAGAATTCCGGCTCAGGACCAACGAAAATCGTGTCGCCGATACCGGATGCCTTGAGATAGGCTTCCGCCTTCTTGGCCGTACCGCGCGGGTCGCGGTTGTAGGATTCGCCTGAAACCGGGTCGAGGATGTCGCAGAAGATGACCATTGTCGACTGGGCGAAGAAAGGGTCCATATGCACGGTGGCCGGATCGGGCATGAGCACCATGTCGGACTCGTTGATCGCCTTCCAGCCTCCGATCGAGGAACCGTCGAACATGACACCATCGGCGAACATGTCCTCGTCGACGGCGGAAATATCCATCGTCACATGCTGCAGCTTGCCGCGCGGGTCGGTAAAGCGAAGGTCAACGAACTTTACGTCGTTTTCCTTGATTTGTTTCATGATTTCGCTTGCGCTCGTCATTACAGGTTCCTCGATTTCAGTAACGATATGAACGGTCACGCCGAGCGGCTAGATCGCGTCTACACCCGTTTCGCCTGTGCGGATACGGATGACCTCCTCGACGTTGGAAACGAATATCTTGCCGTCGCCAATCCGTCCAGTCTGTGCCGCATTTCGAATCGCTTCGATAACGGCTTCGGCATTCTCGTCGGCAAGAACCACTTCCACCTTAACCTTGGGCAGGAAGTCCACGACGTATTCGGCGCCGCGGTAAAGTTCGGTATGGCCCTTCTGGCGACCGAAACCTTTGGCTTCGGTTACCGTAATACCCTGCAATCCGACTTCCTGAAGGGCTTCCTTCACTTCGTCGAGCTTGAAAGGTTTAATGATCGCTTCGATCTTCTTCATGAGAAACTATATCTCCGCTTCTCCCCATGCGCGGGTCTTCGACCCACTCGGCCATGCCAATGCAGATATCGTGCCAAACTAATGTTGGACTTTCAAAAGGATATTCTCATTTTGCACGTATTCCTGTCCGTTTCCATGCCGGAAAGCCTCGCCAGCGCTCCATTTTCACCGAATTCGATGTGGAATGACGCCGCACCGGCTCGTTTCGTGACAGAAATGCGAAATTTCGAACGGATACAATCGAAATCGATTTGCACATTAAGTGTGCAAATGAACTTTTATTGTTCATTTTGAGGTCGACCAGTTCTGCTTGTATTTTATGCGGGTTTGAGATGAAGTACGGTATGGCCTACCTTCCATCGCATATTCTGCTGACACCTGACGAAATGGCGTGCGTCGATCGCATGTCGGCGGAATCGGGGATCCCATCCTTCGGTCTCATGCGACGCGCCGGTTACGCCGTTGCGGCAACTGCCCTGTCTCATTTTCCCGCTGCGGTGCGTTTCGCAGTTCTCTGCGGACCGGGAAACAATGGGGGAGACGGCTATGTCGCCGCGCGACAGCTTGCGGACGGTGGCGCAAAGATATCGGTTCATGCTCTTGGAGATCCCGATGATCTGAAAGGAGATGCCGCACTGGCTTTCCAATTGTGGGGGGGCAGCGTCGCTCCGCTTCGCGAGTTCCAGCCGCAGCCCGGTGATGTCGTTATCGATGCGCTTTTCGGCGCAGGCCTATCGCGCAAGGTTTCAGACGAGATCGCGGGCGTGATTTCCTCGGTGGAGAGAGCCGGAGTGCCGGTGCTGGCAGTCGATCTGCCTTCGGGTGTCGATGGACGAAGCGGCAAGCCTCTCGGCGCCGCTTTTAAGGCGCATTGCACCATAACCTTCATGACGAGGAAGCCGGGCCATCTCCTGCTTCCTGGAAAGTCTCTCTGCGGAGACATCGAGGTTGCCGACATCGGCATTCCTCGGCGCATTATCGAGGCTGCCGGAGGCTCGATATCTGAAAACGGGCCGCCGATCTGGTCGGCGCATCTGCCTTTTGTCGGTGCTGATAGTCACAAATACCGGCGAGGGCACCTTGCTGTATTTTCGGGAGAGACGTCCAAAACAGGCGCCGCACGCTTGTCGGCAATCGCCGGCCTGAAAACCGGAGCGGGGCTGGTTACGCTAGCGTCACCTGAAGACGCGATGGCGGCCAATGCTGCGCAGCTTACGGCCGTGATGTTGAAAAAGGTCGATACCAACGCAGAATTGAGCGATTGGCTGGAGACCGCCAAACTGTCGGCCTTTGTTCTTGGTCCTGGCTTTGGCGTCGGCAGCCGCGCCCGCGACTTGGTGCTGGCGTTGAAAGACAGCCCGCTCGTGCTGGATGCAGACGGCATAACTTCGTTCAGGGATGATCCTGCCATCTTGTTCGATGCCTTTGAGGATGGCGAGACACACCTGGTTTTGACCCCGCATGATGGGGAGTTCGGTCGCCTGTTTCCCGATATCGCTGCCGACGAGACATCGAGTAAGCCGGATAAGGCATTGAAAGCGGCGCGGCGTGCCCATGCGGCAATCGTCTATAAGGGGGCGGACACGGTTATCGCTTCGCCTGACGGTCGCGTTGCGATCAACACCAACGGCCCGCCATGGCTTGCCACCGCCGGATCCGGCGATGTTTTGGCTGGCATGATCGGCGCTTTTCTGGCACAGGGCCTGCCGGCTTTCGAGGCGGCTGCCGCAGGTGTCTATCTGCACGGTGAGGCTGCCGGACTGGCCGGGCCCTATATGACAGCCGAGGATCTTGCCGGACAAGCAGGCCACGCCATGGCCGACCTTGTGGCCCGTTTTTAGAGCGTTGCCGCGTTTCTTTGAAACGCGAAACCGCTCTATATATTTCTTTCAACGTAATTCCGGACGCAAAACCGGTTCCCACTTTGCTGGATTTGCTTTAGCCGATCAGCGCCTGCATGGCCATTGCACCCTGCGGAGCATTCACCTTGCCTTCGTGGATGAAGAAGGAGAACACGTCACGCGATTCTCTTTTCACCGTCCGTTTTTCATCGACCAGCGGCAAGCTGTTCGGCACGCCACCTTCGGCCCAAGTGGTGAGCCTCTTTGCCCATTCTTTCATGTCTCCATCGGCATAACAGGTCGGAATATCGTCCGAGCCCTTCTGCAAGCGCGCATAAACGAAATCGGCAGTGACATCGGCGATCATCGGATAGTCGAAATGCTCGGCGCAGACCGGTGCAATATTGTATTTTTCCAAAAGCGCCACGAATTCCGGCACCTTGAAGCTATCGTGGCGAACCTCGACGACATGGCGCAGTGGCAGGCCCTCCAGCTTTTCCGGCAGCAGCTTCAAAAACGCCTCGAAATCTTCAGGCTCGAATTTTTTGGTCGGCGCGAATTGCCAGAGCAGGGGGCCGAGATGGTCTCCCAGCTCAACCAGTCCCTGCGTCAGGAATTTCTCGATAGACTCGCCAGCATCCGCCAGAACCTTGCGGTTCGTGGTGAAGCGGCTGGCCTTGAGCGAGAATATAAAGCCGTCCGGCACTTCCGAAGCCCATTTGGCAAAGGTCTCAGGTTTTTGCGAACCGTAATAAGTGCCGTTGACCTCGATCACCGAGAGCTTGCTCGCGGCATATTCCAGCTGCCGTTTCTTAGCGAGCTTTTCGGGGTAGAATGTGCCCTCCCAAGGCTCGAAGGTCCAGCCGCCGATACCGCTGCGGATCGTACCACTCTTGCTCATCTTCCCTCCTGATGGCTGCCTGCGTTACTCTGCAGCCTCGACCTTTTTCGCCGGGCGCCGTTCCAAAAGCTCCTTGAGGAAATGACCGGTATAGGACCGCTTCTCCTTGACGATCTGTTCTGGCGTACCCTGTGCGACGATCTCACCGCCGCCGGTGCCGCCCTCGGGACCGATGTCGATGATCCAGTCGGCCGTTTTGATGACTTCGAGATTGTGCTCGATGACCACGACCGAATTCCCCTGGTTGACCAGTTCCTGCAGCATTTCCAGCAGTTTGGCGACATCATGGAAATGCAGGCCGGTGGTCGGTTCGTCGAGAATGTAGAGCGTGCGGCCGGTAGACCGTTTCGACAGTTCCTTGGCGAGCTTGACGCGCTGCGCTTCACCACCTGACAGCGTGTTCGCCTGCTGGCCGACCTTGATATAGCCGAGGCCGACATCGAACAGCGCCTGCAGCTTGTCGCGCACAGCCGGGACTGCCGAGAAGAACTCGACCCCTTCCTCGACCGTCATGTCGAGCACGTCGGCAATCGACTTGCCCTTGAAATGCACGTCGAGTGTTTCGCGATTGTAGCGCTTGCCGTGACAGACATCGCAGGTGACGTAGACGTCCGGCAGGAAGTGCATCTCGATCTTGATGACACCGTCACCCTGGCAGGCTTCGCAGCGACCACCCTTGACGTTGAACGAGAAACGACCGGGCGCATAACCGCGTGCCTTCGCCTCCGGCAGGCCGGCGAACCAGTCACGGATCGGCGTGAAAGCGCCTGTATAGGTGGCCGGGTTGGAGCGCGGTGTGCGGCCGATCGGCGACTGGTCGATATCAATCACCTTGTCGATATGCTCGAACCCGTCGATGCGGTCGTGTTCCGCCGGGATTTCACGCGCGCCCATCACACGGCGGGCAGCCGACTTGTAGAGAGTCTCGATCAGGAAGGTGGACTTGCCACCGCCCGACACGCCGGTAACCGCCGTGAAAACGCCGAGCGGCACCGATGCCGTGACATTCTTGAGGTTGTTGCCGCGAGCCCCGACGACCTTGATCTCCTTGCCCTTCTTCGGCTTGCGGCGCTCGGCCGGAACGGCGACGCCGAGTTCGCCCGACAGGTATTTACCGGTCAGTGACTTGGGGTTCGCCATGACCTGCTGCGGCGTGCCTTCGGCGACAACCGTGCCGCCGTGAATGCCGGCGGCAGGGCCGATGTCGACGACATAATCGGCCGTCAGGATCGCATCCTCGTCGTGTTCAACGACAATAACCGTATTGCCGATATCGCGCAGGTGCTTCAGCGTTTCGAGAAGCCGGGCATTGTCGCGCTGATGCAGGCCGATCGACGGTTCGTCGAGCACGTAAAGCACACCGGTCAGACCCGAGCCGATCTGCGAGGCAAGCCGGATGCGCTGGCTTTCACCACCCGACAGCGTCCCTGAATTCCGCGACAGGCTGAGATAATCGAGACCGACATCGTTCAAAAACTGCAGGCGTTCGCGGATCTCCTTGAGGATGCGCACCGCGATCTCGTTCTGCTTGGTGTTCAGGTGTTCGGGCAGCGCCGAAAACCAGTCGCGCGCCACCTTGATCGACATTTCCGTCGTTTCGCCGATATGCAGCTTGTTGATCTTCACCGCCAAGGCTTCCGGCTTGAGCCGATAACCGGCGCAGGCCGGGCAGGGGGCCGCCGACATGTAGCGTTCGATCTCCTCGCGCGCCCAGGCGCTGTCAGTCTCCTTCCAGCGACGCTCGAGGTTCGGCACAATGCCTTCGAAATTCTTGACCGTCTTGTAGGAACGGGCACCGTCGACATAGTTGAACTCGATCTTCTCCTCGGTGCCCTTGAGGATCGCGGCTTGCGCGTCGCTGGAAAGCTTGTCCCAGCGGTCGGACAGCTTGAAGCCGAATACCTTTCCGAGGCCTTCAAGCGTCTGATTATAATAGGGTGAAGAAGATTTGGCCCAAGGCGCGATCGCGCCGTCACGCAACGTGCGCGCCGGCTCCGGAACGATGAGATTCTCGTCTACCTTCTGCTGTGAACCCAAGCCGTCGCATGTGGGGCAGGCGCCGAAAGGGTTGTTGAAGGAGAACAGCCGGGGTTCTATTTCCGGAATTGTGAAGCCGGAAACCGGGCAGGCGAACTTTTCCGAAAACAGCACGCGCTCATGGGTTTCGTTGAGCGATTTGTTGGCCGAACCGCCGGCAGCTGTTTCGTTTGCCGGCAGCGGCTTGTCGGCAAATTCTGCGACCGCGAGACCGTCGGCCAGCTTCAGCGAGGTTTCAAGACTGTCTGCCAGTCTTGCACCAATATCCGAACGGACGACCAGACGGTCGACCACGACATCGATATCGTGCTTGTATTTCTTGTCGAGGGTAGGCACATCGACGATTTCATAGAACTGGCCGTCGACTTTCACGCGCTGAAAGCCCTTTTTCATCAGTTCTGCGAGTTCCTTCTTGTACTCGCCCTTGCGGCCGCGGATCAGCGGCGCGAGAATGTAAAGGCGCGTACCTTCCTCGAAGTCAAGCACGCGGTCGACCATCTGGCTGACCGTCTGGCTTTCGATCGGCAGGCCAGTGGCGGGAGAATAGGGAACGCCGACGCGGGCAAAAAGCAGGCGCATATAGTCGTAGATTTCGGTGACCGTGCCGACCGTCGAGCGCGGGTTGCGCGAGGTCGTCTTCTGTTCGATCGAGATCGCCGGCGACAGGCCTTCGATCTGATCGACATCCGGCTTTTGCATCATTTCCAGAAACTGGCGGGCATAGGCCGACAGGCTTTCCACATAACGGCGCTGGCCTTCCGCATAGATCGTATCGAAGGCAAGCGAGGACTTGCCCGAGCCTGAAAGGCCGGTCATCACGATCAGCGAATTGCGGGGCAGGTCGAGATCGACGCCCTTCAGATTGTGCTCGCGCGCACCGCGAATGGAAATGGTCTTGAGTTCGCTCATCGTCATGCCTTTGGAGAGGCCCATCTGGGAGGATTTGAAGGCCCTTATGTAGTCATTGATCCGCGCCTGTCGAGGCGAAACTGCCGCAATCGGCTACGGTTCCGACTCCGTTGACAGGAGTATAGGAATAAAATAGAACAAATAAAGAACAAAATATCCAGCCAATGAAAACCCGGGACCTGATTTCATTTAGAGGGAACTTTGCCTGTGGATGAGGGATAGGGGGGAGGTCGCGCCTTGCCCGGCCTATGGTCTATGGTGAACGGATTGGATTTAGGCCGCGGTGGCGGCAAAGTAAGGTGAGAAGATTATGGCAGGTAGCGTCAACAAGGTCATTCTGATCGGCAACGTGGGTGCAGATCCGGAAATCCGTCGGACCCAGGACGGCCGTCCGATCGCCAACCTTCGCATCGCGACGTCGGAAACCTGGCGCGATCGCAATTCCGGCGAGCGCAAGGAAAAGACCGAATGGCACACCGTCGTCGTCTTCAACGAAGGCCTGTGCAAGGTTGTCGAGCAATATGTAAAGAAGGGTGCCAAGCTCTATATCGAAGGCGCGCTGCAGACCCGCAAGTGGCAGGACCAGAGCGGCAGTGACCGTTATTCGACGGAAGTCGTGCTGCAGGGCTTCAATTCAACGCTGACCATGCTCGATGGTCGCGGCGAAGGCGGCGGTGATCGCGGCGGCTTCGGCGGCGGTCGCGGCGGCTCGAGCGACTTCGGCGGTGGCGGTGACGACTTCGGCGGCGGTTATGGTGGCGGCGGCAACGATTACGATCGCCCGCGCTCCGGCGGCCAGGGTGGCAATCAAGGTGGCGGGCAGGGCGGCCGTGGCGGCCAGTCCGGCGGCGGAAACTTCTCCCGCGATCTGGATGACGATATTCCGTTCTGATCAGAGGCGCCGCGAGGCGCCTCTTTCATGAGCGCTGCAATATAACGGATCGGAAACTATAAATGAGCGACGCCGCCAATATCAGCAGACAACCCGCGACATGGCGGATCGTTCTCGCTGCCATCCTGGATTTCTTCACGATTTTCTGGGCTTCCGGATTTCTGGTGGCTTCGATTTTCGGAGGTCGCACGGATGGTGGTTTCGCACTTGACGGATGGCTGGCGCTTTTGTGTTTCGCGCTGATCGTCGCCTATTTTGTCGTCTTCAACAAATTCCTCGGCGGAACGATCTGGAAGCGGATCCTGAAGGCAAAGCGGACCGATCGCTAAGGACGTCTCTATAGGCGACCATCGCCTTTTGTCGCTGCCTCGAGCGTGGCTATCAATACGTCCGATTGCGAGAGAATGCCGGCCATTTTCCTGTTTTCCGCGACCACCGGCAGATAGTGCAACCCCTGCTCCGCAAACATGATGATCGCATCGGAGAGTGACGCGTCAGGGCGGATCGTTTTGACGGGGGACGTCATGATGTCCTTAACCGTCCCATTGGCCGCCGAGGCGCCCTGTGCAATCAGCCGCAAACGGTGACGAAAACCGATTGTCGGCTCTCCTTTTATCCAGTTGGGCTTGTCAAGAAAGTCGGTCTGGGTAACGATCCCGACGACTTCGGCTGCATCATTGGTGACTGGCAGTGCCTTCAGGTGACGGCTGCGCATGATGACGTGGGCATTGCGCAAGCTCTCATCCGGTGCCACCGCAACGACATCCCTGGACATGATTTCCTTGCAGGTCAGATCGCCTGCCCGGCGGCGATAGGAGCGCAGCTCGGTGCGTCTCAGGATGGATTCGAGATCATCCCGATCGATATCGAGAAATGCATCATAGTCCTTCAGCACCTCGTCCAGATCGTCCGAAGAAAAACCAATTCGTTGGATGGGCGCTGGATCCCTGGTTCGGTGATCGACTGGAGCAAGGCTTGCTCGATGCGGATATCTGCGGCCGGTGACATTGTTGTAAAGCAGTGCGAGAGCAAGCAGAGCCAAAGAATTTCCAAGAACAGGCCATATGACGAAGGTGTAACCGAGATCGTGGATTGAAGGCCCTCCGAGCACGGCGGTCAGTGCGATTGCGCCGCTCGGCGGGTGAAGGCAGCGAAGCGTCATCATCAGTCCGATGGCGATGCCGATCGCCAGCGCCGCTGCAACGAATGGATCGGCAACCAGCAGGCTCACCGATACGCCCGTGATAGCAGCCACCGTATTTCCACCAAGGATCGACCATGGTTGGGCGAGGGGACTGGCCGGGACGGCGAACAGCAATACGGCTGAAGCCCCCATCGGCGCAATGAGCGCGGGCAGGGCAGGGTCAAGGCCGACGGCGAGGCCTGCGACAAGCCCGGTGATCAGTATTCCCAAAAGCGCACCCGACGAGGCGCGTAGCCGCTCCGTTTTGCTGACGAGCTGAGTATCGGGCAGCATCCGGCGCAGCATGGACAACATCGATATTTCCTTCAGTCAGACAATTGCGTCGCCGGAATCTTTGGCGGCGCCTGCTTCTATCAGAAGCAACTGATTTGTCGTCTGTCAAAAGACCGATGTCGGCAGTTCACAGATTGAAGGCTGCGCGAACGCCATCCACCACGAATTGCACTGAGAGTGCGGCCAGCAATACACCGAGAAGTCGGGTCAGGATCGCGCGGCCGGTAACGCCGAGAATGCGGTCCAGCCGTTCGGCAAGCAGCAGCGTCACATAGAGAATAAGCATCATCAGTGCGATGACGGAGATCAGAAGCGCCCGGTCAAATGGGCTCGTGAACGTGCCGGCAAGCAGAACCGTGGCGGAAATCGCGCCGGGGCCGGCAATCAGCGGGATAGCCAGAGGAAATACGGCAAGGTCCCGGATATGGTCGATGGTGATGGCTGCCTGCGAGGTCTTTTCCTTGCGCTCCTGCCGCTTCTCGAAGACCATTTCAAAGGAAATCCAGAAAAGCAGCATGCCACCTGCTATGCGGAACGCTCCCATCGAGATGCCGAGCAGGCCGAGCACGCCGGCGCCGAACAGCGCGAACACGGTCAGGATGCCGAAGCCGATGACCGAGCCGCGCAGGGCCACCTGCTTGCGTTGTACAGCCGTCATGCCGACCGTAAGGCCAAGGAAGACCGGGGCGAGGCCGGGTGGGTCCAGCGTCACCAGCATTGTCGTCATTGCGTTGATCAGCGCATCGGCCGTCGCCATGTATAATTTCCCCGATAGGTCGAGTTCCTTGCGAACACGATGGATGATTGTTAGGACAGTCCCGGCTTAACGGGAAGTCAGGACCTTTGCCGCGCTTGCGGTGATGGACAAAGTCTTGCCTTGAATGGCGTCGAAAGCTGTTCAAAACCCTCGCGGAAATTGGCGCTCGTTACCTCTTTCCGTTATAAAAATGCAACTGATTCCGTACAGAGATCGTGATCCGATTTGACTGAGCAAAGCACACCCGGCGGCGGAAAGCTGCCCCCAGGCATCGAACCCATTTCCATCATGGAGGAGATGCAGCGCTCCTATCTCGATTACGCCATGAGCGTCATCGTCAGCCGCGCCCTTCCTGATGTTCGTGACGGCCTGAAGCCGGTCCATCGCCGCATTCTCTACGGGATGAACGAGCTGGGGCTCGACTGGAACAAGAAATACGTCAAGAGCGCCCGCGTCACCGGTGACGTGATGGGTAAATACCATCCGCACGGCGACTCGGCGATCTATGACGCTTTGGCCCGTATGGCGCAGGACTGGTCCTTGCGCATGCCGCTGATCGACGGTCAGGGCAATTTCGGCTCGATCGATGGCGATCCGCCGGCGGCCCAGCGCTACACCGAGTGCCGTCTGGAAAAGGTGGCGCATGCGCTGCTCGACGACCTCGACAAGGAAACCGTCGATTTTCGCGACAACTACGACGGCACCATGTCGGAGCCGGTCGTGGTTCCGGCCAAATTCCCCAACCTGCTGGTCAATGGCGCAGGCGGCATCGCCGTCGGCATGGCCACCAATATCCCGCCGCACAATCTTTCGGAAGTCATCAACGGCTGTATCGCGCTGATTGATAATCCGGCGATCGAGCTGCCCGAGATGATGGAAATCATCCCCGGTCCGGATTTTCCGACCGGCGCGATGATTCTCGGCAAGAACGGGATTCGCTCGGCTTATGAGACGGGTCGCGGCTCGGTCATGATGCGTGGCCTTGCCACGATCGAGCCGATGCGCGGCGACCGCGAGCAGATCATCATCACCGAAGTTCCCTATCAGGTGAACAAGGCTACGATGATCGAAAAGATGGCCGAACTGGTCAAGGACAAGCGCATCGAGGGCATTTCCGACCTGCGCGACGAGTCTGACCGCCAGGGCTACCGCGTCGTCATCGAGTTGAAGCGTGACGCAAACGCTGACGTCATCCTCAACCAGCTTTACCGCTACACGCCGCTGCAGACCTCTTTCGGCTGCAACATGGTGGCGCTGAACGGCGGCAAGCCTGAACAGCTGACGCTGCTCGACATGCTGCGCGCCTTCGTGTCCTTCCGTGAGGAAGTCGTCAGCCGCCGCACGAAATACCTGCTGCGCAAGGCCCGCGAACGCGCCCACGTCTTGGTCGGTCTCGCCATCGCCGTCGCCAATATCGACGAAGTCATCCAGCTGATCCGTCGTGCACCCGATCCGGCAACGGCCCGTGAGCAGTTGATGACCCGCCGCTGGCCGGCACATGACGTGGAATCGCTGATCCGCCTGATCGACGATCCGCGCCACAGGATCAACGAGGATGCGACCTACAATCTGTCCGAAGAGCAGGCGCGTGCCATCCTCGAACTGCGTCTTGCCCGCCTGACCGCACTCGGCCGCGATGAAATCGCCGACGAGTTGAACAAGATCGGTGCCGAGATTTCCGATTATCTCGACATCCTGTCGTCGCGCATCCGCATCCAGACCATCGTCAAGGATGAGCTCGCAGGCGTTCGTGACGAATTCGGCACGCCGCGCCGCACCCAGATCATGGATGCCGGCCTCGACATGGACGATGAAGACCTCATCGCCCGCGAAGACATGGTCGTCACGGTATCGCATCTTGGCTATATCAAGCGCGTGCCGCTTGCGACCTATCGCGCCCAGCGTCGTGGCGGCAAGGGCCGCTCCGGCATGGCGACGCGTGACGAGGATTTCGTCTCGCGCCTGTTCGTGGTCAACACCCATACGCCGGTTCTGTTCTTCTCTTCGCGTGGCATCGTCTACAAGGAAAAGGTCTACCGCCTGCCGGTCGGCACTCCGCAATCGCGCGGCAAGGCGCTGATCAACATGCTGCCGCTGGAACCCGGCGAACGCATCACCACCATCATGCCGCTGCCCGAGGATGAGAATTCCTGGGAAAACCTCGACGTCATGTTCGCGACAACGCGCGGTACGGTTCGCCGTAACAAGCTGTCCGATTTCGTTCAGGTCAACCGCAACGGCAAGATCGCCATGAAGCTCGAGGAAGAGGGTGACGAAATCCTCTCCGTAGAGACCTGCACTGCGCCAAACCATGATCTCGCCATTCCGGGTGATGACGTGCTTCTGACGACGGCACTTGGCCAGGCAATCCGCTTCCCTGTCGATGAGGTCCGCGTGTTCGCCGGCCGAAACTCGATCGGTGTTCGCGGTATCAACCTGGCCGATGGCGACCGCATCATCTCTATGACCATCGTCAATCATGTCGATGCCGAGCCGTGGGAGCGTGCTGCCTATCTGAAGCGCTCCGCCGCAGAACGTCGCGCTGCGGGTGTCGACGAGGAGGATATTGCTCTGGTCGGTGAGGAAGTCACCGAAGAGGGACAGCTCTCCGATGAACGTTACGAATACCTGAAGTCCCGCGAACAGTTCGTTCTGACCGTGTCGGAAAAGGGTTATGGCAAGCGTTCATCCTCTTACGACTTCCGGACCTCGGGCCGTGGCGGCAAGGGTATCCGCGCCACCGACACGTCCAAGACCGCGGAAATCGGCGAACAGGTTGCGGCCTTCCCGATCGACGAAGCAGACCAGATCATGCTCGTTTCCGATGGCGGCGTTCTGATCCGCGTTCCGGTAAACGGCATCCGTATCGCCAGCCGCGCGACAAAGGGCGTCACGATCTTCTCGACCGCCAAGGATGAGAAGGTGGTTTCCGTCGAGCGTATCAGCGAGCCGGAAGGTGACGAGGAAAATGGCGTCGAGGGCGAAGAGGAAAACGGCATCGATGCCGCAGGCACCGCTTCCGCCGAAAATCCGGCGCCGGAAGGTGATGATAGCGGCGCGTGATGCGCGCCGTTTGATCCCAACTTGAAGTCAGATACGAAAAAAGCCGGAGAACATGTTCTCCGGCTTTCGAATTTTAACTGTCTGACACTCTGTGGTGACTTTTGAGCTCTGCAGCGCCTGAGGTGAGGTTCCAATCAAAAGGCGCTGTGTCTGCGAGCGAAATCCTCAATATCTCCGCGCGGGCGGTGAAGCGCGGAAACCATCAGAGTCACTGACGCGACACACAGACTGCTGATCAGAACTGCAAGAATTGCCAGAGTCTCGAACATGACCTGCCTCCGAGGGTCAGGCCCGCTCGGCCTGATTAATAGTAGGAAACGTCCTGATAACGACCGGACATCTGCGAGTAGTTCATTTCCGACGGATCGGACTTGTTCTGGTAAAGGGTTACCGTCGCAGTCAGCATGACTGCGATCATGGACGTCCAGACGACATTGATCATGGTGACCTTGTCGAGCGTCATCGGGTTCCGCTTAAACATATCCGCATTCCTTCTTAACTGGCCCGGCGCATCAAGCACACACGGGTTCCACCGCATTTTGAGAGAAACTTAACTGAACGCCTCTGAAGCCTGCCTGAAAGGGCTGTTCATCTGGCGTTCATCTTTTGCATTTGTCAGGCGTCGTTCTGTTCCAGGGCGAAAAGGGCGCCTTCGATGAGAAACGCAGCAAGAACAGCACCAAGAACGACCATAACCAGCATTTTTCTCTCCATGATCGGGCAGGAAGCCCTGCCGCTGATGTGGAGTAAAACAAACTGCCGCTGAAACGACCTTGAATGGCCCGTTCATCTTGCATTCACGGCATCGATAGCCTCTGACCCTTGCAGACGAGGGGGCGACGTGACAAAAGGCCGGGGAATCTTAATCGGCAAAGTCAGGGGCTGGGCCTAGGCATGACGACCGCTTTCTATCCCGGATCCTTCGATCCGATGACGAACGGGCATCTGGATGTTCTGGTTCAGGCACTGCAGGTCGCTGACCGCGTGATCGTCGCGATCGGTGTTCATCCCGGCAAGACGCCGCTGTTTTCCTTCGAGGAACGGGCAGAACTGATCCGTGCGTCGCTCAAGGAAGCGCTGCCGGAAAAGGCTGCCAATATAGATGTCGTGTCCTTCGATCGACTCGTTGTCGATGCCGCTCGCGCCAATGGTGCTAGGCTACTGATCCGCGGCCTGCGTGACGGGACGGATCTGGACTACGAAATGCAGATGGCCGGCATGAACCGCCAAATGGCGCCTGACGTGCAGACTGTCTTCCTGCCGGCAGGCACCGCGTCGCGGCCCATAACCGCCACATTGGTCCGTCAGATCGCGGCCATGGGCGGCGATGTGGCAGCTTTTGTACCGCCAACCGTGCTCGCGGCCTTGAAATCGAGATTTGCGCGCTGATTTGTTCAGAAACACGGAGTTTCCAATGAAATTGCTTCACTCTGCCTTTGCCGGTCTGATCGCCTTCGCATCCATGGCGGGTGCCGCCTATGCTGACGATCTCCTGACTATCCAGTTGAAGGACGGTCCGGTCGTCATCAAGCTTGCGCCGGAAGTTGCGCCGAAGCACGTTGCCCAGATCGAAGCGCTCGCCTCCAAGGGCGAGTACGACAACGTTGTCTTCCACCGCGTCATCGATGGCTTCATGGCCCAGACGGGCGATGTCGAGTTCGGCAAGCAGGGCGGTGCGAAGTTCAACCCCAAGCGTGCCGGCATGGGCGGCTCCGAGATGCCGGATATCCCGGCGGAATTTTCGAAGGTCCCGTTCAAGCGCGGCACCGTCGGTATGGCGCGGTCTCAGAGCCCGAACTCGGCCAATTCGCAGTTCTTCATCATGTTTGACGAAGGTGCTTTCCTAAACGGCCAGTATACGGTCGTCGGTCAAGTCCAGTCCGGCATGGAATTCGTCGACAAGATCAAGCGCGGCGAGGGCGGCAATGGCGAAGTCAGCAACCCCGACAAGATGATCAAGGTCACGGTCACCAAGAAGTAACGGCACAAAGCCGCGATTTTCCACTAGAAGAAAGCCCGAGAGGCAAGCAAGGAGATACACATGGCGGAGATCAAGGATCCCGAAAACACCCTCATCATGGAAACCACCAAGGGCAAGGTCGTGATCTCGCTTCTGCCGGACCTCGCTCCGGGCCACGTTGCCCGCATCAAGGAACTGGCTCGCGAAGAAGCCTATGACGGCGTAGTCTTCCACCGCGTCATCCCGGATTTCATGGCGCAGACCGGTGACGTCAAGTTCGGCAAGAAGGGCGGCGAAAGCTTCAACCCGTCGCGCGCCGGCATGGGCGGTTCCGAAAAGCCGGACCTGCAGGCTGAATTCTCGGCTGTTCCGCACGTTCGCGGCACCTGCTCTATGGCCCGTTCGCAGAACCCGAACTCCGCCAACTCGCAGTTTTTCATCTGCTTCACCGACGCTCCGTGGCTGAACAAGCAGTATTCGGTCTGGGGCCAGGTCATCGAAGGCATGGACATCATCGATCAGATCAAGAAGGGCGAACCGGTACAGGATCCGGATTCGATCGTCTCGGTCCGCGTCGCAGCCGACGTTTAAGTCGAGCTTTCGCTTTTGGCCCGCTCCGTTCCTTTAAAGGACGGGGCGGGCTTCCGCATTTCAAGAACAGGCCCGAAACTACACCATGCGTGTCGAACTTTTCGATTTCGATCTGCCGGAAGAAAACATCGCTCTGCGGCCTGCAAACCCGCGTGACAGCGCGCGTTTTCTTGTCGTGCGTCCGGATGCTGCCCCGGTTTTCGCGGATCACCGCGTTTCCGAACTGGCGGACTTCTTAGAACCTGGCGATGCGCTGGTGTTCAACGATACCAAGGTTATTCCGGCGCAGCTCGAGGGTATCAGGCACCGCGAAGGCGCGGGCGGCCAGCAGGTGTCTGCAACGCTGCATATGCGCAGCGAGCCCGATGTCTGGAAGGCATTCGCCAAGCCCGGCAAGCGCATCAAGATCGGTGATCGTATCGAATTTGGTCACTCGGCGGAGACATGTCAGCTCGGCTCACTGATGGCGACGGTGGAAGAGAAAGGCGAGGGTGGCGAAGTCACCCTGCGCTTCGATCTTTCAGGACCGGCGCTCGACGAGGCGATCATGTCCGTCGGCCATATCCCGCTGCCGCCCTATATCGCCGCCAAGCGTGCGGAAGATGCAAAGGATCGGCAGGATTACCAGACCATCTATGCTCGCGAGGACGGAGCCGTTGCGGCCCCCACCGCCGGCCTGCATTTCACGCCTGATCTCTTTGCAAAACTTGATGCCGCAGGCATCGAACGGCATTTCGTTACACTCCATGTCGGCGCCGGCACGTTTCTGCCGATGAAGGTGGATGATACGGTCGACCACAAGATGCATCAGGAAATCGGGTATGTGAGCGCCGAAACTGCTGCAAAGCTCAACGCCGTGAAGGCGAGGGGCGGGCGCATCATCTGTGTCGGCACGACCTCGCTGCGGCTGATCGAAAGCGCCGCCGTCGATGGCGGCACGATCGAGCCGTGGAGCGGCCCGACCGGCATCTTCATCACACCCGGCTACCGCTTCAAGGCGGTGGACATGCTGATGACCAATTTCCACCTGCCGAAATCCACCCTGTTCATGCTCGTCTCGGCCTTTTGCGGCCTGGAGACGATGCAGGACGCCTATGCCCATGCCATCAAGACAGGTTATCGCTTCTATTCCTACGGCGATTCCAGCCTGCTATTTCGGAAAGACTAGATGAGCACCGAGAATTTCCAGTTCACCCTGAAGAAGACCGACGCCGGCGCGCGCCTTGGCGAAGTCTCCATGCCGCGCGGCACGATCCGTACTCCCGCCTTCATGCCGGTCGGCACCGTCGGCACGGTCAAGGCGATGTATCTCGACCAGGTCAAGGACACCGGCGCCGATATCATCCTCGGCAATACCTATCACCTGATGTTGCGCCCCGGCGCTGAGCGCGTCGCGCGCCTCGGTGGCCTGCACAAGCTGATCCGCTGGGATGGTCCGATCCTGACGGATAGCGGCGGTTTCCAGGTCATGTCCTTGTCCGGCCTGCGCAAGCTCGACGAGAAGGGCGTCACCTTCAAGAGCCATGTCGATGGTTCGCTGCACCATATGTCGCCGGAACGCTCTATCGAGATCCAGGGTCTGCTCGGTTCCGACATCCAGATGCAGCTCGACGAATGTGTGGCACTGCCGGCCGAGCCGCAGGAAATCGAACGCGCCATGGAACTGTCGTTGCGCTGGGCCGAGCGCTGCCGCGTTGCCTTCGGCGATCAGCCGGGCAAGGCGATGTTCGGAATCGTTCAGGGCGGCGATCAGCCGGCCCTGCGCATCCGCTCCGCCGAAGGCCTGAAGCAGCTAGATCTCAAGGGCTATGCTGTGGGTGGTCTGGCAGTCGGCGAACCGCAGGATGTCATGCTCTCGATGCTGGAAACGACGCTTCCCGTTCTGCCGACCGAAAAGCCGCGTTACCTGATGGGCGTCGGCACGCCGGACGATCTTCTAAAGTCCGTTGCCCGTGGTATCGACATGTTCGACTGCGTCATGCCGACCCGCTCCGGCCGACATGGTCTGGCGTTCACCCGCCGCGGCCGCGTCAACATCCGCAATGCCCGCCATGCCGAAGACATGCGCCCGCTGGACGAAGAGTCCAACTGCCCGGCCGCACGTGATTATTCCCGCGCCTATCTGCATCACCTCATTCGCTCCGACGAGGCGCTGGGCGGCATGCTGCTCTCCTGGAACAACCTGAACTACTATCAGGACCTGATGAAGGGCATCCGCCAGTCGATCGAGGAAGGTCGGTTCGCCGACTTCTACGCCGAAACCCAGGAAAACTGGGCCAAGGGCGATATCGCCCCACTCTAAGGAGTTTTGTCGGCGTGAGCGGAGAGAGCGAGCAGGATCAGGCAATCGTTGTCACGCCACGCATGCTGGCTTGGGCGCGCAATTCCGCCATCTATCGGCTGTCGCGCAGGATGATGTCCGAACGCGAGCTGGCCGACGCCATCAAGCGAAAGGCCAGGCAGAAGTTCGAGGATATTTCCGACGAAGACCTGCAGATCTTGGCTGCGGCCGCGCTCGAATGCGGCCGTACACTGGGCTGCCTCGATGATGCGAATTATGCCGAGACCAAGGTTCGTTCGGGCGTGCGGACGGGGCGCTCACGGCGCATGCTGCAACGAAAGCTGCAGGAGAAAGGCATAACCTCAGAAACCGCTGCGGTCGCCCTTGAAGATGCCGACGATCTCCAGGCCGCGCTCGCCTATGCGCGACGCCGCGGCTTCGGGCCCTATCGGCGCGAGCACGCCGATGAAAAGCGGATCCTCAAGGAATTGTCTTCACTCGCGCGTAACGGCTTCGGTTCCGATATAGCCCGGCGCGTTATCGGTCTCAGTCGAGAGGATGCGGACGAGATGTTGTCGGCCGCGCCGCTTTAGCAACGGTTTCTCGTCAGATGCCGGTGCTCGTTGAGTTTTTCATCATCCTGACGCCATTCACCTTGTAGGTGCCGTCGTCCATCAGCCGCATTTCGTAGATCGCGGTCCAGTCCTTGCCGCCCGGCCCGGTGATCATCACCTCCTGAAACACCATCTCGCCGCCGCCGACCAGTTTAGAGCGGCCGAAGGCATAGTTTCCTGCGTGATAGACTGCCTCGTAATTTTTCTGCACCATAGTCAGGAATGCATTCTCGTCGGGATACATCATCCGGATATCGGGGGAGGCGTATGAATAAGCCTTCTCCGCATCGTCCCGCATCAGCGCCCTTATTTGTTCCGAAATCACCGACTGGGCCTGCAATGCAGGGTCCTCGGCATGGACGACAGGAGGAGCGACAAGCACCAGAGTAGCAACCAGCGAAGCAAAGCGAGCGACCATCAGACGTTCTCCAGCAAGAAGATTGATGGTAGCGCGTTTCTGACCGCTGAAAAGATGGGCATGCGAATTTTATCGGCAGATCGCGTAATTGAAGCCGGCTGCTTTGTAATGCAGGGCAGGGTCCTGTCATACGCGCTTGTTGTTCCCGTGACCTTTTGCGACGAATGCCGTGCCTGATTCGATCGGATACCCTTTATGACTCTTCTGCCCCCGGCCTTGCTCTATTTCAGCAATGCCATTCTCTTCATTTCACTGTTCACCCGCCTGCCTTCCATCCAGGAAACCCTTCAAGTCGACAAGGCGGTGCTCGGCCTCGCGCTGCTCAGCGCTCCCATCGGAACCTTTCTTGCCCTGCCGATCGCCGGCCGCATCACCGATCGCCTGACGCCGCGTCTGACCGCCGTCACCATGCTGCCGATCGTTGCGCTTTTGAGCCCGCTGCTGACGATCTTTCCGCTGCCGGGTTTCATCTTTTGTTTCTTTCTTTTCGGATTTTTCCGTACCATTTTCGACGTCGCGGCAAACATGATCTCCGCCGGCATCGAGGCGCGCACGGGCGTCAAGGTCCTCTCCCGCAGTCACGGTTTCTGGTCGGTCGGCCTTCTGGTCGGCTCGCTTGCATCCGGTTTTCTGGCGGAGGAGGGGATTTCCCCGACAATCCAGCAGAGCATGGCGGCTGCGCTTGTTCTTCTTGCCTGTCTCACGGTCTTCCTGTTGACGCCCGCCGACCCGCCGGCCGTACCCACGACAAAACGTCGCTCCGCCTATGTCCTGCCGGATCGCACTATCCTGCTGATCTGCGTCATGGTCTTCGGTCTCTGCATTGTCGAGGGCGCGATTTATGACTGGGGCATCTTCTTCCTGCGCGAGGAATTGCGCGTAGACCCGGCGCTCGCCGGCACGCTCTACGCCGCATTCACCATCGGCATGGGCCTGACCCGCATGATGGGCGACATGCTGCGCGATCGTTTTGGCGCGCTGGCTCTGATCCGCATGTCGGCAGTGACAGTCGCGGTCGGCATCGTGCTTCTGGTCTCGTCTCCATCCTACATATATGCGGGCGTGGCACTCTTCCTGATTGGCTGCGGTATCGCTCTGGCCTTCCCGCTGGCAGTTGCCACCACCATCGCGCTCGGCAAGGGCCAGCCATCGGAAAACCTGGCGGCTCTCGCCCTGACCTTGATGTTGTCCACCATCGGCGTTCCACCGCTTCTCGGATTCATTGCCGAGCATGTGAGCCTGACCGCGACTTTCCTGGTGCTTCTGCCCTGCGTTTTCATAAGTTTCCTGATGGCACCGGTCGCGGAAGGTAAACGCCCGTTTCGCTTCAGAAAACAATAATTGTGGGCAAAGCCGGGCAGGGTGGGAAGCCGCCCATAATTGGCCATAAGAATGGGTAAGGGGTTGAGCCATCGAGGCTTAACGCTTACGACTAAGATTGCTCCAAGCATGACATGCCGAAGACAGGTGACGCTCCTTGATCGACCCCTATGACATTCTGGGCCTTTCGCGAGACGCAGATAACGCGGCGGTAAAATCCGCCTACAGGAAGCGTGTGAAAACGGCTCATCCGGACGCAGGTGGCGACCAAAAGGCTTTCGGCGACCTGAAGCGGGCTTATGAACTGCTGCTCGATCCCGTGCGCCGCAAGGTTTTCGACGATACCGGCTATGATCCGGAACTGGCGGATACCAGGGACCTTCAGGGGCTCGTCATTCTGGAAACGCTCGTCAACGAAATGATCCTCGACGAGCGCGAGCCTGGTTCATTCGATCCCGTCGCCTCCATGCGCCGCAAGTTGACCGACCGGATCGTCAGCGCACGGTTCCATATCCTGGAAATGGAACGGCATCGCGCCCGCATCCGCAATCATATGGACCGGATGGGCCGCAAGCCCGGAACCGACGTGCTGGGGCGCATGCTGAAGGCGCGTTGCGAGACGATCGGCGAGGCGATTTCGAAGTCCGAAGCCGAGATCAAGACGATCGAACAGGCCTATGGCATGCTCGACGGTTATGCCTACGAGCTCGAAATTCCCGAGATCCAGGACGCTGCCGAATAACTCCGGCAGCCTCATCCAGCTTTTAAACTGAATTCCGGAGACGATTGATGTCACTCTCTATTCGCCCCGCCACGCGTGGTGATGCCGTAACCCTGCTTGGATTCATTCGCGAACTTGCGATCTATGAAAAAGCCGAGCACGAAGTGGCAGCCACCGTCGAGACGATCGAACAGTCGATCTTCGGTCCCCGCTCGGTGACGCAGGCGCTGATCTGCGAAAAGGACGGGCAAGCGATCGGCATGGCGATCTGGTTCTTCAACTATTCCACCTGGCAAGCTCGCAACGGGTTGTATCTGGAGGACCTCTATGTGACGCCCAGCGCGCGAGGTTTTGGAGCCGGCAAGGCATTGCTGCTGCGACTGGCCCAGATTGCACTGGAAAATGGCTGCGGCCGTTTCGAATGGAGCGTACTCGACTGGAACGAACCGGCAATCAAGGTTTATGATGCCATCGGTGCCGAACCGCAGAATGAATGGATTCGCTACCGGCTCGCCGGAGATGCGCTGACCGCTTTCGCCGAAAAGCGGGCAGGGCCTTAAGCCTCTGCCTCACGCGATCCGAGGAGACGTACTCAAAAACACGACTTGCATCGCTTTTTTCGAGTATGCCGCGGCTTTAATACAATTGTTCTTAACGGGAGATTTCGGCCGACATGACGTGATGTTGCAAGGCTCGCTCTCTCGCGGACGCAGGATTTCAGACGGTCCTAAAATCCCCGTCGTCACGGGGCAGGTGGCCGCCCGGCGTCAGGTCGTCTACCGCACGCGGCAGATCCTTGCTCAGGCGCGCAAGAATCTCTTCTCGCGAAAGGCCGGTCTTCGCCGAAAGCTCTTCGAGCACGTCGGGTCCGATTGCCTGCTCGAGTTGAACGTCGTCGATATCCTCGTTAGCGCCTGGATTTACCCAGGATTCGGCCTTTTCTCCAAGCCCGTTCTGCTGGAACGTCTTCAAGAGATCGCCCAGACCGCCGCTGAGAATCCCGCCGGACGCAAGTCCGCCAAGAAGGCCGCCCAAGCCGCCGAGCCCACCGGCACCGCCGCCGCCGGCTAACTTGCCGAACAGATCATCGAGTCCGGCCGTCTGAGGCTGTGGCGATCGACCATCCGGTTGCGCGATATTCGGATCTCCAGCCTGAGGGTTCTGTATTCCGCGCAGCATTTCCGCGATCTTGTCTCTGTTCTGATATCCGGCGACCGCAAGAACGCCGAGCAATGCTTTCAATTGACCACTCACCATAGCTCTTTCCTCCATTTTGCGAGCCTCACGAGCGAGGCGCTGACGAGTTCAAAATCATCAGGTTTGAAACGCCGGTTTGCAACGAATTGGCATGCACGACTTAAACAAGCAGAGTTAGCCAATCCGAACATCAGTTCAGCAGAACAAAGGTCAAACTGGCCACTTGGTCATTTAGGACAGGCTTATATATTTTCCATCGACTGGACGAAGTTTGTCTGAGTTCCCGAATTCATCGGGCAGGGCGAAGGCTGCGACAAACGAGTTAGGTTAAACGTAAAGTGCAACACGGAGAGAATGTCTTCGTCGCACTTCATCCTTGAACCCAGCCTAGCCACATACGATGTCAAAGCTGGATAGGTC
>UCIV01000004.1 GCA_900472575.1 Hyphomicrobiales bacterium
TCAGTGAGCGGGTTATAGTCGGAACACCTTTTTCAAGTCAACACGCCCAGTCGCAAAAACTTCAAAAAAATTGCAAGACATTGATTTTAAATAGATTTATGCATTTTTGCGAGATCCTCCGGGATTCACCAGCCTTTAACCAGGAGGAATTCGACGATGGATCTCCCCGGGGCGGCAGCTGGACCATAAGGCCGCAATATCCTTGTGCCGAAAAGGCGAAACATGCGATAGCGAAAGCACCCTATATAGAGACCCTGGCCCTCTTGGCCGTTTTCGGAGCGATCATCGTGCGCGTCTTGGAAGAAGCTTTTATTGCCGAACTGCCCAAATATTATCGCGGCAAGGTGCGGGAGAATTACGACCTGCCGAGCGGCGAACGCATCATCATTGCCACGGATCGTCTGAGCGCCTTCGATCGCATCATTACCTGCATTCCGGATAAGGGCCATGTCCTGACCCAGACCGCCCGCTACTGGTTCGAGGCGACGAAGGACATCTGCCCCAATCATGTTATCGCCTATCCGGATCCGAATGTCGTGGTCGGCAAGCGTCTCGATATCCTGCCGGTCGAGATCGTCGTGCGCGGTTATCTGGCCGGCACGACAGGCACCTCGCTTCTCACCCTTTATAAGAAAGGTGAGCGCAACATCTATGGACTGAACCTGCCCGATGGCCTGAAGGATAATCAGGCGCTTCCCGAACCGGTGATCACTCCGACCAGCAAGGCCTTCGATGGCGGCCATGACGAGCCGCTCTCACCCCGAGACATTATCGATCAGGGCCTGCTGACAGCAGAGCAATGGCAGACACTTTCGACCTATGCGCTCGCTCTTTTCGCGCGTGGCCAGGAGATTGCAGCAAAACGCGGCCTTATCCTCGTCGACACGAAATATGAATTCGGCACCGATGCCAACGGCACCATCATTCTGGCTGACGAAATCCATACGCCCGATAGCAGCCGTTACTGGATCGCCGACAGTTATGATGAGGCTTTTCGCACCGGCGGACGTCCGAAAAGCTTCGACAAGGACTTTGTTCGGGCCTGGGTCGTGGAGCGCTGTGACCCCTATAAGGATGAACTCCCACCCATTCCCTCGGACCTCATCGAGGAAACGTCGTCCGTCTACCGGCACGCCTTCGAAATGATCACCGGCACGCCCTTCGTTCCTGACCGGAGTGGCGAAACGGTATTACAGCGTATCCGCACCAATCTTGCGCCCTATTTCGTCAAATAGGGCTCCGCCCGTTTATCGAGGTAAAAAAACGAGGACTTAAGCGTGCGAAAACCGCGCCGCAAAGCTGAAGAAACACGCGAAGATATTTTGCGGACTGCCGATGCCCTTTTCCGCGAACGGGGCATCGCCAAGTCGTCCATCGCCGACATTGCTCATGGACTTGGCATGTCGCCGGCCAACGTGTTCAAGCACTTCAGTTCGAAGACGGCGCTGATAGACGCCATTTGTGATCGTCACATCACTCACATGATCGGCCGTTTCAACACGGTCGACACACCTGCTCCGCCGCCTGAAAAGCTCGGGCTCGTAGTCCGCCGGTTGATGCAGGCCCATATGGAAGATATTCGCGAGAACGCATTCTTCCTTGAAATGATCTTTCTCGTGACGCAGACCGAGCTGGAGAGCGGCTTTCATTACAAGCAGCTCATCGAGGATCTTTTCTTCAATCTTATTCAGGATGGCGTCAATGCCGGCGTTTATCATTGCGCCGATAGCCGCAAAACGAGCCGCTACGTCGCTGCGTCTTTTGCCAGTGTTCTTCATCCTATATTTCTTATTCACGAAACGCAGGCTGAGCTGGACGAGCGGCTGAATGGTCTCGTTGACCTTGCCAATGCAGCCCTTCGAAACCCGCTTGCAAAGTGATGGAAATTAAATTACGTCACTTTTCGAGCGAGCGGACGTGACTCCTCATGTCTGCGCCCTAGTTCTGCCGGTATCCTGCCGGCTAATTGCCGCCTTCGTCCCCAAAGGCGGCAATCGAGATATCCTTCACGCCTCAGCGTCTGGAAAAGAATCATGAACCTTCGCAAACTGGTGCTTCCACTCTTCCTTGTAACTGCGCTTTCCGCCTGCAGTGATCAGGGGCAGCAATCCGCAGGCCAAAGCCAGCAGAAGCCGGCGTCACCCGTCAGCGTCGTCGTGATGAAGAAGACCGACCGTCCGATCACCAACGTGCTTCCGGGCCGGGCCGTCGCATTCCAGACCACGGAGATCCGTCCGCGCGTCACTGGCGCCATCAGCGAGATCACTTTCAAGGAAGGAAGCGAGGTCAAGGCCGGCGAGGTTCTCTACCAGATCGACGACGACACCTATGCCGCAGCAGTCGCACAGGCGCAGGCTGCGCTGCAGAAGGCTCAGGTCAGCATTCCTGCAGCCCAGGCGAACATGACCCGCTACGAACGGCTGGTGAACAGCGGCGCGACCCAGATCGAGTATGAAAATGCCAAGGTGACGCTGCTGCAGGCCGAAGCCGATGTTGAATCTGCCAAGGCGGCCTTGAACTCGGCCCAGATCGATCTCGACTTCACCAAGATCCGTGCGCCGTTCGATGGCCTGACGACGATCTCGACCGTCAGCATCGGCAATATCGTCACGGCCAACCAGACCACCGCGCTGACCACTTTGCGCAATATCGATCCGATCTATATCGACCTTATCGATTCCAGCACCAATCTCCTGGAACTGCGCGCGGCTGTTGCTTCGGGCCGTCTTCACGGCGATCCTCGCACGGCCGATATCAGCCTGATGCTCGAAGATGGGACGAAATACGACCATAACGGCAAGCTGAACATGGCGGAACTTGCCGTCAGCGAGACCACAGGAACCTACCAGATCCGTGCCATATTCGACAATCCCGATCACATTATCCTGCCGGGCATGTATGTTCGTGCGACCGTTACCGTCGGTACCGAGAACGGGTATCTCATTCCACAGAGAGCCGCGACGCGTAATGCCCGTGGCGAACTTTCGGCAAAGTTCGTCACGGCTGACAACAAGGTCGAGACCCGCACCTTCACCACCAGCAAATCCTCTGGCAACAACTGGCTTGTGACCGACGGCATCGCCGATGGTGACCGCCTCATCGTCGACGGCTTCCAGTGGATCGCCGATGGCGCACCGGTTCAAGCAGTCGAGGCAACGGTCAACGACCAGGGTTTCGTGGTCGAAGAGCCGAAAGTCGATGAAGCAAAGCCCCAGAAGTAGGAACGGCTGACGCTCGCCCGTAAACGCGGCCCCAAAACGCGGCAAGGAATTTCGAAATGGCGCATTACTTCATTCGGCGGCCTGTCTTCGCCTGGGTCATCGCAATCGTCATCATGCTGGGTGGCGCACTTGCCATCACCACGCTGTCGATCTCGCAATATCCCGATATCGCCCCGACGACCGTGCGCATCAGCGCAACATATAATGGCGCCAGTGCCGAAACGGTCGAAAAGTCAGTGACCAGCATCATTGAGGACGGCATGACCGGCCTTGATGACCTGACCTACATGACCTCGTCATCCTCGACGGGCAGCGCCAGTGTCACGCTGACCTTCGGCAACAGCATCATGCCAGACATCGCCCAGGTCCAGGTGCAGAACAAGCTGCAGCTGGTACAGTCGCAATTGCCGGATGTCGTCCAGAGCCAGGGCATCTCGGTCACCCGCTCGACATCGAGCATTCTCATGGTCGGCGCACTCGTTTCGGAAGACGGCAAGCGCAGCTCTGTCGATCTCGGCGATATTTTCGCGACCTCGATCGAAGATCAGGTACAGCGGCTCGAAGGTGTCGGCAGCATTAATGTCTTCGGCTCCGGTTATGCCATGCGCGTCTGGCTCGATCCGTTCAAGCTGCAGAAATACCAGTTGACCGCGGCCGACGTGACCTCTGCCATCGAGGCACAGAACACCCAGGTTTCTGTTGGTTCGCTTGGCGCCCAGCCGGTGACGGAAGGCCAGCAGCTGACGGTCACCATGACAGCGCAGAGCCAGCTGACCACCGTCGACGAATTCGAACGCATCATTCTGAAAGTCGAGCAGGACGGCGCAACGGTTCGTCTAAGCGATGTGGCGCGCGTCGAGATCGGCCAGGAGTCCTATGGCGGCAGTTCGCGTTCCAACACCAAGCCGGCAGCCGGTTTTGCCGTTAACCTTGCAACCGGCGCCAATGCGCTCGATACGGCAGCCCGCGTGAAGGCCGAGCTGGATCGTGTCGCAGGATCGCTGCCGGATGGCGTCGAGATCACCTACCCCTACGACACGACCCCCTTCGTCAAACTGTCGATCGAAAAGGTCGTTCACACGCTGATCGAAGCGATCGTTCTCGTCTTCGTCGTTCTTCTCGTCTTCCTTCAGAACCTGCGCGCCACCTTCATTCCGATGATTGCGGTACCCGTCGTGCTTCTCGGGACATTCGGCATCCTTGCCCTGACGGGATATTCGATCAACACACTGACCATGTTCGCCATGGTTCTGGCGATCGGGCTTCTGGTCGACGACGCGATTGTTGTCGTCGAGAATGTCGAGCGCATCATGGACGAGGAGGGTCTTTCGCCGCTCGAGGCGACCGAGAAGTCGATGCATGAAATCACCGGGGCGATCATCGGTATCGCACTGGTTCTGACCGCCGTGTTTATTCCCATGGCCTTCTTCGGTGGCTCGACGGGCATTATCTACCGACAGTTCTCGGTCACGATCGTTTCGGCCATGCTTCTGTCTGCTGTCGTCGCCATCGTGCTGACGCCGGCACTTTGCGCCACGATGCTGAAGCCGATCGACCACGCCAAAAAGAAAAGCGGCATCGGCGCGAAGTTCAACAATGGCTTCGACAAGACGACGAACGGTTATGTCGGTACGATCGGTTATCTTCTGAAGCGTCCGTTGCGCGTCATGCTGCTGTTTGCGCTGATCGTCGGCGGCTGCGCCTTGCTGTTCACCAGACTGCCGAGCTCCTTCCTTCCCCAGGAAGACCAGGGTGTTCTGATGACGATCATCCAGACGCCGGTCGGCTCCACGACGGCGCGCACGGAAGAAGTCGTCAAGCAGGTGGAATCCTACTTCCTCGAAAAGGAGAAGGATAATGTCGATGCGGTTTTCGGCGCACTCGGCTTCAGCTTCAGCGGCACGGGCCAGAACAACGCCATCGTCTTCACCAAGCTTCGCGACTTCTCGGCGCGTGAAGGTGTGGGCCAGTCTGCGGCGGAAGTTCTGCAGCGCGCGCAGGGACATTTCTTCACCCTTCGCGATGCACAGGTGTTTGCCCTGCTTCCTCCCGCAATCCAGGGGCTGGGCAATTCCAGCGGATTTTCCGCCTATCTGGTAGACAGCGGCAATAACGGCAATGACGCGCTGACCCAGGTCTCGCAGCAATTGATCGGCGAAAGTGCGACAAACCCGATCATCAGTTCGCTCCGCAGTAACAACCAGCGCAGCGAGACCCAGCTGAAAATCCTGCTCGATCAGGAAAAGCTCGGCGCCATGGGCGTCGATCTCGCGGCTGTCAACTCGATGCTCGCGACGATCTTTGCCGGACGTGACGTCAATGACTTCACCCTCGATAACGAGCTTAAGCCGGTTTATGTTCAGGGTGATGCGCCTTACCGCATGCAGCCCGACGACCTCAAATACTGGTATGCCCGCAATACCGATGGCGAAATGGTGCCTTTCTCTTCGTTCAGCAAGCTGGACTGGGTTAACGGAACGCCGCAGCTTGCTCGTTACAACGGCACCAGCGCGATGTCGCTGGAAGGTTCGACCAAACCCGGCGTAAGCACCGGCGAAGCTATGAATGAGCTGGAACGCTTAGTAACCGAGTTGCCGGGTGGCTACACCGTCGCATGGCAGGGGATTTCCTACCAGGAACGTCTGTCTGGCTCACAGGCACCGATGCTCTACGCATTGTCGGTCCTGATCGTATTCCTCTGCCTCGCAGCACTTTATGAAAGCTGGTCGATCCCGTTCTCGGTCATCCTTGCGGTACCGATCGGCGTGCTCGGTGCTCTCGCCGCAGCCTATCTGTCAAGCCAGTCGAACGACGTCTATTTCAAGGTGGGCCTGCTGACGACCATCGGTCTGGCGGCGAAGAACGCGATCCTGATCGTCGAATTCGCCAAGGACCGGCAGGCGACCGGGATGGGCCTGATCGAAGCAACCCTGGAAGCGGCGAGACTTCGTCTGCGTCCGATCATCATGACGTCGCTCGCCTTCATCCTCGGCGTCGTACCACTAGCAATTGCGACCGGGGCAGGCTCTGCCGCGCAGAATGCAATCGGTATTGGCGTGCTGGGTGGTATGCTTTCTGCAACACTCCTCGGAATTTTCTTCGTTCCGACGTTTTTTGTTGTCGTCAGGCGGTTATCAAAACGTGAAAAACAGGCGACAACTACGTAAATCCGTTTACCAGTTGGTGGCATTCTGTCACCGATTCGGATTACGGTCGCCAATTCAATGATGTCGGCCCCGACACTCGCGGGCTTGTAAGTAAGGGCTTTGGGACAAAAATATGATTTCCACTCGCGCAGCCGCCCCCCTCGTATTGCTACTGCTGTCCAGCTGCACACTTGGTCCTGACCATACTGCACCGCAGATTTCGCTTCCGGCAAAGTTCGCCGAAGGATCTGCGACGAGCAATGGTGATGTTGCCAAGAATGCCTGGTGGACAGCATTCTCCGACACACGCCTGAATGGTTACGTCAACCAGGGTCTCTCGCAGAACCTCGACGTGCTCCAGGCTCTGGAACGTATCAATCAGGCACAGGCAGCCGTCATCAGCGCCGGCGCCGGTGGTCTTCCGTCGCTCGACCTGAGCGCACAGGCCGGACGCAGCGGTGCCAGCAGGCTCGGCGGTAACCCAGGCGCCACCTCGCTCGCCGAGCAGAATTCTGCTTCCGGTGGCCCGACCGCCTCCTGGTTCCTCGATCTCTTCGGCCTCTACGCCCGCTCCAGGGAAGCAGCACTTGCGGATCTCGACGCCAGCTATGCAAGCGTCGACGTCGCGCGTTTGACGCTGCTTTCTGCTGTTGCAGGCGCTTATATCGACGTTCGTTATTATCAGGAACGCATCGCGCTGACCCGCGCAAACCTTGATTCACGCCGCGAGACGTTGAACCTCACCAAGCTTCAGCTCGAAGCCGGCGCTGCATCGCGACTGGATGTCGTTCAGGCCGAAGGTCTAGTCAACTCCACCCTGTCCACCTTGCCGGGTCTCGAGACCCAGTTCCGTCAGGCAGCACATCGCATTGCGACCCTGCTCGGCCTGCCGGCATCCTCGCTGATCGCAGACCTGCAGCGTGGCGCACGCCAGCCGGTTGCGCGCTTCAGCCCGAAGTCGGGTGTGCCGGCAGACCTGATCCGCAACCGTCCGGACGTTCGCGCCGCCGAACGCCAACTGGCAGCCGCAACCGCCCGCATCGGCGTTGCAGAAGCCCAGCTTTACCCCTCGATCTCGCTTGGCGGTTCGATCACACCTTCCTATTCCAAGGTGTTGGGTAACGACTCGGGCATTCTGTCTTGGTCCTTCGGTCCTTCGCTTTCGCTGCCGATTTTCGATGGCGGTGCTTTGAAGGCAAACGTCAAGTCGAACGAATCGGCTGCACGCGAAGCCTATCTCTCCTGGAAGCAGACGGTTCTGGGCGCAGTTGAGGAAGTTGAAAACGCTCTGGCTGCGGTTTCCCGCGATGGCCGCACCGTTGCTGCCCTACGCGCAACCGTGAAGTCCTATCAGGAAGCCCTCGAGCTTGCGACCGCAAGCTACCGCGACGGCGCCTCCTCGCTGCTCGACGTTCTCGATGCGCAGCGCCAGGTCTCCGACTCGCAGGCAAACCTTGCTCAGGCCGTGCAGCAGATGGCGCAGAACTACGTCTCGCTCAACGTCGCGATCGGTGGCGGTTATGCAGTCGGCTCAACGGCCAAGACGGAAGTTGCTTCTGCCAAGGTCGTCAAGGACTGACGCCGGGATCGAGGTCGGTTCGCCGGCCTTGCTTCTTCTCTTTATCGGACACAACAAAAAACCTCCGGAGCACAAGCTTCGGAGGTTTTTTAATGCCATTATGAAGGCCGGGGACGATGCCCCGGCAAATTTCTTAGTTCTTGGCGCGCTCGACGTAGGAATTGTCTTCCGTTGCGATGACGACGCGGGTGCCGGCATCGATATGCGGCGGAACGGCGGTGCGGATGCCGTTGGACAGCATGGCCGGCTTGTAGGAAGACGAAGCCGTCTGGCCCTTGACGACCGGTTCGGTCTCGGTGATTTCGAGAATGACGTGACGCGGCAGTTGCAGGGCAAGCGCCACACCTTCGTGCATCGACAGGATGCAGACCATGCCTTCCTGCAGATAGGCCTTCTGGTCACCCATCGTGTCGACATCGACGACGATCTGGTCATAGTTTTCCGGGTTCATGAAGTGGAAGCCTTCGCCATCTTCATAAAGGAACTGGTGGTTGACGTCTTCGACGAAGGCGCGCTCGACCTGTTCCGTCGTACGCCAGCGCTCCGACACCTTCACGCCATCGACGATGCGGCGCATGTTGACCTGGGTAACAGGCGTGCCCTTGCCGGGGTGGAAGTTTTCAGCGGTGAGAACGACATAGAGCTTGCCGTCGACATCGATGACGTTGCCCTTGCGGACGGAAGAGGCGATGACCTTGACCATAAGAGTTCCTTGTAACTCGACCGGCCACGTCGTAGATGACTGGCGAAACGGCCGTAGAGATGCTTTTCAGGTTTCCTTGCCGGCGCAACTAACGCAAAATCCGCCAAATAGCCAGCCCCGGCATTGGCTGACATTGCCCGACAAGGCGAGAAAGCTTCGTCCATGAACCATCCCGGCGTCTCCGCATTCCCCTGGTGGACCAAGAACAGCCATGCCGACCGCCGGCCCTTCCTGATTGGCCGCAACCGGGTGCAGACGGCGCTGAGAGCTTTCTTCTCCTCGCGTGATTTCATCGAGGTCGATACGGCGACGCTGCAGGTATCGCCCGGCAATGAGACGCATCTCCATGCTTTTGCAACCGAAGCCCTGACAATCGACGGCGAGGCGGCCCCGCTTTACCTGCACACGTCGCCGGAATTTGCCGCCAAGAAGCTGCTCTCAGCCGGCGAGACCCATATCTTCACCTTCGCGCATGTCTATCGCAACCGTGAACGCGGACCGCTGCACCATCCCGAATTCACCATGCTCGAATGGTATCGCGTCGACGAGGCCTACGAGCAGCTGATGGCGGATTGCGCTGACATGCTGAAACTTGCCGCAGAAACGACCGGCACGAAGCGCTTCTCCTTCCGAGGCATGGAGATCGATCCGTTTGCCGAGCCGGAGCGACTGACGCTTGCCGAAGCTTTCGACCGCTTTGCCGGCATCGATCTCCTGGCCTCGGTTGCCGCATCCGGCGAGACAGATCGCGATCTGCTTGCCGCGCTCGTGCGCAACGCCGGAATGCGCGTTGCCGAAGACGACAGCTGGGCCGACCTTTTCAGCAAGGTTCTGGTCGACAAGATCGAGCCGCATCTGGGACAGGATCGTGCGACGATCCTCTGCGAATACCCGATCTGCGAGGCGGCGCTGGCCCGCCCGTCTGCCCGTGACCCACGCGTGGCGGAACGGTTCGAGCTTTATGCCTGCGGCGTAGAGCTGGCCAATGCCTTCGGCGAGCTGACCGATGCCGGCGAACAACGCCGCCGTTTCGAACACGAGATGGCGGAGAAAGCCCGCATCTACGGTGAAGCCTATCCGATCGACGAGGATTTTCTCGCGGCCCTGGTTTTCATGCCCGAAGCGAGCGGTGCGGCGCTGGGCTTCGACCGGCTGGCCATGCTGGCGACGGGTGCGACGCGCATCGATCAGGTCATGTGGGCGCCGGTGGCGGAGGTGCATTCTTGAGCGCAGCCCGTTCACTGAAGACACCGGACGAATTGCAGGCGGCCGAGCTTGTCGCGCTCGAGCAGATCGATGCGATCCGCTCTGTTGCAGAACATTATGCAATCGCGATCACGCCAGCCGTGGTATCTCTGATCGACCGCGCAGACGCTGCCGATCCGATTGCGCGGCAATTCGTGCCGGATGCGGCCGAACTGATAACGACGCCGGAGGAGCGGGAAGATCCGATCGGCGATGCCGCGCACAGCCCGGTCAAGGGCATCGTCCACCGTTATCCCGACCGTGTGCTGCTGAAGGCCGTGCATATCTGCCCGGTCTATTGCCGTTTCTGTTTCCGCCGCGAGATGGTGGGGCCGCAGGGTGACGGCACGCTGGCGCCCGACGAACTGGCAGCTGCCCTTGCCTATATCGGCGATCATCCGGAAATATGGGAAGTCATCCTCACCGGCGGCGATCCGCTGGTTCTGTCTCCGCGCCGGTTGGTCGAGATCATGCGTGGGCTGGCCGCGATCGACCATGTGAAGATCGTCCGTTTTCACACGCGCGTGCCCGTGGTCGAGCCTGACCGTATCAACGAGGCGCTGATTGCGGCGCTAAAGGAAAGCGGCAAGACCGTTTATGTAGCACTTCACGCCAACCATCCGCGCGAGATGACGATCGAAGCTCGTGCCGCCTCCGCAAGGCTTGTCGATGCCGGGTTTGCGATGGTGAGCCAGACGGTGCTCCTGAAGGGTATCAACGACGATCCGGCCGTGCTGGGCGACCTGATGAGAGCCTTTGTCGAGACGCGGATTAAACCCTATTACCTGCATCATCCCGACCTCGCCCCCGGCACCGGCCATTTCCGCATGGATATCGAGGAAGGCCAGAAGATCGTCTCGGCCCTGCGCGGCAACATTTCCGGCCTCTGCCAGCCGACCTATGTGCTAGATATTCCAGGTGGCCATGGCAAGGCGGTGATCGGCGAAAATGCTATGCGTGGTGAAGGCGGCTGTTATTCGGTAAGCGATTTCCGCGGCGGCGAGCATCGGTATCCGCCGGAGTGAGAGAGGCTCAGATACGCCTCCACCGTAATTGCGCCTGCAGCCTCGTCCGTTTGCGGGCAAACGATAGCAACAGCTAAATGAGACACAAGCCCTCAGGAGGCTAGAGCACCTCGCGATCCCTCAGATCAGCTTGCCAAACCTTAGCTGCCGCATGTCTTATTCCGAAACGGGAAATCGCTTTCTCTCCCCTTGTGGGAGAGGTTACAAAACTTCACCGTCCGACCCTCACCCGCCACAGGTCTTTCGATCGGCAAAATAGGTTTGCAGCGTCTGCATCTGCGGGCGGTCGCCGGTGTCGGTCGGCTGGATGTTGAGCGGTTCGGATGGTTTCCACCAGTCGCCGGCCGCCCAATAGGACCAGCCGAGCCAGACATCCGGCCGGCTTTCGACCACTGCCACCATATCCTTGAGCGACTGCTGGCAGGCCGGCATGGTCGGGACGGCGAATTCTCCGAGAAACCCGCGGCGACCCTGGGCGGCGAGCCAGTCGCCCATATCGGTGATGGCCTTCACGGCATCGGCCGCACGGCTGCATTCATCGTTCTTGCCGGAAAAGTCGACATCCAGATATTGGTGAACTTCGAAGGCATAGTTATTGGCAGGATCGGTCATGCCCGTCATCACGCTTGCATTCGGCGTGCCGTAATCGCCACCTGACCAGCTATGAGCACCGGTCCATGCGGTGCCAGGCACGAGAATCAGGTTATCGGCACCGGTCTGCCGGATAGCGGATATCGCGCTGTTGGCGGCCGAAAGCCAATCCTCTGCGGATATGCCGTAAGGCTCGTTCATCAAGCCGAACAGGATGCCGTCCTGGCTTGCAAATGTCGCGGCCAGCCGTCGCCAGAAATCCGCAAACGCGCTTTGCGGCACCCCGTCCGAGCCGATCAGCTGGTCTTCATAGCGTCCATAGTTATGCGGATCGAGAACCACCTGCATGCCGGCAGACCGGATGGCCTTCACAGTCGCACGCAGCCGCTTCAATTCGGCGGTGTTGAATTTGTCGTAGAGCTTGGGCTGCAGGCGTTCCCAGAGAAAGGGCAATCGAACGCCGGTAAAGCCTTTGTTCTTGAAATAGGCGATCGTCTTGTCGGAAGGATAGATGTAGCCCGTGCCGTATTCCTGACCGAGACTGCCGAATTCGGCGCCTGCGAGATTGATGCCTCTCATGCACTCAGCCGATTGTGCCGAGCCGGCCGCGACAGCGACACAGGAAAGGGCAACCGCAAGCCGCCGCGCAAAAGCTCTGTATCCTACGCGTCTGTTCACACTTCATCTCCGGTATCGCGCGGTACCCTCGCACCTGCACATTATGAAATCGCTAATAAGGCAGGCTCGAGCATTCACATCGTTTGACGGCGGTCCTGCGCCCGCGAAAGGCGCAATAGGAACGGAATTTTGCACCGCCGCGCCTAATGTGACGCGATGAAGGACGATGGCAAGCGTCACAGGCGCAAGAAAAACGGCACCCGGACAACCCGCGCAGTTTCCATCGGCTGTCATCACGTATAGGGCATTTGCTGAAAGCGCAGTGCAGGGGAGACGACGAATGAAAAACTATGTCCTGACGGTATCGTGCCGATCCACACGCGGCATCGTTGCCGCGATATCCGGTTTCCTTGCCGAAAAGGGCTGCAACATCATCGATAGTTCGCAGTTCGACGATCTCGACACCGGCAAATTCTTCATGCGCGTGAGCTTCATTTCCGAACAGGGCGCCGAGCGCGACGCGCTGCTTTCCAGCTTCGCCCCTGTCGCCGAGAAATTCGGCATGGACTGGGACGTCTTCGATCAGGCAGACCGGATGAAGGTGCTGCTGATGGTATCCCGTTTCGGCCATTGCCTGAATGATCTCCTCTACCGCTGGAAGATCGGCGCGCTTCCGATCGATATCGTCGGCGTCGTTTCCAACCATTTCGACTACCAGAAACTGGTGGTGAACAACGACATTCCCTTCCACCACATCAAGGTGACGAAGGACAACAAGCCGCAGGCCGAAGCGCAACTGATGGAAGTCGTCGAGACGAGCGGCACCGAACTTGTCGTGCTGGCGCGTTACATGCAGGTTCTTTCCGACCAGCTCTGCAGCAAAATGTCCGGCAGGATCATCAACATCCACCACTCTTTCCTGCCGAGCTTCAAGGGCGCCAACCCTTATAAACAGGCCTATCAGCGCGGTGTAAAGCTGATCGGTGCCACGGCGCATTACGTCACCGCCGACCTCGACGAAGGCCCGATCATCGAGCAGGACACGGTGCGCGTTACTCACGCACAGTCGCCGGATGACTATGTTTCGCTTGGCCGCGACGTCGAGAGCCAGGTGTTGGCTCGCGCCATCCACGCGCATATCCACCACCGGACTTTCATCAACGGAAACCGCACCGTCGTCTTCCCGCCAAGCCCGGGTTCCTACGCATCCGAACGCATGGGATAAATCGCACAAGCAAAGGCTGAAAGTCCCTATGGACGCAGCGTTTACCTGCGCTATCCTCACGTCAAGGTTTTACCGGAGAGTGAGAATGCCAGGCGACGAAGCGTCCGAAGTACTCGATACCCCCGCCATTGACGACGACCGTGCCGATGACGTGTCCCTGGATACGATCGAGGCGCTGTTGCGCGACCATTGGGGCCTCTCCGGTCAGATCTTTCCGGTAGAGGAAAAATACGGGCTCGGATATCTCGTTGATAACGGCAACCTGCGTTATTTCCTCGAGATAAGGGATTTGGCGGACGAGCAGGCTTTGCGCGTCGAACACGAGGTGATGCGCCATATCACTCGCAGTCCGGATGGGCCGCAGGTGCCTGAACCGGTCGCCACCAAGGCCGGGGCGGAAGTGCTGACGGCCGAGATCGGCGGCATGACCCGTGTCTTACGCTTGCTGACGGCTCTTGATGGCGATCCGCCGCCAGAAGATCGCGATGTGACCGAGGAAACCGCAGCCGAGCTCGGCGCATTGCTGGCAAGCCTGGTGAAAAGCCTCGAGGATTTCGATCCGCTGATCTGGAACGGCAAGCATGAGGACGACTTGCGCAAGGCAGGCCCGCGCACTGTCTCGCTTCTTTCCAAGGTAGCCGACCAGGAGGCGCGCGACATGATTGCCCGCGCCATGGTGTCCGCGCTGCGCCGCATTCATCCGCTGGCGGCGGAATTTCGCATCGGTCTGGTGATCCCGGATCTTGGCCCCGGCGATCTCACCGGCGAGACGGACGACGTCGACTGGCATCCAACAGGAATTACCAATCTTGGTGGCCTCTCACGAAGCTGGTACGTCTCGGCGTTGGCCAAGACCTGTGCCCGCATCCTCGCCAGCCAAGGGGGAGAACCGGCATCGATCCTGCCGGCCGTGACCGGTTATCATGCGATCGATCCGCTGAATGCAGCCGAACTGGAAGCGCTCTGGCCACTCGTTATCGCCGATATCGCGTTTTCGGCAGCACTTGCTGAAAACACCCACGCCGAGGCCCCGGATGACGAGTCGGCCGCCGAGGAAGCCAGGGGACGTCGCCAAATCCTCGCCAATGCTTCGACGGTTCCCGCCGAATATATGCATGCCTGCATCCTGGAGGCCTGCAGGATCGAACCAGAACCTCTCGATCTGAACCTGCTTATGCCGGAACTGGAAGCGGAGAAGATAAGGCTCGTTGACCTGAGCTCGAAAAGCCCGCTGTTTCAGGGTGGTAACTGGACTGATCCCGATTGCGACTGGCGGCTTCTGGCCCGCACTGCCTGGGAGACGGGCATGGGCAGTACCCGTTACGGCGAATATCGACTGTCGAGAAGCAAGCCTGACGCGGCCGCGACCGAACCGCGGAATGTTGCCCTGCATGTCGACATCTGCCTGCCAACGGGAACGGCACTCATCGCCCCGTTCAAGGGCATTGTGGTGCAGGTGTCTCCGCAACTGTCGCTTCGCGGCGAAAGCGTGACGCTGCTTGTCGAAGGCATGGAAACTGCCTTGACCGAAGGAACCGAAATTGACCCGGGAGATCAGCTCGGCACGGTGGCGGGTGCTTCCGGGGCAGTCGGCGGGCTGCGCCTGAGGCTTTCGCGGGATCACGAAAACCATCCACCCTTGTTCTGCCGGCCGTCCGAGGTCGCAGTGTGGCGGCGTCTCGCCCCATCGCCTTCGGCGCTTCTCGGGATCGATTGCGATGCACCGGCAGCAATATCCGGCCGGGAGGTGCGGGCATGGCATGAATTCATCTATGATGAGATCGGCCACACCGTTCTCGATTTCAGCGGCAAGGCACCTCTGATCGGCCACGGGCATCCATCGATCGCCGCTGCCAGCTATCAGCAGCATCTGCGCCTTACCGCATCCTTCGACGGAAGCGCCGAGGCGGAAGCGCTGAGGCAGGCGCTGGTGGATATTGCGCCGCCAGGCTTTACGGATGTCGTGCTGTTTCAGGACCGGCATGCAGCGATGGAAGCGATCACTGAGCTTGCCCGAACAAGGGAGACGACGGAGGAAAGGGCCGCGGTCGCGGCCTATCAGGAGAACAGCGCAGAGGACGAAATCGACGGATCATCGGAAGACGAGACGGAGGTTTCCTATGCCGTGGCAAGCGAGCAAGCAGAACGGGAAGAGTATGCCACGCCTCTGATCATCGAACCGCTCCTTGGCCTTATCCATGCAGCAGAGCAGATAACATCAGCGCGGGAAAACGGCCGGCTGATCCTTGTCGATGAAACGCGCACCGGCTACGGCCGTCTGGGCGAAAACCTCTGGAACACCGAGAGCGACGACATCAGACCTGACCTTCTGCTGGCCGACAGCTGCGATGGGGGCAGGCTGTCCGTGGTTTTCTGCAATGAGGAATTTTCCGAAGCGCTTGCGCCATTCGCAGATCCGGTCTCTCCGGTCGATGCCGCCACCGCATTGGCGGCGCTGACAGTGTTGCGTGAGGAGAACCTGGCGGCAAATGCGTCGGCCATGGGCCAGCTTCTGGAAAAGGGCCTGCGACAACTTGCCGAAGAAAGTGATCGCGTCGAAGCGGTCAAGGGCCGCGGATTATGGTGGGCGATACAACCCGTGAGCGAAGACATCGAAATCTGGGATGCTCTCGACGGACATCTCCTGCACGAGCTCGACCATTCCGGCAGGCTGATCCTCGCACCTCCGCTGTGCGTCAGCGAGGCCAACATCAACCTGTGCCTCGATCATCTTCGCAATGTCCTGCGCCTTCCGCCGAAATAGAATTTAACTTGGGCCTGCCCTTGTCTGGACGTCATCGATACCTACCTTATGCTCGCTGGAGCACCCGGCGGCATTGCGAACGTAATTTCACAATATCGCCTTTCTCCTGTCATCATGCAGAAAAATATTCTGTTTAAATTGGATTTCGTTGATCATCCGGCGCGTTTCAGCTAGGGTGATTGGTGGTCAGAAAATCGATTCTGACGTTATCGCGCAACCGTTGAGAAGGAGAGTGACATGTCTGAGACTACACGCGTCATCGCCTTCGATCGGCTCGCGCTCGATGTGAATAGCACGGATCGCTGCTCCCTTCCGTGCTGTCGAATGTAACGCTTCCGGTTCAATTCGTTCCTGAAATTATCATTCGTTTTGCGCTGCATGCTCTGCAGCCAATACGGGAGTCTACCCATGCAGAAGCAAGTCATCAAATTCGCCGGCGAGCCCGTCGGCATCGTAATCCCGGATGAAGACCGTTTGAAATTCATCGCGGTGAAGTTCCACGTCATCGACCTCGACGAACAGCGTTTCGATTCGGCCGACGACGTGCGCCTGGCGATCAGCAAACTGGTCGCATCGAGAAATTCGGCGCCGGTCGCACACGTATAAACCGTGCCCGGTCCTCAGATGCAGAAAAGCCGCCCTCGAGGCGGCTTTTGTTTTGGCGGTCTATCGATGAATTCCGGCTCAGAAAGCCGTAAAGGTGATTGTCGTCAGCGACCGCTCGATGCCCGGTATGCAGGCGATCTTTTCGTTGACGAAACGGCCGATCTCGGCCTCGTCGCTGATATAGACTTTCAAGAGCAGATCCCACTCGCCGCTGGTGGAATAAAGCTCGGAGACGAGTTCCGTCTTGTAAATGGCGTCGGCAACCTCATAGGTCTTGCCGGGCTTGCAACGGAGCTGCACGAAGATTGGTTTCATGGGATCGCTTAGCCTTTATGGACTGACTGATGAAGCGGCTATCGACGCCGCGAAAATGCTGACCGACTATTGGCCGATGCTTGCCGCCGGTGCAAGCATATCAGAGCGGATCTCCCGAGCGATCCAGTCACGAAAAGCGGCGAGCGGCGGATAGCTCGCCCGATCCGGCATATAGGCAAGATAATATCGCCCTGTTGGCATCGGCTCCCCATCGGCGGCAAGAACCAGCTGCCCTTCCTGCAGCTCCCGCTCGATCAGGAAACGCGGTAAAAGCGCCGCCCCCAGCCCCGATCGTGCTGCCTCAACCATGGTGGTGAACTGGTCGAACAGCATGCCATGCACCGTATCGAACGGGACACTGTTTCGACCCAGCCACAGCTCCCAGGCATCCGGCCGCGTGCTTAGATGCAAAAGCGGTGCATGAAGCAGGTCTGCAGGCTCTGCCAACAGATATCGTTTTTTGAACTCGGGACTGCAGGCCGGCACCGTCTGTTCGTCCATCAGGAAACTCAGTGCTGCGCCGGGCCAGCGCGCCTGCCCGAAATGGATCGCGGCATCGAGCGTGTCGAAGCGGAAATCGAACGGTTCCAGCCGAGTGATCAGGTTGACCACCATGCCGGGATGCTGATCGAGAAATTTCCCGATCCGCGGCGTCAGCCAGCGCGTGCCGAAAAACGGCAGGATGGCCAGGTTGAGCGTGCCGCCAGCCGGATTGGCCCTCAGATTGAGCGAGGCGTTAGAAATACGCCTGAGTGCTTCGCGAACTTCGCGCGCATAGGCATCTCCGGCAAGCGTCAGCCGGATCGTCTGCCTTTCACGCAGGAAAAGCGCGACGCCGAGCTGCTTTTCGAGCGCCGAGATCTGCCGGCTGACGGCGCTTTGCGTGAGGCCGAGTTCGTTGGCGGCGGCGGTGACGCTGCCGGTACGGGCGGCGGCTTCGAAGGCGGAAAGAAGCGAAAAGGACGGAAGGAAGCGTCTGGGCGGCAGCATGTCATTCCTCCAGTGAATGACCTGATGAATTTATGTCGATATTCACCGCGAAATCGCCTCTGTAAAGTCGTGCAAAACAAATAAAATTTGGGAACTTCTTGATGCTGAATGATCCGCGTTCGCACGGCCTCTGGGAGAGGACCGCGCCGCCTGCACCTGTGACGACACCCTTGAAGGAAAATATCACCGCCGACGTCGTGATTGTCGGCGGCGGCTATACCGGCCTGTCCGCAGCCCTTCATCTGGCCGAGCGCGGCACCAATGTCGTGCTTCTGGAGGCAGCCGAAATCGGCTTTGGCGGTGCCGGGCGAAATGTCGGCCTGATCAATGCCGGCATGTGGGTCATGCCGGATGATTTTCCGAAGGAACTCGGCGAGCATTACGGCGAACGCGCGCTCGATCTTCTGGGCAATGGTCCTTACCTAGTACGCGAACTGATCGAAAAACACGGAATTGCCTGCGAACTGGAGACGAACGGTACGCTGCATTGCGCGGTCGGCGCGGAGGGTATGAAAGAGCTGGAAGAGCGCGCTCGCCAGTGGCAGAAACGCGGTGCGCCGCTGACCGTTCTCGACGCCGCCGAGACAGAACGCCGGATCGGCACCAAGGCCTATGCCGGATCGCTGCTCGACATGCGCGCCGGCACGCTGCAGCCACTCGCCTATGCCCGCGGATTGGCGCATGCGGCCATCAAGGCCGGCGCAAAGCTGTTTACCGGCAGCCCCGTGATCTCGACCGGCGAGGCAGGCGGAAAACGGATCGTCAGCACGGCTGAAGGCCAAGTTTCCGCCGACTGGGTGATCGTTGCCACGGATGCCTATTCGACGGGACCGTGGGCGCAAGTGCGGCGCGAACAGGTTCACCTCCCCTATTTCAACCTTGCGACCAAGCCGCTTTCCGCCAATCTGCGCCGCTCAATCCTGCCCAACTGCGAAGGATGCTGGGATACGAAGGAAGTGCTGTCCTCGTTCCGCATGGATCAGGCCGGACGGCTGGTTTTCGGTTCGGTCGGCGCATTGCGCGGCACCGGCACGGCGGTTCACAAGGCCTGGGCACGCCGCTCGCTGAAGCGACTGTTCCCGCAGCTCGGAGAAGTCGAATTCGAGGCCGAATGGTACGGCAAGATCGGCATGACCGACAATGCGCTGCCGCGCTTCCACCGGTTCGGCATCAATGTCATCGGTTTCTCCGGTTACAATGGCCGCGGTATTTCGCCGGGTTCGACATTCGGCAAGGTTCTGGCCAACTATATTCTGGGCGATATCGCCGACGCAGACCTGCCGCTGCCCCTGACCAAAGTGCAGGAAGCCAGCTTCTGCCCGATGAAGGAAGCCTATTACGAGGCAGGCGCACAGATCGCGCATTTCGCCACTGAACGGTTTTGAAGAACGGTTCTGAAACACCCCTTGGTCGACGGATGTTGCGAAAACGCCGCCGACTTGTAGATTGCCCTCCAAACAGACATCCGGAGACCGACATGACGCTCGCCAAACTCGACCTCGCCGCCGAAGTGGACAAGATCTTTACCGATCTCGGCGTTACATCCGACAAGTACAAGGGCGGCACGCTTGCTGTTCGCTCGCCGATTTCAGGCACCGAGATCGGCCGGCTGCCGGAAGTCACGGCCGTAGATGCCAAGAAGGCAATCGACGCTGCGCATGAAGCCTTCCTCGAATGGCGTCTTGTGCCGGCACCCAAGCGCGGCGAATTGATCCGCCTGCTCGGCGAGGAACTGCGCAGCGCCAAGGCGGCGCTCGGCCGTCTCGTTTCGATCGAGGTCGGCAAGGTAACCTCCGAAGGTCTCGGCGAAGTGCAGGAAATGATCGACATCTGCGATTTCGCAGTCGGTCTTTCCCGCCAGCTTTATGGCCTGACGATCGCAACGGAACGCTCCGAACACCGGATGATGGAAACCTGGCATCCGCTCGGTGTCATCGGCATTATTTCCGCCTTTAACTTCCCGGTAGCCGTCTGGTCGTGGAATTCGGCACTCGCCATCGTCTGCGGCAATTCCACCGTCTGGAAGCCCTCGGAAAAGACGCCGCTGACGGCGCTCGCCACCCAGGCAATCTTCGACAAGGCGCTCGCCCGCTATATCGCCAATGGCGGCACGGCACCTAAAAACCTCTCGACGCTGCTGATCGGCAGTCGTGACATCGGTGAAGCTTTGGTGGACCATGAAAAGGTGCCGCTGGTTTCCGCCACCGGCTCGACCCGTATGGGCCGCGAAGTGGGGCCGAAGCTGGCTCAGCGTTTCGCACGCTCGATCCTCGAACTCGGCGGCAACAATGCCGCAATCGTCACCCCGACGGCCGACCTCGACCTGACCTTGCGTGGCGTGGCCTTCGCCGCCATGGGTACAGCCGGCCAGCGCTGCACGACGCTGCGCCGCCTCTTCGTGCATGACAGTGTCTATGATGCGCTCGTTCCGCGTCTCGCCAAGGCTTATCAGTCGGTCACCATCGGCTCGCCCCTCACAGAGGGCAATCTTGTCGGACCGCTGATCGACAAGCAGGCTTTCGACAAGATGCAGGCAGCGCTTCAGGCCTCGAAGGCAGCCGGCGGCAAGGTGGTCGGCGGCGAGCGTGTGCTGGATGCGGAGGCGACCGATGCCTATTACGTCCGCCCGGCAATCGTCGAGATGCCGCGCCAGACCGATACGGTGAAGGAAGAGACCTTCGCGCCGATCCTTTACGTGATGAAATATTCGACCTTCGATGAGGCGCTGGCGCTGCATAACGACGTGCCGCAGGGCCTGTCCTCATCGATCTTCACCAACGACATGCGCGAGGCGGAGACTTTCGTCTCTGCCCGTGGTTCGGATTGCGGCATCGCCAATGTCAATATCGGCCCCTCCGGTGCCGAGATCGGCGGCGCGTTCGGCGGCGAAAAGGAAACCGGTGGCGGCCGCGAATCCGGCTCGGACGCCTGGAGGGCCTATATGCGCCGCGCCACCAATACGCTGAACTACGGACGCACCCTGCCGCTGGCACAGGGCGTCAAATTCGACATCGAATAACGAGATTACCGTGACGATGCTGAACCTTCTGACGGATATAGAAGGCGTGGCCGTTGGCCATGCGACCGATTTCGTGCTCGGTTCGGGCGTCACGGCAATCATTTTCGACGAGCCGGCGATTGCCTCCGGCTCGGTTCTGGGCGGCGCACCGGGCGGGCGCGATACGGCCCTTCTCGACCCGTCGATGACCGTTCAGGCCGTCGATGCCTTCGTGCTGTCAGGCGGCTCGGCTTTCGGCCTGGATGCGGCAGGCGGCGTGCAGGCGGGATTGCGCCAGATCGGCCGTGGTTTCGAGGTCGGCACGATTAGAGTACCGATCGTGCCTCAGGCGATCCTGATGGACCTGCTGAATGGCGGCAACAAGGACTGGGGCCTGCATTCACCCTATCGCGACATGGGCCATGATGCCTTTCAGGCGGCACAAAAGGGCGCCTTTGCGCTCGGCACGGTGGGGGCCGGAACTGGTGCCACGACCGTCAACTTCAAGGGCGGCATCGGGTCGGCAAGCGCCATCACCGCTTCCGGCCACCGGATTGCCGCTCTGCTGGCGGTCAACGCCATGGGATCGGCCACGGTCGGCGACGGCCCACATTTCTGGGCTTCTGCCTTCGAGAAGAATGGCGAATTCGGCGGCCTCGGCTTTCCGCAGCAGTTTACCGATGACGATACGGCTATGCGTATTAAGGGCGTAAAACTGAAGGCGACGACGGTCGGTGTGGTCGTCACCGATGCGATACTGACAAAAGCGCAGGCGCACCGCCTGTCGATCATGGCTCATGACGGGCTGGCGCGCGCCGTTCTGCCAGCACATCTGCCCGGCGATGGCGACACGATCTTTTCCGCCGCAACCGGCAGAAAACCTTTGGGCGATATGTCTGACTTCGCAGAACTCTGCCATCTGGCGACGGTGGTGACGGCACGCGCGGTGGCACGCGGTGTCTACGAGGCGACTTCTTTACCAGTACCAAATGCGCAGGCCGCATGGCGGGATACATACAAATAACCAAAGGTTGTAGTTTATTTTAATTGCAACCAAGTGAAAATTACTTCACTCTCCTCTCACTGGAGATATCGCCGGGAGACGCTGTCACGATGCGCCCGATCTGCCAGATGGGGGAGTTATGGATATCGCGGAAATCGGGAGCATCGACCTCGGTCAATTCGGCACCGCCCTCTCGGCGGTTGCCGCTCTGGGAACGGCAGCATTCGGACTTGTGGATGTAACCAAGCCGTTTAACGGCGGCATTTCCAATGTCGGCTATCATTTTATCGAATCAGCATTTCAGCCGTTTGAAGCCGCTCTCAAGACGATTAATGCGGAAGAGCCTTATGCAGTCGTAAAGGCAAACTGGTTAAACGGAATGGACAAGGCCGAGCAGAAGGCCGCCGCCAGAAATCTGATAAGGCTGGGCTTCAATTCACAGACCGCCGCACCGATTGCCGGCTATGTGTTGCCGGGTGACGGCGATCTTCTTGCCGCGATCGCCCGGAAGATAGAGATCGGCGAAACGCCAAACGAGGCGGAACTGGCCATTCTGGCCCGCTTCGACGCGATCATAGACGCAAGACTGGACGCCGCATTCGAGCGCGCCGAACAGCAGTTCCGCAATACGTCACGCTTCGTCGCCGCGGCAATCGCAATCGTGCTGGCTGAGGTGGGCACCGCTGTGGTCACTGAGGACTTCGGGTCTTCGCATTTCATTCTGGCCTTCCTGATCGGGCTCGTCGCCGTTCCCGTCGCTCCTATAGCCAAGGATCTATCCTCGGCCATTTCCAAAGCCGCATGGGCTTTCAAGGCGGTAAGACGATAGGGGGCATTGTGACACTATTCCTCAATTTCAGGGTTTCACCAATTGGCGGCGCCATAGCAATGACGCCGGCGATGCAGAAGATTGACACCGATTTTGCGCTGTCTCCGTTAAGACCGGACATATTCAGGCAACAGACAACCGGCCGCGATATCCTCTTTGTCGTCCACGGCTACAATAACAGGCAGAGCGACGGAGTGCATGCGCTCTCCCGGCTAGAGACACTTCTCAACCTGCCGCCCTCAGCGGTTTTCATCGGCATCTTATGGCCGGGCGATTCCCATGCGGGCTTCATCAGCTACCCGGTGGAGAAGCCGACGGCGAACCTTACCGGCCAGAAACTGGCGGCCTTCTGCAATCTTGAATTGCGGCAGGCAGCAAGCTTTTCCTTCGCCAGCCACAGCCTTGGTGCTCGGGTTGTTCTGGAGACGATCAGGCGGCTGAACCGCAAAACGCGATCCGCCTGCCTGATGGCAGCAGCCATAGAGCGGACCTGCCTGGAGAAGGAATATGTCGATGCCTTCGAGAAGACCGGGCATATCTATGTTCTGGCGTCGGAGAAGGATCTTGTCCTTCGCTTGGCTTTTCCATTCGGCAACTTCTTTGGGCATGTTCTCGACCCGACCAGCAATCCGCTCTCCGCTGCGCTCGGTTTCAGTGGGCCGCCAAGGGCGATCGGCAATACCGTAAAACCCTGGCAGATCGACAATAGGCTGGACTACGAGCACGGCGAGTACCTACCGCCTTCGGGCGCCGAACCACCATTTCCGGATCAGAAGGGCACATGGATGGAACCCACCAACTTCGTCCGTCGTGCCTTCAACCTCGAGCGACAGACATGGCCGGCATAGTATCCGCCTAAACGAAGGATGCCAGCGCCTCTTCCAGTCGATGCCAGCCTTCTTCGCCCGGCAGGCCGATCCTGAGATCGTCCGGGCGCTCATCGAAGCGACGGGTGATGATGCCGTGGGTGGCGAGATGCCGGTAAAGTGCCTGGGCGCGCGGATCCCGGATCAACCGGAACAGCGATGTGCCTCCATACATGGAAATGCCGGCAGCCTTGAGCAGCGTCTCCAGACGAGCCGTTTCGTCTTCCAGCCGTCGGCGCATCATAACCTGCCACCAGCCATCGGCCAGCGCCTCGCTTGCCACATGGAGCGCTGGACCGGATATCGCCCAGGGACCGAGCCTGTCCTCAATCCGTCGCACCACATCGGGATGCGAGATCGCAAAACCGAGCCTGAGGCCGGCCATGCCGTAAAATTTCCCGAATGAACGCAAGACCAGAAGGCCACCGCTTTCGACCATTTCCGCAACGCTTTTGGCCTCGGACACGTCCGAAAAGGCTTCATCAACGACAAGCAGTCCACCTTTGGCCCGCATGGCGTCGGCAAGCGACAGCAGATCCGCCCTCGGCACGACGCGACCGGTCGGATTGTTGGGATTGACGATGACCGCAAGATCGGCCGCTGCGAGCTGATTGATGTCATCGGTTTCGGTGACCTCGAATCCGGCCAGTTTTGCTGCGCGGGCATGTTCGGCATAGGTGGGAGACAGAATTGCTGCCTTGCGCCCATCGATCAGCGAGGCGACGATCGGCAGCAGGATCTGCGTGCCTGGCCCTGCCGCGACATGGGCCGCGGACAGCGCGCCATAGGTTTTAGCTGCGATCGCTTTCAACTCATCAAGCGATGCCGGTTCCGGCAGCCGTGCAAAAACATTGCTAGGGATCGGCGAATGCGGATAGGAATGCGGATTGATACCGGTCGAAAGATCAATCCATGGCTCAGGCGCCTGAGGAAACAGCGCGCGTGCCCTGGCCAGATTGCCGCCGTGCTGGATCGGATCGCCAACGACATCTTTATCCTTTGGGTTTGCCACAGCAATGTTCCTTCTTGCATTCCTCGCGCTGATCTTGGAGCGCTTTACCGGCTACCCGGATTGGCTGTTCAGGCTGATCGGCCATCCCGTCACGTGGATCGGCCGGCTGATATCGCAACTCGACACCCGATGGAACCGCGAGGCGGATGACTTTGCCACGCGAAAACGCATGGGGATCCAGGCACTCGCCGTTCTGATGGCGATTGTCATTCTTGTCTCTGCGGTCCTGCAGGATGTGCTGCTTGTTATCCCGCTGGGTCCGATCCTGCTCATTCTTGTCGCTGCGAGCCTCCCGGCCCAGAAGAGTCTCGAGCGGCATGTGCGCGATGTCGCTTCCTCGCTCAAGCACCATGGCTTGCCGGCGGGACGGGCGGCCGTCTCCAGAATTGTCGGCCGCGATGTCGAACAATTGGACGAAGCGGCAGTTTGCCGGGCGGCGATCGAAAGCCTCGCCGAGAATTTTTCCGATGGCGTGGTCGCGCCGGCCTTCTGGATGGGGATCGGCGGCCTGCCCGCCGGTGCGGCATACAAGGCAGCCAATACCGCCGACAGCATGATCGGCCACCGCTCGCCGCGCCACGAAGCTTTCGGCTGGGCGGCCGCCCGTTTCGACGACCTCGTCAACCTGCCTGCCTCGCGCCTCACGGCAGCGCTTTTCGTGGTTGCCGCGCTTTTTGTTCGCGATGCCTCGCCAAGCAATGCCATCAGGGCGATCCGCCGCGATGCCAAGAACCATCGATCGCCCAATGCCGGCTGGCCTGAAGCTGCGATGGCAGGTGCCTTGGGAATAGCGCTTGCCGGCCCGCGCAGTTATGGCGGCGAGATGATCGAGGCGAGCTATATGGGCGAAGGCGGCCGCAGCGAACTGGTCTATGAGGATATCTACGACGCGCTGAAGATCGCCCGCATTGCCGACATGCTGCTGATCGGCCTTTTCGGCGTCCTGGCGGTCCTCATGTGGCAAGTCTGAGCAACCCGCTGAGATCGAGATACCGTTCCATATGGGCGGCGAGACGATCGAGAATGGCATCGACATTCGCCTCGTAATCGAGGCCTGAAGACGAACCGCCAAGACGGGTGAGCCAGGCTGACCGCTGCCTGTCGTCGGAAAACAACCCGTGGACGTAAGTGCCGACGACCCGGCCATCCGCGGAGGATGCCCCTTCCGCTTGACCACCGATCGTCGAGAACGGCCGGGCACAATCCGCGCCGGCTGTGCGACCGATATGCATTTCGTAGCCGGCAAAGGAAACACCATCGAAACTAGAACCCGAAACTGCTTCAAGCCGCTTGGCGCCGGAAAGAACGGTTTCGACATTGAGCAGGCCGAGTCCATCGACTGAGCCGGGTGGACCTTCAGTCCCTTCCGGATCGGAAAGCCGTTTGCCGAGCATCTGATAACCGCCGCACAAACCGAGCACCCGCCCGCCGCGGCGATGATGGGCGGCGATATCTACATCGAACCCGGCTTGGCGCAACGCCGCAAGATCCGAAATCGTAGCCTTGGAGCCGACCAGCAGCACGAGATCGCAATCACCGGGAATGGCTTCGCCGCGACGGACGCGGATCAGTTCCACATCCTGCTCGGCTTCCAGCGGGTCGAGATCGTCGAAATTGGAAATATGCGGTAGGATCGGCACCGCGATTCGAATTTTCGCGCCCGGCTTGCGAGCAAAGGACTGGGAAAGGCCCAGCGCATCTTCGGCCGGCAAAAGTGCCGCATCGGCAAAATGCGGCAGGAGCCCGATCGATTGCCAGCCCGTGAATCGGGCAATCAGATCCATGCCTTCGGCAAACAGCGCCGGATCGCCACGAAACCGGTTGACGATGAAACCGCGGATCATCGCCGCATCATCGGCATCGATGACCAGCTTGGTGCCGGCAATACTGGCGATGACGCCGCCGCGATCGATATCGCCGATCAGCACCACCGGCACATCGGCCGCGCGGGCAAAACCCATATTGGCGATATCGTTCTGGCGCAGGTTGATTTCCGAAGCGCTGCCGGCTCCCTCGACCAAAACCAGATCAGCCTTGGCGCGCAGGATCTCGAAGCTTTCGAGCACGCGCGAAAGCAGTCGGGGCTTCAGGTGCTGATATTCGGATGCCTTGGCATTACCCTCGACACGCCCCTGCACCACGACCTGAGAGCCGATATCGCTCTGCGGTTTCAGAAGCACCGGGTTCATATGCACGCTGAGCGGCATGCCGGCCGCGCGCGCCTGCAGCGCCTGCGCCCGGCCGATTTCGCCGCCATCCGCGGTGACCGCAGCATTGTTCGACATGTTCTGCGGCTTGAACGGCGCGACGCTCAGGCCGCGCAAAGTGAAGGCGCGGGCAAGGCCGGCCACGACCAGCGACTTGCCCACGTCGGAGCCCGTTCCCTGGAACATCAGCGAGCGAGCGACCATGATCTAGAACTCGATGCCGGCCTGGGCTTTGACACCCGCCTTGAAGTGATGTTTGACCAGAGACATCTCCGTCACCAGATCAGCCGCCTCTATCAAGGCCGGTTTCGCGTTGCGGCCGGTGACGACAACATGCAGGTCAGGGCGTCTGGCCTGGAAGGCGGCGACGACCTTTTCCAGATCAAGATAGTCGTAGCGAAGTGCGATATTGAGTTCATCGAGGATGACCAGCCCGATCGTCTCGTCCGCCATCAACTTGAGTGCCTTCTCCCAGGCCTTGTTCGCGGCCGCGATATCGCGTTTGAGGTCCTGGGTTTCCCAGGTGAACCCCTCGCCCATCGTATGCCAGACGACGCGATCGCCGAACACGGCAAGCGCCGGCTGTTCGCCGGTCGACCATGCGCCCTTGATGAACTGCACGATACCGACACGACGGTTGTTGCCGAGCATGCGTAGCGCAAGCCCGAAGGCCGCCGTCGACTTGCCCTTGCCGGGACCGGTATGGACGATGAGAAGACCCTTTTCCAGGGTCTTCTCGGCGACTTCTGCATCCTGAACCGCCTTGCGGTTCGCCATCTTGGCGCGATGACGCTCCTCGGCGGTTTCATCGATATTTTTCAACGCGCTGCAAGCTCCCTTTCGGTTACCGGAGAAACTTGTTCTCCGCTGCGGAACTTCTGCCTTAGCACAGCAGCGGCAACACCGAGAACCGCCCAGAAGATCAGATTTGTGGCATAAACGGCGTTGACGAACCGGGCATGGAGTTCGACAGGCACCGCCGTTTCATGGCTTGGCGGAAGCGGCGCGCCAACCAGATGCGGCGCAACGAGAAGCACGATCGCCAGAGCCGCCAGCAAGGCGGAACGGGTATAGGCAAGAAGACCGAGGCCGGCAGCGGTGCAGATAGCGGTCGAGACCCACCAGAGCTGACGCGGACCGAGTTCGGCGGCAGGCATGCCCGGAAGTTCCGGTGGCAGGCCGAGACCCGGCGCAAGGCTGACGGTGAGGAAGCCGGCAATGCCGAACATCAAACCGCCGCGCCAGCCGCCAAAGCCGCCGAGCGCTTCGGCAAATGCTATTGCGACGAGCGCAAAACCGATGGCGGCGAGCACATCGGCCGAAGCGGTATAGATGAAACGCTCGAAACCATCGGCAGGCGCCCACGCTTCTTCGTCATGATGGTGATCGGCGGCAGCTGGTTGGGCCGCACCGATGGCAGGCGCTGCGTCATGCGAATGGCTGTGTCCGGCCTCTTCGCCACCGGCATTTTCAAAAGTTTCCGCCTGCAGGATCAGCGGCACGGTGGAAAAACTCTGCATCACGGTCATCAGCAGGCCGGACAATAACCCGGCGACCACCGCCGCAAGGACGATGTTACGAAACAACGACATTTTGAAATTCCTCTTAGTGGCAGGGGAAGGCCAGCGAATGGCGCGTATCGTGAGCGGCGTTATGTACGACTTCCAGATGCGAAAAGCCGACGAAACCGACCATGAACAGGCCAAGAAGGGCCGACATGCCGAGAGGAATGATTTTTGATGCGGAAACGCTGGCTGCGGCTGCAGCAGAATTCGTAACCATGGACTTCGTCTTTCTGCCCTCCACCCGAGGGCTGTTACCATTGCCGAATGTCTCTGGCAGGTCTCCTGGCTCGCGGATCGGGCGCCTTCACCCGCCTTCCCAGTTCAATCCGTAAAGGGATTGCTCCAGTGGCTTGACGACCGGATGGCCGTTTTGGGCAAAGGCTTTCCGCTTACAGTTGCGGGGGCAGCCGCGGGTTTGACGAAAGATCGTCGCACCGCATTCCCTTGAGTAACCCTTCCGGGCACCAAAGACAGATCCACTATAGTCAATTCGGTTCTATCGGCAATCGCCTTTGCGACATTGACAGTTTGACCGCGGAACGCTTACTTGAGCGCCACGACGGTCCCTTGCCGGCAACGGCAGGGGCTAAGAGAGAATGCGGTGCGGACCGATAAAACGTCCAATGCCGCGGCTGCCCCCGCAACTGTGTGCGGCGAGCCATCACGCCAGAGACGCCACTGGAGAGGTCCGGCCATGGACCCTTCTGGGAAGGCAGGCGGATGGTGACGACCCGCGAGCCAGGAGACCTGCCGTTTGAAAATCGTGCTTTTCCGGGCGGGGTGCTCCGGCAAAGGCTTCAATCATCGCTGCAGGATGGCTTGGCTTTCCTGTTCCGCACCCCGACTTGAGTAACCCGGCGGTAGTGCGGCCTGATGACAGATGATGCGCGAAAAGACGAAACCGGAACGACCGTCGGCGGCAATGCCGGCAACGTCGACGTGACGATCTTCGTCTGCACCAATTGCCGCGAGGCGACGGACAGCGAGGCCCGCCCCGGTATCGGCCTGATCGAAGCGCTGAAACTGGCAGCTGAGGGCAAGCCCCTTACCGTCAAGCCGGTCACCTGCCTTGCCAATTGCGATAAGAGCCCGAGTGCGGCCTTCAACCACCGTTCCGGCTGGTCCTATGTCTTTGGCCACCTCTCCACCGAAAATGCCGACGACATCGTCACCGGCGCGATGATGCTGGCCGAAGACGAGCGCGGTTTCCTGCCCCTTCGCGGCCGCCCGATGTGCCTTCGTGGAAAAGGCATGACGGCCCGTATCCCACCCTTTCATCACCACGAGGACATGCCTTCATGAGCGAAAACTTCGCCCCTAAGTTCGATAAGGTTCCCTGCACCGTCGTTACCGGCTTTCTCGGCGCCGGCAAGACCACGCTGATCCGCAACCTGATCGAAAAGCTGGACGGCAAGCGGCTGGCGATCATCGTCAACGAATTCGGCGATGTCGGCATCGATGGCGAGGTGCTGAAAGGCTGCGGCATCGAGAGCTGCCCGAACGACAACATCATCGAACTGGCCAATGGCTGTATCTGCTGCACGGTGGCAGACGATTTCGTGCCGGCGATCGACCAGATTCTCGCCCGCGAGCCGCGCGTTGACCATATCCTGATCGAGACTTCCGGTCTTGCTCTGCCGAAGCCGCTCGTACAGGCGTTTCAGTGGCCGGCCGTGAAGGCGCGTGTGACAGTAGATGCCGTGATTGCGGTCGTTGATGGTGTAGCACTGGCCGAAGGCCGCGTTGCCGATGACCACGATGCGCTCGAAGCCCAGCGCCAGACCGATAGCTCGATCGATCATGACGATCCGGTCGAAGAAGTGTTCGAGGACCAAGTCGCCTGTGCCGACATGATCGTGCTGACCAAGACCGACCTTCTCGATCAGGCTTCGCTTGCAGCCGCCAAGGGCCGAGTTCAGGCGCATCTGCCGCGTGCCGTGAGAATCGTACCGGCTGCAAATGGTGCGGTTGATCCCAGCGTTCTGATCGGCCTTGGCCTTGCCGTCGAGGACGATATCGAGAACCGCAAGACCCATCATGACGACGAACTCGACCACGACCACGACGATTTCGACAGTTTCGTTATTGATCTGGCCTCGGTAACCGACCCCGAAGCGCTGGCTGCCCGTATTTCGGCGACCGCGGAAGCGGAAAACGTGCTGCGCATAAAGGGCTTTGTCGACGTCGCGAACAAGCCGATGCGCCTGCAGGTTCAGGCGGTAGGATCGCGCGTGAACCACTATTTCGACCGCGCCTGGGCACCTGGCGAAAACCGCCAGAGCCGCCTCGTCGTGATCGGCGAAAAAGGCATCGACCGCGCCGCGATCGAAAAAATGCTGGCGGCATAAGAGCCACCGGCCGAGGAAAAGGATGCACATACTCGCCACCACATCGTCGTCGCTCGACGACCTTATAGAACCGGTAGACCTCAACCAGTCACCGGCCGATGTGGTGGTTCTGTCCTTTTCCGGCAGCGATCTGAACGGGATTGCGGCGGCTTGGGAGGCGGTTGACCGTGGCGCGTGGAATACGGCTGAGGCTCGTGGCCTTGATACCCCCCTCTTGCCTGCCAGCCATCTCCCCCAGAAGGGGGGAGATCAGCAAGACGTAGCAACACCGCTAAATCCTCAACAATTGAATAGGGCGGAACCTCGCCGCGAGTCGATCTCCCCTCCTGCGAGGGAGATGCCCGGTAGGGCAGAGGGGGGTAAAGCCTCGGGCAACACCAACAGCCCGTCGCTCGCCCTCACCAACCTCTCCGACCTGCGCCATCCGATGTCCGTCGACCTGTGGCTGGAAAAGACGGCGGCTCACGCAAAGGTCATCCTCGTGCGCATTCTCGGCGGTTACGACCGCTGGGCCTATGGCGTCGAGGAACTGTCGCGGCTGGCGAAACGCCGGAAGATAGCGCTCGCCATGCTGCCCGGCGAATGCAGCATGCGCGACGAGCGGCTGGCCGCCGCCTCGACGGTTTCCGAGGCAAATCTTACCGGCATTCTCGCCTGCTTTCGCGAGGGCGGACCGGACAATATGCGGCTTCTGGTGCAGCGACTGGGAGCATTGGCAAGCGGCGGGGCGGATGAGATTCCGCCTGCAATTGCGATGCCGAAGGCCGGTTTTTATCGCCCTGGGAAAGGGATCGTTGACCGACGAGACCTTATGGCCGGATTTTCACCGGATGCGCCGCGCCTGCCGATCCTGTTCTACCGGTCCATGCTGCTCGCCAATGACGCTGCACCGATCGATGCACTCTTTGAAGCGCTCGCCGCGCGCGGCTTCGCCCCCGTGCCGCTCTTTGTCAGCGGCCTGAAGGATGCCGAGGCGATAACCTTTATCGAACAGGCGGTAACCGAGCTTCAGCCCGCCGCGATCCTGACGACCACCGCTTTTGCCAGCGGCACCGACGACAGCAACGAGACGATTTTCGATAGGTCAGGCATTCCGGTCTTCCAGATCGTTGTCGCGACCACCCGTCGCGAAGGCTGGATCGAGGGTCTGCGCGGCTTGAACCCCGCCGACCTTGCCATGCATGTCGTCCTGCCGGAACTCGATGGCCGCATTCTGGCCGGTGTGATCTCCTTCAAGCAGGGCAGTGGATCAGCGGAACTCGTCAACGGCCCCGAGCCGGATCGCGTCGACCAGGTGACCGAGCGGATCGCAGCCTTCCTGCGGATGAAGATGACGATCCGCTCTGAGCGAAAAATCGTCATCCTGATGCCGGATTATCCGAGCGCGCCGGGCCGCACCGGTTACGCCGTCGGGCTGGATGTGCCGCAAAGCGTGCTTGCCATGCTGCGCGAAGTCTCGCTAGCCGGCTATTCGGTTGCCGATATTCCCGACACGCCCCGCGACCTCCTTGATCGTCTTAATCGGAAAACTGGCTCCTTGCCGCTTCGCGACTACGTCGCAGCACCAGGTGCCAGCGAAGCATGGGGCCAGGCGAAAGACGACGCGGATCTGGAAGATGGTGCATACCGCTTCCGCGCCGCAGAGTTTGGCAATGTCACCGTGGCGCTGGCGCCGGATCGCGGTCGCAGCGCCGATCGCCGCGCCGACTATCACAGCCCTGACCTGCCGCCCCGCCATGCGCTGATCGCCTTCGGCCAATGGATGCGCCACGCCCTTGGCGCTCATGCGATCGTGCATGTCGGCGCACATGGCACGCTCGAATGGCTCCCGGGCAAGACGGTGGCGCTGTCGAAAGATTGTTTTCCGGAACTGGTGACTGGTGGCCTGCCGGTGATCTATCCCTTTATCGTCTCCAATCCCGGCGAGGCAGCCGTTGCCAAAAGGCGGATTTCCGCTGTCACCATCGGCCACCTGCCCCCGGTTCTGACCGGCGCCGGTCTTTCGGACGATGAGAAGAAGCTTGAACTGCTGGTCGACGAATATGCCCAGGCCGATGGCCTCGACCGCCGCCGCCGTGACCGGCTGGCAAAACTGATCGTCGATGCGGCCCGAGACACGACGATTGCCACCGATGCCGGCGTTTCCCGCGACGACGACCCGGATACCGCGCTTGCCCGGATCGATGCGTTTCTTTGCGATCTCAAGGACTTTGCGATCAAGGACGGCCAGCATGTTTTCGGCGAAGTGGCCAAGGCCGACGATGATCCGCTGCGGATTGCCAGTGCCGGGACGGAAAAGCAGGCTCTGCTGGATGCGCTGGATGGCAGGCATATCCGCCCCGGCCCTTCCGGTGCGCCAGCCCGCGGCCGCCGGGATGTGATGCCGACCGGGCGGAACCTCTTTGCCAGCGATCCGCGCACCCTGCCGACGCCAACCGCGTTCGAACTGGGCAAACGCGCCGCCGACGAAATTCTGCGGCGTTATCTTCAGGACCATGGCGACTGGCCGAAAAACCTCGTTTTCGATCTCTGGGGCAGTGCTTCGCTTAGAAGCGGCGGCGAGGAAGTGGCGCAGGTTCTGGCACTGATGGGCGCAAGGCCGGTTCAGGATATAGTGACCGGCCGTGTCACCGGCATCGAGGTTCTGCCTCCGGCGCAGCTTGGCCGTCCGCGCGTGGACGTGACGCTCCGGATTTCCGGCCTGTTCCGTGACATGTTCCCGGCGCTGATCGCCCTGCTCAATGCCGCCATGCGGGCGATTGCCGCGCGCGAAGAAGCACCGGGAGACAACCCGCTGGCCGAAGAAGCCCAGAAAACAGGCGCGGTTCCGCCGCGCATTTTCGGCTCGGCGCCCGGCACCTACGGCTCCGGCATCGAGGAAAAACTTGCCGATGGATCGTGGGGCGAGCGGGAAGAGCTGGGGCGCATCTATCTCGACGCCACCAGCCATGCTTTCGGCGGTGCCGACGGTATGGCGAGTCATGTGCCCGGCGAATTTGCCGGACGGATCGGCAATGCTGACCTACTCGTCCATACCGGCGACGATCCCGGCCGCGATCTTCTGGACGGTTCGGCCGACGTTGCCTTTATCGGCGGTTTTTCCGCAGCGGTGGCAGCGCTTGGCGGCAAGGCGGACGTGATTGCGCTCGATACGACCGATCCCGCAAAACCGAAAGCACGCTCGATTTCCGAAGCCGTCACACGGGTTGTCCGTGCGCGGGCCATCAATCCGCGCTTCATCGCCGGCCAGATGCGCCACGGCCCACGCGGCGCGGCAGAACTGGTGGAAACGGTCGACCGACTGATCGGCTTTGCCGAAACGACCCACGCCATTCCTCAATCCTTGATCGACGCCACTTATGACGCCTATCTGGGTGATGAGATCGTGCGAGAATTTCTGCTGACGCAGAGCCCGGAAGGTGCGCGCTATATGGGCGAGCGTTTCCGCTCGGCGCTGATCCGCGGGCTATGGCATCCGCGCCGAAATGCGGTCGATGCCGAGCTTGAGATGCTGACGGGAGAGGTCGCATGACGGCGCTCCCGCTCACTCTGCAACGCGGTGCCTGCCCTGCCCTTTCGGCCCCGATGATGACCGGCGACGGCCTGTTGGCGCGTATCTCGCTGATCGAAGCGATTTCGCCCGAACAACTGGCGGATATTTGCCTGCTGGCGCTGAAGCATGGCAACGGCATGGTCGACATTTCCGCCCGCGGCAATCTTCAGGTCCGTGGCTTGAGCGAGATGTCCGCGCCGCGTCTGGATGCCGATGCGCGCGCGATGAACCTGCCGCTTCGCGAAGCTCTTACCGTCGAAGTTCCACCGCTTGCCGGTATGGATGATAGCGAAATTGCCGATCCCCGACCGCTGGCAGAGGCCATACGTGACGCCTCGCGCGGCATTACCGGACTGGCACCCAAAATGGCCGTTGTGGTCGATGGTGGAGGACTTCTGCGGCTCTCGGACCTGCTTGCCGATATCCGTCTTATCGCGGTCGGAAAACACGACTGGAAGTTGCTTCTCGGAGACACAGAGCAATCCGCTCGTGTTTTCAATGTTTTACGTGAAACACTTGTTGTCGACACGGTCATCGACCTGTTGAAGCGGCTGGCAAGCCTGGGAAACAAGGCTCGCGGACGAGATCTGGCTCATCGCTTGGCCGTGAACGAGGCAGCACCCCACACTCCGCCGTCATCCTCGGGCTTGTCCCGAGGATCTGCCAGCGTCGCGACAGTTGATCCGTCGCAGATGCTCGGGACAAGCCCGAGCATGACGGCTGGAAAAGTGGCTGCATCTCCTTTTGACTTGTTCAGCCTTTCAAATCACCTCCACGCCATCGGCGTCGGCCCCGCCTTTGGACAGGCAAAGGCGGAACATCTGATCGCGCTTTGTAACGAAGCCGTCCGCTTGGGAATAAAATCGCTCAAACCAGCGCTTGATCACTCCCTGCTCTTCTTTGGCACCGAGATCGCCTGCCGGGAATTGCGGGACTTCGCCGACAGCAACGGGTTCATCATCTCTGCCACCGATCCGCGGGGCCATATCGCCGCCTGCTCGGGCAGCCCCGCCTGCACTTCGGCGACGATCGCCACTCACGAGATTGCCGCAGCAGCGGCCGCCGAATGCACCGATCTGCTCGACGGTTCTTTCAAGCTGCATGTCACCGGTTGCCCGAAAGGCTGCGCCCATCCGCAACCGGCAGCGCTTACCCTTTGCGGCACCGCTGATCGCGTTTCTCTGATTGCGCAGGGAAAAGCTGCAGACCAACCCTTTGCTTTCTCGAGCTTTGCCGATACCAACGCCACGCTTCGCCGCCTTGCCGATCTCGTCAGATCAGAAAGACGACCAAGCGAAAACTCAGCCGCGTGCCTTGCCCGGATCGGTTCAGACCGGCTGGAAGCGGCAGCCACAGGACGACCATGACAAGTTACGAATATATCCGCGAAGGCGATGCGATCTACGAAAAGTCATTCGCGATCATTCGCGCGGAAGCCGATCTTTCCGCCTTCACCGAGGAACAGGCCGATATCGCCGTGCGCATGATCCATGCCTGCGGGCTGGTCGAGGCGGCAGAGCATTTCCGGTTCTCGAGCGATTTCGTCGAGGCGGCACGCGCTGCCCTTCGAGCTGGAAAGCCGATCTATTGCGACGCCGAAATGGTGGCGCATGGCGTGACCCGCGCAAGACTGCCGGCGGAAAACCAGGTGATCTGCACCCTGCGCGACAGTCGCACCGTAGAACTGGCAAAAACCATCGGAAATACCCGCTCGGCGGCCGCTCTCGACCTGTGGGACGAGCTGGAAGGCGCGGTCGTCGCCATCGGCAATGCGCCGACGGCACTGTTCCGATTGCTGGAAATGCTGGATGCCGGCGCACCGCGCCCGGCCGCGATCATCGGCATGCCAGTCGGTTTTGTCGGCGCGATGGAAAGCAAGGAAGCGCTGATGGTTTCCACCCACGATATTCCATATGCCGTGGTGCGCGGCCGTATGGGCGGCTCGGCGATGACCGCCGCCGCAGTCAACGCGCTTGCGAGGGCAGGCCTGTGAACGCCGCCATCCTCAAGGGTAAACTGACCGGCGTCGGCACCGGCCCGGGCGACCCGGAACTGATGACGCTGAAGGCAGTGCGCGCCATAAACGAGGCCGATGTCGTCGCCTTCTTCTGCAAGAAGGGCTCGACCGGCAATGGCCGCACCATCGTCGAGGCGCATATCCGCCCCGGCACGATCGAATTGCCGCTGGTCTATCCGGTAACAATCGAGACCCACAAGGACGAAGACGACTACAAGAACCCGATCAACGATTTCTTCGATCGCTCGGCCGAAGAGATCGCCTCCTATCTCGATGCCGGCAAGAATGTTGCCGTGCTGAGCGAGGGCGATCCGCTTTTCTACGGTTCCTACATGCACCTGCATCTGCGGCTGAAGGATCTTTATCAGGCGGACGTGATCGCAGGCGTTACCGCCATGTCCGGCTGCTGGTCGATGACCGGCCTGCCGCTGGTGCAGGGCGACGACATTTTAAGCGTGCTGCCCGGCACACTGTCGGAAGAAAAGCTCGCAGAACGGCTCGCGGTTACGGATGGCGCCGTGATTATGAAGGTTGGCCGTAACTTGCCGAAAATCCGCCGCGCCCTAGCATCGGTCGGAAAGCTTTCCGGCGCACTTTATGTCGAGCGCGGCACGATGGCGAACGGAGCGGCCGAGCGACTGGAAACGCGCGACGAAAGCCCGGCGCCCTATTTCTCCATCGTACTCGTTCCCGGCTGGACCACGAGACCGCAAGGGGAAAAGAAATGACCGGGTCGCTGACCGTTGTCGGCCTCGGCCCCGGCAATCCCGACCAGATGACCCAGGAGGCTCTCGCGGCAGTTACGGCATCCACCGACTTTTTCGGCTATTTCCCGTATATAGACCGGCTGAACCTCAGAGCAGACCAACGCCGCCACGCCTCGGACAACCGCGAAGAACTGACGCGCGCCAAAGCAGCGCTGGAAATGGCGGCCAAGGGCGGTAAGGTCTGCGTTGTTTCCGGCGGTGATCCGGGCGTGTTTGCCATGGCGGCCGCAGTTTGCGAAGCGATCGACGACGGCCCGGCCGAATGGCATGATATCGAGCTGTTCGTCGTGCCGGGTGTTACTGCGATGCTTGCGGTTGCCGCCAAGGCCGGTGCACCGCTGGGCCATGATTTCTGCGCCATATCACTGTCGAATAACCTGAAACCCTGGGCGATCATCGAGAAACGTCTCGTGGCGGCTGCGAAGGCGGGCTTCGTCATGGCCTTCTACAATCCGATCAGCAAGGCGCGTCCGCACCAGCTGGGCGAGGCTTTCGACATTTTGCGCGCCCATCTGCCCGGCTCAGTGCCGGTGATCTTCGGCCGTGCAGCAGGCCGCCCCGACGAGGCGATCCGCATCGTGCCGCTCGAAGAAGCTGAAGGCGATATGGCAGACATGGCGACCTGCGTGATCGTCGGCACGGCCGAGACGAGGCTTATCGAGCGGACTGGTCAGAGGCCGATTGTCTATTCGCCCCGTTTTCTGCGGGAGAGCTTCCAGTGACGCACCATGCCGGCAAGCTCTTCGACGCTTCTGGCCGATGGCACATCCGGCAGACGGGGGCGTTCGATCAGCACGACCTCGATGCCCAGCCGTCGGGCAGCGCTGATCTTGCCGACGCTGGAGACACCGCCACTATTCTTCGAGACGATAAGATCGATTGCATGCTGTTCAAGCAGCTGGGTCTCGTCCCATTCGGAGAACGGACCGCGCGCGGTGATATAAGACACGTTCGGCAGCTTCAGCGGCGGATCGACTGGATCGACGCTGCGCACCAGATAGGAATGCTGCGGCATCACTTCGAAAGGCAGCAGTTCCTGCCGGCCGAGCGTCAGGAAAACCCGGCGCGGAGCAATGTCGAGGGCTTGGACGGCGGCCGCAATATCGGTGACCTCCTGCCAGTGATCGTCCTTCTGTCGCGACCATACCGGACGGCGCAAAGCGAGAATATCGACACCCGCCAGCGCCGCCGCCTCGGCAGCGTTGCGGGAAATGTTTGCCGCAAACGGATGCGTCGCGTCGATCAGCAGGTCCACGTTCTTTTCGCGAAGAAATGCGGCAAGCCCTCCGGCACCGCCGAAGCCGCCGATGCGAACCGGCACGGGCTGTTCGGCCGGGGCCTTGGTGCGGCCGGCAAGCGAGAGCAGAATATCGTAATCGGGGCTCGTCGAAAGCTGGGCGGCGAGCGCCTTGGCTTCCGCCGTACCTCCCAGAATGAGGATGGAGTAGGTCAAATTGCCTCCTGAATCAGAGAAACAAGCTTTAAACCAAAGCCGCTGGCTGTCCATTGTCGGGATCGGCGAGGATGGCGTGAAAGGGCTGGGCGAAAACGCCAGGGATGCGATCGCCTGCGCTTCGGTCGTCTTCGGCGGCAGACGGCATCTGGAGCTTGCAGCGCCGCTGGTAACCGGCGAGGCGCGGCCATGGCCGGTGCCGTTCGATGCAGCGATGCGCGATGTCGTGGCACTGAGAGGGCAAAAGGTTTGCGTGCTCGCCTCCGGCGATCCGTTCTTTTACGGCGCCGGCGTCACCCTGTCGCGTCACATCGGCTCCGATGAGTTTACCACCTACCCATCGCCTTCGGCATTCTCGCTGGCGGCTTCACGACTTGGCTGGCCACTACAGGATATCGAAACCGTTTCCCTGCACGGCCGCCCGATCGATCTGATCCGCCCGCTATTACATCCCGGCCGGCGGATCATCGCGTTGACCTCCGACGAAAAAGGCCCTCGGGAGCTGGCGGAACTGCTGACGGAAAGCGGGTTTGGTCGATCCGGAATGACAGTGCTTGAAGCGATGGGCGGTGAGGCCGAGACGATGCGCGCCGGCAAGGCCGCAGAATTCGCACTGCAGGATATCAATGTCCTCAATGTCGTGGCCATCGAGGTGGTTGCAAGTGCCGATGCGCGCATCCTGCCGCGTGGTTTCGGACTGGACGACGCGCTGTTCGAACACGATGGACAGATCACCAAGCGGGAAATCCGGGCGCTGACGCTGTCGGCGCTCAGCCCGCGGCCTGGTGAACTGCTCTGGGACATCGGCGCCGGTTCCGGTTCGATCGGCATAGAATGGATGCTGGCTGACCCGTCGATGCGAGCGATTGCCATCGAAGCTCATCCGGAACGCGCCGCGCGGATCAGGCGCAATGCATACCGTTTCGGCGTTCCGGGATTGGTTCTGGTCGAAGGAGAGGCGCCGTCCGCGCTGAACGATCTCCCGCAACCCGATACGATCTTCATCGGCGGCGGAGGCAGCGAACCAGGCGTCTTCGACGCAGCCTTAGAGGCACTGAAGCCCGGCGGCAGGCTGGTTGCCAATGCCGTGACGCTGGAAATGGAAACCGTACTGCTGGCGGCACAAGCGAAACTCGGCGGCAACCTGATCCGAATGGAAGTTTCACGCGCAGCACCGGTCGGCGCGATGCAGGGCTGGAAGCCGGCAATGCCGGTGACCCAATGGACATGGACAAAAGGAATGCAATCATGATCGTTGCCGGTCTCGGCTGCCGCAAGGGCAGCACGCGCGATGAGCTTCTATCGGCGCTCGATGCCGCCTGCATGGAAGCGAAAATTTCACGTGAATCCATCTCGGCGCTCGCAACCGGCGAGATCAAGCGGGAGGAAGCCGGCATTCTGCAATTGGCCGAGATGCTGGGCCTGCCGCTCCATATCGTGGCGGACGATGCCCTGATGGACGCAGAACCGCGAACGAAAACCGTGTCACGGCACAGCCTTGCGAAAACGCTGTCCTCCAGCCTTTCGGAGGGTGCCGCGCTGGCAGCTGCGGGCGAAAAATCAGAGATCATCGTGCCTAGGCTGATATCGCAGGGCGCCACCTGCGCGCTGGCAGAAATGAAAGAACAAGCATGACCGTCCATTTCATCGGTGCAGGTCCGGGTGCAGCAGACCTGATCACCGTGCGCGGTCGTGATATTCTCGCCCGCGCGCCGGTCTGCCTTTATGCCGGCTCGATCATGCCCAAGGAACTGCTCGACTGGTGCCCGAAAGATGCGCGGATCGTCGATACCGGCTCATTGTCGTTGGACGAGATCGAAGCCGAATATGTTGCCGCCCACAAGGCGGGCAAGGACGTCGCGCGGCTGCATTCCGGCGATCTCTCCGTCTGGAGCGCGGTCGCCGAACAAATCCGTCGGCTGGAAAAACACGGTATCGATTATACGCTGACGCCGGGCGTGCCCTCCTTCGCCGCAGCAGCGGCAGCACTGAAGCGTGAACTCACCATCCCGGAAGTGGCCCAGAGCCTCGTACTCACCCGCGTTTCCGGCCGCGCGTCGAAAATGCCGGAAGGCGAAACACTGAAGGCCTTTGGAGCGACAGGCGCAACGCTGGCGATCCATCTCGCCATCCATGCACTGGAAAAAATCGTCGAGGAACTGACGCCGCTTTATGGCGCAGATTGCCCGGTGGCAATTGTCGTACGCGCCTCCTGGCCGGAAGAGCGGATCATCCGCGGAACGCTCGCCGATATCGAGGCGAAACTGGCGGAAGAGCCGGCCGAACGCACGGCACTGATCTTTATCGGCAAAGGCCTGGGCGCGTCCGATTTTGTCGAGAGCCAGCTATACAATGCCGACTATGTAAGGCGTTTTCGCCCCGGCTGGGATCAGTTCAGCAAGGATCACGCCGATAAGGGTTCGGAATGATCGGAGGGCGTGAACTCCGTCTTGCCGACAAGCTGGCCTTGTCGATTGAAGACCAGGATTTCCAGAGCGATATCTGGCGTATGCAGTGCCTTGGCCGCCGTTTTCCAGGCGAGTGCAGCGATGCGGTTGCCAAGCGGAAGCCCTATGTCATCGGCGAGCTGGAAGGCGTGCGACACGGTATTGGCCGCGGTAATTCGCGCCACGAGATCGGCCTCCGCGCCGGCTTCGGCCGCAACCTTGGCCAGAGCCTCGAGATCGGCAAGCCCGCGTTTGGAATGCACATCGAGCATGCCTTGAGAAAGCTTGGTCATCTTGGCGACGCCGCCGGCAATCGTCACCTTCGGCACCGGATGGCTGCGAAGATATTTCAGCATGCCGCCGACGAAATCGCCCATGTCGATCAGCGCGATCTCCGACAGGCCATGATGGGCCTGCGCCGCCTTTTCGGACACATTGCCGGTGGCGCCGGAAATGTGATCAAGCCCTGCGGCGCGCGCCACATCGATGCCACGCCAGATGGAATGAATCCAGGAAGCGCAGGAAAACGGGATGACGATGCCGGTTGTACCGAGAATCGATATGCCGCCAAGGATTCCAAGTCTACCGTTGAGGGTGCGCTCGGCGATCTTCTCGCCATCGGCAACGGAAATCTCGACCTCGAAATCCCGCTCGCCATGGCAAACCTCGGAAATAGCCTGGGCGATCATCTTGCGCGGAACCGGGTTGATAGATGGCTCACCGGGCGGCAGCGGCAGGCCAAGTCGTGTCACGGTGCCGACGCCCGGTCCCGCCTTGAAGGTAATGCCGGAGCCGGGCAATCCACGGCGCATGGTGCTCATGATCAGCGCGCCATGGGTGACATCGGGATCGTCGCCGGCATCCTTGACGATACCAGCCTTGGCAAATCCGCTGCCCTTCTCTTCCATAGCAAGAGCGAAGGCCGGGCGTTGGCCACCGGGCAATGTCACTTCGACCAAGGCGGGAAATTCGCCAGTCATCAACGCAAGACAGGCGGCCTTACTGGCTGCCGCCGCACAGGTGCCCGTCGTCCATCCACGACGCAGGTTCTTGCTTTCTGTTTCAATGGCCGCTTCCATGGCCGTTTCTATAACCCGGCCGCCACCGGCCGGCAAAAGGTTTGAATATGTCCGTGAATGAGTTGTTGGAAACGATCGTCGATGCCCCCGAATTTGCCCCGGGCCACGTATGGCTGGGTGGTGCCGGACCGGGTCATCCACGTTATCTGACGCTGGAAGTGGCTGATGCGCTGAAAAAGGCGGATGTGATCGTGCATGATGCGCTGGTTTCTGACGGCGTGCTGGCGCTGGCGACGACAAAAGACCTGATCTTCGTCGGCAAGCGTGGCGGCAAGCCTTCCGTCGCGCAGGACGATATCACGGCCAAACTGATCGAACTGGCAAAGGCGGGAAAGCGCGTCTTGCGGCTGAAGGGCGGCGATCCCTTCATCTTCGGTCGTGGTGGCGAGGAAGCTGAAGCGCTGGTGAAGGAAAACATTCCCTTTCGCGTGCTGCCCGGCATGACATCCGCATTGGCGGCGCTCGCCTCCGCCAACATTCCCGCTACCATGCGCGGCATCAGCCGCTCGATCACGCTGGCAACCGGCCATGCCGCCGGAACACCCGGGGATCTCGACTGGAAGGCGCTTGCAAAAACCGGCGAGCCCATCGTCGTTTATATGGGCGTCAGCACGATCGGCACGATTGCCCGACTGCTGATGGAAGGCGGCCTTGCCGCCGACACGCCCGTTGCCGTGCTGATGGCCGCAACGACGCCGGACGAACGCTCGATGACGGCAACACTTGCCACTGTCGAGGAAGAAGTCCAGCGCCAGAATTTTGCCGCTCCAGCACTGATCGTCATCGGCAGGATCGTTTCCATGCAGGCTGCCCTATCCGGGCAGGCCGTTCTTTCGGGCAAGAATCCATGATCGCCCGCGCGCTCATCATCGGCGCACCCCGCTCCGGCTCCGGCAAGACAAGCGTCACGATCGGCCTGCTGAGGGCGTTCCAACGGCGCGGCGTGAAAGTTCGCGGCATCAAGACCGGGCCGGATTATATCGACCCCGGTTTTCACGAGGCGGCGACCCGCCTGCCCGGCCTCAATCTCGACAGCTGGGCGATGGCGCCCGATCTTTTGCGCCATCTGGCGCGTGAACAGGCGGATGATGCCGAGCTGATACTGATCGAAAGTGCCATGGGCCTGTTCGACGGCATCGTGACCGAACCCAATCGTTCCGGCGCCGCATCCGATCTGGCCCGGCTTTTCGGCCTGCCTGTGCTTCTGGTACTCGACGTTTCCGGCCAGAGCCAGACAGCGGCGGCAATCGCCTGCGGTTTCATGCATTACGACCCAAATGTGAAGATGGCCGCCTGCGTGCTGAACAGGGCCGGCAGCGAGCGACACAAGAAGCTTTCCGGCGATGCGATCGAGGCACTTGGCATGCCGGTTGTCGGCACGGTGCTGCGTGATCCGACGCTGACACTGCCGGAACGCCATCTCGGTCTCGTCCAGGCGAGCGAACACCCGGAAATGGATGCCCACATCGATCGTCTGGCCGATGCTATGGAGCGCTCGCTTGATCTCGATGCGATTTTTGCCGCCGCAAAACCATTCGATATACCGTCAGGTTCAACCGAAAAGGCGCTTCCACCACCGGGCCAGCGGATTGCGCTTGCCGAGGACGCAGCCTTCACCTTCCTCTACCCACATATCAAGCGGCAATGGCGCGCCATGGGGGCGGAGATCATCACCTTTTCGCCGCTTGCCGACGAAGCGCCGCCAGCCGATTGCGACATCTGCTGGCTGCCGGGCGGTTATCCCGAGCTGCATGCCCGCCGGCTGGCAACAGCCCACAATTTCAAGGCGGGTTTGAAAAGCTTCGCGGAAACAAAACCCGTTCACGGCGAATGTGGTGGCTACATGGTTCTCGGCGAGGCGCTGGAGGATGCCGACGGGGTGACCCACGCCATGACCGGGCTTCTCTCCCATGCCACGAGCTTTGCAAAGCGCAAGATGAATCTCGGCTACCGCCAGGCACGCCTGCTGGGCCACTCTGCGATCGGTTCGGCCAACGACCTGATCCGTGGCCATGAATTCCATTACGCACGCGTGATCGATGCTGGAAACGACCAACCTCTCGCCATGATTGCAGACGGCCGCGGCGTCGAAATAGGCCCATCGGGTGGAAAACGAGGTCGTGTGACCGGCGCATTTTTCCATGCAATAGCGCGCGATTGAGCCTATTGGGCACCTGCCTGACAGGTGTCGAATTTTCGCAACCCATGGGAGGTTGCCAAATGTGTCGCATCAAAGGCACTTAATGTCGTAGCGAAGGCTCACCCGCGCGACACCGCGCCCTTACCATTCATCAAGCCTCAACGGGCCTTCGATCACAGAGCAGATTTTCCCGAGGCAGATAAGCTCACGCAGATGAGCGGGAGACTGCAGAAGAAAGGAAGTTATGTCGGCGGCAACCGAACCATTTCCCACGATCGACAGCATGAAACACGCCCCTCCACGGAAGAGGAAACCGGACGACGGGGTGTCGATGACAAGAACAGAAATCTGCATCGGATAAAGGGGAACAAGGGAAATGAACGACTTCACCAAGTATCTGGCCGGACGCGTTACGGCAGGCGGCATGAACCGCCGCGAATTCATGGGTCGCGCCATGGCCGCCGGCCTGACGCTGACCGCAGCTGGCAATCTTTTCGCCACCAGCGCCGCAGCCCAGACGCCCAAGAAGGGCGGCACATTGAAGCTCGGCCTCGAAGGCGGCGCAGCCACCGACTCGATCGACCCCGCCAAGGCAACTTCACAAGTCATGTTCGCTGCCGTACGCAGCTGGGGTGACACGCTGGTAGAGACACATCCGCAGACCCGGGCCCCGATCCCGTCGCTGGCCGAATCCTGGGCGCCTTCCGCCGACGCAAAGACCTGGACCTTCAAGATCCGCAAGGGCGTGCAGTTCCACGACGGCAAGGAAATGACCACCGACGACGTTGTGGCCACCCTGAAACGCCACAGCGACTCGAAGACCGAATCCGGTGCAGCCGGCGTGATGAAGTCGATCACCTCGATCGAAAACAAGGGCGGTGATCTGGTTGTCACACTCGACAGCGGCAATGCCGACCTGCCGGCAATCTTCACCGATTATCACCTCGTCATCCAGCCGAATGGCGGCATCGACAAGCCGACGGCAGGCGTCGGCACCGGCCCCTACAAGGTGAAGAGCTTCGAACCCGGCGTTCGCATGACCTTCGAGAAAAACCCGAATGACTGGCGCTCCGACCGTGGTTATGTAGATTCAGTCGAAATTATCACGATGAACGACGCGACGGCCCGTATTGCGGCACTTTCGTCCGGTCAGGTCCAGTTCATCAACCGCGTCGATCCGAAGACCGTACCGCTTCTGACACGCGCCTCGACGGTGCAGCTGCTGACGACATCAGGCGGCGGTCACTATGTCTTCATCATGCACTGTGACAAGGCGCCGTTCGACAACAACGACCTCAGGATGGCGCTGAAATACGCGATCGACCGCGAGGAAATGGTCAAGCGCATTCTCGGCGGTTACGGCAAGGTGGGCAACGACTTCCCGATCAACGACACCTACGCGCTCTTCCCCGAAGGCATCGAGCAGCGATCTTACGATCCCGACAAGGCGGCCTTCCATTACAAGAAGTCCGGCCATAGTGGATCCGTGCTCCTGCGCACCTCGGAAGTCGCCTTCCCGGGCGCCGTCGACGCCTCCGTGCTCTTCCAGCAGAGCGCCAAGAAAGCTGGCATCGACATCGAGATTAAGCGCGAGCCGGGTGACGGCTACTGGTCGAACGTCTGGAACGTGCAGCCTTTCTCCGCCTCCTATTGGGGCAGCCGCGCGACCCAGGACCAGTTCTATTCCGGCGCCTATCTTTCGACCGCCGACTGGAACGACACCCGCTTCAAGAACGAGACATTCGACAAGCTGCTGATCTCGGCCCGTGGCGAACTGGACGAGAAGAAGCGCAAGGACATGTATCGCGAAATGGCGATGCTGGTGCGCGACGAAGGCGGCACGATTCTGCCGATGTTCAACGACTTCGTGAATGCCGGCACCAAGAAGCTAATGGGCTATGTCAGCGATATCGGCAACGACATGTCCAACGGTTATGTCGCAAGCCGCGTCTGGTTCGACGCCTGATCCTTTGAACGAGGGCCTCGGCCCACCGATGAACATGGATCGCAGGTCAGCGCCTGCGATCCCATTCCTTCATTTCGGAAACGGGATCGCGCCAGATGTCAAATTCCGCAGAGGCCGGCGGTACGCCTGCCCGCAGCCCGAGGGAGCGGTTTCCGCTATTGACCCTTATCTTCGAGCGTTTCCTCCTCTCGCTCGTTCTTCTCTTCGCCGTTTCCGTGCTGATCTTTGCCGGCGTGGAAGCTTTGCCCGGCGATTTCGCCTCCACCTATCTCGGCCAGTCGGCAACGCCTGAGACGATTGCCAACATCCGCGCCGAACTCGGTCTCGATCGCCCTGTCGTCACCCGTTATTTCGACTGGCTGGGCGGCGTGGTCCAGGGTGATTTCGGCACCTCCTGGGCAAGCCGCAATTCGGTCTCCGAACAGGTCGGCAAACGACTTGGCAACTCACTGTTCCTTGCCGGTTTTGCCGCCATCATCGCCGTGCCGCTTGCGATCTGTCTCGGCATGCTCTCGGTCCATTTCCGTGACCGGATGCCCGACAAGATCATCAATGTGATTTCGCTGGCGGCGATCTCGCTGCCGGAATTTTTCATCGGCTACCTGCTGATCCTCTATTTCGCCGTCAATTTCGGTATCGCCACCTTCCCGGCGACAGTCTACGAGGGCATGGGCTTCCTCGAACGTATCCAGACGATTGCGCTGCCGACGGCAACACTGGTTCTCGTCGTTCTCGCTCACATGATGCGGATGACGCGGGCAGCCATCCTCTCCGTCATGTCTTCTGCCTATATGGAAACGGCCGAGCTGAAGGGACTTTCCAGCTGGCGAGCGATCGTCAAGCACGCCGCCCCCAACGCGCTCGCCCCGATCATCAATGTAGTGGCGCTCAATCTCGCCTATCTGGTGGTCGGTGTCGTAGTCGTCGAGGTCGTCTTCGTTTATCCGGGCATGGGCCAATACATGGTTGATGCGGTGACGGTGCGCGACATGCCGGTCGTGCAGGCCTGCGGCCTGATCTTTGCGGCCGTCTACATCCTCTTGAACATGCTGGCCGATATTCTTGCGATCGTCGCCAATCCGAGATTGAGGCATCCGCGATGAGAGTGAGAGAAATCCCCATCACCGCCTGGATCGGCCTTTTCGGCATTGCGCTCGCCATCTTCTGCGCCCTCTTCGCCCCGCTGATTGCCCCTTATGGCGAAACCGAAGTCGTCGGGGGCGTCTGGCAGGTGGCGGATGGCCAGTTCTTCTTCGGCCTAGACAATCTCGGCCGTGACATCCTCTCGCGGCTGATCTACGGCACCCGTACGACGCTTTTCGTGGCGCTGGCGGCGACCGTGATCTCGTTTTCGCTCGGCATCATTTTAAGCTTCATCGCGGCGGTCTCCGGCGGGGTGATCGACACAGTCTTCTCCCGTTTCAACGACCTGATGATGTCGATCCCGACGCTGATCTTCGCGCTCGTCGTACTGGCCGTCCTGCCGCAATACCTGTTCGTGCTGATCCTTGTCATGGCAGTACTTGATTCCACCCGCGTCTACCGTCTCGGCCGCGCCGTGGCGCTCGATGTCGCGGTGATGGAATTTGTCGAGGCGGCGAAACTGCGCGGTGAAGGCAAGATGTGGATCATTTTTCGCGAGATCCTGCCCAACACGCTCTCGCCGCTTCTGGCCGAGTTCGGTCTGCGCTTCGCCTTTGCCATCCTGTTCCTTTCTACCCTTTCCTTCCTCGGCCTCGGCATACAGCCGCCGACAGCAGACTGGGGCGGCATGGTGAAGGACAACAAGGACGGCATCATCTTCGGCATCCCCGCAGCGCTTGTACCCGGCTCGGCGATCGCGGCACTTTGCATCTGCGTCAACCTTGTGGTCGACTGGCTCTTGAAACGAACCTCCAGCCTGAAGGGAGGTCGTGGCGATGCCTGACACCCATCTTCTTTCCGTCCGCGACCTGAAGATCGAAGCAACCAGCTATCCGCCCGGCGAACAGCCGAAACGGATCACCATCGTCGACGGCGTTTCCTTCGATCTGCAAAAGGGTAAGGTTTTGGGCCTGATCGGCGAATCGGGAGCCGGCAAGTCGACGATCGGCCTCTCCGCCCTCGCCTATGGCCGCGGCGGCGCCGAAATCACCGGCGGCGAGGTGAAACTCGACGGCATCGACATCCTCAAACTCGGCAAGGGCGGCATCAGAAAACTGCGCGGCGCCCGTATCTGCTACGTGGCGCAGTCTGCAGCTGCCGCCTTCAACCCGGCCCACCGGCTGGGCGACCAGGTAATCGAGGCGACAGTCAAGCACGGCCTGATGACCAAGCAGGAGGCGCGCCAGCGGGCGCTCTATCTCTTCCAGGTACTGGGCCTCCCAAGTCCCGAGACCTTCGGCGATCGTTTCCCGCATCAGGTTTCGGGCGGGCAGTTGCAACGCGCCATGACCGCCATGGCGCTCTGCTCCAACCCTGACCTGATCGTCTTCGACGAACCGACAACGGCGCTCGACGTGACGACGCAGATCGATGTTCTGGCCGCGATCAAACATGCGATTGAGGAAACCGATACGGCTGCGCTCTACATCACCCACGATCTCGCGGTGGTCGCTCAGATTTCGGACGACATCATGGTTCTCCGCCATGGCAAGACGGTGGAATACGGCTCGGTACAGCAGATCATCGAGGCGCCGACGCAGGACTATACAAGAGCGCTGGTCAACGTGCGCCAGACAGCACGCGAGGAGGCTGCGGACCAGTCCAACCCGCTGCTGAAAGTGGATAATGTCAGCGCGGAATATTCGAACGGCTTCAAGGTTCTGCACGGCGTCTCCCTGCATCTGTGCAAGGGGCAGACACTGGCGATCGTTGGCGAATCAGGGTCGGGAAAGTCGACGCTGGCACGTGTCATCACCGGCCTTCTGAGGCCGAGCGAAGGCAAGATCACGTTCGACGGCAAGCCGCTGACACTGACACTGAAGAACCGCCCGAAAGACGATCTTCGCCGTATCCAGCTGATCTACCAGATGGCTGATACGGCAATGAACCCACGCCAGACGGTGCGCGACATCATCGGCCGGCCGCTGACCTTCTATTACGGCCTCAGAGGTGCTGCAAAGACCGCCCGCGTCAGGAAACTGCTCGAACAGATCGAAATGGGCAACGGTTTCATCGATCGTTATCCGGCAGAGCTTTCCGGCGGGCAGAAGCAGCGTGTGGCGATTGCCCGTGCGCTTGCGGCGAAACCGGAGCTGATCCTTTGCGACGAGCCGACATCGGCGCTCGACCCGCTGGTCGCCGAAGGCATTTTGAAGCTGCTGATGAAACTGCAGGAAGAGCAGCAGCTCTCCTATGTTTTCATCACCCATGACATCGCCATCGTGAAGGCAATAGCCGATTCGGTCGCCGTCATGCATCGCGGCAGGCTGGTCCGCTTCGGCCCGAAATCCCAGGCACTTTCGCCGCCCTTCGACGACTACACAGACCTTCTCCTCAAATCCGTGCCCGAAATGGAACTCGGCTGGCTGGAAAAGGTGCTTGCCACGCGGCGCATGGAAAGCGCCGGACACTGAGAGCTGCCCCTCATCCGCCTGCCGGCACCTTCTCCCCGTAAACGGGGCGAGGACGCAGGTACCAACGTCTCGTTTCCCTTTCCACCATCGAGAGGGGGAAGGTGAGGGGCAAATCCCGCAAAGAGTTTGCTTTTAGGATCTGAACAGATGAACGACCGCCCCTTCACCGTTATCGAAAACCAGTGGATCAGGCTGAAGGACGGGACCCGGCTTGCCGCCCGCATCTGGATGCCGGATGGAACAGAAGCCGATCCGGTGCCGGCGGTCTTCGAATTCCTGCCCTATCGAAAACGCGACGGAACCAGCCCGCGCGACGAATCCACTTATCCGGTCTTTGCTGCGTCAGGTATTGCCGGAGTGCGTGTCGATATCCGCGGCTCGGGCGAATCCGACGGGGTGATCGACGGCGAGTATACCGAGCTGGAACTGGCGAATGCCTGCGAGCTGATCGCCTGGATTGCCGAACAACCCTGGTCGAACGGTTCGGTCGGCATGATGGGTATCTCCTGGGGCGGCTTCAACAGCCTGCAAGTCGCAGCGCTTCGCCCGCCAGCCTTAAAGGCGGTGATCTCGATCGCCTCCACTACCGATCGCTACAATGACGATATCCATTACAAGAATGGCTGTCATCTCTCGGCCCAGCTCTCCTGGGCGGCAACCATGCTTGCCTACCAATCCCGCTCGCCCGATCCGGAAATCGTCGGCGACCGCTGGCTCGACATGTGGGTAGAGCGGCTGGAAAACGAACCCTTCTTCGTGGAGGAATGGCTCTCTCACCAGCGCCGCGATGCATTCTGGAAACACGGTTCGATCTGCGAGGACTATTCCGCTTTCGAAATCCCGGCTCTGGTAATTGCCGGTTGGGCCGATGGTTATCGCAACACCCCGTTTCTGGCGGTCGAGGGACTGGGCGAAAAGGCCAAGGCGCTTGTCGGCCCATGGGTCCACAAATACCCGCATTTTGCCTGGCCAAAACCACGCGCCGATTTCCTTGGCGAGGCCATCGCCTTCTGGAACCGCTGGCTGCGCGGCGAGAACAACGGCATCGACCGGCTGCCGCAGATGCGCGCCTATATTCTCGACGGTCCGAAGCCGGCTGTCAGACGTGATGCCGATCCGGGTTTCTGGATCTCGAAAGACCGCTGGAGCGCACCGGAAGCCGAGTGTTTCTATATCGATCAGTTCGGAACACTGCTTGAAGGCATGCCTATCCCCCATGCGCCGAAGCATAACGTCTATCTGAAATCCCCACTCGACACCGGAACAGCCGCCGGTGAATGGTTCACACTGAAACCGGATGCGGAACTGGCCGGCGACCAGCGCAGCGACGATGCCGGCTCGCTGACCTTTGAGACGGCACCGCTGGCGCAGTCGAAAACCTATCTCGGTCGCCCGGTCATCACGCTGACGCTGCACGCCGATGCCGAGCTTGCCAATCTCTGCGCCCGCATCGTCGACATCCATCCCGACGGCACCGCAACACGCGTTTCGTTCGGCGTCATCAACCTTGCCCATCGTGACGGCAACGAGAACCCGAAGCCGCTCACGCCCGGCGAGCCGGTAACGATCCGGCTTGAACTCGATGCATGCGGTTATCGTTTTGGCGAAGGACACAGAATTCGGCTATCGATTTCAACCTCTTACTGGCCGATGGTTCTACCGCCGCCGGTCGATCCCGGCGTGACGATCGATATCGCTTCGCTTGGTCTCGCCATGCCGCTTCTTGGGCGCCATGAGACCTTCGAGATGAAGCAGCCTGACAATCCGGATCCGCTGCCGAAATATATCGAACATGCACCGGCTGAAACGCGCCGCAGCGTAACCCGCGACCTTGCTGCCAACGAGACGCGCTATCAGGTGACCGAGGATACCGGACTTTTCGAACATCCCGGCACCGGCCTTGCCACCTGCCAGCGCCGCGAGGAAACCTGGTCGATCAGCCCGGACGATCCACTGTCTATGACAGGAACCTGCGTCTGGACCTGCGACATGAGCCGCTCCAACTGGTCGATACGTACTGTGTCGACCGCCAATATAGCCTGCACGGACAAGGATTGGCTGATAAGCGCCAAGGTTCTGGCCTATCACGGGGAAAAGCAGATCTTCGAAAAGACATTCGAGAAAGCGATACCGCGTGACCTCATCTAGACGGTCACGTTCGCCACATCGATGTGAGTTGACCGAAAGCTTTACGAGGAACACAGTCATGGCAACTGGAGAAGCTGCCATGACAATATTTGCACGCAAAAACCTTGGAATGACATTCGCCTTGTTGCTACTTGCCGCTCCGGCAACATCCGCGTTTGCTGCAGAAGCGGCAGTGGTTATCCCGGCCCCCATAGTTGATGAGGCAGCCAAGGGGAGCAGCGAGACCGCAGTTTTTGCCGGCGGCTGTTTCTGGGGTGTGCAGGCCGTGTTCCAGCATGTGAAGGGCGTGAAGAACGCAGTCTCGGGATATTCCGGCGGCGCGAAGGAAACGGCCAGTTATGAGACCGTCAGCCTAGGCGAGACGGGCCACGCGGAGGCGGTGGAAGTGACCTTCGATCCGCACGAGGTGAGCTACGGCACACTGCTGCAGGTGTTTTTCTCCGTCGCCCATAACCCGACCCAGCTGAATTATCAGGGGCCGGATCAGGGCACGCAGTACCGATCAGCGATTTTTACCGCCAGCGCTGAACAGCAGAAAGTTGCCGCAGCCTACATCGCCCAACTGGACAGAACCGGGCTGTTTCATGCGCCGATCGTGACCAAGCTTTCGAAGCTGAAAGGCTTTTATCCGGCAGAAAAATACCATCAGGATTTCCTGACGCTCAATCCGAACCACCCCTATATCGTCTATAACGACATGCCGAAGATCGATAATCTGAAGACCATCTTCCCGGCAGCCTTCAGGGCCAATCCGGTACTTGTCTCCAAGGCGAAGACCTAGGCGGCAAACGCTCGGATCGCTTCGCACAGAGTCTTGAAACCGTCTCGTGCGCCCTCGCTCATATGCCGGGCGCGAAGCCATCCGTGGACCATTTGCGGCTCGTCTCGAAAGCTCGCGGTGACACCCCATTGGTTCAGCCGCGCTGCATAGAGCCGGCCATCATCACGCAGCGGATCGAAATGCGCCACGGTGATATAGGCAGGCGGAAGCCCGGAAAGATCGGTTGATAGAAGCGGATGCGCCACCGGCTCAATTTCCGGCGCTTTTAGCACTGCGCGATAATAGGCGACATCGGCGGTCGTCAAACCCGGCGCATTCGCCATTTCTCGATACGAACCTGAAACAAGATCGCCGCCAAGCGCGGGGTAAATGAGCACCTGACCTATAATGCCGGGAAGGTTTTCGTCACGCGCCCGAATTGAGAGGCCGGTAGCAAGATTGCCGCCAGCACTGTCACCGATCACCACGATCTTGCTACCCTGCCCGATAAGCTGCTTCAGCACGCCGTAACAATCATCCGTCTGAACAGGCCAGACGTGTTCCGGCGCGAGACGATAATCGACAGAAATGAGCTCCGCTTGGGCAAACTCGGCAATCTCGGCACAGATCGCATGATGGCTCTCCAGAGAGCCGACGACAAAGCCGCCGCCATGCAGATAGAGCAAAACGGTTTTCGTAGTGAGACGCGCAGGTCGGTAGCGCCGGATCGGCGCGAACAAAACCTCATCCTGAAAGATCATCCCCTTGGGCAGCGGCCGGTCGAAACCGGCACAGAGCGCATCATACCAGACGCGCTGCTGCGCAATCGGCGCATTCACGGCGTCGGGGGGATAAAAGCTGTTGCAGGCATCGAGAAACTCAAGAATACCCGGCTCGCTCGGCATCGGCGAATGTGTCTCGCTGGTCTCCATGGCCTCATTCATCCTGTTTCTCCGAGGACCAAAGGCTAGGCAAGATGACGGTATGCTGCAAGAGTAAGAACGGCTCTCACTCTCCGTTGAAATCCTTGAGCAGCACCGACTGATCCGTCAGGTACCGGGCGAAGATGGGCAGGCTGGCGCCACCGATCGCGCGCGCCTGCGATCCGACCTTGCCCTGGATGATATCGGGAATGACGACACCGCGAAGGTCGAGCCGGGCAACCGCCTCGATCGTCGCATCGACGATGCGTTTCCTCACCCAGCCCGGAAAGCCACCATCGATGACCGCCGCACCGAAATCGATGATCGAAGCGGCCGCGACGATGGCCTGCGCCAATGCGGCAGCTGTCGCCTGGACCCAGAGCTCTAGCGGCTGGCCGAAATCGACCCAGTCATCGGCCGAATACCAGAGCGGCTGCGGATCGATGCCGCGATCTCTCAGCATGTTCTCCAGTACGAAGATCGAGGCGATATCGAGAAGCTGGCGATTTTCGCCATTCCTGCCCCGCACCGGCAGCGGCCCGACGGCCCCGGCAGTGCCCGTACGGCCCGAAAAAATGCTCGAATTCAACACGATGCCGCCGCCGATGAACGAGCCGATGAACAGGTAGATGAAATCCGGATAGGTAGGCCCGACACCGAATACCAGCTCCGCACCGCAGGCGCTCGTCGCGTCGTTCTGCAAATAGACGGAGTGAGCGACGCGCGACGCGACTTCGGCCTGGAGATCGAAGCCACGCCAAACCTCCATGGCACCCGATGGCGCGCCGATCTCGTCGGCCCAATTCCACAACTCGAACGGCGCAGCAATACCGATGCCGGCGATCCGCGCCTGCTCCTCGCCGCTCATCTGCGCTTCGATATCGGCAATGCCCGAGGTGATGATCCGCAGAATCTCCTGCGGCAGCGGATAAGCATAGGTCTCGTGATAGCGCTTGCGGATATTACCGACGAAATCCATCAGCACCAGATCGGCGCTGCGACGGCCTATCTTCACGCCGAAGGACAGGACGGCATCCGGGTTGAGACGCATGGGTATGGAAGGTTGGCCGACACGCCCCCGCACCGGCTCGCCGCGAAGCAACAGACCATCTTTCTCCAGCGCCCGCATGATGACCGACGCCGTCTGTGCCGACAGGCCGCTGAGCCGGGTAATATCTGCCTTCGACAGCGCACCGTGCAGCCGCACCAGCGACAGGACCAGCCGCTCGTTATAGGCGCGCACCCGCGTCTGGTTGGAACCGCCGGAAAAACCGGCAGAAGAAACAGGCCCGGAAAGCGGGCCATCGGTGATCGACATCCAGCACCTCCCTTGCCTTCGCTCTCTCACGTTGGGCATAGCATGACAAGGCAGAATAAATAATTCAATCGGAATTAATTATTGACAGGAGATTTTCTTTCGCGATTATTGACGATTGTAAGGATGCAGGAACGCCCGGAGGAGGCACTGGGGCACGATCCGGCCTGCATCCGGAATGAACCCGTCCGCAGCGAGCGGACTTCGTCTCTGGGAGGAGATCATGAGAAAATCCGTACTTTCCCTGTCATTCGGGGCGTTGGCGCTTGGCGTCGTCTTTTCTGCACCCGCTTACGCCGCGGACATTTCGGCCTGCCTGATTACCAAGACCGATACCAATCCCTTCTTCGTCAAGATGAAGGAAGGCGCGACCGCCAAGGCCAAAGAACTCGGCGTCTCGCTGAAATCCTATGCCGGCAAGATCGACGGCGACAGCGAAAGCCAGGTAGCGGCGATCGAGACCTGCATCGCCGATGGCGCCAAGGGCATCCTGATCACCGCCTCCGACACCAAGGGCATCGTGCCGAACCTGAAGAAGGCGCGCGATGCCGGCCTGCTGGTGATCGCACTCGACACGCCGCTGGAGCCGATCGACGCCGCCGACATGACCTTCGCCACCGACAATCTGCTGGCCGGCAAGCTGATCGGTCAATGGGCCAAGGATACGCTGGGTGACGCCGCCAAGGAAGCCAAGGTGGCCTTCCTCGATCTTACCCCGTCGCAGCCTTCCGTCGACATTCTTCGCGACCAGGGTTTCATGATCGGTTTCGGCATCGACCCGAAGGATCCGAACAAGATCGGTGACGAGGACGATCCGCGCATCGTCGGACACGATATCACCAACGGCAATGAAGAAGGTGGCCGCACCGCGATGGAAAACCTTCTGCAGAAGGACCCGACCATCAACGTCGTCCACACGATCAACGAACCGGCTGCCGCCGGTGCCTATGAGGCGCTGAAATCGGTCGGCCGCGAGAAGGACGTGCTGATCGTCTCGGTCGACGGCGGTTGCCCGGGCGTCAAGAACGTCGCCGATGGCGCGATCGGCGCCACCTCGCAGCAATATCCGCTGCAGATGGCGGCACTCGGCATTGAGGCGATCAAGAAGTTTGCCGATAGCGGCGAAAAGCCGAAGCCGACCGAAGGCAAGAACTTCTTCGATACTGGCGTCACGCTGGTCACCGACAAGCCGGTGCCGTCGATCAAGTCGATCGACACCAAGGAAGGCCTGAACAAGTGCTGGGGCTAAGCCTCTAGCAAATCCTTGCGGGCCGGTGGACCTGTTCCACCGGCCTGCCACGGCAACCCGGCCTGAACCGGGCATCGACAAAAGCGGGAGGATTTCATGAGCGAGCCAGTGGCAAGCGCACCGCATCACGACTATGAAAAAGTGCTCAAGGACAGTTCGAAGGATGTAGCATCCTTCGAACAGGACAAACCGTCCTTCCTTCACAAGTTCCGTCACTTTCTGCATTCCAACCCGTCCGCCGTATCGCTGATCGTGCTGGTCGTGTCGTTGATCGTGTTCGGCCTGACGCTTGGCGGCAAGTTTTTCTCCGCCTTCTCGCTGACGCTGATCCTGCAGCAGGTGGCGATCACCGGGATCGTCGGGGCGGCCCAGTCGCTGGTCATCATGACCGCCGGTATCGATCTTTCGGTCGGCGCCATCATGGTTCTGTCGTCGGTCGTCATGGGGCAATTCACCTTCCGCTACGGCTTGCCGCCGGAACTCGCGATCCTCTGTGGTTTTGCAACCGGTGCGCTTTGCGGTTTCATCAACGGCGTTTTGATCGCCAGGGTGAAACTGCCCCCCTTCATCGTGACACTTGGCATGTGGCAGATCGTGCTTGCCAGCAACTTTCTCTATTCCGCCAACGAGACCATTCGCTCGCAGGAAATCGAAAGTACCGCCCCAATTCTCCAATTCTTTGGAGAAACCTTCAAGTTCGGCGGCGCGGTGTTCACCTATGGCGTGATCGCCATGATCCTTCTCGTCGCAGTGCTCTGGTACGTACTCAACCACACCGCTTGGGGACGGCATCTCTACGCAGTCGGCGACGATCCGGAAGCAGCCGATCTTTCCGGCGTCAACGTGCAGCGCATGCTGATTTCCGTCTATATGCTATCGGGTGTGATCTGCGCGCTGGCAGGCTGGGCACTGATCGGCCGTATCGGCTCCGTGTCGCCAACCGCCGGTCAGTTTGCCAATATCGAATCGATCACCGCCGTGGTGATCGGCGGCATCTCGCTCTTCGGCGGCCGCGGCTCCATTCTCGGCATGATGTTCGGCGCGCTGATCGTTGGCGTCTTTTCGCTCGGCCTGCGCCTGCTCGGCACCGATGTGCAATGGACCTATCTCCTGATCGGCGTCCTCATCATCGTCGCCGTCGCAGCCGACCAATGGATCAGAAAGGCTTCACGCTGATGACCGACACACGCAAACCCATCCTCACTGGTCGCAATCTCGTCAAGCGTTACGGCCGTGTCACCGCCATCGACAATGCCGATTTCGATCTCTATCCCGGCGAAATCCTCGCCGTGATCGGCGACAACGGCGCCGGAAAATCCTCGCTGATCAAGGCGATTTCCGGCGCGATCCGTCCCGATGAGGGCGAGATCCGCATGGACGGAGAACTCGTGCATTTCGCCTCGCCGATCGAGGCCCGAAAGGCCGGTATCGAAACCGTCTACCAGAACCTCGCACTGTCACCGGCGCTGTCGATCGCCGACAACATGTTTCTCGGTCGCGAAATCCGCAAGCCCGGCTTCATGGGTAAGGTTCTGCGCAAACTCGACCACGGCGCCATGGAAAAGATGGCGCGTGAAAAGCTCTCCGAGCTTGGATTGATGACCATCCAGAACATCAACCAGGCCGTGGAAACGCTGTCTGGCGGTCAGCGCCAGGGCGTGGCGGTGGCGCGGGCAGCAGCCTTCGGTTCCAAGGTCATCATCCTTGACGAGCCGACGGCAGCACTCGGCGTCAAGGAAAGCCGGCGTGTGCTGGAGCTGATCCTCGACGTGCGCTCGCGTGGCATTCCGATCGTGCTGATCTCACACAACATGCCGCATGTCTTCGAGATCGCCGACCGCATCCACATCCACAGGCTAGGAAAACGTCTTACCGTCATCAATCCGAAGGATTATACGATGTCGGACGCCGTCGCATTCATGACCGGCGCAAAGGCGCCGGAGCCGCTTGCCGCATGACAATGACCACCGATGATATCGCCCGCACAATCATTCACCGTGCGGGCGACAGGCGACGTTTTATCGTCGCGATTGCCGGCCCGCCGGGCGCAGGCAAGTCGACCCTGGCCGACTCGCTTTCAGCGGCGTTGAAAACGCTTGGTGAGAGCGCAGAAGTCCTGCCGATGGACGGCTTCCACATGGACAATGGCGTCCTGCAGAAAAAAGGCCTCCTTTCCCGCAAGGGGGCGCCCGAGACGTTCGACGTCCGCGGCTTTCTCGACATCATCCGTGCAGTCAGGGTGGCGGAAGGAGAAGTGCTGGTGCCAGTATTCGACCGATCCCGGGAACTGGCCATCGCGGCAGCACGCATCATCGATGATTCGACGCGGTTCGTTCTTGTCGAGGGAAACTACCTGCTTCTCGATCGCGCTCCCTGGTCGGCACTGGACGGCGAATTCGACTACGAGATCCTCATCTCTGCCCCCGTCGCGACACTTGAGGAACGGCTTATGGATCGCTGGCGCGGTTACGGATTGAGCGAAGAGGCGGCCCGGGCAAAAACGCAAGGGAACGACCTGAAAAACGGCGCCCTGATCAGGGACCATTGCCGTGAGGCCGATATCATTCTGACGGATTAAACGAAAAAGCCTGCCGCGGGAGGAGGTGCGGCAGGCTTTTCGAAAAGATTTGAACAGCGACTGGGAGGAGGAGTGTCGCTGCTCGATCAGGCGCCCTTGGGAGGAGGAGTAGGTCGCCTGAAAATCAGAGGTCTGCGGGAGGAGGAGCATCGCTCTGATGTGGTCATCATACAGGCGAACCGATACTTTAGAAGCGATATTGCTGCAGCAGAGCCATGCACTGAACGCTTAGCTATGGACACTACGACTCTTCAATGCTCACAAATGTGGCAATGGCCAGAGCCGCCGCAGCATCGGCTCGCTTCCAGCACGACAAGACCAGCAAATTAAGGCCGATTTGCAGGATCGGTAGACGCGATCGACTACTCGATCGTGCTATCTCAAAGAGCAGAACCAATTCCTCCGACAACCGGCATACCGATATCCAGACATGGAAAAGGGCGCGACGATGCGCGCCCTTTTTTAAGAATGTCCCGATCGACCCGTACTATACGCTGAAAGCCGCGCCGATCAGCGCCTTCGTATAATCGGCCTTCGGGGCCTCGAAGATTGCATCCGTTTCGCCCTGTTCGACGATCTCGCCGTTTTTCATCACGATCACATAGTCCGAAATGGCTTTGACCACCGACAGGTCGTGACTGATGAAGACGTAGGAAAGATTGTGATCGGCCTGCAGCTTGCGCAACAAATCGATCACCTGCCCCTGAACCGACCGGTCGAGAGCCGATGTCGGCTCGTCGAGGATGACAACACGCGGCTTGAGGATCATCGCCCGGGCAATCGCAATACGCTGCCGCTGGCCGCCGGAGAATTCATGCGGATAGCGGTTGCGTGCTGCCGGATCGAGGCCAACCTCCTGAAGCGCCGCGATGGCGCGCCGGTCGCGATCGGCCTTGCTCAAGCCAGGCTCGTGGACAAGCAGGCCTTCGGTGATGACCTCACCGACAGTCTGGCGCGGCGAAAGCGAACCGTAGGGATCCTGGAAGACGAGCTGCATCTCCTTGCGCAGCGAACGCATCTGGCGGCGATCGTGCCGCGAGATGTCCTGTTTGCCGAAGCGGTATGCACCGTCGCTCGGCAGGAGCCTTAAAAGCGCGCGCCCGAGCGTCGATTTTCCGGAACCCGATTCGCCGACGACACCGATCGTCTGGCCTTCCTGCAGTCTCACGGTGACGCCATTGACGGCACGGAAGGTACGCGGACCTTTGGACAGAAACCCTTTGCCGATATCGAAATCGACGACCACGTCACGGCCTTCGAGAATGATCGGGGCATTGTCTGCCGGCGGCGCCTTGCGGCCATGCGGCTCCGCATCGATCAGCATGCGGGTATAGGACGAGGTCGGGTTCTCGAAGATCTGCTCCGTCGTCCCCTGCTCCACCACCTCACCGCGGCGCATGACGACAACGCGTTCCGCGAAATGGCGCACGATACCGAGATCGTGGGTGATCAGCACGATCGCCATGCCGAACCGCTCCTGCAGCGAGCGCAGGAGTTTCAGGATCTGTGCCTGGATCGTCACGTCGAGCGCCGTGGTCGGCTCGTCGGCGATCAGCACATCAGGCTCGTTGGCAAGCGCCATGGCGATCATCACGCGCTGGCGCTGGCCGCCGGAAAGCTCATGCGGATAGCTGTCGATCCGGCGCGCCGGATCGGGAATGCCGACGAGTTCCAACAGCTCCAGCACGCGGGCGCGGGCCTGCGCCCTTGAGCCGCCGCGGTGATAGAGGATCGGCTCGGCGATCTGCCGGCCGATCGTATAGAGCGGATCGAGCGAGGTCATCGGCTCCTGAAAGATCATGGTGATCTTGGCGCCGCGCACCTTGTTCAGCTCGCTCTTCGGCAAGCCGACAAGTTCCTTGCCGCGATATCGGGCAGATCCGATGACCGTGCCGTTCTTGGCGAGCAGGCCCATGACGCCCATCATGGTCTGGCTCTTGCCGGAACCGCTCTCGCCCACGACAGCAAGTGTCTCGCCGGCCTTGATATCGAAACCGATACCCTTGACCGCATTCACGGTGCCGTCCGGCGTCGAGAAATCGACCTTCAGATCGCGAATGGAGAGGATGTTTTCTTGTGTCCCAGTCATATCAGCGGTCCTTCGGGTCAAGTGCATCGCGCAGGCCATCGCCGATGAAGTTCAGCGAGAAGAGCGTTGCCACGAAGAAGATGGACGGGAAGATCAGCAGCCACGGGGCCGACTGGATGTTGCTGGCACCTTCCGAGATCAGCGCGCCCCAGCTCGTCAGCGGCGCCTGAACGCCGAGGCCGAGGAAGGAAAGAAAACTCTCGAGAAGGATCACTTTCGGCACGACGACGGTAACGAAGACGATGACCGGGCCGATCGTGTTCGGAATGATATGCCGGCGGATGATCTGCCAGTCGCTCAATCCCAGTGCCTGTGCGGCACCGACGAATTCCCGACGCTTCAATGCCAGCGTCTGACCGCGCACGATACGGGCCATGTCCAGCCATTCCACCGCGCCGATGACAAGGAAGATCAGTATGAAGGATCGGCCGAAAAAGACGACGAGCACGACGACGAGAAAGACGAAGGGCAGCGAATAGAGGATTTCGACAAACCGCATCATTACATTGTCGACGCGACCGCCGAGATAACCCGATGTCGCGCCATAAAGCACGCCGATGCCGAGCGAGACGAGACTGGCAAGCAGGCCGACCGCGATCGAGATCTGGCCGCCGAGCATGACGCGGGCAAGCATGTCGCGACCATTCGGATCGGTGCCGAAGAAGAAATATTCGCGGCTGACAGTGCCTTCGACCTTCAGCTCGCGCCCGTCGTTTTCGGTTGCGACGACCTTGGTGTTTTTGAACTCGTTGGCACGGTCGAAATAGCGGGTTGCGCGCGGATCGATCGGGTTTTCGGCGCTCAATGTTGCGGTAAATGTCTGTCCTTCAACATTGAACTCATCGAGATTGACGCGGGCGCGGGTGGCAACGCCACGCATCGCATCTTCCAGCGACGCCTCATCCGGCCGTGGCTCAAGGCTCGGGCCGACGGAGACGTAGGAGGAATAAACCTGGTCATAGCTGTGCGGCACGAAGAACGGGCCGATGTAGGAAAACAGCGCGATCAGCACCATCATCACGCAGCCGGCCATCGCAGCCTTGTTGCGACGGAAGCGAAGGGCTGCCAGCTGAAACAGGCTGCGGCTTTTGTTGTCCGGGCTTTCCGGCTGCGCGGGCGCAGGATTAGTGACGATATCAGTCATGGCGAACCCTCGGATCGAGCAGGCCGTAAATGAGATCGACCACGAGATTGAAAACGATGACGAAGATGGCGATCAGCACGACCGTGCCCATGACCAGCGTATAATCGCGGTTGAGCGCGCCGAGCACGAAATAGCGGCCGATGCCGGGAATGGTGAAGATCGTCTCGACCACGGCGGAACCGGTCATCAGCGCCGCAGCGCAGGGCGCGAGATAGGAGACGACCGGCAGAAGCGCGCCGCGCATGGCATGGGTGATGACGACGATCCGCGGCGGCAAACCGTAGGCCCGAGCTGTGCGGATATGGTCGGCATGCAGCGCCTCGATCATCGAGCCGCGGGTAAGACGAGCAAAAACGGCAAGCTGCGGCAGCGCCAAGGCGATCATCGGCAGGAGCAAATAACGGAACGAACCGTCACCCCAGCCGCCGGCCGGCAGCAGCGAGAAGACGATAGCGAAGATCAGCGTCAGAACCGGGCCAACGACGAAATTCGGAATTGTCGTGCCGACGGTCGCGAGGGACATGATGGAGAAATCGAGCACGCTGTTCTGGCGAAGGGCAGCAATCGTGCCAAGCGTGACGCCGCCGACCAGAGCCAGGAGAAGCGCGAAAAAGCCGAGTTCCATAGAATAGGGCAGGCCCTTGCTGATCAGTTCGGCGACCGTGTTGTCCTTGTAGATGTAGCTCGGGCCGAAATCGCCCTGAACGGCATTGGATATGTAGGTTACATATTGCCGCCACAGGGGCTGGTCGAGCTGATAGGTCCGCATGATGTTTTCCATCGTTGCGGGCGGAAGCGGGCGCTCCAGATTGAACGGGCCACCTGGCGCAAAGCGCATCAGGAAGAAGGAAATGGTGACGACGATAAACAGCGTCGGTACGGCGCTCGCAAGGCGGCGCAGGACAAAAGCCAGCATGCGGGTGTCTCCTGCAAAACGGCGCCCGCGGTTAGGCGGGCGCCGTCTCGGATGATGGATGTTATTCGGAAACGCTGAGGAAGCGGCTCAGGTGCTCGTTGGCAGCATTGTCCTCCCAGCCGGAAACGCGGTTGGACACGAGCCAGAGATCAGCCTGGGTAAGCAGAGGCGCGACCGGCTGGTCACGCGACAGAAGCGCTTCGGCTTCGTGCAGCAGCTTGGAGCGGGCTTCCGGGTTCTCTTCCGCATAGGACTTCTGCATCAGAGCGTCGAATTCCGGGTTGTTGTACTTGCCGTAATTGAAGGTCTTGTTGGTCGACAGGTTCAGCGCCAGGAAGTTTTCGGCATCCGCATAGTCGGCAACCCAGCCGGCGCGGGCAACGTTGAACTTGCCGCCTTCCTGCAGGTAAGCGTAGTGCGACGAGACGTCGAGATTGGTCATCGTCACCTTGGCTTTGAAAGTGTTCTTCCACATGTCGGCGACGGCGGTGGCGACACGCTCGTGGTTCGGGTTGGTATTGTAGCGGATCTCGATTTCGAGCGGCTTGCCGCCTTCACCGTAACCAGCTTCCTTCATCAGTTCGAGCGCCTTGTCCTCGCGATCAAGCTGCGAAAGTGTGGCGAAATCGGCCTTGGATGGCTCACCGTAGCTTGCCATGCCCGGGGGGACCAGCGAATAGGCCGGGATCTGCGAGCCGCTGTAGATTTCCTTGGCGAGAAAGTCACGATCGACAGCCATCGAAAGTGCCTGACGAACGCGCACGTCGTCATAGGGTGCCTGACTGCCATCGAAGGCGTAGTAGTAGGTGGCCAGCGTCGGGGAAACGTGGACCTGATCCTTGTAGGTGCCGCGCAGGCGCTCGATCTGGTCGGCCGAGAAATTGAAGACGAGATCCATTTCCTTCGCTTCGAAGCGACGGACGGACGCAGCCTGGTCGTCGATCGGATAGAAGATCACCTTGTCGAGCTTGGTGTTGGCAGCGTCCCAATGGTTCTCGTTCTTCTCAACCACGAGGCTATCGTTTGGCACATGGCTGACCAGCTTGAAGGCGCCGTTAGACACCATCACACCAGGCTTGACGAAGTCGGCACCGTTTTTCTCGACACTTGCTTTGGAAACGGGCAGCGCGGTCTGGTGGGCCAGCAGCTCAAGGAAGAACGGGGTCGGGCGCTCGAGCGTGATCTGAAACGTCTTGTCGTCGACGGCCTTGACGCCGAGTGTGGCGACCTCAGCCTTGCCGTTGTTGATCGCTTCGGCATTCTTGATCGGGTAGAGGATATTGGCGTATTTCGCTGCCGTCTTCGGATCTTCTACACGCTTGAAGGAAAACTCAAAGTCCTGTGCAGTAACGGGTGTACCATCCGACCACTTTGCATTTTCGCGCAGCTTAAACGTGTAGGTTACACCGTCATCAGACAGTGTCCAGCTCTCGGCAGCGCCCGGGATAATCTTGCCAGCAGCATCGTAAATCGTCAGACCTTCGTAAAGATCCTTGAGGATGAAGGCTTCGATATTGATCGAGGTCTGCGCCTGATCGAGCGTCTGTGGCTCGCCGGCATTGCCGCGATGAAGCACTGCCTCGGCGAAGGCCGGAGCGCTGGCGAAGAGCACTGACCCCAGCAGCGCGGCCGCAGAAAGTTTGAGAAGACGAGAAGACATGATCGGTATCCTTTCCCAGTTTATTCCGGATCAGTTGCGGGAATGAATGACAGAAAGGCATGGACTGCAAGGCTTTTCTCATCGCGTCACAGTCGAAGGAGACAACTGTGGCACGCAAGAAAAACGTCAAGGTTGCATAAGAGAAATGTGAACTTGATGAAAGCCATCCGCCATATTCATCTCGTCCGATGAGCCGCCAGGACCATTAGAGACATCTTACGTACAGGGAAGATATGCCGAAGATAGCGTTTCTCTCGCATTGGGTGAGTTGGCGAAATTTTATTGCTCATGGGTGTATGCAGCGATCTTCGGCGGCGGCATTTGCAGTCAGCCAAAGGACACTTTTTGCGTGTGTACCGTACCTACATTGGCAACACAAAAAGAACCGTTACTCCACAATGTTATGATCTGGCGGAATGGCTTGATAGGTGTTCGCTATCGCGTAACCGATCTCGTTTATTGACGGGCAGGCTTCGTGTTGCGACATTTTCCCGCATCCCCGAATGATCTTACCATCGGGGAATGGATGCCGGAGACAGTCGAGGAGGACAGGTTTGCGGCATATGCCGGGAGGCCACGTCCATGACCATGCGAAATTCCGCTGGTGAGATCGCCCAGCGGTCACGCGACATCATCCGTGACCGGAAGCATCTGGAAGGGCCGATGCTGCCCATTCTGCATGCGCTTCAGGCGGAGTTCGGTTACATACCGGATATCGTCAAGCCAGTCATCGCCGATGAACTCAACCTCTCCCGTGCGGAAGTCCATGGCGTCGTCACCTTCTATCCCGAATTTCGTGAACATCCGGGTGGACGGCATGTTCTGAAAATCTGCCGAGCCGAAGCCTGTCAATCGGTGGGCTGTGATAATCTCGCGGATCGCGTTCGCCAGTTGCTGGGGATTGATTTTCACCAGACGACGCCTGACGGAGCGGTGATGCTCGAACCGGTCTATTGCTTGGGTCTGTGCGCCTGCGGTCCTGCCGCCATGCTGGATGGCGAGGTTTATGGCCGGGTCGACGAGCACTGTCTTTCCGAAATTGTTGGGAGGCTGGGCCGATGACGGTAACGATCTTCGTCCCTCGCGATGCCGCATCCCTGGCGCTCGGAGCCGAGAAGGTTGCAGCGGCAATCACAAGCGAAATCGCTGCCCGCAGTATTGACGCCAGGATCGTGCGCAACGGCTCTCGCGGCATGTTCTGGCTCGAACCGCTGGTGGAGGTGCGCACCGATCACGGTCGCGTCGCTTACGGGCCGGTGAAAGCCTCGGATATAAAAGACCTTTTCGACGCCGGTTTTCTCTCCGGCAAGGCCCATCCTCTCTGTCTTGGGCTGACGAAGGAAATCCCCTTCCTGCGTCAGCAGACCCGCCTGACCTTCTCCCGCTGCGGCGTGACCGATCCGCTGTCACTCGATGATTATCGCCATTATCAGGGGCTGAAGGGACTGGAACAGGCTATCGCGATGCCGCGGGCCGAGATTGTGGCTCAGGTCACCGAAAGCGGGCTGCGAGGGCGCGGCGGTGCCGGTTTCCCTACCGGCATCAAGTGGAAGACTGTGATGGAGGCGGTGGCGCCTCAAAAATATATCGTCTGCAATGCCGACGAGGGCGATAGCGCCACCTTTGCCGACCGGATGATCATGGAAGGCGACCCGTTTGTCCTGATAGAAGGCATGGTGATCGCCGGCTTCGCGACCGGTGCGACCAGGGGATACATCTATACCCGCTCCGAATATCCGCATGCCATTGCCACGATGGGCCAGGCAATCGGCATTGCCCGGGCAGCTGGCATTCTCGGTCCCTCGGTGCTCGGGTCTGATCATGCCTTTGACATCGAGATCCGCGCAGGCGCAGGCGCCTATGTCTGCGGCGAGGAAACTGCACTGCTCAACTCGCTGGAGGGAAAACGCGGCATCGTTCGCGCCAAGCCGCCTTTGCCGGCCCTGCAAGGTTTTCTCGGTCGCCCGACGGTGGTCAACAACGTTATCTCGCTTGCCTCCATCCCGGTCATCATGCATCGCGACGCTGCTTTCTATCGGGATTTCGGCATGGGGCGCTCACGCGGCACGATCCCGATCCAGATCGCCGGCAATGTGAAATATGGCGGGCTCTTCGAAACGGCCTTCGGCCTGTCGCTTGGCGAGATCGTCGATCATATCGGCGGCGGCACGGCCACGGGGCGACCGGTGAAAGCCGTGCAGGTGGGCGGCCCGCTTGGCGCCTATTTTCCGCGCGCGCTGTTCGACACGCCATTCGATTACGAGGCTTTTGCCGCCAAGGACGGACTGATCGGCCATGCCGGCATTACCGTGTTCGACGATACCGTCGACATGCTGAAACAGGCGCGCTTCGCCATGGAATTCTGCGCCATTGAAAGCTGCGGCAAGTGCACGCCATGCCGGATCGGCTCCACCCGCGGCGTCGAGACGGTCGACAGGATCGGTCGCGGCATCGAGCCGGACAAGAACAAGGTGCTGCTCGCCGATCTCTGCAATACGATGAAGTTCGGTTCGCTTTGCGCGCTCGGCGGTTTCATCCCCTACCCTGTGATGAGCGCGATGACGCATTTCCCGGAGGATTTCTCCCCCGTGCCGTTGGCGGAGGCTGCGGAATGATGAGGTTGGACTTTTTCTTTTCAGCGCCGCTTACTTCCATCATCTGGACAGTACGAATGCCGATCTCCAGCAAGGAGGCACGTCATGTCGCTCATCCATGAAATCGACTACGGCACGCCTGCATCCCGCTCTGCAAGACAGGTAACACTCACCATCGACGGCCGCGCCATAACCGTGCCGGAAGGCACGTCGATCATGCGGGCCTCGATGGAGGCGGGCATCCAGATCCCGAAACTCTGCGCTACCGACATGGTCGACGCCTTCGGTTCCTGCCGCCTCTGCCTGGTGGAGGTCGAGGGGCGCAACGGCACGCCGTCCTCCTGCACCACGCCTGTCGCACCGAACATGGTCGTCCATACCCAGACCAACCGCCTGAAGGATATCCGCCGTGGCGTGATGGAACTTTATATCTCCGATCATCCGCTCGACTGCCTCACCTGCGCTGCCAATGGCGACTGCGAACTGCAGGACATGGCGGGTGCCGTTGGCCTTCGCGACGTTCGTTACGGCTACGAGGGTGACAATCATGTACGCGCGCGCAACGACGGTGCCATCAACGCGAAATGGATGCCGAAGGACGAATCCAACCCCTATTTCACCTATGACCCGTCGAAATGCATCGTCTGTTCGCGCTGCGTGCGTGCCTGCGAGGAAGTACAGGGCACTTTCGCGCTGACGATCGAAGGGCGTGGTTTCGCAAGCCGGGTCTCGCCCGGTGCGCATGAGCATTTTCTCGATTCGGAATGCGTGTCCTGCGGCGCCTGCGTGCAGGCCTGTCCCACCGCGACGCTGACGGAAAAGTCGGTGATCGCAATCGGTCAGCCGGAGCATTCAGCCGTGACCACCTGCGCCTATTGCGGAGTTGGCTGCTCCTTCAAGGCGGAAATGCGCGGCGAGGAACTTGTGCGCATGGTGCCGTGGAAGGAAGGTCAGGCCAATCGCGGCCACTCCTGCGTCAAGGGCCGGTTTGCCTATGGTTATGCCAGCCACAAAGACCGCATCCTCAACCCGATGATCCGCGAGAAGATTTCCGATCCATGGCGGGAGGTGACCTGGGAAGAGGCGTTTTCCCATATCGCCACCGAGTTCCGGCGTATCCAGTACCAGTATGGCCGTGACGCTATCGGCGGCATTACCTCGTCGCGTTGCACCAACGAGGAAACCTTTCTTGTCCAGAAACTGGTGCGCGCCGGTTTTGGCAACAACAATGTCGATACCTGCGCCCGCGTCTGCCATTCACCGACGGGCTACGGTCTCGGACAGGCTTTCGGCACGTCCGCCGGCACGCAGAATTTCGATTCGATCGAGCAGTCCGATGTGGTGATCGTTATCGGCGCCAACCCCACCGACGGTCATCCGGTCTTCGGCTCGCGGCTGAAAAAGCGACTGCGGCAGGGTGCAAAGCTGATCGTCATCGATCCGCGCCGCATCGATCTGGTGAGGACGCCGCATGTGGAAGCGGCCTACCACCTGCCTCTCAAACCCGGCACCAATGTCGCAGTCATGACGGCACTGGCGCATGTCATCGTCACCGAGGGCCTGGCTGCGGAGGCGTTTATTCGTGAGCGCTGTGATTGGTCGGAATTCGAAGACTGGGCGGCCTTCGTTTCCGAAGAAAACCATAGCCCGGAAGCAACCGAAAGCTTTACCGGCGTTCCGGCCGATCTTATACGCGGTGCCGCCCGGCTGTTTGCCACCGGCGGCAATGGCGCGATCTATTACGGCCTAGGCGTTACCGAACACAGCCAGGGTTCGACGACCGTAATGGCGATCGCCAACCTTGCCATGGCAACGGGCAATATCGGCCGGCCGGGCGTCGGCGTGAACCCGCTGCGCGGCCAGAACAATGTTCAGGGTTCCTGCGACATGGGCTCGTTTCCGCATGAACTGCCGGGCTATCGCCATATCTCGGACGATGCCACGCGCGACACATTCGAAAAACTCTGGGGTGTGACGCTGAACAACGAGCCCGGCCTGCGCATTCCCAACATGCTGGATGCAGCCGTCGAAGGCACATTCAAGGGCATCTATATCCAGGGCGAGGATATTCTGCAGTCCGACCCAGATACCAGACATGTCTCGGCCGGGCTCGAAGCCATGGAATGCGTTGTTGTGCACGACCTTTTCCTCAACGAGACGGCCAATTATGCCCATGTCTTCCTGCCGGGTTCGACATTCCTCGAGAAGGACCGAACCTTCACCAATGCCGAACGCCGCATCAACCGTGTACGCAGGGTGATGACCCCGAAGAACGGTCTTGCCGATTGGCAGGTGACGCAAAAGCTTGCGCAGGCAATGGGGCTGAATTGGAATTATGCCCATCCATCCGAAATCATGGATGAGATCGCCGCAACGACGCCGAGCTTTGCGTTGGTTTCCTACGATTACCTCGATAAAATGGGTTCGGTTCAGTGGCCTTGCAACGAGGCGCATCCTAAAGGTTCGCCGATCATGCATGTCGATGGATTTGTCCGAGGCAAAGGAAAATTCATCCGCACCGAATATGTGGCGACCGACGAGCGCACCGGACCACGCTTCCCGCTGCTGCTCACCACCGGGCGTATCCTGTCCCAATACAATGTCGGGGCTCAGACACGACGCACCAAAAACGTCATCTGGCACGCTGAAGACCGGCTGGAAATCCATCCGCATGACGCAGAGCAACGCGGCATCAAGGATAGCGACTGGATCAAACTTGCAAGCCGCTCGGGCGATACCACGCTTCGGGCACAGATTACCGACCGGGTCTCGCCGGGTGTCGTCTATACGACCTTCCACCACCCGGATACGCAGGCCAATGTCATCACGACCGATTTCTCCGATTGGGCAACCAACTGTCCTGAATATAAGGTGACGGCAGTACAGGTTTCCCCGTCCAACGGCCCGACGCAATGGCAGGAGGACTACAATGATCTGTCCAACCGCTCACGTCGCATCGCAGGCAAAATACAGGCCGCGGAGTAGAGCCCGGTCAGGATCGCACCGAATCCCTGTCATAACCTCGGAAATCCTTCGCCTTGCGGATAAAAAGGAGCCCATCGATGTCGCATGATCAGGGGCGGGAAAAGCTGATCAGAATGGCAAATCAGATCGCCATTTTCTTCATGTCACAGCCGAAAACCGACAGAGCAAAAGGCGTCGCCACCCACATTAACAGGTTCTGGGAGCCACGGATGCGCAAGCATCTGTTCGAATGCCTGGACGAAGGCGCGGACGGCCTCATGCCGCTGGTGGTCGAAGCGTCAACCTTGATCAACCGACCATCTTCGCCGACAAAACTCGATAAAAGCGGCGGCGTTGCAAAGCCGCTCTGAGGCCAAATTGCGAGGTTGAAATGCTTTGCGCCATATTCATGCTGACCAAGCCTGGCAATTTAGCAGCTCGTGATTAAGCAGAACAGGATTTTTCTTGACATCCCCGGTCTTCTTTCTCAAAAGAAGATAGCGTTGGTCATGTTTGACAGGTCTACCGGAAATGCTCGTCTGCAGCTGCAACTACATCACGGACAAGGAAATCAAGGACGTCATAGTCCAGCTTCTTGACGAAGACTGTTGGCAGCTCATCGTACCGGCAAAAGTCTATCACGCCATGAGCAAACGCGGCCGCTGTTGCGGCTGTTTCCCCAACGTCGTGGATTTGATTATCCGCACGACCGAGGAATATCATGCCCTGCGTCACTCGACGGAGGACGAAGTCGTTATATATTTGTCTCGCTTGAAGCAGTTCCATGAGGAAAACAGGAGAGCGGACATTGAAAGGCGACAAAAGAGTCATCGAGCGGCTTAACGAGGCTTTGTTCCTCGAACTTGGGGCCGTTAATCAATACTGGCTGCACTATCGTCTTCTGAGCGATTGGGGTTTCACCAAGCTCGCAAAGAAGGAACGCGCCGAATCCATCGAAGAAATGCAGCATGCCGATCGTCTGATCGATCGCATCATCTTCCTTGAGGGCCACCCCAATCTCCAGACACTCGCGCCGCTGCGTATCGGCCAGAATGTCAAGGAAGTATTGGAAGCCGATCTTGCCGGCGAGTACGACGCCCGCACGGCGTACAAAGCCTCTCGTGATCTCTGTCACGAGGCAGGCGACTACGTTTCCATGAAGCTGTTCGAAGAACTGCTGATGGACGAGGAAGGCCATATCGACTTCCTTGAAACGCAGCTCGACCTGCTGACGAAGATCGGTGAGGAACGTTACGGCCAGCTCAACGCGGAATCGGCCGACGCTGCAGAGTGAATAAGCAAAGACCCGGCTTTCGGGCCGGGTCTTCTCACGTCAATTGCTGTTCACGGGGGAGCCAAAACTCAGGCCGCTGCCAGATGCAAAAATTCCGCAACCACCTGATCGTAGACTTGTCGCTTGAACGGAACGATCAGGCCGGGAAGCTCGGCCATCGGCTTCCAGTCCCAGGCATCGAATTCCGGCTCATGGCCGCCCGGAGGCGGATTGATGGCGATCTCGCTTTCATCGCCCTCGAAGCGAAAGGCGAACCAGCGCTGTGTCTGCCCGCGATATTTTCCCTTGAGCCCGATACCGATGAGATGCGACGGCAGATCGTAATTGATCCAGTCGTTTGATTGGGCAAGCAGGGTCACCGTCTTCATGCCGGTTTCCTCGTAGAGTTCGCGATAGGCGGCCGGAAGCGCATCCTCGCCCTTGCCTATACCGCCCTGCGGCATCTGCCAGAGCTGAGGCGAGCCGTCATATTCGCTGTTTCTTTCGGAAATCCTTCGGCCGGCCCAGACCAGTCCGCCACGGTTGAGTACCATGATGCCCACACAAGGCCGATATGGCAGGTCTTCAGCCTTCACCGTACCACTCTTCCCGGCCCCGTCTTTCTTGGCCATGCTTCATTCTCCATCAGGGTTCGCTTTTATCGCGTACAATCGCTGATACGCCAACGATCTCGATGCCACGCTGCGTCGCTTCTTCGCTCCACTTCCTTACAGCATCGATGCTCTCGTCGTAAGCGGCGGCAATGCCGATTGCCGTTCCCTGCCGGTCCGCGATGCGGCCGAGTTCATCGAGCTTGCGAAGAATGGCCTGAGTCTGCACCTGTCCGTCGAGCACGACATCGGCAAAGGCATGAGGCAGCTTGACGGCATCGGATACGGAATTCGTCTTTGAAAGAGAAGACGTCCCGTCATCAAGGAAAAGCAGCCCACGCTTCGCCACGTCCTGCAGCACCGGCCGCAGCGCCTTTTCATCCGAAAGGTAACGTGCGCCCTGATAATTGACGATGCCGGTATAATTGGTGACCCGAGCCATGGCCTGGTGCAGGCGCGCGAGATTGTCCTTGGCGGAATTCGCCGTCAACAGAGTACCTGGCCCCGGATCGTTCGCCGGATAATCGAAAGGTTCGAACGGAACCTGCAACAATATCTCATGACCCTTGCGCCGAGCTTCCTGCATCCAGCGCTGCAGGCTGTTGCCGCTCGCCGCGAATGCTAGCGTCACCCCCGCCGGCAGTTGCTGGACGGCCTTCTGGCTGCCAGTCTGGCTGAGGCCAAGGCCACTGATGACAATGGCGACCCGCGCGCCCCTCTCGCCTGACCATGGCCTTGCATATTGGTCCATGGGACGCAGACCGTCGGCGCCGATGATCGGCAGCTTTCCGTCTCCGGTTTCTTCGACAAGATCGGAGTTCGGCTGGCCGGCTATCCGCGGATCCTGGCCCATCCGCTGCGCATCGATGACCAGTGGCCCGGTCCGGTCACGCGGCGTATATTTGGTAACGTAGTTTCCGTCGCCGGTGGGAATGCGCTCGATATTGGCACCGGACGCCGTACGTTCGGACGATGTGCCCGATTGCGCGGAACGAGCCACGGCCTCCGCCTCTTTCGAAGGGTCGGGTTTATCTCCGGAAGGCGCTTGCTCGACATTGGCGGCAACCTGCCTGAGCCCGTCATTTTCCCGAATGACATAGATGGAGAGAGCTATAACGCCGACAAGGACTACACTGCCGCACAGAGCGGCCTTGTAACCACGCCACGAACGTTTCGTCTTCGGTGGCCGCCCTTGTCCCAAGGGTGCATGGAGATCAGTACCCACGCTAATATCCGTGCTATCCCGCGGTCATAAAAATCCGGGGGAGCGATTTCAGGCTCCCCCGGCATTGTTCTTAATTCTTGACCGCAGCTGCAGCCTTGTCCGGGCTTGCCGGGAAGCTGGGATCGGTCTTTGTGCCGTGGAGAAGATCCATGGCGTAGTTGAGCTGGATATCATCCTTGGCTTCCGGCGGCACATAAGCTGCGGAACCGGAACCTTCTTCCGTCTCCGCATTGCCCTGGATATGACCCTTGAGGCTGGATTCACCCTCTGCCTTCAGCTTGCCCTGCAGTTCCGGCGGCAGCGGCTGCTCGACCTTGATGTCCGGGTTGATACCCGTACCCTGGATCGACTTGCCGGACGGCGTGTAATAGAGCGCAGTCGTCAGGCGCAATGCACCGGCATCGCCAAGCGGAATGATCGTCTGGACCGAACCCTTGCCGAAGGAACGGGTTCCGACAACGGTTGCACGCTTGAGGTCCTGAAGTGCTCCGGCAACGATTTCCGAAGCCGAAGCCGAACCGCCATTGATCAGAACGATGACCGGCTTGCCATCGGTCAGATCGCCTGGACCGGCATTGAAGCGGCGGGTTTCGTCGGCATTGCGGCCGCGGGTGGAAACAACTTCGCCACGCTCCAGGAAGGCGTCCGATACATTGATCGCCTGATCCAGAAGACCGCCCGGGTTGAGACGCAGGTCGAGAACGTAACCCTTCAGCTTGTCGGCCGGAACATCGGCCTTGATCTTCAGGATTGCCTTTTCGAGATCATCATATGTCTTTTCGGTGAAGGAAATGACGCGAACATAACCGACATCCCCGCCCTCGACGCGAGACTTGACCGCACGCACGGCGATAACGTCGCGAACCACGGTGATGTCGAGCGGCTTGTCGGCGCCCTGACGGATGACAGTGAGTTTGATCGGCGTATTGACCGCGCCGCGCATCTTCTCGACGGCATCCTCAAGCTTCAAGCCACGGATAGACTGGCCATCGATTTCGGAGATGAAGTCACCGGCAAGAATACCGGCCTTGGAAGCGGGCGTGTCATCGATCGGCGCAATGACCTTGACCAGCTCGTTTTCCATCGTCACTTCGATGCCGAGACCGCCGAATTCGCCGCGGGTCTGGGTCCGCATGTCTTCGGCATCCTTGGCATTCATGAAGCTCGAATGCGGATCGAGCGAGGTCAGCATGCCGTTGATCGCGTTTTCGACCAGCTTCTCTTCATCCGGCGCCGTCACATATTGAGCGCGAACGCGTTCGAAGACGTCACCAAAAATCGAAAGTTCCTTATAGGTCGACGCTCCGGCTGCCTGGGCCGGCACGCCGGCCGAATAGATGACACTCATCGCTGTCGCACCCATGAGTGCACCGACGATGACAAGCGAAGCCCTACGAATCATTTCGCGCCCTTCCAGTTTCCTTGGCTAACCACCATGGCTTGGAATCAACCGTGGTGTTGCCGTTTCTAAATTCAATGTAAAGCGTTGGGCGATCCGTTTCCAGCGCCAACGCAGTTGCACTCGCCACTCTTTTCTCACCCATCACGGCGATCGGCTCACCGCTGAAGACAAAGCTTCCCTGACGAACGTTCACATCCTTCATGCCAGTGAAGACCACGTAATACCCGTCACCGACATTAAGAATGATCGTTTGGCCGTAACTTCTGAACGCTCCGGCAAATACGATCGAACCATCCGCCGGCGCAGTCACGATGGCCCCGGCATTGGATGCGATGGTGATGCCGCGCGCCGTATGTCCTGTCCCGTCGGGATCGCCGAACCAACGTACGACATCGCCTGCTACCGGAAAGGCCAGCTTCTGCCTCAGGCTTGAAAACGCATATGCTGGCGCAATGCGGTTTTTGTCGGGCACACCGTTTTCGGCAAGCTCTCTCGCCTTCTCGCGCTCGACCTGCGTGAGACGCTTCTGGCGCTCCTCTTCCGCCCGGGCGGCTTCCATCGCCTCCCGCACCGAGGATATTTCACTCTCCAGCGAAAAAATAAGCCCTTCGAGCGATGTCGCCCGGCCTGCAAGTTCCTCCGAGCGCCGCCGCTCTGCCTCGAGTTCCGCCGTATTCCGGCCGTTCAATTTTTCGTTTTCAGCCAGAAGAAGATCCATCCGCTTGTCTTCTTCAAGGCTCGCGGCAATCGTGTCCGACACGGCCTGCTTTTCACTCGCTGCGGCATTACGCGTCTCGCTCAGGGCCTTCAGATCGGCAACGAGGCGTTCGGCCTCCGCACGCATGCCCGGAACGACGGCACCGAGAAGAATGGCGCTGCGCACGGAAGCAAGCGCATCCTCCGGCTTCACCAGCAATGCCGGCGGCGGGTTGCGTCCCATGCGCTCGAGCGCGCCGAGCACTTCCGCAAGAACACCCCGGCGACTGCGAAGCGATGCGCGAATTCCGTCTTCCTGGACGCCGAGGGCAGCGATCTTCTTTTCGCTCTCCTGGATTTTCCGCTCGAGATCCTGCCGCTTGCTGGCAGAGTCGATCAGGGCCTGACGGATATCGGCGCTGTCCTTGTTGGTCTGCGCAATACTTTTCTCGATATCGGCAATCTTGTCTCCCGACAGCTGCATCGTATTGCCGAGCGCCTCGAGCTCCTTGCGTGTCTCTTCCTGCTTCTGCTGCAATTCGGCTGTCGGCCCGGCGGCTTCGACAGGAGCCGCATTCACCGTGCTGTCACTTGGCGAAACCGCATCCTGCGCAGACAAGACCTGCGGAACAGCCAGCAGAAGACCGGCAACAGCCAGCGTGCTGGCCAAGCCTGATCCATATCTGGCAGGTCTTTTCCGACTGGCGTCCATGTCCGCTCCGAGTGATAGAATGCGAAGGCTAGGCTGATTTGCTTAGGCCCGCCACAAACAACATCGTGTTTGCGCCTGAACGAAAGGTTAAACGCGGTGATAGGGATGGCCGGAAAGAATGGTCACGGCCCTGTATAGCTGTTCTGCAATGAGAATGCGGACCAGCTGATGCGGCCAGGTCATCGTTCCCAGATTGAGTACGAGATCAGCCTTGGCGCGAAGCTCCGGATCGAGACCATCGGCCCCGCCGATAGCCAGCATCATGTCACGCTTTCCATTGTCGCGATAACGGCCGATCGCATCCGAAAAAGCCTGGCTGTCGAGCGTCTTGCCGCGTTCGTCCAACAGAACGAGGATGGCGCCCTCGGGCAAGGCCTTTTCCAGGACGCCGGCTTCCTCGCGCTTGCGGGTATCGGCATTGGACGCGCGACTTTCCTGTACCTCCACCAGCTTCGCCAGCTCCAGGCCGACGGCGGGGCCGGCCTTGGCGAAACGGTCGAGATAGCGGGACGCAAGGTCCTTCTCCGGGCCGGCCTTGAGCCGTCCCACGGCAAAAAGGGTAATACGCATGTCCTGATCCGTCTAAATTCGAACAGCCGAAGAGTGCTGCACCGGCGCGTGACGCCAGTCTTGCTTTAACGGCTTTCGACGGTTCAGGCCAAGCCCAAACCGCTCAATGCAGCAGCGGTCCCTCTTCGATCTCCGGAGCTGCCCACATCTTTTCGATGTTGTAGAACTCGCGGATTTCGGGACGGAACACGTGAACGATCACATCACCCGTGTCGATCAGCACCCAGTCACCGCTTTCCTGACCTTCCACACGCGGGGATCCAAGCCCCTCATCCTTCAGGTCGGTGACAAGATGGTCGCAGATCGCCATGACATGGCGGCTCGATCGCCCGGTGACCACAACCATGTAGTCGCCCAGCGCCGATTTTCCGGCAATATTGATGGTGACGATATCTTCTGCTTTGGAATCCTCAAGGCTATTGAGGATCAGTTCGAGAGCACGAGCTGCGGCATCGGCGCCACGTTCGGAACTCTGCGGGAGGATGGAAACCATCTTTCCCTTGGCGTGTACTGTTGTCAGGGTTTGTCCTTTCTTACCAAGTAACAGCAACAAGCACTTCCAGCGAATCCGATCAAGGTCGGCCGCTTTGATGAAGTTGGCACCGAATGGTTAATCTTTCAAGGGAGAACCATCAGAAGTGAACGCATGACGCGAAACCGTCATGTGTAGACGCTCCTTCAGGTTCATGGTGAGTTCTTGCGGCCATTCGCCCTGAGCGCGGTCGAACTCAGCGTCGATCTGGGGCCATGAATGAAGGTCCAGGCAGGCGCCTGCCGCTTCCAGAGCGTACCGATATCATCCTCATCCACGCGCGCGTAGTCGAATGTGCGGGCCATTTTCGACGACAGGAATGACAGGGTCGCACCCGGCCGATCAACGACCGCGATCGGGAACATCGAGACGATCTCGCGCCATTTCTGCCAGAGATGGAAGGATTGCAGGCTATCGGCTCCCATGATCCAGACAAAATGAGCCTGGGGATTTCTGGCTTTCACATGGGCAAGCGTATCCGCCGTATAGGAGCCGCCGAGTGTCTTTTCGAACGCAGTGACCTTGATGCGCGGGTCACGGGCAAGATGCTCGCTCAGCGAAATTCGCTCGCTGAGAGGCGCAAGCTCGCTACGGCTTTTCAGCGGATTTCCCGGCGTCACCATCCACCAGAGCTGATCGAGGCCGAGACGGCGCAGCGCAATTTCGGCGACCAGCAGATGGCCTTCATGCGGCGGATTGAAAGATCCGCCGAAAAGCCCGACGGCCATGCCGCGCTCGATATGCGGCATGGTAAGATATTGGCGATCGATCTTCTCTTCTTCCACGTCGGGCCGAAGCTCTATGGACGGATCTGGCCGGTGCCATGCACACGGTATTTGAACGAGGTCAGCTGCTCGACGCCGACCGGGCCGCGGGCATGCATCTTGCCGGTCGAAATGCCGATCTCGCCCCCCATGCCGAATTCGCCGCCATCGGCAAACTGCGTCGAGGCATTGTGCAACAGAATGGCAGAATCGATCTCATTGAAGAAACGCCCCACCACCGCCGGGTCTTCGGCAATCACTGCTTCCGTGTGGCTGGACGAGTAGGTGTTTATGTGTCGGATCGCGCCATCGATGCCGTCAACGACCGCGACCGAAATCACCGCATCCAGATATTCCGTGCGCCAGTCTTCTTCCGTCGCCGCTGCCGCCGTCGGGCAAGCAAGCAGGACTTCTGCCGATCCGCGGATCTCGCAGCCGGCGTCCTTCAATGCTTGCAGAAGCGGCACGAGATGCGTGCCGGCAACGGCCTTGTCGACCAGCAGCGTTTCGGCCGCGCCGCAGACGCCGGTGCGCCGCATCTTGGCATTAACGACGATCTTCTTCGCCATCTCAAGATCGGCGGATGTGTCGACATAGATATGGCAGAGGCCTTCCAGATGCGCAAAGACCGGCACGCGCGCCTCGTTCTGCACACGGGCGACAAGGCTCTTGCCGCCGCGCGGGACGATAACGTCTATTGCACCATCGAGACCGGACAGCATGGCGCCGACAGCCGCACGATCGGTCGTCGGCACGATCTGGATCGCATGCTCCGGAAGACCGGCAGCCTTCAGGCCAGCAACAAGGCAATCATGGATAGCCTGCGATGATTGCGCCGAATCCGAACCGCCGCGCAGGATCACCGCATTGCCGGCCTTCAGGCACAATGCGCCGGCGTCAGCCGTCACATTGGGACGGCTTTCATAAATCACGCCGATGACGCCGAGCGGCGTGCGGACACGCTCGATATTCAATCCGTTCGGACGATCCCAGGCGGCAATCACCTCTCCGACCGGATCCTTGAATTCGGCGATCTCGCGCAACGCCTGCGCCATTCCGGAAATACCCTTTTCCGTCAATGTCAGGCGATCGATGAAGGATGGCAGCAGGCCCTTGCCTTCCACCTGCTTCAGGTCTTCGGCATTTGCCGCAAGAATCCTGGGCATGGCCGCGACGATCGCATCCGCCATGCCATGCAGCGCCGTGTTCTTCGCCTGCGTTGACGCAATCGCGAGCTGACGCGCAGCCGCCTTGGCGTTGCGGCCGATTTCGGCCATGACCTTGTCGATATCGACCGTCGAAACCTTATCCAGCATGGATAACCTCCTCCTTGCGGCCTGTCTTCGACCGAAGCCCACCCGTCATCACTAGGTCGCCGCGATGAACCATGGCGGCGCGGCCGGCATAACCCAATATCGCTTCGATCTCGGCAGATTTCCGCCCTGTGATCTGACGCGCCTCATCGGCATCGTAACTGACCAGACCGCGGGCAATCTCAAGCCCATCGGTACCGATGATGGCAACCGTATCGCCGCGGTGGAAATGACCTTCGATCCGGCGAACACCTGCAGGCAGCAGGCTTTTACCCAGACCGAGCGCCTTTTCCGCACCATTATCGACATGCAGTTCACCGGCCGGCTGCAATTGACCGGCAATCCAGGTCTTGCGCGCGGTCACCGGCGCCTCGGACGGTGCAAACCACGAGGAGCGCGTTCCCTGCTCGATTGCCTGCAGGGGGTGGTCCGTCTTGCCGGATGCAATGATCATCGCGCAACCGGCGCCGGTCGCAATCTTGCCGGCATCGATCTTGGTGCGCATGCCGCCGCGCGACAGTTCGGATGCAGCGCCGCCGGCCATCGCCTCGATTTCTGGCGTGATCGCCGCAATCGTGTCGAGGAACTTAGCCTCGGGATCGAGATGCGGAGGAGCGGTGTAAAGCCCGTCGATATCCGACAGAAGCACGAGCAGGTCGGCCCCCGTCATCGTCGCGACACGCGCAGCCAGCCTGTCATTGTCGCCATAGCGGATTTCCGATGTCGCGACGGTATCGTTTTCGTTGATGATCGGCACCGCGCCGATTTTCAGCAACTGCTTGATGGTCGCGCGGGCGTTGAGATAACGGCGGCGCTCTTCCGTATCGCCCAAGGTCAGCAGGATCTGGCCGGCGACGATTGCATCACGCGACAGACTTTCCGACCAGGCACGGGCAAGCGCGATCTGACCGACCGCAGCGGCCGCCTGGCTTTCTTCGAGTTTCAGAGCACCAGCGGAAAAGTCGAGAACGGTGCGACCCAGGGCGATTGCGCCCGAAGACACGACGAGCACATCGACACCCGCCGCCTTCAACGCCGCGATATCGCTGCAGATGGAATTGAGCCACGCGGATTTCAGCCCGGTCTTGCGATCGACGAGCAGCGCCGAGCCGATCTTGATGACGACCCGGCGATAGCTGGAAAGCGCCTTGCGGCTATTGGTACTGCCGCCGGTCATAGCTCCCCATCCTCGTCAGAGTCCTGCACCGATGCGGATTTGTCCGGCAGGGTCGTCTCGTCACCTTCGCTGGCTTCGAGAATGACGTCACGAAGGGCACGCAAGACTTCCGTCATGCCCTTGCCCGTCGCGGCGGAAATAAGGAACGGCGTCTGGCCGCAGGCCTTCTCCAGTTCCTTCGCCTTCTTCTTCAGTTCCTTTTCATCCAGGATATCGATCTGCGACAGTGCGACGATTTCCTGCTTGTCGGTCAAGCCGCCACCATAGGCCTCAAGTTCCGCCTTGACCGTCTTGTAGGACTGGCCGACCTTTTCTTCCATCGAAGAGACGAGATGAAGCAGCACGCGGGTGCGCTCAACATGGCCGAGGAAGCGGTCACCGAGGCCGATCCCCTCATGCGCACCTTCGATCAGGCCGGGAATGTCGGCGAGCACGAATTCGCGCCCGTCGATTGCCGCAACGCCGAGATTGGGATGAAGGGTCGTAAACGGATAATTGGCGATCTTAGGTCGGGCACGAGTGACCGAGGCAAGGAAGGTCGACTTTCCGGCATTGGGAAGCCCGACGAGACCGGCATCGGCAATCAGCTTCAGCCGCAGCCATACGGTCTTTTCCTCGCCTTCAAGACCTGGATTGGCCCAGTTCGGCGCCTGGTTGGTGGGGCTCTTGAAGTGGGTGTTGCCGAAACCACCATTGCCGCCCTTGGCCAGGCGGAACTTCTGGCCTTCCTTGATCATGTCCATGATCAAGGTTTCATTGTCTTCCTCGAAGATCTGCGTGCCGACAGGCACCTTCAACGTGACGCTTTCGCCATTGGCGCCGGTGCGGTTACGGCCCATGCCATGGGTACCGATCTTGCCCTTGAAATGCTGCTGGAAGCGGAAATCGATCAGCGTGTTGAGACCGTTCACCGCCTCCACCCAGACGTCGCCGCCGCGTCCACCATCGCCACCATCCGGCCCGCCGAACTCGACAAACTTTTCCCGCCGGAACGAGACTGCACCCGCGCCACCGTCACCGGAGCGAATATAGACTTTTGCTTCGTCGAGAAATTTCATCTTGCTGCCGTCAGTCTTGTGTTACGCAACGTCATCAGGGATTTCTGGACGCCTTCTTTAGCGTTTCGATACCGTTCGTTGCCTTTAAGGTCAAAGATTATCATGAAGTTCGTCAGCCATAAGCTGTAATGCGGCTCCAGCACGAGCGGGTCTGCGGCATGGAACGGATACCGCACGCCCCGATCAGGGTTTTCGATACCGCCAGCGGATCTCCCTGGCCGGATCAATCCCGTATCGCTTGAGACATGTTGATGGCCACCGGCAGACACCAATGGCCATCAGCATTTTTAGCAGGCCTGAGGCCGCACCAGATCGCCGGCCTCCAGCATCGTCTCGATATGCGGCGCCATGCGGTTGCGCGCAGTCGAGAAAACCTCTCCCGCATCGACAATCCTGAAACCGAGCTTTCGCTGCACATTGAGCGAAGCGAGGTTGTCGGCAAAGGCACCGGAATGCACCACGGCGTCCGGCATGCGCCGGAAGAAACGTTCCAGCACGGCGCCGGTAGCTTCTGTCATGTAGCCCTGATCCCAGTAATACCGGTTCAACCAATATCCCAGGTGCCAGCCGTCTCCGCGCAATTCCATGCCGACGACGCCGATATGGACGTCATCGCCCGTGGTGACTGCAAGGCTCCAATCCGGCATCAGCCCGGAGGTCTGGCGCACCAGCCAATCGATCGCGTCATCTCGATGATAAGGCTGTGGCACGCGAGAAAGCATGCGGGCAACCTTGAAATCGGCAAGCGATGCCGCGATCGCATCCGCATCGCCGATCCGGTGAGGACGCAGGGTCAACCGGCGGGACTGGATGATCGGGCATGGACCCGGTACCAGCCGAACTTCGACAGATCTTTCGACGATTGCGGCGTTCATCTCAGCTCTCCCCAGCTTCTCAACGATATCCAGGTCTTGCGATCCAGACGGAACCACTCAACCGGCACCATGGCGCCTTCCGCAAGGCAATCGATCATGCCGGATCCCTGAAACTGGAAGCCGCACTTCTGGATCACCCGCTTGGATGGAATGTTGGTAACCCGGCACCGCGCATCGATCTGGTCGATTTCGCTTCTGGTACGAAAAGCCATATCGATCAGCGCATGGGCAGCTTCCGTGCCATAACCTTCGTTCCAATAGGGCTCGCCGAGCCAATAGCCGATTTCGAGCGTGCGTTCGTCTGCTTGCGGCTCCAGTGCGCAGCATCCCAGGAAGGCGCCGTCATTTCCTCGGGTAATGGCATAGACGCATTTGCCAATCTCGCCGGCGTTCGTGCGTCGCACGAAATCGGCTGCGTCTGTCGCCGTATAGGGATGCGGCATGCGCGACACCATCGTTGCGATGGCGGCATTGTTGGCGAGATGGGCAAGTGCGTCGATGTCTTCTTTGTGGGGTGCGCGGAGAACCAGTCTCGGCGACAGTAAGACGGGGCACTCGCTTCTCGACCGATCCTCGGACCGGTCCGGCCTCAGCCGTTCTTCCGGCGGCCGGGATTGGCTCGCCCTCAACAATTCGATTTGCATGGTTCAGTCTCCTCTGGGGTAAAAAGAAAAAGGGAAGCTGGGGTAGCGCCCCATCTTCCCTTTTCTTTGACTGAACCTTGAACGTTCAACCGGGTCGATGAGACGCCGGTTGCATAACGCTTGCCGGCTTTATTCTGCGGCTTCCGCTTTCGGCATTACGGACACGTATACGCGGCCGTTCGCCTTCGTACGGAAATTCACGTTGCCTGCGGTGAGTGCAAAAATCGTATGGTCCTTGCCGAGGCCAACATTGGCGCCCGGATGCCACTGCGTACCGCGCTGACGCACGATAATGTTGCCCGGAATGACGACTTCGCCACCGAACTTCTTCACGCCAAGGCGCTTGGACTGAGAATCGCGACCGTTACGCGACGAACCGCCAGCTTTTTTATGTGCCATGGGAGTTCTCCTTTACCTTCGAAACCTGATTAGCCGAGAATGTCGGTGATACGGACGACCGTGTGATGCTGGCGATGACCGCGAATACGCTTGGAATTCTGACGGCGACGCTTCTTGAAGGAAATGACCTTCTTGCCACGGTTATGCTCGACAACTTCGGCCTTGACCGTCGCGCCCGAAACAAAGGGTGCGCCGATCTTGGCATCGGCGCCAACGCCGACGACCAGGACTTCGTTGAATTCGACTACTGCACCAGCTTCGGCTTCCAGCTTTTCGATGGTCAGCACGTCGTTGGCGGCCACGCGGTACTGCTTACCGCCGGTCTTGATGACTGCGAACATTTTATATCCTTTCATGTTCGTTCCGGCTCTCTTCTCGATGAGAAGGGCCGTCTTTTTATCAGTCGGTCTTTAGCAGGAGGTCAGGAAAGAGATATCTTTTCAAAACTGATCTGCCGGTGAAATCGCGCGAAAACCACCAGGATCTCTCGCGATCGTCAGGCGCGGACGCATTTCCACACCTGAACGCAGGCGGGCTTACGCGAGCGACAAAAAACTGTCAAGGTAAAAGGATATGAAGACTTGCATTTCGCCCCTTGCCAGCCTGATTTTTCGCCGCTATGAGACAGCCCGCGCACATTGCGCCGACCAGCAAAGCGGAGAGGTGGCTGAGTGGTCGAAAGCACCGCACTCGAAATGCGGCATACGGGCAACCGTATCGTGGGTTCGAATCCCACCCTCTCCGCCATTGGATCGCGATATTTGCCAGCCCTGTGAGTTTTGTTTTTATCGGCCCAACTGCTCGCAGAGGATAAACACACTCGAACATTCGAGAATGTGGCTTGGCAGACAATGAACGGTTTCCCGCACTGTTTTGCTGGACGGATGGCGAAAACCGGCGTGTGATCAAGCGAAGCACGGAGGACACACCTTCAAAGGCTGCGCCCGATATTACATGAGTTTGCAACAGCGAACAGAGCTCACGCTCTTACCTCAAATACCATGTTGAAGGGCGTTTCCGTTGCTCGCTGGAAATGCGTAAATCCGGCATCGAGCACAACCCTGCGAAGCCGTAACTCGCCGGCCTGGGCGCCAAGCCCGAGTCCGACCTCCTGTGAAAGCGAGGCCGGCGTGCAGATCATCGCTGACGCTCCATAATACACACGACCCACCGGATTGAGATTGTCCTTGAGATGATCATGCGCGAAGGGTTCAACGATCATCCATGTTCCGCCCGTCGCAAGTGTTTCCCTGACATGCCGCCCTGCACCGACCGGATCTCCCATGTCGTGAAGGCAGTCGAACATCGCAATGAGGTCATAGTCACGACCCGGGAAAGCAGCAGCGGATGACTCCTCGAAAGTTACCCGTTCCGCCACTCCTGCACTCTCGGCGGTCGCTCTTGCCCTCTCGATCGATGGTCCATGGTAGTCGAACCCGATGAACCGCGAGGCCGGATATGCCTGCGCCATCAGAATGGTCGATGCGCCGTGGCCGCATCCGATGTCCGCAACACTGGCCCCAGCCTTGAGTTTTGCCTCTACGCCATCGAGAGCTGGGATCCAGTCGGCAACGAGGTAGCTGTTGTAACCGGGACGGAAAAACCGTTCAGTCCCTCGGAAGAGGCAATTGCTGTGCTCATGCCAACCGACCCCCTTACCCGTTCGAAACGCGTCGGCAATCTTCGGTTCATCCATCCACATGGATTGAACGACTTCGAACGCTCCGACGAAAAAGGCAGGGCTATTTTCTTCGGCGAAAACCATGGCCTGTTCAGGCGATAGGCTGAAGCGATCCGTTCGCTCGTCGTAGCAGATATAGTCGGCAGCAGCCTGGGCACTTAGCCACTCCCTCAGATATCGCTCCTTCACACCTGTTTTAGCCGCCAGTTCAGCCGCCTGGACAGGCTCACCATCCGCCATTGCCCTGAAAATACCCACGTGGTCACCCAGCACGACCAGCGCTCCCGTCACGGCTGCACCGACATCACCAACAAGGCGGCTGACCAATGTGTCGAGTTTCTGCATATCCGGTTCACGCATCGAAGCCTCCCAGTTGCAAAGCGCCCACTTAAATTAGCACATCAACACATATAAATCCAATCAAACGCAGTCCATTCAGACTGCTCGACACGTCTTCGAAAAAGGATTCTGGATCGGCCCTTTATTTTCCAAGATCTGTTACGTTGAGGAATGCGGCAATGAGAGAATTTAATGAAAATTTCGCCCTTTAGGCATGACTTGCGCCGGATCGGTCCCTTGTGGATCTATGGGATCGGAAATCTGATTAAGGGGCAAGCCAATGGAATGCGCCTTGGGTCTCCACGATCCACCGCCGGACTTGATAGCCTCATCGGATCTTGGGTCTCTAAAATGTCTGGCTTCCTTCTGCAGCAGGCCCAGCATCGGCGTCATATCCTCGATATGCTCGACGACCGTATGAATGACCCCGCTCTGGCTTTGCAGCCTCCCCCGGATCTTCACCAATCGTGCGCCCATGACAACGGAACGATATTTTTCAAAAGTCTTCGGCCAGACAATCGCATTGGCAACACCCGTTTCATCTTCGAGCGTTATGAAGATTACGCCTTTTGCCGATCCGGGGCGCTGTCTCACCAACACGATGCCGCCGATCGTTACCCGCTGGCCATTTCGGATGTTGAGAAGATCAACGCTTGGCACAATGCCCATAGAGCGGAATTCCTCGCGCAGGAAGGAGACCGGATGAGCTTTGAGGGAAAGTGACAGATGACGATAATCTTCGATCACCTCTTCTCCCGGTAGCATCAAGGGCAAGTGAGCCTGAGGCTCCGGTCGAAGATCCGCAGGCCCGGCTATCTCAAACAAGTTAGAATTGTTGAGAGCGGCTTTCACATCCAGCCCCCTCACCGCCCATAATGCCTGACGGCGGCTCAAGCCGATCGAACCGAAACCATCGGCATCGGCAAGCCGCTCAAGGCTGGCCTTATCCAGTCCGGACCGGAGCCAGAGGTCATGAACGCTCCGGTAACCCTCATCGCGATTGGTAGTGAGCTTGTCGCGCATGTCATCTTCGCTCAAACCTTTGACCTGGCGAAAGCCAAGCCTTATTCCGTAGCGGGTCTTGATGACATCCCGCATGCTTGCATGACGCAGGTTTACCCTGGCCGGATCAAATGGTACCGCTTCCAGAGTGCAGTCCCATTCCGAGTGATTGATATCGACCGGAAAAACGCTCACGCCATGTTCACGCGCATCCCGGATCAGCTGCGCCGGGGCATAGAAGCCCATGGGCTGTGAATTCAGCAAAGCTGCACAGAAGACATCCGGATAATAGGTCTTGATCCACGAAGATGCATAGACGAGGAGAGCGAAGGATGCTGCATGACTTTCCGGAAATCCGTATTCGGCAAACCCCTTGATTTGCTCAAAGCACTGCTTCGCGAACTCCTCCCTGTAATCGTTTTTTCGCATGCCCGCGATAAAATCGCGTTCGAATTCACTGACACGTCCCGAACGTTTGAAGGTCGCCATTGATCGACGTAGCTGGTCAGCCTTCTCCGGCGGAAAACCGGCTGCCTTGATGGCGATTTGCATAGCCTGTTCCTGAAAGAGCGGCACGCCCAGCGTCCGTTCTAGAACCTCTTTCAACTCAGGTCGCTCATAGGGGATTTCTTTGCCGGCATTCCTCATCTCTCGGCGCTTCAGGTAAGGATGAACCATGTTACCCTGAATAGGACCGGGTCGAACGATCGCAACCTCGACGACAAGATCGTAGAATTTTTCGGGCCTGAGCCTGGGCAGCATGCTCATCTGCGCCCGGCTTTCGATCTGAAAGACACCGATCGTATCGGCCCTGCAGATCATTCGGTAAACATTTGGATCTTCGCCTTTTTGCAGAAGGCCCGCCAACGTTTCTTCACGATCGTAATGGTACTGCAAAAGCTCGAAAGCTTTTTTCAAACAGGTCAGCATGCCCAGTGCCAAGACATCGATCTTCAGAAGCTTCAGCGTATCGAGATCGTCCTTATCCCATTCGATCATGTAGCGGCCCGGCATTGCCGTTTTCATGATCGGCACCACCTCGTCGAGCCTGTCGCGGGTAATGAGAAAACCGCCGACATGCTGGGTCAGATGTCGCGGGAAGCCCATCAGTTCCCGTGCATGGGCAATGACCTTCTTCGTCAGGGGATCTTTGACATCGAGACCGGCTACCTTGGCGTCCCGCTCCGATAGCCCGTCCTCCGACCAGCCCCAGACCGTACTCGAAAGTGAGGCCTGAACATCTTCCGACAATCCGAAGGCCTTGGCGACCTCGCGGCCGGCCATTCTGGTCCGGTAACTCGTCACCGCAGCAGTCAGCCCGGCATGACGATAACCGTAATGGCTGTAGATATACTGGATGACCTCTTCGCGCCGACCATGCTCGAAGTCGACATCGATATCCGGCGGCTCGTTCCGCTCGGTTGAAATGAAGCGTTCAAAAAGCAGGGAAGTGATAGTCGGGTCAACTTCCGTGATCTCCAGACAGTAACAGACCGTGGAATTGGCGGCAGACCCCCGCCCCTGACACAGGATTTTCAGCTCATATCGAGCATGCCACACGATATGGCGGACAGTCAGGAAATAGGGCTCGTATTTCATCTCCTTGATGAGATCGAGCTCGTAACGAATCTGCCCGGAAACCTTTTCCGGTATCTTCTGCCCGTAACGGCGCGTTGCGCCCTCCCATGTCAGCCGCTCGAGCGTTTCCGAAACGGTTTCTCCCGGCACGCTTTCGTCAGGATAATTATGCTCCAGTGCCTTGAGTGAGAAACTAAGCTGGCCGAAAAATATAGCTGTGTTCTCCACCGCATCCGGATAGGCATGGAAGAGCCGCGCCATCTCGTATGCCGGCTTGAGATGCCGATCTCCATGCGGAGCAAGCCGAAAGCCCGCTTCCTGTATCGTCACATGATGACGAATTGCGGTCACCACATCCGCCAACGAGCGCCGATAGGGCAGGCTAAAGATCGGGAGGTTTGTCGCAATCAGCGGCACGCGGTTTTGCCGCGCGATCCGGGAAAAGGCAGCAAAAACGAAGGGATCGCGCCCGTCATAGGTTGGCGACAAAGCAAGGTAGATATTCTTGCGGAATCTTTTCCGATACGAACCAAGCCGCTCATCGAGATCCGCCAGATAGACCTTGTCTTCGGCGCGGGAAAAATCCGGCACGACCGCCAGCATCATCTCGTCACACCATTCCAGAAGATCCCATTCTTCCAGAATGCAGGCCCCCTTCTGCGCTCTCAGATTGCCGGTACTGAGGAGCCGGCAAAGATTGGCCCAGCCCTTCCGGTTCTTCGGATAGGCAAGAATATCCGGCGTAGCGTCTGCAAAACCTAGCCTGGTGCCGGGTTGAAACCGGCAGGGTTCGATGGCTTCGTCCTCAGCAACATCCCTGCCCTTTTCTTTCTGCCGCTCGAAAACTGCGGTCAGCTCCTTGAACTGGTTATAGGCTCGCACCACGCCGGCAACGGAATTGCGATCGGCAATTCCCAATCCGGAAAGGCCAAGCACGCTGGCGGACACGATCATCTCTTCAGGCCTAGCCGCCCCTTCAAGAAAGGAGAAATTCGTCTTGGCGCCGATCTCGAAAAATCTGGGTTCATCCATCATGCGAAGACCCCATGGATACGCCATGTCGGAGGCGGATCATCCCCGTAACGACCAAGCCGAAAAACCCAGAAAAGCCGTCCCAATTCGCTTTCGAGACGAAAATAATCGCGCTCCTTTGCGTTCTCGTCGTCGATCCACCATTCCGGTGAGATCCGCTCCGGCCCCTCGGCTCGGGTGACAATGTGCATCACATGCCGCCAGCGGAATTGCTGCGGCGGACCATCCGGGACAAGAGCGGCAAAAGCTTCGACCGGCTCTGGACTGCGCAAAAGCCGCAAGGGACGATCGGCCCGCGGCAGGAATTGCAGGTTTTCGCTGCACTGAGGCTGCCTTTCCAGTTCTGCAATCGCCGGAAGGAAGATTTCGGCACGTTCCGGAATGTGGCTTTGTTGATGCTGATAGACTTGGAGACAACCTGCGCCGAACCGGGCGGAAACCCTGTCGATGAAATCCGCAAGCGATGTCTCCCGCCCCTCCTCTCCTGAAAAATCCGCTTGAAGCGCATCGAAAACATCATGTTGCAACACGTTGAGGCGCAACAGTTCGAAGCCGAAACCTGCATCCAGATCGTCATGAATGGCATTGAGGCGCTCTGAAAACAGGCCGGAAATCCGCTTCGGATCTCTCAACGGGCGCGAAGCGCCTGCCGAAATCCGAAACACGCGCCCGTCGACGCGGAAGAGAACAAGTTCGAACACCTTGCCGCCGGCACCGCGATTTTCCAGGCGCAGTTTGAGAGAGGATGCAATCTCGGCTGTCATCCCGAGAATATCCTCCTCCGTCTGGATCGGCTCACCCAACCGGCGCTCGGCGGAAAGCGGCGCCACCGGGCGTCGTGGCGATATAGCTTCCTCGTTCGTTCCCAGTGCCTGATCGAGCCGCATCAGCAACTGCGCACCAAACCGGCGGGCAAGCGGCGCCCTTGGCATGGACATAAGATTTGCAACGCGTTTCAGACCAAGCTTCAAAAGTGAAGCAACCGTTTTTTCATCGAGACGAAGCGCGTGCACGGGCAAGGCGCCCAGCGCGGACGCCATACCCTCCCTTGCGATCACTCCGCCGTGCCCAAACCGGCTGATCGCGCTGGACAGGCCCGGCGTGCTCGAAATCGATCCACGCACGTCGAAACCCATCTGAAAAAGCCGGGCAAGAATATCTCGAAGCATCGCATCCTCTCCTCCGAAAAGATGGGTGCAGCCGGTAATATCGAGGAACAGCCCGTCCTTTCCGTCCAGGGCAACAAGCGGTGTGTAACGATCGCACCAATCGGCAATCGCTTCCAGAAGGGCAAAATCGGCTCTTTCATCCTCGTCGAAGACATCGATGTCTGGATACATGGCCCGCGCTTCGGCAAGCCCCTGCCCTCGTTTCAGGCTGCGTGTCCGCGCCACTTCATCGATTGCAACCAGCCGCAATGCGTTATCGCGCCTGCCGGCACAAATGATCGGAGGATGGTCAGGACGCCCTTTCGAACGCCACGACATCCCCCAGAGCTTTCGCGCGATCCTGTCGGTCGGCAGATACCGAAAGTGAAGCGCCAAGATGCGCTGGCAACTTGTGGAAAGAAGATTTGCCTCGATCTCGGGCAAGATGAAATTGGCGGTCATGAAGGTTCCACTCCAGACGAAAGCTGAGAGGGGCCGGATTTCGGCTCTTCTCCAGGGTGATGTTGAAAACTGGATGCCCGATGCTGCCGCCAAGCATGCTGCCATCCGGGAGGGGTCGCTCCAGAGCCGGAGCCGGCTCGACAAGGAGACGCACGGAAGCACTGCTGGCCTCCTCCTTCCCTGCATGCCGCAGCAGGAAAAGCGGCCGCCCTGCCGCCTTTGCCCGGAGACTGAGCCTTCGGCTTTCAGCCAAGCCAAAGGATTTGGGATTTGCATGAACTTCAAGGATCGTCGCTATAAACGCCTTGCTTTCAAGCGCGCCTTCCGCAAGCCACAGGGCATCCTCCAGCCTGCGAGGCGATGCATGAAATATCGTCCGGGAATCGATGCCGAACTGCCTGATGCCTCCAGCATAAGGAATACCCATTTCGCCAGCGGTAAACCCGTCAGCAATCCATAACATCGGACCTGTAGCGGCCTTGCGCGCCTTCATCAGCCCGACAAGCGAAAGGGAAAAGCCGGTTGCCGCGCCAGCATCGGAAAATGATCCGGAACGGATTTCGGTAATGCAATCGAGCGGCAGACCGCCGCTCAATGCATCATCGAGAGCCGCGATATCGAAGGACAATTTCTCTTCACCACCCGATCGGGCGGCAAAATTCTCCATCTTCGCCGCCGCCATTGCCGGCAGGCTTCTGCCTTCCAATCTGGCGATCTGTTCGCGCAGGGCAAATAGCTTCTCCTGCGCCGCGGCTGCATGGGCCATGGCGTCAGCTCTCCGTCCTAAATGTTCACTTTATGTTCTTATAGATTCCAAAGCTCGGCAGGAGAGTCAATCATCACCGGAGAGGAATCTTTTCCTCATTTGCTATAGCGATGATTCTTATCTCGAAAAAAAGGATCATCGGCCTTATATGTCTCTCACAAAGGGAGAACCAATGGCTCGCATTGACCAAACCGACGACTGGCAGGATCGCCATGCGCCAACGATAAGCACGTTCGAGTCGCTTGCGATCGATGCCTATGGTCATCTTCCGGAAGAATTCAGGGCCCTCACCACCAATCTCACCATTGAGATCGAAGATTTCCCGGATGATGACGTTTTCGAGGACATGGCGCTTGAAACGCCGTTCGATCTGCTTGGCCTTTTCGAAGGGCGTGGAATTTCCGAACGGTTTACCGTGGAAACGGGAGAACTTCCGAACCGGATCCGGCTATACCGCCGCCCGATCCTGGACTACTGGGCTGAAAACGAGGAAACCCTGGGCGACATCATCACCCATGTCCTGATCCATGAAATCGGCCACCATTTCGGTCTGAGCGACGAGGACATGGAGCGGATCGAAGCCAGCGCCGAGAATGCGGCCCAGCGCTGACCAGCGGCATCTTATTGTTCGCCGAGCTTTATATCCGGATGATAATCCTTGCCCTCTACGGTCTTCGTCACCGCCTGACCGCACTGCATGATTCCGGTTGCAGCGTTGAAGGCATAGGTCGGCGAACCGTAAAGTTCCCATCCCTTGTTCAGGGCGGCCGTCACCTTATGGCAGAATGAGGCATCGTCCGGAGCAGTCAGCAGTCGATAAAGTTTCATTGGGACTTCTTTCTTGCAAAAATCATGGCGGCCTGCGCCAGAAGTGTCTTAGCCTCCTCGAAGTGAAGGCGCTCGATCATTTTTCCATCAAGGTTGATAACGTTGAGGCCTTGTGCCTCCGGCCGTTCGAAAGCCGAAACGATCGCCTCTGCTTGAGCGACGGATTGCGGGTCCGGTCCGAAATGACGGTTAGCAATATCGACCTGCGCCGGATGAATGAGCATTTTTCCTGAAAAGCCCATTGCCCTGCCCTGCGCACATTCGGCGGCAAATCCGGCATCGTCCCTGAAATCGTTGAACACGCTGTCGATTACATCGACGCCATGAGCACGGCCGGCAAGCACGATCTGCATCAGCCATGGCACCAGATAGGCCCGCCCCGGCTGCGCCGGAACCCCGGTCTCCTTGCGCAGGTCATTCGAGCCGACCACAAGGCATTCAGGGCCGTTTTCCGCCGCTGCAATCGAAGCTGCATTGAGAACACCTTTCGGCGTCTCGATCATCGCCCACAAGGCGATCGCTCTCTCCGGAGCAAACCGGGCAAGCATATCGGCAACCGCAGCGATTTCGTCGATATGTTCGACCTTGGGAAGAGCAACAGCGTCCGGCAGGATCTGTGCGACCAGTTTCAGATCGTCCTCCCCGAACCCGCTTTCGAGCGGATTGATGCGGATGATCCACTCCTGAAGCGACGAGGCCTGCTGCGAAAAGGCATTCGCAAGATTGTCGCGCGCTTCCGCCTTTTTCTCGGACGCAACCGAATCTTCGAGGTCGTAAATCACGCGGTCGCAATCAAGTCCCGGCGCTTTTTCCAAGGCACGCTTGTTGTCGGCAGGAACGCTGAGAAGCGAACGGCGAACCGGCGCAATATGATTTTTCAAGAACTTCATCGCCTTCTTTTGCCAATATTTCGAGATCTCGGCAATCAAACCCGGACGAACCTCTTGCAAGCCGGGATGACAAGGCCCACATTTTCACACGAAGAAAGGTTTGGACATGCAAAACATTCGGTCCTTTTTCATTATCATCACGGCCATCGCCCTGCTCGCCGCAGCGGCTCTTTTGACGGCATCGCTGACGATTGCATTCATGGGAACGCTTGCCATTCTTTCCATCGGAAAGATGCTTTCGAGCAAGCTGAAACCCGTGCCGGTTCGCGCCAAGAACAAGCAGAGTGACATGCGCGTCTGGAACGACGGTCGCGGTACCATCATCGACATGTAAGCCCTGAAACCAGCCGGATCACGACCGCCATCAGGCGGCGTACCGATTGGTACTGAATCGGACTTCAAATTCTCCCGAAAATACTTTATGGCAGCGCTATAAAGTCTTCGTGGAGGCCGATCATGGAAAAATTCGAAAAGCTGACGGGCGTTGCCGCCCCCCTTCCGGTTGTCAATGTCGACACCGACATGATCATTCCGAAGGACTATCTCAAGACGATCAAGCGCACCGGCCTCGGAAAGGGCCTGTTCGCCGAAGCGCGTTATCGCGAAGACGGTTCCGAGAACCCCGATTTCGTCTTGAACAAGCCGGCCTACCGAGATGCCAAGATCATCGTTGCTGGCGATAATTTCGGCTGCGGCTCTTCACGCGAACACGCTCCCTGGGCATTGCTGGATTTCGGCATCCGCTGCGTGATCTCCACCAGCTTCGCCGACATTTTTTACAATAACTGTTTCAAGAACGGCATCCTGCCGATCGTCGTCAGCCCCGAAGATCTGGAAAAGCTGATGGATGACGCAGAGCGTGGCTCGAATGCCATCCTGACAGTCGATCTAGAAGCTCAGGAAATCACCGGCCCGGATGGCGGCCGTCTTCATTTCGATATCGACGCCGGTCGTCGCCAGATCCTTCTTGAAGGACTGGATGACATTGCCTCGACGCTGAAAAGCGATGCTGCAATCGCGAGCTTCGAGACGAAGAACCGCAGCGATCGTCCTTGGCTCTAATGGATAAGGCCCCTTGTCCTGCGGCAGGCTCGGATAAGGGGATTTCAAGGCGCAGCAATGCTGCGTGAGGGATTGTGAGCCTGCAGAACCTGCAAGGACAGCAGACGAATGGCAAAGAACCTCTTCCTTCTTCCCGGTGACGGTATCGGCCCTGAAGCCATGGGCGAAGTGCGCAAGATCATCGCCTATATGAATGATGCGATGAAGGCCGATTTCTCGCTCGACGAAGGCCTTGTCGGCGGTAGCGCCTATGATGCACACGGTGTTGCTATTTCCGAAGAGGACATGGCCAAGGCAATGGCGGCGGATGCCGTTCTGTTCGGTGCCGTCGGTGGCCCGAAATGGGATGCGGTTCCTTATGAAGTTCGTCCGGAAGCCGGCCTCCTGCGCCTGCGCAAGGATATGGAGCTTTTCGCCAACCTGCGCCCGGCAATTTGCTACCCGGCACTGGCCTCCGCTTCATCGCTGAAGCCGGAACTCGTCGAAGGCCTCGACATCCTCATCGTTCGCGAGCTGACCGGCGGCGTTTATTTCGGTGAGCCGAAAGAAATCATCGATCTCGGCAACGGCCAGAAACGCGGCATCGACACCCAGATTTACGACACTTACGAGATCGAACGTATCGCCGGTGTTGCCTTCGAGCTTGCCCGCACGCGCAAGAATACCGTTTGCTCGATGGAAAAGCGCAATGTCATGAAGTCCGGCGTTCTGTGGAATCAGGTCGTGACCGAAACCCACAAGCGCTCCTATTCGGACGTCAAGCTGGAGCATATGCTGGCCGATGCCGGCGGCATGCAGCTCGTGCGCGCGCCAAAACAGTTTGACGTCATCGTCACTGACAATCTCTTCGGCGACATGCTGTCGGATGTGGCCGCCATGCTGACCGGCTCGCTCGGCATGCTGCCTTCCGCCTCGCTTGGTGCAGCGGATGCCAAGACCGGCCAGCGCAAAGCCATGTATGAACCCGTGCACGGTTCGGCACCGGACATCGCCGGAAAGGGAATCGCCAACCCGATCGCGATGTTCGCCTCCTTCGCCATGTGCCTGCGTTATTCGTTCAACATGATTGCGGAAGCCGATCACCTCGAAAAGGCAATCGCCACGGTGCTCGACAAGGGTATCCGCACCGGCGATATCATGGCGGAAGGTTGCCGCCAGGTCGGTACGTCAGAAATGGGCGATGCCATTCTCAAGGAATTCCAGGCTCTTTCTGCCTGAACGGGCGAAATACAACTGGAAAGGGCCCGGCACATCGTGCCGGGCCCTTTTTTTGTCTGGTGGCCTCAATTCGCGAGATCGACGTCCCGTTTCTCGCGGACGAACAGGACGCCGATAACGACCGTCAAGAGCGCGAAGATAACCGGATACCAAAGACCTGCGAAGATATCGCCGGTAGAGGCGACGATCGCAAAGGAGGTGGCCGGCAGCAGGCCACCGAACCAGCCGTTACCAATGTGGTAAGGCAGTGACATGGCCGTATAGCGGATGCGGGTCGGGAAGAACTCGACAAGTGCAGCAGCGATCGGGCCGTAGACGATGGTCACGTAGATGACCATGACCGTCAGGATGGCAATCACTTTCAGCGATTGACCGTTGGCAAGTGCAGAGAAGAAGCCATCGACCTTGACCTTGGCCGGGTCATTGGCCGCCGGATAGCCGGCTGCCACCATGGCCGGGCCGAGTGCTGCAGTGAAAGCCGGAGCATCTGTAAAGACGATCGGAGCACCACCGTTGATGATGAGCTGAGCCGGCGAACCGGCAGGTGCGCTCACCTGCGTATAGCGAAAGGCCTGCTGCGACATGGTTCGGCGCATCACGTCGCAAGGCGTCGTGAAGGTGCGAATCCCGACCGGGTCGAACAGCGAGCCGCAAGTAGCGGGATCAGCCGATACCTCTGCCCTCACCGTCTCGATCGCGTTGGAATAAGTCGGATTGGCTGCCGTTGTCAGCGCGCCGAACAGCGGGAAGTAAGTGGCTGCCGCAAGAATGCAGCCCGCCAGGATGACCGGCTTGCGTCCGATCCGATCAGAAAGCGAACCGAACACCAGGAAGAAGGGGGTAGCGATAATCAGCGCCCAGGCGATCAGCACATTGGCGGTGAGAAGGTCGACCTTCAATACGGTCTGCAGGAAGAACAGTGCGTAGAACTGGCCCGTGTACCAGACGACCGCCTGACCGATCACCAGGCCGAACAGCGCGATCAGCACGATTTTACCATTGCTCCAGGTGCCGAAAGCTTCAGACAGCGGCGCCTTCGACTGGGTACCCTCTTCCTTCATCTTTTTGAACAGCGGTGATTCATGCATCTGCAGACGAATGTAGATCGAGATGATCAGCAGGATTATCGACAGGAGGAAGGGAATGCGCCATCCGCCCTGAAGGCCGAACAAGATCGGCTGCGTCGTCTGGAATGCCTCCTCACCGAGATTCATGCGCAAGGTCACGATCACGAACAGTGACAGAAGCAGGCCCAACGTGGCCGTGGTCTGGATCCAGGCGGTGTAGAAACCGCGCCTGTTGCGCGGCGAATGCTCGGCAACATAGACGACCGCGCCGCCATATTCACCACCGAGTGCCAAGCCTTGAGCCATGCGCAGGAGGACAAGAATGATGGGGGCAATGACGCCGATCTGGTCATAGCTCGGCAGAAGGCCGACGGCGAAGGTCGATAGGCCCATGATCAGGATGGTGAGAAGAAATGTGTATTTTCGGCCAACCAGGTCACCGAGACGACCGAAAACCAGGGCGCCGAACGGCCGGACCAGGAAGCCTGCGGCAAATGTCAGGAGTGCGAAAATCGCCTGCGTCGCCGGTGGGAATTGCGAGAAGAACTGCTTGCCGATAATCGCAGCCAGCGTTCCGTAAAGATAGAAATCGTACCACTCGAACACGGTACCGAGCGAGGAGGCGATGATCACCTTCCTCTCTTCGGGCGTCATCGGCTTTGTTCTGCTATCAGCCGCCGTTGCGACATTTGCCATTGTCGTCCTCCCAACAAGGTGAAACCACGCTCAACGGTAACTGCTTTGGCCTTTCCTCCTTTGCCAAAACAACCGTGACGCGATGTTCTCAGATTGACAGAAATCAGGACATCCGGTGAGTGATGCTTTGGGATTATGACTTTCGTCTAAAGAAACGACTTTCGCGCGAGGCCGCATGGTGCTCCACGCAGCTTGACTCCATTCCAAAATGTTCTAAACACATGCGCGAACGGGAAAACGCCCAAATGATCGCCTGCGACTTTGACATCGCTGCATCTTGCCTGCCGGCTGATCAAGCCGGACAGCGTTTTTTCGCTTTCTCCAAAACCATGGCCAAAACGACGACGAAAACCGTCTGACGTCTCTGGCCGCCGCTCTCTCCCCGGTAAGGCCGGGGACAAGGAATACCGTGCCAAATGGCTCGGCTTCCCCCTCACAAGACCGAGGAGAGACAGAAAGAGAGCATAGACATGGGTTTCAAGATTGCAGTCGCCGGTGCTACCGGCAATGTCGGCCGGGAAATGCTGAACATCCTGGCAGAACGCGGCTTTCCGGCTTCTGAGGTTGTTGCGCTGGCTTCTGCCCGTTCACAGGGCACCGAGGTCTCCTTCGGCGACAAGACGCTCAAGGTTTCCAACCTGGAAAACTACGATTTTTCGACGACCGACATCTGCCTGATGTCCGCCGGCGGCGATGTTTCCAAGAAGTGGTCGCCGAAGATCGGAGCGCAGGGCTGCGTCGTCATCGATAACTCGTCCGCATGGCGTTATGATGCCGAAGTGCCGCTCATCGTTCCCGAAGTAAACCCGGATGCGGTCTCTGGCTTCACCAAGAAGAACATCATCGCAAACCCGAATTGCTCGACTGCCCAGCTCGTCGTGGCACTGAAGCCGCTGCATGATTTTGCCAAGATCAAGCGCGTCGTCGTCTCCACCTACCAGTCGGTCTCCGGTGCCGGCAAGGAAGGCATGGACGAACTCTTCACCCAGACGCGCGCCGTCTTCGTCGCAGACCCGATCGAATCGAAGAAGTTCACCAAGCGCATCGCCTTCAACGTCATTCCGCATATCGATGTCTTCATGGAAGACGGATATACGAAGGAAGAGTGGAAGGTTCTCGCCGAGACCAAGAAGATGCTCGATCCGAAGATCAAGGTGACCTGCACCGCGGTCCGCGTTCCGGTCTTCATCGGCCACTCCGAATCGGTCAACATCGAGTTCGAAAACGAGATCACTGCCGATCAGGCGCGTGACATCCTGCGCGAAGCACCGGGCTGCCTCGTCATCGACAAGCATGAGAACGGCGGCTACATCACGCCGGTCGAATCCGCCGGTGAAGACGCGACCTATATCTCCCGTATCCGCGAGGATGCAACGGTTGAGAACGGCCTCAACATCTGGGTCGTCTCGGACAACCTGCGCAAGGGCGCTGCCTTAAACGCCATCCAGATCGCCGAGCTGCTGGTCAATCGCGGCCTTATCAAGCCGCGCCAGGCTGCCGCCTGAAAAATCAGAAATTGTTAAGCATATCGATATAGAAAATCCCGCCATTGGGCGGGGTTTTCTTTTTGTAAGAATGTCCTCACGAACTATTCATGCGCATTCGGCTGGTGTTTGCTTGCAACACGGAACATTTGCAACGAATAGTGGGGCAGGGATGCACCGCCGCTGAACGGCAAACACGGATTAAAGCATGAACAAGCTTCTACTCGCAGGACTGGCCTTCACCGCACTCATGATCGCAGGCCCAGCCGCTGCGCAGCAATGCGGCAATGATTCATCCGGCTTCGATCGATGGGTTCAGGACTTCAAGCGCATTGCGCCCTCTAATGGCGTAAGCCCGGCAGTGGTAGAGCGCGCCTTCGCGAACGTAAACTACAATCGCGCAACAATCAGCGCCGATCGCGGCCAGAAAAGCTTTAAGCTTTCCTTCGAGGAGTTTCTGAAGAAGCGCGGTGCCACGACCATCATCTCGCAAGGCAAGAAGATGAAGTCCGCCAATGCCTCGCTCTTCGATCGCCTTGAGCGCCGCTACGGCGTGCCGGCTGGCCCGATCATTGCAATCTGGGGCATGGAGACGGGGTTCGGCAGGTTCCTGGGCAATCAGCACACGTTGTCTGCAGTCGCGACGCTGGCCTATGATTGCCGTCGTTCCGACTTTTTCACTGAACAGCTCTACGCCGCTCTGCAGCTTGTCGCACGTGGTGATCTGAGCACCAGCGCCAAGGGCGCTGCACACGGCGAAATCGGCCAGACCCAGTTCCTTCCGCTCAACGTCATCCGTTACGGCGCAGACGGCGATGGCGACGGACATATCGACATGGTCGGCTCGCGTGCCGACGCACTTGCATCGACCGCCAACTTCCTCAAGGGTCACGGCTGGGTCGCCGGTGCTGGCTACCAGCCCGGCCAGCCGAGCTTCGTAGCCATCCAGGGCTGGAATGCCGCAACCGTTTATCAGCGCGCCATTGCTTACATGGGCGCCGAGATCGACGGCAAATAAGCGTCAGGGAGCTGGCGCCTGATCCTCTTTGGCAGGCGCTTGCTCGATTTCCAGATCGGGGCGGATGAAATCGCCCTTCTGGTTCATCACCCACAGTTCTCCGCTCGATATATCGAACCAGACGCCGTGAACCGACAGTTCACCCTTTTCCGTCAGCGCCTTGATGAACGGGAAACTCGCAAGATTGGCGATCGAATTGCGGATCGAAACCCGCTCAAGAGCCGTCTGCCGCTCCGATGCCGTCATCAGGTCATTGCTTTGGATCTGTGAGGCCGCGGGCCTGACAAGGCCAATCCACTTGCCGATGAAATCACCCGGCGAAAGCGGTTCGAGCGTCGGATCCAACGCGGCCTGAATGCCCCCGCAGCGGCCGTGGCCCATGACCACGATATCGCGGATCTTCAACACCTGGATTGCATATTCAAGAGCGGCCGAAGTGCCATGGAACTGGCTGTCCGGCTCATACGGCGGCACCATGTTGGCAATGTTGCGAACCACGAAAAGCTCACCCGGACCACAGTCGAAAATCGTTTCCGGTGCCGCACGGGAGTCACAACAGGCAATCAGCAGCGTGTGAGGCTTCTGCCCATTTTCGGCAAGAACACGGTAACGCTCGCGCTCGTCGGTGTAGCGTCCGCTCATGAAGTTGCGGTAGCCCGCAAGCAGTTTGGCTGGAAAATAGGTCATGAGGGCTACGAATATTATGCCTTTGAACCAAGATCAACGGCCCGTTACGCGCAATCCGGTTCCCCCTTCGCTTTGGCCTCATAGCCTTTTGGATTGGCCCTATTTGCATATCCTATGAGGTGTGCGGCGATGAAGGGCTATATTCATGATCACATGCTGAAAAAATCGATTTTATTGTCGTGGCAACAATTCTTTGCCAAATCCTGTCAAGATTGCTGCGCAAAACAGTGCTAACTGCTCCAATGTGGACGGATTCGCGCCGTTCTCTGCAGCATTCAGCCAGAAAAGGGAGAGATCATGGTCTGGAAGAATAGCCCCAAGCGCAGCAAGCAGATGGATGGGGCGCGGTCATTCGCGAGCAAGGCCGGCAAGGACTTTCTCGATCCAGCCATTCTGTTCGGACGCGCCAGCGACGACGATCTCGCAAGCTATACCCCGGAAATGCTCGGGATCGCCGCAGCGCATGCCGCAGCTCGCGTCAAGGCGTGGAACCGCGTCCGTGCCGATATCACCGTCACTCAGATACCGGGGGTCGAACCGGACGGAATAGCCGTCTGGGTCTTGACCGTGATCGACCGGAACATGCCGTTCCTGTTCGATTCCGTCATGGGCGAGGTGACGGCCAGCCATCGCGGCGTTGCCATGGCAGTGCATCCGATCCTCACGATCGAGCCGGGCAAGGAGCCGGTGCTGCGCAGCAATGACGAGCCAACCGACCCGGCCCATCAGGTCAGCCTCATCCAGCTGCATATCGCCCAACTGAACGAGGAGCAATCAAATCATCTGATCGAGCGCATCCGCTTCATCCTCGATCAGGTGCATCTGTCGATCACCGACTGGTCCGCCATGCTCGACACCATGGATGGCGCGGCCAAGCAACTCTTGAATGCCAAACCACGCAAGGGTGCCAATCGCGACGAGGCATTGGCCTTCCTCGACTGGCTGCGGGACGACAATTTCACCTTCCTCGGCATGCGCGAATACGTCTATTCCGGCAAGGGATCCAAGGCGACCGTGGAACGCGGCAAGGGCAGGGGTCTCGGCATTCTGTCCGATCCGGACGTCCTGGTCCTGCGCCAGGGCAAGGATCAGGTCACGACCACGCCGGAAATTCTCGAATTCCTCGACGGACCGCAATTCCTCATCGTCACCAAGGCGAATGTAAAATCCGTTGTCCATCGACGCGCCTACATGGACTATATCGGCGTCAAGCGGTTTGACGAGAACGGTCATGTCGTCGGCGAGCTGCGGATTGTCGGCCTGTTCACCGCGACCGCCTATACCCATTCTGTCCGTGAAATCCCGTTGCTGCGCGAAAAGGTCGATGACATCGACCGGCATTTCGGTTTCGATCCCTACAGCCATTCCGGCCGTATGCTAGAAAACACGCTCGAATCCTATCCGCGTGACGATCTCTTCCAGATCGATACCGATCTTCTGGCGAAATTCTGCGAACAGATCATGGAATTGAGCGAAAGGCCGCGGGTGCGCACCCTCGCCCGTATTGACCATTTCGACCGCTTCGTCTCGACGATCGTTTACGTGCCGCGTGAGGACTATAATTCGCTGGTCCGGGAAAAGGTCGGTGCCTATCTGGCGCGCGTTTTTGAAGGTCACGTATCGGCCTATTATCCCGCCTTCCCAGAAGGCGGTGTAGCGCGCGTTCACTTCATCATCGGACGCCGTGGCGGCAAGACGCCCCGCATAAGCCAGGCAAAGCTTGAGGAGGCGATCCGCCTGATCTCCACGCCTTGGGAAGAGCAGTTCTCCCTCCTGGCCGAACACGGTCCCCGGCTTTCCGTGACCAATGCGTTCCAGGAAGCCTTCACGCCGGAAGAAACCTTTGCCGACCTGCCGGACATCGCCGCCTGCGCTTCCGGCGAAACCATCCGTATCGAGTTCTACAAGCGCCCGACGGATGAAGCCAACAGCGTCTCGCTGAAGATCTTCCACGGCGACCACCACCTGTCGCTGTCGCGCCGGGTGCCGCTTCTGGAAAACCTCGGCTTCCGGGTGGTCAGCGAGCAGACTTTCGAAATCCACGTCGGTCCGGATGCTAAACTGATAGTCCTGCATGACATGGAATTGCAGCTCCGTGATGGACGCGAGATCGACCTTTCTCAGGAAGGTCCACTGCTGGAAGAGGCATTTCTTCTGGCATTCGAGGGATCGGTCGACAATGACGGCTTCAACCGTCTTGTTCTGCTTGCCGGCCTCTCGGCCCGCGAAACCACGGTTCTGCGCGCCTATGCCCGTTATCTGCGCCAAACCGGCATCGTCTACTCCCAAACCTATATCGCCGATACGCTGGTAAAATATCCCGAAGCGGCAGCGAGCATCTTCAAGCTTTTCCAGGCCAGTTTCGACCCGGAACTTGCTGAAAAGGCGCGGACGAAGAAGCTGATACAGCTTCATGGCGCCATCGAGATCAGCCTTTCGGCCGTGCCCAGCCTCGACGAGGACCGCACGCTGCGGCGCTTCGTCAACGCCATCGATGCGACTTTGCGCACCAACTATTTCCAGCGTGATGAAAACGGCGCGCCGAAAAGGATGCTGGCCTTCAAGTTCGATCCCGAGCTTCTCGACGGCCTGCCGCAGCCTCGCCCCTTCCGCGAAATGTTCGCTTACGGCACCGAGGTCGAAGGCGTGCACCTGCGCTTCGGCAAGGTTGCTCGCGGCGGCCTGCGCTGGTCGGATCGTGGCGAGGATTACCGGACCGAAGTGCTTGGCTTGGTCAAGGCCCAGCAGGTGAAGAACGCCGTTATCGTGCCGGTCGGCGCCAAGGGCGGTTTCTTCCCGAAAATGCTGCCCGCCGGTGGCTCGCGTGACGACGTCTTCAATGCCGGCAAGGAAGCCTACAAGACCTATATACGCACGCTTCTGTCGATCACCGACAACATCATCGAGGGCGAGATCGTCGGACCTAAGGACACGATCCGCATCGATGGCGACGACCCCTATTTCGTTGTCGCCGCCGACAAGGGCACTGCAACCTTCTCCGACACTGCCAACGGGCTGGCGCAGGAAGCCGGCTTCTGGCTCGATGACGCATTCGCTTCCGGCGGATCGGCAGGTTACGATCACAAGAAGATGGGCATTACCGCCCGCGGCGCATGGGAAGCGGTCAAGCGGCACTTCCGTGAAATGGATGTCGATATCCAGACGACCCCGTTCAACGTTATCGGCGTCGGCGACATGTCCGGCGACGTCTTCGGCAACGGCATGCTGCTCTCGCCAAAAATCCGCCTGATCGCAGCCTTCGATCACCGCGATATCTTCATCGACCCGGATCCGGATATCCAAAAATCCTTCAAGGAACGCAGCCGAATGTTCGCCCTGCCGCGCTCCAGCTGGCAGGATTATGATCGCAGCACGCTGTCCGAAGGCGCGATGATCATTTCCCGCTCAGAAAAGTCGGTAAAGCTGACCAAGCAAGCGGCAGCGGCGATCGGGCTCGACAAGACCACGGCCACCCCGTTCGAAATCATGACGGCGATCCTTAAAAGCGAAGCCGATCTCCTCTGGTTCGGCGGCATCGGCACCTATATCCGCGCAGCCGCCGAGACGGATACGGAGGTCGGCGATCGCGCCAACGACCCCATCCGCGTCACCGCTGGAGAAGTGCGCGCTAAGGTGATCGGCGAGGGCGCCAATCTCGGTGTCACCCAGAAGGGCCGCATTGCCTATTCGCTCGCTGGCGGACGATGCAACTCCGATGCGATCGACAATTCCGCCGGCGTCAACTCCTCCGACGTCGAGGTCAATATCAAGATCGCACTCAATGCGGCCATGCAGGACGGTCGCCTACCGCGTGACAAGCGCAACAAGCTTCTGGCCTCGATGACGGACGAAGTGGCGGAACTGGTTCTCCGCAACAACTATCTCCAGCCACTGTCGATCTCGCTGATCGAACGCAGGGGCATCGGCAACCGCGAACAGCTCTCCCGCCTGATGTCCGTGCTGGAAGGGCAGGGCAAGCTCAACCGCAAGGTCGAGACCCTGCCGGACGATGCGGAACTGGCCGAGCGTTATGCGGCAGGCAAGCCGCTCTCCCGCCCGGAAATCGGCGTTCTGCTATCCTATTCGAAGATCGTACTCTTCGATGCGCTTCTCGAAAGCGTCATTCCGGACGACCCGTATTTTGCGGCGATCCTCAAGGCCTATTTCCCGGCCAAGATGCAGAAACCCTATGCCGGCGATATCGCAAACCATCGCCTGCATCGCGAAATCGTCGCAACCGCGCTTGCAAACGAAGCGGTCAACCGCGGCGGTCCCGGCTTCATCCAGATGATGAGCGACATGACCGGCGCAACCGCAGCGAATGTCGTCAAGGCGATCTTCCTGATCCGTGACGGCTTCGACCTGCCCCGCCTCTGGGCCGAGGTCGATGCGCTGGACAATCGCATCCCCGGATCGGTTCAGAACGATCTGCATGCGCAGATCAACCGCATCATCACCATCGGCACCTATCTCGCCCTACAAACGCAGATCAGCGCTTCACCGCTGACCGAGGCCGTTGCAAGGCTCAAGGCTGCGATCAAGGGCCTGCATGGCGCAATGACCGAGGAAGTGATTGCCGAAACGGCGCCGCTTGCAGCCGAACTCGAGGCTCAGGGCGCTCCTGCAAGCCTGATCGCCGAGATCCGCACGCTGTCGGCCCTCGTCATCGCTCCGGAAATCATGCTGATTGCCGACCGAACCGGCGAGAGCATGGCGCGCGCCGCCGAAAGCTATTTCGGCGTCACCAAGACCTTCCGTGTCAACCGTCTGATCGTTGCCGGTGAAAGGATCAGCACGTCGGACCATTACGAGAGCCTTGCGCTGTCGCGCGGTCTGCAACAGCTTGCCTCCGCACGGTGTGACATCGTCATCACGGCGCTCACGGAACACCGGAAGGACAAGAAGCCGGTTCAGGCCTGGATTGCCGCCGACCGCGTGCGTGTGAACCGTATAGGAGCTGAACTGATGGCACTCAGCGATAGCGGCGACCTGACCTTGCCCAAGATCTCCGTCGCGGCCGGCCTGCTTGGAGACCTCGCGCACGGTCGTCTGGCATAGAGCAATTCCAGCAAAAGTGGAAACCGGTTTTGCGTCCGGAATTGCGGTGAAATAAAGAGATAGAGTAATTTCGCTTTTCAAAGAAAGGCGGAAGTACTCCAGCGCGAGGGACTGGATGGGAGGTCACGACATCGATAAAGCGCCGGCGAAAACGAGCCGGCGCGGTATATGGGGCTGGATGCTGTTCGACTGGGCGGCGCAACCCTTCTTCACCGTTGTCACGACCTTCATCTTCGGCCCCTATTTCGTCGCGCGTCTGACCGACGACCCGATCTCGGCCCAGACGGCATGGAGCAACATGGCGACGGTCTCCTCGATCGTCATCGCCATCCTGTCGCCGGTTCTCGGTTCGATCGCCGATCAGTCCGGTGCGCGCAAGCCGTGGATCGCAAGCTTTGCCGCCGTGAAGATCGCGTGTCTGCTGATGTTGTGGTTCGCCGCACCCGGCTCCCCGCTGATCCTGCCGATCACCCTGATGGTCTTCGCCTCGATCGCGGCGGAATTCTCCATCGTCTTCAACGATTCCATGATGCCGCGCCTCGTCTCCAGGGATGAGGTCGGCAGGATTTCCAACATCGCCTGGGGTCTCGGCTATCTCGGTGGCATGATCGTGCTGATCGCCGTCGTGACGCTGCTTGCCGCAAATCCCGAAACCGGCCTGACGCTGATCGGCATCCCCCCGCTTCTCGGCCTTGATCCGGCGCTCGGCGAGGATGCCCGCATCACCGGCCCGATTGCAGCGATCTGGTATCTTGTTTTCATTCTGCCGATGTTCCTCTTCACACCTGATGCGAAAAAGGGCCTACCCCTGGCAGCCGCCGTCCGCTCCGGCTTGGCAGAGCTGCGCGGCACGCTTGGCGAGTTGCGTCGGCGTCGGGGCATCACCCGCTTCCTGATCGCCCGCATGCTCTATCAGGATGGCGTCAACGGCCTGCTCATCCTCGGCGGCGTTTTCGCCGCCGGCATGTTCGGTTGGGCGACGATCGAGATCGGCCTTTACGGCATCATCCTTAACGTCGTCGCCATCTTCGGCTGCATGGCTGCAGGTGCGCTGGACAGGGTGCTCGGCTCCAAGACCGTCGTGCTGATCAGCCTCGTCCTGTTGCTCATAGCAACGCTTGGCATCATCTCCACCAATCCGGGCAGTGTGCTGTTCGGGAGGATCCCGTTGTCGCTGGAAGACAGCCAGGGCTGGTTCGGCACCGCGGCGGAAAAGGCTTATGTCCTGTTCGGCCTGTTGATCGGCATTGCCTTCGGCCCGGTACAGGCCTCGTCGCGCTCCTATCTGGCGCGGTCGATCGAACTTGATGAAACCGGGCGCTATTTCGGCATATATGCGCTGTCTGGACGGGCGACGAGCTTTCTCGCCACCCTGTCCTTTTCCATCGTCACCTATGCCACGGGCTCGGCCCATCTCGGCATGGCAACGCTGCTGATCTTCCTCGTGACCGGCCTAGCGCAGCTGATTGCAACGCCATACCCAGCCGACAAAGCCGGAGAGACTCCGGCTAAGTAAATGCAAACTTAGTGCCGGAAGTGACGCATGCCGGTGAAGACCATGGCGACGTTATGCTCGTCGGCAGCTGCAATAACTTCCGCATCGCGCATGGAGCCGCCCGGCTGGATGACGGCGGTTGCACCAGCCGAAATCGCCGAAAGCAGGCCGTCCGCAAACGGGAAGAAGGCTTCCGAAGCAACGGCCGAACCCTTGGTCATCGGCTCGGCCCAACCCATGGCCTTGGCGGCATCCTCAGCCTTCAGGCCGGCGATACGGGCGGAATCGATACGGCTCATCTGGCCGGCGCCGATACCCGCCGTCTGGCCTTCCTTGGCATAGACAATGGCGTTCGACTTGACGTGCTTGGCAACCTTGTAGGCGAACTTCAGGTCTTCCATCTCGGTCGCTGTCGGCGCACGCTTGGTCACGACCTTCAGCTCGACATCCTCGATCACGCCGCTGTCGCGGCTCTGCACCAGAAGGCCACCGGCAACCGTCTTTGCGGTAATGCCGCGCGAACGCGGGTCAGGCAGGCCGCCTGTCACGAGCAGGCGCAGGTTCGGCTTTTTGGCAATGATCGCCTTTGCCTCTTCGGAAACTTCCGGCGCGATGATGACTTCGGTGAACAGCTTGACGATCTCTTCCGCCGTCTCGCCATCGAGAAGCTGGTTGAGCGCGATGATGCCGCCGAAGGCAGAGGTGCTGTCGCAGGCCAGTGCCCGCAGATAGGCGTCCTTCAGCGTCGAGCCAGTGGCAACACCACACGGATTGGCATGCTTGATGATCGCGCAGGCCGGCCCCTGATCGGCCGAAAACTCGCCGATCAGCTCGAAGGCGCCGTCCGTATCGTTAATGTTGTTATACGAAAGCTGTTTGCCCTGCAGCAGCGTGGCAGTCGCAACGCCGGGACGGTTCTCGCCGGTCACGTAGAAACCGGCGCTCTGATGCGGGTTTTCGCCGTAACGCATGGCTTCCTTCAGCACACCGCCGATCGTCCGGTAAGCCGGCGTCTCGATTTCGAGCGCTTCAGCAAACCAGTTGGAAATCGCAGTGTCATAGGCCGCGGTACGCGCATAGGCCTTGGCGGCCAGCTTCTGGCGGAAGGCATATTCCGTCTCGCCGCCATTGGCCTTCAGCGCTTCGATCAATGGCGCATAGTCGGCCGGATCGGTAACGATCGCAACATAAGCATGGTTCTTGGCCGAGGCACGGATCATCGCCGGGCCACCGATATCGATGTTTTCGACCGTCGTCGGATAGTCGCCGCCGGTGGCACGCACTTCCTCGAACGGGTAGAGATTGATGACGGCAAGATCGATGCCCTCGATCCCATGCTGCTTCATCGCCGCGACATGTTCTTCATCGTCACGGATCGACAGCAGTCCGCCATGAACACTCGGATGCAGCGTCTTCACGCGGCCGTCCATGATTTCCGGAAAGCCCGTGACTTCGGAAACATCGGTGACGGCAAGCCCGGCTGCAGCGATTGCCTTGTGCGTTCCGCCGGTCGACAGCAACCTGACGCCCTGTTCGGTAAGCGCCTTCGCCAACTCGATGATGCCGGCCTTGTCAGACACGGAAAGCAGAGCGGTGCGGATTTTCACGCGGTCAGGGGCGGGGATTTTTTTGGAAGCAACGGCCATCGGTCTCTCCTGAAAGAGCTTGCCACAGAGGGGCGGGAAGGGGATGGGCCGCGGTTAGCACAGCTGGCGCAAAGAAGAAACGCCTATTCGCTCCGTCTGAGCATCCAGCGGATCTCCCGAAGCCCCTGAACCGGCACCTCGATCGCCAATTGCTGGCTTGGCCTTATGCCGGAAACATCGGCGAAGAAGACGTCCTCATCGATCAGCACATGCAGGCCCGGTACCGCAAAAATCCAGGTCTCACCGTCGGGAGCGCCCAGAACGATGCTTTCGCCATCCCTGCGGAACAGATTGATCGCCGGATGGATATGAAAACGCACGATTGCCGTCAGGCTATCCTTGCCTTGTCCCTCTTCGGGTATCAGCCGGTCGCATCCCTTGATCTTGTCGCCCGCAGCGCTGAGCGCGATCTCGCGCTCATGAGTGTAGCCGAAGCTTTCGACATAGCCGTCATGCCGTGCGCGCAGCCAGTCATTGCCGTGCTTGTCGTCCCAGCGCTCGACATCGATCTTCGAAACGCCAGGTAGCAGGATAGAGCCGGCAAAGGACGAATTGATCACCCGGCTGGACGATCTTTCTTCGATGATGACGGTCGAGTGGGCTGCAGTTGACCGGGCAAGATGCTTGTAAAAGCGATTGGCGAATTTCGGCGAGCCGGAATTGACGATGAAGCGATTGCGGCCAGACGACATTTCGAACGAGAGGCAACCCGCATGCGCGCCCCTCGATGCCGCGATCGAACTCGGGCATCCGGTGTCTGCGATGATAATCGTATTGTCGGCGCTGAGCCGATGATAATTCATCTGCGGCAAAGCCTTGAATGGCTTCCCGGCGGATTCGTCGTAACGCAATACCGACATCAGCTCGCTGGCCGAAGTCGAACCGGCACCGTTGAACAATGCGAGATCGCCATCCTGGTGGCGGAAGAAACGCAAGGCCGGATACATGCGGTCGATCGCCGGAATGAGCTTCTGGGGCACATCATGGCCGAGATTGATATAGGTCTGCCTCAGCGGCAAAAGGTCGAGCAGGATATCGAGGATCGCGCGCGGATTACGCGAAACATGCCCGCCATCGGCGAGGATCTGACGGTCGAGTTCTCGGTCGAGAAGCATTGCCTCCCGTTTTATCCCCGTGACGCGCTTCGGTACGGATAGGGATGCCATCGCGAGCGCAGTCCTGACCCTGAGCCGGCTTTCGGCATCCGGGCAGCTGCCGGCGATCTTTCTCAGATAACTGATCTGGTAGGCGAGGTTCTTCATGAACCGCCGGTAGAAACCCGCTTCAGCCGCATGCAGAATGATCGTCGAATGGGACAGCCAGGCAATCACCCGGGTCGCCACGACATTCGGCTCCCAAGCGATGCCACGGCGCCTACGGCCATGGATGTTGATCCAGTCCGACACAATATGCCGCGCGTGAGCGCAACCCGCTTCCGTCCGGTCTGCCCTGATATGTCGAAGCCAGCCGAAACCGTGCAGACGCTCGGCAAAAGCGCGTGAAGGCAGTTCAAGCTCGAAAGGAGAATCCCCCAGCGTCTCGAGCACCCGCCCCGCCAGCGGAAAGCGCCCCTCGAGAATTTCATGCGCAATGAAGGGATCGACCGGACGCAGGTCGGTCGGGGCAACGATCAGGCGTTCGGGAACCGATGTCAGCGGAGCAGACAAGGCGACGCGATAAGGCGCTATGCGGAGGCGCAAACGCCGCCGCATTTCCTTCATACCGGAAGCCAGAAGCCTTCGGCGATCGGCGAGCCGCATGGTCACTCTGGTTTCTCCGCCGGAATGGTTGTCGCTAGATCAGCTGAATCAATTTTAGATGGATGGCAAGTATGCTGCCGGTATGGTGAATAAAACCTTACTCGACACGCAACACGCTGGCAAAGAAACCATCCATGCCGCCGGCAAAACCATCCGAAGGCGGGATCATCGCCGGCGTCGTCCTGAAATCGCCCTGAGCCGTGATTGCGTTTTCAAGCCCAGGCCAGTTCACTGGGTCGACCGGCACCCGCTTCACGGACGGAGTATCGGCCAGAACCCGTTCGATCAGCTCTTCGCCCTCCAGCGGATCCAGCGAGCAGTTCGAAAAGACAATCATGCCGCCGCTTTTCACCAGAGTCACCGCATGTCGCAGCATCTTTTCCTGAAGCGCCGCTAGCTTTTCGATATCCTGCATGCCCTTGGTCCAGAGCACGTCCGGATGCCGGCGCGTCGTGCCAGTGGACGAGCAGGGCGCATCGAGAAGAATGCCGTCGAGCTTTTCTTCAGGCGAATATTTGAACAGGTCCCCTCCCACCAGCTCGGCACTCATGCCGAGACGGCCAAGGTTTTCCTTCAACCGCGCGAGACGGTTGGATGATTGTTCGACGGCCGTTACCACTGCACCGGCTGCAATCAGCTGGGCAGTCTTGCCGCCTGGCGCCGCGCAGAGATCCGCCACACACTTGCCCTTCAGATCCCCGAACAGCTTTGCCGGAATGCTGGCTGCAGCGTCCTGAACCCACCAATCGCCTTGGTCGAAACCTTCGAGCGCGGTCACCGATCCTTCGAATTCTCCAAGACGGATACTGCCGGTCGGCAGGACCCTTGCCCCGAGCTTTTCCGCCCATGCCTGCGGATCACGCTTGACCGTCAGGTCGATAGCCGGCGGCGTAAGCTGCGCCTCGGCAATCCGGGTTGCTTCCGCTTCGCCATAGGCGCTCACGAGCCGTGCACGGAACCAGTCCGGCACCGGCGAAATGGAAGCGGTTGCCGCCAGAACCTCGTCCTTTTCGCGCGCCAGCCGACGCAAAACGGCATTGACGAGTTTGGCGAAACGGCGATTGCGCGGATCGCGATTGGCCTGTTCGACAGCAAGATCGACTGCGGCATGGGACGGCACATCCAGATGCAGGATCTGCGCGGCGGCAACCACCAGAACATGCTGGAGTGCACGCGCGCCTTCCGGCAGCGGCGTTTCGATCATCGAGGCAATGGCCGCTTCAAGCCGCGGCAGGTGGCGAAGCGCAGTGGTCAGGATGGCGCGTGTCAGCGCCCGGTCGGCATCGTTCAGTGCCTTGTAGGCGGGATTGCCATGGGTCAGGTCCAGCATGCCATCGAGCGACGTCTTGCGATCGACGGCGGCTGCAAGCAGCTTCGCGGCCGTCGCCCGAACTTCGAACCCGGGTTTTCTCGGCTCGGAACCTGTACGATCAGGTGCCGGCTTCCTGGGCGAGTTTTTGTGCGGTTTCTTGTTTTTTGGCTCGTTCAAGACCAGGGACCTTTGCGCGGTTCATTCGATCCGCGGCCCCAGGGATTGCTTGCACCTGAATTCGGCACGGAGCGCGCGGTGCGCTGGGGTCTACCAGCCGAAAACGATCCCGTCGACCCACCACCGCGAGACTCGTTCGCCATTTGCTGAAGCGCAGCGATGCGGTTTTCGGTATTCGGGTGCGTCGAGAACAGATTGTCCATGCGCTCGCCGGAAAGCGGATTGATAATGAACATATGCGCCGTCGCCGGATTGCGCTCAGCCTCGTAATTCGGGATCGAATGCGCGGAACCGGCAATCTTGGCAAGCGCGGAAGCAAGCCACATCGGGTTACCGCAGATTTCTGCACCACGACGGTCGGCTGAATATTCGCGCGTACGGCTGATCGCCATCTGCACCAGCATGGCAGCGAAGGGTGCCACGATCATCGCAACGAGCACGCCGATGAACCCGAACGGGTTGTTGTTGTTCTCGCGATTGCCACTGAACAGGAACGCAAAATTGCCGAGCATGGAAATCGCACCTGCCAGCGTTGCGGTAATCGTCATGATCAGCGTGTCGCGGTTCTGCACATGCGCCAGCTCATGCGCCATGACACCAGCGACTTCCTCATGCGTCAGGCGCTGCAAAAGCCCGGTCGAGGCCGCGACGGCAGAGTTTTCCGGATTACGGCCCGTCGCAAAGGCATTCGGTTGCGGATTGTCGTAGATATAAACCTTCGGCATTGGCAGGCCTGCATTGGCCGAAAGATCGCGGATCATCCGGTAGAATTCCGGAGCCGTGCGCTCGTCCACCTCTTGAGCGTGATAGGCGCGCAGCACCATCTTGTCGGAATTCCAATAGGAAAACAGGTTCATGCCGGCTGCGATCACCAATGCGATCATCATGCCGCCCTTGCCGCCGATCAGAAACCCGATCCCCATGAACAGGGCGGTCATGAAGGCCAGAAGCATGGCGGTGCGCATCACATTCATCGTCATCTCTCCGTTGCCGATTTCGTCCCTTACGCGATACGAATAATCGCCCAAGGGTTTTCTAGCGGTTATGAACGCCCTATCATGTGGTCAATTCGACCTGATTTTTCAATAAACCTTGCGGTGATGCGGGACATGCAAAGCGCGGACAACGACAACATGGAAAACATCTCTGAGGATGGTGCAGCGAAAAAGCCGCTTTCACCCGCGGCACAGCGCGCGCTGAAGGAAGCGGAAGAACGCCGCCAGGCAGAGGCTAAGGCCAATATGCCGGAAGAATTCGGCGGCCGCGGCGGCGCGGATCCAGCCCGCTTCGGCGACTGGGAAATCAACGGCCGCGCCATCGACTTCTAGATCGTGGTCCGGGACATAAGATAAAATTCCTATTGACTTCGAATCATGATCGGAATTTATTCCTTTCATGATCAGGGTGCTATTTTCCATCGCAGTCATTCTGTCGGTCTTCGTGGCCGGGGCGCAGGCACGCGACGAAATCTCCGGCCCGGTCTCTGCGGAAATTCTCCGGGTCATCGATGGAGACACTCTGCTGGTCGAAGCCCAGCCATGGCCGCAGCAGAAAATGGAAGTCTATGTCCGCATTCGCGGCATAGACGCACCTGAACTTAAATCGAAATGCGAAGCGGTGCGAGCAGCGGGGCAGGATGCCCGACAATCCCTCGAAAGCATGGCCGCGCAATCACCCACCATCCAGCTGACGCGAATTGCCGGTGATAAATATTTCGGTCGCATCGTTGCCGATGTCATCCTGTCGGACGGTCATAGCGTGGCAGACGGCCTGCTGCTCGCCGGCCTTGTCCGCAGCTATGATGGCGGCCGCAAGCCAAGAGAGACTTGCGGCAGCTGAGGGTTCTCAAATCAAGCGTCGACCTTGTTCTGACGATTGGCGATCAGGTCATCCACCACTGCGGGGTCGGCAAGCGTCGATGTATCCCCAAGTGCTCCGAAATCGTCCTCGGCGATCTTGCGAAGGATACGGCGCATGATCTTGCCGGAACGGGTTTTCGGCAGGCCCGGCGAAAACTGGATCTTGTCTGGCGCCGCAATCGGACCGATCTCGTTGCGAACATGCTTAGTAAGCTCCTGCCGCAATTCATCAGTGCCGGCATTGCCGGCCATCAGAGTCACATAGCAATAGATGCCCTGACCCTTGATGCCATGCGGATAACCGACCACGGCCGCTTCCGATACGAGATGGTGCGAGACCAGCGCCGATTCCACTTCCGCCGTACCCAGACGATGGCCCGACACGTTAAGCACGTCATCGACGCGGCCGGTAATCCAGTAATAGCCATCCTCGTCGCGCCGGCAGCCGTCGCCGGTGAAATATTTCCCCTTGTAGGTGGAGAAATAGGTCTGAATGAAACGTTCGTGATCGCCGTAGACGGTGCGCATCTGACCCGGCCAGCTATCGGTGATGCAGAGGTTTCCATCGGCAGCCCCTTCGAGAACATTGCCCTCGTTATCGACGAGCTGCGGTTTCACCCCGAAGAACGGCTTGGTGGCCGATCCGGGTTTCAGGTCCGTGGCGCCGGGCAACGGCGTAATCATGTGACCGCCGGTTTCGGTCTGCCACCAGGTATCCACCACCGGGCAGCGCTTTTCGCCGACCACGTTGTAATACCATTCCCAGGCTTCCGGGTTGATCGGCTCGCCGACCGTGCCGAGCAGGCGAAGGCTTTCGCGCGACGAGCGCTTGACGAAATCGTCACCAGCCCCGATCAGTGATCGGATCGCAGTCGGTGCCGTGTATAAGATGTTGACCTTATGCTTGTCGACGATTTCCCAGAACCGGCCCTGATCGGGAAAATTCGGCACGCCTTCGAACATCAGCGTCGTGGCGCAATTCGCCAGCGGCCCATAGACGAGATAGGAATGCCCAGTGACCCAGCCCACGTCGGCCGTGCACCAATAGATATCGCCATCCTGATAATCGAACGTATATTCATGGGTCATCGCCGCATAGACGAGATAACCGCCTGTCGTGTGCAGAACGCCTTTCGGCTTGCCGGTCGAACCGGACGTGTAGAGGATGAACAGCGGATCTTCCGCCCTCATCTTCACCGGCTCGCAATGCCCCTTCACGGTGGCGATTTCCTGATGGTACCAGATATCGCGGCCCGGCGCCCAGTTGGTCTTGCCGCCGGTACGGCGCACGACCAGAACCTTGTTCACCGTCACATACTGGCGCGCCGCGATATGGATCGCCTTGTCGGTATTCTCCTTCAGCGGCACCGGCTTTCCGCCTCGCACGCCCTCGTCGCAAGTGATCACGAATGTCGACTGGCAGTCGACGATGCGACCCGCCAGTGCCTCCGGTGAAAACCCGCCGAAGACGACCGAATGCACCGCGCCGATACGCGCGCAGGCCAGCATCGCATAGGCCGCTTCCGGGATCATCGGCATATAGATGGTAACGCGATCGCCCTTCTTGACTCCATGCTTCTTCAGCACGTTCGCCATTCGGCAGACCTGATCATAGAGCTGGTTATAGGTGATCTTCTTGTCGATATAGGGGTTGTCGCCTTCCCAGATGATCGCCGTGCGCTCACCATGGGTTTTCAGGTGGCGGTCGATGCAATTATAGGAAACGTTGGTCAGCCCGTCCTCGAACCACTTGATCGAAACCCGTCCCTTGAAGGACGTGTTCTTCACTTTCGTGTAGGGCTTGAACCAGTCGATCCGGCGGCCATGCTTGCCCCAGAACTTGTCCGGATCCTCGATGCTCTCCTCGTACCATTTTTCATATTTGTCCTTGTCGATGAGCGCTTTAGCCTTGGTGGACTTGAGAACCGGATAGACTTTTTCGGACATGTGATTCCTCCCTCACTTGCACCGTCGACCTGACATACGTCATCGGTGCGACATTTTGGCATTCATAGCAATTGGGGCGGAAGCGGCAATTAGACAAATGGCTGTGAGGGTCTGAAATGCGATCGACAAGGATCCTGTTTCAGAGAATTGCAATTCTGTCCTAATTCGATTATACGGCGATGAATTCCCGGAAATTGTGGTTGATACCCACGGCCCGCGACACCGGCGCGGACGGACAGAGGAACTATACCCATGGCTCAACAATTGCTTATGCCGAAGGCCACCGCAGTATGGCTTGTCGACAATACGGCCCTCTCCTTCGACCAGATCGCGCAGTTCTGTAAACTGCATCCGCTCGAGGTCAAGGCGATCGCCGATGGTGAAGCCGCTCAGGGTATCAAGGGCCTCGACCCGATCGCCACCGGCCAGCTTTCCCGCGACGAAATCGAGCGTGGCGAAAAGGACATCAATCACAAGCTGAAGCTTTCCGAGCCAAAAGTTCGCGTTCCGGAATCCAAGCGCCGCGGTCCGCGCTACACGCCAGTCTCCAAGCGTCAGGACCGTCCAAACGCCATTCTCTGGCTGGTTCGCAACCATCCGGAACTCAAGGACGCCCAGATCTCGCGTCTCGTCGGCACCACCAAGTCGACCATCGAACAGATCCGCGAGCGCACCCACTGGAACGCCGCAAACCTCGCTCCGATGGACCCGGTAACGCTTGGCCTCTGCTCGCAGATCGATCTGGACTTGGAAGTCGAGAAGGCTTCAAAGAACCGTCCGCTGCCGACCGCTGCCGAACTCGGCGCCTCCCTGCAGCCGGCTTCTGAGACCGAAAACCTGGGCTTCGGCGATTACCGCAACGAGCGCGAGGAAGAGAAGGAAATCGACGCAGACGCCGTCTTCGCCAAGCTTTCCTCGCTCAAGTCGACCCGTACCGAGGAAGAAGACGAGGACGACCGCTTCTAAGCGTAGCCCTTACCACAAAGAATTCAAAAGCCCCGGATCGTCTCCGGGGCTTTTCTTTTTGGCTTATCCAGCCGAGACCGCCGTGCTCTTCTCTTCATGAGCAAAGCCGTTTTTCCAAAGCGTTTCCCGCACCACATCGAGCGTTCCCGGATCCTCGATCGTCGCCGGCATCGTCCATGGCATGTCGTCGGCAATCTTCTGCATCGTGCCGCGAAGTATTTTGCCTGATCGGGTCTTGGGCAGTTTCGGCACCACCATCACCGTCTTGAAGGCGGCCACCGGCCCGATCTCGTTGCGAACCATGCCGGCCACCTCCGCAGCGATTTCGGAAGCTTCCCGTAAAACATGGTTCTTCAGCACCAGGAAACCGCAGGGGATCTGTCCCTTGACCTTGTCTTTGACGCCGATCACGGCACATTCGGCGACATCTGGATGTTTGGCGCAGACCTCCTCCATCGAGCCGGTCGAAAGCCTATGCCCGGCACAATTGATGATATCGTCCGTCCGCGCCATCACGAAGATATATCCATCATCATCCACCATGCCCGCATCAGCCGTCTTGTAGTAACCCGGAAATTCCTGCAGGCAGTTCTCCCTGAAACGGTCATCTGCATTCCAGAAAGTCGGTAGACAGCCCGGAGGGAGGGGGAGTTTCATGACGATATTGCCGAGCGTGCCGTGCGGCACGGGCATGCCGGCGTCATCGACCACATCGATTGCATATCCGGGCAGCACCCGCGTCGGCGAGCCGGGCTTGAACGGCATCAGGCCCAGCCCCATAGGGTTTGCGACAACAGGCCAGCCGGTCTCAGTCTGCCACCAGTGATCGATCACCGGTACCTTCAGCTTCTGCTCAGCCCATTTGAGCGTTTCCGGGTCCAGGCGCTCGCCGGCAAGAAACAGAGCCCGCAATCCCAGCAGATCATGGTTTTCGACCAGTTCGCCCTCGGGATCGTCGCGACGGATCGCTCGAAATGCCGTCGGTGCGGTGAAGAAGACTTTGACATCATGCTCAGCAACGACGCGCCAGAATGTTCCGGCATCCGGTGTGCCAACCGGCTTTCCTTCGAAAATGACACTCGTATTGCCGTACAGAAGCGGTGCGTAGACGATGTAGGAATGACCGACGACCCAGCCGATATCCGATGCTGCCCAGAACACCTCACCGGGTGAGACCCCGAAAATATTCGGCATCGTCCATAACAGCGCCACCATATGCCCGCCATTGTCGCGCACCACACCCTTTGGCTGCCCCGTCGTGCCGGATGTGTAGAGGATGTAAAGCGGATCCGTAGCTTTTACCGGCACACAATCAACGTCACGTCCCCGCGCAGCCTCGACCATTTCGGCGAAATCGAATTCCCTCCGTCCGGCGTCGAGCGGAACAACGAGTTGAGGACGCTGTAGTATGAGGCAATGGTCAGGCTTCACCGCCGCCAGTTCGATCGCCTTGTCGACCAGCGGCTTGTAGGCAACCACCCGACCAGGCTCCAGGCCGCAACTGGCGGAAATGATCAGTTTCGCTTGCGAATCGTTCAGCCGTGCCGCCAGTTCCTGTGCCGCAAACCCGCCGAAAACGACGGAATGCACCGCGCCGAGACGGGCGCAGGCGAGCATGGAGAACACCGCTTCCGGCACCATCGGCATATAGATGACCACCCGGTCACCCTTGCCGATGCCGAGATCGACAAGCACTGCAGCAATCGCCTTCACCTCGGAAAGAACTTCAGCATAGGTAAAGCTTTTGCGCTCGCCGGTCATGGCGCTGTCGTAGATGAAGGCGGCCTGCTCACCACGTCCGGCTGCGACATGCCGATCGAGGCAATTGAAGCAGGTATTTGTCTCGGCCCCGACAAACCAGCGGCCATAGACACCCTCGTCTGGGTCAAAAATCCTGTCCGGTGGACTGAACCAGTCGATTGCTTTGGCGGCTTCCTCCCAGAATCCTTCCGGATTCTTTTGCCACGCGCCATAAACGTCGAAATAGCGGCTTTGCATATGCACCTCCCGTTACATGAGCCGAGCCTGATAGAAGCAATCTAGGCTGGTCGGGAGGTGCCGGAAACCCCGACGAAGGGGGTAGGCCTATCGCGCACCGAAAATGGCCGACCCCACACGGACGCTGGTTGCGCCGAACTCGACGGCCGTCTCGAAATCACCGGACATGCCCATCGAGAGTTTTTCGACGCCGCATTCCCTGGCGAGTTTTTCAAGCAGCGCGAAATGAGGGCCTGGATTTTCTTCCGCCGGCGGAATGCACATCAGGCCTTCGATGGAAAGCCCGAGATCCTTGCGGCAGAATTCGACAAAGGCTTTCGTTTCCTTCGGCGCAATACCCGCCTTCTGCGGTTCGAGCCCGGTATTGACCTGCACATAGAGTTTTGGCGTTTTGCCCTGCTTCGTCATCTCTTCCGCCAGCGCCCGGGCGATTTTCTCGCGATCGACCGTCTCGATCACGTCGAACAGCGCAATCGCGTCGGCAGCCTTGTTGGATTGCAGCGGCCCGATCAGATGCAGCTCGATACCGACGGTCTCTGCCTTCAACTCCGGCCATTTACCCTGACTTTCCTGCACCCGGTTTTCACCGAATACGCGCTGGCCAGCGACAATCACGGGACGGATCGCTTCCGCATCGAAGGTTTTGGACACGGCAACCAGTGTGACAGAACCCGCCGGACGTTTGGCATATTTCTCCGCCTTGGCGATCTTGCCCTTCACGTCCTGCAACCGTTCTTCGATATCCATCGCCCACATCCTTTTCCGTATTTCTTGTGAGATCAGCGATTAAAGCCCATATGAGGCTCTGCCAAGGGCATTCCGCATCAAAGTTTGACACCCCACAAGCCTCAAAAACTTGACGCTTGCGGCCATTCATGGTGAAGGTCTGCCCAACTCTTTTATCCTGATTTCCCGGAATATCATCCAGATGGCGACTGAACGTTACAACCCGCGCGATGCTGAACCCCGTTGGCAGCAGAAATGGAACGAGGCGAAGGTTTTCGAAACCGACAACGCCGACCCGCGGGAAAAGTATTACGTCCTAGAGATGTTCCCCTATCCGTCCGGCCGTATCCACATGGGCCATGTGCGCAATTATGCGATGGGCGACGTCGTTGCCCGCTACAAGCGCGCGCGCGGCTTCAACGTCCTGCACCCGATGGGCTGGGACGCTTTCGGCATGCCGGCGGAAAACGCCGCGCGTGACAACAAAACTCATCCGAAATCCTGGACCTACCAGAACATCAGTTCGATGAAAAAGCAGCTGAAGGCCATGGGCCTGTCGCTGGACTGGTCCCGTGAATTCGCCACCTGCGATGTGGAATATTACCAGCAGCAGCAGCACCTCTTCCTCGATATGATGGAAAAGGGCCTGGTCTATCGCAAGCAGTCCAAGGTCAACTGGGATCCGGTTGATCAGACAGTTCTGGCCAACGAACAGGTGATCGACGGCCGCGGCTGGCGCTCCGGTGCGCTGGTCGAACAGCGCGAGCTGGTTCAGTGGTTCTTCAAGATCACCGATTTCAGCCAGGACCTGCTGGATGAGCTGGATCATCTCGATCAGTGGCCCGAAAAGGTCCGCCTGATGCAGAAGAACTGGATCGGCCGTTCCGAAGGCATGGCCGTGCGCTGGGAAATCGTGTCTTCCACCGCCCCTGCAGGCGAGACAGAAGTCACCGTCTACACGACCCGTCCGGACACGCTGTTCGGCGCATCCTTCCTGGCAATCGCCGCAGATCATCCGCTGGCCAAAGCAGCAGCGGCCAAGAATCCGGCTATCGAATCCTTCGCCGAAGAATGCCGCCGCCAGGGCACCTCACTCGCAGCACTCGAAACGGCCGAGAAGAAGGGTATCGACACCGGCATCCGCGTGAAACATCCGCTCGATCCTTCCTGGGAACTGCCGGTCTATGTCGCGAACTTCGTGCTGATGGAATACGGCACGGGCGCCATCTTCGGCTGCCCGTCGGGTGACCAGCGCGACCTGGATTTCGCCCGCAAATACGATCTGCCTGTCGTTCCGGTCGTCATGCCAGCCAATGGCGATGCCGCAACGTTCGAAGTCGGCGAAACCGCCTATGTCGATGACGGCGTGATGATCAATTCGCGCTTCCTCGACGGCAAGACGACGGAAGAAGCCTTCCAGATCGTCGCCGACAAGCTGTCGCAGCAGGTTCTGGCAGACGCGCCTCAGGGCGAGCGCAAGGTCAATTTCCGCCTGCGCGACTGGGGTATTTCCCGCCAGCGTTACTGGGGCTGCCCGATCCCGGTCATCCATTGCGAGGTCTGCGGTGTCGTTCCGGTGCCGAAGAAGGACCTGCCGGTGCAATTGCCCGACGACGTCACCTTCGACCTGCCGGGCAACCCGCTCGACCGTCACGCCACCTGGCGCCATGTCTCCTGCCCGCAATGCGGCCATGATGCCCGCCGCGAGACGGACACGATGGACACGTTCGTTGATTCCAGCTGGTATTTCACCCGCTTCACCGCTCCGTGGCTGAACGAGCCGACCGATCCGAAGGTTGCCAACCACTGGCTGCCGGTCGATCAGTATATCGGCGGCATCGAACACGCGATCCTGCACCTGCTCTATTCCCGCTTCTTCACCCGAGCCATGCGTGAAACCGGCCATGTGGCAGTCAAGGAGCCCTTCAAGGGCCTCTTCACCCAGGGCATGGTCGTGCATGAAACCTACCGCCTGGGCGCAGAGGGCCAGAAGGGCGAATGGGTTTCCCCGGCCGATATCAAGATCGAAGAGAGCGACGGAAAGCGTACCGCCACGCTGCTGAAGAACGGCGAGGAAGTCACCATCGGCTCGATCGAGAAGATGTCGAAGTCGAAGAAGAACGTCGTTGATCCGGACGATATCATCGCCTCCTACGGCGCAGATACGGCCCGCTTCTTCGTTTTGTCCGACAGCCCGCCGGATCGCGACGTCATCTGGTCGGAAGCCGGTGTCGAAGGCGCACACCGCTTCACTCAGCGCCTTTGGCGTCTGATCTCGGAAGCCGCCGACAACCTGAAGACTGTTTCCCCGGCTCCTGCCAAGGAAGGTGACGGCTTGGCGATCTCGCAGCTCGCCCACAAGACGCTGCAGGCGGTTCAGGGTGATCTGGACAAGCTCTCCTTCAACAAGGCTGTGGCGCGCATCTATGAACTCGTAAACGCCCTTGCGGCGCCGCTGACAGATGTCGCTACCGGCAAGGGTGACGCGGCTTACCGCGCAGCCGTTCGCAACGCTGCGGAAATCCTGGTCCAGATCGTGGCGCCGATGACACCGCATCTGGCCGAGGAATGCTGGACGGTACTCGGCAATGGAGAAATGGTGTCGAAAACCGCCTGGCCGAACTTCGATCAGGCTCTGGTCGTCGAGAACGATGTAACACTACCCGTCCAGATCAACGGCAAGAAGCGTGGCGAATTGACAATCGCGCGCGACGCGGATCAAAGTACTGTCGAAGCTGCAGTTTTGGCGCTGGACGTGGTGAAAGCTGCGCTCGAAGGCCGCGCGCCGAAGAAGATCATCGTTGTCCCACAGAGGATCGTGAACATTGTTGCCTGACCGCTCATCTTTGCCACGTCGTAGCGCCCTCCTTCTGGGGCTGGCGCTCTGCGCTGGCCTGGCAGGCTGCCAGGTTCGGCCGCTTTATTCGCAGGCCGGTGGCACGGCCCCCAAGCTCGCATCCGTGGGCTTTTCCGAGCCGAAGAACCGCGTTGAGCAGGTCGTTCGCAACGAGTTGGTGTTCCTGGCTGCCGGCGGTGCCGGCGAGCCTCTGAATCCGGCTTATAATGTCACCCTGCATGTTTCCAGCACGGCATCGAACGTTCTCGACGATGACGGACTGGCGGAGGCCAGCGTTCCCGTTGCCGGCCGTGTCCAGGTAACCGGCTCCTACACGCTGACCCGTAGCGTCGACGGCCAGGTTCTCAAGCGCAGTGAACATTCCAGTGTTGCGCTGATCGACGTGTCTCGCCAGAGCTTCGCCAAACTGCGCGCCATCAGGGATGGTGAAAACCGCGCAGCGCGCGAACTGGCAGAGTTCATCCGCGCGGATGTCGCGATCGTGCTTGCCAAAGAGCCACCGCTGCAGCAACCCGCATGGCAGAAATAAAATCGCACGAGTTCGATCGCTTTGTTGAAAAGGGCGCCGAGCTATATCGCTTCTACGTCATCTACGGACCAGATCGCGGACTTGTATCGGAACGGGCAAACCTCATTGCCAAGCGCAGTGGAGTTTCACTCGATGATCCGTTCGCACTACTGAAGCTCGACGTTTCCGATCTTCAAGGCGATCCTGGGCGACTTCTGGACGAAGTCAATGCGTTGGGACTTTTCGGCGGCGAGAAGCTCATATGGCTGCGTGGCGTAAACAATGAAAAGCCTGTCCTGGATGCCGTCCAGACCATTCTTGGGCAGGGTGCACCTGCCAATACGCTCCTCATCGAGGCAGGCGACCTGAAAAAGGGAAGCGGTCTCAGAAAGATCGTTGAGCCGTCCCGGGCTGTTGCCGTGATACCCTGTTACGCCGACGATGTCCGCGCACTCAACGCGCTTATCGATACCGAACTGGCAAGTGATTCACTGACGATCACCAACGAAGCTCGGCGACAGCTGATTGACCAGCTGGGTGGTGATCGCGTGGCCTCGCGCAACGAGATCCGCAAGCTTGCGCTTTACTGCCGAGGAATGGGCAGGATCGAGGAACACCATGTCGATGAGATCATCGGGGATGCCAGCAGTGTGTCCGCAGACGACGCTGTCGATGCGATATTGACCGGCGACCTTCCGGCCTTTCATCGCGCATTCCAGAAGATCCTCACCTCCAAGACACCGCTATTCCTTATCCTGCAATCGTGCCTGAAGCAGTTTCAATTGCTTGATGCGATGAAGATCGAGATGGAGGAGAAGCGAACGCCGGCCGGCCAGGTTATGGCAACCCTCGGCCGCCATATCCATTTCAAGCGCAAACCCGTCTTTGAGAAAGCTCTCAGGGTATGGAGGCCCGAAGCCGCCAGCCGCGAAGCCTCACGCATCCAGTCCGCCGTACTGATGTCCCGTCAAAGACAAAGTCTTGAGCCGAGCATTGTATTTCATGCTCTTCTAGGCGCCGCACTTCAAGCATCAAAACAGTAAAAAGCTGCGCAAAAACAAAGCTTTGCGCAGCTTATACGGAAGACGACCAAACTATCTCTGCGTGCCTCAGCGACGCTCCAGCAGGCGGCAGATTTCTTCAAGCTGCTCAAGAGTCTTGTAGGAGATCCTGATCTGACCCGGGCCACCCCTGTGGTTGATCTTCACCTCCAGCCCAAGGGAATCCGTCAACGTCCGCTCCAGGGCAACTGTATCCGAATCCTTTTCCGGCTTCGGTGCAGCCTGCGGTTCCGACTGCGAACGGATATCGTTCTGCGCCAGACGCTCTGCATCACGAACCGACATGCCCTTTGCGACAACCGCCTTTGCAAGCGCTGTCGGGTCCGATGTCGGGATCAGCGCACGCGCATGACCGGCGGAAAGCGTGCCGGATGACAGCATATCCCGAACGGGGGAGGGCAGTTTCAGAAGACGCAGGCTGTTCGCCACATGGCTTCGACTTTTCCCGATAATGTCACCAAGATCGTTCTGCGTATATCCGTGCTCGGCGATAAGCTGCTCATAACCCAGCGCTTCTTCCAGCGGATTGAGGTCCGACCGCTGAACGTTTTCAACGATTGCGATTTCAAGCGCCGTCCTGTCATCGACATTGCGCACGATAACCGGCACTTCCACCAGACCGGCAAGCTGGGAAGCGCGCCAGCGTCGTTCACCCGCGATGATTTCGAACTGGCCGTCTGGCAGGGTCCGCGTGACGATTGGCTGAACGATCCCGTGCTGACGGATGGAACTTGCCAGATCCTGCAATTCGCTTTCGTCGAAATGACGGCGCGGGTTGCGCGGGTTGCGCGTGATGTTCTCGATCGGGACCATCCGGTCAGGACTGACATTGACCGGTGCATTGCCCGTCGGCATCGGCTGATCCATCTCGCCGATCAGCGCTGCCAGACCGCGCCCCAAGCGGCGCTTCGATACATCGTCGTTCATACGCTTTACCCTATCTACTACGTCTATGCTGCGACTTTGCGCATTCTCTCGCGCTGGATAACTTCCGAGGCGAGCTGCAGATATGCCTGACTGCCTGCGCATTTCAGATCATAAAGAATAGCCGGCTTACCATATGACGGTGCCTCCGACACGCGAACATTGCGCGGGATCAGCGTCTGATAAACCTTCTCTCCGAGATAGGTGCGAACATCGTTGACAACCTGCTGCGCGAGATTGTTACGCGCATCAAACATGGTCAAAACTATACCCTGAATGTCGAGCACCGGATTGACGGTACGACGAACCTGATCAACGGTCTCAAGCAACTGACTCAAGCCCTCAAGCGCGAAAAATTCGCACTGAAGAGGAACAAGGACTGAATCCGCCGCAGCCATCGCGTTCATCGTCAATAGATTGAACGAAGGCGGGCAATCAAGCAGAATGTAATTGAATTTCTCTGCACCACTTGAAACCAGAGCTTTTTTCAGCCGGAACGCCCGGTCCTGCGCCTGGGAAATTTCCATCTCAAAGCCAAGCAAGTCCATCGTCGATGGTACAATCGACAGGTTAGGAACGGCAGTCTCAACCGCAGCTTCACCGACCGAGGCTTCGCCAACAAGAATATCGTAGGACGACACCTTGCGGTCACGGCGATCGATGCCGAGGCCAGTACTTGCATTCCCCTGGGGATCCAAATCAACAATCAAAACGTTCTGGCCGATAGCGGCCAGTGCAGTCGCAAGATTTATGGCCGTCGTCGTTTTACCGACGCCGCCTTTTTGATTTGCAATTGTGATGATACGACGCTTATCAAACATCTGGCACCCGCTTTACGGTTATGTCCGCTGCAGATTGCCGATCTCTAGGATAACCGAATCCGCTTGGATTGAACTCTGGTGTTTTACCAAATCAAAGCGCCATCTACCATGTGCTTTCTTCAATTCGGATTCGTAATCTCGACCTTTATGGAAGAAAGCTGTTGATGGCCCGTCGAGAAGCCACGGCGAAGCATATTCCAAAAGCTTGTCGAGATCAGCCAGCGCACGAGCGGAAACGAAATCACATTGAGGAATAAGCGTGGGAGCGTCTTCGATACGTACCGAATGAATAGTGCCCCTGGCCCCGGTTGAAGCGAGAGCGACGCGCAAGAACGCCGCCTTTTTCTGGTTGCTTTCAATAAGATGTACCCAGCCATCCTGATGCTCGGACAACAGAATCGCGGTGATAATACCTGGAAATCCGCCACCTGAACCGAGATCGACCCATGTTCCCACTCTGTCAGCCAGCCTGAATATTTGCGCACTATCGGCTATATGACGCTGCCACATATCCTCTTGCGTCGAAGGAGCGATCAGATTGATTGTCTTGGCCCATTTTTGAAACAAATCGGCAAATTGCTGAAGCCGATCTTGCGTTTCACGTGAAACATCGGAAATCAAGATGCCTGCCTCATATTTCTTTCTGCTTTCCTCACCAATGCCAGAAGCAACGTAACAGCCGCTGGCGTCATTCCTTCGATCTTTGCCGCCTGCGCTATGGTACGAGGCTGAGCACGGCTTAGCTTCAATTTCAGCTCGTTGGACAGACCTGATACAGTGTCAAAATCGAAATGATCAGGGATTGCCAGTGCCTCGTCTCGTTGGGCAGAGCGTATATCATTCGCCTGTCGTTCCATATAGACGGCATAACCCGCTTCAATCTCGAGAGCCTCGGCAACCTTGGGCGACAGTCCCGTCAGCTCTCCCCATATACGCGCTAGGCGGGCAATTTCCATATCGGGATGGGACAATATCTCATAAGCGCTTCGGCGCTGACCATCCTTGTTAAGATGCAATCCATGTTGCGCGGCCTCATTCGGCGTGAGGCTGAGCGACCGAAGCTGATCCCGCCCGGAATTGAGTGCCTCCACATAAGCCGAGAACCTCTCCGCCCGATGCCTGCCAACTAGGCCAAGTTTAATTCCGAGGCCTGTCAGACGCATATCGGCATTATCCGCGCGAAGCGAAAGTCGGAACTCGGCTCTTGAGGTAAACATGCGGTATGGTTCGGTCACGCCACGATTGATGAGATCGTCGATCATCACACCAATATAGGAATCAGTCCGGCTGAAAATATGCGGTTCACTCCCTTGAGAACGTCTCGCCGCATTCAGTCCACCGACAAGACCCTGGGCACCGGCTTCTTCATAACCCGTCGTGCCATTGATCTGCCCGACCAGAAACAGGCCCTTCACCGACTTCGTCTCAAGCCATGGCTGCAACTCTCTCGGGTCTATATGGTCGTATTCGATCGCATAGGCCGGGTGCAGGATCGTCACCTGTTCCAGCCCAGGAATGGTGCGTACGAAAGCTTCCTGGATATCCTCAGGCAATGAGGTCGAAATGCCGTTTGGATAAACCGTAAAATCGTCGAGACCTTCCGGCTCGAGGAAGATCTGGTGGCCATCGCGTTCCCCAAATCGGACGATCTTATCCTCAATCGAAGGGCAGTAACGCGGGCCGACACCTTCGATCTGCCCGGAATACATAGCCGACAAATGAATATTATCAGCAATGATCCTATGGGTCTCAGGTGTCGTTCTGGTGACGCCACATGCGATCTGGGGATTGGTGATCCGGTCGGTCATGAAAGAGAATGGCGTCGGAACATCGTCAGCTTCCTGACGATCAATCGACGCCCAGTCGATCGTGCGTCCATCAAGCCGGGCAGGGGTTCCGGTTTTCAAGCGACCAAGTGCAAATCCCTGTCGCTTCAATGTCTCCGAAAGACCAACCGACGGCGCCTCTCCGGTACGACCGGCCGGGATCTTCTTCTGACCGATATGGATCAGCCCCCGCAGGAAGGTACCTGTGGCAAGGACAATTGAAGCGCAGGAAATACGACGCCCGTCCGCAAGCAGGAGAGCTTTTACAGCACCATCCTGTCCTATCTCGATATCGAATGCGTCTCCTTCGACGACGGTCAGATTGGCATGATTTTCGATTTCGCGCTGCATCGCCTCGCGATAAAGCCGGCGGTCAGCCTGTGTGCGCGGTCCTCGTACAGCCGGGCCCTTCTTGCGGTTGAGAAGACGAAACTGGATGCCTGCAGCGTCCGCAACGAGTCCCATCAATCCATCAAGCGCATCGATTTCACGGACGAGATGACCTTTGCCCAATCCGCCAATCGCCGGGTTGCAGGACATGACACCGATCGTTTCGCGCTTGTGTGTTACCAGTGCAACGGAGGCTCCAACGCGGGCAGCTGCACTTGCAGCTTCGCATCCGGCATGCCCGCCACCAACGACGACCACATCAAAGGTCAGTTCAGCCATGGAAGCCTCTATGTTTCACGTGAATCATTTGCCAATGCAGAATTTCGAGAAGATCACATCGAGAAGATCTTCGACATCGACGCGACCGGTAATCCTGCCGAGCTCATCTCCGGCCGCCCGCAACGCATCGGCCTTCAACTCAAGTCGAGGCTCATCTAATGCATTTTCGATGAATTTGGAAGCCAAGGCAATATGTTCGCGATGCCTGTCATTGCTCGCCGGCAGCCCGCCATTCCAGCTGTCTCGTGCCTTATCCACGATAGCGCGATGGATCTCGTCCAGGCCTTCACCGGTTACAGACGAAATACGTATTGCCTCGACTTTATCCCTCTTAGAGAGATCCGCTTTCGTTTCCACTTCGAGATGCGGAACACCGTAATCTTTGTACACGATATCTGTAGTAGATCCCGCTTCCCTGAGATACAGGATCATATCTGCCGAGCGAGCGGCCGACTTGGCACGTTCGATACCTTCGCGCTCGACGACGTCTTCTGCTTCTCTAATACCCGCCGTGTCGTAAAGTCGAACCAGATAACCTTCCATGTCCAGCTCTACCGTCAGCACATCGCGCGTGGTCCCCGCTATATCGGTCACGATTGCGACTTCGCGTTTTGCCATCGCGTTCAGCAGGCTGGACTTGCCGGCATTCGGAGCCCCGATAATCGCTACCTTGAACCCATTGCGAATAATCTCGGCGGATTTCGCCGAGACCGACGCAACGGACATCTCAGCCACGAGCGCAGCGAGATCACCGCCTATCATATCCGCAACAGAGCCCGGTACATCGTCCTCGTCCGCGAAGTCGAGTTCCGCCTCGATCATCGCTCTCGCATGGGTCAGACGTCCCGCCCACCCACCATATTGGGCTGATAGGGCGCCCATTCCAGTCTGAAGCGCCAGTTTGCGCTGCATCTCCGTTTCAGCGGATACCAGATCGGACAGGCCTTCGACTTCCACCAGGTCCAGCCGCCCGTGTTCAAAAGCGCGGCGGGCAAATTCACCGGCTTCGGCAGACCGCAAACCCAGTTCCTTCAGCATCGCCGCAATAGCATTTACTACCGCACGGCTTCCATGAACCTGCAATTCGGCACAATCCTCGCCGGTAAAGGAGTGCGGCGCTTCAAAATACAGGACCAAGCCTTGGTCGAGTATCTCACCGTTTCGGTTGCGAATCGTTCGGAGGCTTGCCTGTCGTGGCAGAGGAACCGAGCCGACAATCTCGGTGATTACTGCTTTGGTCGCCGGACCACTTATGCGTATGACCGCAACGCCGGCCGGCGGCTGACCGCTGGAAAGCGCGAAGATTGTTGCCTGTGTCATGTCTTCGTTCCATATCCACAAAAGACAAAGGCGCCCGATATCGGGCGCCTGCAAAGTCATCGAAGAATCCGGCTAAGGATTACGTGTTCATCGAGTCGAAGAAGTCCGCATTGTTCTTCGTCTGCTTCAGCTTATCGATCAGGAACTCGATCGCATCGGTCGTTCCCATCGGAGCGAGGATACGGCGAAGAACGAAGATCTTCTGCAGATCCTGGCGCGGAACCAGAAGGTCTTCCTTACGCGTACCGGATTTGAGAATATCCATGGCCGGGAAGATACGCTTGTCGGCGACCTTGCGGTCAAGCACGATTTCCGAGTTACCCGTACCCTTGAATTCTTCGAAGATGACTTCATCCATGCGGCTACCTGTATCGATCAGCGCAGTCGCGATGATCGTCAGCGAACCGCCTTCCTCGATATTACGGGCTGCACCAAAGAAGCGCTTCGGCCGCTGCAGCGCGTTTGCATCCACACCACCGGTCAGAACCTTGCCGGAAGACGGCACGACCGTGTTGTAGGCGCGGCCGAGACGGGTGATCGAATCGAGCAGAATGACGACGTCACGACCATGTTCGACCAGGCGCTTGGCCTTTTCGATGACCATTTCAGCGACCTGCACGTGGCGAACTGCCGGTTCGTCGAAGGTCGAGGAAACGACTTCGCCCTTCACCGAGCGCTGCATGTCCGTCACTTCTTCCGGACGTTCGTCGATGAGAAGAACGATCAGATAGCATTCCGGATGATTGGCGGTAATCGAATGGGCAATGTTCTGCAGAAGAACCGTCTTACCGGTACGCGGCGGCGCAACGATCAGGCCACGCTGGCCCTTGCCGAGCGGTGCGACGAGATCGATGACGCGCGCTGAATTATCCTTCGACGTCGGGATATCGAGTTCCATCTTGAACCGCTCATTCGGATAAAGCGGTGTCAGGTTGTCGAAGTGAACCTTGTGACGGATCTTTTCAGGATCGTCGAAATTGATCGTGTTGACTTTCAGCAGCGCGAAATAGCGTTCGCCTTCCTTCGGGCCGCGGATCGGTCCTTCAACGGTATCGCCCGTCTTCAGGGAAAACCGGCGGATCTGCGATGGCGAAATGTAGATATCGTCCGGACCAGGCAGATAGTTCGCATTTGCGGAACGCAGAAAGCCAAAACCGTCCTGAAGAACCTCGACCACGCCTTCACCGATGATTTCAACATCCTGGCTGGCAAGAACCTTGAGAATTGCAAACATCAACTCCTGCTTGCGCATCGTGCTGGCATTTTCGACCTCCAGCGACTCTGCGAAGGTCAGCAAATCAGTCGGAGATTTGCTCTTAAGTTCTTGAAGCTTCATTTCAGCCATGAAGAGGGGACCACTTGAGAAAATATAAGGGAATTGGGCGTGTCGGTGGAATTCGCTTCCGCGGATGAAGTCCGGGGACAACGTCGGTTACACGCATGCCACGATATGGAGGTGTCGCGAAAATAGCGATTCCCTCCGCGTGCCGCAAGAGGCTTATTCAGAAAAAGGCAAGCCCTTTCTCAGAACGGCTTTACGATAACGAGGATTACGATCGCAATCATCAGCACGGTCGGCACTTCATTCCATATCCGCCAATGCCTTGCGGCACGTCTGGGCTTGTCTGCGGCAAAATCGCGAACCGCGCGACCAAACAGCACATGAACCCAGGTAAGCGCCACGACCATGGCAATCTTCCCGTGAAGCCAGCCACCCTGAAATCCGTAAACGTCCCAGGCAAGATAAAGCCCCAGCATCCAGCTTACCATCATCGCCGGATTCATGATGACCTTCAGCAACCGCCTTTCCATCATCTTGAAAGTTTCCGATCGCTCGGAACCGATCGGTGCATCCGTGTGATAGATGAACAGCCGCGGCAGATAGAGAAGCCCTGCCATCCATGACATCACGGCGATGACATGAAATGCTTTCACATACAGGATGAAATCATCCGGCCGTAAAACGTAGGTCAGACCCAGGATGAGGAGAAATATCGCAAGTGCGATGAAGGCACGCGTCTTGGCCTTGCCGCCCGCACCTTCGTTTCCGGCTTCCTCGCGGTGCGGCGCCATCAACCCAACCCTCTGACGCGATTGACCAGTTTCGCGACATTGTCCGGATCAGCTTCCGGCGTGATGCCGTGGCCGAGATTGAAGATCAGCGGCCCATTTCCCAGAACCTGCAGGATCGCGTCGATACCGTCCTCAAGCGATTGGCCTCCGGCCACAACCCGCATCGGATCGAGATTACCCTGGACAGGCCCATCTTTCTGCAGTTCCGCCGCAAACGACAGCGGCACGCTCCAGTCCAGCCCGATCGCATCTGCCCCGGTCTTTTGCCGGTATTGGCGCAGGTTCATTCCGGCGCCCTTGGCAAAGGCGATGATGCGTGCATTCGGCCGCTTGCTGCGCACGATCTCGATCATCCGTGCAACCGGCTTCACCGCAAAGGCTTCGAATTCCGCTTCGCCGAGAACACCGGCCCATGAATCGAAGATCTGCACCGCATCCGCACCGGCATCGATCTGGGCAATCAGATATTCGGCGGAAATTTCCGCAAGAAACGCCAGCAGATGTTCAAGCGCCTGCCGGTTGCGATAACCGAAGAGACGGGCAGGGGCCTGATCGGGCGTGCCGTGGCCGGCAATCATGTAGGTCGCGACGGTCCAGGGAGCACCGCAGAAGCCGAGAAGGGCAGTTTCCGAAGGCAATTCCTGCCTCAGCCGCTTTACTGTCTCCAGGACGGGAGACAGATGCGCAAGAGTGCCATCCGCTTTAAGCGAATAGATGCTGGCCTCATCGATCGGATCCATCTGTGGCCCTTCGCCGGGCGTAAACCGCACGTTCCTGTCCAGAGCATCGGGGATGACCAGGATGTCGGAAAAGAGAATGGCCGCATCGAACGAATAACGCCTGATCGGCTGGAGCGTGACCTCGACAGCCAGATCAGGCGTGTAACAGAGATCGAGGAACCCACCGACCTTCTGTCGCGTTGCACGATACTCGGGAAGATAACGTCCAGCCTGTCTCATAAGCCAGAGCGGAGGGGGCGTCACCGTTTTCCCCTCCAACACGTCGACGATCTTCCTTTTCACCGGCACCAGCATCTATCCCTTATAAAAAGAATCCAATTTCTATTGGTTTCTATTTCTTAGAGTCGGTGTGTATCAAGGATTAAAGTCAAACCCCAGATTAACCGAAATTTTGCCAATATCCGCCGAGCGATATAAAAAGCATTTCTCGGAATTTTTGAATTCTGGGAAAAATCATAAATTCAATAAAAGATTCAATAATATGACCGGCGTATTGGGTAGTTTTTATCTGTAGACAACATGTGGATAAGTTTGGCAGATATGACAATTATCCACGCAAATCACATCCTCGCGTTCCATCAATCCAACTGATCGCAGATTGTGGAAAAAGTGGCGGTTTTCCCGAGGCCTGTCCCTCCCGCCTCTGAACATGGTCGCCTGTCCCAAGTTATCAACATACGGTAGAGAATAACGTGGAGAACCGGAAAAACTTCTTCCACTTGCATTTGGTTTCTGACTCCACCGGCGAGACTCTGATCTCTGCCGGACGGGCTGTCGCAGCCCAATTCCAGAACAGCTATGCGCTTGAGCACGTCTATCCGCTGATTAGGAACCGCAAACAGCTGGTGGCAGTGCTTGACGCTGTCGATGCGGAACCCGGTATCGTCCTCTATACGATCGTAGACCAGGATCTGGCATCGCTGATCGACCTTCGCTGCCGCGAAATGGGCGTTCCTTCCGTGAATGTGCTGGAGCCGGTTCTAGCTGTTTTCCAGACCTATCTGGGTGCGCCGTCGCGTCGTCGTGTTGGAGCGCAGCATGCTTTGAACGAGGAATATTTTGCCAGGATCGAGGCGCTGAACTTCACCATGGACCACGACGACGGCCAGATGCCCGAGACCTATGATGAAGCTGACGTTGTCCTGATCGGCATCAGCCGAACCTCCAAGACGCCGACCAGCATCTATCTGGCAAATCGCGGGATCAAGACGGCAAACATCCCGATTGTGCCGGGAGTCGAGTTGCCGGACGCTCTTTATAGTGCCACTCGTCCATTGATCGTTGGCCTGATCGCCACCACAGACCGGATCTCCCAGATCCGGGAAAACCGGGAACTCGGCAATTCTCAGGGGCTTGATCGGAACACCTACACCGATCGCGCCAGCATCAATGAAGAGCTTAAATATGCCCGGGCCCTTTGCGGGCGAAACAATTGGCCGATTATCGATGTTTCCCGCCGTTCGATCGAGGAGACTGCCGCGGCGATTCTTGCCCTGCGACCGAGGCTCAGGTAATCCCGAACTGTTTTTCGCCCGAACTGTTTGTCGGAGATGATACCTGAAGTGACACTTGTCCTTGCCTCCTCAAGTCCCTTTCGCCGAATGCTGCTCGAAAATGCCGGCCTGACATTCGAATCGCGCACCGCCGATATCGATGAACGACAGATAGAGGCCTCTGAAAAACACACTGGCCCCGAAGTTGTTGCCGGGATCTTGGCCAGGGCGAAGGCGCAGGATGTATCGCGTTATTTTCCTGATGCGCTCGTAATCGGCTCCGACCAAACGATGTCGCTTGGAGATCGCGTCTATCACAAGGCAAAGAGCCGCGCCGAGGCCCGCGATAACCTGATCTCTCTCTCAGATCGGACCCACAGGCTTAACAGTGCTGTGGCCATTGTAAAAAACGGAATTCTGGTCTGGGAGCATGTTGCCTATGCCGAGCTGACAGTCCGCGAACTGACTGAGGGGTATGTCGACCGGTATCTCGATAGAATTGGCGACAAGGCATTTTCGAGTGTCGGCGGCTACCAGCTGGAAGGAGAGGGCATCCATCTCTTTTCCGCCATTCAGGGTGACTATTTCACCATTCTCGGCCTCCCCATGCTTCCGCTTCTGGAAGAACTCCGTCGCCTGGGAGCGATTGATGGCTGATAGACGCGAAAATTCACCGCCTGCTGCATTTGTGACCGGCTGGCCGATCAAGCACTCCCGCTCTCCGATCATTCATAGGCACTGGCTCAAACAATACGGCTTGCCGGGCAGCTATGATGCGGTCGCTGTTTCCGAAAAGGATTTCGCGGCTTTTATAGACGGGGTGAAAAACGGTAGCCTGGGCTTCTCCGGCGGCAATGTCACGATCCCGCACAAGGAAACGGCTTTTGCTCTCAGCGACCGGCCGGATGAGCTGGCGAAGGAACTCGGTGCAGCCAATACGCTCTGGCTGCAGGACGGTCAGCTTCATGCGACGAATACAGATGGATACGGTTTTGCAGCCAATCTCGACGGGCATCATCCGGGCTGGGACAAGGTCGATCGCGCCGTTATTCTCGGTGCGGGCGGCGCAAGCCGTGCCGTCGTTCAGGCTGTCCGTGATCGTGGCATCAACGAAATCCACATCGTCAATCGTACCATGTCACGTGCGAAGGAGCTTGCCGATCGCTTCGGTCCGAAAATTCATGCGCATGGATTACCCGCCCTGGAAGAGGTCATGGCCGGTGCCGGCTTGTTTGTGAACACGACATCACTCGGCATGGATGGAGCAGAATCCGTTTCCTTCGACTTTTCGGGTCTAAAGTCAGGTGCAATGGTGACGGATATCGTTTACGTACCGCTTGAAACGCCTATTCTTCGGCAGGCACGCGAGCAGGGTTATCCGACGACCGATGGATTGGGGATGCTGCTGCATCAGGCGGTGCCCGGCTTCGAACAATGGTTTGGTCATCGCCCGGTGGTCGACAGGGTTCTGCGACAACTCATCATTCAGGATATTCAGGCGGCGGCATGATTGTCATCGGATTGACCGGATCGATCGGCATGGGAAAGACGACCACCGCCGGCATGTTCAGGGATGCGGGTATCCCGGTCAACGATTCCGATGCTGTCGTGCATGACCTTTATAGAACCGACGCAGTTAAACCGGTAGGCGAAGCTTTTCCCGGCTCAATTCGGGAAGGCGCCATCGACAGGGTGGAACTGGCCCGGCAACTTTTACTCGATCCCGGTGGTTTTAGCCGGCTTGAAGCAGTTGTGCACCCGCTGGTGAGAGACAGGGAAAAGCAGTTTCTCGAAAGGCAGAGATTGGCAGGCGCTGATCTCGTCCTCCTCGACATTCCCCTGCTTTTCGAAACCGGCGCTGAGAAACGCGTCGATGTGGTTGTGGTCGCGACCTGTGATCCACAGATACAGCGGCAGCGCGTTCTTGCCAGACCAGGCATGACGGAAGAAAAGTTCAAGCTCATCCTGAACCGTCAGATGCCTGATTCGCAGAAACGCGATCGTGCGGATTTTCTGGTCGATACGGGCTGCGGCCTCGACCAGGCAAAAAAGCGAGTAGAGCAGATCATCAATCTTCTACGGTCGGGCATACGGAGTGAAAAACATGCGTGACATCATTTTCGATACGGAAACGACCGGGCTTGAATCCAAGCAGGATCGCATCATCGAAATCGGTGGTGTCGAGCTGATCAACAATTTCCCGAGCGGAAAGACGATCCACATCTTCATCAATCCGGGTGATCGTAAGGTTCATCCCGATGCTTTGGCTGTCCATGGCATCACGGACGAGTTCTTGAAAGACAAGCCGAGCTTCGCTGAAGTCGCACAGCAGATCGTGGACTTTTTCGAAGGGGCACGATGGATCGCCCATAACGCCAACTTCGATATGGGTTTCATCAACGCGGAATTCGAGCGGATAGGTCTGCCGCCTGTACCTTCCGATCAGGTTGTCGATACGCTGGCCATGGCGCGTCGCAAACACCCAATGGGTCCGAACTCACTTGACGCCCTTTGCCGTCGTTACGGGATCGACAACACCCACCGTACAAAACACGGCGCATTGCTGGACTCCGAACTACTGGCCGAAGTCTATATCGAAATGAATGGTGGCCGACAGGCCGCCTTGGGACTGGTCGGCTCAGATCAGGTGGTAGAAGTCGCCGAGGCTGAAGAGACGGTGGTCATCACGGACCATGTGCGCCCGCGCGCACTTGCGAACCGGTTGAGCGCAAAGGATTTGGAGCACCATGCATCAATGATCGCCTCTATGAAAGGCAAGGCGATCTGGCTGAAATATCGTCAGGAATAGGGTCGTTCCAGCAAAAGCGCAAAATGGTCTTGTGCCGGGAACTGCGTGAGACGTAGCGATTGAGCAATAAAAAAGCCCGGAACTCCCGGGCTTTTCCGATTTTTGTCTGATCAGCTGTTGAGCGGCTGAACCTTGGCGCGGGCCTGTTCTTCGGCCATGCGCTGCGAAAACATCTGGGCAAAATCGATTGGATCGATCATCAGCGGCGGGAAACCGCCATTGCGGGTCACATCTGCGATGATCTGACGCGCGAACGGGAACAGCAGGCGCGGGCATTCGATGAACAGAACCGGCAGCATGTGTTCCTGCGGAAAACCGGTGATGCGGAAGACGCCGCCATAAACCAATTCGGCTGCGAACACGACCTTGTCGCCTTCCTTGGCTTCGGCGTTCAGCGAAAGAACGACGTCGAAATCGGTATCCGACAGCGGGTTGGCGTTGACGTTCACGCCGATATTGATGGCCGGCGCGTTGTCACGCGCCTGAAGCGACCGGGGTGCACCTGGATTTTCGAAGGAAAGGTCCTTGGTGTACTGGGCAAGAATGTTGAGCGAAGGGCTCGCCGACTGCGTGTTTTCGTCTGCCATGGGATATCCTCAGGACTGATGCGTTGAGGCCGCATAACATCTAGGCATTTTGCTTACAACCCGTTGCGGCTCTGGCTTATGGTCACGGATCGCGGTCAATGCCTTTTGACCACGGAGAAGATGGGTTCGGATCCGTGTTCCGATGAAAATCCTCTTCCTCGAGATCGACGACCTTGCCGGCTGCATTCGGATTTTCGCGCACGCCGCCGGCCGGATGGCTGAAACCGCCACGGCTGCTGCGGGGGCCGACCACCACGACACGCTTTCCGATCGCCGACCAGAGAAGCCGCCGCACGAACGGAATGAACAGTGCGATGCCGATAATGTCGGTGACGAAGCCGGGCAGAAGCAGAAGGATGCCGGCAACGACGATCATCGCCCCGTCGATAACGGAACTTGCCGGGATTTGCCCCTGCTGGCTTTGCTCCGAAAGCTTCTTCAAAAGATGCAGGCCCTGTTGTCGCATCATGAAGGCGCCGAGCAATCCGGTACCGATGACGAGGCCAAGTGTCCACCACAGGCCGAGCGCACGCCCCACCACGACAAATCCGGCGATTTCGGCCAAGGGCCAGGCAAGCAGCACGCTAAGAGCAATAAATGGGCGCATGATCCAATGTGTGTTGTACGAGGTCGTTTCGAAGGCTCACACCTTCGCTATTTGAAGATGGCTTAATGCAGACTATATGATGATGTGAATTCAACTTTTAAACGGTAATTGCGGGTTAATATGGGTTCCAACGACTTCATTACACTCTTTTTCCTTGTTGCGGCGGTCCTGATTTTCCTGCAACTGCGCAGTGTGCTCGGCCGCCGGACGGGAAACGAGAAGCCGCCGGAGACATATGTCTCGCGCGAAGCGCTTAAAACCCCTGCCGCTGCGGATGACGGCAAGGTCGTAACTTTGCCGCGTCGTGAAGCCGGCGAAGAGGATCAGCGCCTGGCGGAGGTCGATGCTCTCGTAAAGCCCGGCAGCGAGTTGAACGAGTCGCTGAAGTCGCTGATAAGGGCCGATGCGTCCTTCCAGCCAAAGGAATTCCTAAACGGCGCTAAGATGGCCTATGAGATGATCGTCATGGCGTTTGCCGATGGCGACCGGAAGACCCTGAAGGGCCTTCTCTCTAAGGAAGTCTTTGAAGGTTTCGATTCCGCTATCCGCGAACGCGAGGCCCGCGGCGAAGTGGTGAAGTCCACTTTCGTCGGCATCGACAAGGCGGCCTTCACCCAAGCCGCTCTCAAGCAGTCGGAAGCTCAGGTCACGGTTCGCATCGTCAGCCAGCTGATTTCGGCTACCTTCGACAAGGAAGGCAAGCTGATCGACGGTGACCAGGAGGCCGTTGCCGAAGTGACCGATATCTGGACCTTTGCAAGGGATGTCCGCTCCAAGGATCCGAACTGGAAACTGATCGCGACCGAATCCGAACAATGAGCCCGACTTCGCCTGGATACCGCCTGTCTTCCGTATCCTTCGGCGACCTTCCCGGTTGGGAAAGGGACGATCCCCGCGCCTTGTTTGATGCGATGGCGCGGTGTCTTACCCATATTCGCGACGTGAAGCCCTATCGGACCGGCGTTCTTGGCCTCACCGCCGATGACTTGATGCCGCTTCTGGCTGCAGCTGGCATACTATCGTCTGATATGACGCAAGCGCAGGCGCGCGCGTTTTTCGAAGAGAGTTGCATTCCCTTCCGTATCGAGCGCGATGACGCCCAGCCGGGTCTGGTGACCGCCTTTTACGAGCCGGAAGTCGATGTCTCGGCAAAACCAGACGAGACGTTCGCCCATCCCTTCTATTTCCGTCCTGACGATCTCATCGATCTTGACGAAACCAACCGGCCTACTGAAATGGACTCCGGCTACATGTTCGGTCATGCGACTGCTTCCGGTGTGACCGAATATCCGGATCGTAAGGAAATCGATCGGGGTTTTCTCGCCGGGCGCGGCCTTGAAATTGCTTGGGCACGGTCGAAGGTTGACGTCTTTTTCGCCCATATCCAGGGCGCAGCCCGCCTTCGTTATCCGGATGGCGACATTCGCCGTATCACCTATGCCGCAAAGGCTGGTCATCCATTTTCTCCGATCGGAAAGCTCCTGATCGATCTCGGGGAAATCCCGCGCGAAAAAATCTCGATGCAGAGCATCCGTAAATGGCTAGCCGAGAATCCGGCTAAGGTTGATGAAATCCTTTGGCATAACCGGTCCTATATCTTCTTCCGCGATGCCGATGTTTCCGACGACACACTCGGTCCCGTCGCCGCGGCCAAGGTGCCGCTCATCGCCGGGCGCTCCCTTGCTGTGGATCGTATGATCCATACATTCGGTTGTCCCTTCTTCATTCATGCTCCGACGCTGCTTCATCTCGATGACGGTCAACCCTTTGCCAGGCTGATGCTGGCACTCGATACCGGATCGGCTATTGTCGGCCCAAGCCGCGGCGATATCTTTACTGGTTCAGGTTATGAAGCGGGAGAACGCGCCGGAACTGTCAGGAACGAAGCCGATTTCTATATCCTGATTCCCAAGGCGGCGGCTGGCAGGTTTGGAGCATGAACGGCGGACGTAAACTCAATTCCGAGGAACGGATACTGTGGGGCAAGGTGGCAAAATCCACCCGCGCCTTCAAGGAGCGCTGGACCGATCTTGCCGCCTTCGAGGCCGAAGAAGTCGCCCACGCGGCAGAGGTCGAGAAATCGAAACCCGCATCGCCTCGAGAAGTGCCGGAACAGCTGGCAGAACAGGTTCGCACCGCTAAGAAGCCGGCCGGCTATCACTATCCGCTCGAAAAGCCGACGAAGAAAAAACTCGCCAAAGGAAGGCTTGCGATCGAGGCGCGCCTCGATCTCCACGGCCTTTTCCAGGGTGAGGCGCATGACCTTTTGCTCGATTTCATCTATCGGGCGCATGAACGGGGCTTGCGCCATGTTCTCGTCATCACTGGCAAGGGCAGTTCGATGGGCAGTGAAGGCGCCCTTCGCCGCGCAGTCCCGCTCTGGTTCTCCAAGGCCGAGTTTCGTTTCCTGATTTCGTCCTATGAATGGGCAGCCCGCCATCACGGCGGCGACGGTGCCCTTTATGTAAGGCTTACGCGTGCAGAAAGGCCGGACCGTTGACGCCGTTCGGCCAGGCGATGCGCGAACTGCGCCAGCGCAGGGGCGTTACCCAGCGCGCCCTGGCGCAGGCCATAGGCGTCACGCCAGCCTATCTTTCCGCGCTCGAACATGGCCGTCGCGGCCGCCCGACCTTCGAGCTTTTGCAGCGTATTGCCGGCTATTTCAACATCATCTGGGACGAGGCGGACGATCTCTTCCGCCTGGCGGATGCATCCGATCCCAGGGTTGTTATCGATACCGCAGGCCTGCCGCCGGAATACACGCTTCTGGCCAATCAGCTGTCGAAACGGATTAGCACTTTGACGCCAGAGATGGTAGAAGAGATCAACAGGCTCTTGAAGAGCCCGCAATAGTCATTTTTCTCGGGAAGAACCACGGCTTTCCTGCCATAATGGTGTGCTCAACCTTTAGAAGCCGCCCGCGATTTCCTATATTGAAAACGGAAAAAGCGGTGATTCGCGCGTCACCGAGAAGAACCAACTGGAAGAAGCTGAATGACCGATCTACCCGCCAGCGAAAATGGTGCGAGTGCAGAATATGGTGCCGATTCGATCAAGGTGCTGAAGGGCCTAGATGCCGTTCGCAAGCGCCCCGGCATGTATATCGGTGATACGGATGACGGCTCCGGTCTTCATCACATGGTCTACGAAGTCGTCGACAACGCGATCGATGAGGCCTTGGCCGGCCATGCCGATATCGTCACCGTCACGCTCAATTCCGATGGCTCCGTCACCGTGACCGACAACGGTCGCGGTATCCCGACGGACATCCACAAGGAAGAGGGGGTCTCAGCGGCGGAAGTCATCATGACTCAGCTCCATGCCGGCGGCAAATTCGACCAGAATTCCTATAAGGTTTCAGGCGGTCTGCATGGCGTTGGCGTCTCGGTCGTCAATGCTTTGTCGGTCTGGCTTAAGCTTAAGATCCGCCGCAACGGCAAGGTCCATGAAATTCGCTTCACCCATGGTGTCGCCGATGCGCCGCTGAAAGTAATCGGTGATTACGAGGGACGTTCAGGCACGGAAGTCACCTTCCTCGCCAGCCCTGAAACCTTCACCATGACCGAGTTCGATTACAACACACTCGAACACCGCCTGCGCGAACTCGCCTTCCTGAATTCGGGTGTCCGAATTCGGCTCACGGATCGCCGCAAGCCGGACGTGAAGGAAGAAGAGATGGTCTATGACGGTGGCCTCGAGGCCTTCGTCAGCTACCTCGATCGTTCAAAGAAACCGCTCGTTGAAAAGCCTGTCGCCATCAAGGGCGAGAAGGATGGGATGACGGTTGAAGTGGCCATGTGGTGGAACGACAGTTACCACGAGAATGTTCTCTGCTTTACCAACAATATTCCGCAGCGTGACGGCGGAACCCATATGGCGGGTTTCCGGGGAGCGCTTACCCGGCAGATTACATCCTATGCGGAAACCTCAGGCATCATGAAGCGTGAAAAGGTTTCGCTGACAGGTGACGACTGCCGCGAAGGACTGACGGCAGTGCTGTCGGTTAAGGTACCAGATCCGAAATTCTCGTCGCAGACCAAGGACAAGCTGGTTTCCTCGGAAGTTCGTCCTGTTGTCGAAAGCCTTGTCAACGAGGCGCTCAGTTCTTGGCTGGAAGAACACCCTGCAGAAGCCAAGGTTCTCGTAGGCAAGGTCGTAGAAGCCGCCGTTGCTCGTGAAGCCGCCCGCAAGGCGCGCGAGCTCACCCGCCGCAAGGGCGTTCTTGATATCGCTTCCCTGCCGGGCAAGCTGGCTGACTGCTCCGAGCGTGATCCATCCAAGTCCGAAGTCTTCCTCGTCGAGGGTGATAGTGCAGGTGGCTCCGCCAAGCAGGGTCGCTCGCGTGAAAACCAGGCTATCCTTCCGCTGCGCGGTAAGATCCTCAATGTCGAGCGCGCCCGCTTCGACAAGATGCTGTCCAGCCAAGAGATTGGCACGCTGATCACCGCGCTCGGCACATCGATCGGCAAGGACGAGTTCAACGCCGACAAGCTGCGTTACCATAAGATCATCATCATGACGGACGCTGATGTCGACGGAGCGCATATTCGCACGCTGCTCCTGACCTTCTTCTTCCGCCAGATGCCGGAACTGATCGAGCGCGGCCACATCTACATCGCCCAGCCGCCGCTCTATAAGGTCGCGCGCGGCAAGTCCGTTCAGTACCTGAAGAACGAGGCGGCGCTTGAGGAATACCTCATCAGCATGGGTATCGAGGAAGCAAGGTTGATCGTCGGTTCCGGTGAGGTTCGTGTCGGTGAAGACATGCGCGAAGTGATCCACGACGCGCAGCGCCTGCGCTCGCTCGTCGACGGCCTTCATTCCCGCTATAACCGTTCGATCATCGAGCAGGCGGCAATTGCTGGCGCGCTTAATCCGGACCTTACCGACAACCGTGAACGTGCCCAGCAGACCGCCGACCTCGTCGCACAGCGCCTGGACATGATTGCGGAAGAGACGGAACGCGGCTGGACCGGTCACGTGACGGACGAGGGTGGCCTGCGTTTTGAGCGCATGGTACGCGGCGTTCGCGAAGTGGCCTTCATCGATAACGCGCTGATCGGCTCGGCCGACGCTCGCCATATCGATCAGCTGTCGGGCCGTCTGCAGGAAATCTACTCGACCTCGCCGATCCTTGCCCGCAAGGATGGCCAGCTGGAAATCTCCGGTCCCCGGGCGCTTCTCGATGCTATCTTCGCCGCCGGCCGAAAGGGCCTGTCGATGCAGCGCTACAAGGGTCTTGGCGAAATGAATGCCGAGCAGCTGTGGGAAACCACGCTCGACCCGAATGTTCGCTCGCTTCTGCAGGTCAAAGTCAACGACGCGACCGATGCCGACGGCCTTTTCTCGCGCCTCATGGGCGACGAAGTCGAGCCGCGCCGCGAGTTCATCCAGGACAACGCATTGAGCGTCGCCAACCTCGATATCTGAGGTATTTGCTCAGTCCAAAGCTGAAACGGGGCCGACAGGCCCCGTTTTCGCATCCGGCTAAGGATTCACGTGAAACCCTGGCGCAGTCATGCTTTTGATCACCGTTCGCCGGGGAACTTCCCCTCGAAGGCGATCTCCGAAACGGCCTTTCGTCCGCTCGGTATCTCGCGCTCCCTCAAGTCTTCTGGCAATGTCTCCTTCGCGGCCATTCGGCCAAGCGCGGCTGCGGCTTCCACCCTGAAACCCTCGGGAAGCTCAAGCACGTCCACAGCTTTTTCCTTGTCGAACCCCTCCATTCCATGCGCGTGATAGCCGAGCTTCATGGCCTGGCAGATTACCGAGAACCAGGCTGCGCCCGTATCGTAGGAATGCGTATAGGCGGGCTTGTGCTCGCCGTTTGATGAAACCCGGTAACTCTTCGAAACGATGATCATCAGGGCAGCGGCATTCTTTGCCCAACGCTGGTTGCCGGGAACGAGAAGATCAAGGATCGCCTCGAATGCCGGCGTGCCGCGAAGACCATAGATGAAGCGCCAGGGCTGGTTGTTGCCGGACGAGGGCGCCCAATGCGCCGCGTCGAGAATGGTCAGCATCTGCTCGCGATCCATCGTCTCGTCAGTAAAAGCGCGCGGCGACCAGCGATCGAGAAAATACGCGTCGATGGGAAATTCGGATGTGCGGGAATTGCTGCTGGTCATCGAGGTCTCCTTGTCATGTTGCCCCAACATATGCCTCACCGGCTCTTTGGCAATCACCCTCGCGCAGGTGACAATCGACCCCACATCCGTCATAGATGGGTGAGGGGAGGGAGGCGTTCTACGGAGCGCGCAAGGAGAGGAGTGCACCGCCATGAAAGGCAGCGCGATCATGTTCTATCAGCTGTATGAGTTGAACCACGCTGCGCTCGCGCCATTTCGCGCCGGTGCGGAAGCGCTTCGCTATGTCTCCAGCAATCCGCTCAACCCCATGTCGCAAACCGTGCTCGGCCGTACGTTGACGGCAAGCCTCGAAGTTTTCGAGCGGGCCACGCGACGCTATGCCAAGCCGGATTTCGGCCTGAACGAAACCACCGTGAATGGCGAAGCGGTCGCGGTGGAAGAAGAGATCATCTGGTCTAAACCCTTCTGTCAGCTGCTGCATTTCAAGCGCGACCTCCCGCCAGCCTATCCACCGGATCCCAAAATTCTGCTCGTCGCGCCCATGTCCGGCCATTATGCGACGCTTTTGCGTGGAACGGTCGAAGCTCTGCTTCCTCATGCAGAGGTTTATATCACAGATTGGGTCGATGCGCGGATCGTGCCTGTCACAGAAGGTAATTTCGATCTTAATGACTACATCGATTACGTCATCGAGATGTTGCACGAGATAGGGCCCGGCGCGCATGTCGCCGGCGTCTGCCAGCCCTCCGTCCCGGTTCTTGCCGCCGTTGCGATCATGGAGACGCGAAAAGACCCGATGCTGCCTGCCTCGATGATCCTGATGGGAGGCCCCATCGATACCCGCATCAATCCGACGGCGGTCAACAAGCTGGCAAACGAGCATCCGCTCGAATGGTTCAAGGATAACGTCATTATGACGGTCCCCTTTCCGCAACCCGGCTTCATGCGTCCGGTCTATCCCGGCTTCCTGCAGCTATCGGGTTTTATGTCGATGAACCTCGACCGCCATGTGATGGCACATCGCGAATTCTTCGATCACCTCGTCAAGAATGACGGCGAGTCGGCGGAGCGACACCGGGACTTCTACGACGAATACCTCGCCGTGATGGACCTGACCGAGGAGTTCTATCTCCAGACCGTAGATACCGTCTTCATCCGCCATTCCTTGCCGAAGGGCGAAATGATGCATCGCGATGTCCCGGTTGACACTGGTGTCATTCGCAACGTTGCATTGATGACGGTCGAAGGCGAGAATGACGATATCTCCGGCTTGGGCCAGACCAATGCCGCCCATGCGATATGCCCGAATATCCCTGACAGTATGCGCCTTCATTACATGCAGCCGGATGTCGGTCATTACGGCGTTTTCAATGGTTCCCGTTTCCGCCAGGAGATCGCGCCGCGGATCATCGAATTTACCCGGCTGCATTCCGGAACCCGGCCAAGCGATGCGGCGCCTAAGCCTACGCGTAGCGGCAGGAAAAGCGCGCCGAAGCCGGAATAGATCGAATTCCGCGATGGATTTCCGCATTTTAGCGGATTTAATCTTTGCTCTTCTTGAAGCGCGATCCGGGGCTCACCAAATCGATTCCCGTCGGGCTGGCATCTGGCCTCCCGCTCTAACCCTAAGGGTGTGACCTATGAACCAGTCTGCATTGATACGTCCGGAGTGGACGCCGGCCACCATTGCTCTCATGGTGCTCGGTTTCATAGTTTTCTGGCCACTCGGCCTTGCTATGCTCGCCTATATCATTTTCGGGGATCGGCTTCGTGGCTTCAAGCGCGATGCCAATGATCGCGCTGACAAATGGTTCGCCGGTTGCCGCAAGGCAAGCCGCCGTTACAACACGCATTTTTCGACCGGCAATGTCGCTTTCGACGACTGGCGCAAGGCCGAGCTGGATCGCCTGGACGAAGAACGCCGCAAGCTTGATGAGATGCGGGAAGACTTCGATACCTATGCGCGCGAGCTTCGCCGCGCCAAGGACCAGGAAGAATTCGACCGCTTTATGCGTGACCGAAAGAATAGGCCGTCTGGCGATCAGCCGGTGGTCGATGTCTGATCGGACGGTCGATCCTGAAATGATGAAGGCCGGTGCTCTTCGGAGCGCCGGCTTTTTTGATGGGCAGAATCCCGGTGAATCGGGTAAGGAATAGTCATGTTCGCGCTGTTGAAGAAGCCGGTTCGCCGATCACCCAAACCACTACAGACGGTCAAGCGGACGCTTGCTGTGGGGGATCGCGCCATGCCATTGACCATCAAGGAGAACAGCCGCGCGACCCGTATCACGCTCAGGATCGAGCCGGGCGGCAGGGCGCTCAATCTCACCATCCCCGTGGGCCTGAAACATTACGAGGTGGATGACTTTCTGTCTCGCCACGAGGGCTGGTTGAAAACCAAGCTCGCCAAATTCTCCCTCGACAACCCGATCCGGCCGGGTGGCACCATTTCCATCCGCGGCGTCCAGCACCGGATCGAACATACCGGATCCTTGCGCGGCATCACCCAGGCGCTGGTTATCGATGGCGAACCGGTCCTGAAGGTAAGCGGGCTTGAGGAACATATGGGCCGAAGAATCTCGACCTTTCTCAAGAAGGAAGCGCGCCACGATCTCGAAGCGCTGGCCCGCCGTCACGCCGCTGCCATCCGCAAGCCGATTGCCTCAGTGTCAATGAAGGATACGCGTAGCCGCTGGGGCTCATGTTCCTGGGACGGCAATCTCAGCTTCTCGTGGCGCATCGTCATGGCGCCGCCGCTGATCATCGATTACCTCGCAGCTCACGAGGTCGCACATCTGAAAGAGATGAACCACGGCCCGAAATTCTGGGCGCTCTGCGGAGATCTGTGCCCGCGTATGGACGAGGCACGCCGCTGGCTGAAGCTGCACGGTTCGCAGCTTCACGCGATAGATTTCAGTTGAAGGAAGTGAACTACAGGGCCGAGGAATAATCCTCGGTTTACTGCCAGTTGCTTGTCCGGATGGACCAGTTTTCCTGGCTCAAACCTGGGGTCTGATCAGCCATCGCCATCCCGGCTCCAGGACGCTTCTGCACATTCGGACGTGCAGCCGGGACCGGAACCTTCGCGACGTTCTCAAGGCTGGCCTGATAGGCATGGGCAGGGGTATAGGAAGCGTTCTGCGGCACCGCATAGGCGGTATCGAATGCCTCTTCCATGCTGGACCGAGCAACCGCTGCCGTAATCACCGGCGCAAGCGGCGGGTTGTTCGAGGCGACGGCCGGCTGTGCCGAACCGTTATGTCCGCTCTTTTCCGACATTGCAGCAGCCTGGGAAGCAGCAGCAGGCGTCGAAGCCATTGCCACCTGCGTGCTGGCCGCTGCAGCGCTCGCAGCCTCGGCGATGATCGAGGACGATAGGGCCGGGTTCTGCTCGGGATCGTTCGACGCATAGGCGAGAATGTAGCTGTTGGCCGGCTTCGGAGCCGCCGTCTGCAGATTGCCGTCCTCGTCACGCTTTTCGTAGAACACGTTGCCGCCGGCAGCGGCTACATAATGCATGTTGTTGTATGGGAAGCTGTATCCCTCTGTATGGAAGAACATAGCGTTCTTCACGTCGGGATGGCGCGCGCCCTTCAACACTGCATCTGCCGCCGTGTTGAGATCCGGCGCGGTAGCCTCGTCCATCTTGCGGGTCATCACGCCCGGAGCAAACTGGTTTTTCTGTGCCACGACGCCGCAAATCGTCTCCGGGTAGATGCCGGAGGTCAGGCGGTTCATGATCACGCTTCCAACGGCCAGAAAGCCATTTTCGCTCGTCCGCCTGGATTCGAAATACATCGCACGCTTCAGGCATTCACGATCTTTATTGGTGTAGCTATATACGGCCTTTTGTGAGCCAGTTTGTGCTGACGCCAATTTGGTCGTTTTGTCTTTAGCGTCCACTGACGACACGGTCTGCGTGCTGGTGCATGCAGAGAGCAGCCCCCCAGCCGTCAGACATAAAGCTGCCCGCCAGGCAGCTGTCGTAATCCTCGTCATGGTACCCCGCCAAAAAATTTCAAAAATCATCTGGTTGAGGAATAACCTACCTCAATTCATACAGTTTATCAATTATCTTTCATGACAGGCCAAACCTCGGAAATTCCATTCCTTTTTCGATTTTGGCTGCAACAAACTTTCATGAGCGAAAACTGATATTTCACACATTCATCAAGCGTGAGCATGTTACAATTCGTATATGAGACATCACGGTTAATTCTTCGTATCCGGCAATCCGCCGCTGTCCATCCATGTAAAAGATTCTCGACTCCGCAGGCATTTCGTGTCACTCCGCGATCATGAAACTCGACATCAAGATTTGTGGTTTGTCGACGGCGGATGCCGTGGATCGCGCCGTTGAGCGCGGCGCAACCCATATCGGCTTCATCTTCTTCGAAAAGAGCCCGCGTAACATCGCGCCCGAGATCGCCGGTGAGTTGGCCGACCGGGTCCGCAGCAGGGCAAAGATCGTCGCCGTTACCGTGGATGCGAATGACGAAGACTTGGACGATATAGTCTCGCTTCTGCGCCCGGATATTCTCCAGCTTCACGGACATGAGACGCCGGAACGCATCCTGCATATCAAGGCGCTCTATGGCCTGCCGGTAATGAAAGTGTTTTCGGTAAGGGAAGCCACGGATCTGCATCGGGTCGACCCCTTCATCGGCGTCGCCGACCGCTTCCTCTTCGATGCGAAGGCACCGAAAGGATCGGATCTTCCGGGCGGTAACGGTGTCTCCTTCGACTGGAACCTGATGGCTTCGCTTGACGAAGGCGTGAATTACATGCTTTCCGGGGGCCTGAATAAGGATAATGTCGCTGATGCGATCGCGTCCACGCGCGCAACGGGTATCGATGTATCGTCCGGAGTGGAAAGCGCCCCGGGCCTCAAAGACGTTGGAATGATCGATGCGTTTTTTGATGCTGTCGCCGATGCGAAAGCCAATAAGCGCTGAAGGAGCATAGAGTGAACGATACGCCTAAACCCAATTCCTTCCGCTCCGGCCCCGATGAGGACGGCCGTTTCGGCATTTTCGGTGGCCGCTTTGTCGCGGAAACACTGATGCCGCTGATCCTGGATCTTCAGGCCGAATGGGAAAAGGCGAAGAACGATCCGGAGTTCCAGAAGGAACTGGCTGATTTAGGCACCCATTATATCGGTCGCCCAAGCCCACTCTATTATGCCGAGCGTCTGACTGAACATCTCGGCGGCGCAAAGATTTATTTCAAGCGCGAAGAGCTGAACCATACCGGCTCCCACAAGATCAACAACTGCATCGGCCAGATCCTGCTGGCCAAGCGCATGGGCAAGACCCGCATCATTGCTGAAACCGGTGCAGGCCAGCACGGTGTGGCCTCGGCCACGGTTGCTGCCCGCTTCGGCCTCCCTTGTGTCGTCTATATGGGCGCCACCGATGTTGAGCGCCAGGCCCCGAACGTCTTCCGCATGAAGCTGCTTGGCGCCGAAGTGAAGGCCGTCACGGCCGGTTCCGGCACGCTGAAGGATGCCATGAACGAGGCGCTGCGTGATTGGGTCACCAATGTCGATGACACCTATTACCTGATCGGCACTGCCGCCGGCCCGCATCCCTATCCGGAAATGGTCCGCGATTTCCAGGCCGTCATCGGCCAGGAAGCCCGCCAGCAGATTCTCGAAGCCGAAGGCCGGCTGCCGGATGTCGTTATCGCGGCCGTCGGCGGCGGATCGAACGCCATCGGCCTCTTCCACCCGTTCCTCGATGACGAAGGCGTCAAGATCGTCGGCGTCGAAGCCGGCGGCCATGGCCTCGACGGCAACGAACACTGCGCCTCGATCACCGCCGGTTCTCCGGGCGTGCTGCATGGCAACCGCACTTATCTTCTGCAGGACAATGACGGTCAGATTCTCGAAGGCCATTCGATTTCCGCCGGCCTCGATTACCCGGGCATCGGTCCTGAACACTCCTGGTTGAACGATATCGGCCGCGCCGAATATGTGCCGATCATGGATGACGAAGCACTTGAAGCCTTCCAGTTGCTGACGAAGCTAGAAGGCATCATCCCGGCACTGGAACCCAGCCACGCGATTGCCGAAGTCATCAAGCGTTCGCCCAAGATGGGCAAGGACCAGATCATCCTGATGAACCTGTCCGGTCGCGGCGACAAGGACATTTTCACCGTCGGCAAGATTCTTGGAATGGGGCTGTAATCATGACTTCCAGAATGGACACACGCTTCGCCAAGCTGAAGGCCGAAGGCCGCCCCGCTCTCGTTACCTATTTCATGGGCGGCGATCCGGATTACGCGACCTCACTCGGCATCATGAAGGCCCTGCCGGAAGCCGGTGCCGACGTGATCGAACTCGGCATGCCGTTTTCCGATCCGATGGCGGATGGCCCGACTATCCAGCTCGCCGGCCAGCGCGCCCTGAAGGGCGGCCAGACTTTGGCAAAGACGCTCGACCTCGCCCGCGATTTCCGCAAGGACGACAGCGACACGCCGATCGTCATGATGGGTTATTACAACCCGATCTACATCTACGGCGTCGATAGATTCCTTGATGATGCGATCGAAGCCGGTATCGATGGCCTGATCATCGTTGATCTGCCGCCGGAAATGGATGACGAACTCTGCATCCCGGCGCTCGCCAAGGGCATCAACTTCATCCGCCTGACGACACCGACCACGGACGAGAAGCGTCTCCCAACCGTGCTCAACAACACCTCCGGCTTCGTCTATTACGTCTCGATGAACGGCATCACCGGTTCGGCTCTGCCGGACCCGTCGCGGATCTCCGGCGCCGTCGCCCGCATCAAGGACCACACGGACCTGCCGGTCTGCGTCGGTTTCGGCGTCAAGACCGCTGACCACGCCAAGGCGATCGGCGCAGCGGCTGATGGTGTTGTCGTCGGCACGGCGATCGTCGCCCAGGTCGCTGGCAGCCTCACCAAGGATGGCGCTGCAACCGCCGACACGGTTTCCGCCGTTTCCACTTTCGTTCGCGGCTTGTCGACCGGCGTGCGTTCCGCCCGCCTTGTTGCTGCCGAATAACTGACCCACATAAGGCATGCCTTTCGATAGTCGCCACCGGTTTCGAGAGCAAGGCATGTCTGAGTATTAAAGACCTGAAGCGTGGCGCGCGGTTTAAAGGATCGCGATACGCTTCAGTCCTGACACTGTTTTATCGGAGTACCCCCAAGTGAACTGGATCACCAATTACGTTCGACCGCGCATCAATTCCATGCTGGGTCGTCGCGAAGTTCCGGAAAACCTCTGGATCAAGTGCCCTGAAACCGGCGAGATGGTCTTCCACAAGGACCTCGAAGAGAACAAGTGGGTCATTCCCGCTTCCGGCTTCCACATGAAGATGCCGGCCAAGGCGCGCCTCCGGGATCTGTTTGACGGTGGTCAGTTTGAAGCCCTGCCGCAGCCCAAGGTCGCCCAGGATCCGCTAAAGTTCCGTGACTCGAAGCGATATGCCGACCGCCTCAAGGACAGCCGCCTCAAGACCGAGCAGGAAGACACGATCCTGTCGGGCCTCGGCACGGTCCAGGGTGTCAAGCTTGTTGCCGTCGTGCACGAGTTCAACTTCATCGGCGGTTCGCTCGGCATGGCAGCCGGCGAGGCGATCGTGAAGGCGGCCGAACGTGCGCTGAAGGAAAAATGCGCCCTGATCATCTTCCCGGCCTCGGGTGGCGCCCGCATGCAGGAAGGCATCCTGTCGCTGATGCAGCTGCCGCGCACCACTGTTGCCGTCGACATGCTCAAGGAAGCCGGCCTTCCCTATATCTGCGTGCTGACCAACCCGACCACCGGTGGCGTCACCGCGTCCTATGCGATGCTGGGCGATGTCCATATTGCCGAGCCGGGTGCGGAAATCGGCTTTGCCGGCAAGCGCGTCATCGAGCAGACCCTGCGTGAAAAGCTGCCGGAAGGTTTCCAGACCTCCGAATATCTGCTGGAACACGGCATGGTCGATATGGTCGTCAACCGCCACGATATCCCGGAGACGCTCGCTCGCATCATCCGCATGCTGATGAAGCAGCCGGTGCAGGAAGCGCTGCCTGCGCCCAAGCCGCAGCCGGAACCGGTCGCTGCGACGGCCTGACCTGAGGCAATTCCGGCAACCGGTTTTGTCGGAATTGCGCTGAAACCAAAAGACTGGGTGGCCTTACTATCGGAAAAGGGTGAGGCTGCTCGAAAAAACGACCAGAGCCGGAGCTACGGGATGTCGACCATGAACCAGCCCGTCGCAAGCGAGGCCGCTCAGGAAATCGAGCGGCTGATGACCCTTCATCCAAAAGGGTTCGATCTGTCGCTTGAACGTATCACCCGCCTCCTAGAGGTGCTCGGCAATCCGCAGCTGAAACTGCCACCGGTTATCCATGTCGCCGGCACTAACGGCAAAGGCTCCTGCACCGCCTTTTGCCAGGCGCTGCTGGAGGCCGGCGGGCATTCGGTCCACGTCCATACGTCGCCCCATCTGGTAAATTGGCACGAGCGTTTCCGCATCGGCGTCAAGGGTGGTCGCGGACAATTGGTGGATGACGCGCTGCTTGCAGATGCCTTGCGCCGTGTCGCAGCCGCCAATGACGGCCAAACGATCACCGTCTTCGAGATACTCACTGCTGCCACCTTCCTGCTGTTCTCCGAACAGCCCGCGGATGCGGTCATTCTGGAAGTCGGGCTGGGCGGACGGTTCGATGCCACCAATGTCATCGCCAATCCTGCCGTCTCGGTGATCATGCCGATCGCGCTCGATCACCAGGCCTATCTGGGTGATCGTGTTGAACTGATCGCCGCCGAAAAGGCCGGCATCATGAAACGCAAGCGTCCCGTCGTGATCGGTCATCAGGAATTCGAGGCCGCCCGCGAAGTGCTGATCTCGACGGCCGATCGCCTCGGCTGTCCGCTATCGGTCTATGGTCAGGATTTCTCCGCCCATGAGGAATTCGGCCGCCTGATCTACCAGGATGAGGATGGCCTTCACGACTTGCCTTTGCCGCGCCTGCCGGGCCGCCATCAATATGCAAATGCTGCCGCTGCCATCCGCGCCGTCAAGGCAGCCGGTTTCGCCGTCACCGACCAGATGATGGAAAAGGCGATGGTGAGTGTCGAATGGCCGGCACGCCTGCAGCGGATCACCGAAGGCAAGCTTCTTGAGTTCGCGCCCAAGGGAGCCGAAATCTGGCTCGATGGCGGGCATAATCCCGCCGGCGGAGAAGTCATCGCCGAGGCTATCGCAGCTTTCGAGGAACGACAGCCGCGCCCGCTTTATCTCATCACCGGCATGATCAACACGAAGGATCCAGTGGGTTATTTTCGCGCCTTTGCCGATCTGGCGGAACACGTCTTTACCGTTCGCATCCGCGACAGCGAAGCCGGGCTTGATCCCGTGGTGCTGGCTCATTCCGCTTTCGATGCCGGTCTTGTCGCCGAACCGTCCGCTTCGGTCGCAGAAGCGCTTCAGGAAATCACTCTCCGCCAGATCCCCGATCGCCCGCCACCGCGCATTCTCATAGGTGGCTCGCTCTATTTTGCGGGCAACGTCCTGGCGGACAACGGCACCCCGCCGACGTGATGCGGTTGGCCATATACGTGGCCCTCGCCCCTCACCCTAACCTTCTCCCCGCTCGCGGGGAGAAGGTTAGGGTGAGGGGCAGACGCGGCCGCAACATTCTAAACACGCCAATCCCACCCCGCGCAGTCTCCCGCCGTGGTTTTCAAAAAACATTCCGGAGAAGCGCACGCAAATGCGGAACCTCTTTGGAATATCAAAGTGTGGCTCCGCATATGCGTGGCCCTCGGCGTTCTCTCGGGACTTCCGGTCCCTACGGGTGATCTTCTCGCCTCGCTGCATGTGGTTGCCCACACTTGGACGGCTTAACCGAACCCGGCATGGCTGCCGGGGGGAGGCTTGATAGGGAAAAGGTTGCCCCAATCCCATGCGTTTCACCCCTTGCGCCCTTGCCGCACGTTACGGATCAGACGAAAGCGCCGGCCCCCACCAGCACGCGAACGCCTCGCGCAACACTCCGGCGATGGAAGCGAGGGGATTGTAGCCATGGGTTGGGAAGGTGTGGACAAGAAATTGGGTAAGAGGTTGAAATGACTGGAGCCGGATTCGAGATCGTCCCCGCCTTTCCTGTATAAGGGGAGGCATGCCGGACTGGCAGCTCGCAAGAGCCTAAGCGCCAGCTCGCCGCAGACGGACGGGAGTTGCGCGGAAAAACACACCTAACGGAACACGTCGAATGTCACTTATAAAAAATCAATTCGAGGCGCCCGACCTGTCTCGATCGGTTTCGGGTTTAACCCGAGGATCAAAAACTCAAGATCGCTAAGGGCAGATTGTGTCCATTCGGAAACCAGCTTCAGAATAGACAAACAAAAACCCGGCTGATTTCCCAGCCGGGTTTTGGATTCACGTGAAACACTTTCTTAAGTGTTATGCTGCGCCGGAAATCCAGGCGGCAAGCGCGGTCTTCGGAGCGGCACCAACCTTGATATCGGCCACTTCGCCGCCCTTGAACATGGCAAGCGTTGGGATCGAGCGAACGCCGAACTGGGCAGCCAGTTCCGGGTTTTCGTCGATGTTCAGCTTGGCGACCTTTACCTTGCCGGAAAGCTCGGTTGCGATCTCTTCAAGGCTCGGAGCGATCATCTTGCACGGGCCGCACCATTCAGCCCAGAAATCCACGACGACCGGCTCGGCGGAGTTGAGAACTTCGGCCTGAAAATTGTTGGTATCGACCTTAACGGTAGCCATAGGGCTCTCCTTCACGATTCTTCGTTGCTGCAAATGTGAGATCGGCATCGATCATTTTCAATGTCCGTCATGTCACTTTGTCTTGAGCTCCGCAAGCGAGCGCGACATCAGCTCGACAGGTAATGTCATGACTGTTGCCGTCTCGGTATAGACCAGCACGCAGTCGACCTGCTTGCCGGGATAAAGCGGCTTCAATATCTCGCGATAGATGGCAAGCTGCGCCCGATGCGTCAGCGGCACGGTCTCAACTTCCGCCGGCGATTTCCGGTTGGTCTTGTAGTCGAGAATGATCACCCGGTCGTCCATCTCCACCAGCCGGTCGATCCGCCCCGAGATCGCATAGTCCTGCCCTTCCAGATGAAGTGTTCCCATGATCGACACTTCCGCCTGGCTGCGGGCGGAAAACACCGGCGCGAGGCCGGAGTGTGAAAGCACCGACATGACGCTCTCGACCAGCTTTTCCCGCTCGGCCTTCGGCCAGAAGCGCGCGGCCCGCTCGGCATAACGATTGGCGGCCGTTTCACGTTCGCCATCGGAAAACTCCGTCAGCATCTGCAGCATGCGGTGAACCAGCTTGCCCTTCTGCAGCGCCAGGCTCGCCGTTGCCTTGTCGGCGAACAGGGGAGAGGTGACGATCAGATCATCCGCATCGTCATCGATCATCACGCCGGCGCCGGATGGGCTGAGTGGTCGGGGCAATATTTTTTGCGGGGGCAGGGGGCGTGAGAGGTCGCCCGGCAGGCCCGGCCTTTCCGTCGCCTTGTGTTCTTCGCGCTCCGCCCGCTCGACACTTCCGCCGGTAACCGGCAACCGCCATTTCAACCCGCTCCATTCGCCATCCGGCCCACTGAACGTGGCGGTGCTGCAATGCTCTTCGTCGAGCGAAAGCGCCCGCGAAATCATAGCCTGCCAGCTCTCCGGATTGTCGCGAACGCCGCGATAGCCGCAGACGATCAGCCGGTCGGCCGCGCGCGTCATGCCGACATAAAGCAGCCGCCGATACTCTTCTTCGGAAAGCGTCTTCAGCCGCTCTTCGTCTGCACCGGTCAGTGCGTTCGAAAGCGTCTTGCCCGGCAGCCATGCCGGAACATCGCCCTGCGCGGTTTTCAGAAACCGGAATTTCGGCACATGCGAGGAGATGAAGGATTTCGAATTGCTGTCGACGAGAAACACGACCGGCGCCTCAAGCCCCTTGGAGGCATGCACGGTCATGATCCGCACCTCGTTGCGCCCGCCATCCTGCTCGCGTTTCACCTCCGGGCTTTCCAGCTCCAGCGTTGAAACGAAAGCCTGCAATCCGGGCAGGCCGGATGTTTCATGGTCCAGCGCAAAGGTCAGGAACTCGTCGAGAATGTCTCCGGCCTCTGTGCCAAGCCGCCCGAGAAATCTTCGCCGCCCGCCATATTGCCCGAGGATCCGCGCAAAAAGATCATGCGGGCTCAGCATCCGCGAAAGTGCCAGCAGATGCTGCAACCTGTCCGCCGCATCATGGAACCGCAGCGGCTGTTCTTCTGCGAGTTCAAGAAGCCGCACCCATGCACTGGTATTTTCGGGCCGCAACGCCGCGACCTCGAAAACATCCTCTTCGGAAAGATCAAACAACGGGCTCTTCAAAAGCGCCGCCAGAGAAAGATCGTCCTGCGGCAACAGCATGAAACGCCCGAGCGCGAGCAGGTCCTGCACCGCGATATGGCTGGTCAACCGAAGTCTGTCGGCCCCTGCCACCGGAATGTTGTCACGTCGCTTCAACGCTCGTGTCAGCGCATTGACGAAGGCATCGCGCTTGCGCACCAGAACCAGAATGTCACCCGGCTCGATCGGACGTTCCACGCCCTTCTCGATCACCGTTTCACGACCGATCATCTCGCCGATCCTGTCGGCGATCCGTGCTGCCAGAATGGCAGCCGGCGCCTTGTCCGGCGTCGAATCGAAAGGTGCCGTCCAGTCCTCTTCCTGTTCGGACACTTCCGGCGCAACCACATCCCACAGATCGACGGCCCCGGCATGACCCATCCGGTTGGACCGGTGCTGCACCGCATCGCCGATCGCAGAAAGCCCCTTGGCATTCTCCTCTAGCGAAAACACCTGGTCGACGGCGGAGAGCACATCCGCAGTGGAACGAAAGGACAGCGGCAGGCGGATTGCGTGAAACGGCTGGCCACTGCCGCGCACCTGTTTCTGCGTCGCGCTGCGCTCCTCGGCAAACCGCTCCGGCCGCGCGCCCTGGAACGAATAGATCGATTGTTTCTCGTCGCCCACCGCAAAGATCGTCCGCAGCGTTTCACGGGCGCTGGTGCCGGAATAGAAATCCTCCGCCAGCGACTTGATTACCGTCCACTGGATCGGACTGGTATCCTGCGCCTCGTCGACGAGAATATGATCGATGCCCTGATCGAGCTTGTAATGCACCCAGGCGCCAACCCCGTCGCGGGTCAGAAGATCGGCGGTGCGCGCAATCAGGTCCTCGAAGTCGAGCAGGCTGCGCCTTCTCTTCAGCTCCTCATAGTCCTCGGTCAGCCGTGCCGCCAGCGTCAACGCCGCCCTGGTTGCCGAAAACATCCGGATCAGCCGCAGCCGGTCACGGCATGCAAACACGTGGTTCCGCGCTGCATCGATTGCCGCCGAAAGCTCCGGCGCTGGCTTCAACATCGCCTTGGCAACCAGAGAACTGTCGGCCTTGACCGTGCCCTTGGCGGTCAGAAAGATCGATTCCAGATAGTCGGCCCGCTTGAAGGCATCCGGCTCCTTCATCACCACCCGCAGGCCATAGGCGACATCGGTCACCTTGGCTCCACCACTCTGGTCGGCCAGCGAGAGATAGAGATCGAGGGTGAGGCCCGACAGCCCCGGAAGTGGCCAGTAGCTGCCGGCGATACTTTCTTCCGTATCGCTTGCATCAAGCCCCAGCATCCGCTTGAGTGCGGGGCCGATCCCGTCATGACGCTCCGCATGCGCTGTGAAACGCCGGATCGCCGTGCGGTTGGCCACGATGTCGGAAAGCAGCGTTTCCAGCCCGAACTCGTCGCCGAGATCGAGCACATGCGCAAAGGCCTCCGCCAGATCAGCGTCGTCTTCAGCAGAGGTGGCGGTCAGAAGTGAACGCCGCGCCTCTGCCAGAAGCGCCGAAGCCGCCCGGTCGTCGAGTACGGAGAAATGCCCCGCGACATTGGCCTCCAGCGGAAACTGATGCAGCAGCGCTTCGCAGAACGCGTGGATCGTCTGGATCTTCAACCCGCCCGGCGTCTCCAGCGCCTTGGCAAACAGCCGCCGCGCCTCAGCCAGCTTGGCCGAATCCGGCTCATGACCTTCGATGCCGGTTATCCGATTGCGCAACTCCTCGTCGGAAAGCACGGTCCATTCGGACAGCCGCTGGAACACCCGGTTCGACATTTCCGATGCCGCAGCCTTGGTATAGGTGAGGCACAGAATGGAGGAGGGGCGGCAACCGGCCAAAAGCAGCCTTATCACCCGCTGGGTCAGAACGTGCGTCTTGCCCGAACCGGCATTGGCCGAAACCCAGGCCGAACTTGCCGGATCGGAAGCGCGCGATTGCTGCACCGTCGTCCAGTCGATCCACTGCTTCGGCTCGTTGCCGCTCGGCAGATCATCGCCCTTTTGCAATTCATCGGTGAGGATCTCACTCATCGGCTTCACCCTCTCCGTCATCATCCGCCGTCGACCATTCCGCGACCCGGGCGAGGTGGTCATATTCACCACCGAAATCGCCCTGCGCAAACGGCACTAGCCGCGAGGCAAAACCGGCATCGCCGCTTCGCAGTTTCAGCACGAACCTGGTCAGCTGATCGATCGAATCCTGCGCCAGATCGATTGCCGATTTCGGCTGTTTCTTGGCACTGGCGGAAGACCCCTCGTTGTTCACCCGCTCCGACCTGAACCGGTCCCCAGGCCGCAACCGCACGTAAAGAAGATCGCCCGGCTGCTGAACGCCCATCGCCTTGAACGCGCCTGCCTGAAGTGCTGCCGCCTCCAGTGCAAGCTGCGGGTCGAGCAGCGCCCGCGCCTGTGACACGGATGGGCTCAAGCCTGTCTTGTAGTCGATAATGTCGGCAGTCCCTGAGCGCATCAGATCGATCCGGTCGGCAATACCGGTCACCCTTATTCCTGCCGTCTCGACCTTAAAACCGGCCCCGGCTTCCGTCACCGTGCTACGCACTTCCGGCGCACGTTTCTCTTCCCAGTCAAGAAATGCCTTCGCCACTTCGACAAAACGCGGCCGCCAGACCCGGTCGATATGCGGCGGCAATTGCTCGGCGTCGAACAGCTCCTGCGTGATCCGCATCATGGATTCACGTGAAACATTGCTGCCCGGCTTGTGGCCTTCACGGGTGTAGCGGTCAATGATCGCGTGATAGAGCGTTCCGCGCTGCGAAGCGCCGGGGTCTTCGTTGAACGGCGAAAGCGGATCGAGTTTCAGGATGCGTCGGGCGTAAACGGAATAGGGGTCACGCCGCAACCGGCCGACCTCGCTGAAGGAATATTTAACCGGTTGCAATTCCGCCGGCGGTCTCGGGGCAGGGCGCTTCGCCGGCTTCTGGTCCTCTCCCTTGTCGATCAGTGAAGCCCAGTGGCGAAAATCTTCGCCGCGCGCTTTCAACCCGTCGGCAAAAGCCTTGCCCCCCAGCGCCAGCAATCGCTGCAGCCAGCGGGAAGCAACCGTCGGCGTCGCGCCCTGGCGTAGCGAGCGTGAAAAGATCAGGTTGCGGGTGCCGCAGGCCATTTCGAAGTCATGCGCCAGCTGGCCGATCCGCCGCTCCGGCGGCTCCAGCCCCATATCGGTTTTCATCGAGCGGGACAGGAACGGGTTGTTGACCGTCTGCCCCGGCCACGATCCTTCGTTCAACCCGCCGAGGATCATCGTGTCGACGCTCTGCAGCCGCGCTTCCAGCGTACCGAAGATGAACACCCGCGGATGCGCAAGCGATCGGGGTTTTACGGCCCCGCCTGTCGTCATCGCCATGACGATGTCGATCCATTGCGGGCCATCGGCATCGATCTGCCCGTCTGTCTCCATCACCTCGGCAAGCAAGCCGGAAAGCTGCTCACCCGCCTCGCCGGACCACAGAGTGGCCAGATCGCCACGTTCGTCGATCGCAATCGCCTCCAGCGCCTTGCCGGTTCGGCTCGCCCATTCGGAAAGCGGCAGCTTTGCCGTCAGCCCGCGACCATCCGCGCGCCGGCGAACGAAAGAACTGACCAGAGGTTCGACCGCCTGCGTGATACGCCGAGCGACGTCCCGTGCCATGTCGATCGCGTCCTCGGGCAGAGAACCTATCCAATGCGGCGTATGCCGGTTATCGGCATGTGCCGTCAGCTGGGTTTCGAGCAGCGGTTCGAGCGTCGAAATATCCATCTCCCCGACACCACCGCGAAGCGCCAGAACCTCGAGCGCATCGATCGCGGTCTTGAGCTCGGCAACCGGCAGGCCAAGCCGCATCAGCGGATGTTTCATCAGGCCGACAATCGCCACCGGATCGCCCGGCCGAAGTGCCGCTTCCAACAGAAGCTGGGTCAACGTTCCCTGTGGCGTGCCGGAAAGCGCCGAGCCGGCCGAATCGTCGGCAAGGATGCCGAAGCGTGCAAGCTCCGCCGTCACCCGCCGGCCAAGCGCACGGTCGGGCGTGATCAGCGCCGCTTGTGCCGCATTGCCATTGCGGCCGGGTTTCTGCAGCGCCAGCCGAAGCGCGATGGCAATCGCGACTGCTTCCTCCCGCTCATTGGCCGCCTCGATCAGGGAGACATCGGCAAAGGCCGCACCAAGCGCCTCGATATCCGCATCGTCGCGCCACTCGCTCCAGCGGTCGGTCGCCTTCGCCGGCACCAGCGCCTGCGAGATCGCAGCCGCCCGAAACGCCAGATCGACTGGTACCTCTCCGATGATCCCGACATCATCCCGCACGGCACCGATCTTCTTCAACAGCTTGGAAAGCCCGAATTGCGAATGGCTGCGGCTGGCGGGGTCGGGCTTGCCGTCGAACGTTTCCTCTTCGACAGTCGCCCACTGGTCATCCGGCATGGATGTGTCGAGGCCCGGAAGCACGACCGTGCCATTCGGCAGGCGGGAGATCGCCGCGATCAACTCTGCTGCCGCCGGCACCGAGCCCGTCGATCCGGCAACGACCACAGGCCCCCTATGCTCTCGCTCACCGATCCGCCGTGCTTCGCTTCTGAGGATCGCGGCGCGATGTTTGGCAGGGGAGGAACGTTTTAATTCCTCCAGCCGGGCAGGCCAGAAGGCGCTGGCGATCTTCAGAAATTCGGCGGTCAGTTGCCACCAGAGCGCATGTTCGCCGGTCTGCAGGTTGTCGAGATCCGCCCAGTCGCGTTCTTCCGTTTCGATTGCATCGAGCAGTTCGGCAAGCGCTCTGGCAAGCCATATCGCATCGGCCGGGCTTGCCGGCGCCACGAGCGGCGATTCCGAATGCACGTCGAGCACGATCTTCGGCAACTGATTGCGCCAGGCAAGGATCAGCCGGCCAAGCTCGAGCAGCCGGGATGTCCCGCCGATCGGCAGCGCCATATCCATTTCTTCCGGCGCAACCAGATCGAAAAAGCCGCTGTCATCGTCCGTTTCGCCAAGCGGCCGGATCACCGGCAGGATGGCGGCGCGACCGCCAAGCAGATCGACGAATTCCGAGCGCAACACACGGGCCGAACGCCTCGTCGGCACGAAGATCGTCACATCGGCCAGCGATAGCGGATCGGCAGGATCGTAGCGAAAATCCTCGTTCAGCCGCCCGTCGCAAAGTGCGGCGGCCAGCGTCTTCAGGAATGGCACGCCTGACGGGATCGAGAAAATTCGCCGTTCAGCCGGCATGGGTCACACCTTTTCCGAATGGCGGGCAATCACAGCCTCGGCCTCTGGAAGCGCTTGCGGCGTTCCCACCGTAATCCATTCGCCATCCATGACGAGACCGAAAAGCCGGCCCCTGGCGATCGCCCTGTCGAAATAGATGTTGAGGTTGAAAGCATCATCCGGGGCGTCCTCAAGCAGTGAGGAATGCAGCACGATCGCGCCGGCATAGACGACAGGGTTGTCGCCATCGACATACCGGCTCAGCCGACCGTCCGCATCGAGCTGAAAATCCTTCTTGCCGTTATGGCCGGTCGTGCGGTCCAGCGGCACGCAGAGTAGCGCCATGTCCATCCGCTCGGGATCGAAGAATCCGGCTAATTTCTGCAGGTTGGTAGGAGCGCCCGGCGTCTCGCCGATCCAGAAAAGATCGGCATTCATCACATAGACGATGCCGGGATCGAGCAGCGCGAGACCTTTCTTGAGGCCTCCGCCAGAATTCATCAGCGCTGCGCGCTCGTCGGAAATGAGGATGTCGAGCCGCGGATAGGCTGAAAGATGCGCTTCCATCCGGTCGGCGAAATGATGCACGTTGACGACAGCGCGGGTCACGCCCGCATCAGCCAGCGCATCGAGCCCGTAATCGATCATCGGTTTTCCGGCGACCGGCACCAGAGGTTTCGGCATCGTATCGGTGATCGGCCTCAGGCGCGTGCCAAGTCCGGCGGCAAGCACGACGGCCTGCGTGAGTGGAACCAAAGTCATCATCGAAGCCGTATTTATGATTCGGAAAAGTCTATTCCAGCCCGCACGCACCAATCGCGCAAGGGGGCGAGCGCCTCGTGGGCAAGCGCCGTGGAAAGATGACGCAATGTGCGCGGCATGTGCCTCAGGTAGTGAGGGACACCATCGCGCTCCTTCAGTCGTACCCACAACCCGACAAGCTTGCAGTTCCGCTGCGCCGCCATGATCGCCCAGGATTTGAGGAAAGAGGCTTCATCGAAACTACCCAGCGAACGGCGTAGCGTCAGATAGTCGATCATCATCTGGTCGGCCAGCGCCTTCGGGATATCGACACGCGCATCCTGCACGATCGAGGCAAGATCGTAAGCCGTCGGCCCGATCATTGCGTCCTGAAAATCGATCAGCCCGACGCGGCGCACACCGGCCTGCTGCGGCTGCCAGATGATATTGGGCGAATGGAAATCACGCAGCAGCAAGTTCTTCTCCGCGCTCTGAAGTTCGCCGATCAGCCCGTCCCAGATCGCCAGATAGTCCTGCCGCTCTTCCTCGCTCGGTTGTTCACCGCGCTTCCAAGGCAGATACCAGTCGAGCAGAAGCCGGGCCTCCATCTTCATCGCCGTCGGATCGAAATCCGGCACGTGATGGGTGGGGCCGCCTTTGATCGGCAGATCCTGCTTCATCGCGTGGCTGTGTAGATAACCCAGGCAAACGACGCTTTCGCGATACCGATCCTCGATCGGCCAGCCGTCTTCATCCAGTACGCCTTCCTGGCCGAGATTTTCGAGAAGCAGGATTCCTTGCTCGTAATCCACCTCCAGAACTTCCGGCGCCGTCAGGCCGATGCCGCGCAGATACTGCGAAATCGCCACGAAAGGATAGGCATCCTCGGCAATATGGGCGACTTTCGGATAGGGCTTGCCATCCAGAACCGGCGGACCTTCCGGCCGCTTCGGCCAGTCCATCAGCACCAGTGTTTCGCCGGTCGCGGTCGCAACACTCTCATAAGCCCGCATCGAGGCGTCGCCGGTCAGAAACCGCCGCGTCGCACCGGCATAACCACGTGTATTGAGAAATTCGCGAATCGACAGCACGCGCCGGATGCGCGAAAGGGCAGGGGCCGGCGCCGTGATCGTCACCCGGCGTCCCGTGCCCTCATGCTCCAACTTCATCACGATCCGGTCGGCGGGCAAAAGATCGCCGGCCATTTCCGGCCATTCGACAAGGCAGATACCGGATGACAGCGCTTCGTCGAAACCGAGCTCGTCCAGCTCGGAGGAGTCGCTCAGCCGATAGAGATCGAAATGCGCGATCGGTATGCGCAGCTCGTCATAGGATTGCACGAGCGTGAAGGTCGGGCTCGGCACTTCCAGATCGACGTCATCGGCCACTGCACGGATCAGCGCCCGGGCAAAGGTCGATTTACCGGCGCCGAGATCGCCCGAAAGCGCCACGCAATCGCCCGGCTTCAGCGCCAGTGCCAGATCCTCGCCGAACTCTATCGTGTCCCGCTCACCGGCAAGGATCAGCGTCAGCGACTGGCCGTCACTCATTCGGCCGCGACCGAGTGGAATGAGGAAACGGCTGGGATGCGGCAGGTGACGGTGGTGCCGTCACCTGCACGGCTGTCGATCGAGACATCGCCATTATGCAGGTGGACAAAGCTTTCGACGATCGAAAGGCCGAGGCCCGCACCGCTGCGCTTGCCATCCTTGGCCTGAGCCTTGAAGCGGTCGAACACGGTTTTCAGCATGTCCGGAGGAATGCCGGGGCCGCGATCGCGCACCGAGAAGAACACGTTCGCTGCATCGCGCCAGCAGTTGAGCGTGATCGTCGAGTTCTCCGGCGAGAAATTCGTCGCATTGGTCAGAAGCTTGATAAGGATTTGCTTTAACCGCTGCTGGTCCGCCACGATCGTTCCCATGCCAGCGGGAGCGATGATTTCCAGCGTCATGTTGTTTTCCTGCAGCCGGTCGGCGATCTGCATCGCCACGTCGTCCAACAGGTCCTCGATCGCCAGCTCCGAATAGTTCAGCTCCATGATACCGGCATCGACGGTTGCGAGATCGAGAATGTCGTTGACGATGGTGAGCAGAACCGAAGACGAGGTGGAGATATGGTCGATATATTCGGCCTGCCGGTCGTTCAACGATCCGATACCGGGCGTCTTCAGAAGGTCGGTAAAGCCGATGATATTGGTCAGCGGCGAACGCAGCTCGTAGGAAACGTGCTGGACGAAATCGTTCTTGAGCTCGTCGGCCTTGCGCAGCGCCTCGTTCTTTTCCTTCAGCGCCTTTTCCGCCTGCACGCTGGCCGTCTTGTCGACAAAGGTCAGCATCGTCTGGGCGTTCGGCAGGGGCGTCACCGCATAATCGAGGATCAGGCCCGTATAAAGCTGGAACTTGCCGTCGAGCGTTGGTCTCTCGTCGTCAAAAGCGGTGAGCGCCTGGGCAAACCTGCGCCAGCCATCCGGCTCGGCATAGGATGCGGCGCATGCAGCCTCGATCGTCTTGATATGGGTGCCGGGTTCCGCCTGTTCGGCGGTAATGCCCCAGAGTGCCCGGAAGGCCGGGTTCGACAGCCGGATGCGGCCATCAGGGCCAAATACCGCAACACCTTCGGTCAGATGATCGATCGTCTCGCCCTGGACGCGCACCAGCGTGTTGTAGCGTGCTTCGAGATCCACTTGTTCGGTAAGGTTTTCGAACACCCAGGTCGCACCGCCCTGCGGGTGGGCCGTGGCGATGACGCGCAGCGTCTGGCCGTTCGGCAGATGCCAGGTATCGGTCTTGGTATCGAGCGACTGGTAGACGGCAAGCGCCGTATCCTTCCAGTTCCGCCAGTTCAGCTGTTCCGGCAGCTTGCCGTTGGTGCGCAGCTTGTCCAGCAGTTCGCTATTGTCCGGCTTTGATTCGAGGAACGGCAGGTCCAGGTCCCAGAGCTGCATGAAGGCCTGGTTGTAGAATTGCAGGCGGCGCTGGCTGTCGAAGATCGCCACCGGCGTTGCCAGATGGTCGAGCGTTTCGGCATGGCTTTTCAGCGTCCGCTTCAGTTCCTCGCGCACGGCCTCTGCTTCGGAAACGTCGATCGCCATGCCGGCCGAACCTTCGGTCGTCACCACATCGACGACATCCAGCACGGTTCGATTGCCGTGAACGACGGTCGAAAGCCGGTCATGGAAAGGCGATGTGACGGTGGCCTTTGCCCGGATCATTTCGCGGCTGACCGTTCCGAGCAGTTCGCGGCCTTCTTCCACAGCGCGTGCGGAGCTTATCGCGTCGACCGCCTCGCCATAGGCATGGTTGACCCAGGCAAGCTTGCCCTGGCCATCACGGCGCCAGACCGGCTGCTCGATCGTGTCGAGAAGCGATTCGAACATCGAGATCGAGCTTCCCAGCCGATCACGCTCGATCTTTAACTCGGCAAGTTCTGCCCTGAGATTGTTGAGTGCGAGGAAACGCACGAATGCCTTGCCGCCCGAAACTCGGCCTTGGACCTCTAGCACCTCGTCTCTGGCCGTCTCGATCACCATGTCGAAGCTGCGCGCATGGCTCCTGAGCTCGTCGATCGCCTTTTCGAGTTCCGCAGCCGAGCCGGGACGAAGCCAACGGCCGAAAGCGAGGAATTCCCGATCTGCCTGCGGAGCACCCGTCTCGACGGGGAGGTGACCGAGGAATTCAGCCTTTGGCGAGCCGCTTTCCCACACGACGATCCGCCGGTTCTTGTCGGCGATCAGTGCTTCATATTTCGAGATTCGCTGCTGCGCTTCCGATAACGCGCCGCGCATTTCTTCCGTCTCGACTTCCATATTGCCGCGCTGGCGCACCAGCCAGACGGTCGAAAGCAGCGCAGCACCCAGCGCACCGATGACGACCGAGGAGACGATGACCTGTGCCGAAGAGAACAGCTGGACAGCCGTTTCTTCTTGCGCGAAGGCAGCCGTAGGCAATGCGACCAGCGCAGTCCCGGAAAGAAGGGAACGGGCGATCCGCTTAAGCCGGATATAGGTTTTTCTGCCGTATCCGCTGTTCGCGAAATACGGGTTTCCAAAAGCGCGCATGCGCAAGCCAGAAACTGGATCGGCCTGCTTTAACAGGCTCGTTTTTTTTACCGCCATGACCGGTGTGTCTCCGTCCAATTGCCGCTCATCGACAAGACATACCACTTCGCACCTTGCCCGAAGCCGAATGGCCGAGAGGTCGAATCAAGTCCCAAAACAATACGTGTTCGGCAGAGGGGCGGAAAGGGGGACGGCAAAAAAGAAGCCGCAGCCTTTTGTCAAGGCTGCGGCTACAAGATGTTGTGGATTAACCGGCTAGTGATTAGTAGCGGTAGTGGTCTGCCTTGAACGGACCCTGGGCGGACACGCCGATATAGGCGGCCTGTTCGTCGGAAAGCGTCGAAAGCTTCACACCGAGCTTGTCGAGATGCAGGCGCGCGACCTTCTCGTCGAGATGCTTCGGCAGAATATAGACCTCGTTCTTGTACTCGTCCTGCTTGGTGAATAGCTCGATCTGGGCCAGCGTCTGGTTGGTGAACGAAGCGGACATGACGAAGGACGGGTGCCCGGTTGCGTTGCCGAGGTTCAACAGGCGGCCTTCAGAAAGAAGGATCATCCGGTTACCCTTCGGGAACTCGATCATGTCGACCTGCGGCTTGACGTTGGTCCACTTGAGGTTCTTCAGAGCCGCAACCTGGATCTCGTTGTCGAAATGGCCGATATTGCCGACGATCGCCATGTCCTTCATCTCGCGCATATGCTCGATGCGGATGACGTCCTTGTTGCCGGTGGTGGTGATGAAGATGTCGGCGGTCGCAACGACGTCTTCGAGCTGCACGACTTCAAAACCGTCCATGGCGGCCTGCAGCGCGCAGATCGGATCGACTTCGGTGACCTTGACGCGAGCGCCGGCGCCCTGCAGCGAAGCGGCGGAACCCTTGCCGACGTCGCCGTAGCCGCAGACGACGGCAACCTTGCCGGCCATCATCACGTCGGTGCCGCGACGAATGCCATCGACCAGCGATTCCTTGCAGCCATACTTGTTGTCGAACTTCGACTTGGTGACCGAGTCGTTTACGTTGATCGCCGGGAAGGGCAGCAGGCCCTTCTTGGAGAGTTCATAGAGGCGGTGAACGCCTGTCGTCGTTTCTTCGGTAACGCCCTTGATCGCATCGCGCTGCTTGGTGAACCAGCCCGGCGAAGCCTTGAGACGCTTGTTGATCTGCGCGAACAGGATTTCTTCTTCTTCCGAACCCGGATTGGTAAGAACGTCCTCGCCGGCTTCGGCACGTGCACCGAGCAGGATATACATGGTGGCATCGCCGCCATCGTCGAGGATCATGTTGGAGGTGCCGCCATCGGTCCACTGGAAGATCTTGTCGGTATATTCCCAGTACTCGGTCAGGCTTTCACCCTTAACGGCAAAGACCGGAATGCCGGCTGCCGCGATGGCGGCTGCGGCATGGTCCTGGGTCGAGAAGATGTTGCAGGAGGCCCAGCGGATGTCGGCGCCGAGTTCCTTCAGCGTCTCGATCAGCACGGCCGTCTGGATCGTCATGTGCAGCGAGCCGGAGATGCGCGCGCCCTTCAGCGGCTTGGAAGCGCCGAATTCGGAGCGGCAGGACATCAGGCCCGGCATTTCCGTCTCGGCAATGTCGAGCTCCTTGCGGCCATAGGCGGCAAGGTTGATATCCGCGACGATGTAGTCCTTTTCAGTGCTCATAAAGCTCTCCGATCACGTTGCATGGCGCACAGCCGGATAACCGGTACCCCGCTGGCTCAAAACTCCCATGCGGTGTAGCAGGCTTCCCGGCCGCTTGCAACGGTGATATAAAGAGGTCTTTATATGTTTATGTGACGTCGTTAATCAGGCTTCTTCGCCGAATTTGTTGGCGATCAGAGCCTCAAGCGCATCGAGCGCTTCTCCTGCCTGAACGCCTTCGGCAGAAACATCGATGTAACAGCCCGTGCTCGCGGCCAGCATCATCAGGCCCATGATCGACGTACCGCCGACGCTCATACCGTCCTTTGAAACAGTGACCTGCGCATCGAAACCTTCAACCATCTGGACGAACTTGGCGGATGCCCGGGCATGCAGCCCACGTTTGTTGACGATCACGAATTGGCGGGAGGAGGCGGACATAAGGTTCATGTTCTCACTTGCCGCTCAGCACGCGGCTGGCGACGTTGATATATTTGCGCCCGGCCTCAGAAGCTTCCGCCAGCGCCTTTTCCATATTGTCCTCGCCGCGTATGCCGGCAAGCTTGATCAGCATCGGCAGGTTGACGCCGGCGATCACTTCGGTCGTGCCGCTTTCCATGACGGAGATCGAAAGATTGGATGGCGTACCGCCAAACATGTCGGTCAGGATGATGACGCCCTTGCCTGCATTGGCGCGGGCAACCGCATCGACGATGTCCTGCCGACGCTGGTCCATGTCGTCCTCGGGACCAATACAGACGGTTTCGATGAATTTCTGGGGTCCGACGACATGCTCGACTGCATGTCTAAACTCCTCAGCCAGCTTGCCATGGGTGACAAGCACCAGTCCGATCATGAAAATACGCCCCCTGATTTCAAAGCTCGCGGCCCATATCGTAACGCACTGGTGCCGTAAAGCGGCGGGATGCCATCTTCGCCAACTGGAAATGAAGTTCAAGTCAAAAAATCGGGCGCGCCGCTCACCAAAAAGGCGCTTCCTGCCTCCAGGCGGGCATGAGGGCGCCGATAATCGCCAACGGATCTGCTGCCCTATCGGCAATTCTAACAAGCGGCAGCCTGCCGAAATCGCCGATTTGCCAATACTCGTTTTCGGGCGGAAGCCGTTCCGTCGCGGCAACTGAAACCAATTGAACGGCAAGGTCGAGCGGTGCAGAAGCGACATGGTCCATTTTAACAATGCCGCTGCCGCGCAGCTCCATCTGCCCGGTTATGCTCGGAGGGCAGGTCGCAACGAGCCGACCATCCTTCTGGTCGAGGAAAACTTGGTCATCCGAAATCAGCGCCGAAAAAGCCTTGGCGCGACGGGCTATGGCGAGGCAGGTAAATGCCATCATCGATTTGCCGATACCCGATGGGCCGAGAAAGATCAGCCCGCGTTCGCCCACAACAATGGCTGTGCCGTGGACGTTTCGGGTCATGCTGCGTTGCCTGCTGGAAGAGAAAGAGTGAAGCGCGCACCGGTTGTTTCCTGAGCTTTCCCGTGCAGATTTTCCGCCTTCAGGCTGCCGCCATGCGCCTCTGCGATTTGCCGGCTGATGGAAAGCCCGAGGCCGGAATTCTGGCCGAAACTCTCGCCGTCCGGGCGGTCTGTGTAGAAACGCTCGAAAATCCGATCGATATTTTCAGCCTGGATGCCGGGGCCATTGTCATCGATCGTGATGACTACCTTGTCCTTGTTCCGGGTGAGGCGGATGGAAAGCCGGCCGCCTTTCTCGGGTACGAAGGAGCGCGCATTCTCGATCAGGTTGGTGACGATCTGTCCGAGACGCAGGTCGTGACCGTTGACCACATAGATATGGCGGTCGCCGCCCTTGTGATCGATTGCAAGATCGATTTCCACGGGTTTGCGCCCGCTGCGGATCTGCCGGGAAATATCGACCAGATTGCTCAGCAGTGTCTCCATGTCGACCGGCGCCGAATCCGTGCGAGCAAGTTCCGCATCCAGACGAGATGCATCGGAAATATCGCTGATGAGACGATCCAGCCGGCGCACGTCATGGAAGATGATTTCCGTCAGCCGTCGTTTCGAATCCTCGGATTTCGCCAGCGGTAGTGTTTCGACAGCGCTGCGCAGCGAGGTCAGCGGGTTCTTCAATTCGTGGCTGACATCGGCGGCAAAGCTCTCGATTGCGTCAATGCGGTCGTAAAGCGCATTGGTCATGTCACGCACTGCGATGGACAGGTTGCCGATTTCATCCTGGCGATAGGAGAAGTCCGGAATCTCCTCACGCTGCTTGGCACCGCGGCGCACCCGGATGGCGGCCGCAGAAAGGCGGCGCAGCGGATTTGCGATGGTTGACGACAGAAGCAGCGACAGCACGATATTAACGAGCGTCGCCACGCCGAATACGCGCATGATGGCAAGACGTTCGGCGTGAACGATCTTGTCGATATCGCCGGCCTGTGTCGACAGAAGCAAAACGCCGAGAACCGCCCGGAAGCGCTGGACAGGAACCGCGACGGAAACGATCAGTTCGCCGCGCTCGGTAATACGCACCAGCGCGCCGCGAACACCGGTCAGCGCATTCATCACTTCCGGATAGATCGAGCCATCGCCGCCCGGCGCTTCCTTGTAGATCGGCAGGTTGCCAGGCTGGAGCAGCCGGTTGAACATGCCCGACATCCACTCGCTCCAGGTCTGCGTCTCGTTCTCGACCGGTGGCAGATCGTAGCGAAGAACCTGTCCGCGGGAATAGAGATGCCGCGAATCGAGTAGCAGGTTGGCATCCGCATCGAACAGGCGGGCGCGTGTTCTGGTGGGAGAAATCAGTCGTCGAAGTACTGGCGCAACGCGCTCCGGATCTATCGGAAAATCGAGATCCTCATCGTTCGGCACCGGCGTGATGCTTTGCCCGGCTTGCAGTTCCAGCAGCTTTTCGGGGTCGATAGTGATCGAATTCGTGTCGACGGAGGCGGATGCCGAAATTGCGGCTGAAATGATCTCGCCCTGGGTCAGAAGGCTTTCTACGCGAGCGTCAATTAGCCCCTCGCGGAATTGGTTCAGGTAGAGGATGCCGGCCACAAGAACGACGGTCGCGGCGATATTGAAGAATAGGATACGCCGCGTAAGGCTCGAAAACACGGCATGGCCAAACAGTCGCCGGATGATGGTGAAGACATGCGGCCAGTGCCGGCGCGCCTTGGGCTTCGCCGGTGCCGTCTCCGTTTCGTGGTTTTCGAGCAGTCTGTCTGCCACGTCTTATCCTTCCACCGGGCCAGTCTATCGCTGACCCGGTCGTGGCTTCAAGTTAACCTGTTGTAACGCGACGCGTCAGGCTGCTTCGCGGAAGCGATAGCCGACACCGTAAAGCGTTTCGATCATGTCGAAATCCGTGTCAACCATCTTGAACTTCTTGCGCAGTCGCTTGATGTGGCTGTCGATCGTGCGGTCGTCGACATAGACCTGCTCGTCATAGGCTGCATCCATCAGCGCATCGCGGCTCTTCACAACGCCGGGGCGTTGGGCCAGCGAGTGCAGAATAAGAAACTCCGTGACAGTAAGCGTTACGGGCTCGCCTTTCCAGGTGCAGGTATGCCGCTCCTGGTCCATTGCCAGTTGCCCGCGCTCCAAAGTACGGGCGGCGATCTGGTCGGCCGTAGGCTTCATGCCCGGCGCCTGAAGATCACGGCTTCCGGCGCGGCGCAAAATGGCCTTCACCCGCTCCACCAGAAGGCGCTGCGAGAACGGCTTGGTGATGAAATCGTCGGCGCCCATCTTGAGACCAAACAATTCATCGATTTCCTCATCCTTCGAGGTGAGGAAGATAACCGGAAGGTCCGATTTCTGCCGCAGGCGGCGAAGAAGCTCCATGCCGTCCATGCGTGGCATCTTGATGTCGAAAATGGCAAGCTGCGGTGGGCGGGCGACCAGACCGTCCAGCGCCGATGCGCCGTCCGTATAAGTCTCGACCTTGTAGCCCTCCGCCTCGAGCGCGATCGACACCGAAGTCAGAATATTCCGGTCATCGTCTACGAGCGCGATTGTCTGCATACCGTCCATCTCCATTGCCATTTCGTGCGCATCTCCAGGTAATGACTTCTCGCCAACCCCTAGCCCTCGCCATGCGCTTCATGAGGAGAAAGGTGGAACAAATTGTGGCAAAGTTAAAGGGTGGCGATTTGCTTTCCTGTTCGATGGCGCGTCTCAATGCCTCAAAACTGCCTATTATCAAGCGCATTAAAACGTTCGGCTAACCGATTTAAAAAGAAATAAATTTCTTTAAATCGATTAAATAATTGATTTCGTTGATATATTCTATTGCTCTCGCTTGCCGTTTTGAAAAACAGCAACTAGGTTCACGCCTCAATACCAATCCCGTCAATTGTAACCTGAGGTGAGCGCGTATGGAGCAGCTTGGACTTTATAACCCGGCAAATGGCGTAGCAGCGATCGGCCTCGATAAGGTTTCTCGCGTCAACTACAACCTGTCTGAGGTCGAGCTTTACGAAGAAGCCATTCGCCGCGGCGAGGCCGATCTGACCGCCGATGGCGCGTTGCGCGCTGTCACTGGCCAGCACACCGGCCGCTCGCCGAAGGACAAGTTCGTCGTGCGCGATGCCGTGACCGAAGACAAGATCTGGTGGGATAATAACAAGCCCATGTCTCCGGAGCATTTTGCCGTTCTGAAGGCCGATATGCTCGCCCATGCAGCAGGCAGGGAGCTTTTCGTCCAGGACCTGATCGGCGGAGCCGATGCCGATAACGCGCTTCCCACGCGTGTCGTCACTGAGTACGCATGGCATGCGCTGTTCATCCGCAATCTTCTGATCCGCCCGAAGCGCGATACCCTCGGCTCCTTCGAACAGAAGCTGACCATAATCAACCTGCCGAGCTTCCGGGCTGATCCGGAGCGTCACGGTTGCCGTTCGGAGACCGTGATTGCCTGCGATCTCGCCAACGGCCTCGTCCTCATCGGCGGCACATCCTATGCCGGTGAGAACAAGAAGTCGGTATTCACTGTCCTCAACTACCTTTTGCCTGCCAAGGGCGTCATGCCCATGCATTGCTCGGCTAATGTCGGCGCCGAAGGGGATACCGCCGTGTTCTTCGGCCTTTCCGGCACCGGCAAGACGACGCTTTCTGCCGATCCGGCCCGCACGCTGATCGGCGATGACGAGCATGGCTGGGGCGAAAACGGAGTCTTCAACTTCGAAGGCGGCTGCTATGCCAAGGCGATCAAGCTTTCGGCCGAAGCCGAGCCTGAAATCTATGCCGCGACCCGCCGTTTCGGCACCGTGCTCGAAAATGTCGTGCTCGACGAGAACCGCGTGCCGAATTTCGACGACAATTCGCTGACGGAAAACACCCGCAGCGCCTATCCGCTGCATTTCATTCCGAACGCTTCGGAAACCGGCCTTGCGCCGCACCCGAAGACGATCATCATGCTGACGGCGGATGCCTTCGGCGTCATGCCGCCGATAGCCAGGCTGACGCCGGAACAGGCCATGTACCACTTCCTCTCCGGTTATACCGCCAAGGTCGCCGGTACGGAAAAGGGCGTAACCGAGCCGGAAGCGACCTTCTCCACCTGCTTCGGTGCTCCGTTCATGCCGCGTCATCCGGCCGAATACGGCAACCTGTTGAAGGAGTTGATCGCCAAGCACGGGGTCGATTGCTGGCTGGTCAATACCGGCTGGACCGGTGGCGCCTACGGCACCGGCCGCCGCATGCCGATCAAGGCCACCCGTGCGCTGCTGACGTCTGCCCTGAACGGCAGCCTGAAGAATGCCGAATTCCGCACCGACGCCAATTTCGGCTTCGCGGTTCCGGTTTCGGTCGATGGCGTCGAAACCGCGATCCTCGATCCGCGCTCGACCTGGGCCGACAGCCTTGCCTATGACAACCAAGCGGCAAAGCTGGTTTCGATGTTCATCAAGAACTTCGAAAAGTTCGAGGCTCACGTCGATGCCAAGGTCAAGGATGCCGCGCCTGGATTGCTGATCGCCGCCGAGTAAGCGCAAAACGTGTGATTCACGTGGAACCGTCGGTCGGGTAACACCTGACCGGCGGTTTTCTTTTGTCCACGTTTGTGGGAAAGATGCGCGCCGGAGAATATCATGGCCAGCAATCCCCTCATCATCAACAGCCGCATCACCATCGCCGCATGGGAACTGACCGAACAGTTCGTGCTGGCAGGCGGTCCCGGTGGCCAGAACGTCAACAAGGTCTCGACTGCCGTTCAGCTGTTCTTCGACCTCGTGAACTCTCCGTCGCTTCCGGATCGCGTGAAGACGAATGCCTTGAAGCTTGCCGGGAAACGGGTGTCGAAGGATGGCGTGTTGATGATAGAGGCAAGCCGCTCCCGTAGTCAGGAGCGTAACCGCGAAGATGCACGCGAAAGGCTGAAGGAACTGATCCTCGAAGCCGCCAAGCCGCCGCCGCCCGTCCGCAAGGCGACGAAACCGACGAAGGGTTCGGTGGAACGACGGCTGAAGGCGAAATCCGGCCGTTCGGATGTGAAGAAAATGCGCGGCAAGCCAACTGGCGACTGAACAGGGAGACGGATATGGCGACCTTGCTGAACGGAATTCGCCATCTGCCTGGCTATCTGGATCGTCCCGCACAGGAAAATCTGGTCGAGATCATCCGCCGGATCGTTACCGAAGCACCCCTTTATACGCCTGCCATGCCCGGTACCGGCAAGCCGATGTCGGTCAGGATGACCAATTGCGGGCAGCTAGGCTGGGTGACGGACAAGGAGCGCGGTTATCGATATCAACCCACCCACCCCCAGACGGGAAGACCCTGGCCAGCCATTCCTCCTGAATTGATGGCGTTATGGCAGAAACTGGCCGGATATTCGAAACCGCCCGAAGCCTGTCTGGTGAATTTCTATACTGACGACGCGAAGATGGGCCTGCATCAGGACAAGGATGAAAACGAGCTTGCCGCGCCCGTTCTGTCGATTTCGCTCGGCAATAGCTGCCTCTTTCGCGTCGGCGGTCTGGAGCGGAAGGATCCGACCAGTTCCTTCAAGCTGCAGAGTGGCGATATCGTGCTGCTCGGCGGGGAGGGCAGGCTCGCCTTCCATGGCGTGGACCGCCTCTATCCGGGAACTTCTACGCTGCTGAAAAACGGCGGGCGGATCAATCTGACGTTAAGGCGAGTGACCTAGTTTGGACGCCGGGCAATACCGGCAAGGGTAAAGACGTTGTGCGCGACAGGCAGGATCTTCAGTTTGCGGCGGTGATCGCTGGTTGCGGCATTCTTGTCGGCTTCGTCTATCACCTTCAACTATGGACATTCCGCCCTGATGGCTACTCGGTTCTTTCCGAGCGGCTAGCCTATTGGGATTTTACCAATCTCTGGTCGGGAGGACGGCTCGCAACCGAAGGCCGGGTGGATGCCCTATTCGATGTCGAGGCCTATCGCTTGGCGCTGCGCGGATGGTTTGGCTCCGGCCTGCCGGATCAGGAGTGGAGTTATCCGCCGTCGATACTGTTGATCGGCGTTCCCCTGTCGCTTTTGCCATTGCCATTGGCCTACGGCATCTGGACGGTGGCAACATTGGCTTGCCTCTACCTAGCCGTGAAGAACCTGAGGCTTCCAGCCATTGTGACACTGGCGTTGCTTTTCTCGCCTGCCGCGGTGATGAACTCGATTTTCGGCCAGAACGGCGCTCTCACAGCTGCACTTCTCATCGGCACTTTGCTTCTCCTGCCCCACCGGCCCGTTTTGGCGGGCATTCTGGCCGGCCTGCTTACGATCAAGCCGCATCTCGGTTTGTTGTTGCCATTCTGTTTTCTGGCAGCAGGGCAATACCGGGCCATCATGGCGGCGATCCTCACCACGATCGTGCTCATCGTCCTGACGGGCCTGCTATTTGGTTTCGAGGTATGGACCGGCTTTTTCAAAGAGACCGGACCTCTCATGCGGAAAATCATGGAGGCGGACTATCCGCAACCCTATCACAAAAATGCCCTGACGGCCTTCATTCTGGGCCGATGGCTGGGGTTTGGTATCGCGGGGGCCTATTTTCTACAGGCTCTCGTAACCTTGTTGGCGATTATAGCCTCAGTTCGGATCTGGCGACCCGAGTTCATGATGGACAATCGCCTGCGCGCCCTTCTGACAGGCGTTCTGGCAATTCTCGCCACACCCTACGCATATTCCTACGATGCAATACCCTATTGCCTTGCCGTGGCCTGTTTTTTCCTCGCCGATCGGCGTTTGCCACGCTGGCCGATCGCGGTGGCGTATCTTTGGCCGCTTTTCCTGCATGTCCTCAATGGCCAGGGCATCGGCATAGGGATCTTGCCGCCGGCCGTTTTCGCAGGCGCGATGGTCAGACTGGCAATAGTGGACGACAGGTCGACAAGAAAACGCACGAATCTAGCGCTCTCTAAAGCTTCCTGAGCGAGACCGTCTCGATGAAATGATTGCGGCTCTTGCGCAGGATGATGTCGGCGCGGGGACGGGTTGGGATAATGTTCTGGCGAAGGTTTTTGAGGTTGATGTTTTCCCAAAGCCCTTCGGCGACGGCCAATGCCGCATCCGTGTCGATCGCCGCATATTTCTTGAAGAACGATGTCGGATCGCGGAAAGCGGTCTCGCGCAACTTCATGAAGCGCTGCACATACCACTGATGGATTTGCTCTTCGTCCGCATCGATATAGATCGAGAAGTCGAAGAAATCCGAAACGATCGGCACGATCTTGCCGTCCGCCGGCAGCGGCCGCGATTGCAGCACGTTGATGCCTTCGAAGATCAGGATATCGGGCCGGTCGACAAGCGTATGGGCGTCCGGCAGGACATCATAGGTCAGGTGCGAATATTGCGGTGCCCTGACATTCGGTTCACCAGCCTTGATCGCCGACAGAAACCGCAGGATCTGGCCGATATCGTAGCTTTCCGGAAACCCCTTGCGCTGCATCAGGCCTTCGCGTTGCAGAACGGCGTTCGGATAGAGAAAGCCGTCGGTGGTGATCAGATCCACCTTCGGGCTCGATGGCCAGCGCGCCAAAAGTTCCTTCAGCACGCGCGCCGTCGTCGATTTGCCGACGGCGACCGATCCGGCAATGCCGATGATGAAGGGTGTCTTCGAAACATCAGGCAGGCTCAAGAACCGGTTTCGCTGCCGGAACAGCTGCTGAGATGCCTCGACATGGGTCGACAGAAGGCGAGACAGCGACAGATAGATCTGCCGAACCTCATCGATATTGATCGGGTCGTCGAGCGAGCGCAGCCGTGCGATTTCATCGGACGTCAGCGTCAGCGGCGTATCGGCGCGAAACTTGGCCCACTCGTTCGCTGTAAAGTGATGATAGGGCGAATAAAACTCTGTCATCGGGCTGACTTCCGACACTTCGACGGGCTGCGGTGCGCTACTCATGACTTGGGCCGGCTCGCCTTTTCCTGCAGTCCGGATTGCGCGGTCCTGCGTTGAAGTTCGTCCAGCACATCCTGCAATGGAATCCCTGCGATATTCAATACGACTAACAGATGATAGAGCAGGTCGGCGCTTTCAGAGGTGAGGTCCTTTTTGTCCTGGGCAAGCGCGGCAATCACCGTCTCCACCGCCTCTTCGCCAAGCTTCTTGGCGGCTTTGGTCTGGCCTGCGGCAGCAAGCTTTGCGGTCCAGGATTCGTCCGGCGAAGCTTTCGCCCGCGCCGCGACGATCTTTTCGAGATCGCTGAGAGTGAATTCGCTCAAGTCTTTGTCCTCCGCTCCCGAAACTCAGTCGAGACGCATGGCGATGCCGTGATCGGCCATATAGCGCTTGGCCTCTCCGACCGTATAGGTGCCGAAGTGGAAAATCGATGCGGCGAGAACCGCCGTCGCATGACCTTGTTTGACGCCAGCCACGAGGTCGTCGAGATCGCCGACGCCGCCCGATGCGATCACCGGCACGCGCACCGAATCGGCGATCGCGCGGGTTAGTTCCAGATCGTATCCGACCTTGGTGCCGTCACGGTCCATCGAAGTGACCAGCAGCTCGCCGGCCCCGCGCTCGACCATGCGGCCAGCAAAATCGATCGCGTCGATCCCCGTCGGATTACGGCCGCCATGGGTAAAGATCTCCCAGCGGTTCGCTTCGCCCGCGGCCGAAACCTTTTTGGCATCGATCGACACGACGATGCACTGATTGCCGAACTTGTCGGCAGCCTCAGCGACGAAATCGGGATTGTTCACCGCCGCCGAGTTGATCGAAACCTTGTCGGCACCGGCCAGCAGCAGCTTGCGGATGTCGCCAACCGCGCGCACGCCACCGCCGACGGTCAGCGGCATGAAGCAATGATCAGCCGTGCGGGCCACGACATCGAAGATCGTCTCGCGATTGTCGGAAGAGGCGGTGATGTCGAGAAAGCAGAGCTCGTCCGCACCGGCCAGATCATAGGCCTTGGCCGCCTCCACCGGATCGCCGGCATCGACCAGATCGAGAAAGTTGACGCCCTTGACGACACGGCCGTCCTTCACGTCGAGGCAGGGGATGACGCGGGCTTTAAGGGTCATGCTGCACGACCTTTCGCGGCGCGGATTAGCGCCAGTGCTTCGGTGGGATCGATACGGCCGTCATAAAGCGCGCGACCGGAAATGGCACCTTCGAGGCGGGCCGCATCCGGCTCGAGCATCCGGCTGATATCGCTGAGAGAGGCAAGCCCGCCCGAAGCGATGACTGGAATAGAGACGGCATTGGCCAGTTCCAGCGTCGAAGCCCAGTTGATCCCGGCCAGAATGCCGTCGCGGTCGATATCGGTGTAGATGATCGCCGAAACGCCGGCGCCCTCGAATTTCTTCGCAAGCTCGATCACGCCGAGTTCGGAGGCTTCCGCCCAGCCTTCGACTGCGACCTTGCCGCCCTTGGCATCGATGCCGACGGCGACCTTGCCCGGAAACTGCTTGCAGGCCTCAATGACAAGCGCCGGATCGCGCACGGCGACCGTGCCGAGGATCACCCGCGCCAAACCTCGGGAAAGCCAGCTTTCGATATGATCGAGCGTGCGGATACCGCCGCCGAGCTGCACCGGGTTCTTCGTCGCCTTCAGGATAGCATCGACAGCAGCGCCATTGACGCTCTCGCCGGCAAATGCGCCGTTGAGATCGACCACATGCAGCCACTCGAACCCCTGGTCTTCAAAGGCTTTCGCCTGCGCTGCAGGGTCGGGATTGTAGACGGTCGCCTGCTCCATGTCGCCAAGCTTGAGGCGCACGCACTGGCCGTCCTTGAGGTCGATAGCCGGGAAAAGGATCATCTTCTTGGTCCTTGAATAGATGCGCGAACCTTAAGGCTTCCAGCGCAGAAAATTGGAAATCAGGGCGAGGCCGAGCTTCTGGCTCTTTTCCGGATGGAACTGCGAACCCGCCATGTTGTCGCGCCCGACGAATGCCGTCATTGCCCCGCCATACTCGATCGTGGCGATCACTTCGGCCGGATTGGTCGCGGCAAGGTGGTAGGAATGGACGAAATAGGCGTGCAGCCCGCCCCGTCCGGTCGGAATGCCATCAAACAGCGGGTGAGGCGCGGCAAGTTCCAGCGTATTCCAGCCGATCTGCGGGATTTTCAGCTCTGGATCGGACGGCGTCATCTCGACGACATCGCCCTTGATCCAGCCAAGCCCCTCGGTCGTGGTCTTTTCCAGCCCGCGCGACGACATCAGCTGCATGCCCACACAGATGCCGAGAAAGGGGCGGGCCTTGGTTTCGACCGCTTCGATGAGCGCTTCGTTCATGCCCGAAACGGCCTTTAGACCGGCGCGGCAATCCGCATAGGCGCCGACACCCGGCAGCACGACGCGGTCGGCAGCGGCAACGATATCCGGCCTGTCGGTCAGCTCGATTGCAGCATCGATGCCGGCTTCGCGAGCCGCCCGTTCGAATGCCTTGGTGGCCGAGCGCAGGTTGCCCGAGCCGTAGTCTATGATTGCGACGCGCATCAGCGTCCTCCGTGATCGAAAAGTCCGAGAGCCGGACCCTGCCAGCCCGAAACGGGCGGCTGTTTTGTCTTGGCCCAGTCCGCGGAAGAGGGCAGGGGCTGCGTCTCTTTCTGCGGTAGGGCGGAAAAATAGATTTCTTCCGCGGTCTCCCTGTCCGTCGCGCCGATCACGCTTTCGAGCGTCCAGCCACGGCGGACAAGAGAGTTGGCGTAATGGTTGCGGCCCTCGAGCGCGACGAGGACATGTGTTGCAAAGCCGAGCAGCAATCCGCCAAGCCAGAAGCCCTGTGTGCCCATCAGCAAGGCTCCGGCGACCTGCAACACGAGCGCGAAAATTCCCGCAAGCCAAAGCCGATGCCAGATCAGCCAGATCCAGGAAAAGATGAGCGCCATCCAGGAAAACCCGTCGGGTACGAAAAGCGTCGAGCGGTGATCCCTGTCGGGACCATTCGGCGGTATCAGAACGAGATAGCTTCTCAAGGATGATCTCCCGGAAGCGTCAGGCAAGCGTTCCCTTGGTGGACGGAACGCGGTTGGCCTGTCGCGGATCGATTTCGGTCGCAACGCGCAGAACGCGCGCCACGGATTTGAAGCAGGTCTCGGCGATATGATGGTTGTTGGCGCCGTAATGGTTGAGGATATGCAACGTGATCCCGGCATTCTGGGCCAGCGCCTGGAAGAATTCGCGAACCAGTTCCGTATCGAACGTGCCGATCTTCGGTGCCGAAAACACGACGTTCCAGACGAGGAAGGGCCTGCCCGACACGTCGATCGCAGCCTTGGTCATCGTCTCGTCCATGGCAAGATCGAGCGAAGCATAACGGGTGATGCCGCGACGGTCGCCGAGCGCCTTGGAAATCGCCTGGCCGATCGCGATCCCCGTATCCTCGACCGTATGGTGATCGTCGATCTGCAGGTCACCCTTCACGTCGATTTCCATGTCGATGAGCGAATGTCGCGCCAGCTGGTCAAGCATATGGTCGAAAAAGCCCACGCCCGTCGAAATCTTGGCCACGCCGGTGCCGTCCAGATTGACGGAAACGGAAACGGAAGTTTCGTTGGTCTTGCGGGAAACGCTTCCCACGCGTGCGGCTGCGGTTTCGCCCATCAGGCTCTGCTCCATGCTTTTCTCGCCGCTCCTTATCAGCCGGAAGCTGAAATATCCAGCAAAAGCACGGGGCTTTGCGACACCTTGTCGATTGGAAGCTGCGAGATTGTATTCGTTCGTTGGTCACTTACATAGGTGTCAACACGATCCCGGCAAAGCCAGAGCGGTTTGGCGGGATTTCTTCGGTGCAAGAGCCCGCTTTTAAAGGGGCAGACAGGTGTATTGATGACAACGATTATTACAGTCAGAAAGGGCGGCAAGGTCGTCATGGCCGGTGACGGTCAGGTGAGCCTTGGCCAGACCGTGATGAAGGGCAACGCGCGCAAAGTGCGCCGCATCGGCAAGGGTGGCGATGTGATCGCCGGTTTCGCCGGCGCCACGGCAGATGCCTTCACCCTTCTCGACCGTCTTGAAAAGAAGCTCGAGCAATATCCCGGCCAGTTGATGCGCGCCGCCGTCGAACTCGCCAAGGACTGGCGCACCGACAAATATCTTCGCAATCTTGAAGCCATGATGCTGGTCGCCGACAAGTCCACGACGCTGGCGATTACCGGCAATGGTGATGTACTTGAACCGGAACACGGCGCGATCGCCATCGGTTCCGGTGGCAACTACGCCTTCGCCGCAGCCCGCGCCCTGATGGACAGCGAAAAGTCCGCTGAAGACGTGGCGCGTCAGGCACTCGATATCGCAGCCGATATCTGCGTCTATACCAACCACAATCTCATCGTCGAAACGCTCGACGCCGAATAATCATCCATTCCCACAAGGGTCCCGCGGACCGGGCCGCATTGGCCGGCCGCAACGGGAAAGCCGAGAGGATCACATGACCAATTTTTCTCCCCGCGAAATCGTTTCCGAACTCGACCGCCACATCATCGGCCAGCACGATGCCAAGCGCGCCGTTGCAATTGCGCTGCGTAACCGCTGGCGTCGCCATCAGCTCGACGAGAGCCTGCGGGATGAGGTGATGCCGAAGAACATTTTGATGATCGGCCCGACCGGTGTCGGCAAGACGGAAATCTCCCGCCGCCTCGCTAAGCTCGCCGGCGCGCCCTTCATCAAGGTCGAGGCGACAAAATTCACCGAGGTCGGTTATGTCGGCCGCGACGTCGAACAGATCATCCGTGATCTTGTCGAGATCGGCATCGGCCTCGTGCGTGAAAAGAAGCGCACCGAGGTTCAAGCCAAGGCGCATCAGAGCGCTGAGGAACGCGTTCTTGATGCGCTTGTCGGCTCGACTGCATCGCCGGCAACCCGCGACAGCTTCCGGAAGAAGCTCCGCGCCGGTGAGCTGGACGACAAGGAAATCGAGGTCGAAGTGGCTGATAGCGGCTCAGGCATGCCCGGTGGTTTCGAAATCCCCGGCATGCCCGGCGCCAATATCGGTGTGCTGAACCTGTCGGAAATGTTCGGCAAGGCCATGGGCGGTCGCACCAAAAAGGTGAAGACGACTGTCGCGAAGTCGTATGGCGAACTTATCCGGGACGAATCCGACAAGCTGATCGACAACGAAGTCATTCAGCGTGAAGCTGTGCGTTCGGTTGAAAACGATGGCATCGTTTTCCTCGACGAGATCGACAAGATCGCTGCGCGCGACGGCGGCATGGGTGCCGGTGTTTCACGTGAAGGCGTGCAGCGCGACCTGCTTCCGTTGGTCGAAGGCACGACCGTTTCGACGAAATATGGACCGGTGAAGACCGACCATATCCTTTTCATCGCATCGGGCGCCTTTCACGTATCAAAACCCTCGGACCTACTGCCGGAACTTCAGGGTCGTCTGCCGATCCGCGTCGAGCTTCGTCCGCTGACCAAGGAAGATTTCCGCCGCATCCTGACGGAAACCGAGGCCAGTCTCATCCGCCAGTACAAGGCGCTGATGGGAACGGAAGACTTGGTCTTGGAATTCACCGACGATGCGATCGATGCTTTGGCGGACGTCGCGGTTCATCTGAACTCCACGGTCGAGAATATCGGTGCCCGCCGCCTGCAGACGGTGATGGAGCGCGTGCTGGATGAAATCTCCTTCACCGCTCCGGATCAGGGCGGCACGTCGGTGAAGATCGATGCCGAGTATGTCCGCAAGCATGTCGGCGATCTTGCGGCCGATACCGACCTGTCGCGCTACATTCTCTAATGCTCATGCGTGGCAACCGGGCAACGTTCGGTTGCCACGCATCTCTGCCTTGACGCCTTTTTGAACGTCTTTATCTCGACATTCCAATATGTCTTAACGTATGGGTGACGCGCTTTCGCGAAGACGCGAGCGGCTTGCCAGATCGACCTGTCACAGTTTCTGGAGCCGGCAGTGGCGCAGATAAACGCTGGGACACGGAAAATCTTGAAACGCACCCTTATTGCATTGCTGTTGACTGTCGCCTGGGCGGCTTCCTCGACCGGTCCGGTCATGGCCATGACCATCGTGCCGGAAGGCAATCGCAATGCCGTGCAGCCCAAGATCCCCGGCGCTTCCGTGCGCCGTACCCGCGCTGGCCGCACAACTTTCGACGACAAATACGACAAGATCCGTGAGCTTCTGGCAACCGACAAGGCGCTGATCGGCAAGATCAAGTCCACCGCAGCGGCCTATGGCATCGATCCGATCCACATGGTCGGCGCTATCGTCGGCGAGCATACCTATAATGTCGACGCCTATGACAGGCTGCAGAGCTATTACGTCAAGGCGGCAGCTTACGCAGGAAACGCTTTCCGTTTTGCCTATGACGGCGAAACCATCGCCGAATTCCTGACGCACCCGCAGTTTTCCGCCTGTGAAGACAAGTCCGGTTCCTACGCGCTGTGGAATTGCCGCGAAGGCATATGGGAAAAATCGTTCCGCGGCAAAAAGGTCGATGGAAAGTCTTATCCCGACAACCGTTTCAGCGCGGTCTTCTTCCAGCCCTTTTATGCCGGCCAAACCTTTGGTCTCGGCCAGGTCAATCCGCTGACGGCGATGATGTTGTCCGACATGGTGTCGCGCACGTCCGGTTATTCGAAGCTGGATGAAAACGACGCCGCGGAGGTCTATGAAGCGATCATGGATCCCGACAAGTCGCTCGCCTATATGGCGGCCAATATCCGTCGGTCGATCGATGATTACAAACAGATCGCCGATGTTGATATTTCCAAAAATCCCGGCATCACCTCGACGCTCTACAATACCGGCGGTTCGGCACAGCGTGCGGCGGCTCTGAAGGCTCGTGGCGGTCTGCCGGAAGAGAATTATTACGGCTGGCTCGTCAACGACAAGATCGCCGAGTTGAAATCGCTGCTCTAAGTCCTGATATTCGTCTGATCAGGAGCTGAAGAGGAGCGTTGCTTTTGGACATGCGCCCCGACCCTTTTGTGCCGCCGGCACCCGTGCCGCGCACCGTCCCGCCGTCCAGGCTGGAGATCATCCGCACGGTCATGCGCAACCCGCTGGAACTGTGGGGTGTGCCGTCCTATACGCTGCCGTGGATCAAGACGAAATTCTTCAAGGAACGCACGCTGATCGTCAACGATCCCGGGCTGATCCGCCATGTCCTCGTCGACAACGCCGCAAACTACGAAATGTCGGAAATCCGGCAACTGATCCTGCGGCCGATCCTGCGCGACGGATTGCTGACGGCGGAAGGCCCGGTGTGGAAACGCTCACGCAAGGCGATGGCGCCGGTTTTCACGCCACGGCATTCGCGCGGCTTTGCCGGCCAGATGCTGGCGAAGTCGGAAGAATATGCGGAGAAATATGCGACCGTCGGCACCGGCGGCGCAGTCCACGATATCTCCGTCGATATGACGGAACTGGCCTATTCCCTCCTGTCCGAAACGCTTTTCTCGGGCCAGATCGTCACCGAGAGCAACAATTTTTCTGATGACGTGGACAACCTGCTTCACCGCATGGGCCGCGTCGACCCGATGGATTTGTTGCGCGCGCCGCCCTGGGTGCCGCGCCTGACGCGCATCGGTGGCCGCAAGGTGCTCGAAAAATTCCGCAAGATCGTCGCCGACACGATGAGAGAGCGGCAGAAGCGCATGCGCGAGATGCCGGATGACGTCCCTGAGGATTTCTTGACGCTGCTCCTGCAACTCGAAGGGCCGAACGGCCTTTCGTTGGATGAGATCGAAGACAATATCCTCACCTTTATCGGTGCCGGCCATGAGACCACCGCTCGCGCGCTTGCCTGGACGCTCTATTGCGTCGCCCATTCACCGCACGTGCGCGAAGCGATGGAGAAGGAAATCGACCGGGTACTTGCCACCGGTGCGGAGCCGGTCGAGTGGCTGGAACTGATGCCCTGGGTGCGCGCCTCCTTTGAAGAGGCCCTGCGGCTTTATCCGCCGGCACCTTCGCTCAACCGCGCGGCCATCGCGGATGACAAATGGACGAGCCCGACAGGCGAGAGCATCGAGATTGAAGCGGGCGTCACCATCCTCGTCATGCCCTGGACGCTCCATCGTCATGAACTCTACTGGGAAAAGCCGCGCGCCTTCATGCCGGAACGTTTCCTGCCGGAAAACCGCGGCAAGATCGGCCGCTTCCAATATCTGCCCTTCGGTGCCGGCCCGCGCACCTGCATCGGCGCGACCTTCGCCATGCAGGAAGCGGTGATTGCGCTCGCCGTGCTGATGAAGCGTTACCGCTTCGATGCCCTGCCGGGTACAAAGATCTGGCCGGTGCAGAAACTGACAACCCAGCCGCAGGACGGCATGCCGATGCGGGTCAGCCTGAGGTCCTGACCGCGACAGGAGATGTCTTTGCCGGTCGACTGATCCTGCCGCCTCATGCTTTATTGATTGCTGCATAAGGGTTTGGGAATTCTTGCGTGGTTTCACCTCTTCTTCTCGGCACCGATACCGGCGGCACCTACACGGATGCGGTTCTTTTCCGCGAGGATGAGGGGGTGATCGCCAAGGCGAAATCGCTCACCACTCGGCATGATCTTTCCGAAGGAATCTCGGGTGCTGTCGAAGCGGTACTGGCAAGGAGTGGTATCCCGGCCGCGGAAATCGCGATGGTCTCGCTGTCCACGACGCTTGCGACCAATGCTTTGGTCGAAGGGCAGGGGGGTCGGGCAGCGCTTGTCATGATCGGCTTCGGCCCGGAAGATATCGCCCGAGGGGGGCTCTCGGAAGCGCTCGGTACCGATCCGGTGATCTTCCTGCCTGGCGGCCACGATGTCCACGGCAACGAAACGCCGTTAGAGATGACGATGCTGGAAGAGGCTCTCCCGACACTTGGCCCGAAGGTTTCGTCCTTCGCCGTAGCCGGATATTTTGCCGTCCGGAATCCGGCTCATGAAATCAGCGTTAGGGATCGGATCCGCGAACTGAGCCACAAGCCCGTCACCTGCAGCCACGAGCTTTCCTCGAAACTGGGTGGACCGCGGCGCGCCTTGACGACGCTGCTCAATGCCCGCCTGGTGTCTATCATCGACCGACTGATCGGTTCGACCGAAGATTTTCTCGAAAAATCCGGCATCCATGCGCCCCTCATGGTCGTGCGAGGCGACGGCGCGTTGATGTCCGCTGGCGAGGCACGGCTACGCCCGATCGAGACCATTCTCTCCGGTCCGGCGGCAAGCCTTGTGGGTGCTCGCTATCTCACCGGGCTGGATGAGGCAGTTGTGTCAGACATCGGTGGCACCACGACGGATGTCGCGATAATTCAGGGCGGCAAGCCGAAGCTTGCGCTTGATGGCGCAAATGTCGGCGGTCACAATACGATGGTGGAGGCCGTAGCCTTGCGCACTTTCGGCCTCGGCGGTGATTCGGAAGTTCATATCGATGACCGTGGGCTAGAGGCAAAAATCACGCTCGGTCCTCGACGTCTTCTGCCTCTCAGCCTTCTGGCGGCCACCTATGGCGATAGCGTTCTGTCGGCTATCGATATGCAGCTACGCGCCACCCATACTGGTCGCCACGATGGCCGTTTCGCCGTCCGGATCGCTTTGAACGAAGCCTTGGCTGGGATCCTTCAACCGCAGGAACAGGCGCTTCTTGCGCGGATCGGCTCGGCACCCGTGGCTTTGAATGCATTACTCACAATGAATTCCCAGAAATCGGTTCTCGACCGGCTTGTGGGCCGTGGGCTCGTATACTTGAGCGGCATCACACCATCTGACGCGCTGCATGTTCTTGGTCGCCAAGGCCAGTGGAATGCCGATGCCGCACGATTGGGGCTGCAGCTCGCAGCCCGGAAGAAGACCGGCGCGGGACGCGAGATCGCCACGTCACCAGAAGATTTGGCCGGCAAAATCGTCGCGAGGCTGACCCGGCAATCTTCCGAGATCTTGCTTTCGGCCTGCCTTGCGGAAGACGGTGCCGAATCAGTCAACCCATCGGTCTCGCTTGCGGTTGATCGGGCATTGAAGCGCGTACCGGGTATCGCCCGGTTTTCCATTTCGCTTGACCGTCCGCTTGTCGGTCTAGGCGCTTCGGCACCGGTCTATTATCCTGCAATTGCCGATATGCTTGGAGCCGAATCGATCATTCCTTCTGATGCGGATGTTGCCAACGCCATCGGCGCTGTCGTCGGCCATATAAGGGTTACGGCGACGGTCACCATCACTTCGCCGGAAGAAGGTGTCTATATTGTAACCGGTGCCGGTGAGACAACCACGATAATCGGGGAAGCGAGTGCGCTAGAAGCCGCTGAGGAGCGGGCAGTCATTGCAGCGCGGCGCAAGGCCGGACAGGAAGAGGCCCAGGGCATCCTGATTTCCATCGAAAAGGAGATTATGGCACCGGAAGTTGAAGGCGGACGAAAACTCGTTGAAGCGCGCATCGTTGCCACTGCAACGGGCCGCCCGCGGATGGCACATCCACAATCCTGACCGAACCGCCGTGGGCTTTCCGCGCCTTGATACCCGTAATCTCGCAGGCAAAGCTACGGCACAGGAAAGGGTGACGGCCGGTAGATCTAGGCTCATGTCATCGCAGTAAAAAAGCCGCCGGGAATGTTCTCGGCGGCTTTTTGATTTCGGTATCCCGTCAGTCCTACTGGACCACGACGACTTTGGTTGCCTTGCCCGGACGCACCCGGCTGTAAAGGTCGATAACGTCCTGGTTCATCAGGCGAATGCAGCCGGATGAAGCCGCCGTGCCGATCGAGGCCCATTCCGGCGTGCCGTGCAGGCGAAACAGCGTGTCCTGGCCCTTTTCGTTGAACAGATACATGGCGCGTGCGCCAAGCGGGTTGTTCAGGCCTGGACCCATGCCGTTTTCGACGTATCTGGCGACATCCGGCTTGCGGGCTGCCATTTCTTTCGGCGGATGCCATGTCGGCCATTCCTGCTTCCAGGCAACATAGGCCGTGCCCGACCATGCAAAACCAGCCTTGCCGACGCCGATGCCATAGCGCACAGCTCGGCCGCCCGGCAGGATGTAATAGAGATGGCGTTCGCGGGTATTGACGATAACCGTACCCGGCTTTTCCGCAGTTTCGTAGTTCACGATCTGGCGGACGAACTCCTGCTTGACCCGGTTGATCGGAATGGCCGGCAGGGTATAGCCTGCATCGGTCACCGATCCGTAGGAATCGGTGAAGATCTGGGCCGTTTCGATGCGAACCGGTGCATCTGTCTGGGCTGTTTCGGACGTGGTCGAGCAGCCGGCCAGGGCGGCGGTTGCCAACAGGCCGAGTGCGAGCATGCTGTTGCGAAAGCGCATGGATATCTCTTGGTGAAACTATCGATTGAAATGGCGTCAAGCCGCCGTCGAAACCGTTATTTTCCATTCGATTGCGGTTGGCAAGTTGCGCAAGCGCTCAGCGCGTCGGCAGCAGTCGAATTGAAAAGCCCATTGTCTTTTTGCAACATTCACAATGCTGCCCACCTGTAATGGCTAAGGAACAGGCATGACGATATTGAATGTCGTGAACGACAACCCTTTGATCGATGGCCGTCAGTCGCCCCGCGCGATGATGGTCCGCAAGGGCGCTCAAATCCTGCTTCACGATATGAAGCATGCTGTTCTGCCCGAACTGGTCTTGCCGAATGGCAGAAGGGCCGACCTGATCACCGTATCCGATAAGGGAGAAATCTGGATTGTCGAGATAAAGACCTCGATCGAGGATTTCCGTATCGACCGCAAGTGGCCGGAATATCGGACTTATTGCGACCGGCTGATCTTTGCAACGCACAGGGATGTCCCGCTCGAAATTTTCCCTGAAGACTGCGGCCTGATGTTGTCGGATGGTTATGGGGCGCATCTCTTGCGTGACGCATCCCAACACAAGATTGCGCCGGCGACCCGCAAGGCGTTGATGCTCGATTTTTCGCGTACAGCGGCGCACCGCCTGATGATGGCGGAATGGTCTACCGGCAAGAGCTTCGACGACATAGAGACCTAGTCAAGGGCGTGGCCTGCCTCTCTGCCGCAATTACATAAGTCCCGCAGCCCGCAAGTCGCGGCGGGCGCCTTATTTAGGTGCCCGCTTTGCCAGGATGCGCTGCAAAGTGCGGCGATGCATGTTGAGGCGTCGTGCCGTTTCCGAAACGTTGCGTTCGCACATTTCGTAGACGCGCTGGATATGTTCCCAACGCACGCGATCTGCCGACATCGGATTTTCCGGCAGGTCAGCCTTTTCTCCGGGACGCTGCGTCAAGGCGTTGAACACATCATCCGCATCGGCAGGCTTGGAAAGATAGTCGACGGCACCAAGTTTGACCGCAGTGACGGCAGTCGCAATGTTTCCGTATCCGGTCAGTACGATGACGCGTGTATCCTGACGGAACTGCCTGATGGTTTCGATGACGTCGAGGCCGTTGCCGTCGCCCAGCCGAAGATCCACCACGGCGTATTTCGGTGCCCGCTGGCGCACTTTGGCAATACCTTCGGCGACTGTTTCCGCGGCCTCAACGGTAAAGCCTCGTGTTTCCATGGCCCGTGCTAGGCGACGCAGAAACGGTCCATCGTCGTCAACGATCAACAGTGAAGGGTCGGAACCAATAAAGTCCTCATTCTGAGGATTGGATTGCTGCAGTGTTGTTTCCATCTTCATTCTCCGGGATCGATGGACCCCAATTATCATATAGAACGCGATAAAATTGGAGCTAGATCAAATTGGCTTGTCCATAATTGATCTTGGCCATTCTATTCGAATGCGTGCACCGACCTGTCCGTCGCCGCGATTGCTGAAGCGGATCGATGCGCCGGATCGCTCCAGCAGGGTTTTGGCGATGAAGAGCCCCAAACCCAATCCGCCGGCATGCTCACTCCGCTCGCGCGTCCGGGATGTCATATAAGGCTCGCCGATACGCGAGAGGATAACGGCAGAATAGCCTGGACCATCGTCCTCGATCATGATCGCCACCCGCTGGTCATCGTATTCCACCGAGATGACCACCTCATTCTTGGCATAATCGACCGCATTTTCAATCAGATTGCCAAGCCCATAGAGAATTCCTGCGTTTCTCACGCCTATGGGTTCATGGCCACCGTCGGTTTTCTGCACCAGTCTGATGTCTATGTCGAACTGACGGTGCGGAGCGATCACCTCTTCCATCATCGACGATAAAGGCAGACGCCGCAAATGCTCCTCGCCCTCCGCTGGCAGTGAGGTCAAGCGCCGCAGGATATCGCGGCATCGCTCGCTCTGGCTGCGCAACAGTTGCACATCTTCCTTGAAGCGCTCGTCCTGCCCCAGCTCTCGCTCCATTTCCTTGGCGACGACGCTGATCGTTGCAAGCGGTGTTCCCAGTTCATGGGCCGCAGCAGCAGCCAGACCATCCAGCTGACCGAGATGTTTTTCCCGCTCCAGAATCATTTCCGTCGCCACCAGAGCGTCGGCAAGCAGGCTGGCCTCATGGGAAACGCGGTAAGCGTAGAAAGCCGCAAAAACCATCATCGAGGCGATCGAGAACCATACCCCGAGCTGCATGATCGGCTGGATACGCAAATGCTCTCCCTCATACCACGGGACCGGGTAAGGAGAGAGTGACAAAACCGTCGTGCACACAAGCGCGAAGACAAGCAGCACGAGCGAATGACACAATGGCTGTGATGCAAAGGCTATGATGACCGGCACGCAGATCAGCGGTGCAAAGGGATTGCCCAGCCCGCCAGTGATAAACAATAGCGCGCCCATTTGCAGAAGGTCGAAGCAGAGCAACGCAAGCGCTGATTTCGGTCCAAGCCGGTGGGTGGCCGGAAACCAAGCGGATAAAATGAGATTTGCGACCGCAAGGGCTGCGATCAATATGGTTGCCTGGGCGATAGGCATCGGAAAGTCGAGTACGCCCCAGATGATCAGGACCGTTATCGTCTGCCCCGCCACGGCCAGCCACCTCAGCCTGACGAGGGTTTGTAGGCGGATGCTGCGGCTTACATGGCCGATCTTGCCGTCCTGCGATGAAGTCATGTCTGTACTATGCAATATTGTTTCGGACATTGTTTATATGTGCCTTAAAGTGGTCAAACCTCTTAAAATCGACCCAGTATTTCATGGTACGTGACATCCTGTCACGTACCTTTGGGTTTTGCGCGGCTTGTCGGAGCGGCATCGACCGGATTTTCCGGCCATGGGTGTCTGGGATATCGGCCACGCATTTCCGCCCGAACATCTTTCCATGACCCGGACCAGAAGCCGGGCAGATCGCGTGTCGTCTGGATCGGCCTGTGTGCCGGCGATGTCAATTCAAGAAGCAGCGGCAGTTTGCCGTTCGCGATCGCGGGATGATTTTTCAATCCGAACAACTCCTGGACACGGATTGTCAGCACCGGTTCTGCGCCATCATACTGGATCGGATGGCGTTGGCCGGTCGGCGCCTCGAAATGGGTCGGCGCAAGCCGGTTCATAGTGTGCAGCAACTCGTGTGGTACCAGCGAACGCAACCCATCCGAAAGGCTCGCCGCCGATATCGAAGTAAGTGCGGACGCATGGCCTTGATAGGGTACGAACCATTCATCAAGGCGGGCTACAAGCGCATCGTCGCTGACATCCGGCCATGGCTCGCCAAGCGATCGATGAAGGAACCCCAGCCTTTCCCTGAATTGTAGGGTCTCCTTCGAAAACGGCAGGCTGTGCAATCCGAACTGCCGTACGCCGTCGGCCAGCGCCCGTGCCGCCTGTTCCCCGGTCGGTTTGGGTAAGGGTTTTTCGCTAAATACGATTGCTCCGAGCCGGGTGGTTTGGCGCGCACGAACCTGACGGCTGGCCGGGTCGAAAAAACATTCTTCTGCGGACCGGATTGCACCGCCCATCTCCGCTTCCACTTCGGAACGAGATATTTCCGCGGCGCTGAGAATGCGTGGCCGCGCAGCTTTCCCGCTCACGTCGGAAATCACCAACATGGAGGCCCCGGCAAGTCGCTCGGTTTCCGGCAGTTCCGCTCCTCGGCCGTTGGCCATGATGAACCGGCCCTTGCCGCCGCGCTGCAGCGCGATCCGGTCGGGATAGGCATGGAGAAGAAGCGGGCCTGCTGACCCGCTTGTCTGTTGTGCTGCTTTGTTTGGCAGACTGTCGGCTATCCGGCTGGCCAGACCTCGGCTGGCTTGCGCCCGCTCGCTGCGGTCGGCCCGGAACCGCCGCAGCCGTTCATCGAGATCGATATCGTTTCCTCCAAGTCCCTGTTCGGTCAGGAGAACGGCGAGATGGCTTGCCTCGAGCCCGCGTCCTTCCTCGTCCGCATTGATGACCATCGCCGCTAGCCGAGGCGGCAAGGCCAGCTGACGGATAAGATGACCTCTCGGCGTCAGCCGGCCGGTGTCGTCCAATGCGCCGAGAAGGACAAGCAGGCCTTTTGCCTCGGAAAGCGCAGGTCCGGGCGGTTGATCCAGAAAGGCGAGCGTTGTCGGATCAACCACGCCCCAATGAGCAAGGTCGAGCACGAGACCTGAGAGATCGCTCGCGAGTATTTGCGGCGGCGTGAAATCCGGCAGTGCAGCGGTCTGGCCCGCGTGCCAGAGCCTGATGGCGATACCCGGCATGGTTCGCCCGGCACGTCCGGCCCGCTGGTCGGCCGAAGCCTGTGATACCCGTACCGTCTCCAGCCGGGTCATTCCGGTGGAAGGCTCGAAGACCGGCAGACGCTGCAATCCGCTGTCGATGACGATCCGTACCCCGTCGATCGTGATAGATGTCTCTGCAATCGATGTGGCGAGCACGATCTTGCGCTTGCCAGGCGCTGCCGGCTTGATTGCCAGATCCTGCTCGTGTTGTGTCAGATTGCCATAAAGTGGCGCAATCGCGGTGTCTGCATCGAACCGGCCCTGCAGCCGCTCGGTTACCCTTCTGATTTCCGCCTGTCCCGGTAGAAAAGCAAGGATGGAGCCATCTTCGCCGCGATGTGCGCTTTCGATCGCGCGCGTGACTGCGTCCTCGACACGCTCCTGCTGGCTTCTTTCATTATAACGGATCTCGACCGGAAAACTCCGTCCATTGCTTTTGATCACCGGAGGGTCGTTCAGCAATGCCGCGATGCGATCCGTATCGAGGGTTGCCGACATTACGATTATACGCAGGTCTTCTCGAAGCGCCGACTGTGCGTCGAGCGCCAGCGCCAGTCCGAGATCGGCATCGAGCGAGCGTTCGTGGAATTCGTCGAAGATCACCGCGGAAACGCCGGCAAGTTCCGGATCGTCGAGGATCATTCGGGAAAATACTCCCTCCGTGACGACCTCGATCCGTGTCGCCTGCGAGATCCGCGTGTCGAGGCGCATTCTGTAACCGATCGTCTGCCCGACACTCTCTCCCTTGAGCGCCGCCATGCGCGAAGCGGCAGCTCGCGCCGCCAGCCGCCGCGGCTCAAGCAGGATGACCTTTCCCGTGCACCATGGCTCTTTAATCAGGGTAAGCGGCACTATGGTCGTTTTGCCTGCACCCGGTGGGGCGGAAAGGACTGCACAAGAGTTCTTGCGGAGCGCCACGGTTAGATCACCCAGCACCTCTATAATAGGGAGTGGCGCATGCGTGCTGCTATCAGATCTGTCCTCTCGGGGTTTCTTTTCCATATATATATGTGAGCTCTCGGTATTTTCGGGCGTCTAAAGACCCATCACGTCGGTGGCGTCCTGATGAGGTTCTGCAATGCCATAGCAGCGTGAAACGCACGAGTGAACAAGAGCGCCGTTTCGACTGCTGAAAATCTATGCATGCCCGCAATTTAAGCCATGAGCATCTGCTCGCATGGCATTGGAGAAAAATGACATTTTTTTAAAAATGGCTGTTGACTCAGTCGGGTCGTCGGATCTATAACCCGCTCACTGACG
>UCIV01000003.1 GCA_900472575.1 Hyphomicrobiales bacterium
ATGCCCTTGGACTTGCGCAGTTCGACCATGGCATCGACATAGTTGGCGCGCACGGCGGCCGGGTCGAGGATTTCGAGATCGGCGGGCAGTTCGATGTCCTTGGCCCTGGCGATCATCTGGATGGCATCGGGGCGACCGAGCAACACGCAACGGGCAATGCCCTTCTGGTGGCAGATGACGGCAGCCTGCAGCGTGCGGGGTTCTTCACCCTCGGGGAGCACGATACGCTTGTTGGCGCGGCGTGCACCTTCGATCAGGTGGTTGCGGAAGCGCGGCGGCGAAAGCCGGGCTTCGGTCGAGGTGCCGATCCGGTCACGCAGCGATGTCGTGTCGATATGTTCGGCGACGAAATCGATGACCTTTTCCATGTGCTGGCTGTCATCCTGGCTGACATGGTAGCTCAGATGGGCAAGGCGCGAGGCGGTGGCATAGGTGTCGTCGGGGGTGGACAGGATCGGCAGGATGTTTGAGCCGACCGAGGCCATCAGGTCTGCGACCGGGGTTGCGAGCGGTGCGCCGCAGGTGAGCAACAGGCCGGCAAGCGGTACGCCGCGGCTGTGAGCAAGCGCCGAGGCAAGCGCGATATCGCTGCGGTCACCGGGCATGACGACCAGGGTTTCGGGGCGCAGGCGGTCGATCATCTTCTCGACCGAACGGGCACCGACGACGATCTCGCGGACACGCACGGCATCGAGCTTGGAACCCTGCACGACGCTCAGATCAAGCGACGAGACGAGGTCGGACAGGCGTGGCGTGTTCAGATTCGGCTCGTAGGGGATCGCGCCGAGGATGGTCGACGAGGCGAGACCGAAGGGAGCGAGAGCGTCCTTCAGTTTTTCGCGATCCGCAGCTACCTTCATCTTGTTGATCATCAGGCCAAGAAGCGGCGAATTTCCCTCACGCGCATACTGGCGATGAATCAAGGCGACCGTTTCGGCGATGAACTTCGGCTCGTAATCGACGCCGCTCAGGACCGGAATGACGTCAGCGCCAAGGCTGCGGACGATTTCGACGTTGAGGCGAAGCGCGATCTGTGCGCTGGCGAGCGGAATCAGGCCCTCGACGACAACCACGTCATGATCGGCGCGCAGGGCTTCCGTCATCGTTGCTACGTCTTCAAGCAGAGCCGCGAGGTCACCCTTGCGAATCTGTTCTTCCGCCTTCTCGAACGGGATCGGTTCCGGAGAGTTGGTCATGCACAGGGTGCGGGCGAAGTGGCTCGACGTATCGATGCCCTTCTTCTGGACGCGGCTTTCAGACCGTGGCTGAGCGATCGGCTTGACGAAGGCGACCTTCATGCCGTCTCGCTGCAGTGCCCGCACCAAGCCAAGCGAGAGCGAGGTCAGGCCGACGTCCTGTGCTGCCGCAGCAAGGAAAATTATACGTGCGCACATTGAGAATTATCCTTCTGTATGTTCGCGGTGATTATGAATTGGTTGAAATAATGCGATCTGCAAAAACTGTTACGCAGCGGTGGACGCTGCGACGGCCTCCAGCGTATCGTGGGAAATCATCCATTCCTCATTGGTGGCGATGACGGCAGCGGTTGCCTTGCTGTCCTTCGCGGTGATGACGCCGCAACGTCCGCCGAACATCTGGCCATTGGCGTCCGCATCAAGCTTGAGACCGAAAACTGACAGGCGTTCGATCGTCCGCTGGCGCATGGTTGCCGAGTTTTCGCCGATGCCACCGGTGAAAATGACGGCATCCAGACGGTTGAGCGAGGTTGCGAGGCCACCGATGTAACGGGCCAGGCGATGGACGAAGACGTCGAGAGCCAGCTTGGCGCCCTCATGGCCTTCCTTCTCTGCATTCTCCAGCGTGCGGCAATCGTTGGACAGGCCGGAGAGGCCGAGCAGACCGCTCTTGCGGTTGAGCAGCGTGTCGAGTTCGTCGATCGTCAGGCCGTCCTCGCGGGCGATGTGGAAGAGTGCGCCCGGATCGATGTCGCCGGAGCGGGTGCCCATGACAAGGCCTTCAAGCGGAGTGAAACCCATCGACGTGTCGACGCTCTTGCCGTTCAGAACAGCGGTTGCCGAAGCGCCATTGCCGAGATGGGCGATAACCAGGCCGTGATCGTTGGGGTCGAGGCCGAGAAGCTCGATTGCTTCCGCTGCAACAAAGCGGTGGCTGGTTCCATGGAAACCGTAACGGCGAACGCCGAGGTTACGGTAGCAATCCTGCGGGACGGCATAGGTGAAGGCAGCCTGTGGCATAGTGGTGTGGAAGGCGGTGTCGAAGACTGCTGCATGCGGGACGTTGGGCAGCGCTGCCATGGCGGTCCTGATGCCGAGGATGTTTGCCGGGTTGTGCAATGGAGCGAGATTGGATAGCGCATCCATCTCGCGCAGGATTTCGTCGGTAATGAGCGTGGATGCGGAGAAGCGCTCGCCGCCGTGGACCGTGCGGTGACCGACTGCCACAATCGAGCTCAGCCAGCCCTTCTGCTCAAGAATGCCGAGGAGTTTCTGCAAGGCGACGTCGTGGCTGCCGCTGTCGAGCGACATTTCGGTCTTCTCGCCCTTTTCCTTGACAACAAGCCGGCTTTCCGGCTGTCCGAGGTTTTCTGCCAGAGCCGAAAGAAGCGGCTCGCGGTTGGTACCCGAGAAGACGCCGAATTTAACGGAAGAACTGCCGCAGTTCACAACGAGAACGAGCGAGCGAATATCGATCATATTGGTATTCCTTGTCATTTATGTAATTGGGAACGCTTTCCCGATGCTTGCGTGTCCTAAAAGACCGTCAGCCCGCGTTCCGCGAATATTGATCTTGCTTCAGCTGTGGATTCCGGCGTTGGCGTCGGAGCTCCTGCGAGCGGATAATCCATTCCCAGCTGCGCCCATTTCTGCGTACCCATCTGGTGGAAGGGTAGAACTTCGACGCGCTCTATAATCGAGCCGAGGTCCGCAACGAAATCGGCGAGCCTTGCTATGTCGTCATGTCCGTCGGTCCAGCCGGGAACCAGCACATATCGCAGCCACATCTTCTTCTGCAGCCGCTGCAGGCGGTGGGCGAAGTCGAGCGTCGGCTGCAGTGGTTGTGCAGTGAGGCGCTGATAGACCTCGGGGTCACTGTGCTTGATATCGAGAAGGACGAGGTCGACATTATCAAACCACTCGTCGTCTACCGAGGCATGAAGATAGCCTTGTGTATCGAGTGCTGTATGAAGGCCGAGTTCGCTCTTGAAGTGCTTGAACATCTCGCCGACGAACGGCGCCTGCATCAGCGGTTCGCCGCCCGATATGGTCACGCCACCTGCCATCCGCAGGAAGCCCGCGTAAGGCTTTACTTCGGCCAGGGCGTCATCGAGAGTGATCTTGCGACCGTTATGCAGCTTCCAGGTATCGGGATTGTGGCAATAAACACACCGGAACAGGCAGCCGGCCATGAAGAAGACGAAACGCATTCCCGGCCCATCAACGGCCGCACCACTTTCCACGGAATGCAGGTAGCCAAAGTCCGTCGAAGAGTGGGTGCCTGCGGGGGCATGCGCCTTCGGCGGGCGGGTGATCGCTCGTTGAATGTCCATGGGGCAACTCGTATCTGTAGATAGATTTCGGGTTAACAGCGTGGGCGCATATGGGTTCCATATGCGCCCAGCCTAACGCCTAAACGTTACATCTTTGAATGGAACGTGCGCGAGATGACGTCGAGCTGCTGTTCACGGGTCAGCTTGACGAAATTGACCGCATATCCCGACACGCGAACCGTCAACTGCGGATACAGTTCCGGATGTTCCATTGCATGGACAAGCGTGTCACGATTGAAGACGTTGACGTTGACATGGAAGCCACCTGCTGCCGTGTAGGCATCAAGGCAATTTGCCAGGTTCTTTGCACGTTCCTCGCTGGTGCGACCGAGCGAGTCCGGTGTTGCCGAAGCCGTCCAGGAAATACCGTCGAGGGCGGCGTCGTAGGGGATCTTGGCAACCGATGCGCCGGCAGCGACGAAGCCCTTGGTATCACGACCGTTCATCGGGTTTGCACCCGGTGCGAAGGGCTCGCCTGCGCGACGTCCGTCCGGCGTGTTGCCCGTCTTCTTGCCGTAGACCACGTTGGAGGTGATCGTCAGCACCGACTGGGTCGGCATCGAGTTACGATAGAAGTAGGGCTGTGCCGCAATCTTCTTCATGAAGGTTTCGGTCAACCAGACTGCGATGGAGTCAACGCTGTCATCGTTGTTGCCGTAAGCAGGGTAGGTGCCTTCGATCTTGTAATCGACGGCCAGACCTGCCTCGTTGCGGATGACCTTGACCTTGGCATGCTTGATTGCCGACAGCGAGTCCGCTGCGACCGAAAGGCCGGCGATGCCGCAAGCCATGGTGCGCAGAATGTCGCGGTCGTGCAGCGCCATTTCGATACGCTCGTAAGCGTATTTGTCGTGCATGTAGTGAACGGTGTTGAGTGCCTTGACGTAGGTCTTGGCCAGCCAGTCCATCATCTTGTCGAACTTTGCCATGACTTCGTCATAGTCGAGCACGTCAGCCGTGATCGGCTCGAAGCCCTTGGCAACGACTGCACCGCTCTTTTCGTCGACGCCGCCGTTGATCGCATAGAGCAGGGCCTTTGCGAGGTTGGAGCGGGCACCGAAGAACTGCATCTGCTTGCCGATGCGCATGGCCGAGACGCAGCATGCAATGCCGTAGTCGTCGCCCCATTTCGGACGCATCAGGTCGTCGTTTTCGTACTGGATGGCACTGGTATCGGCAGACACCTTGGCGCAGAAGTTCTTGAAGCCTTCCGGCAGCTTGGTGCTCCACAGTACGGTCAGGTTCGGTTCAGGAGCCGGGCCGAGGTTGTAGAGCGTGTGCAGGAAGCGGAAGCTCGACTTGGTGACCAGCGGACGGCCATCTTCGCCAACGCCACCGATCGATTCCGTAACCCAGGTCGGGTCGCCCGAGAACAGCTGGTCATACTCTGGCGTACGCAGGAAGCGGACGATCCGAAGCTTGATGATCATGTCGTCGATCAGTTCCTGAGCCTGTTCTTCGGTCAGGACGCCTGCGTCGATATCGCGCTGGATGTAGATGTCGAGGAAGGTCGAGACACGGCCGAGCGACATTGCCGCACCGTTCTGTTCCTTCACGGCTGCGAGGTATGCGAAGTAGGTCCACTGGATGGCTTCGCGGGCATTGGTGGCCGGCTTGGAAATGTCGTAGCCATACTTGGCGGCCATTTCCTTCAGTTCGTCGAGAGCGCGGTACTGTTCCGACATTTCTTCACGCAGACGCATGACGTCGTCGTTGAAGACTTCGTTCTCGATTGCGCGGAAGTCCTTCAGGCGGAAGGCGCGCAGTGCGTCAGTGCCGTAAAGGGCAACGCGGCGATAGTCGCCGATGATGCGGCCGCGGCCGTAGGCGTCCGGCAGGCCGGTGATGACGCCGGACTTGCGGGCGGCGAGGATTTCCGGGCTGTAGACGTCGAAGATGCCCTGGTTATGGCTCTTGCGATATTTCGTCCAGACTTCGTGAACCGACGGATCGAGCTTGAAACCAAAGGCCTCGAGGCCGTTTTCGACCATACGCAGGCCGCCGTTCGGCATGATGGCGCGCTTCAGCGGCGCGTCGGTCTGCAGGCCGACGATCAGCTCGATGTCCTTGGCGATATAACCTGCATCATGTGCGGTGATCGTCGAGGCACGGTCGGCAGATACGTCCAGAACACCCTTCTTGCGTTCCTCAGCGAGGAGCACTCCGAGTGTTTCCCAGACCTTCAAGGTGCGTGGCGTTGGGCCGGCAAGAAATGCGCCGTCTGCCTCGTAGGGCTTGTAGTTGTTCTGGATGAAGTCGCGGACGTCAACGGCGTCGCGCCACTTGTCGCCCTTAAAACCGGCCCAAGCGTCGGCGGGGACGATTGTTTGGGAAAGGATGCCCATTAGTCTTCTTCCTCTTTCTTTGCCTTTCGGCATTTGGTGAAGCGCCCTCCCAACCGTGGTCCCATTAAGACAGAGCCTGAGAGGACCGCGGCTTCCATCTGCAACTTACCAATGTAGTGGACATCAAAGTTTGATCCCGATCAACGTAGGAATTGATGAGTGTGAATATGGTCCGGCCCAGCGCTGGACGAAATCTTAATCCACGCCCCAGTTTTACAGGACAGCGTCACGCCTTGGGGGCGGAAGGGAGGCAAAATGCCACTGGAAATACGCGTAGCTTCGATCGGCGAATGCATGGTCGAATTGCAACGCAAGCCGGACGGCTCGATTACGCAAGCTTTCGGAGGTGATACTTTCAACACCGCTGCCTACATGGCACGGTTGGGTGCTGGTTTGGGATCATTCGTCTCATACATAACCGCCATCGGTGATGATCCTTTCAGCGAAGACATGGCGGCGTTCTGGAATTCCCAGGGTGTCGACGATCATCTTGTGTTGCGCAGAAAAGGCCAGCGGCCCGGTCTTTATTTTATCAAGACGGACCCAACCGGTGAACGTCGCTTCTTCTACTGGCGCGGCGAGGCTGCCGCCCGTGAAACTTTCCAGGGTGAAGGTTCTGATGAGCTTCTTGCCGCACTCGAAGGATTTACGAGCGTCTACATCTCCGGCATCAGTCTGGCCGTGTTGAAACCGGAAAGCCGCGAGCGTCTGCTCGTAAAGCTGGAAGAACTTGCACGTGCCGGTGTCGCCGTCGATTTCGATGGCAACTATCGTCCGCTGCTTTGGGGCGGTATCGAAAATGCACGTGCGGCCTATGAACGCGTCATCGCATTTTCGACCCGCGTTCTCGTCACCATCGAGGAGCTCGAAGTGTTTGGGCTTGCCCAGACCATGGAAGCAGGCATTGAATATTTTGCAAAAATGCCGCAGCTGGAAGTAGTGATCAAGGACGGGCCGGGCGTTGCAACGCTCATCCATGGCGGTAAGGTCGAAACCGTACCAGCCACCAAAGTCGAGAAAGTTGTCGACACAACTGCTGCCGGCGACAGTTTTTCAGCAACCTATATTCTAGGCCGCAACCTTGGTATTGAACCCGCGGAGGCAGCACGTCGTGCCCACGTCGTCGCAGGCGCGGTCGTACAGCACCATGGTGCAATCATACCGAAAGACGCCACACCCGACGTCTTCAAAACTGAGATCGCCAGCCGCGGCAATTTAATCACCGCGGCGGAATAGCGAACTCATTATTAAGGAGGAATACAAAAATGAATATTAAAAAGGCAATTGATAAAGTCCCCGGCGGACTAATGCTCGTGCCGCTCATTCTGGGCGCACTTTGCAAGACCTTCTTCCCCTGGGCCGGTAGCTATTTCGGTTCGTTTACCAATGGTTTGATCGCCGGCACCGTGCCGATCCTGGCCGTCTGGTTCTTCTGCATGGGTACCTCTATCGACCTTCGCGCAACCGGTACGGTTCTGCGCAAGTCGGGTAACCTCGTCGTCGTCAAGACGCTCGTTGCCTGGGGCGCCACCTACATCGCCGCTCAGTTCCTGCCGCTCGAAGGTGTGCAGTCGGGCCTGTTCATGGGCTTTTCGGCTCTGGCCATCTGCGCCGCAATGGACATGACCAACGGTGGTCTCTACGCCGCGATCATGCAGCAATACGGCACCAAGGAAGAATCGGGCGCCTTCGTCCTGATGTCGATCGAATCAGGCCCGCTGGTCTCGATGCTGATCCTCGGCGCAGCAGGCGTTGCAACCTTCGAACCGCATCTGTTCGTCGGCGCAGTCCTGCCCTTCCTGATCGGCTTCATCCTCGGCAACCTCGATAAGGATCTGCGCGCCTTCTTCAAGGGCGGCGTCACCACCCTGATCCCGTTCTTCGGTTTTGCTCTGGGTAACGGCATCGACCTGCACGTCATCGCTCAGACCGGTCTTGGCGGTATCCTGCTCGGCGTCATCGTCATCGTCGTCACTGGTATCCCGCTGATGCTTGCCGACAAGTTCATCGGTGGCGGTAATGGTACTGCCGGTCTCGCAGCTTCGTCGGCCGCCGGCGCTGCTGTCGCCAACCCGATGATCATCGCCGAAATGGCTCCGCAGTTTAAGCCTGCCGCAGCCGCCGCTACTTCGCTGGTCGCCGCAGCATGCCTGACTACCGCTATCCTGGTTCCGATCCTGACCGGTATGTACGCCAAGTACATGAAGAAGCGGGGCGGTGTTGTCGAAACCGTCGCGGCCGATGCGCCGGAGGCTGGTGACGAGCTAAAGGTTGCCCATTAAGCTCTGAGCGGGGCCAGTGCTTTGCCACTGGCCCCATCCAGTTCATTTAAGGAATAACGTCATGTATCTCAGCAATCTCGCCACGCTCGACCGAGACGCCGCAACTCTTCCGGCAAACATCCAGAAAGGCCTCAAGTTCCTGGCCGAAACGGATATCGCTGCATTGCCCGCCGGACGTGTCGATATCGAAGGCGATACCATCTTCGCCCTGATCCAGGACTACGACACTGCCCCCAAGGCCGAGAAGCGTCCGGAATCCCACGCCCGCTACATCGACATCCAGTTCGTATTCAGTGGTCGCGAAGTCATCGGTTATGCACCACTTGCTGCCGATTACACAGTCGAGGAAGACCTCTTCGAGAGCAAGGACGTCAAGTTCTACTCCAAGGTCACCGACGAAACCGATCTTCTTCTCGGAGCCGGCGCATATGCCGTGTTCTATCCCACCGACATTCATCGTCCCGGCTGTGCCGCCGAGGCGCCCGGTAAGGTGCGCAAGGTCGTCATCAAGCTTCTGGCCTGATAGACCTGCACCGTACATATCCCATCATACTTAGAGGAGTAATATCATGGACATCCGCTATTCGGCCAACCAGAAGGACTTCAAGCGCTACACGACCGAGGAAACGCGCGCTGAATTCCTGATCGAAAAGGTTTTCGCCGATGACGAGATCGTCGCCACTTACAGCCACGTCGATCGCATGGTCGTGTTCGGCTGCAAGCCGGTCAATGAAGCCGTTCCGCTCGACAAGGGCATCGATTGCATGAAGAATTTCGGCACGAATTACGTGCTGGAACGCCGCGAACTCGGCATCTTCAACCTTGGCGGCGAAGGTTCTGTCGAGGTCGATGGCGAAGTCTACAATCTCGCCTTCAAGGATTGCCTCTACGTCACCAAGGGCCACAAGTCGGTTGTCTTCAAGAGCAAGGACAAGGCCAACCCAGCCAAGTTCTACATGATCTCCGCTCCGGCCCATAAGGTCTGCAAGACGACTTTCCTGTCGATTGCCGACGCCCAGAAGAAGCCGGTTGGCGACAATTCGACGGCCAACAAGCGCGTCATCAACCAGTTCATCCACCCGGACGTTCTGGAAACCTGCCAGCTTTCGATGGGCCTGACCGAACTCGATCCGGGCAATGTCTGGAACACGATGCCAGCTCATACCCACGAGCGCCGTTCGGAAATCTACTACTACTTCAACATTGCTGAAAATCAGGCCGTCTTCCACATGATGGGTGAAGGCGATCAGACCCGCCATATCCTCGTGCAGAACGACCAGGCCGTCATCTCGCCGTCGTGGTCGATCCACGCCGGTTGCGGCACCGCCAACTACACGTTCATCTGGGCAATGTGCGGCGAAAACCTGACCTTCGACGACATGGACCATATCGCCATCAGCGACCTGCGCTAAGTCGGTCTACGTCGGAGCGGCAATCATATGCCGCTCCGGTTTCTTTCAATATAGGCAAGGATTTAAGATATTGAGTTACGCAGATAGCTTTTCGCTCAAGGGCAAGGTCGCGCTGGTTACCGGTGCTTCCTACGGTATCGGTTTCGCACTGGCCAGCGCGCTCGCTGAAGCCGGCGCCACGATCGCCTTCAACGACATCAACGAAGATTTCCTCGCCAAGGGCCTCGAAGCCTACAAGGCTGCCGGCATCGACGCCAAGGGCTACATCTGCGACGTGACCGATGAGCCGGGCGTGCAGAATATGATCGCCGAAATCGAGAAGGATCTCGGTTCGGTCGACATCCTCGTCAACAATGCCGGCATCATCAAGCGCGTTCCGATGCATGAGATGGACGTCAAGGACTTCCGTCAGGTCATCGACATCGACCTGACCGCCCCGTTCATTCTCGCCAAGGCCGTCATTCCGGGCATGATCAAGCGCGGTGGCGGCAAGATCATCAACATCTGCTCGATGATGAGCGAACTCGGCCGCGAGACCGTTTCGGCTTACGCAGCTGCCAAGGGCGGCCTGAAGATGCTGACGCGCAACATCGCTTCCGAATACGGTTCGCAGAACATTCAGTGCAACGGTATCGGCCCGGGCTATATCGAAACCCCGCAGACCGCGCCGCTGCGCGAACCGGGTCATCCGTTCAACTCCTTCATCCTCGCCAAGACGCCGGCAAACCGTTGGGGCACGACGCAGGACCTGAAGGGACCGGCCGTCTTCCTCGCCTCCTCGGCATCGGACTTCGTCAACGGTCACGTGCTTTATGTCGACGGCGGTATCCTCGCCTATATCGGCAAGCAGCCCTGATTGGTCTGGTGCTTTTAGCGCCATCAGGTTGATAATCGAAACGCCGTCCGTGTCCTGCACGGGCGGCGTTTTCGCGTTCGGGTAGGGATTACCGGCTTTTCCGGCTTCGGGTCATCAGGACGTTGCGGATCGAAAAGCTTGAATGGATGCGCAGCACGCCCGGAAGTGCCGACAGGATTTCCTTGTGGATGCGCTCGAATTCTCCGGCATTGGCAACTTCGACGCGCAACAGATAGTCGGAGCCTCCGGTCATCAGAAAACATTCCCGTATTTCCGGATATTTGCGAACGGCCGCCTCGAAGCGGTTGAGATACTCTTCCGTCTGCCTTTCCAGCGTGATGTTGATGATAACGGCGATGCCGTTCTGATCGTTATCGACAAGCGCCGTATATCCGCGAATGACGCCGGCCTCCTCAAGCAGCCTGATGCGGCGAAGACAGGCGGAGGGCGAAAGGCCCACTTCCGCGGCTAGGGCCGCGTTGCTCATACGGGCATTGAGCCGCAGCAGGCGCAAAAGGTTACGGTCGATCTGGTCCATGGTTGCCATGAATATTATTCCAAAATGTCGTATATAATTTCAAGGGATTTGCATCTGAGAAATTTTCTGCCATGGATTGGCAGGAAATTCAACGATCATTTCATTATGCTCATCTTAAAAAGAGGGGCGTGAATGAACGAGCGAATGACCATGCCGGCGGCGCAGGAAATTGCTGCTGCGGCCTGCGGATATCTGACGATCGATCTTGGTGCGATCTGCCGCAATTATCTGAAACTTGCCGAGGCGCTTGCGCCGGCGAAAGCGGCTGCCATGGTCAAGGCCGACGCCTACGGGCTTGGCGCCCGTCCGGTTGCGGAAGCGCTTTACAAGGCCGGCTGCCGAGACTTTTTCGTTGCCCATTTTATGGAAGTCGCAGCCGTGAGGCCCGTGCTTCCCGATAACGCCGTTCTTTACGTCCTCAATGGCCTGCAGCCGGGCAATGAGCTGGCCTGTGCTGCAGCGGGTGTTGTTCCGGTGCTGAACTCACTTGAACAGTTGCGGCGCTGGTCTGCCGCCGCGCATGGGCTGGGCAAGCGTCTGCCCGCCGCCCTGCAATTCGACACCGGCATGTCGCGGCTGGGGTTTTCGCCGGCAGAGCAGGTACAACTGAAATCGGAACTTGCCGATCACGAGCTGCTCGATATCCGCTTCATCATGAGCCATCTCGCCTCGGCCGATGAGGTGGAGAGTGAGCAGAACGATCAGCAGCTGGCGGAGATGCAGCGGATCGCCAAGGAATTTCCCGACCTGCCTGTCTGCTTTGCCAACTCCAACGGCATCTTTCTCGGCCAAAGCTATCACGGCTACATGGCGCGTCCCGGCATTGCGCTTTATGGCGGCAATCCGACGGGGGCCGCTGCCAATCCTATGGAACCCGTCGTCGGCCTGAAGATTGCAGTGATCCAGACGCGAACCATACCCGCCGGAACAAAGGTTGGTTACGGGGCTACGTTCGTGGCGCCACGCGAAATGCGGCTTGCGACGATTGCAGCCGGTTACGCCGACGGTTTGCCGCGCAGCCTCAGTGATCGGGGTGCCGTCTATTTCGGCGACCACCGCCTGCCGATCGTCGGCCGCGTTTCGATGGACAGCATGACCGTTGACATAAGCGCCCTGCCAGTCGGTGCCGTAACGCTCGGCAGCCTTGTCGAGATGATCGGGCCGCACCAGACGCTGGACGATCTTGCGCAGGCGGCCGGAACGATTTCCTATGAGGTGCTGACCAGCCTCGGTCAGCGCTACGAGCGCCAATATCTTTAGCCATTTATCAGATAAAAAACGGGGAATTCCATGAAAGTCATCGTTCTCGGAGCCGGCGTTGTCGGCGTTACATCCGCCTATCAACTGGCCAAGGCCGGCCATGAGGTAACCGTCATCGACCGGCAGGAAGGTCCGGCGCTGGAAACCAGCTTTGCCAATGCCGGTGAGGTTTCCTTCGGTTACTGCTCCCCCTGGGCAGCACCCGGCATTCCGCTGAAGGCGATGAAGTGGCTTTTCATGAACCACGCACCGCTGATCCTGCGTCCGAAGATGGATGCCGCCATGCTGTCGTGGATGGCCCAGATGCTGCGCAACTGCACCTCGGAACGTTATGCGATCAACAAGAGCCGCATGCTTCGGATCGCCGATTATGCGCGTATCTCGCTTGCCGAAGTCCGTGATGAAACCGGCATCGCTTATGACGAACGCATGCAGGGCACCCTTCAGCTGTTCCGCACTCAGCAGCAGCTCGACGCATCGGCCAAGGACGTCAAGGCGCTGGCAGCGGACGGTGTTCCCTTCGAAGTGCTCGATCCGGAAGGCTGCATCCGCGTCGAGCCCGCGCTGAAACATGTGCGACAGAAGATCGTCGGCGGCCTTCTGACGCCGAAGGACGAGACGGGCGACTGCTTCAAGTTCACCAATGCGCTGGCGCTGAAAGCGGCTGCGATGGGGGTGAAATTCCTTTACGGCACCAATATCAAGGCGCTCGATGTCGAGGGCGGAGCCATCAAGGGCGTTGTAACCGATCGCGAGACATTGCGTGGTGATGCCGTCGTCGTGGCGCTCGGCAGCTACTCGCCGATGCTGGTCAAGCAGTTCGGCATCAAGCTGCCGGTCTATCCGGTCAAGGGCTATTCCCTGACAATCCCGATCGTCGATGCCTCGCGCGCGCCGGAATCAACCGTGATGGACGAGACCTACAAGATCGCCATCACGCGCCTCGGTGACCGTATCCGCGTCGGCGGCATGGCGGAGATTTCCGGTTATACCAACGATCTCGGCCAGAAACGGCGCGCGACGCTCGAACATTCCGTCACCGATCTTTTCCCGGGGGGCGATGTTTCCAAGGCGGATTTCTGGTCCGGCCTGCGCCCGATGACGCCGGACGGCACGCCGGTGATCGGGGCGACCAAGGTGAAGGGTCTGTTCCTCAATACCGGCCATGGCACGCTCGGCTGGACGATGAGCTGCGGCTCGGCCAAGGTCATCAGCTCCATCGTTAGCGGCAAGAAACCGGAAATCGACGCGACCGATCTCGCCGTCTCGCGCTACGCCTAACTTTCCGATTTGCCCGCCGCGCCGGTTCCATCCGGTCGCGGCGGCTTTATGACTTCCCTATTTCTTGGTGTCTCCACACCAATCGAATGCCTATGAGGCAGTCGCTACCTTTCGATCAGGCATCGCATTCGATGTCCGTTCCGTGAGCCTTTGGCGCGGAACTTCGATCGACAAGGAGTGACCCATGTATGGTCGTCTGGGCGTTATTAATCTTCTCCACCTTACCGAAGCCGAGGCACAGCGCCGCCGCCTGGCACAGGCCCGTCCTGTAACCGGTGACACTGCTGCCGGCATGAGCCTTGCGATGGCCCTGTGCCTTATCGGCGTCCTGGGCGTCGGTTTCTGCGCCATTGCGGCGCTCGCGGTGATGGTCGGTTGAGGAGAATGATATGGGCAAGTTTGCGATGAACGACCGGGAGCCTCCCGCGACAGGTATCCGTTTCACTGTCGGTCGTGACAGGAGTGGCCGCTGGATCGTCAATGACGCGCAGGGCAAGGTCGGCGGGCTTTTCACCGATCGCGCCTCGGCAGTGCATTTCGCCATGTTCGAAAGTGACCACATCCCGGGGGCAGTCTGGTGCCTGCCAGAGCATGTGACGCTGACATTGGACGCGGCTTTCGAGCCGCGCCGGCTGTCTGCGGCAAGCCGTGTTGCGGGCAGGGCGTGAGGGCATGTTTCTTCCGCTCCGGTATCTGCGGGGATGTGTTTACCCCCGTGGCCGTATGCAGCGCCTGATCGGTTCCGGACAATTGCGTGGCTCGGATGCAATCCTTGGCATGATGGCAGTGATGCTGGCTGTTGTCGGGGTCGCCTTTGCGCTCGATATGGCGCTGTTCTGAGCAGGCGCCATTTCGCGAAGATGCCTTTCATCCGCCTGCCGGCACCAACCGGGGACGGGTCGCTTGCCCCGTCCCGTCCTCTGGACCCCCGCAGGCGGGGCGAAGGACAGACTCCGTGCCGTCTCTGCTTTCCTCAAGCGTGCCAATGGGGCACGTCCCTCTCCCCGTTTACGGGGAGAGGGTTAGGGTGAGGGGCAAGTCGTCGGACGCATTCGAAAATTCCTATAAAATTCCTATATCTTTGCTCTCCCGTCCGTCTCGAACCCCTATGCGCTCCGGCGCCATATTCGGGCCCTGAGAGATCAAAAGATCCTCTCCCTGCCAGACACTCATGAGGTGCCGTCTTTCCGGACGGCGCCATTCGGCTTGTCTGGTGTCGATCAGTTCAAAGGAACCCGGATCATGCTGGACCTTATCTTAATCGGCACGGCGATCATCTTCTTCGCCCTGTGCTTCGCCTACACCCGCGCCTGCGACAGGCTTTAGAAGGAGGGAGCGATGATACTCGACTATGTGCTCGGCGGTGCCGTTACCGTCTTTCTCACATTCTACCTCACCTACGCTCTCATCCGCCCCGAACGCTTCTGATGGCGTTTTCGGGAACTGAAAGTTTATCTCCATGACCCTCAACGGATGGCTTCAGATCCTCGTCTTCTGCGGGATCGTCCTCGTGCTCGTCAAACCGCTCGGCGCCTATATGACGCGGGTGTTTTCCGGCGAGCGTACGCCTCTTTCCCCCGTCCTCGTTCCGCTTGAACGGGGACTTTACGCCTTAGCCGGCACCAGCGAGCGTGAGGAGCAGCACTGGACGACTTACGCCTTCGCCATGCTGATGTTCAATCTCCTCGGCGTGCTGGTTCTCTATGGCCTGTTCCGCCTGCAGGATATGCTGCCGCTCAACCCGGCCGGCATGGCCGCGGTCGGGCCGGAACTCTCCTTCGACACCGCCGTCAGCTTCGTCACCAATACCAACTGGCAGAACTATGGCGGCGAAAGCACCATGTCGTATCTGACCCAGATGGCGGGGCTCGGTGTGCAGAATTTCCTGTCGGCTGCGACCGGCATCGCTATTGCGATTGCTCTGATCCGCGGTTTTTCCCGCGCCTCGGGCAAATCGGTCGGTAATTTCTGGGTCGATATGACCCGCGCCACGCTTTACCTGCTTTTGCCGCTCTGCATCCTGCTGACGCTGGCCTTCGTCTTTCTCGGCGTGCCGCAGACCTTTGGCGCTTACGTGGAAGCCACGACGCTGGAAGGTGCGAAACAGACGATCGCGCTCGGCCCGGTCGCCTCGCAGCTTGCGATCAAGATGCTCGGCACCAATGGTGGCGGTTTCTTCAACGCCAATTCCGCGCATCCGTTCGAAAATCCGGATGCGATCTCCAACCTGATCCAGATGGTGGCGATCTTTGCGATCGGTGCGGCGCTGACCAACGTCTTCGGCCGCATGGTCGGCAACCAGCGTCAGGGCTGGGCGATCCTCGGCGCAATGGGTGTGCTGTTCCTCGCTGGCGTCGTTTTCGTCTATTGGGCTGAAGCTGCGGGTAACCCGATCATGCACGCGATGGGCCTGTCGGGCGGTAACATGGAAGGCAAGGAAGTCCGCTTCGGCGTCGTGCTCTCGTCGCTGTTCGCGGTCATCACCACGGCCGCATCCTGCGGTGCGGTCAATGCCATGCATGGTTCGTTCACCGCACTTGGCGGGCTGATCCCGATCATCAACATGCAGCTCGGCGAAGTCATCGTCGGCGGCGTCGGTGCCGGTTTCTACGGCATCATGATGTTCATCATCGTCGCCGTCTTCGTCGCCGGCCTGATGGTCGGCCGCACGCCGGAATATCTCGGCAAGAAGATCGAGGCGAAGGAGATGAAGATGGCGCTGCTCGCCGTTCTCTGCCTGCCGCTCGCCATGCTCGTCTTTGCCGCGATCGCCGCCGTGCTTCCTTCAGCCGTCGCCTCGATCGGCACCGGTGGACCGCACGGGTTCTCGGAAATCCTCTATGCCTATACGTCGGCTGCCGCCAATAACGGCTCTGCTTTCGGCGGGCTTACCGGCAATACGCCCTGGTACAATGTGACGCTCGGCATCGCCATGCTGATGGGGCGCTTCCTGGTCATCATCCCGGCACTTGCGATTGCCGGCTCGCTGATCGGCAAGAAGACGGTTCCGGCCTCGGCCGGCACATTCCCCACCGATGGCGGCCTGTTCGTCGGTCTTCTCGTCGGCACGATCCTGATCGTCGGCGGCCTGACTTTCTTCCCGGCACTCGCACTCGGCCCGATCGTCGAGCATCTGGCGATGATCGCCGGACAGACGTTCTAAGGAGATCCGACATGAGCATTCGTCACGCCCTTCGCAGACAATCAGACCTTGCCTCGCCGATGCGGGGCAAGGGGAACGTCCGGGGCAATTCCCGGGAGCGCCAGAGATGGTGCGGTTCCAATGCCATTCTCGCGATGATGGCGGGCATACTCGCCATCGTCTGCGTCATCGAAATCCTGCACGGCTGACTGTGTGGCCCTGATCTGTCAGGGCCATCGGTCGCCTCATCCAAGCTGGAGCCTCTTCATGAGCCAGGCAAAATCCGCGTCTATCCTCGATAGCCGCATTCTCATTCCCGCGATCGGCGCAGCTTTCACCAAGCTCAATCCGCGCACGCTCGCCAAGAACCCGGTCATGTTCGTCGTGGCCACGGTGTCGGTCCTGACGACCGTTCTCTTCCTGCGCGATCTTATCGTCGGCGGCGACAATCTCGGTTTCTCCTTCCAGCTCAACCTCTGGCTCTGGTTTACCGTACTGTTCGCCAATTTCGCCGAGGCGGTGGCGGAAGGTCGTGGCAAGGCGCAGGCGGACAGTCTGCGCAAGGCGCGGACCGAAACCCAGGCCAAGCTCCTCACCAGCGCCAACGGCAGCGACTACAAGATGGTCGCCGGTACCTCGCTCAAGGTGGGCGATATCGTGCTGGTCGAGGCCGGCGATATCATCCCCTCCGATGGCGAGGTGATCGAAGGCGTTGCTTCCGTCAACGAGGCAGCCATTACCGGCGAAAGCGCCCCGGTCATCCGTGAATCGGGCGGCGACCGTTCGGCCGTCACCGGCGGCACGCAGGTTCTCTCCGACGTCATACGGGTGCGGATTACGGCGGCTGCCGGTTCGACCTTCATCGACCGGATGATCTCGCTTGTCGAAGGTGCCGAGCGCCAGAAGACGCCGAACGAGATCGCGCTCAACATCCTGCTTGCCGGGATGACGCTGATCTTCGTGCTGGCAACGGCGACGATCCCGAGCTTTGCCGCCTATGCCGGCGGCTCGATCCCGGTCATCGTGCTGGTCGCGCTGTTCGTGACGCTGATCCCGACAACCATAGGCGCGCTGCTTTCGGCCATCGGCATTGCCGGCATGGACCGTCTGGTGCGCTTCAACGTGCTCGCCATGTCCGGCCGCGCGGTGGAGGCCGCCGGCGATGTCGATACGCTGCTCCTCGACAAGACCGGCACGATCACGCTGGGTAACCGCCAGGCAACCCAGTTCCGTCCGGTGCGCGGAGTTTCCGAACAGGAACTCGCCGATGCGGCGCAGCTTGCCTCGCTTGCCGACGAGACGCCGGAAGGCCGTTCGATCGTCGTGCTTGCCAAAGAGAAATACGCGATCCGCGGCCGCGATATGGCGAGCCTGAAAGCCTCGTTCGTGCCCTTTACCGCCCAGACGCGGATGAGCGGCGTCGATCTCGACGGCAGCCAGATCCGCAAGGGCGCGGTCGATGCGGTGCTCGCCTATGTCAATGGTGGCACGTTGCCTGTGGCCGGCAATACGGCTATTGCCGCCAGCCCGCAGTCGGACACCGTGCGAGAATTGCAGGCGATCGCGGAAGAGATCGCCAAGGCCGGTGGCACGCCGCTCGGCGTTGCCCGCGACGGAAAACTGCTTGGCGTCATCCACCTCAAGGATATCGTCAAGGGTGGCATCCGCGAGCGTTTTGCCGAACTCCGCAAGATGGGCATCCGCACGGTGATGATTACCGGCGACAACCCGATGACGGCGGCGGCGATCGCTGCCGAAGCGGGCGTCGATGATTTTCTTGCCCAGGCGACGCCGGAGAACAAGCTGTCGCTCATTCGTGAGGAGCAGGCCAAGGGCAAGCTTGTCGCCATGTGCGGTGACGGCACTAATGATGCTCCGGCATTGGCGCAGGCGGATGTCGGTGTGGCGATGAATACCGGCACGGTTGCGGCCCGCGAGGCCGGCAACATGGTCGACCTCGACAGTGACCCGACGAAGCTCATTGAGATCGTCGAGATCGGCAAGCAGTTGCTGATGACCCGCGGGGCGCTGACGACGTTTTCGATTGCCAACGACATTGCCAAATATTTCGCCATCATCCCGGCGATGTTTCTCGCCTTCTATCCGCAGCTCGGCGTGCTGAACGTCATGGGCCTTGCGACACCGCAAAGCGCCATCCTGTCGGCGATCATCTTCAATGCGCTGATCATTATCGCGCTGATCCCGTTGTCGCTAAAAGGCGTCACCTATCGCGCCGTCGGCGCCGGTGCGCTTCTCTCCCGCAATCTTCTGATCTACGGCCTCGGCGGCATCGTCGTCCCGTTCATCGGCATCAAGGCGATCGACGTGGTCATCACCACGCTCGGCCTCGCTTAAGGAGTATTCTCGATGTTGAAACAACTTCGTCCGGCCATCGTCATGATCGTCGCCACCACGGCCATTACCGGCCTGATCTATCCATTCGCCATGACAGGCATTGCGCAGGCTGTGTTTCCGGCGCAGGCGAATGGCAGCCTGATCGAAAGGGATGGTCAGGTGATCGGCTCGTCACTGATCGGCCAGAGCTTCGCCGGCGAGCAATATTTCCACGGCCGTCCCTCGGCTGCCGGTGACGGTTACAACGCTGCCTCGTCCTCCGGCTCCAATCTCGGCCCGACCAGCCAGAAACTGATCGACCGGGTGAGGGCGGATTACGAGACTGCCAAGGCTTCCAACCCGAATGCGGAGGTGCCTATCGATCTTGTGACCGCCTCGGGCAGTGGCCTTGATCCGCATATCTCGCCGGAGGCCGCCTATTTCCAGGTGGCGCGTGTGGCCAAGGCGCGCCAGATGGACGAGGCGAGCGTAAAGGCGCTGGTCGAAGCGCATGTCGAAGGCCGAGAGCTGGGCTTCCTCGGCGAGCCGGTGGTCAACGTGCTGGCGTTGAACATGGCGCTGGATGGCTCTAAGACGTAAGGAATGCAGGCGTTTGCCCCTCATCCGCCTGCCGGCACCTTCTCCCCGCAAGCGGGGAGAAGGACCAAGCCGCAAGCTCTCCGTTCCTCCTCGCCCCGCTTGCGGGGAGAGGGTGGTCGAGCGGAGCGGAGGCCGGGTGAGGGGCAGCACCATCCTGAGAGACCGCATTTCATGCCCGACGCCCCCCGCGAGAACGGCCGAGACACAGATACCAGACCCTCGCCGGATGCTCTCCTGCGTGAGGCGGAGCGGGAGAACCGTGGGCGGCTGAAGATCTTTTTTGGCGCCGCGCCCGGCGTCGGCAAGACCTATGAAATGCTGATGTCCGGCAGGGCGCGGCAAGCCGATGGTGTCGATGTCGTCATCGGCGTGGTGGAGACGCATGGCCGGCGCGAAACCGAGGCCCTTATCGACGGGTTCGAGATCATCGCCCGCCGACAAATCGATTATCGCGGCCAGAGTCTCGAGGAGATGGATCTCGATGCCATCCTCGCCCGCCGTCCGGCTCTCGTTCTGGTGGATGAACTGGCGCATACGAATGCCAGCGGCAGCCGCCATCCGAAACGTTACATGGATGTGCAGGAACTGCTGGCGCAGGGCATCGACGTCTATTCCACTCTCAATATCCAGCATGTCGAGAGCCTCAATGATGTCGTGGCGCAGATCACTCGCATCCGGGTGCGCGAGACGGTGCCGGACCTGATCATCGACCGTGCCGATGATGTCGAGATCATCGACATCACCCCCGACGACCTGATCAAACGTCTCAACGACGGCAAGGTCTATATGCCGAAGACGGCGCGCCGGGCGATCGAGAACTATTTTTCGCCGGGCAATCTGACGGCTTTGCGCGAACTGGCTTTGCGGCGTACCGCCCAGCGCGTCGACGAACAACTGCTCAACCACATGCAGGCCAATGCGATTTCCGGTCCGTGGGCGGCGGGCGACAGGCTGCTCGTCTGCCTGGATCACGGGCGCAACGGAGCAAGCCTGGTGCGTTATGCCCGCAGGCAGGCGGATCGGCTCAGGGCGCCCTGGGCAGTATTGCATCTGGACACCCCGCAGGATGCCGCGCTTTCGGAGGAGGACAAGGACCGGCTGGCGACAAACATGCGGCTGGCGCAGCAGCTTGGCGCCGAGGCTGTCACGTTGCCGGGGCTTTCGCCGTCACGCGAAATCATTGCCTATGCCAATGCCAACAATTTCACCCATATCGTTGTCGGCCGGCCCGCAAAACCGCGCTGGCTGCAGTTCTGGCAAACTTCCGTCACCCATGACCTGATCCGGCATGCCGGTCATATCAGCGTCCACGTGATTTCCGGTGATCAGAAGGATGGTGAGGCAGACCGCGGTGTGAAGGTTGCGCAGGCGCCAAGACCTTTCCGGGTAAAACACTATCTGCAAAGCACGGTCTTCGTTGCGCTGGCAATCGCGGCGGGCGTTGCGCTCGACCAGACATTCGTCGTGCGTAATCTGGCGCTGGTCTTCCTGATGGCGGTTCTTGCTTCGGCGGTCCGGGGCGGACTGGGGCCGGGGCTGTTTGCCTCGTTGCTCGGGGCCGTCGCCTTCAACTTCTTTTTCCTCGAACCGCGCTACACATTCACGATCCGCGATCCGGAAAGCGTGATCGCGCTGCTCTTCTATCTCGGTGTTGCGCTCGTCGCCTCCAACCTGACGGCGGCGGTTCAGCGGCAGGCGGTTGCCGCCAGAGCAAGGGCGCGCACGACGGAAGATCTCTATCTCTTCTCCAAAAAGCTTGCGAGCACCGGGACGCTGGACGATGTGCTGTGGGTTACCGCCTTCCAGATCGCCTCGATGTTGAAGGTGAGGGTTGTCATCCTCTTGCCGGAGAGTGGAACGATCGCGGTGAAAGCGGGCTATCCGCCGGACGATACGCTGGTCGATGCCGATATCGCGGCCGCCAGATGGGCCTGGGAGCACAATCGCCCCGCCGGCCGCGCAGCCGACACACTGCCCGGCGCCAAACGGCTCTACCTGCCGCTTCGCACCGGTCGTGAGGCGGTCGGCGTCATCGGTCTCGACAACGATCGTCAGGGACCGCTTCTGACGCCCGAACAGCAGCGGCTGTTCGATGCGCTGGCGGATCAGGCAGCTCTCGCAATCGAGCGGGTGCAACTGGTGTCGGATGTCGACAAGGCAAGGCTTGCGGCAGAAACCGACCGGCTGCGCACCGCGCTTCTCACCTCGATCAGCCATGACCTGAAGACCCCGCTTGCGGCGATCATGGGTTCGGCCGACATGCTGAAGGATCTGGGACCGCAATTGCAGGAAGAAACGCGGGCGGAGCTTCTGTCGACCGTCATCGACGAGTCCGAGCGGCTCAACCGCTTCATCGTTAACCTGCTCGACATGACGCGGCTCGGTTCCGGCGCAATGCAGCCGAACTACGCCCTGCATTTCGCCGGTGACATGGTGGGCACGGCGCTTGGCCGGGCGGCGAAGATCACATCGGGCCACACGGTGGAGGTTGGCATCCCGGCAGATCTGCCGATGCTGAAGGTCGATCCCGTGCTGTTCGAGCAGGTCCTGTTCAATCTGATCGATAACGCCGCCAAATATGCGCCGGAGGGCACGGTCATCGACATAAGGGGACAGAGGGATGGAAATGCCGTCCTTCTCTCCGTCATGGACGAGGGGCCCGGCATACCGCCAGAAGACCTGGAGCGGATCTTCGACAGTTTCTACCGGGTACGCAAAAGCGATCAGGTAAGGGCGGGTACCGGGCTCGGGCTTGCCATCTGCCGCGGTTTCGTCGAAGCGATGGGCGGCACGATCCGGGCGCATAACCGGTCTGACCGTTCGGGGGCGATCTTTACCATCAGGATGCCGGTTCCCATGGACGTGCCGATCTTGGGGGATGAAAATGACTGAAAACGCCGTACGTATCCTGATCGTCGATGACGAGCCGCCGATCCGCAAGCTGTTGCGCGTGGGCCTGAGCGCGCAGGCCTATGCCGTCAGCGAGGCGATGAATGCGAAGGTGGCCATGGAGCTGGCGGTCAGCGACAAGCCGGATCTTATCATTCTGGATCTCGGCCTTCCGGATATGTCCGGCCACGATCTGCTCGCCAAATGGCGCGGCGAGGGAATGACTCTGCCGATCGTCATCCTGTCGAGCCGCACCGACGAGGCGGGCATCGTCAAGGCGCTGGAACTTGGCGCCGACGACTATGTGACGAAACCCTTCGGGATGAGCGAACTGGGTGCGCGCATCCGCGTGGCACTGCGCCACCGGTTGCAGGCGCAGGGCGAAAAGCCGGTTTTCCAGACCGGTGAGCTGTCGGTCGATCTGGTCAAGCGGATCGTCAAGGTGGCAGGCCGCGACGTGAAGCTGTCGCCGAAGGAATACGACATCCTGCGCATTCTCGTGCAGCATGCCGGCAAGGTGCTGACCCACCGGTTCCTGCTGGAACATGTCTGGGACGGGCTGACCGATGTTCAGTATCTGCGCGTCTATGTGCGCCAGCTCAGGCAGAAGATCGAGGCGACGCCCGACCAACCGCGATTTATCCTGACGGAGACCGGCGTCGGCTATCGTCTGGCCGCGCCGGATTGATCCGGAGCTAAAGCCAGCCGACCTTCTTGAAGCGATGATAGAGCACGCCGCAGACGAGGACGATTGCGGCAAGCACGACGTAATAACCGTATTCGGTCTTCAACTCCGGCATGTTCTCGAAATTCATGCCGTAAATGCCGGCGACAGCTGTCGGCACGGCCAGGATCGCGGCCCAGGAGGCAAGCTGCCTGGTGATGACGCCCTGACGCTGCTGTTCCAGAAGGTTAGAGGCCTCGAAGACTGAGGTGATGACTTCCCGAAGGCCGCCGACCATGCTTTCCACCCGTCGGCAGTGGTCCAGAACGTCGCGGAAATAGGGTTTGGCGTGCTTGTCCAGGCAGGGCAGGTCCAGATTGACGAGTTTGCCCGCCACTTCCGTCATCGGTCCGAGAATGCGCCCGAACAGGATCAATTGCCGTCTCAGCCGGAACAGGCGGCGGATCTGCTCGCGTTCGAGGAAATTGGCGAGCATCTTCTGCTCCATCTCCAGAACGCGATCCTCGATCGTCTGAACCGTTGGCAGATAACCATCAACGATGAAATCGATAATGCCGTGCAGCACATAGTCGGGGCCTTGCGACAGCAGTTTCGGCGAGGCTTCGAGCTGGGAGCGCACTTCGCTGTGGCTGCGCATCGAGCCGTGCCGGACGGTGATGATATGGCGCTGTCCGACGAAGATTGCAGTCTCGCCGTATTTGATCTTGTCGCCGTCGAGATGGGCGGTCTTGGCGACGACAAAAAGCTGGTCGCCATAGGCCTCGACCTTGGGGATCTGATGTGCGTTGAGCGCATCTTCAACAGCAAGTTCATGCAGGCTATAGGTCTTTGCGAGCGTTTTCAGCTCGTCGGCTGTCGGCTCGTGCAGGCCGATCCAGGCGAATTCGTCACCAGTCAGCGCTGGACAGGGTTCGTCTATCGGGAGAGGGCGCCCGCGCTTTCCGTTCGTGTATACATAGGAGGCGACGACAGTCATGGCGCTCTATCTCTTTGTTTAAACGCAATTCCGGCCGCAAAACCGGTGTCCACTTTTGCTGGAATTGCTTTAAATCGCGACCTGCTCACCCAGTTCCACCACGCGGTTCGGCGGCAGCTTGAAATAGGCTGAAGGATCGATGCCGAAATCGGCGAGGATGATGTAGAGCTTTTCCTGCCAGCGCGGCAGGCCGGTATTGGGCGTTTCGATCAGGTTGCGGCGACCGAGATAGAAAGAGGTCTGCATGATTTCGAACTTGAAGCCCTTTTTCTTGCAAACGGTCAGAGCCTTGGCGACGTTGGGTTCATCCATGTAGCCGAAGGTGATGTCGAGGCGGATGAAGCGCTTCGACAATCTCGTCATCTCGACACGTTCCTGCTGAGGCACATAGGGCTTGTCCTGGGTCCAGATGGTCAGGATGACGTTCTGTTCGTGCAGGACGTGGTTGTGCTTCAGATTGTGCAACAGAACGGCGGGGGTGCGATCCGGCACGCTGGTCAGGAAGACCGCGGTTCCGGGTACGGTCACGGGTGCGCTGGCGGTTTCCCGTTCGATGGAGCTTTCGATCGAGGTGATGAAGGTTTCCAGCGGAATGTCGTTCTTGGCCGTCTTTTCCTTCAGGTATTTCGATCCCTTCGTCCATGTCCACATGGTCAGCATGATGACCAGCGCGAGCATGACCGGCACCCAGCCGCCGTCATGGACCTTGAGAAGGTTGGCGGCGAGGAAGATCGTCTCAATGACGAAAAGCGGTCCCAGAATGATCGCAGCCGTTATGGCCTTGTAACCCCATACGGCGCGCAGGAACTGGAAGGACATCAGCGTCGTGACCACCATCGCGCCGGTGACCGAGATACCGTAGGCGGTGGCAAGCGATTCCGAATCCCCGAAGGAGAAGATGAGTACGATGACGCCGATGAACAGGACCATGTTGACGGCCGGTACATAGATCTGCCCGGTATTGGTCTCGGAGGTGAACTTGATCGCAAGACGCGGCAGGAAGCCCAGGTGCACTGCCTGGCGGGCCAGCGAAAAGGCCCCGGTGATGACGGCCTGGCTGGCGATGATTGTCGCCATGGTAGCAAGGATCACCATCGGCAACAGCGCCCAATCGGGATAAAGCAGATAGAACGGGTTGGAAATCTTTGTCGGATCGGCAAGCACGAGCGCGCCCTGGCCGAGATAGTTCAGGGCAAGCGCCGGGAAGACGAGGATGAACCAGGCGACACTGATCGGCTTCCTGCCGAAATGCCCCAGGTCCGCATAAAGCGCTTCGGCACCGGTGACGGTGAGGAAGACGGCGCCGAGCACGATCAGCCCGGCCCAGCCAGCATGGGTGATGAACCAGAGAGCGTTGATCGGGTTGAGGGCCTGCAGGATCGTCAAGTCGTCGCCGATATGGATGAGGCCGCCCCAGGCCATGGCAAGGAACCACACGACGGTGATCGGCCCGAAGAATTTCATTACGGCCGCGGTGCCCTTGGACTGGACCATGAACAGACAGATCATGATGGCAGCGGAGAGCGGCAGAACGTAACCGGAGAAAGCAGGCGTGATAAGCTTCATGCCTTCGAGCGCCGACATGACCGATAGCGCCGGGGTAATCATCGCGTCGCCGATGAACAGCGCCGAACCGATCAGGCCTGCAAAGAAAAGCACCGGCATGTAGCTTCCGGTCTTCTTCATCAGAAGCGCCAGAAGCGAAAGCGTGCCGCCTTCACCGTCATTGTCTGCACGCAGAAGAAACAGAACGTATTTGAAGGTTACGATGATGGTCAGTGTCCAGACCATCAGCGAGATCAGGCCTATCACGTGCTCGTCACGAATGCCGTTGGCTGCAAACGGACGCAACGCCTCGCGGAACGCATAGAGAGGGCTGGTGCCGATGTCGCCATATACGACCCCGATCGACCCTAGCAGCAGCACAAGAAATTTGCGGGTTTCCGAAGTGGTATCGGAAGCGGCGGCATGCGATGCGGTCATAAAGTCTCCAGGCGCAGGGCCAAGGTGTCGTTCGATGTATATGTCTGGCGCGGAATATGGTGCATCGCCGCGGTCAAGGCAAATGGATGCATATAAGACTTTGATGTCATAGTCTCGCCCCACATATCGAAATCCTATGCGGTGAGAGCAATGTTGGTTTCTGTAAAACAGGAGCCAAATCATGACACCCTTCCTTCGCGCAAGGCGTCAAACTTACACACCCCTTTTGAGCCCCTTCAACGATGGCCGGATCGATCTTTCGGAATTCGAGGCAACGATCGATCGGCAGATCATCGCCGGAGTGGATGGAATTGTGGTTTGCGACGTTGTCGGCGAGGGTCCGGTGCTCGGCTCGGATGAATACCAGAGCCTGCTGAAAACCGCTGTTTCGCGGGGCCGACCACATCTGAGCGTGATAGCTGCGACCGGCACAAACTGCACTGTAAAGACCGCGGAGCGATGCCGCCGCGCCGAAGAGCTCGGTGCCGATGCCTTGCTGGTGACGGTGCCGTATTATTCGAAACCGACGCTCAAGGGAGTGATCAATCACTTTCGCGAAATCACTGCTGCCGTCGATATCCCGGTTGTTGTGGATGATGATCCGGGGCGCACGGCAAAGGACTATGGCCCGGCGCTAATGGATGCGCTTGCCGAAATCGATCCTATCGCCGGCATATGTCATGGCGCCGGGCGTCTCGAACATTTCGCGGCCTTGCCGGCATCGCTCAGAGATCGGTTCATGCATCTTTCGAGAGATGACAGGAAGCTGATGGAATTCCTGGATCTGGGTGGGCACGGCGCCTTGTCGGCGTTGGCCAATATCATCCCATCTCCGGTGCAGACCATGGTGGCGATGGCGGAGCGTGGCAGTGGCTGCGATTCTCTGCTGCAGGCCATGTCCGTTGCTGCGGCGGCTGTTTGTGGGGATGACGTTGCCGCGCTGAAGGAGGCGCAGTTCTTCCTGCACCAGTCACCGGCTGATGTCCGCTTGCCACTGGTGGCTGCCGAACCGGAAACGATCCTGCGCGTGCGGCATGCCTTCGCGCCTTTTGCCAGATGCGAGCCGTCGACGCGAGAGGCTGCGTGATCGGCCGCATCTAGGCCGCGTGTGGTATTTCGATAAATAGTTCGTGGGGCCGCCTGCTTGACGATTGCAAAGCGCCGGCTTTTTAGCGAAACTTGATGCAAGAATTGGCCCGGGAGGAGCCCATGCATCCCGTTTCCCTGCATGCGGACGAGGTCTACGCCTCGGCCCAGTCCGCTGCCGCAAGCTCACCTGTTGTCGCTTCGTGGCGGCGCTGCATGGTTATGCACCATCTTGCGCCCGAGCAGGAACGCGCACCCGAACGCTTGACGGACAGCGAATTTCGCCAGACGCGGCAGGCCTCGGAGCGCCTGATTGTCGAGGCGCGCGAGGAAATGGACAAGCTCTTTTCGACCGTCGGCAGGTCGGGCTGCTGCCTGCTGCTGACCGACCGAAACGGTGTTGCGCTGGAACGGCGCGGCACGGCGGGGGATGACCGGGCCTTTCACGATCTTGGCCTTTGGACGGCGGCCATCTGGACCGAGGCGAGTATCGGAACCAACGGTATCGGTACGGCACTGGCGGACGAACGAGCGGTTTCGATCTTTCGCGACCAGCATTTCTTTTCGTCCAATACGGGATTGAGCTGCACTACCGCCCCTATCCGCGATCATCGCGGCGAAGTGGCGGCGGCGCTCGATATTTCCACGTGTCGGGACGACGTCAATGAAATGATGCTCTCGATTCTTTCCCAGACGGTGCGCGATGCGGCGCTCAGGATTGAGCTCAACCTGTTCCGATCCGCCTTTCCAGGCGCCCGTTTCCTGATGGTGCCGCAGGCCGCACATGCGGCGGCGGCACTTCTTGCGGTCGATCGCAACGATCTGGTCATCGGCGCGACGCGTGCGGCGCGCCTGGCTCTTGCGCTGGACGACAGCCGTATCGCCGCCGGCATTCCGGCTGCGGATGCTCTCGACGAGAACCGGGCGGGCGATCGTCAGGATCTGGTCGAAGCGGAACGGGCGGCGTTGATGCGCGCCCTGTCGCGCGCCAACGGCAATGTCTCGCAGGCGGCTATTGCGCTCGGCATGAGCCGGGCAACGCTTCACCGCAAGATGAACCGTTTCGGTCTCCATTGACGTAAATCGAATTCTGTTGCGGTGCCGCATGGTTTGCGGCGCACACTGTCGCAAGGGTGCGACAGTGTGCGCCGCCATATGGTCACACCCTGCTTTTCGTCAAGAACGGGACGACGCAGATTTCCTTCCAGCCCGGTCCCGAACCGGGAAGCCAGCTCATCATGGGAGGATGACATGCTGCACCAGAAAATCGTCGAATCGCCGTTCAAGCTGAAATACGGCAATTACATCGGCGGCGAGTGGAGGGAGCCGATCGGCGGCAAGTATTTCGACAACATCACGCCGGTCACCGGCGGCAAGTTGTGTGAAATTCCGCGTTCGGACGAGAAGGATATCAACGCCGCGCTCGATGCTGCGCATGCCGCAAAGGACAAGTGGGGCCGCACCGCGCCGGCCGAGCGCTCCAACATTCTGATGAAGATCGCCCAGCGGATGGAGGACAAGCTGGAAGTGCTGGCCCAGGCCGAAACTTGGGACAATGGCAAGCCTATCCGCGAAACCATGGCAGCCGACATTCCGCTCGCCATCGACCATTTCCGCTATTTTGCGTCCTGCATCCGCGCCCAGGAAGGATCGATCGGCCAGATCGACAACGACACCGTCGCCTATCATTTTCATGAGCCGCTCGGCGTCGTTGGCCAGATTATTCCGTGGAACTTCCCGATCCTGATGGCTGCCTGGAAGCTGGCGCCCGCGCTTGCCGCCGGCAATTGCGTTGTCATCAAGCCGGCCGAACAGACGCCCGCCTCGCTGCTTGTCTGGGCTGAAATCATCGGCGATCTTTTGCCGCCCGGCGTCTTGAACATCGTCAACGGTTTCGGTCTCGAGGCCGGCAAGCCCCTGGCATCGTCGAACCGGATCGCCAAGATTGCCTTTACCGGCGAAACGACGACAGGCCGGCTGATCATGCAATATGCGAGCCAGAACCTCATTCCCGTGACGCTGGAACTTGGCGGCAAGTCGCCGAACATCTTCTTTGCCGACGTGGCCAATGAAGACGATGACTTCTTTGACAAGGCGCTGGAAGGGTTCGCGATGTTCGCGCTCAACCAGGGCGAGGTGTGCACATGCCCGAGCCGCGCGCTGGTGCATGAGTCGATCTACGACCGGTTCATGGAGCGGGCGGTGAAGCGTGTGGAAGCGATCGTGCAGGGCAACCCGCTCGATAGCGCCACGATGATCGGTGCGCAGGCATCCAGCGAGCAGATGGAGAAGATCCTCTCCTATCTCGATATCGGCAAGCAGGAAGGTGCTGAAGTGTTGACCGGCGGCGATCGCAACGATCTCGGCGGAGAGCTGGCGAACGGCTATTACATCAAGCCGACGATCTTCAAGGGACACAACAAGATGCGTGTGTTCCAGGAGGAAATCTTCGGCCCGGTGGTTTCGGTCACCACGTTCAAGGATGATGACGAGGCGCTCTCGATCGCCAACGACACGCTTTACGGTCTTGGTGCCGGGGTATGGACGCGTGACGGCAACCGCGCCTATCGCTTCGGCCGCGAAATCCAGGCAGGCCGCGTGTGGACCAATTGCTATCACGCCTATCCGGCGCATGCGGCCTTCGGCGGCTACAAGCAGTCCGGCATCGGTCGTGAGACGCACAAGATGATGCTCGACCACTACCAGCAGACCAAGAACATGCTGGTGAGCTACAGCCCGAAGAAGCTCGGTTTCTTCTGATCCAAGCCGGAGCCGGGCAGGGGAATCCCTGTCCGGCTCTCGCGCCTATCAACCGGCCTTGAAATTCTCGCGAAAGGACTATTCGATAGGCAGTCATAATCCGGCAGCCGAGATATTCCGCGATGTCGAATGAAAATGAACCGCTGGTCGAAATGCTTTTCCGCAATGGCACGCTGACCGTTGTGGGGATCATTCTCTCGTTCTCTCTGACATTTCTCAGCCAATGGGCTCAAAACCCGATCCCATGGACCCTTATCGACCTGCCGACGATGCTTCTGCTCTCCGCCGGGATCATCACGCAGGGGAGCTCTCTCGTGATCTTTCTGCGGCACGATTCACTGCAGCGGCGGGTATATGACAAGGCAAGCAAAGTGTTTCTCTGCGGCCTGGCGATGACTGTCTCGGGTGTTTTCATGGCGATCGTGATAGACTTCGTTCAGCTCATCACCTGAGCATCAAAAGCTCTTTGGGAGGAGAGATCATGAATACTCATGTCAACGGGGAGCCGCGCGTCACCGCCACCGATGCGGCACTCGATCTCATCGCCGAGATAAGGCAGGACTACCCGGAAATCCTTTTCCACCAGTCCGGCGGCTGCTGCGACGGGTCATCGCCGATGTGTTACCCGGCTGATGATTTCATTATCGGTGACCATGACGTGAAGCTGGGCGAGATCGGCGGCGTGCCGGTCTATATCAGCGGCAGCCAGTTCGAGGCGTGGAAGCACACGCAGCTGATCATCGATGTCGTGCCGGGCAGGGGGGGAATGTTCTCGCTCGATAACGGCAGGGAAAAGCGGTTTCTCAGCCGCTCGCGCATTTTCGGTGGTGGAGAGGCCTGTACCATTCCACGGGTGCGGTAACAACCAAAGTTGATAGGTTTTGTCTATCGAGCCATACGAACAGTCAGCTTGAAGCGCTTTTGATGATCGTCAATAGCATCTGTCATGAATGGATCATTTATTGGCAAGAAGTCCGCGGCCGCCGGCGGTTGGGGTGCGTTGAAGAGCTGCGGCAAGCGGCTGCTTGAAAGTGGATCGCCGCTCGCTGGCGCCCGCACCATGTTGAAGGCAAACCAGCCGGATGGCTTCGATTGTCCGGGTTGCGCCTGGGGTGATCCCGAACATGGATCGTCATTCGAATTTTGCGAAAACGGGGTGAAGGCCGTTTCCTGGGAGGCGACGGAAAAGCGCGCGACGCCTGCTTTTTTCGCAGCCAATACTGTCTCTGAACTGCGCAAGCTGAGCGATTACGAGCTGGAGCTCAACGGTCGCCTGACCCATCCCATGCGGTATGACGCGGCGAGCGACCGATATTTGCCAGTTGCCTGGGAAGACGCCTTTGCCGAGATCGGCGGCATCCTCAAGGGCCTCGATAGTCCCGACCGGGCCGAATTCTACACGTCCGGCCGCGCCAGCAATGAGGCGGCCTATCTCTACCAGCTGTTCGTGCGCGTTTACGGCACCAACAATTTTCCCGATTGCTCGAACATGTGCCACGAGGCGAGTGGTGTCGCGCTGAAACAGGCGATCGGCGTCGGCAAGGGGACGGTTCTGCTTGAGGATTTCGAAAAGGCGGATGCGATTTTCGTCATCGGCCAGAACCCCGGCACCAATCATCCGCGCATGCTGGGCGACCTGCGCCGTGCCGCCATGCGTGGCGCCGATTTGGTCGTGTTCAATCCGATCCGCGAAAAGGGGCTGGAGCGTTTTTCCGATCCGCAGGACAAGATCGAGATGCTGCGCGGCGGCTCTACCGAGATTGCCAGCCAATATTACCAGCCGCGTCTCGGCGGCGACATGGCGGCGGTGCGCGGCATGGCCAAGGCCGTGTTTGCAGCAGAAGATGCAGCGATTGCCGCAGGTGAGCCTTCGGTCCTCGACCATGCCTTCATCGCCGAACATTGCGCCGGGTTTGCTGAATACCGCGCCGCGGTCGATGCTACCGGCTGGGCCGAGATCAAGGATCAGTCGGGGCTTTCCCGCGCCGAGATCGAGCGTGCCGCTGCCGTCTACATGAAGGCCGGTAAGGTGATCTGTACCTGGGCGATGGGCGTGACCCAGCATGCCCATTCGGTGGCGACGATCCGCGAGATTTCCAATTTCATGTTCCTGCGCGGCAATGTCGGCAGGCAAGGCGCGGGGCTATGCCCGGTGCGTGGCCATTCCAATGTGCAGGGAGACCGCACGGTCGGCATCAACGAAAAGCCGCCTGCCGCTTTCCTCGATGCGCTGGAAAGACATTTCGGCTTCTCCGCGCCGCGTGCCGACGGGCATAATGTGCTGGCCGCGATCGGCGCGATGCTGGATGGCTCGGCGCAGGCCTTTATCGGGCTCGGCGGCAATTTTGCTCGCGCAACGCCCGATAGTGCGCTGGTCGAGACGGCGATGCGGCGGATGAAGCTCACGGTCAACATCGCCACGAAGCCGAACCATTCGCATCTGATGCCCGGCGAAGTCTCCTATATCCTGCCCTGTCTGGGGCGCACCGAGATGGACCTGAATTCGCTCGGCAATTCCCAGCTCGTCACCGTCGAGGATTCGATGAGCATGGTGCATGGCTCGGCCGGTATCAATCGTCCCGCCTCGCCTCATCTTCTGTCCGAAGTCGGGATCATTGCCGGCATTGCCGAAGCCACGGTCGGCACGGATGTCGTGAGCTGGGCAGCGCTCGCGGACGATTACGATCTCATCCGCGATCATATCGAAGCGACCATTCCGGGCTTTGAGAATTTCAACGCTCGTGTCCGCAAGCCGCGCGGCTTCCATCTGCGTAATACCGCGTCCCATCGCGAATGGACCACGTCGGCGGGCAAGGCGTGCTTTTCCGCCGTCACGCTGCCGCAGGAGACGGTGCACCAGCGTGCCCGCAAGGGCGTCGGACGTTTCGCCTTGCAGACCTTCCGATCGCATGACCAGTACAATACCACCGTCTACGGTCTCGATGACCGTTATCGCGGTGTCTATGGCGAGCGCCAGGTGATCTTCATCCATCCCGAAGACCTGAAGGATATCGGCGCTGAAGCCGGTGACCGGATGGATGTCGTGACCGATTACGATGACGGGATCTCCCGCGTGGCCCAGGATTTCCGCTTCGTGCCCTATGACATCCCGCGTGGCAGTATTGCCGGTTATTATCCGGAGCTGAATGTACTCGTGCCCTTGGGTAGTGCGGGCGAGGAAAGCGACACGCCGACCTCCAAGTCGATCATGGTGTCGTTCCGCAAGCGCGAGGCGGCGTGAACGAGGATCGCGATCAATCCGAGCGGTTTCTCGCCCTTGTCGCGGAGCATCAGGCGAAGGATCTGCGGCTGACATCGCTGCAAGCGGCGCTCATCGTTGCTGCCGAACAAGGTATTGCCGTTGACAGTCGTTCTTTTGCCCGGCTTCTCGGGGTTGCCCATGCTCTGGCGCTGAGAGAGCTGAATGCGCTTGTCGAAATGGGCGGGCCGTTGCGCATCGTGAAGCGGGAAGCGCGGACACTGCGCAGCTTTTACGTCGTGGAACATCCTTAGATGATACCGGGATGGCCGGATATCTACCGGCTTTCGATCGTGACGCTCATCCTTAATCGTGCTCGAAATTCAGGTTTATCAATAGCTTGAGGACCGTTCAAAATCGTCGAACAGATTATGTACGGAATAGTACATACATTTTCTTGCCATTTTGCCGCAGGCGGCGTTATACCGCAGATGCGGGCATGCATGCCTGCCGCTGGCGCGCGGGGAGGGCGTGGCAAGCGACCTCGAAGTCCTCGAAAGGGACGCCTCCGACCAGCCGATTGCATATCGTTCGGCCTGCCGTTTGCGTTTCTTCGACAGAAGCACGGTACTGCATTTGATCCTGTTCCCCGCTCCTGACGGCACCGCTGTGGCCTTTGACTGTCGACACTGTCGAATCCACAACTGGAGCTAGAGACACAAATGGAAACCTCAAAGGGCGCCCTGTCCGCGATAGCCAAGACCTGGCTTTTCGTGCTCGGTGCCGTTCTCGCCCTCGCGGGCCTGTTTTTCGCCGTTGCCGGCGGCAAGCTCGTCATGCTCGGCGGCAGCTGGTACTTCCTGCTTGCCGGCATTGCGATCGTTATCGCCGGTGCGCTTGTCATTCTTCGCAAGCCCGCAGGTGCGCTGCTGTTCGGCCTCGTTAACATCGCCACCGTCGTCTGGGCGATTTGGGATGCGGGTCTCGATTTCTGGCCGCTGATCTCGCGCCTGCTCGCCTTCGGCGTCGGTGCAACGGTGATCGCGCTGAGCTTCCCGCTGCTGCGCAAGGCCGCCGGCAGGACGCCGGCCTATCTGCCGTCCTTCCTGGTTGCCGCTATTCTTGCTGTTGCTTCCGTCGCCGGTTTTGCCGGCATGATGGTGCCGCATCCGACCGTCGCCTTTTCCGGCACGCCTGCCCCGCTCACTCCGGTCGATCCGGCCAAGGAGCAGAAAAACTGGGAAGCCTACGGCAATACGGCCGGCGGTTCGCGCTTTGCCGCGCTCGACCAGATCACCCGCGACAACGTCAAGGACCTGACGGTTGCCTGGACCTACCACACCGGCGACACTCCGATCAGCCCCGGCGGAAACGGCGCGGAGGATCAGCTGACTCCGCTTCAGGTCGGTGATCGGGTGTTCCTGTGCACGCCACACAACAACGTCATCGCAATCGATGCCGATACCGGCAAGGAGATCTGGAAGAACGAGATCAACGCCAAGTCGTCCGTATGGATGCGTTGCCGTGGTCTTGCTTATTTCGATGCTACGCAGCCGCTCGTTCAGCCGACCGCTGACGGTTCAACGCCGGTGACGGCTGTCTCGGTTGCCGAAGGCGCGCTTTGCCAGCGCCGTATTCTGATGAACACGATCCAGGCCGAACTGATCGCGCTCGATGCCGACACCGGTGCATTTTGCCCGGATTTCGGCACCAATGGCCGTGTCGACCTGAAGGTCGGCCTCGGTGATGCGCCGGATCCGAGCTATGTGCTGACGTCAGCCCCGACGCTTGCCGGCACCACCGTCGTTGTTGGCGGTCGTATCGCCGACAACGTTCAGGTCGATATGCCGGGCGGCGTCATGCGTGGTTTCGACGTCATAACCGGCCAGATGCGCTGGGCCTTCGATCCGGGCAACCCTGAGGATCATTCGGCCCCGGCCGATGGCAAGACCTATGCGCGTTCGACCCCGAACGTCTGGGCTGCCATGTCCTACGACCCGGCATCCAACACCGTGTTCCTGCCGGTCGGCAGCCCCTCGGTCGACCTTTACGGCGTGACCCGAACCGACCTGCAGCGCAAATATGGCGCGTCCATGCTCGCTCTCGACGCCACCACGGGCGCGGAGAAATGGGTCTACCAGACGGTCTTCAACGATCTGTGGGACTTCGACGTCCCGATGCAGCCGTCGTTGATCGATTTCCCCAAGGCCGACGGCACGACCGTTCCGGCGCTCGTGTTCGGCACCAAGGCCGGCCAGCTCTGGGTGCTCGACCGCGCCACGGGTGAACCGCTCACCAAGGTGGAAGATGTCCCGGTCAAGGCGGGCAATATCCCCAAGGAAACCTACCCTGCCACTCAGAAGCTTTCCGTTGGCATGCCGCAGATCGGCGCACAGACGCTGACCGAAAGCGACATGTGGGGTGCCACCCCGTTCGACCAGCTGCTGTGCCGCATTTCCTTCAAGAGCATGCGCTATGACGGTGTCTACACGGTTCCGGGAACGGATCTGGCCCTCAACTTCCCGGGTTCGCTCGGTGGCATGAACTGGGGCGGTCTTTCGACCGATCCGGTGACGAACACGATCTTCGTTAACGACATGCGTCTCGGCCTGTGGATCCAGATGAAGGAAGCCGCTCCGACCAATGCCGTTTCCAACGGTGGTGAAGCGGTCAATACCGGCATGGGTGTCGTCCCGATGAAGGGCACGCCTTACGCGGTGGACAAGAACCGCTTCCTGTCGGCGCTGGGCATTCCCTGCCAGGAGCCGCCTTTCGGTTCGCTGACGGCGATTGACATGAATACCCAGCAGATCAAGTGGCAGGTGCCACTCGGTACCGTAGAAGATACCGGCCCGTTCGGCATCAAGATGGGCGTTCCGATCCCGATCGGCATGCCGACGATCGGCGGCTCGCTCGCCACCCAGGGCGGTCTCGTCTTCTTCGCAGCCACCCAAGACTACTATCTGCGCGCCTTCGATTCGGCGACCGGCAAGGAAGTCTGGAAGGCCCGCATGCCGGTTGGCAGCCAGGGTACGCCGATGACCTACAAGTCGCCGAAGACCGGCAAGCAATATATCGTCATTTCGGCCGGTGGTGCCCGCCAGTCGCCGGATCGCGGCGACGACGTGATCGCCTACGCTCTGCCGAACTGATCGATCCAAAATCAACCGGAATTGGAGCCGCGGCATGGAAACATGTCGCGGCTTTTTCGTCTATGCTGCCGGGCATCACCTGTGGCTGACATAAACGAAGGCTTTACAGACGTTCAATCCCGACTAGGTTGGTAGTGATATCGGACGCCGTGGGGACGGCGACCGGCTTTCCGAAATAGAGCAGGAGTTGGCCCTTGATCTATGACGTCGCTGTTGTCGGTTCCGGTTTTTCAGCCATTGCGCTGACTATCAATCTTCTGCGCCAGCTTGGGCCGGAGCGGTCGATTGCCATTATCGGCGATGATCCGGGGTTCGGCCGCGGCACTGCCTATCGCAGCGAATTCTATCTCCACCGGCTCAATGTACCGGCGGCACGGATGAGTGCGTTTCCGGATGAGCCGAACGATTTCCTCGATTGGCTGAAGGAAAAGGGACGCAAACCGGTCGGTGATTATTTTGCCGCGCGTGGAGATTACGGGCTTTATCTCAGGGACAGGCTGGCCTCGCTGTTGCGCCGCCGGGATGACCGCGTTGCCGTCGATTTCATCAAGGCCAAGGCGACAGCCTGCATGATGCCCGGTGATACGGATGTCGAATTCCATCTCGACAATGACACGGTGCTGCGGGCACGAAATGTTGCGCTCTGCCTTGGTGTCGGTAATGCAGAAATGCCGATCGCGTCTGATCTTGTTCCGGAAAAGATGCAGCGCCGTGTCGTTCAGAACCCCTGGCGGCTCGGCTGGCTCTCGTCCGTCAAACCAGATGACGATATCTGTATTCTGGGTTCCGGCCTGACGATGGTCGATCAGGTCCTGTCGCTACGCTCGCACGGACATCGTGGCAAAATCCATGTGATTTCGCGTCGGGGCCTCGTTCCGCACCCCCACAGCACGATCAAGCCGGAGCCGGTCGAACCTCGCCTGCCTGCGACAGGCCGCGAGATCAGCGACATTCTCGCCGGCTTTCGGTTGCAGGTGCGCGAGGGAGCCGACTGGCGCGGGCTGATGGATGGATTGAGGCATCGCACGCAGCAGCTCTGGCAGGAACTCAATGACGCACAGAGATCCCGTTTCATGCGGCATGCGCTTGCCTGGTGGAATATTCACCGGCACCGACTTGCCCCGCCGGTCTGGTCGCGCTTCAAGCCGTTGACCGATGCAGGCACGGTGACGGTTCATGCCGGTTTCATTCGCGAGATCAGGGAAGCCGATGGCCGGATCGGCATCCGTTTCCGCAGGCGGGGCACATCGGAGATGCAGGAGATCGCGGTCGACTGGATCGTCAACTGTACCGGCATGGAGCGCGCCGGCATCGCCCATTCGCCGCTGTTGCAGCAGATGTGCGAAGCATCCGTGATCGGCATGGACCGGCTGGGGCTCGGCGTCAGCGTCGATGCCCGCTCGCGTATCTGTTGCCCGGATGGGACCGTGCGGCAGAGGCTCTATGCCGTCGGTGCACTGACTGCCGGCCAGTTCTGGGAAATCACTGCCGTTCCGGATATCCGCAATCAGGCGAAAAAGGTGGCGGAAGAGATTGCGGGGGAATTGGCGGGTGATGCCGAGATGGCGCGTCGACAGAGCGCTTGAGGTTGTTTGATGAGCGGGCACCGCTCTCTTCCCTCATCTCTGTGACAATCCTCGGGTTAAACCCGAGGATTGTCACAGAGATCCAGCCAGCCCAAGTCCTTGGGCTGAAAAGACTCTTCTCGACGCGCAGACGCGCGTCGGCTGGATTCCTGTCACAAGTACAGGAATGAGGGAACTGGGGCCGTTTACGTCCGCGGCTTCAAATTGTCCGGATCATAAAGCGGCTTGTAACCCACCGCTGCCACCTCGACCGGGAAATCCTCGTTGAAATAGTTCACCGTCAGCTTGCGGCCGACCTGGCAGTAGTCCCAGGGCAGATAGGCGAGCGCGATGTTCCTGCCGATCGTCGGGCCGTAGGCGACCGAGGTCGTATAGGAGATGCGGCCCAACTCGTCGACCAGCGTCTTGCCGATCTCCGGGTCGATCACCGGCATGGAACCGACCGGGTAGCGCTTCACGCCGCTCGCGTCGGTGTTGTCGGTCATCACCAGCGTGCAGAGCATGGCTGGCTGATGCTGCCTAGCCTTGTATTCCAGATGTTTCGTCTTGCCGCGGAAATCGGCTTCCTTGACCTTGGGACGGGCCAGATCGGCCTCGATCAGATTGTACTGGGTCAGAAGATCGCCGTTCTGCAGGCGCAGCGATTTTTCCATGCGGCGGGAATTGGCATAGGTCTCGACGCCGAAGGCCATGACGCCGGTTGCGCGCAGGGCGTCCCAGACGGCGAGGCCGTCCTCGTATTTCATATGCAGTTCCCAACCCTGTTCGCCGACATAGGAAATGCGGAAGGCGGTTACTGGCTTGCCGGCGATCTCGATCGGCTTGATGGCGGCGAAGGCGAAGTTTTCGATCGCGAGACCGACCGGGTCGGCGACCACCTTTTTCAACGTGTCGCGGGCGTTCGGACCCCAGATGCCGATGGTGATGAATTTTTCGGAGACGTCGGTGATCGTCACGTCCAGGCCGCGGTCTTCGGCGATGCGCTTCATGTAGTGAAAATCGCGCGGGCCAGCATCGGCGCCGTTGACGAGGCGGCAGCGGTCTTCCATTCGGAAAACGGTGAAGTCGGCGCGCACCATGCCCTCGTCATCGAGGAAGTGGGTATAGACGCCCTTGCCGATATTGGCATCCCCGCCGATCTTTGCGGCGCAGAGCCATTCCAGCAGCTCGACATGGTCCGGGCCTTCGATGTCGACCATATGGAAATGGGAAAGATTGACGATGCCGCAATCCTCGCTCATCGCCAGATGTTCAGCGTTCGACACGCGCCAGAAATGGCGGTTGTCCCATTCGTTCTCGCGTACCGGCACCCGGTTGCCGTATTTCTCCAGAAGATGCTCGTTGGCGGCATAGCCGTGGGCGCGTTCCCATCCGCCGAGTTCCATGAAGTAACCGCCGAGTTCCTTCTCGCGCTCATGGAAAGGCGACTTCTTGGCACTTCTGCCGGTCGCGTAGGGTTCGCGTGGGTGGACGGCGGGGAAATAGATCTTTTGCGCGGCCTCGCGGGTGCGGCCCTCGATGAACTCTTCGGTCAGTTGATGCGGGTAGAAGCGGGAATAGTCGATCGAGTTGTGGTCGACTTCCGTACGACCATCGGTCAGCCAGTCGGCGATCAGCTTGCCGTAGCCGGGGCCGTCCTTGACCCAGATGGCGACGCAATACCAGAGGCCGCGCACCTTCTGGCTTTCGCCGCAGGAGGGGCCGCCGGCGGCGGAAACCTGAAGCAAGCCGTTGAAGGAATGGCCTTCGTTGTAACCGAGTTCGCCGAGGATCGGCGTCAGTTCCATCGCGCGCTCTAGCGGCGTCAGGATCTGTTCCATGTCGAGATCGCGCTGCGAGGGCGACAGGCGGGCCTCATGCTTTTCGAGAATGTCGCGCGGGTGGCAGAGGCGCGGATTGTCAGTCTCGTAATACCCCCATTCGATCTGGCCGCCCTCGGTCGTGTTCGGATCGCCTGTGTCGCGCATATAGGCGGAATTGCCCTGGTCGCGCAGCAGCGGATAACCGATCTCCTTACCTGTGCCGGCAAACTCGTTGAACGGGCCGAAGAAAGTCAGCGGATGGTCGACCGGCATCACCGGCAGGTCTTCGCCGACCATTTCGGCGATCAGCCGGCCCCATATGCCGGCGCAAACGATGACGTGGTCGGCGATGATCGTGCCGCGATGGGTGACGACGCCCTTGATGCGGCCATTCTCGACGATCAGCGAGGTTGCCGGCGTATTGCCGAAAACTTTCAGCTTGCCGGCCTTTTCGGCGGCATCGACCAGCTTGCCGGCAACGGTTTGGCTGCGCGGGATGACGAGGCCGGCATCGGGATCGAACATGCCGCCCTGGACCTGATCCTCCTCGATCAGCGGAAACTTTTCCTTGATCTCGGCCGGCGAGACGTAATGGGCGCGGGTGCCGAAAGCCTTTGCAGAGGTCAGCTTGCGCTTGATCTCCTCCATCCAGAGGTCATCGCCGGTGCGGGCCACTTCAAGGCCGCCGATACGGGCGTAGTGGCCCATCTTTTCGTAGAAATCGATCGAATACTGAGTGGTCCAGACCGAGAGATAATCGTGGCTGGTCGTGTAGCAGAAATCCGAGGCATGGGCGGTCGAGCCGATATCGGTGGGGATGCCGGACTTGTCGATGCCGACGATGTCGTCCCAGCCGCGTTCCACCAGATGGTGGGCGATCGAGGCGCCGACGATGCCGCCCAGACCGATGATGACCACTTTTGCCTTTGATGGAAATTCTGCCATTGCCGTCTCCTGACTCTGCGGGGGAGATTAACGACAGTTTGCGGCCCGGCCCAGTCGATATACGACACGGAAGGATGATCATCACGCCATCGGATCAAACCGCGTCATTCCATCAATCGCCATCGTCAGGAATGTTCAGGAGGTGACCACAGGCCTTGCAATGTACGGCGTCGGTATCATGTCGCTGCAGCCCGCATTCGGGGCAGGGGAAGCGCACCTTGGGCGGCCGGATGATCGCCTGCGCCAGCCGCACGAACAGCGAAATGCCGATGATCATGGTGAAGACGGAGGTCAGCTTGCCGAGCGTGCCGGGAAGCGTGATGTCGCCGAAGCCGGTGGTGGTGATAGTGGCGACGGTGAAATAGAGCGCGTCGACGAAACCCTCTCCGCTGGGGCGGTCGTAGAAGAAGGTCGTGTAGACGAAGCCCGTCACCACAAAGAGGAAGACGACGAAGTTCAGGCAGGCGCGCGTCACGTCTTCCAGATGCTGGCAACCGAACCGGCGCATGACTTCCTTTAAGAGCGGGCTTCTGCCGATCGCCCAGATGCGCATGACGCGCAGGAAGGCGAAGTTGAAGAGCGTATCGGGAAACAGCAGGGTCGCCAGAATGAAGAGGTCGACCCAGGTCATCGGCATTTTCAGGAAGCGGCCAAAGGATGGGGCGGCAAGCGAACGGGCCGCCAGCTCGAAAGCGACCCAGACGGCGATCATGTAGTCGATAATCAGATATGACGGCCCGTCACGCAGGTATGGTCCAAGTAGAAAGAATGCGAGAATACAGATATCGATGAAGGCAAGCAAAGCCTGCCAGCGCAAGGCCCAGGTATCGCGGCCCCTGGCTATGCGGCGGATGGTTTCCCGCAGCGAATTGATATCGAAACGGGACGTGGCGGTCGTGTCTTGAGAATCCATGCGGCGTAGATATTGGACCGCGCCTAGAGGTCAAGCAGGCCTTCGTTGCAACAGCTCAAGTTTGACCTTGAAATGCGAAGTGTTTGTCGTGCTTAATCGGGCCGGAGGGTAGCGCTTTGGAGGAAGCAATATTTTCCAAGGGAGGCCGACTGCACGCTTTTTCAATGGGTTGATCATTCATGGCCTACAAGACGACGATCGAGCAGACTGTCTTCCGCTTCGATGACCTGAAGACGCTGCTGGCGAAGGCGACGCCGGAACGTTCCGGTGACCAGCTGGCCGGCATAGCAGCCGAAGGCCCGGTCGAGCGGCTGGCGGCGCAGATGGCGCTTGCCGATCTGCCGCTCAAGTCGTTTCTCGGCGAGGAACTGATTTCTTCCGACGATGACGAGGTTTCCCGGCTGATTGCCGAGCGGCATGATCCGGCGGCATTTTCCGCGGTCTCCTCGCTTACCGTCGGCGAGTTCCGCGAATGGCTGCTGAAGCCCGAGACGACTCATGACCGGCTCGAGGCTGTCACCTGGGGGCTGACGCCGGAAATGGTCGCTGCCGTATCGAAGATCATGCGGCTGCAGGACATGATCGCGGTTTCCGCAAAACGCCGTGTCGTCACCCGCTTCCGCAACACGATTGGTCTGGCGGGAAGGCTTTCCACCCGCAACCAACCGAACCATCCGACCGACGACAGCCGCGGCATCATCGCATCCGCCATCGACGGGCTGCTGATGGGATCGGGCGATGCCGTGATCGGCGTCAATCCGGCGACCGATGCGACAGATGACTATATCCGCATCGTCTCGCTTCTCGACGAGTTGCGCGAGAAACTGGCGATCCCGACCCAGACCTGCTGTCTCGGCCATGTGACGACCGCGATCCATGCGATCGAACGAGGAGCGCCCGTCGATCTGGTCTTCCAGTCGGTGGCGGGATCGGAAAAGGCCAATCGCGGTTTCGGCGTCGATCTGGCGCTCTTGAAGGAAGCGCATGAGGCCGGACGTTCGCTGAACCGCGGCATGCCGGGCGCAAACGTGATGTATTTCGAGACGGGGCAGGGTGCCGCCCTTTCCGCCGATGCGCATTTCGGTGTCGACCAGCAGACGATGGAAGTGCGTGCCTATGCGGTCGCCCGCGAGTTCGATCCGCTGCTCGTCAACACGGTCGTCGGCTTCATCGGGCCGGAATATCTGTTCAACGGCAAGCAGATCATCCGCGCAGGTATCGAAGATCATTTCTGCGGCAAGCTGCTCGGCCTGCCGATGGGCGTCGACGTCTGCTACACCAACCATGCCGATGCCGATCAGGAAGACATGGATACGCTGCTGACGCTGCTCTGCGCCGCCAATGTCAATTTCGTCATCACCGTTCCCGGTGCCGACGATATCATGCTGAACTACCAGTCGCTGTCGCATCACGATGCCGTCTATTGCCGCGAGACGTTGAAACGGCCGCCGGCGCCAGAGTTTGAACAGTGGCTTTCCGAGATCGGGCTGACGGATCGCGATGGTGCCTTGATCGGCGAGCCGGCAGCACTTTCCAACTATGTCCGCAGCAGCGCATTGATCGGAGCCTGACATGGCCAAGGTGATCGAACCCTCCGCTGCCGAAAAGACGCTGGATCTCAGGGAGATGACCGATGCGCGCGTTTCGCTCGGCCGCCATGGTGCGGGTCTTCCGACGCAGGCGCAGCTTTCCTTTCTGCTCGATCATGCGCGAGCACGCGAAGCGGTCTGGACGAGTGTCGACCGGGCCTCGCTCACCGACCGGCTGAACCGCATCGGCTTGTCTGTGATCGGGGTCGACAGCATGGCTCCTGATCGCAGCATCTATGTTCGGCGACCGGATCTTGGCCGGTTGCTCGCGCCGGAATCGACTGAGCGACTGAAACAGGCGGGGACGGGCAAGGGCTACGACGTGGCGATTGTCGTTGCGGACGGCCTGTCGTCCAGCGCGGTCGATCTCAATGCCGTGCCGCTGATCGAGGCGCTCTCTCCGAAACTCACCACGCTCAACCTTTCGGCCGCGCCGATCGTGATGGCCAATCAGTCAAGGGTGGCGCTCGGCGATCCCGCAGGTGAAGCGCTTGGCGCAAAACTGACGATTGTGCTTGTCGGGGAACGTCCGGGCCTTTCCGCCGCAGACAGTCTCGGAGCCTACATTACCTATGGTCCGAAGTCGGGGAACCCGGATTCCGGCCGCAATTGCGTTTCCAATATCCGCGATGGCGGTCTGCCGATCCGTGAAGCCGCCGAGGTCATTGCCGCGCTGGTCAAGGATATGATGAAGACCCGCGTCAGCGGCGTGGCGTTGAAAGCGGCCGTGGCGAAGCTGCCGCCTTCGAACGTCTAGCATTTTTGTCAGGCGGTCAGCGTCACCGCTTCTTCCTCGTCCACCGCGAGCGGCAGCCTGACCTCGACGACCGCGCCTTGTCCGTCCATCCGGTCGCGGATCGAGATCGTGCCGCTATGCGCCATCATGATCGAGCGGCACATGGCAAGACCGAGGCCCATGCCATTCGGCTTGGTCGTGTTGAACGGCTTGAATAGGGTTTCCGGCGCCATCGAACCCAGCCCAGCACCGCTGTCGGTAAAGCGGATTGCGATACCTTCGTCGGTGAGGCTGCTCTGGATCGTGAGTGCGCGCGTGTACGCCGTCTCCATCGCATGCATGGCGTTGGATATGATGTTGAGGAAAACCTGCTGCAGCAGAACCCGGTCGCCACGAACCGTCCCCCCTTGGGCCATCAGCGACAGGCTCACCTGAACGCCGTCGACCGCAAGTTCTTTCTGCTTCAGCTGCACCGCATCGGCGATTGCGGCATCGACCGTGACTTCCGCATTTTCCGATTTCGACTTGCCGAGCAGCATCCGCACGCGCTTGACGACCTGCGCTGCATGTTCAGTCGCTGCAACGGCGTCCTGCAGGGCTAGCTTCGCCTCATCGATATCCGGCGGCTGCCGGTTCAGCCAGCGCGTTCCCGCCTGCACGAAAGTCATGATAGCCGAAAGCGGCTGGTTGACTTCATGGGCAATCGAGGCCGAGATTTCGCCGATCATCGCGGCGCGAGACGCCTGTTCCAGTTCCTGCCGCGACGTTTCCAGCGCTTCCTGGAACTGGTGCCGCTCGGTCATGTCGACGATGCTGGCCTGTATGCGGTCGAGACCGGAACCGTCCTTCGGAAAGCTGAGGGCGACGAGGATAGGGATCAGTCTGCCATCCTGGCTGCGCACGGTGGTTTCCGACTGAAATTCGGTCTGGCCTTCGAAAATCCCTGCGAGGAAATGGGCGAAACCGCCATCGTTGTCAGGAAGAAAATCGTCGAGCGTGCGGAAGAACTCATCCTTGGAGGGAACGCCCATCAGCTTCAGCGCGGTCTGGTTGACGTCGGTGATCCGAACGGCCTTGCGCATTCTGACGACAAAATCGTGATTGTCTGCGAGATACGGTCGTATATCGACGATGCCACGTTGGCGCAGCTTGTCGAGTTCGGCCTTCACGAAGCGGAAATCGTTCTCCCAGATTGCAATGGCAAGCGTCTCGAAAATCGTCCGGTAGCGGTGCTCGCTCTCCTTAAGGGCTGCCTCGTCTCCAACGCGGCGTAGAAGGAGAAGCGTCGTCACGATGTTCGCGGCGAGGCTGAAGAGAAGCCGCAATGTCGCCTGGGATTCCAGATTATGTGCATGTGAAGTTGCGAAGCTGATGAGGGTGAGAATTGCGCAGATTGCGGAAGTCCTGCGAATAGCTTTTTTGCTGCCAAGGTCACCCGCCAGCACGATCACCAGCACGTAGAGCACGGCAACCGCGCTTGCCAGCGTCGTGAACGTGTCTATGGCGAAGATGGCGAGCCCGGAAGCAATACCGAAAGCTACGCGATATCTGTTGCTGGCTGCCATACCCGGCCGGTTTCCGGATAGCCGCATCCAATTCGTCATGTCGCCCTGCAAGACCAGTCCCCTCGATCGACAATTCGTGCCTGATCGCTGTTGCCCCATTCTTGCGACAGACTATCGGAGAATTGCGTGATATGCTTCTCTGAAATAATCCTGAATTGTCCAAAATTACGCAACCGGCTCGTTTGGGTTGCTGTCGAAATGCAGGCTGCACTGCTCGCGCAGATGGATTTGTCCAAGTCGTGCGCAGGGCAGGGCGATATTGTCTCATCCGTGGAACACAAACATCGTAACCTCATTTGTCAGAGTGGCGGCGTGGGTGTTCGCAGCAAAATTGGAGGCATGACATGACGAACAAGCGTCAAGACGCGGAAGACGTTCTGCGTGACGGTCTCGAAAGCCTGCCCGAACCGCTCGATCTCGTCGTTGCGAGAGCGCCCGCGGCCCATGTCGAGACCGATGAGGATGTCGACGAGGCGTTGCGCGAGACGTTTCCCGCAAGCGATCCGCCGGCGTCGTTCAGAACCGCGTAATTCAAGTCTCAATGAAGGATATGATCATGGAACAGACCGCCAAATCTCGCCGCTCGGCAGATCTCAAGACCCCGACAGGTCTTGGCGCTGAGGCAACCAAGGACATTTCCGGCGGCGCCAATGCGCTGCTCGCCGATGTCTTTGCGCTTTATCTCAAGACCAAGAATTTCCACTGGCATATGTCCGGTGTGCATTTCCGCGATTTCCATCTGATGCTGGACGATCACGGCGACGAGCTGCTGGCGATGACCGATCCGCTGGCCGAACGCGTCCGCAAGATCGGCGGCAACACGCTGCGCTCGATCGGGGACATTTCCCGCAAGCAGCGCATCGAGGATAACGACGCCGACTTCGTTCATCCGCATGAAATGCTGGCGGAATTGCGTGAAGACAATGCGGCTCTCATCGCCAGCATGCGTGAACTGCACGATGTTTGTGACGAACATAACGATGTCGGCACAGCCAGCCTGCTCGAAAACTGGATCGACGAGTCTGAAAAGCGCGCCTGGTTCCTGTTCGAGATCCTGCGCGACACCAACAAGTAATATGTGCTTCGCCGGCATCCGTATTGCGGATGCCGGCTTTTCGTTGATAAAATCCGCGATTATTGGTTGATGTCGTGACGGGAGCTTTGCATGCTTGATCTTCCTGTCGATCCCACCGATCCGTGGATACGCCCGGCGCAGACCTTTCCCGCACTGACAGACGAGATGATCGAACGCATCCGCCCATACGGGACGGAGGAGCAGATCGAGGAGGACACTTTTGTCTTCCGTCGAGGCGATCATTCGATCGATTTCCTTCTGGTTCTGGACGGCGAGCTGCAGATGTTCGCCGACGATCCCATCCAGGGCCGGCATTATCTCTACAGCTACAAGCGGGGTCAGTTCAGTGGTGAGCAGAACATGTTCACTCACCGCAGCATTCTGCTGTCCGGCCTCTGCCTTGCTGGCTCGCGGGTGATCCGTGTCTGCCATGAAAAATTCCGTGCGTTGATCACGGGAGAGCCGGATATCGGCGAGACGATCATCCGATCCTACATCCTTCGCCGCGCCGGCTTCGTGCGCCACGCGACCGGTGGCGGCATTCTCATCGGCCATAGGGAAAGCGGCGATCTGTTGGGCATCCAGCGGTTTCTCATCCGCAATCTCTATCCCGTCACGATCATGGGCGTGAACGATACGGATGCGCCTGCTGTGATGCAGAGGTTCGGGATCGGTGCGGATGATCTTCCGGCCCTGATTACGCCGGATCATGGCGTTCTCAAACAACCGACGAATGAGATACTGGCCGACGAACTGGGGCTTTTCGAACCGCCGGAAGACGATGCGCTTTATGACGTCGTGGTGCTTGGTGCGGGACCGGCCGGGCTTGCATCGGCGGTCTATGCCGCCTCGGAAGGGCTGAAGACACTGGTCATCGAAACCATGGCGCCGGGCGGCCAGGCCGGCACGTCGTCGAAGATCGAGAATTATCTCGGGTTCCCGACCGGTATTTCCGGGCTGGCGCTTGCGGGGCGCGCCCATATCCAGGCACAGAAATTTGGCGCACGGCTTTGCGTGTCACGAAGTGCCGCATCACTCGATTGCTCAAACTCGCCTTATGCGGTGGGCCTGAGCGATGGCCGTTCGGTCAGCACGAAGACTGTCGTGGTTGCGACCGGCGCGCGTTATCGCAAGCTCGATATTCCCGATTATGCAAGGTTTGAAGGTCGCGGCATCCAGTATGCGGCAACCGCGATGGAAGGCCAGATCTGTTCGGGTCAGGAAGTCGTCATTGTCGGTGGCGGCAATTCGGCAGGGCAGGCAGCGGTGTTTCTTTCCCGGACCGCGCGTCACGTGCATATGCTGGTGCGCAGCAAGATTTCCGCGACCATGTCCGACTATCTTGTCCAGCGTATCAAGAGCTCGCCGCATATCACCCTTTGCGAGGGATGCGAGATTACCGAGCTTGGCGGAGAACACGGGCTGGAAACCGTGACCTGGATCGATCGCACGAGCGGGGAGACGTTGCGCTGCAATGCCTCCAACCTGTTCGTTATGATCGGTGCGGACCCCAATACCGACTGGCTCGACGGATGCCTGGAACTCGACCGGCAAGGCTTCGTCTGTACCGGCCTTTCCTCCGACGATATGACACGGCATCCCTATGCCGCCAGCAAGCCGGGCATCTTTGCCGTAGGCGACGTGCGGGCCGGATCCGTCAAGCGGGTGGCATCAGCCGTGGGTGAGGGATCGGTTGTCGTCGCCGCGATCCATCAGTACCTCGCAGCGGCTCATTGAACCGCTGCCATTTCTCTTGAACTTTTACACGTAACGAGGGATCGGGCCGACCTGCGGTGTCTGGTCGGGCAAGTCGACGATCTCTTCGTCGATATAGCACCATCCCCAGCCTTCCGGCGGATCGTAGCCTTCGATGATCGGGTGGCGCGTGTGCTTGAAATGGGCTGTCGCATGCTTGCCTTCCGATTGGTCACAGCAGCCCACATGACCGCATTCGCGGCATAGCCTCAGATGAACCCAGGTCATGCCAAGCTCCAGACATTCCTCGCAACCGCGGGTCTTCGGCGTCACTTTTCTGATGAAATTATGATGCGTGCACATGCGCTGCTTCCTTGAGTGTTCAGGTTGCCGGCTGCGTTGCCTTTTCGATGCAGTCGATGAGAATATCGACCTTGAAAGGTTTTGGCAGGACGCAAGTGTCCTTGCCCAGACTAAGCCGCCCGACCTCTTCGGCAAAGGCGGTGACGAAAATGAACGGAACCTCGCTTCCGCGCGCTGAAAGCGTCTGGAAGAGGTCGATGCCGCTCATGCCATCCATATGCACATCGGAGACGATGCACGAACAGTCGCCTGCTGCAGTGGTGGCGAGGAACGCTTCTGCGGATTCAAAGCTGCGCGCTTCGTAACCGAGTGATCGCAAAAGGCCGCTCATCCCGCGACGGATGTTCTCTTCGTCGTCGATGATGGCAATGATGACAGGCGCTTTCAACGGGTATGAACCAATCTCCGGGAAACCCGGTCTTTCTCTTTCCCTGTAATATGCGCCTCTGAGCCAAGGGTTTAAATTATACGGGGGTTTATTCGGCTCATTCCAAAGCGTGTCGCTATCTTTCGGGTATGTTCCAAACGCTTTGATGTTTGCTTCATCGCATTTCTTTGACGCAAAATCGCTTCGCACTTTTGCGCGAAATGCTTAACGGTGCGACAGGCCGAGCAACTCTGCCATCTTCACAAGATCAGCGAAGGTTTTCGCGCTCATCTTGCGACTTACTTTGCCGCGATGGATCTTCACGGTGATCTCGCTTAGGCCCAGTTCGCCGGCGATCTGCTTATTCATCAGGCCGGCCGTTGCCATGGCCATGATCTGCTGTTCGCGCGGAGAAAGCTGGGTATAGCGGGATTTCAGGTCAGCCTCGGTTTTGCTGGAGCCCAGGAATTCCTGATGCTTCAGCACAGCCGAGGCGACGGAATCGAGAATGTCCTGATCTCGGAACGGCTTGGAAAGAAAGTCTGCGGCTCCAGCCTTCATGGCGCGCACCGTCATCGGGATATCGCCATGTGCGGTAACGAATATGATCGGAACGACGATGCCGCGATCGGTGAGTTTCTGCTGGAAATCCAGTCCGCTGGTGAAGGGAAGCCGGATATCGAGGATCAGGCAGCTGGCCTCGGGAAGGCAATCGTCCTCGTAGAGGTCGAGCGCGGTCGCAAATGTCCGCACGCGGTAACCGACGGAGCGAAGCAGAGTGTCGAGTGCCTGCCGGATCAGCGGCTCGTCATCGACAACCAGAATGATTGGGCTTTCCGTCATATCCTCAATTCATTGAAATTGCCGTGTTTCAAGCTCTAACCGACCCTACGCGGCAGCTTCCGCCAAGGGCAATCATACCCGAGTATATGAGGCTAAAACCCATGTGTGCGAAAACTGACTGACTGTAGAATATCCGATTGGCGGCGGTCATCTCAATATGGACTGGTGAAAATTCAACAGACCCACAGGAGAGCGCAGATGTCCGCCACCGCAGCTGTTGTCGCCCGTCAGATCAACCCGCTCGATATGAGCACCATCTATGCCGATCTCACAGGCCTATATCCAGAAAATCCCTTGTCCATCGACGCCAAAATCACCGAACGCCAGCCTGCCCAATTGCGGCTTGTGGAGCCGGTTGCATCTGTCAGGCCTGAAAAGCAGGGCACGACCGGTGGCCTTGCTCCCTGGCAGGTCAAGAAGGTGAAGCTATATATCGAAGCGCGTATCGGACATGGCATTCCGCTCGATGAACTGGCGCAGCAGGTTCGCCTTAGCACAAGTTATTTTTCCGCGGCATTCAAGGCAACCTTCGGCGTTCCTCCGCACAGCTATGTCGTGTCTTGCCGGGTGGAGTATGCCAAGCAGCGTATGTTGACCACCAATGCGCCGCTCTGCGAGATCGCCCTCGATTGCGGACTGGCCGACCAGTCTCATCTATCCCGCGTGTTCCGGCGCGTCACCGGCACCACGCCCAGCGCCTGGCGTCGTTATTTCTCCCGTCCGGACCGTGCCGTCGCGCTGCAATAGGCGACTGCATGCGTGCCGTGTCGAGGCGCTGCAGGCGGCCCCCTCAGGCCTGCAGCGTCTCGATCTGAAGCGACCGATGATGCAAGGATATCACGGTGGCTTAGCATTTTCGAAGATTGTATCAGAATGGGGAACTACTTGCCCTTGATCGCGTTAGGCGGCCGGACGGGATGGTGACGACGGTGAAGTCGGAACCTGAAACTGGGATGCGGGCTTCTTGTCTTACCGCTGCATCCGATAGGACGGACCATGGCGGATGACGCATCAATTCAATTGCTTCTGGTCGAAGACGACCATCTTCTGCGGCTCGATGCCGAGGAGTTGTTGATCGAAAACGGCTTCGAGGTTGCGTCCTTCGCTTCCGCAGAAGAGGCAATTGCCGCGCTGGATGCGGATGCCGCCCAGTTTTCGGGCGTTATCACCGATATCCGCCTTGGCAAAGGTGCGAACGGCTGGCAGGTCGGCCGCCATGCGCGGCAGTGTCAGTCAAACATTCCCGTCGTCTATGTGACGGCTGATAGCGCGGCTGAATGGACGTCGCATGGCGTACCAAACAGCGTGCTGATCCAGAAACCCTTCGTGCCGGCACAGTTGATCTCCGCTATCAGCGGGCTTCTCAACGATGCCGCCATGGCGAATGCGGTGTGATCGGCGCTAGTTGGTGCCGCGACGCCTGCCAATGATTTCGGCCATGACGCAGAGCAATTCGAACATCACGGTTATGCCGAGGAAGGCGGTAGCACCGCTCGTGTCGAATGGCGGTGAGACCTCCACCATGTCGGCGCCGACGATATTGAGCCCGCGCAAGGCCCGCACGACCTGAAGTGCCTGAAAACTGTTCGGGCCACCGATCTCCGGTGTGCCGGTTCCGGGCGCGAATGCCGGATCGATGAAGTCGATGTCATAGCTGACATAGGTCTCGCCCGAACCGGCAATTTCCCTTGCCTCAACCATGACGTCCTCGACACCGCGGGCATGAAATTCCTCGATCGGGATGACGCGAATACCGACCGCATCGGCGAAGTCACGGTCCTCGAAATCATAGGCCGGGCCGCGGATGCCGATCATGCAGACGCGCTTGGGATCGAGCAATTCTTCCTCTACGGCGCGGCGGAAGGGCGTGCCGTGGGTATATTTGAAGCCGCCGAAATAGGAGTGGAAGAGATCGGTGTGGCTGTCGAAATGGATCATACCGAGCGGCCTGTCGCGGCCGAGCGAGCGCAGGATAGGCAATGACGAAAGATGATCGCCGCCGGCGGTTAACGGCATGATGCCGGCCGCTTTTACCCGATCATAGAAGGCGGTGATCCGCCGCATCGAATCCTCGACATCGGCCGGGTTCGGCCCGACATCGCCCAGATCGGCGCAGTTTGCGAGATCATAAGGCCTGATCCGCGTTGCACCATTCTCGTGCCGGACCATGCTGGAGAGATCACGTAACTGGCGTGGCGCATGGCGGGGGCCGGGCCGGTTTGTCGTGCCGCCATCCCAAGGGACGCCGATCAGGCCGATGTCGACCTGGCTCAACCGTGCGTCATCCAGCGCAATATGCGGCAGGCGCATGAAGGTTGCGATACCGGCAAAGCGCGGCAGATCAACGCCCGAGATCGGGCGGAATTCGGAATTGGTCATGCAGGTTCCCACGCGGCATTGCCGCTCATATCGTGCGAAATGATGCGGGCCGCGTCTCGAAACTCCGGCCCGCTTTTCGTGGCAGTCAGCCGAATACCTTGGTCAGGGCCTTGTCGATGGCACCGGTGATCTGGTCGATTTCGCTGGCATTAATGATCAGCGGCGGGCTCATGCACAGCGTGTTGTTGAGGCCGGGGACCGAGCGGTTGGTGGCGCCGATTATGACGCCCTGCGCCAGGCAGTCGGCCGTGACGGCCTGGACCATCTTTTCCGGTGCCGGTTCCTTGGTTGCGCGATCCATCACAAGCTCCGCGCCGCAGAACAGGCCGAGGCCACGGACATCGCCGATCACCTGATGGCGGCTCTGCAATTCGCGCAGGTTGTTCATCAGCCGTTCGCCCATTTTCAGCGTGTTTTCGAGTAGGCCTTCGTCCTCGATGATCCGCATGTTTTCAAGCGCTGCGGCCGGTCCGGACGTGCAGCCGCCGAAGGTGGAGATGTCGCGGAAATAGGACATCGGGTCGGTTGGATCGTCCTTGAACAGTTCGAAGACCTTTTCGGTCGTCACCGTGCAGGAGATCGCTGCATAACCGGAGGCGACGCCCTTCGCCATGGTGACGAAATCGGGCTCGATACCGTAGTGCTGGTAACCGAACCATTTGCCGGTTCGGCCCATGCCGCAGACGACTTCGTCGATATGCAGCAGGACATCGTATTTGCGGCAGATTTCCTGCACGCGTTCCCAATAGCCCTTCGGCGGGGTGATGACGCCGCCGCCGGCAGTGACCGGTTCTAGGCACAGAAGACCAACGGTTTCCGGGCCTTCGCGCAGGATGACTTCCTCGATCGCGTTGGCGGCGCGGATGCCGTAATCGTCCACGTCACCCCACTGGCTGCGATATTCGAGGCAGTGTGGCACCTCGACAAAACCTTCCGGCATCGGGCCGTATTGCTCGCGGCGCTCCTTCTGGCCGGCGGCGGCCAGCGTGCCGAGCGTCGTGCCGTGATAATCGCGGTCGCGGTAGAGGATCTTGTACTTGCCGCCATTGTGTTTGCGATGCGCGATCTGGCGCACCATCTTGAACACCTTCTCGTTCGCTTCCGAACCGGAATTCGAATAATAGACGCGGGTCATGCCCGGCATCTTTTCGATCAGTTTTTCGGCAAACAGCGCTGCCGGGACGTTGCCGGCGGCGCCCGCGAAATAGTTGAGTTTTATCAATTGGTCGCGCACCGCATCGGCAATCGAGGTGCGTCCATAACCGACATTGACGGTCCACACTGCCCCCGCCACCGCATCGAGATATTCCTTGCCGGTCGCATCCCAGACACGCGTGCCCTTGCCCTCGACATAGATCTTCGGGTCGACGCTCTCATATTGCTTGTGCTGCGAGAGATGATGCCAGACATGGGCGCGATCGGCCTCGATGACGGCCTGGATGTCGTTCGGACGGGAAGCGACGTTCATGATGTTCCTCTTTCTTGCTTTATATGCCGTCCAGCCCTTTCCTCGGAGCATGGCGACGTTTGTTGTTGCCCATGAAAGAGCCCTTCTCGCCTCATGTCAAAGGATTTGCGCGGTAATTTTACGAAAGCGGTGGTGGCGTTTGAAAGCGGAGCAACGGAGGCGTGAGATACGCGTTAATTTTATTAGCGCAGCGTACTTTAGAGGCCGCAAACGGCTTTCGATCCCGGTGCAATTCCCTTAGGATTACAGGCTCTTGGGAAATTCTGGGAGGAAACATGAAGATCACCAAGCTGGAGACGGTGCGTGTCGCCGAGCGGAGCAACCTGCTCTGGGTTCGGGTTCACACCGATGAGGGCATTACCGGATTGGGGGAGACCTTTTTCGGGGCCGAAACGGTGGAAAGCTATATCCACGAATATGTCGCCCCGCGTGTCATCGGCCGCGATCCGCTGGCGATCGATCTTCTGGCGCAGGAACTGGTCGGTTATGTCGGCTTCCGTTCGTCGGGTGCCGAAGTGCGCGGCAATTCCGCCTTCGACATCGCGCTGTGGGACATTTTCGGCAAAGTGACCGGCCAGCCGATCGCGCAGCTGCTCGGCGGTTTTTCGCGCAAGGAAATCCGCACCTACAATACCTGCGCGGGCACTGAATATATCAAGAAGGCGACGGGGCAGACGACGGCCAATTACGGGCTTTCGACCGGCAAGGACTATGACGACCTGAACGGCTTCCTGCACCGCGCCGACGAACTGGCGGAATCGCTGCTTTCCGAAGGCATCACGGCGATGAAGATCTGGCCATTCGACCAAGCGGCGGAAAAGACCAAGGGTCAGTATATCTCGTCTGCCGATCTGAAGGCGGCGCTCGAACCCTTCGAGAAGATCCGCAAGGCCGTTGGCGACAAAATCGATATCATGGTCGAGTTCCATTCGATGTGGCAGCTGTTGCCGGCGATGCAGATCGCCAAGGCTTTGAAGCCCTACAACACGTTCTGGCACGAAGACCCGATCAAGATGGACAGCCTGTCCAGCCTGAAACGCTATGCTGAAGTCTCGCCCGCGCCGATCTCGGCGTCCGAGACGCTCGCCACGCGCTGGGGCTTTCGCGATTATCTGGAAACCGGGGCTGCCGGCATCGTCATGCTCGATATTTCCTGGTGTGGCGGGCTTTCGGAATCGCGCAAGATCGCCTCGATGGCGGAAGCCTGGCATCTGCCGGTCGCCCCGCATGATTGCACCGGCCCAGTCGTGCTCTGCGCCTCGACGCATCTGTCGCTCAACGCGCCGAATGCACTGGTGCAGGAAAGCGTGCGCGCCTTCTACAATACTTGGTATCGCGATCTGGTGACGGCGTTGCCTGAGGTGAATAACGGCATGATCACTGTGCCGCCCGGTCCGGGTCTTGGCATGGAGCTCAACCCGGAACTCGACAAGGCCTTCACCGTTAGCCGTCGGTTCTCCGACGCTTCGTCCATCTGAGGAGACCAGCCATGCAAATCTCCTCGACGGCAGCCTTGCGCGGCGCATCTGTGGCCGGTCCCGCGATCATGTTGCTTGGCATGCTGATGTTCGCGCTGAATGACACAATGGGCAAATGGCTGGTCGCCAGCTACGGGCTCGGGCAGGTCGTGCTTCTTCGAAGTCTTGCCGCCCTCGTCATCCTTGTGCCGATGGTCTGGATGGCCGGGTTGCCGGCACTTACCAAAGCCGAGCGACCATGGATGCAGCTTGCCCGCGTGGTCTGCTCGACGGCGGAAGTGTTCTGCTTCTATTACGCCGTGATGTACCTGCCGCTTGCCGACGTGATGACCTATTGGCTGGCAGCGCCGATCTATGTCGCGGCGCTTTCGCCGCTTCTTCTGGGCGATCATGTCGGATGGCGGCGCTGGACGGCGATCGCCATCGGTTTTGTCGGGGTCATCATCACGCTGGAACCGTCTGCTGCGATGTTCACCGCGCCTGCGGTAATCTCGATCATCGGCAGTGCCGCCTTCGCCTTCATGATGATTTCCGGACGCTTTCTGCGCGGAACGCCGGACACAACGCTGGTCTTCTTTCAAGTGATGGGGGCGGGGCTCGCGGGGCTGGCGTTTGCCCCCTTCGACTGGTCGCCGATCCAGTCCGGTTTCGATCTCGGCCTTTTAGGCCTGCTCGGCATCGTAGCGATGGCGGCGCATATGCTGGTCAATCGGGCGCTGAAAATCTCGGATGCGGCAACGGTCGCGCCACTTCAATATACGCTTTTGCTCTGGGCGGTGATCTTCGGCTTTCTGTTCTTCGGCGACGTGCCGCGGTTGACCATGCTTGTCGGTGCAGCCCTCATCGTCGCTTCCGGCCTGTTCATCTTCATCCGCGAACAGATGCTGAAGAAGCGGGACAGCGTGCTTCCGGCTGTGCCCGAATAAAAAGAAGCCCGCACCGGCGGGGTGCGGGCTTCACTCACGACAGCTTTTCCGGGGAGTGTATCCGGATCAGTTGCCGCGGATGGTTTTCAGCTCGGCGAGAATGCCGTCGACAACGTCGGCGCCGATCTGGGCCTTGTGCTTTTCATAAACGATCATGGACTTTTCGCGGATGCGGGTCTGCTCTTCCGGCGAAAGCTGGTTCACTTCGAGACCTGCCGCCTTGATCTTTTCCAGCGACTTCTTGTTCAGGTCGGCGATGACCTGCCGCTCGACATCACGGCCGACGACCGCACATTCGCGCAGCGCTGCCTGTTCTTCCGGCGTGTAGGTGTTGAAAATCGCCTTGGAGAAGAGGAAGAGGAACGGCGTGTAGGCGTGGTTCGTCTCGGTGATGTATTTCTGCACTTCGAAGAACTTCGATGTGTCGATCGTCACATAGGGGTTTTCTTGCGCGTCGATCGCCTTGGTTTCCAGCGCCGAATAGACTTCACCGAAGGCCATCGGAGTGGCGTTGGCGCCGAGGTTCTGGAACGTGTCGAGGAAGATGTTGTTCTGCATGACGCGGACCTTGAGGCCCGAGAAGTCTTCCCACTTGGTTACCGGATGCTGGGAGTTGGACAGGTTGCGGAAACCGTTTTCCCAGTAGGCGAGGTTGACGAGGCCAGCTGCGTCGAGCTTCTGGTTCATCGAGTCGCCGAACTTGCCATCGAGAACCTTGTAGGCTTCTGCAGGGCTCGCAAACAGGAACGGCAGGTCGAACACGCCGAGCGCCGGGATGATGCCGACGAGCGGCGAGGACGAGGTGACGACGGCTTCCTGGACGCCTGAACGCAGCGCCTGAGTTGCCTGAAGGTCACCGCCAAGCGCGCCGCCCCAAAACGCGGTGAGCTTCAGCTTGCCGCCCGACTTCTGGTCAAGGCATTCCTGCATGGCCTTGATACCGTTGCCGACCGGGTGATCGGCATTGATGCCGTTCGAGACGCGGATGTTGCGGCTGTTGAACTCGGCAAATGCCGGAGCCGAACCCGTAATCGCCATCGCCAGTGCGGTTGTTGCGAAAAGAAGTTTCTTCATGGTTAGTCCTCCCAGTTGAACTTTGAATAGAAAAGGTTGTTTGTCAGGCCGTCAATGCAACCATCGTGCAGGTACCATCACGAGATCGGGAAACAGCACGAGCAGGAAGAGCACGATCGTCTGTGCCAGCAGGAACGGCCAAACCCCGGCCGTCACCTTGCCAAGCGGTATCCTCCCGACACCGCTGACAACGTTGAGAACAATCCCGACTGGCGGCGTAATCAGGCCGATCGAGTTGTTGATGATGAATAGCACGCCGAAATAGACCGGATCGATGCCCGCCTGCTTGATGATCGGCATCAGGACAGGGGTCAGGATCAGGATGGTCGGCGTCAGGTCGAGGGCGGTGCCGACGACGAGCACGAGGATCATGATGACGAACATCAGCAGCATCGGCCGGTCGATCAGCGGCTCGATATAGCCGGCGATTTCGGCCGGAATATTGGCAGCGGTAATCAGCCATGCCGATACGAGTGCGGCGCAGACCAAGAACATGATGACCGCGGTGGTCTTGGCTGCCTGCAGGATGACGCGGGGCAGGTCGCTCGGTTTCAGTTCGCGGTAGATCACCATGCCGACAAACATCGCATAGGCCGCAGCCACGACTGCGGCTTCCGTCGGGGTCACCACGCCGGCCTTGATGCCGCCGAGAATGATCACCGGCATGCCGAGCGCCCAGAGTGCGCGCCCCGTCGCGTTGAGGCGTTCCTTGTAGGTGGTCTTGGGCAGCGCCTGCACGTTGTCCTTGCGGGCAACGATGAGCCAGGTGATGACCAGCGACAGGCCCATCAGGATGCCGGGGAAAATACCGGCCATGAAGAGCTGGGTGATCGAGACGTTTGCGGCGACGCCGAAGACGATGAAGGCCATGGATGGCGGGATGACCGGGGCGATGATGCCGCCGGCGGCGATCAGGCCGCCCGAGCGCGGAATGTTGTAGCCGGCCTTCGCCATCATCGGGATGAGGATCGCGGCAAGCGCCGCGGTATCGGCCGCTGCCGAGCCGGAGATCGAGGCCATGATAAGGGCTGCGACGATCGCCACGATGCCGAGGCCGCCGCGGATATGGCCGACGCAGGCGATGGCGAAATCGATGATGCGCTTCGACAGGCCGCCGGAGTTCATCAGCTCGCCGGCGAGAATGAAGAAGGGAATGGCGAGCAGGGTGAAGGTGTCCGCACCCGCGATCATGTTCTGGGCGATGATCTGGCTGTTGAACATGTCCATGTGCCACATGAGCACGACGCCGCAGAACATCAGCGAGAAGGCGACGGGTACACCGATCGCCATGGCTCCAAGCAGGGAGCCGACAAATACGAATAGTGTCATATCAGGTGCGCTCCGCCATCTGCTCGATCGTCAGGTTTTCGCCGGTAAAGGCGGCGATCTCTTCCTCGGTGACGCGGCCGGTCAGGAGGCGGAAAAGGCGGTCCAGTGAAATCAGGATACAGCCAGCGCCGGTAAAGAAGCCGACACCATAGACCCAGCCCATCGAAAGGCCGGTGACGGGAGCCGCCATGCTGGTGTTGATCGGCAACTGGACCCAGGTGCCCCAGAAGAATATGGCGGAACAGCCGATGATCACGAGGTTGCTGAGGATCATGCAGGCGATGCGGCCCTTGCGGCCAAGCATCGCCACCAGGGATTCAACGCCCAGATGGGCGTGTTCGCGAAATGCGACGACGGCGCCGATAAAGGTAAGCCAGACGAAGAAGTAACGCGACAGTTCGTCGGAGACGTTGAGGCCCGAATTGAAGCCGTAGCGCAGCACGACATTGCCGAACACCATCAGGGCCATGCCCGCCAGAAGCAGGATCAGCAGGATCTCAAGGGACTTGTAGAATAGGTCGATAATCTTTTGCATTTGCTCCTCCCTGATGCCCTTACAAAAGACCGCGCTTGGCCAGATTTTTCATCAGCGCGGTTATCCCGAATGTCCATTCGGGGCAGGTGTCGCTGTGCTCCACCCGGTTGACCAGCCGCCCGAGTTTGGGGCTCGAGATCTCGACGATGTCGCCGATCTCGTGGGTGAAGCCGAGGCCCTTGCCGCGGCGATCCTTGACCGGGGCGAACATGGTGCCGAGGAAGAACAGCGCGCCATCAGGATATTGATGGTTGCGGTTCAAAAGCTGTGACGTCAGATTTTCCGGTGTACGGCTGATCGCCTTCAACGGGCTGACGCCGGTCATCTCGAAACCGTCTTCGCCCTTCACGGACAGGCTGATCTCGGCCGACTTGACGTCGTCGATGGTGAACTTTCCGTCGAACAGGCGAATGAACGGGCCAATCGAGCAGGAGGCGTTGTTGTCCTTCGCCTTGCTCAGGAGCAGCGCCGAGCGGCCTTCGAAATCGCGCAGGTTGACGTCGTTGCCGAGTGTTGCACCGATGATCTCACCCTTCGAGGTGATGGCGAGCACGACTTCCGGCTCAGGATTGTTCCAGTCGGATTTCGGATGGATGCCGACATCGGCGCCACAGCCGACGGATGACATGGGCTGGGCCTTGGTGAAGATTTCCGCGTCCGGGCCGATGCCGACTTCGAGATATTGCGACCAGAGGCCCATATCCTGCAGCAGTTTCTTGACTTCGGCAGCCTTTTCCGATCCCGCAACGAGGCCCTTGAGGTTGTCGCCGAGAACCGGGGCCAGGCGGCCGCGAATTTCCTGGGCGCGCAGAGGATCGCCTTTGGCCTGTTCCTCTATCACCCGCTCCAGCATGCTGTCTGCGAAGGTGACGCCGGCGGCCTTGATCGCCTGAAGGTCGGCCGGCGCAAGAAGCGTTCCTGCCTTGCCGTTCAGGAAGTCATCGAGGCTTCCAAGATCGGTGAATGATGAGGTTGCGGACAGCCTCGCAACAAGATCCTCAATCTCCAGCAGCGCAGACAGGGTCGGCGCCAGTGAAGAGAGGTCTAGAAGATGTCCGTTCGAGAAAAGTACCGGGCTAGGGCCGGCTGCTGCGTTCGACCATACACGTCCAACCAGAAGCGCATGTCGCGCATCCACCGGCAAGACGATATCCGACGACAGGGCATGCAGATATGCCAAGAAAATCCTCCCATGTTCAGGAAAAGGCCTCCACCTTTCCCGACGTTGTCAGATGTCCGACAACGTTAGAGCCGTTTTAATATGACTTTTGCGTTTTGTCTATAACGGCAGGAGGACGTGGGGGTGGAAAACCAACCCTGACCTGCCGTCAGCTCATTTCCAGCTCAAGGTTCAGGCGCCGGGCAGCGCCATTCAGGTGCCGCTTCATTGCGGTCTTTGCGGCAGCCGGCTCGCCGGTTGCAATCGCATCACGAATGGCGACATGTTCGGCGATGGTCACTTCGACGATTTCCTCCAAAATCGCTGCGGCGCGAGCCGCGTTGATCGCGACATGGGTTCGCTCGGTGATGAAGCCGACGAATTGCTGGAAATATTCATTGTGAGTGGCGGCAGCGACGGCACGATGGAAGGCGAGATCGGCGACGACGCCGTGTTCACCCCATTTTTCCGCGCCGGTCATCTGCGCTAAAATCTCGTCGAGCCTGGCAAGATCCTCGCGTGAATGGTGGAGGGCTGCCAGGCCAGCAGCTTCCGTCTCCAATGCGAAGCGCACCTGGAACAGGTCGCGGAAAGCTTCCTTATCTTCCGGTGGTCCGGCCTCGATCCGGAGCGACTGGCGCTGCGCGAGTTCGGTCGCGAAGGCACCGACACCCTGGCGGGTTTCGACCAGGCCCTCGTTGCGCAGATGGGCGATCGCCTCGCGTACGACCGAGCGGCTGACGCCAAACGTCTGGGCCAGAAGATGTTCGGTCGGCAGTTTCTGGCCAGGAGCGATGCTGCCATCGGAAATCTCCCGGCCGATTTCAGCGGCGATGCGCGTCGGCAGATGCTCACTTCGTCTGATCTGGGTGAAATCGGCCATGGCGGATGTTGCTCCTTGTGATGGCTAGCGAATATCCGCGCCGAGATCGATTTGGCAATGGGGGTTCAGTAGCAGATCCGGATCGATCGCCTTCTTGATAGCTATCAGAAGGCCGCGCTTGGTGTCGGACAGGCGCTCCTCGAAATCTTCGCGCTTCAGGCGGCCGATGCCGTGCTCGGCGCTGATGCTGCCGTTGTATTTGTCGACCACGACATTGACGACCTTCTTGGCCTTGTAGATTTTTTCGTGGCGTTCCTCGATGGTCGAGCCGTTCGGCGGCAGCACGTTGAGGTGTACGTTGCCGTCGCCGACATGGCCGTAGGACACGCTGATGCAGTCGGGCAGTGCTTGCGCAACTGCCGCTTCGGCATCGACGACGAAAGCGGCAAGCTGCGACAGCGATACCGAGATGTCGGTGCGCATATGGGCGCCACGCTTGGCCTGGCCCTCGTTCATGCCTTCACGGATGAGCCAGAGATTGCGAGCCTGCGCCTGAGATGTGGCGATCGTGCCGTCGACCACCAGTTCGTCGTCCATCACACCCTCGAGAAAACGGTGCATCAGATCGTCGATATCGACGAGGCCGGAGCCGGAAATCTCCATCAATACATAGGCGGGATAGTCGCCCGACAACGGGATCGGCAGGTCGGGCATGGCTTCGCGCGCAAGCGTGAAGGCGAGCGGCGGCATGAATTCGAAGGCCGACATCAGGTCGCAGCAATCGCGCCTTGCACGACGGTAGAGCGTGATCGCGTCGTCCAGCGAATTCAGCGCCAGAAGTGCGGTTGCGACATTGTCGGGGTAGGGCGTCAGCTTCACTGAGACTGCGGTGATGATGCCGAGCGTGCCTTCGGCGCCGATGAAAAGCTGCTTCAGGTCGAGACCGCGATTGTCCTTGCGCAGCGTCGACAGGCCGTCGAAAACGCTGCCATCGGGAAGCACGACTTCCAACCCGAGAACCAGTTCGCGGGTCATGCCGTAACGCAGCACGTTGATGCCGCCGGCATTGGTGGAGACATTGCCGCCGATGCGGCAGCTGCCCTGAGCACCGAGAGCAAGTGGGAAGAACATGCCCTTCTCGGCAATCGTATCCTTGAGTTCGGCCAGCACGCATCCGGCGTCGACCACGGCGGAGAAATCGTCGCTGTCGATGTTGCGGATCTTGTTCATGCGCTCCAGCGTCAGCACGACCTGGCGTTCGGGCTCATCCGGTATGCCGCCGAGAACGAGGCCGGTATTTCCGCCCTGCGGCACGATCTTGAGGCCGAGATCGCGGCAGGCCTTCACTGCTGTCTGCACATCCGCAGTCGAGCGGGGACGTATGACGGCAATCGCACCGCTGGTCACGTCGCCGTGCCAGTCGCGGCAATATTGCAGCATGTCAGCCGAGTTGGTGAGGACAAGATCTTCGCCAAGAATTGCGCATAGCGAAAGACGCTGCTCGGCGATCGAGCCCGAAAGGTCCGTCATATAGTCTCTCCTCCCCAGGAGTGCCCGGATCTTTCTCCGGCAGTCCAAAGCCTCACGTCAGTTTTCACCGGCTGCTTTTTTGCCTGATGACGAACTCTTCTATTTCCAAACAGAGCATACAGGGTTATCAGACAACCTTACAAGAGGAAATTCGTGGGGCATCCACGGGTGTATGGGAGGAAACATGCATATTCTTGTTATCGGTGCTGCCGGCATGGTCGGTCGCAAGCTCACCCAGCGTCTCGTTTCGGAAGGGGTGTTGCACGGCAAGCCTGTTGATGCGTTGACATTGGTCGATGTGATTGAGCCGGAAGCGCCTGCCGGTTTTGCCGGCAAGATCACGACACTTTCTTCGGATTTCAGCCTGCCCGGCGAGGCGGAGAAGCTGATCGCAACGCGACCCGACGTGATTTTCCATCTGGCGGCGATCGTTTCGGGCGAAGCGGAACTCGATTTCGACAAGGGCTATCGTATCAACCTCGACGGTACACGCTATCTGTTCGATGCCATCCGGCTTGAAAACCAGAAGGACGGTTATTTTCCGCGCGTCGTCTTCACCTCGTCGATCGCGGTCGTCGGTGCGCCACTGACCTATCCGATCCCCGACGACTTCCATCTGACGCCGCTCACCAGCTACGGCACGCAGAAGGCGATGAGCGAGCTGCTGCTGGCCGATTACAGCCGTCGCGGTTTCTTCGATGGTATCGGCATCCGCCTGCCGACAGTCTGCATCCGCCCGGGAAAGCCGAACAAGGCTGCCTCCGGCTTCTTCTCCGGCATTCTCCGCGAGCCGCTTGTCGGACAGGAAGCAATCCTGCCTGTCTCCGAGGACGTGCGTCATTGGCATACATCTCCGCGCTCGGCCGTCGGTTTCCTCATTCATGGCGCCGGTCTCGACCTTTCGAAACTCGGCTGGCGCCGCAGCCTTTCCATGCCGGGCGTGAGCGCCACGGTGGGTGAGCAGATCGAGGCCCTGCGGCGGGCGGCGGGTGAAGACGCGGTGAAACTGATCCGTCGTCAGCCGGACGAGATGATCATGAATATGGTCGCCGGCTGGGCGCCGGGTTTTGAGGCCAAGCGCGCCACCGAACTCGGCTTCACGTCTGAGAAGAATTTCGACGAGATCATCCAGGTCCATATCGAAGATGAGCTGGGAGGCAAGCTGTGACCGGCGAGACGCAAAAGAAGAAGATAGCCTTTCTCGGGCTTGGCCTGATGGGGCTGCCCATGGCGCGCCGGCTTGCCCGCGCCGGTTATCCTCTGACGGTATGGAACCGTGACGCTGCAAAGGCGAAGCCGCTTGAAGCCGAGGGGGCAGTGGTCGCCGCTTCGGCCACGGACGCGGTTCGCGATGCCGATATCGTCTTCACCATGATGACCAATGGCGATGTCGTCGGTACGGTCCTGTTCGATAGCGGGGTTGCTGCTGCGATGAAGAAGGATGCCGTGCTGATCGACACCAGTTCGATTGCGCCGTCGATTGCCCGCGATCATTTCGCCAGACTTGCTGCTATCGGCATCAGGCATCTCGATGCCCCGGTTTCCGGTGGTGTCGTCGGTGCCGATGCGGGCACGCTGGCAATCATGGCCGGTGGTGATGTCGATGTGGTTGCGGATCTTGCCGATGTCTTCGCCGTTCTCGGTCGCGTCACGCATGTGGGGCCGAGCGGGGCAGGGCAGGTGTGCAAGCTCGCCAACCAGCAGATCGTGGCGGTCACCATCGGTGCCGTCGCTGAGGCGATGATCCTTGTTAAGGCCGGCGGCGCATCGCGTGAAGCCTTCCGCAATGCGATCCGCGGCGGCTTTGCGGAGAGCCGTATTCTGGAGCTGCACGGCGCGCGCATGGTGGAACGGAATTTCGATCCCGGTGGTTCGTCGAACAACCAGCTGAAGGACCTGAATACGGTCATGGCGCTCGCCAAGGAACTTTCGCTGCAGCTGCCGTTGACGCAAACGGTGACCGGTGAATTTTCCGACTTCGTTTTCGAAGGCGGCGGAGAAAAGGATCATAGCGGCCTTCTGCTTCACTTCGAAAACATCAACCCCAAGTCCTGACGGCAAACAGGCAGGTGAGATCGGGAATGGCGGCGTTGCTGCCATTCGCTCGCGAAAAAATGCTGCACTGCGATAATATGTCTTATTGACGGGTCGATTAGGGCTGGCCTCGACGGGCTTTCGGGCGTAACACGGTCGGACACCCCAAGTCCTTTCAGGACACCCCAACCCGGCGCGGCCCGCGATTGCGATGCGTGGCACCCCCTGGCACCCTTACGTCGCCGCGCTGTTCAGAAATGGATCTGCGCTCTTGGATAACACCTTGGCAAAAGACGTGGCCTCGTCGCCTATCGACGAAAAGGTCAGGCTGAAATCTATCATTGGCGGCTCTGCCGGCAATCTGGTCGAATGGTACGACTGGTATGTCTATTCCGCCTTCACCCTCTATTTTGCTCCCATCTTCTTTCCCTCGGGCGACCAGACGGCGGAACTGCTGAGTGCTGCGGCCGTCTTTGCCGTGGGCTTCCTGATGCGGCCGATCGGCGCCTGGTTCATGGGCATCTATGCCGACCGCAAGGGCCGCAAGGCCGGCCTGACGCTTTCCGTCACGCTGATGTGTCTCGGTTCCTTCCTGATCGCGATTGCACCAGGTTACGAGTCTATCGGCCTTGCTGCGCCAGCGATCCTCGTGTTTGCGCGTTTGCTGCAGGGTATCAGTGTCGGCGGCGAATATGGCGCCAGCGCCACCTATCTCAGCGAAATGGCCGGTCGCAACCGTCGTGGTTTCTTCTCCAGCTTCCAGTATGTGACGCTAATTTCCGGTCAGCTTGTAGCCCTTGCGGTGCTGCTCGTGCTGCAGGCCTTGCTCACTGCGGAACAGCTGCAGTCCTGGGGTTGGCGCATTCCGTTCTTCATCGGCGGATTGCTGGCGATCGTGGTGTTCTATATCCGCCGCGGCCTCGTCGAGACGCAGTCGTTCAAGAATGCCGACAAGGATGCGAAAAAGGCTTCTGGCGGCTGGGCGCTGTTTAGGCATTACCCGAAGGAAGCCTTCCTCGTCATCGCGCTGACGTCGGGCGGTACGCTCGCCTTCTACGCCTATACGACCTACCTGCAGAAGTTCCTGGTCAACACGTCGGGCTTCAGCAAGGAGACGGCGACGGAGATCACCACGGCAGCCCTGTTCGTCTTTATGCTCTGCCAGCCGATAGCCGGCGCGCTTTCCGACAAGATCGGTCGCAAACCGCTGATGGTTGGCTTCGGCGTTCTCGGCACGCTGTTCACCTACCTGATCTTCACCTCGCTTGCGGCCACAACGAACGCGTTCACTGCGTTCCTGCTATCGCTGGTCGGCCTGCTGATCGTGACCGGTTACACCTCGATCAACGCGGTGGTGAAGGCCGAGCTTTTCCCGGCGCATATCCGTGCGCTCGGCGTCGCTCTGCCTTACGCGCTCGCCAACACGATCTTCGGCGGCACGGCTGAATTCGTGGCGCTGAAGTTCAAGCAGATCGGCCATGAAGAGTGGTTTTTCTGGTATGTGACGATCATGATCGCCATCTCGCTTATGGTCTATGTGAAGATGCGCGACACCAAGCATCACAGCCATATCAAGGAAGACTGATTCTCGCCGGCTTGGCCGTTTAAGCTCAAGAACGATGATTTACCGGAGGCGGGCCCATGGCTCGCCTCTTTTCGTTTCTCCTCGCGCCACTTTTTTCTATGCGGAAACAAGGCGTGCCCGGCTCGTCGCTTGCAAAAGAAAACTCGCATAAGCCTCGATCAAGGCTGCAGGTTCAGGGTCTTCCGTATCACCTATCGCGACCCTGTTTCACCCGAGTTGGTTACCGCTTCTTAAGATTTGGGCGGGTCGCGTTAATCATTTGTTAACCACGTCAGCGGTAGACATTGGGCAACGATTTATTAACGTAGATGACCAAAGTGCTAACAGACGCTCGCTCCATTCGCATCAAGGGCCGTTCGTTCCTGGCGGTCGTTCTTTCACCGGATCTTCCGCTGGATCAATGGCTTGAACGCCTCGACGATCTGGCTGCCCGATCTGCCGGTTTCTTTCTCGACAGGCCCGTCGTCCTCGACGTCTCGGAGCTTTCGATCAAGAAGGCCGAACTGAAACAACTGATCGACGACCTTGCCGCGCGCAAGGTCCGGATCATGGGCATCGAGGGCGCGCGCCCGTCGCAGCTCACGCCCGAAATGCCACCTGCGATGAAGGGCGGCAAGCCCGCTTCCGACGTCGAGGTAACGGCACAGGAGCCGGAAACCGAGGCCGAAGCCGATGTCGCCGCGACTGTCTCACCGGCGCCGCAGCGCCAGGAAGCGCCGCAGGTTCGGGCGATCCCGCAGTCGCTTACAATCGACGAGCCGGTCCGTTCCGGCCAGTCGATCATCTTTCCGGAAGGCGACATCACCATTGTCGGCTCCGTTGCATCGGGTGCCGAGGTTATCGCCGGCGGTTCGATCCACATCTACGGCACGCTGCGCGGCCGGGCGATGGCAGGGTCGATCGGCAATAGCAACGCACGCATTTTCTGCCGCCGCCTAGAGGCGGAACTGATCGCCATCGACGGTATCTACAAGATGGCGGAAGACATGGATTCAAGCCTTCGCGGGCACGCCGTGCAGCTTTCGCTTGAGGGCGAAACGATCATGGCAGACGTACTTTTCTGAACCGGAACAAGGTTCAATACAGGAGATCAAGATGGGGAAAGTCATAGTCGTGACGTCCGGCAAGGGCGGGGTTGGCAAGACAACATCGACGGCCGCACTCGGAGCAGCGCTGGCACAGCGCAATGAAAAGGTCGCCGTCGTCGATTTCGATGTCGGGCTTCGCAACCTCGACCTCGTGATGGGTGCCGAGCGCCGCGTGGTCTACGACCTCGTCAACGTCATCAACGGCGACGCAAAGCTGCCGCAGGCGCTGATCCGCGACAAGCGGCTCGACACGCTGTTCCTGCTGCCCGCTTCCCAGACGCGCGACAAGGACGCGCTGACGGAAGAGGGTGTCGAGCGCGTCATCGGCGAATTGAAGAAGTATTTCGACTGGGTCATCTGCGACAGCCCGGCCGGCATCGAAAAGGGCGCGACGCTTGCCATGCGCCATGCCGACGTTGCCGTCGTCGTCACCAACCCGGAAGTCTCCTCGGTCCGCGATTCGGATCGCATCATCGGCATGCTCGATTCCAAGACGCTGAAGGCCGAGAACGGCGAGCGGATGGAAAAGCATCTTCTGCTGACCCGTTATGATTCCGTTCGTGCGGAACGCGGCGACATGCTGAAGGTCGACGACGTTCTGGAAATCCTCTCCATCCCGCTTCTCGGCATCATCCCGGAAAGCACGGATGTCCTGAAGGCATCGAACCTCGGTGCCCCGGTCACGCTGTCGGATGCACGCAGTGCGCCGGCACAGGCCTATTTTGAAGCTGCCCGCCGTCTGGCCGGCGAAATCGTACCTGTGACGGTGCCGGGCGAAAAGCGCGGCATCTTCGGAAAACTCTTCGGAAGGAAGGCCGCATGAGCATACTGCGTCTTTTCACCCGTTCGCCTCGGCGCTCGGCGCCTGCTGCGCGGGAACGCCTGCAGGTTCTTCTGGCTCACGAGCGGGCATCCACCGGCTCCGACCTGACCGCGATCCTGCGCGAGGAAATCCTTGCCGTCATCGCCAAGCACGTCCAGCTCGACGCTGACCGTGTCACGGTGAAGGTCGATCGCGACGAGAATGTCTCGATCCTTGAGATCGATGTCGAGATTCCGCTCGATGCCGCAAGGGCAGCCTAAGTCTCCCAAGACTTGAAATGAAAACGGCCCGGGGCTTTCTGCTCCGGGCCGTTTGCTTTTTGGTGGGTCAGGCCGCGATCGGGTGGTGCCTGTATCGCTGCTGCGGAAGCTGGGGCACGGGCCGCCGGAGGGTCAGTTTTCCAGCGGCATAGAACATCAGGAAAGAACCGATCTGATAGGGGAAGATCACGTCGATCTCGACGAAGGATCGCATCAGCAGCAACAGGCTGACGGCGAACAGGACGATGGATGACGGATCATTGTGCCGGTTCAGCATGGCGCTCAGATGGCCGAAAACGTTTCGCAGCAACATGAAGACAAGCAGCGCAAGGCCGACCAAGCCGTTCTCCACGGCCACCTCGATATAGGTGTTGTGGAAGTGGAAGCCTGTGCGGGTGGCGATGAAAAACTCGTCCCAAAGCTGTTCCGGCTTGGCAAAACCCTGGACCCAGAAACCCTGATAACCCATGCCGAGAACCGGGTTGAGATGTGCTGCCTCGATACCCTGTTGCCAGAGATAGGTTCTGCCCGTCAGCGTCGAATCCTTGCCGAACAGGCCGAGGATCGCATCGACTGCGCCCATTTGCAGGCCGGCCACGACGATCGCCAGGCCGATCACGAGAATGCCGACGAACAGCAGCTTTCGGCTTCCTGGCGCCAGAAGACCGAATGGCAGATAGGCGATACAGGCGGCAATCAGCCCCGCCGTGGTGATAACGGACGTTGCCGATTGGGACGCCATCAGGCAGTAGGCGCAGAGAAGTGCCGCGGCACCGGCGCCAGCCAGCCATATATCCCGGCGGCGGAAGACGATGGCGTAGAGAACCGAGAAAACAATGCCGAGGGAGGCGTAAAGCCCGAGCTGGTTCTTGGAAGCGAAGGATCCGACGAAGCTGTAGCTGCCATCCATCGCATCATAGCTGTAGTGACCGAAGACGATCGAATAGAGCATGACCACGACCGTGCCGACGATCGAACCGCGTGTCAGCGTCAGCACGCTGATCGTGCGCATTGCTATCAGGGCGCAGATCAGATGGGTAAGCAGCTGGATTGCCGTCCTCAACGACACCGATGGCGCCGGCGACCAGAAGGCTGACAGGAAACAGAGAAGCGGGAAGGCGATTATCCAGAAATATCTGAAATAGTTGCCCAGCACCCGTTTGTAATCAACCAGGATCAGCGGAAACCAGAGCCCGTAATAGACCAGGATCGACACCTGCCCGAAAAGGCTGGAATAGGCGAAGACGAAGAAGGATAGCGCCACTGCCGCTATCCCATAGACCTGGTTCCTGTCAGGGTCGACCAACATCGACCGAGCGATTTTCATTCGCCACCTATCACTGCATCAGAAGGTCTGATGATACCTTGATCACGTCACCGGGGCGAAGCATGGCGTTTTCATCGACGGTGATCTGTTTCGGACCGTCGCCATTATCCCGGACGATGACATATTTGATCGTCGCGTCCTTGTTCGACGGGTCGAATTTCAGGGCTTCGGCCGACTGCGCCAGGGCTTCCTGCATCAGCTCGCGGCTGGTCGAGAGTTCAAGGCCGAGCTTCTCCAGCTGCGCCTCGGTGTCCTGCAGTTCCTGGGCGCGCTGGGCATCCCAGTCGTTGCGAAGGTTGATCTCGTCCTGGTTTGCCTTGTTGATATCCTGCTTGGCGCGCAGCGAAGCCGTATCCGTATCGAGCATGTTGGATTCGAGATCCGCTGCACGTTCTTCCGCCGAGAGACGGCGGCTGGATGTGGCAAGACCCTGTTCGCTGAGCTTGGCCATACGATCGCGGTCGTCGTTATAGAGCGCGAGCTGCCGCTGCTGTGTTCCCGATTTCTGCGCCAGAGACTGGACTTCGGTATCAAGCAGGGTTTTGAGGTCGGCCAACGCCTTCAATTGAAGCTCGTAACGTTCGCGACGCGACTTCATAAGCGAGGCCTCGCTCGCCATCAGTTCCTTGGCGTTCGGCACATCCTTCAGTTCCGGCGGCATGGCCAGTTCCTTGGCATTGGCGATTTCGGCCATGAGGCGCGCTCTGCGAGCGATCAGGCGCCCGCGTTCCGAATCACTGACCTGGGCATCGCCGCGCGCCCGGATGAAATCGCGGGCAAAGCGCTGGCCGGCGTCGGAACGCTTGAGGCCACCGGCGAGGCTGACGGCTTTCAGAACGGTCAGATTGGGGGAATAGGGATATTCGCCCGGCTTATCGACATCGCCCGCCAAGAAGAGCGGCCGGAATTCCGCGATTTCCACGGAAGCCGAGGGGAGATTGCGCAGGGCGAATTCGCTCTGCAACCTCTCGCCGATCGCCTTGCCGACCTCTGCCGTCGTCTTGCCGGCGGCATCGAGATCACCGATGAAGGGCAGCGATAGTGCTCCGGACGGGCCGACCGCATAGTCGCCGCTGACGGCATCCCAGGTGCGGACGCTGCCGTCTGCCGGCTGCCATTCCGCAACGCGAATGCGAAGCTTGTCCATTACGCCAAGGCGATAGGCACCCTCCTGGCTCTTTGCGCTGACCGTTGCCGTCGCTTGCGCCGGTTTGCTGGTCTTTGTCGCAGGCTGGGCCGCAGCTGCTGCCTGAGGTTGGGCTTGGGACTGGGGTGTCTGGGACTGAGGCTGGGCAGAAGTCTGCGCGCCTGCTGATGTGGTCAGCGACAAAACAAATGTTCCCGCCGCTATTGCCAGCGTCGGGATGCGTCGCGGAAAGACCATTCGGATACCCATCAGATCTCCTTGGTTTATTGCATTTCGTATTTCGTGGTGATTTCCGCACCGGCGGATAACGCGCGGTGCGGCTATGATGCCCGTCAGTAGCTACCGCGGGCCATGCAGACGGCAGGGATCGTCTTCAAGATGATCGAGACGTCCTTTATCAGCGACCAGTTCTGCACATACTGCGTATCGAATGCGATGCGGGTCTCGTAAGACACGTCATTGCGTCCGCTGATCTGCCATAGGCCGGTCAGGCCGGGGCGGGTCTGCAGGTAATAGACGGCAGAGCTGTCATAAACCTTCAGCTCGTCGTCGACGACCGGACGCGGACCGACGACACTCATCTCACCGCGGACGATGTTGAGGAGCTGCGGCAGTTCGTCAAGGCTGAGCTTACGCAGGACACGACCAACGGCCGTGACGCGCGGGTCGTCCTTGAGTTTGCGGGTCTGGCGCCATTCTTCCGCAGCCTCGGGGTTTTCCCGAAGATGCTTCCGAAGCAGTTCATCGCCATTCACCGCCATGGTGCGGAACTTCAGGCATTTGAACACACGGCCCCTGTGGCCGATGCGGCTGTGTCCGTAAAAGGCGGGGCCTTTGTCGGTCAGCTTTACCAAAGCCATGATCATCAAAAACAGCGGGCTGAAAACGATCAGAGCCATGCCTGCTGCGGTTACGTCAAACGTTCTTTTGGCCAGGCCGCCGATCGGGAGTGTCATGGCGGCATGGTCCAGGTCTGATAGCGGCGTATCTGCCGAACGTGTCGCTGACTTCATAGAGGGGGCTCCATTTAGGTTTGGCGATAGTCGGTGCCTTAAGCGGCGCTTCATTGAGCTGGTATGTGATAATAAGTCTGTGTTCGTAATTTGATGCCAGACAAAAATTTCTGCGATGTGACGGGAAGGGCCGGTGGGAGGCCAAAAGGCGAGAGATTGTCACAGCTGCAGGTCGTGATCGTAAATATAAAGGCTTACACAAATACTACCGCAAGCCTGTAAAATTGAATCGATGTCGACTATTAATCGTAATCGAAACTTGATCCGGATGTATTACCAGTGATTTTACGCGGTCTGATCATTCACCGCTTCTTGAGGTTCAGGCCCTAAGTAGCTTGCCCTTAGGACCAAAGGCCTAGGCCTGCTGCACTGCAATACAATGGTGCGGCGCAAAAAGGCGCATGATGGCGCCTTGTGACCTTTGTAACAATAAGTGAACGGATATCGCGGGCGCTCGGCACCCGGCGGCGTCTATTTGTTCCAAGAGGCGCCAAATCAGGCTTAATTGTGGCGAAAGTGTGGTGGAGATATGTGGTAACAGGGTGTTGAACCGTTTGAAAGGCACCTAGCGGGCGATGACGGAACCTTACGAAAGATTCACTGGCCAAAATTTATGAGCCGGCGAAAATCTTGAAAACTCTCTCACTGCACAGTAATGTAAAGGGCGTGTGAGAGGACTGATGAAATTTAAAAATTCATAAGAAAAGTCCCTCGGGAGGAATGATGATGTACGCACCGCGTGTATTCGTGAGCATGTTGGGCACACTCGCCGTGTTTGCTATTGCCGCTTACGTCATGTCAGGTTCCTTCTGGACGGCGCTCATCGAGACTATCTTCTGCGCGCTAATACTTCAGATCGGTTATTTCATCGGAATCGTTTACATGGTGCGTCGGGAGAAGGCGCAGATGGATGCCGACCGGTCGAGTGATGGCCTCAAGGCAAAGTCGAGAGCAGAGGCAGGCGTCCGCGACAGCCTGACAGCCGAAGCGCCAGCTCGGGTTCACATTCAGGATCATTGAGCCTTTGACGGGCATTTCTGGCCCCTAAAATTAGCCCTTTCACATCGCTGCCATTTTCCTAAGTTCATAAGTCTGCACCAATGAGCGGTGAAACGGACGATGGAGAAGCTTATGGCGCAAGCCGTTGACGAAACGATCTGTGTAATCATCGCAGCCAAGAACGCATCCGATACGATCGGTCTGGCAGTGGCTTCTGCGCTTCGCGAGGCTGCCGTATCCGAAGTCGTCGTCGTCGATGATGGCTCCAGCGACGGAACGGATCAGGCGGCACTTGCGGCGAATGATGGAAGTGGTCGCCTGAAGATCATTTCCTTCGAGAAGAACCAAGGACCTTCGGCGGCCAGAAATGCGGCGATCGCGCAGTCGAGCGCGCCGCTGATCGCAATTCTTGACGCAGACGATTTTTTCTTTCCAGGCCGGTTCGCTCCGATGCTTGAAGAGAGCGGATGGGATTTTATCGCCGACAACATCGCCTTCGTCGCCGATCCGGCTGCCCTTTCTGCACCAGCGCAGTTTCAGTCGCGGGCGCGAGAGCTTTCGCTCGTACAGTTTGTCGAGGGCAATATTTCGCAGCGTGGCAAACCGCGCGGCGAGACCGGTTTCCTGAAGCCGGTCATGCGCCGATCCTTTATCGTTGCGAACGGCTTAACCTACGACGAGGGGCTGCGGCTCGGAGAGGATTACGATTTCTATGTGCGGGCGCTTGCGCTCGGCGCCCGTTACAAGGTGATCGAACATTGCGGGTACGGTGCCGTGGTGCGCGGCGATTCTCTCAGCAGCCGTCATCGCACCGAGGACCTGAGGCGGCTTTATGAGGCCGATAACGCCGTGCTTGCCGCCATGCAACTGTCTCCTGATGCGCGTTCGGTGATTACCCATCACCGCGACCACATCAAGGCGCGGTATGAATTGCGCGAGTTTCTCGATGTGAAACGGCAATCGGGCAAGGGCGGTGCGATCAGGCATATCCTGTCGCGTCCGGATGCCCTTGTGCCTGTGGTCACCGGCATTTTCTTCGATAAGTACGATGCGCTTCGGCGCAACAACACGTCGGCGGCGTCATTGCCGACGACTCCGCGCTATCTGCTGGCCGGCGTGCCGGTAGCAGGGCAGGGCTGATACCAAAAGGACATAAGGCGGATGGAGTTGTCATCCGCCCTGTCGTTTTCTCTCGAAACAGTATCCGTTGTCTCAGGCCGGATTATCTGCGCCCGCGATCGAACTTGCCTGCGCCGAGCTTGACGGCTGCGCCAAGAATGGCCGGATCGCGCATGACCCAGCGTGCCAGCATTCCGAAATCGGGCGACTGACGGCGCTTCAGCCGTCCAGCCTGGCTCCAGAGCGCCTGTCGTCTTGCGATGTTTTTGTAGGAGGTGATCGACGCGACGTCCTCCGGCCTGTCCTCGAAACGCGTTTCGAGCGTATCGAGCGCCACCAGCGTGTTGAACTGCTGCTGCAGAAATTCCGGCGACTGGTTGTCGATGCCATGGAAGATGTTGACGCCCATGCCACGGGCAGCGCCGGGCGCGTCGCACACGACGGTTCGCTTGGAATTCAGGATGCAATCGGCGAAGAACAGCACGTCCTCGGCGGCGAGCCGCAGCGCCGGATCGAACCTTATCGCCTCGAACAGCGGTCGGGCGATGACCATGCAGCTCAAATGCAGGAAGGCCCAGTCCTTCAGCATGACGCTGGCCAGATTGGGGATTTCCAGCACGAGCGGATCTTCGACCAGCGTCTTGCCTTCCTCGGTCTCGGCGAGCTTTGCCATGCCGAAATGGTAATAGAATTCCTCGCTCTCCTGCATCGAGGCGAAATAGCATTCGGCCTCGAAGCGGGTCATGAAGTCATGGGCGTTCTTCAGGTGGTCGGTGCGCCATATGTCGTCGGAATCGAGCAGGGCGACGAAGCGGGTTTCTGCCGGAACATTGTCGAGGCCGGTATTGCGGGCCGCACCCGGCCCGCCGTTTTCCTGGCGGATGACGCGGATTTTCGCCTTCCATTCGGCAGGTGCGTCGCGCAATTCGGTTTCTGCGGAGAGGGGTGACTGGTCATCGACGATGACGATGTCGAAATCCTTGAAACTTTGCGCGAATATGGATTTCAGCGCGCGGGACAAAATTCCTTTTTTCCGTTGGTAGAACGGAATGACAACGGTAAAACTAGCCATGTTTTGAATTCCTTAGCAGTTCTGGAACGTGAGCTGGGGTGGCTGTCCATCTTTCTTGGAGAGAGGAGAGGGCGCGTATCGCAAGGCCGGGCCCGGGCTGTTGCCCGTTGCGGAACACAAGGATCGCGGCGATGAGCATCTGCGCCCTTCTGGACGCAGCCTATCTGTCGAAGCTGATAGCCGATGCGACTGCAGCGGGTGGCTTGCGAGTGGTTGAGCAGGCCTGAACAGACACAGTTTTACGATCAGCGGACCTTTCCAAATGATGAGGGCGCGGACCCAATTCTTGCAGTCCGACGCGATTCTCGGCTTGGCGATTCGCGCTTCCGTCAATGCGACAGATGTCGCAAACGCCATGTTGGTGTCGTGGTTGCGCAAGCGCAGAGACGCGATCCTAATCTTGGGCACTGCACCAATTTTAGAAGGGTGAATACGGCGAAAGGGTGAATTTCGTGCTGTTTTCGCGTGACGGCGCAGCAGGCTCAGATGAGCAAAATCGGCTGTTTTTACCTGAAAACAGGGGATTGAAGCGACCGATTATCATTTTTCCGACAAGAAAGACGGGTATGCAAAATATCTGGCGCTGGCAATGTTCCGGCACGAAAGCTGCCCTATCTGTGAGCAGCAATCATGAAAATACCCCAATTGCACTCCTGATTGCTTTCGTGGTTTGTTGCAGTGCAAAAAGTCTCTTGGTGACGAAGTGGCGGCAAGCCGCTTTATTCGCTTAACGGTTGAAGGGAACAGGATGACGTTCGAGGTTGTCGATATTAGCCTCATTATTTCTTCGCGTAATCGCGCCTTCGGGCTCGATAGCTGCCTGCAGGCCATCTCCCATGCCGCGCTGCAAGCGCGCGACCTCAAGCTCGAGTTCATCTTCGTCGACAATGGTTCGACCGATGCAACTTCCGAGGTCGTCGCCAGGTGGAGCGAGACCGCTCCGATCAAAACGACGCTAATCTTCGAAAGCCGTCCGGGCTTGTCGCATGCCCGCAACACCGGGATCGAGAACGCTCAGGGCCGCATCCTTGCCTTTACCGATGACGACTGCGAAGTCTCGCCGGATTATTTCACCACCATCGCCGCTCTGTTCGCCAATGACACCGCCCCCGTCATGCGTGGCGGCCGCATCGACCTGGGCGACGAGCGCGATCTGCCGATCACGATCAAGACGGACACGGAACACGCGGTCCTCAACATCTACAATCATCCGGGCGGCTTTATCCACGGCTGCAACATGGCTTTTCCGAAGGCGCTGGCGGACAAGGTCGGTGTATTCGACGTGCGCTTCGGCGCTGGCGCCACGTTCCGCTCCGGCGAGGATACGGATTACATCCACCGGGCTTTCCGTGAAGGTTTTAGCGTGGAATATGTTCCGACCCTCGTGGTCAAGCATTTCCATGGCCGACGCAGCATGGACCAGGTTCAGCGGCTGTTCGACGGTTATTCCTATGGCAATGGCGCGCTTTACGCCAAATACATGTTCGTGCGGGATTCCAACATGCGCGGCATGTTCCGCTGGGACGTGCGCCAGGCGCTGAAGGAATATTTCGGCGGCAAGAACCTCGATAGCGCGCTGGGGCTGACCTATCGGAACACGGTGAAGCAGAATTTTGCCGGACTCTGGGCCTATTGGCGCAGCGGCCGGGCGGGCCAGACCTCTTAAAACATCCGGACATTTTCGGAAACGGTCCACGCCATGCGGGCCAAGACGCATATGGGGCGGTTTGCGCCGCCTTCTAATCGATTGGAATGTTCATGGATGCTCAAGCCGTCGACAGTGGCGACCTGAAAAAGAAAACCGCGACATCGATTCTGTGGTCGATCGTGCGCGTCGGGTGGAGCACGGTCGCGACCTTCATCATCTTCGTTATCCTGGCCCGTATTCTCGGGCCTGCGGATTTCGGCACGTTTGCGCTTGCCAGCCTGTTCGTCGAAATCGGCCGGGTGCTTGCCTATGCCGGGCTTGGCGATGCCGTGACCCGTCAGCTCGAACTGGACGAAGAGTTGGCCGATACCGCCTTCTGGGCCTCGGTTGCTTTCAGCGTCTCGGTCGGAGTTGTCATCTTTTTTGCGGCACCCGCCTATGGTGAATTCGTCCGCGATCCGAATGTCGCGGCAATCCTCAAATGGCTGGCGCTTTTCCTGCCTCTGTCATCGCTCGCCGTCATCCATAATGCCCGACTGGCGCGCGATTTCGGCCACAAAAGCCTTGCCGCCCAGAGCATTGCCGCGAGCCTTCTGTCTGGTCTTACGGCGGTGGCCGCGGCCTTTCTCGGTTGGGGCGTCTGGTCGCTGGTGGCGCAGACCGCGGTCAATGGCATCGTGCTCGTCGTTCTGGGCTGGTTGTCCTATCGGTGGATCCCGAAGCTGCGCTTCAACTTCGCTATCTTCCGCTCGATCTTCCTGTTCAGCGTCAGCCTCGTGGTCAGCCAAATTCTCTGGATGATGCTTGCCCGCGTGCAGGATATCTTCATTTCGCGATGGTTCGGACCGACGGAAGTCGGGCGTTACAGGATCGCCTGGCGGCTGATCGAGCTGATCTCGCAGGCCGTGCTGTCGCCGATCGGCAGTGTCGCGCTGGTGACGCTGTCGAAGCTGCAGAACGATCCGGTCAGCTTCCGCAACGCCTATAACCGTATCGTCGGTCTGGCAGCGCTTGGAACCTTCCCGTTGCTACTCGGCTTTGGTGCGCTGTCGGATCAGCTGATCCTCTTCCTGTTCGGCGACAAGTGGGGCAATGCCGGCGATGTCGCGACCGTGCTCGTCATGATGGCCGTGCCCTTCGTGATGAACGTGTTTGCCTCCTCGGCGCTTGCGGCCGTCAACAAGGCACAGAGCATCTTGTCAGTGGCGGCGCTGCAGCTTGCGATGACGGTCATTCTGACGTGGCTGCTGGTACCTTACGGCATTATCGCGGTTGCTGCCGGATATGCGCTGCGGGCGTGGCTGACCATGCCTTACCAGCAATATGTGCTGAAGCGCTTTGCCCATATCGATTCACTGGGAACGCTGAAGGCGATTTCGATGCCATTCATCGGTTCGCTCGTTATGGCCGTCTGCGTCTGGTTCGCCAAGCCGTTCATCCTTGCGGCGGTAACACCCGCATGGCTTGGCACCGGGCTTTGCATTGCGCTGGGCGGCGCCATCTATGCCGCATTCATGCTGATTTTCGCCTTTAAGATGATCCGGCCCTATCTCGCCATGATCATGTCGATGCTGCCGGCACGCTTCCGCCTGCTGACGCAAAAGTAGACCCAATTGGAAATGAGACTGTACGTCCAAGGAGATCCCATGCAGGAAACAAGTGCTGCCACCATCAAGAGGCTTCAGGGTGTAATTCACGACAACCTTGCCGATCTGGTCGATCTGTCCGGGCGTTACGCGCTTCTGGATTTTCCGAACCATTACAATATCGGTGACAGCGCCATCTGGCTCGGGGAACTGGCCTATTTTGACCGGGTAAAGTCGAAGCCGAGCTTTGTCAGCGAAATCCCGACCCATAGCGACGAGCGGATGCTGGCTGCGATCGGCGACGGCCAGATCCTGCTGCATGGCGGCGGCAATTTCGGCGATATCTGGCCGGGTTTCCGCGAGTTTCGCGAACATATCCTGGGCAAATACCAGGGCCGTCCGGTCATCCAGATGCCGCAGACGATCCATTTCAAGAACCAGGAAAACGTCGACAGCACGGCACGCGCGATCGAGAAGCACGGCAATTACAAGCTCCTGGTGCGCGACAAGAAGAGCTTCGAGTTCGCCAAGAAGTGGTTCCAGTGCGAAGTCCGGCTTTGCCCGGACATGGCCTTCTGGATCGGTCCCGTGAAGCGCCTTGCGCCGAGCCATGATCTGCTCCTTAACCTTCGGGCGGACCAGGAAGTCGGCGCGGCACATGATACGTCCCGCGCCATCGCACGCCCAAATGTGATCGTGGCGGATTGGCCGGAACACGAGGAGGCCGATTTCCAGAAGCGCACCAAGCGTGCTGCCATCATCAAGGGCCTGTTGCGCGGCGATGTCGGCGGGCGGGCGAAGATGACGGAACTCGCCTATCGCGAGCGGGCGCAGCAGCGTTTTGACCGCGGCGTGCGGCTGTTGAGTTCCGCACGGCAGGTCATTACCGACCGAATGCACGGTCATATCATGAGCCTGCTTCTCGATGCCGATCATTGCGTGCTCGACAACAGCTACGGCAAGACCAGCACCTTCATCGACGCCTGGCAGACCGCCAATGGCGACCGGGCGGCGCTGGTGGCGAATATCGACGAGGCGCTGGACGTTCTGGATAAGCGCACGGCTCTCAGCCGCGCGACAACCATCTGACAAGGTGTCTCGCCCGCAAGGGTAAATGAAATCCTAAAAATCCAGCCAAGGCGGCCGGGCGATAAAACGTCCGGCCGCTTTTTTTGTCGCAATCGGCGCCCGATAGCGGGTGTTGAGCCATCCTGGATACCTGCCGGCAAACGGTTTCCGGCGATTCGGGCAAATCACCGATTTCGCCTCATGTTTGCCATATTTTTGCCTCAATTCGCCATTGTTGACGTGGTCTTCTCACGTGCAATGCACGATCGCGCGAGAAAACGTGATTGTTTTTTTAATTTTGAGTCTCGCTGCACTGCAGCATTCTTATATTAGTTTGGCCTGCAAAGCCCCTATGTACCAGTGCTTCCGGCCTGACAAAAGCCAATGACTGAGCGCCGAATAGTTACCACTGCTAGATTTCGCACCTGCCAAATTTGCTGCGCTGCCACATTTTACCCGAAACTTCACGTGATGCTTCTCACTCACGCGGGCTCAAGTCTGCTCTGATTGAAATGGCGGTGACGGGAGGCACTGCTCAAAAGGGGTGACTGGTTTGACTGTTGATCAGAACATATCCTTGCGTATCAATTTGATGCGTATCCTGCTGATCTGCGGCATTGTCTTCGTGCATGTGCCTCACGATCCGGCATCCGATGTGGTGATTGCCCAGACCGGTTGGTTCAACTGGCTGAGTGTTTTCCTTGGCGACAGCCTGTTCCGCATCGGTGTCCCGTGCCTCAGCATGATTTCGGGTTATCTTCTGCTGCGCAAAGGCGCGGCATCCTTCGACTACGGCAAGGTGGTTCGTTCCAAGACGATGACGGTGCTTCTGCCGTTCCTGATCTGGAACCTCTGCCTGTTCGTCGCGATCGTCGGCCTGCAGCGCGCCGGCATCGGCGTCGGCTATTTTCCCGATATCACGGCATCGGTGCGTGAGATGCTGACCTATGCGTTTGCGCTCGAAGGCATGCCGGCCAATGTGCCGCTGTATTTCCTGGGCGATCTGTTCGTCTGCATCCTGTTGTCGCCGATCCTGCTGTTCCTGCTGCGTCACGCGGCAATCCCGGTGCTTGCAGTGCTTTTCGTTCTTGCCGTCATTCCGGACCTGAGCTTTGCCATCGTCGTCAAGCGCTCGATCCTGTTCAGCTTCGCGCTCGGCATGTATCTGGGCTTGCGTGGCGCCGATCTCAAGGCGCTGGACCGTTTCGCATGGCCGGGTTCGATCGCAACGCTCGCCGCGGCCTTCGTCCTGTCACTGGCGATCTATCTGAGCCAGCCCGCTTATCCCTGGGGCGTCGATCTTGCGCGCAACGTGCTGTCGATCGTCGGCGCCTTTGGTTTCTGGATGATCTCGGCGATTGCGATCGAGACACGGCTGGGCAGGCGGCTGGCTTCGACCGGCAGCCTCAGCTTCTGGGTGTTCTGCGCCCATTATCCGGTTCTCGTGGCTTTGTGGATGGTGTGGAACCGCGTCGGAACGGCGGAAGCCTATCCGCTTTTCTATTTCGGCTCGGTTGTCGTCTCGCTTGTCATCTTGGTGATCAGCAACGCCGTCATGATGCGGATTGCGTCGCCCGTTTATCAGATCCTGACCGGCAGCCGCGGGCGCAGGGAAAAGCTCGCGAAAGCGACTTCGAACCGTCCTGTCGGGTCTTCGCACCCGATGGAACCGAAACTGTCACAGCAGCGCAGGTGAAACCATGACGACCATCGCACACAAAATCGCGGCCGCCATCTCCACTCTGGGCCTTTCCTTTCTGTCCGCCGCCATGCCGGCTGCGGCGCAGGGCACGTTGAACAACAAGTCCTTTGTCGAGAATTTCGACAGCTTCGACCGGTCCTTCTGGTATGTCGCAGACGGCTGGGCGAATGGCTCGCACCAGAACTGCACCTGGTCGAAGAAGCAGATCGATACGGCAGGCGGAACGCTGACGCTGAATTTTTCCGAAGGCCAGTCGAAGGACCGTAAATTTCTCTGCGGCGAAGTGCAGACCAAGTCGCGTTACCTTTACGGCACCTATGAGGTGCGGATGAAGGCGGCGACCGGTTCGGGCCTCAACTCGGCCTTCTTCACCTATATCGGCCCGACCGACAAGAAGCCCTGGGACGAGATCGACTTCGAGGTGCTCGGCAAGAACACCAATCAGGTTCAGGTCAACCAGTATATCAACGGCAAGGGCGGTAACGAGAAGCTCATTCCGGTTGCCGGCGGCGCCGATCAGGGTTTCAACGACTACGCCTTCGTCTGGGAAAAGGACCGGTTGCGTTACTTCGTCAACGGCAAGCTCGTTCACGAGGTGACGGATCCTTCGAAAATACCGACCAATGACCAGAAGATCATGCTCAGCCTGTGGGGTACCGACACGCTGAAGGACTGGATGGGCCGCTTCTCCTATCAGGGGCAGTCCTCCATGGTGATCGACCGGGTTTCCTTCACCGCCCAGGGAGACGCGTGCCAGTTCCCTGAATCCGTCGCCTGCAATCTCGATTGAGCCTGACCGCAGCCATTTCTTCGCTTGTCATATTGCGTTGAGTTTTTCAGCACAGGAGCATGCCCGTTTGAGCATAAACGTTCTCTATCTCGCCCATGATCTGGCCGATGCGGCCATCAGGCGGCGTGTGCTCACCCTGAAGGCCGGGGGAGCTGACGTGACGGTTGCGGGCTTTACCAGAGGACGCAACCTGCTCGAGGGTGAGCCGGGCGTGCGCACCATCGTGCTGGGCGAGACCTCCGACGGAAAGTTTGCGCAGCGGATTGGTGCGATCGTCAAGGCGAGCGCCGGGCTGAAGGGCAGGCTTGCCGCTATCGACCGCCCCGACGTGATCATTGCCCGCAATCTCGAGACGCTGGCGCTGGCGGGCCAGGCAGCGCGTCTGTTCGATCGCAATCTGCCGATTGTCTACGAATGCCTCGATATCCATCGCCTGCTGCTCGACGACGGCTGGAAGGGAAGTCTGGTGCGGGCATTCCAGCGTCATTTCGGCCGCCGCGCGCAGCTTTTGATCACCAGCTCGCCTGCGTTTGTCGAAAACTTCTTCCAGCCGCGCTCCGGGCTTTCGCTGCCGGTTCTGCTGCTGGAAAACAAGGTTCTCGCGCTCGACCCGGATAGTCTGCCGCTTCAGCCGGTGCCACGCGCGCCGAAAGCCGGCGAGCCATGGCGGATCGGCTGGTTCGGCGCGATCCGCTGCGCCAAGTCGCTTGCGATCCTCACCGATTTCGCCCGCCGCATGGATGGCAAGGTCGAGATCGTGCTGCGCGGCCGCCCGGCCTATAGCGAATTTGCCGATTTCGACCGGATCGTCGCTGACGCCCCACATGTCACCTTCCACGGTTCCTACCGGAACCCTGAGGATCTCGCCCGCATCTATGACGAGGTGCAATTCAACTGGGCGATTGATTTCTTCGAAGAGGGCCAAAATTCCGAATGGCTGCTGCCGAACCGCCTTTACGAAGGTGGCCTCTATGGCGCGGTGCCGATTGCACTCAAGTCGACCGAGACGGGCCGTTTTCTGGCCCGCCGCGAGATCGGCGTGACGATCGATGCCGCCACGCCTGATGCACTGGAAGCGATGTTCTCTCAGATGACACCCGAAATTTACGCCGAACAGTTCGCCCGCATCGCCGCAGTCGAGCGCGGACAATGGATCACCGGCCCGGCCGATTGCCGGGCGCTGGTTGCAAAACTGGCATCGTTAAAACCCGATTTACGCTCTCCTGCTGAAATGCAGGCTGCGTCAACCATGCAGTCGTGAGGTGGAATATGGTAGTGAGTAGCGTTTCCGGTTCCGACATGTCGAACCAACCTTCTGAAATCCCGGCCAATCCGCGTGTTCTTCTCGTCATCCCATGCCTTAACGAGGCCAAGACGATCGAGGCGCTGTTGCGCAAGTTCTCGCTTCAGCGGGGCGATACCGACATGCTGATTGTCGTTGCCGATGGCGGCAGCCGCGACGGCACGCCGGATATCGTTCGTCGTATGATCGGGGAAATCCCGGATCTCGTGCTTCTCGACAATCCCAAGCGCATCCAGAGCGCTGCGATGAACCTCGCGGTCAAGACCTATGGTGACGGGCGCGATTATCTCATCCGCATCGATGCGCATGGGGATTATCCGGACAACTACTGCCAGGCGCTGATCGAGGACGCCGTTACTCACCAGGCCGATTCGGTTGTGGTCGGCATGGAAACGGTCGGTTTCGGCGCCTTCCAGCAGGCAGCGGCCATCGCGCAGAATTCCAAGCTCGGCAATGGCGGCTCCAAGCATCGCGCCGGCGGCGGCGGCGAGTGGGTCGATCATGGTCACCACGCGCTGATGCGGATTGCTGCTTACCGTCAGGTCGGCGGTTATGACGAGAGTTTCAGCCATAACGAGGATGCCGAGCTGGACTTCCGGCTCCGGAATGCCGGTTTCCGCATCTGGATGACGGGCGAGACCTTCATGACCTATTACCCGCGTTCGAGCGCTTCTGCACTCTTCCGCCAGTATCTCGGTTATGGCCGGGGCCGGGCGAAGAACCTCTTGAAGCATCGCTCCATCCCGAAAATCCGCCAGGCGATCCCGCTTGCGGTCGCGCCCGTGGTTGCCGGTGCGGTTCTCGCCTTGCTTTACTGGTGGGCTGCCGTTCCGGTCGCCGTCTGGATGATCGCCTGCATCGCTTACGGTGCCTACATGGCGATCGGTCAGCGAAACTCGATCGCACTCCTGGCCACCATTCCCGCAATGATCATGCACCTCGCCTGGTCGGCCGGGTTCTGGATGGAACTGCTTCGTATTCGACGAAAGAAGGTCGCATGACGGCTGATCTCACCGTGACAAAAATCGACATCGGCATCTGCACCTATCGGCGCCCGGCACTGAGGGAGACGCTGGAATCGCTGTTCAAGCTGACCGTTCCGGAAGGCGTTGCTATACGTCTGATCGTGGCGGACAATGATGCGGTGCCGAGTGCGGCTGATCTGGTGGAAAGCCTGCGTGAGCGCTCTCCGTTCCCGATCGCCTATGTCCATTGCCCGAAGTCGAATATCTCGGTTGCCCGCAATGCCTGCCTCACCTCGGCCGATGCGGATTTTCTCGCCTTCATCGACGACGACGAGACCGCGACGCCGGAATGGCTGGCAGCCCTTTATGAAAAGGCACGCCAGACTGGCGCGGAAGCAGTGCTCGGCCCTGTACGCGCGCTTTATGGCGACGACAGTGCCGCCTGGATGCGCAATGGCGATTTCCACTCGACCATGCCGGTCTGGGTCGATGGGCGGATCATCACCGGTTACACCTGCAATACGCTGCTCGACATGCGTTCGCCGCTCGTCATTGGCCGTCGTTTCGCGCTGGCGCTCGGACAGAGCGGGGGCGAGGATACGCATTTCTTCTCGCAGCTGACGGAAAGCGGCGGACGGATCGAATTCGCCGAGGATGCCTTGGTGCTGGAGCCGGTGCCGGCAAGTCGCGCCAGCTTCCTGTGGCTTGCAAAGCGTCGTTTCCGTTCCGGCCAGACCCATGGCAGGATCGTTGCGGCGAAGAGCGGTGGTGTGAAGCGTTTTCCCAAGGCTCTCATCGCTGCCACAAAGGCCGGTTATTGTGGTGCCATCGCCGCCGCCTTCACGCTTATGCCAGTGAGGCGCAACCGTTATGCGCTACGTGGCGCGCTGCATGTCGGCGCCGTGATGGGCATGCTCGGCGTTCGTGAAATCCGCCAATACGGCGCCCCGGAGGCTGCGTGAACATGGATAGCGGGATACCCGATATCAGCTTCATCATTGCCGCCTATAATGCGGAAGAGACGCTCGCGCGTGCAATCGACAGCGCTCTGGCTCAGCTCGGCGTTACCGTCGAGGTGATCGTCGTTGACGACTGTTCGACCGACGGAACTGTGGCTCTCGCGGAAACCTACACCGATCCGCGCGTGCGGCTGATCCGCCAGCCGCAAAATGGTGGGCCGGGCAGGGCGCGCAATACCGGTATCGCGGCTGCGACCGGCCGCTTCGTTGCAACGCTCGATTCCGACGATGCCGTTTATCCGGAACGTTCGCTTTCGATGCTGCAACGGGCAAGGACGCTCGACGCGCAGATCGTGGTCGACAATGTCGACGTCGTGCCGATGGAGGGCGGGCCTGCGAAGACGATGTTCGACAAGCGTTTTCTGCAGGAGAAGCGCGAGATCGCGCTTGCGGAATTCATCGATTCCAACCTGATCTTCAAGACGACCTTCAACTACGGCTACATGAAGCCGGTTTTCGACCGAGAATTCCTGGCGAAGAATGATCTTTGGTTCGACGATGCCCTGAAGATCGGCGAGGATTACATCCTGTTCGCCTCGGTTCTGGCAAGCGGCGCGCGCTGCGCGGTCGATCCCAATCCGGGTTATGTCTATTATCTGCGGGAAGGTTCGATTTCCCGCGTGCTGAAACACAAGCATCTCGATGACATGCTGGAGGGCGACAGCCGTTTCATGGCGCGCTTTTCTCTTGGTCCGGCCGAGATGGCGGCGCAGCGCCGCCGCACGAACAGCATCATCGAAGCCCGCTCTTTTCTCACCCTCGTCGACGAGGTCAAGGCCAAGTCGCTCAGTGGGTTCCTCAAAACCGCGTTGAAAGCCCCGGGAGCGTTAAAACACTTCCGTATGCCTATCGCTGTTCGCATGCGCCGGTTCGCCAAGGCGGCCGGTGTCAACTGAAATCCGATCAATCGGGCGTGTATGCCCCCTGGAAAGGACTAGGAATGAACTTGAAAAGACCAGTTCGTAAGGCAGTTATCCCTGTCGCAGGCAACGGAACCCGCTTCCTGCCCGCGACGAAGGCCATGCCGAAGGAAATGCTGACGATCGTCGATCGTCCGGTCGTGCAATATGCCGTTGATGAAGCCATGCAGGCAGGCATCGAAAACATCATTTTCGTCACCAGCCGCAACAAGACTGCCATTGAAGACTATTTCGACAGCAATCCCGAACTGATCGCCAGCCTCACCCGCTCAGGCAAGACCGTGCAGGTCGCGCAGTTGGAAAAGATGCTGCCGCTCGCCGGTACCGTCAGCTATACGCGCCAGCAGGTGCCGCTCGGTCTCGGCCACGCGGTCTGGTGCGCCCGTGAGTTGGTCGGCGACGAACCGTTCGCGCTGCTTCTGCCCGACATGGTTTCCTATGGTGCTCGTGGCTGCATGTCCGGCCTGATGGACCTTTACGAGGAAGTCGGCGGTAACGTGTTTGCGGTTGAGCAGTGCGCGCCGGAAGAGACGTCGAGCTATGGCGTGGTGGCCATCGGTCAGGACGTTCGCCATGGTTTCCAGGTCACCGGCATGGTGGAAAAGCCGAAGCCGGCCGATGCGCCGTCGAACTATTACCTCAATGGTCGTTATATTCTGCAGCCGCAGATCTTCGAGCTTCTCGAAAGCCAAGAGCGCGGCGCCGGCAACGAGATCCAGCTGACCGACAGCATGCAGAAACTGTTGAAGGTTCAGCCGTTCCATGCGCATCCTTACCAGGGACGTACATTCGACTGCGGATCCAAGCGCGGCTTCATCGAGGCAAACGTCGCTTTCGCGATGATGCGTGCGGACATGAGCGGCGATCTGGCAGTAACGATCCAGGAACTGCTCGATGCTCATGCGACCAAGGTACGCGCGGCTTGACGCATAATGATTATGGGAAAGGCGAGACATTCGCCTTTCCTGCACTATTTTCCCCAGAGCGGATGACACAATGGATCAGGTAAACTTTCGACCGATGACGATATTTCCCCCGGAACCGAAAGACCACGACACGTTCATCGACCTCGACAAGCTGTGGTCTGCGGCCATGCGCCGGTTGGGTGTGATCGGTGCCTGCGTTGCTGCAATGGTTGTTCTGGCCGGGCTTTATCTGGTTTTTGCCCAGCCGATGTATACGTCTATGACGAATATTCTCATGGACGACAATCTGTCCCGTTACGCGGAAGAAAACGCGTCGGACAATCAGTCCGCGCAGATGCTCGACAACCGCATGTCCAGTGCTGTGGAAATCCTGAAGTCGAAGGAACTGGCACTCAGCGTCGTTGACAAGGCGAAGCTCGACCAGAATGCCTTGATCGTCGACCCGCCAAAGTCGCCTGTCGATCTTGTGAAGGGCATGTTGCGCGGTGTCACATCGATTTTTTCCGCAGATACGCCGGCCTTGACCGAAGAGCAGATCGCAGCAGGTCGCCGTGAAAAGGCCGCCGCGATCATCCAGCAGTGGCTGACCGTCGAACGCGTCGGTCGCAGCTCGGTCATCGCTGTTTCCGTGCGCTCGCCGGACAAGCTTCTCTCGGCGCAGATCACCAGAACTTATGCCGAATCCTATCTGACGGAACAGCTCAACGCCAATTTCGACGCAACCGAACGCGCCAGCATCTGGCTGCAGGAACGTCTGAACGATCTGAATACCCGTTCGCAGCAGGCGTCGCTCGCCGTCGAACAGTTCAAGCGCGACAAAGGGCTGATTTCCCCGCGCGGCGAACTTCTGTCAGCGCAGCAGCTCTCCGATTTGAACAGCCAGTTGATCGTGGCTCAAGCTGATGCGGCAACCGCCGCCGCCCGCTACAACCAGTACAAGGCAATCATCGAAAAGGGGCCGGAAGCGGCCGTGCATAATGCGGTCGTCTCCAACCGCGACACCGACAACACGGTGATGCAGGATCTGCGCAAGCGCTATATCGGCATCAACGATCGCGAACAGGCGATCATCCAGCAGTTCGGCGCCGATCATCCGCAGGCGATTGCGATGAAGGCCGAAAAGCAGGACGTGACCAACCAGATGTTCCGCGAATTGCAGCAGCTGACGGGCAGCTTCAAGAACGAGCTGGACGTGTCCCAGTCGCGCGTGGAATCGATGCGGGAAAATATCCAGCGCGTCGCAGGCAACAATTCCGATGCCAATGTGAACATGGTTCAGCTGCAGGAGCTGGAACAGAAGGCCTCGGCCCTCAGAACGCTTTACGAGTCCTACCTGCAGCGTTTCGAACAGGCCTCGCAACAGCAGTCCCTGCCGATCGCCAAGGCGCGCGTGATTTCCGATGCCGGTGTGCCGGTATCACCGTCCAGTCCACGCAAGACGCTGACCATAGCGCTGTCGGTCATTCTCGGTCTTTTGATCGGCTGTGCCGCCGCCGCCGTTCTGGAACTGCGTGAACGCTTCTTCCGCACCGGCGAAGACGTGCAGCAGAAACTCGGCATGCGCTTCCTCGGCTACCTGCCGCGCATTGCCGGTGCCGCGCGTGAAGACGCGCCGAAGCCGAGCGCCGTGCCGGAACAGGGCGAAGCCGCCAACCAGCCGGTTGGCGATCCGATCTCCTTCCGCCGCATGATGCGTGTTGCGGTCGAGGCTCCGCGTTCGCAGTTTGCCGAAACGCTGCGCAATACCAAGCTTGCCTGCGATATCGTGCTTCAGGGCAAGAAATGCGCCGTCATCGGCGTCGTTTCCTGCCTGCCGGGCGAGGGTAAGTCGACAGTTGCCGCAAACTTTGCTGGCCTGATCGCATCGAGCGGCGCTCGTACACTGGTCATCGACGCCGACCTTCGCAATCCGGGTCTTTCGAAGATGCTGGCAAGCGAGCCGGAAGTCGGTCTCGTCGACGTCATCCTCAACAAGACGTCGTGGACCAGCGTTGCCCGTGTCGACCGCCGTTCGCGCCTCACCATCCTGCCGATGACGACGCGTGGCCGTCAGGTTACCCATACGAGCGAGCTTCTGGCTTCCAGCGGCATGAGCCAGTTCCTGGAAAGCATCAAGGACACGTTTGACGTTATTGTCGTCGACCTTGCGCCGCTTATCCCGGTTATCGATGCCAAGGCGTTCGAGCCTTACGCGGATGCCTTCGTGTTCGTCACCGAATGGGGCGCGACGCCGGCGAAGGCGGTGCAGAGCGTGCTGCAGTCGGAACCGCAGATCGCGGCGAAGACGATCGGCGTCATCCTCAACAAGACGGATCTTTCCGAACTGCACAAATATGCAGATCCGGGTGCGCCGGAGCGTCTGCGCAGCAACTACCTGTCCTATTACCGGGACTACAAGGAAGTCGCCGCCGAATAACGGCGCGACGTTCTCCATCAAAGAGAAGCGGCCCGGTTTTCCGGGCCGTTTTTGTATCTCGATTATGGTTCAGCGCTGAACGCGCAATCCGTCCATCAGGAGGCCGATTAGGCGATTGGCGCTGTCGCGCCATTCGGGCGTGTCGGGGATGGAATAGATGCTGGACATGGCGTGCATCAGGTCCGACTGCCCTATATCCTTGCGAATGAGGTTCTGTTCCTGCGCGGCCGTCAAAAGCTTGTCGAAGGATGAGCGGATCCGCCCGAAACCTTCGGCGAACATGGTGGAGTTGGAGCTGGCGATGATCTTCAGGCTGCTCGCCATGCCGCGCTTGGTCGCCATGTAATTGACGAAGCGGCGCATCCATTGTTCGAGCGCGATGTCGGCGGATTCGGTGCGCGACAGTTCGTCAGCCGCATCCGCCAGATTCTGCAGCTCTCGCCGATAAACGACCTCGACCAGATGTTCGCGTGTCGGAAAATGCCTGTAAAGCGTGCCGATGCCGACGCCGGCCTTGCGGGCGATATGTTCCAGCGAGGTCTCTACGCCATTGTCGGCAAAGGCCTGAGCGGCGATTTCAATCAGCTTGTCGCGATTGCGGCGTGCATCCGCACGCAGTTTCGGCGGTGTCTGATCTGCATTTTCCGGCGTGGCCGAGGCCAAAGTCATGCTCCTGCGCGATCGTCACCTGACGCTTGGCATCAAGTCACTGGTTTGAATGGAGGAGCCTCCGAATTGGAAGTCCTCTTCGTTTTAAACCGGAAGCAGGGTGAATGTCATGCGTGAAATGCGATATGTCGAGCGAGCAGGAAATAAGGGCTTGTTCACGCGACTTAAGGCGGAAAAACCAGTCCGTAGATGGCAGCATAGATTTCCGCGGTTCTCATCTCCCTAGCTGGCGCCAGGCAATGACATTTCCCGAAGTGACGCTGGGATCTCCGTGGACTGGGTAGGTGTATCCCGTATTGGGTTTGGCATTCGGCATCCGAGAAGGAAATGTCGTTCGCGCATACTGCATGTACCGTGCATCGGCTTTGGGATTGCCCGTTGAATCCCGCATGGATACGGATGCCATTTTGCCATTCGCGTCGGTTCTGACCAGTACGGTTCCTATACGTTTGGACAGGGGACTGCAGCCCGCGACAAACAGGCTCAGGAGGAAAACCACAATCAGGCGCATAAATAGCTTTCTGGAAATAGACTGAATTATCTATGGTGTTGATCTGTAATTACTCTCGTGAAAATTGCAATCTGCTGAGACGTCGCGACTGCATCCTCTGATGCCATAACGCGACCGGCTTTCAATCCTCCGAATACCGCTCTTCCGCCCACGGATCACCGCGCATGTGATAGCCGTTTTTCTCCCAGAAGCCGGCATGATCCATGCCGTTGAAATCGATCCTTTTCAGCCATTTGGCGCTTTTCCAGAAATAGAGATGCGGCACGACGAGGCGCACGGGGCCGCCGTGTTCTTCCGTCAGCGGCGCGCCTTCCCAGTCGGTGACGATGATCGCATCGGGCGAGGAAAAGTCCGAAAGCAGAAGGTTCGTCGTGTAGCCGTCGTAGCTCGTCAGCATCACCGAATGAGCCTCCTCCCTCGGATCGACGAGATCGAGGAAATCGCGGGTGGAGACACCCTTCCAGTTGTTGTCGTAGCGCGACCATGTGGTCACGCAGTGGATATCGGAGAGCATGTCCGACTGCGGCAGGGCCCGGAATGCGGCCCAGTCGAGCGTCACAGGATTGTTGACGAAGCCGTGGACCTCAAGTTTCCATTGAGCCGTGGAAATGCTTGGCTGCTGGCCGAGATCAAGCACCGGCCAGTTTTTCACCAGATGCTGGCCGGGCGGCAGCCTGTCGGTTTCCGGCCGGGCATGGTGGCCGGTGAGGAATTTTCCTTCATCGGCCCATTTGCGCTTGGTGATGGTCAGCTTGGAATCTTGCCGTGCCGGGGTGTCGTCGGCCATTTGCGGTTCTCTCGTGGGTGCCGGAGGCGATGTTCAATGCGGTTCCGCTTGCGTCATCGGATAATCTGATGAAGAAAAGGAGCAATTCAATTGCCTGTCTTTTAAAATCTTCTCCGGAACATCATGCTCGCCTCAAATTCCCGCTTCAATCCGCTCGTCGACAAGCTTTCGCTTCCGCCCGTTCCTTCGGTTGCCGCATGGGGCCGCGCCTATGATGGCGCGAAAGGGCCGCTGATCGATCTTTCGCAGGCCGTGCCCGGTTATCCGGCGCATCCCGAGATGCTGCGGCTGCTCGGCGAGACGGCTTCGTCCATCACCTATACCGGTTATGGTCCGATCGAAGGCGACCAATCGCTGCGTGACGCCTATGGTGCGCATGTCGCCGATGTCTATGGGGCTCCGCTCGCGGCTGCCAATACGCATGTCACTTCCGGCTGTAACCAGGCCTTTGTCTGCGCCGCGATGACGGTGGCGGGTCCCGGCAACACGGTGCTGATGACCGAACCCTTCTATTTCAACCACGAAACCACTTTGGCGATGATGGGCATCAAGACCGCCTTCGTGCCCTGCAAGGCGGAAGACGGTTTCCTGCCCGAGCTTTCCGCGATCGAGGCGGCGATCACGTCCGAGGTGAAGGCGCTCGCGCTCGTTTCGCCCAACAATCCGACCGGTGCGATCTATCCGCCGGCGCTGCTCGAGACGATCTTCAAGCTCTGCCAGCAGAAAGGCATCTGGCTGATCCTCGACGAAACCTATCGCGATTTCCTTCCCGAGGCGGGCCAGAAGCCGCACGGCCTGTTCAATCTCGCAGGCTGGGAAGAGACGCTGATCAGCCTCTACAGTTTCTCGAAATCCTTCTGCATTCCCGGCCACCGCCTCGGTGCGATCACGGCGAGCGAAGCGGTGATCGGGCAGGTCGCCAAGATCATGGACAACCTGCAGATCTGCGCGCCGCGTGCTGCCCAGGGTGCCGTTGCCGCAGCATTGCCGCTGCTCGCCGGATGGCGTGAGGAAAACCGGCAGGAAATCGGCCGCCGCGCCGAGGCTTTGAAGGCCGTCATGGAGCAGCTTCCCGATTGGAAGCTCGATGCAATCGGCGCCTATTTCGCCTTCGTGCGGCATCCGTTTGCCGGTGTCGGTTCGGCGGAAGTCGCGGAAAAGCTTGCCAAACGTGCCGGCATCACCTGCATTCCGGGCGTCTATTTCGGCGAGGGCCAGCAGAATTATCTGCGCTTTGCCTTTGCCAATGCGGATGCCGAGACGATCGGTCGACTGACGGAACGTTTGAAGAACTTTTCGCTGTCGTAATCGGCACGGCGCGCCTATAACGGGGCATGGCTCAACGTTCAGGCAGCGCCGATCTTCCGCTTCACAGCGGCCGGGTTCCCCGGTGGCTCGGCGAACGCATGACCCGGCTCGGTGCGGTGATCACCGAAGCGATCATCATCCACTACGGCCGTGACGAATTGCTGGCGCGGATGGCGCATCCCTTCTGGTTCCAGTCTTTCGGGGCGGTGATGGGTATGGACTGGCATTCGTCGGGCATTACCACCAGCGTCATCGGCGCGTTGAAGCGCGGGCTGACGCCTTTATCCGGCGAACTCGGCATCCATGTATGCGGCGGTCGCGGCAGGAACTCGCGCCAGACGCCGGAGGAACTGATCGCCATCGGCAATCGCGTCGGCATCGACGGCGGGGCCCTCGCCCAGACCAGCAAGCTCGTCGCCAAGGTGGACAGTGCCGCCGTGCAGGACGGGTTCGATCTTTATCTGCACGGTTTCATCGTCACCGATGACGGCAAATGGGTGGTTGTGCAGCAGGGCATGAACGATGCGCGGCGACAGGCGCGGCGCTATCACTGGCATTCGGAGGGGTTGAAGAGCTTTCTCGATTCACCCCATGCGGCCATCGAAGGCAGAGGGCAGGGCGAGATCGTCAATCTGGCGGATCACCGGGCGCTTGCCTCGCGCAGCGGCCAGCTCGATCTGCTTGCCTCGCTCGGGCCGGACAGAATAGTCCGCGAAGTCATTTCGCTCGATCCCTCGCGGATGAGGAAACCCTCAGCGCAGCCGATGTTGCCGCATCTGATCATGCCGGAGCATCACGATGTCCGCGAAGAGGATGTCAACATGCGACGCCTTCACGGCACTCTCGCCGCCGCTGCCGATCGTGGGCCAAAGGATTTCGAGGATCTGCTGATGACGCCCGGTGTCGGCGCCCGCACCGTTTCGGCGCTCGCCATGGTGGCGGAAGTCGTGCATGGTGCGCCCTGCCGTTTTTCCGATCCTGCGCGTTTCTCACTCGCCCATGGCGGCAAGGACCGGCATCCGTTTCCGGTGCCGCTTAAAGTCTATGACGAGACGATCAGGGTTATGAAATCCGCCGTTGGCAAGGCAAGGCTCGGCCGCGAAGAGGAGCTGCAGGCTTTGCGTCGCCTAGACGACCAGGCGCGGAGCCTCGAACGCTACGTCACCGGTCCGGATTTCAAGGAAATCATCGCCGGCGAGTTTCGCCATTCGCATGAATGGGGCGGCCGCAGCGTTTTTGGCTGGGAGCCGCCGGAGGAGGAAAGCGACAGGCCGGAGCAGGGCGGAAAGCTCGCCCCTTAAGACCTTTCCCGATATTTGACAGCAATCACTTTGGCCTCCGACACAGTGTCGCGGCATGGGCTCTACTGCGGCCCTGCGGCATGTCGGCCGCTTGTCACAATCCGGCTACTCCCTAGGCTGCACATCAGGAGTCATATGAAAGGGAGTAATCATGATCATGCCAGCCTTATTGGATCGCCGTCAGCTTCTCACCGCCGTCGCAGCCTCTGCGCTTTTGCCGGTCGCCGCACTTGCACAGAATTCCGGCACGACGCCGGTTGCCGTTGCGGGAAAGCCGGGTGAGATACCGCAGGGGATGAAGCTTCCGCTTCTGCCGCAGCTCGAAAGTTTTCCGATCTGGCCTGAGGGCAAGGTTCCGGGCAGCGCGGGAGTGGCGGCGAAGGAGGAGTGGATCCTGCGCAATCCGAAGGATGGTGATCCGAACGATACGGCCGCCATGCATGTCACCAATCCGATCCTGATGGTACAGCGGCCAGCCAAGCCGGATGGCTCGGCCATCCTGATGATTCCCGGCGGCAGCTATACGCGTGTCGCGGTGACCCGTTCCGGCAGCAGTATCGACAAGACCTTTGCCAGCCTGGGCTCGACGGTCTTCATCATGACCTACCGCCTGCCGCATGACGGCTGGGCTGCCGGCCCGGAAGCGCCGCTGCAGGATGCCCAGCGCGCAATCCGGCTGATCCGCCACCGCGCCAAGGAATTCGGCATCGATCCCGCCCGCGTCGGCGTTGCCGGTTTCTCTGCAGGCGGTCATCTGGCCGGCTGGCTGACGGAAAGCTTCGGCCGCGAAACCTATGCGCCGGTCGATGAGGCCGACAAGCTCCCGACCAAGCCGCTTGTCACCGGCATGTTCTTCCCCGTGATGACCATGATGGCGCCCTATGCGCATGAGACCTCGGTCAAGAACATGTTCCCCAAGGGCGGTACGGATGAGGAGAAGCGCAAGATCTCGCTGGAATTCAACCTTCCCGCCGACATGCCGCCAACCTTCCTGGCCCATGCGGGTGACGACCCGGCCGTTGCGCCGGAAAACAGCCTGATCCTGTTCAATGCCCTGCGCGCCCAAAAGACGCCGACCGAACTGCATCTCTTCGAAGTCGGTGGGCATGGGCTGATCGAAAATGGCAAGGATCTTCCGCATCTGGCGCTGTTCGAGACTTTCGCGAAACGCCATGGCTTGTGGAAGTAAGACAAGCCGCAGCCGCCCGACAGTCTGCAAAAACTCCCGCGGGGCATCCGCGGGAGTGTTGGCACATCCCGTGCGGCCGACATTGGAACCCTCTGCCGGCCTGCGGTGTTATCGCATTAGCCTGGAGGAGGACATGATGACCCGTGGAAGCACATCGGAAGAAGCCACCCGCTTCGGCAGCAGCCAGCCAAGTGTCGCCAGCAGTTGCGGCACCGGCGAGGCCATGTTCAAGACAAGACCGAGCGCAGAGAGTATCGAACTCAACAAGGCCCGCAAGGCATGCGGCGTCGGGGCTGATGCTGTCGAGCGCGACGAGCGTGTCGCCGATGCCGGTGATGCGGGCTGACACGGTTTGACGTGATGGCCGGAGCAGGCGTTAGGTTGGCGCTTCAGTTGGAAATGTGCGCCTCACTGCGCTAACCTTGCCGCATGACGAATCCGGTTTTCATTGGTGCTGCATCGCCACTTTTTGCAGTGGCGGGCATTTATCTGCTCGTTCGCTGTATTTCGAGACTGTGGAAGATCATTTCTCCGAAGGTGAAATACCGCTTCCCGGCAGGAAGCACGCCATACCGCATGAACCTGCCGATCGCGGGGCGGTATGTGGTCAGCGTCGTCATTCCGGCAATGACGTTCATCACCGGGGTTTCCTATTTTTCGGCCCGCTTTTCTATCACGCAGCAGCCATCAGGTGTCGAGCTTGACTATCGCTCCTATGGCCGTTCGCTGTTTCGAACCGAGCGCACGGATATGAGCGGTCGCAAATCGTTTCCGCTGGGAGCATTCGAATGCCCCACGCCCGGTGATTTCGAGATCACCTGCGTCAATCCGGAGACGATACGGGAGAGCTTCCAGTTGGAAGTCTCGCCGCATGTGCCGGGGCTTTATCTCGTCGCCCTTATCCTTGCGACGATCCTGTCGTCCTTCATGGCGATCGGCGGATTTGTCTTCTGTATTCTGTGGCTGGCGGGAAAACTGTAAGAAGCCTTCGCCAGGTTCCGATCAGCGGATATGCAGCGGCGCTTCCTTATGTGCAACGATGCGTCCGGCCAGTTCGCCGATCCGCTGCATCGCGGTTTCCAGCACGTCCTCCGGCACGGTCAGCGAGATGCGCAGAAAACCTGCAGCCTGATCGCCGAAGGAAGTGCCCGGCATAACCGCGACCTTTTCCTCGCGCAGCAGTTCCCAGGCGAATTCCTCGCCGTTGAGGCCCGTTGCCGTCACGTCGAGCAGGATAAACATGCCACCTTCGGGAGGCATGGGTTTTACCAGATTGCTGCCGGCAAACGCCTTTTCGACGATTGCGGCGCGGCGGGCGTAATTCTCGCGCATCACGTCGGCGGTGTCGAAATGCTTAGAAAGCGCCAGCGCCGTCATGTCGGAGATGAAGGGCTGCACGCCGAAGAGCATGGTTTCGGAGACCGGCAGAAGCCGTTCGCAGAATTCTTCCGGACCGGCGGCCCAGCCGGAGCGGAAACCGGGTGCCGCATGGGATTTCGAGATGGAGGAGACGGCAATCGTCCGCTCGGCCAGTTCCGGCATATCGAAGGGCGAGGCGAACTCGGTGCCGTCGAAGATCAGCTGTTCATACACTTCGTCGGAGATGATCCAGAGATCTCGGCTGCGGCAGACTTCACCGATAGCGGCGATCTCGGCTTTGGTCAGCACGGCGCCGGTCGGGTTATGCGGTGTGTTCAGAAGCAGCACGCGCGCTTCCGGCGTGATGGCGCGCTCCAGATCCTCGGCCTGAAGATGGAATTTCTTCTCCGGCCTGAGCGGTACCGGGATCATGTGGGCGCCGGTCGAGGCGATCACGCCTTCATAGGTCGCATAAAGCGGATCGCCGACCAGCACGCCGTCGCCCGCTTCCACAAGGCCGGTCATCACGCCGTAAAGCGCTGTCTGGGTACCGGGGAAGCAGAGGAAATTCTTTTCAGTTACGCCGTTGCGGCGCTTCGAATATTTTTCGACCAGTGCTTTCAGGACTGCGGGTTCGCCACGGCCGTTGGAATAGCGCGTGCGACCGGCATACATGGCACGCGAAGCCTCATCCAGCAGAGCCTTGTCGGGCGCCACATCCGGCTCGCCGATCGTCAGTTCGATGATCTCCTCGCCTTCCGCCTTCATCCGTCGGGCGGTGAGATGCAGGGCCCAGCGGCCGGAGCCGAGATGGGCAAGGCGGTCGGTGATCGAGGCATAACGCATGCGTGGTTTCCTTACTTTTCCAAGGCCAGTTCGCCCGGGGTCAATCTCAACAGCGCCTCAACGGAGGCAAGCGCCGCATCGGCGAGTTCGTGTTCGTCAAACAGATCGGCGGCAAGCGTGCCTTCCAGCCACAATCCATCGATCAGCGCGTTTAGCGAGATCGCAAAGCTGCGGCATTGTTTTGGCGAAAGCGCGGTGCCGCGCTCATCGAAGAATGTCGACAGAAGTGTTTCGACTTCCCGCAAAAACGCGAGATAGTTGTCACGGTGAATGGCGGCAAAACTCGGGTCTATCTGGATGTGGCTGATGAAGGCGGCCCAGAGCGATAATGTTCGGCTGTCGGTTACAGGCGGCGTCAGGTTGGCGATGATGAAACGGCGAAGCCGTGCCCTTGGCGCCTCGTCCTCGCGGGCGGCCTCGATCGCGGTCTGTGTCATGCCGTTCATCACGGCGCGGTATGCCGCCTCCAGCATCTGGTCCTTGCCGGTGAAGTAATGCCGGATGAGGCCAGCCGTCACACCGGCGCGGTTGGCGATCTGGCGCACCGTGGCACCCTGAATGCCGACTTCCGCTATGCAGTCGAGCGTCGCCAGGATCAGGTCTTCGCGGCGCTCAGCCTCGCTGGCGCGGGTATAGGAGCGGCGGGCTGGTGCCATATCGTCCTCACGCTCTTTTTCTTGCTGCCGATCCTGCCGTTATTATACGACTGAATAATTTCCGTATAGCAGCAACTCGGTGGTCTTGTCCTTTCGTTGTGGAAGTCGCTTGTCTCCTATATGAACTGAAAGTCTACTATCTGAGACGGTTCAGGTGCATGGAGCGTTGTTGAAATGGAGCGTGATCCTGCGGACGCGATAGCTTTCATGCTTAAGCAGGAGAGGGAGGCGCGGAAATGGTCGCTTGCCGATCTCGCCCAGCGATCAGGCGTATCCAAGGCAATGATCAGCAAGATCGAGCGCCGGGAGGCAAGCCCGACTGCGACAGTGCTCGGCAGGCTTTCCGGTGCTTTCGGCGTGCCCCTGTCGGTTCTGATCGCATCGGCCGAAAAGGCTGCCGAAAGGTTGAGCCTTTCGGAAAGGCAATCGATCTGGACGGATCCCGAGACGGGTTATCTCAGAAGAGCGATTTCGCCCGCCGGTGCGCCGGCAGAGCTGATAGAAGTCCAGTTACCTGCAGGTGCCCGCATCACCTATCCCGCCTCAGCCTTCGCCTTTCAGCAGCAACAGATCTGGATACTCGAAGGGTGTCTCGATTTTTCCGAAGGCGCTGTGGAACATGAGCTGAAAGCGGGCGATTGCCTTCTGCTCGGCCCTCCCAGCGATTGCGCTTTCTCGAACCGTGGCCCGTTGCCAGCACGATATCTGGTCGTCCTTTCTCGCAGCTAAATCCCGTTTTCGTGTTATGCTGTCGGAACAATCGGCTGATGTTACCGCTTTGTCCTTGAGAATACGAATAACTCTGGGAGGAGGAATTTCATGCAGGCTGAGCCCCATCCATCCGGTGTCACCGGGCGTAACCTGGCGGGACGCGAGCTGGCTGACCAGCTTTCGGCGCTTTCTCTGGAGCGTATCGTGCTTGTGGCACTTTCTCCCGAAAGCGTCGATCTTGCCTTTGATGCCGCGCAGCGTCTCGGTTGCGAGCTGGACCTTCTGCTTGTCGGGCGAATTCCCGCGCCGGGTCACCCCGAAAAGACGATCGGCGCGGTTCTCGATTTCGAAGTGCCGCAGGTCGTGATCGATGAGGATTTGGCGCGCGCGTCGCATGTGCCTCCGGGTTATCTCAATACCGAGCGCCAACGACAGCTGTGGGATCTCGAACGCCGCCACGTCATGTATCTCGGCGATAATGATGGCCCCTGCCACGATCATGCCGGAAAACACGTGGTGATCGTCGATCATGGGGTTGAGGCATCCATTCTCCAGCTGGTGCTGCAGCGGCTCGGCGAGATCGGTGCACATTCCGTCCGTGTCGCCCGGGTTTCTTCAACCAGCGAGCCGCCGGACGATCGGGCAGTTACGCAGTTCCTGAAACAGGCGCGACGGCTTCAGAAGCTGCTGCACTAGATTTCGATTGTCGCCAGAAGCGGCAGATGGTCCGAAGCGAGCCTTGCGAGAGGGTTGGCAATGACCTCTACCCCTGTCACCGAAACTTCCTTCGATGCAAATATGTGGTCGAGCCTTAGCAGCGGAAAGCGTGATGGGAAGGTCGGGCGCAATTGCCCGGCCATATGGGTGCGCACATCCGTCAAGGCACCGGCAAGCCGCTTATAGGGCGGGCTGGAGGGGATCGAGTTGAAATCGCCGAGCATAACGACCGGCTGGTCGGACATATGGTCACTACCCAGCCATTCCGGACCGAGCAGGATTTCCGCCTGACGCATCCGGTCGATGCGTCTCAGGCCCAGATGGGTATTGATGACCTGCAGGCGCGTTTCACCGACCTCGACTTCGATCCAGATTGCGCCACGCTGTTCCCCCACCGAAGGCAGAGGACCTGCCTTGACCAGTTCCGCCGGCAGGGCAGTCAGGATCGCATCGCCGTAGCGTTCTTCCTCGACATCGAGGGCAGCGTGGAAATGATGCTTCATCTTGAGGGTTTCGGCGATCGTGTGGGCCTGATCGATACCGCCGGTTCGTCTCCGTCCGACATCGAGTTCCTGCAGGCCGATGATATCCGGTTGCGCCGCGGCGATTACTTCGGCAACGCGCTCCGGCGCAAGCCGGCGATCGGTGCCGATACAACTGTGCACATTATAGGTCAGAAGTTTCAGGCGACGGGAAGCCGGCGATCTGGCGGGTGGTGATTGCATAGGGCTGGGAACACCTGTCGCGCGTTTTCGTTCCCCACCTGTAAGAAGGCAGGAGGCATGATGATCGGCAGGAAGCATATTTTACAACTGGGTGTCCTTGCTGCTGTCTGCATTGCTGCGTTTCTCGTCTATCGCAGCCTTGGTCGCTATACGTTCGATGAAGTGGCGGATGCGGCGCAAGCGATCCCTCTCGACAGGCTCGGCGCCGCGCTGATCTTCGTCGCGGCATCCTATCTATGCCTCACCGGCTTCGACACGCTTGCGGTCCGTTATGTCAAAAGGCCACTTGTCTGGAGGCAGGCGGCGCTTGCATCCTTCTGTGCTCTGTCGATCGGCCATAATGTCGGCATGGCGGCGCTCAGCAGCGGTGCGGTGCGTTACCGGTTCTATTCTCGCTGGGGGCTGACGGGTGGGGAGATCGCCAAGGTCATCGGCTTTTGCGGAATTACCGTGGGGCTGGGGCTTTCGAGCCTTGCCGCGATCGTACTGCTTCTCGATCTCGGACCGGATACGGATCTTTTCGGTATCGGTCAGGAGACGAGGGTGGCCGCAGGTCTTGCCTGCCTCGCCGGTCCGGTTGCATATCTGCTTGTCTGCCTCTTCAGGATCCCGGTGCGGTTCCGCAAATGGCGTCTCGATCCGCCGTCGCCCGGTCTGGCGATGGCGCAGATCGGCATCGGCACGCTGAATTTTGCCTGTGTCGCGGCAGCCATCCATCAGCTCATGGCGGTGTTTGGCGAGATCACCTATTTCGAGGTCGCCGGCGCCTATGTCACGGCCAATGTCGCTTCACTCATCAGCCATGTTCCGGGCGGGCTCGGCGTGCTGGAGGCGACGATGCTCGGCATTATTCCCGGCGCCAAGATCATCGGTGCGCTCGTCGCCTTCCGGGTACTCTATTTCTTCTTGCCACTGATGATCGGCCTGCCGACATTTCTTGCCAGCGAGGCTTATTATCGACGCCGCCCGGACAGCTTTTCAAAACATTCGATGGGGTGAGAAGCGCGAGACGAGGCGGCGGAAACCGGCCTGAATCTGCGGGACCGGCCAGAAAGGCTGTTTCGGATCGATGATGCTGGTGCCGGGGATGGATTCGGTCTCGCCCTTTTCGACATCCACGTCGAAGGGCTTCAGATGCCGGCCATTGACGTTCAGCATCTCGATCGTGCGGATCAGCGATCCGGTCTCTTCGAAATGCTGGCGCACCAGCGCGGGATCGGCCGCCAGGTGTTCGGCAAGCAGATCGATCCGCAGTTCCGCAATGGCGGCGCGGCCGGCGGCATCCTGCGGTTCCATCGCCAGATCGCTCTCTGTATCGAGGCCTTCCGAGCGGTTGTTGAGGTTGGAAGAGCCGACACGGACGAAATGGTCGTCGGCGATGATCAGCTTGGAATGGACGATAATCTCCCGCTCGCCACCCCTTTCGTCCGGCGTCACCGCATAAAAGACCCTGAGCCGGTCATATCGGTCGGCGCGTTTCAGCCGGCGGATCAGCCGTGTGCGGTTATGGCCCATCATCAGCTTTTCGAGAAAGCCGTGGGATTCGCGGGTGACGAGCACGACGATCTCGGGGCCGTTCTGTTTACGCAGGCGCCGTGCCAGCGTTCGCGCCACGCCGAAGGAGGCGAGATATTGTGTCTCGATGTAGAGATGCCTTTCGGCTGCCTTCAGCGCATCGTGGGTCAGGCGGATAGCCTCGCGATGACCGCGGCGGCCTTTCCACTTCCATGGCTCGGTCAGCGCCAGGCCGGTCAGGCAATAGGTGAGTGCTGGCTTGAGATCGGACGGCCAGGGCGCGGGGCCGGGTACGTCAACGGGTGCAAGTTCCTCGCCATGAGTCTTCCTCCACCGGCGGCGCGCGACATCGCCGATCAGCTTTGCCATGTCACCCGTGACGATGGTTTGCATGTCGTGGACAGGGCCATAGGAGGTGCCATCCGGCGAGACGCGATCAGGATTGACGATCATGTGCTCTCTGTCGTCCCAGCGTCGGGCCGTCAGGTCAATGCCGCCGAGAAAGGCGGTCTTGTCGTCTATCGCGACGATCTTCTGGTGGTGGCTTGCCCTTAAAGGGTGGCGGAAGTCGAAGCGCAGATCGATGCGCGGATGATCCGCCCAGTCAATCTTGCCGAACATCCGAAAACTCTTGCCGGAATAGATCGGTCCCATGCCCCAGACGAGAATGCGGATTTCGAGTTCCGGCTTCTCCTCGACCATGCGGCGCAGCAGCGTGCCGATCGTTTCCGAACCCTCATCCCGCGGGCGCAAGCGGATGTCAGGATTGAAGTCCCAGCCGACGATGAAGATCGATCTTTTCGCCTGACGCAGCACGTCGTCGAGACGGAGGAAATAGTCTTCGCCGTCTATCAGGAACGCAACGCGTTCCGCTTTCGCCGAGCGCCAGACGTTTCTGCCGGGCTTTATGACCCGCGTGCGATGAAGCACCGGATCAATCAGATCAGAATTGGAAAAATTGCTCACGTCCACCTTGCGCCACCTCGTCATTTCTGACGGATGAACGCCACGATTTCGGTTTTTGTTCCCGCTCCGGCTTCCTAAGCGGTCTTCAAAAGGCTTAGCCGGCCTTCTGGGTCTGCTGCGTGGAGACCTTGGTATCGAACGAACCGACATAGGTGTCGTCGACCATCTGCATGGCAACGAATACGGAGGCCAGGATACCGGCGGTCACTACCAGCAGCTTCCAAAGGCACGGTTTGAACTCGGATGGCTGCTGGGACCGAGCTGCAACGCTGCTCGGCATGCTCTTACTCGATACTGTCATGTCGTTCTCTTCTATGCCGCCGGTTACACCGCATTTCCTGGCGGCATGTACACGGGCGGTCTGTTTGTCTCATCCGGATTGGGGACTGGCGCCTCATCGGGCAGCCTGTCGGGTTCCGGCTCGTTGATCGGTGGATCTGGAGCCCATCCTGGCGCCGGCATGGGCGGCTGCTCTGTTGGCTCTCTTGGATCTTCGATCATCGGCGCCTCCATTAATGCATCGGTAACCCCGGGCGCAAGTGATGGTTCCCATCTTTTTAACAAGTGCTGATATGCCGCAGATGCATCCCTTGAGGGCATCTCGAGGCAATTTCGCGTTCAATGTCAGGGAACTTCCCGTTATGGTTCGGGGTTGCCATTGGCGATCACGAGCCCGTGTATTATCTGTGGATGAGACGAGGGAGGAGCTGCATGACCCATGCGAAGGACAATTTCATTGCCTGGCTGAAAAGCGCCCATGCGATGGAGGAGCAGGCGATCACCTCTTTGACCGCGCAGACGCGGCGACTGGAAAACTACCCGGACCTCAAGGCACGCATGCTCGAACATCTTGAGGAAACGCGCAGCCAGGCGGACGCGCTGCAGAGCCTTCTCAACGATTTTTCCGGTGCGCCGTCCGCACTCAAGGATATTGCCGGGCGCATCGCCGCGACCGTGCACGGAATTCCCGCGCTGGTGATGAATGACGAGGTGGTGAAGTTCACTGCTCAGGCCTATGCGTTCGAACATCTGGAGATCGCGACCTATCGCATGCTGATCGCGGCTGCCGACGAGCTGGGAGAAACCGAAGCCCAGGCCGTGTTCGAACGCATCCTTGCGGAAGAGATGTCGATGGCAAGCTGGCTGGAAGACAATCTCGACCCCATCACCCGGGTTTTCCTGATGCGCGATGAACGGGATTTGCAGGCGAAGCGTTAGCCTTGTTCAACCATAGAAGCTGTGCCCATCGAAGTGACGATGAAGGCTCTTTTCGTCCTTCACGCCGCGCTGATAAAGCTGAATCATCTCAACCGCCACATTGCTTGCCGCAGCGCTGCTGCCGGGCAGGCCGTGTTCCATGCAAACGTCATCGAACACGCGCTTCAGGAACGCAAGCTCGTTAGGGTCGAACGTATGTGTTGCTACTGCGGGTATCATGTCTTGCCTCCATCATGGGGGCGAAAGAACTTCAGTGACGACCTGTCGTCTTTCAGTCGCCGGCGCCCTACACATCAGCCAGCGATGGGGTGAGATTACTACCTTCTGTGGCCGTTTCAAGCGGGGTCAGGTTAAATCGAAGTAATGATTCGGTGACCGGATTTTATCTGCTGTTCACGGCTCTGCAGGCTGGCTTGCAGCAAGTCGGATTACGGGTTCCGGTTGCACAATCGGGCTTAAATCAGGGCTCAGCGGGCGCTCTTTGCCATGGCGGTATCATAAGCATCCGTGGCTTGATCGGCATCGCGGCTCACTTCCGCATCGGGTTCGCCGAGAAGCCGGCTTTCGATCCAGGAACGCGGGTTGCGGCGCGGCGTGATGTAGCCGACCGGCAGGGCGATCGCCTGAAGAAAGCGGATGATCACCGTATAAAGACCCGTCTTCAGCCGTCCGGTGCGCAAGGACGTTACGGCCACGACAAGGCCAAGGCCTGCGGCGATGATCAGGGCGGGCATGGTGACGCCGGGCAGTGTTGCGACAAGCAGCATTGAGCCGAACATGAAGCTCCAGACAAGCGCCAGGATGCCAAGCTCGGGCAGTGCACGCAGCAGCCGATAGAAATAGGGCTTGCCGGTTGCTGCCCGCAAGAGCTCGCCGATGCCGAAAGGCTCCTTGGTTTTTACCTGTTGCAGAAGCAGGTCACGAGAGCGAGCATCATGGCCGTGATGGCGGGCAAAACGGCGATCCAGCCGATGCAGTTTCCAGCCGGCACTGCGCAGGCGAATGCCGAGGTTCAATTCCTCGTAGCCATGCAGGTTGCGGTCGGCCATATAGTCGATCTCTTCGATCGCGCGGCGGCGATAAAGCCCGCCTCCGGCCAACTGGTCCACGGCGCCGATACGCCGATCGGGCAGGAAGCCGCTGCCGGATGCCGCTCCGGTTTCGATATGGCCTGTCACGCCGCCGGTACGCGTATGGCGCTCCAGAAAAGCAATCGCTTCCGGCAGAAATGCCGGATCGAGTTCCATGTCGGCGTCGATCAGGCAGATGAAGTCGTGGCGGGCATATTGATAACCGAGCTGCGAGCCGGCGCCGCTGCGAAAACGCGCGGGACGAGCAATCTGGGTCAGCCGCACAGGATAGGCCGATGCGATCTCGATCGTGCGGTCGCGGGAGCCTAGGTCGGTGACGATGATCTCGCCCTCGCCATCCGGCAGAGCTTTCAGCGCGCACTCGATCGTGCGGGCAATGCGCTTTTCGTCATCCAGTGTCTTGATGATGATCGATACGGTCATGGTGGTGAAACTCCCTGACTTGGTCGCGATTTGTGCCCACGGGTCCCGATCGTGGCGCGGCGTGCTGGAAGGCTTAAAGGCAGGCTCTTCCGATCCTCATAAAGACAATACTAAAATTTTATCGATCACGCGAGCGTGAGAGGCAAAAACGCGTATTTTCGGCCTTAAAGCGAGCTTTTGGATAGTGCCGATATTTTTGTAACCAATTGTTTTTCGGCAAAATTCTTGGCCCATAACTGGGTTGAAAGAATTCCGACAAACGCGGCATTATCGCGAAAACCGGCGACAGTTTGCTTGCGGCATTTTCCGTGAAGCCTTGAGACCGCCACCGGATCGAACAGTCCGGTTGCCGAGACGGCACGTTCGGACAGCATCTCGGAGACGTAAGCCTGCTCATCGGTGCCCGGGCCGGTAAAGGAACTGCTGTCAGGTGCGCGGTATGGCTGTTTCTGACGCTCGATGACGCTGTCCGGCAACAGACCTTTCGCCGCTTCACGCAGGATATGTTTTTCACGCAGGCCCTTGAGCTTCGCATCAGGCGAAAGTTTTGTGGCAAACTCCACCAGCCGGTGATCGAGGAAGGGGAAACGGCCTTCTATGCCATGCGCCATCGCCATCCGCTCGCCCTGGCTGGAGAGGATGTAGCCCGGCAGAAGAAGACGGGTTTCGAGATATTGTGCCTGATGCAGTGGATGCCAGCGGCGGAAACGCTCCGGTAGCCGCGTGCTCAGCTCTTCGGCGGCATCGTAGTGGCCGAGCGTTTCTCGCAGGTCTGCGGAATAGAAGATTTTCGTCGCCGCCGTGCTTTTCATCCGCGGTCGGTGCGAGAAAAGCGGATCGGACGGATCGGTGCCGGAGACGTTGAAGAAGGCCGAAAGATATTCCGCCGACTGCTGCTTCAGCCCGGGAAGATAGGGATAGAGCTTGCGGAAGAGATGCGGCCTGATCTTAGAGCCGGGCTGGCGGGCGCAGAAACGGCGGACTTTCGCTTCCCGAAAAATGTCATAACCGGCAAATACTTCGTCCGCGCCTTCGCCGGTCAGCACCACCTTCATGCCGGTTTCTCGAACGAGACCGGCCAAAGTGTAAAGCGGGGCAGGGGCGGTGCGCAGGATCGGGCGTTCGGTAAACCGGATGATGTCAGGGAAGGCGGTCGCGATCGTTTCAGGCGATGAGGCGATCGAGTTATGACGGGTGCCGAGCGCCGAGGCTACCTGCTGCTGAAAGCTGCTTTCGTCGTGTTCCGCGCTGTCGAAGGTCACGGAGAAGGTGTTCAGTCCGCTCGGCGCCATCGGAGCGGCGAGCGCCGAGATCAGCGACGAGTCGAGCCCGCCGGAAAGATAGGAGCCGACCGGCACGTCGGCGCGCATCCTCAATCTGACGGCATCGCTCAGCAGGGCGCGCAATTCCTCTGTGTGATCTTCATCTGTCGCCCCATGCTCGCCGACATCGGGGAAGTCGAGCGTCCAATAGGGTTTCAACCGGTTCGCTCCGTTCTCGCGAACCAGCATCTGGCCGGGTTCCAGCTCGAAAATGTTGCGAAAGGCTGTGCGCGGCGCGATCGGCGCCCATAGGGTGAATATCTGGTCCAGCGCGACAGCATCGAGTTCGGCCTCGATGCCGGGCACGGTCAAAAGCGCCTTCACTTCCGAGGCGAAATAAAACGTGCCCCTGTGCTCGGTATAAAACAGCGGCCGCACGCCCATGCGGTCTCGCGCCAGCAGCAATTTTCGCTCCGTCGCGTCCCAGATGGCGAAGGCGAAATCGCCGTTGAGCTTTTGCAGGCAGGCCTCGCCGTCATAGGCATAAAGCTGCAATAACACTTCCGTATCCGAGCCGGTACGGAATGTGGCGCCGCGGGCCTTCAGTTCATCGCGCAGTTCGACATAGTTGAAGATCTCGCCGTTGAAGGCGATCGTGTAGCGCCCGTCGGCGCTCGTCATCGGCTGCTGGCCGTCGGAGAGACCGACGATCGATAGGCGTACATGCGAGAGGCCAATGCCGGAGCCGATCCAGATGCCGTGCCCATCCGGGCCGCGATGGGCGATCGCCTGTCCCATGGCCGATAGAAGCGATGGCGCGCGCTCCGCCCCAAACCCTTCTCCCACGTAACCTGCAAATCCGCACATCTCTTCCATCCCGAACCGGATCGTTGATCCGTTCATAAGCGGAAAAGCTTGCCGATCCCCTTATGCGGGCTTCATAGATAGGACGACTGTCGGCCAGAGTTCGGAAACTGTCGGGTGGATCGGCACCGCCCAGCGCAGATCGTCGTAAGTCGCACCGACATTCATCAGGTCCAGCACGCCGTGGATCGCCTCGTCACCGCCGGTGCCGAGCAGGGCCGCGCCGAGGATCTGTTTCGTCTTCGCGTCGGCGACGATCTTCATGAAACCCTTGGTTTCGCCCTTTTCGACCGCACGTCCGACATTCGTCATCGGCCGTGTGCCGACCAGAACATCATGGCCCGCCTTGCGTGCCTCTTCCTCGCCCATACCGACCCGGCCAAGCGGCGGATCGATGAACAGCGCATAGCCCAGCAGTCGTTGCGAAACCTTGCGGTCCTCGCCGTCGAACAGGTTGGCGGCGACGATCTCGAAGTCGTTATAGGCGGTGTGGGTGAAAGCGCCTTTCCCGTTGCAGTCGCCCATTGCCCAGATGCCGTCGACATTGGTGGCAAGCCGCTCGTCCACCTTGATGAAGCCGCGCGCATCGAGCTCTACGCCAGCCTTATCGAGGCCAAGATCGTCGGTATTGGGCCGCCGGCCGACTGCCAGAAGCACATCCGAGCCGATCACTTCGGGTTCGCCTTCGTCGCAATTCACGCCGACTGCTATGCCGTCTTCATGCTTGCGGAAACGGATACATTCGGCATTGGTGCGGATATGGATGCCTTCCGCCTCAAGGGTCTCGCGAACCGCTGCGGAAATGTCCTCGTCCTCGCGGCCGATCAACCGCGTGCCTTTTTCGACGACCGTTACCTCTGCACCGAAGCGGCGATAGATCTGCGCGTATTCCAGCCCGATATAACTGCCGCCGACAATCACCAGATGTTTCGGCAGCCGGTCGAGCATGACGATATCGGTATTGGTCATATAGTGGATGTCGCTCACACCGGCGAAATCCGGGATTGTTGCGCGCGAACCGACATTCAGAAAAATCTGCGGCGCGCTCAGCAATTCATCGCCGACGCGAATGACATCCTTGCTTTCAAAACGGGCGTGGCCGCGGATCAGGCTGCAGTTCGGCATGCCCTCCAGCCAGTTCTCGTTGCCGTGGCGGCTGTCGAGCGTGACCTTGTGAGAGCGGCGCATCACCGCCTGCATGTCGATTGAGATATCGCCGTCAATGCCGACACCATAATCGGCGGCACGGCGGGCAAGGTGGGCGGCATAGGCGCTGGCGACGAGCGTCTTGGTCGGTTTGCAGCCGGTGTTGACACAGGTGCCGCCGACATGTTTGCGCTCGATGATCGCGACCGCCTTTCCCGCATCATTGAACCGGCCGGCAAGCGAGGGGCCTGCCTGGCCGGCACCGATGATGATCGCGTCGAAACGCTTCATATCGTTGCGGCCGCGGGGAGAGACAAAATGATGATAAAGGCCACGACGAAGGCCACGCCATCCTCGATGAAGGCGGCCGGTGCATCCTTGCCGAAAATCTCGGCCAGCTTGGCGCGTGCCCAGGCCCCGCCATAGGTGCCGGCCACGGCGCCGAGGACGCCGGAAACGAGGCCGGCCAGCCAAAGGTCGTAGGGAATGCCGATCGCGGCGCCGGCCACGCCGCCGGTTATCAGCCGGGTGATGAATTGCTGCGGCACCTTGCGGCTCGGCGTGTTGGGTAACTGGTCGGTCACCAGTTCGAACACGGCGAGAATTGTGAAGATCAGCACCGCCCATTTGGAGGCGAGGAAGGACAGCCATGAGCCGGATAGATCAAGCCAACCGAGCGCTGCCGCCCAGGTGACGAGGGCCGGGGCCATCATCGCCCTGAGGCCGGCGACGCCGCCCATGAATAGCGCAAGCAAGGAAACCATCTGAACCCCTATTTCCGCCCGAAGCGGTCTGCCCTCATTGATTGCACAACCACGTGATATCCTACCGCAAGTCAAGCGTCTTGCACGGGATTGCTGCCTGTGACGGTGCTACATAGCAGCCTTCGCTTTCGCCAAAATATCCAAACGCACCCGTCATACGAGAAGCCATTGGAAAATTCTGCGGCGCTCCGTAAGATATGCGCGTTATGGTCGAGGGAGGAGGAGCCCTTCGGACGTGAAATATCGTATCGCGGCAGTGTCTGTCCTGTGTCTTGTGCTCGGCCTTGTGCTGACATGGAAGGTGCATGGGTTCGTGGCGCGCAGCGCCATGGACGAGGCGGAACTGCAGGCGGGGACGACGCTGAGGCTGGCGGTTTCGGCGCTTGACGGGCATCTGAAGCGCTATGAGGCGCTGCCGGCGCTGACTGCCGATGACGAGATCATCGAGGTGCTCATAGAAGACCCCGGCAACGAGGCGCTGCGGCTTGCCGCCAACCGGTATCTGAAATCCGTCAATGCGCTTCTAAAATCCTCCGACATCTACATCATGACCATGGACGGCACGACGATTGCCGCGAGCAATTACGATTCTCCCGTTAGTTTCGTCGGCGAGAATTTCAGCTATCGGCCCTATTTCCAGGAGGCGGCGCGGGGCGAGAGGTCGCGTTTCTTCGCGGTCGGCACGACATCGGCCAAGCGCGGTTATTATTTCAGTTCGCCGATCGTGATGGATGGAAAAATCCTTGGCGTCATTGTCTTCAAGGTCGATCTCGATACGATCGAGGCCTCCTGGGCCGGCGGCGACGACCGGATCTTCGTCTCCGATCCGGAAGGCATCATCTTCATGACCGGCAGCGACGAATGGCGATTTGCCGCTATCCTGCCGCTGACGCCGGATCGGATTGCCCGGACGGAAACTTCCCGCCGATATGCGGATGTGAAGCTGCATCAGCTGCCGCTCGCCTATGGCAGTTTCGCAGGCCATGAAACCATGCTGATCCGGAACGGCAATACGGAGCGGGAATATCTCTACGTCTCGCAATCCATGCCGGAGGCCGGATGGACGGTGAATGTGCTGATGGATACGGCCTCGGTGCGCTGGCAGGCGCAGACGATGATGGCGGCCGTGTTTCTGGCGTTCTGCCTTGCCGGACTTGTCTCGGCGATCGTCTTCCAGCGCCGGGCGCGGTTGACTGAGCGCATGCAGCTGCAGGCCGAAGCGCAGAACGAGCTGGAGCGGCGGGTGGACGAGCGAACCGCGGCCCTTGCCCGCGTCAACAGCCGGATCGAGAAGGAAATTGCCGAGCGCCGCCTGACCGAGCGCCGGTTGCGCAAGACACAGGCCGATCTGGTGCAGGCCGGAAAACTCGCAGGCCTCGGCCAGATGTCGGCAGCGCTCTCCCACGAACTCAACCAGCCGCTTGCCGCAGCGAAGACTTATGCCGAGACGACCGGCCTCCTGATCGAGCGCGGGCGGGTGGAGGACGCAAGCGACAATCTCAAGCGCATCTCGGCGCTGATCGACCGAATGGCGTCGATCAGCCGGCACCTGCGCAATTTCGCCCGCAAGCCGAATGAAAAACTCGGCGCGGTCAGCGTCGAGGATGTCATCCGCGATACGATCGAGATCGTTTCGGCGCGGCTCAAGGCGGCGGATGCGGAGCTTTCCATCACGATCGAACCGGGCCTGCCGCGGGTGATGGCAGGCGCCGTGCGTCTGCAGCAGGTGCTGGTCAATATCGTTACCAATGCCGCCGATGCGGTGGAGGGACTGGAGGACAGGCGTATCGATGTGTCTGCCTCCGGTGCGGCCGAGAAGGTGATGATCATCGTGCGCGATCGCGGGCCGGGTGTTCCGGCCGCCATTCGCGAGCGTATCTTCGACCCGTTCTTCACCACCAAAGGCGTCGGCAAAGGGCTGGGGCTTGGCCTGTCGATCTCCTACAATATCGTCAAGGATTTCGGCGGCAGCCTTTCGGTCACCGACCATCCGGAAGGCGGAGCGGTGTTTGACATCGAACTCGATGTCGCCGATGCAAGCGTGATGGAGGCGGCCGAATGACGCTTGCGCAACGAGTTCTGCTTGTCGATGACGAGGAGGAGCTTCGCCGCTCCACCGCCCAGGCGCTGGAACTGTTCGACCTTACCGTCGACACGTTCCCGAATGCGGAAAACGTGCTGGAGCTTTCCGGTTTCGGCTTTGATGGCGTGATCGTCAGCGATATCCGTATGCCGGGGCTGGACGGGATGACGCTTCTGCACCGGGTGCGCGAGCTCGATGCGGAAATCCCGGTCATTCTCGTCACCGGCCATGGCGATGTGCAGCTTGCCGTGAAGGCAATGCGCGAGGGCGCCTACGATTTTCTCGAAAAGCCGTTCACCCCGCAGCATCTGGCCGGCGTCATCCGCCGTGCGCTGGAGCGGCGCGCGCTGATCCTTGAAAACCGGCGGCTTCGGGCCGTTGCGGGAAAACGTGACGATGTGGAAGCCCGCATGCCGGGCCGCACGCAGGTGATGGTCGATCTGCGCTACCGCATTCGTGCGATCGGCGCGACGGATGCCGATACGCTGGTCATCGGCGATACCGGCGTCGGCAAGGAAGTGGTGGCTCGCGCCCTGCACGATATCAGCCCGCGCGCCAACCGGCCGCTGATCGCCATCAATTGCGCCGCTCTTCCCGAAACGCTGATCGAAAGCGAGCTTTTCGGCCACGAAGCCGGTGCCTTTCCCGGCGCGCTTCGGCCGCGATACGGCAAGTTCGAGCATGCGCGGGGAGGGACGATCCTGCTCGACGAAATCAGCTCCATGCCCTTCGACCTTCAGGCGAAATTCCTGCGGGTGCTGCAGGAACGGGTCATTACCCGGCTCGGATCCAACGAGACCGTGCCGCTTGATGTGCGTTTCATCGCCACCAGCAAGGTGGATCTGGAGGCGGAAGTGGCGGCCGGTCGCTTCCGCGCCGATCTTCTCTACCGGCTGAATGTCGCGACGGTGCATGTCCCGGCGCTTTCGCAAAGACGGGCGGATATTCCGCTGCTCTTCCTGCAGCTCGTGCGCGAGGCGGCGGCGCGTTACGGCCGGGAGGATATCGTCGTGCCTCCGGATATCCTTTCGCTGATCGCCCAGCGGGACTGGCCGGGAAATGTGCGCGAGCTGCGCAATGCCGCTGACCGGCTGGTGCTGGGTCTCGATCCGGGTTCAGGGGAGCCGGGTGGGGCTGCAAAGGAAAACGGCGGCCGGCTGGCGGAAAAGGTTGCCGCCTTCGAGCGCAATCTCATCGCCACCGAGATTGCTGCCCATGGCGGGGCGCTGAAGCCGGTCTATGAAACGCTCGGTATTTCGCGCAAGACGCTCTACGAGAAGATGCAGAAATACGGTCTCGACAAGAAGATGCTGAAGTCCTCCCAAGTTGGCGATGAAGACGAGTCGGGAGCGTTCGCCGACTTTTCCTGAGTTGAATTGGCGGATATTTTGCCGCTGCGTCACTATTACTCAAGGCAGTTGGGTGGATTTCCACCCATGCCGGACGCCCGTTGTTCCCAAATCCACCCATGCTGCGCTGCGGTTGAGGAAATATCCTGCCTTCGCTTGCCGTTAGCCAATTGCCAGCGTTTCCGCGCCGCCCGCTAATGGATCCCAAGCAGGTGCCGGAGGAGATGTGCATCTGCAGCTACAGGCTGGATATTGTCCTTGGAGGAGGAAATTCATGAAACTGTTTAACGCCGTTCTCGGCGCAACGGCGCTTGCCGCCATCTCGATGTTTTCCGCACAGGCGAGTGCTCAGGGCTATCCCGAGCGCCAGATCACCATGGTCGTGCCGTTTGCCGCCGGTGGCCCGACCGATACGGTTGCCCGTCTCGTTGCCGAATCCATGTCGAAGGATCTCGGCCAGCAGATCGTCGTCGAAAATGTCGGCGGTGCCGGCGGAACACTCGGTGCCGGCCGCGTCGCTGCAGCCGAAGCCGATGGTTACACGGTTCTGCTCCACCATATCGGCATGGCGACCAGCGCCACGCTTTACCGCAAGCTCGCCTATGACACGCTGAACGCCTTCGAATATGTCGGTCTCGTCACCGACGTGCCGATGACGATCGTCGCCCGCAAGGATATGGAAGCGACCGATCTCAAGGGGCTCGTCGAATACGCCAATGCGAATGCCGACAAGGTGACCGTCGCCAATGCCGGCATCGGGGCTGCCTCGCATCTTTGCGGCATGCTGTTCATGAGCGCCATCCAGACCCCGCTCGTCACCGTTCCCTACAAGGGCACGGGACCTGCGATGACCGATCTTCTCGGCGGCCAGGTCGATATCATGTGCGACCAGACCACCAACACGACGAAGCAGATCCAGGGCGGCACGATCAAGGCTTACGCCGTCACTTCGCCCGAGCGTCTCGACATCTTCAAAGACTTGCCGACCGTCAAGGAAGCTGGGCTTGAAAGCATGACCGTCGGCATCTGGCACGGCATCTACACGCCGAAGGGCACACCCGCCGAGATCAACGAGCGCCTGTCGAAGTCGCTCCAGGGCGCGCTGAAGGACGAGAATATCGTCAAGCGTTTTGCCGAACTGGGCACCAAGCCCTCCCCGGAAGCCGATGCAACGCCGGCTGCGCTGAAAACCAAGCTGGAGACCGAGATCGCCCGCTGGAAGCCGATCATCGAGTCTGCCGGGCAGTACGCGGACTGAGTGCTTGCGCTGGATGGGGTGCGGTATTCAGCGACGACTTAGAGTAAGCGCGCCCTCTCTGACCTATCGGTGATCTCCCCACAAGGGGGAGATCACGTGCCTCATGATCACCGTGTCCAGCGGACCTTGAGTGACCAGACAAAGCGCAGAACGCAAACGCCGAGGTTGATTGGTGAGCTTCTTCCCAGCTGATCTCCCCACCTGTGGGGGAGATGCCCGGCAGGGCAGAGGGGGTGAGCTTGCTCCAGCCATCAACGCTAGACCATCTCCCACTCAAACGGAGACACCATGAATTCCAAGTCATTCGACAAAGCCAATCTGATCTGCGGCATCCTGCTGATCCTGACCGGCATCTTCTTCGCCTATCAGTCGATCGAGCTTGAGCTCGGTACGGCGTTTCGCATGGGGCCGGGGTATTTCCCGTTCATCCTGGCGCTGGCGCTCATCCTGTTCGGCGCCATCATCCTGTTTCAGGCATTTCGCGTGGAGGGAGAGCCGATCGGGCCTATTGCCTGGCGCGGTATCATCTTCATTCTTGCCGCCCCGATCTTCTTCGGCATCACGGTGCGCGGCCTCGGTTTCGTGCCGTCGCTGTTCTTCGCCGCGCTGATCGCCTCTTTCGCCTCCCACAAGATGAAGCCGCTGACGGCCGTTATTCTCGCTGTGCTGCTGACCGCCTTTTCCGTGCTGGTTTTCAGCTATGGCCTCGGGCTGCCCTTCCAGCGCTTCGGACCCTGGGTTCGCTTCTAGGATTTGACTGATGGATCTTTTCAATAATCTTCTTCTCGGCTTCCAGACCGCAGGATCGATCGAGAACCTGTTCTTCTGCCTGATCGGGGTGCTGCTCGGCACGCTGATCGGCGTGCTTCCCGGCATCGGCGCCACCGCGACGATCGCCATGCTGTTGCCGATCACCTTCCAGCTCGAACCGGTCTCGTCGCTGATCATGCTCGCGGGCATCTATTACGGGGCGCAATATGGCGGCTCGACCACGGCGATCCTGATCAACATGCCGGGCGAATCCTCGTCGGCCGTCACCGCCATCGACGGTTACCAGATGGCCCGCAAGGGCAAGGCCGGGGCGGCGCTTGCGATCGCCGCGATCGGCTCGTTCTTCGCCGGCACGGTCTCCACCTTCCTCGTCGCCATCTTCGCGCCGCCGCTCACGGCCATCGCGCTGCAATTCGGCGCCGCCGAATACTTTTCGCTGATGGTCGTCGGTCTGGTCTCGTCGATCGCGCTGGCGCATGGCTCGGTCATCAAGGCGCTGGCCATGGTGGCGCTAGGACTGCTGCTCGGACTTGTCGGAACCGATATCTATACAGGCGCGCCGCGCTTCACGCTCGGCATCCGCGAATATGCCGATGGTCTGAATTTCGTCGCGGTTGCGGTCGGCGTGTTCGGCATCGCGGAAATCCTGCGCAATCTCGAAAACGAGAGAACGCGGGAAGTGCTGATGGCCAAGGTTTCCGGCCTTCTGCCGAGCCGCGAGGATTTTCGGGCGATGATCGCGCCTGTGCTGCGCGGCACGGCGATCGGCTCGGTGCTCGGCATCCTGCCGGGCGGCGGGGCGATCCTTGCTTCCTTCGCCTCCTATACGGTCGAAAAGAAGGTGTCGAAGAACCCGCAGGAATTCGGCCATGGCGCGGTTGCCGGCGTCGCCGGTCCGGAATCGGCGAACAATGCCGGTGCGCAAACCTCGTTCATTCCGCTTCTGACGCTTGGCATCCCGGCCAACCCGGTCATGGCGTTGATGGTCGGGGCGATGATCATCCAGGGCATCGTGCCCGGTCCGAACGTGGCAGCCGAACAGCCGGCCCTCTTCTGGGGCATCATCGCCTCGATGTGGATCGGCAACCTGATGCTCGTCATCCTCAACCTGCCGCTGATCGGGCTGTGGGTCAAACTCCTGACCATCCCTTACTACCTGCTATTCCCGATCATCATGGCCTTCTGCTCGATCGGCGTCTACAGCGTCAACTCGAACGTCTACGACCTCTATGCCGTCGCCTTCTTCGGCCTGCTTGGCTACCTGCTCTTGAAACTGCGCTGCGAGCCGGCACCGCTTCTACTTGGCTTTGTGCTGGGGCCATTGCTGGAGGAAAATCTGCGACGGGCGATGATTTTGTCGCGCGGGGATCCGAGCACGTTCGTCACGCGGCCGATCAGCGCCACGCTGCTGTTCATCGCCGTCATCGTGCTGATTGTCGTGTTCCTGCCGAGTGTGCGGAAGAAGCGTGACGAGGTGTTTGTCGAGGAGGATTAAGTATCGGGAAGGGCCGCCGTTTGGGTGGCCTTTCGCATGTTGGTCAGCGTCTCGGTCGCCCGCTGTGGGTTCTCTTCTGGATAGGATGTTGCTTGTGTTTGGATCCTCGGGTCAAGCCCGAGGATGACGGCAGAGGCAAATCGGATTGACATACGAGACGTTTCGGCAGGATTGTTAGGTTCAATGGGGTCGAAGACATACCCCACAAACTCGTCATCCTCGGGCTTGACCCGAGGATCCAAACGCAAGCCAAAGCCGATCCGCTGTTTTATCCAAAGGCTACACCTCCAGCACCGCCTGCAACTCACCTACCGGCGTTGCCCCGGCCATCCGCTTCAACAGCAGCCCCGCCATCAGCCTTCCTGCTTCCGACAGGTCCTCGTAGATCGTCTCGATCCGCGGCCTGACCTGATCGAACAGGCCGGATGTCTGTTTTGCCACCAAGCTCACATCGCGGCCGATCTCAAGCCCGAGATCGTGGGTGGCCGACATCACCGCCATGGCCGATACCTCGCCGCCGCAGATGAAACCGTCCGGCGGGTCGGCTTTCGCCAGCCGCGCCGCCACATGATCGCGCACCGCATCCGCCTTGCTGTCCAGCGTAATGCCGCTCGCGATCTCGAAACCGACACCTTCCTCCCGCACTGCCGTCATGAAGCCGTGGCGCATGTGGTGATGGAAGGTGAAGCGTTCGGGCGGCAGGATGATGAACAGCCGCCGACAGCCCGAGGCGATCAGCTTCTTCGCCGCCTGATAGGTGAAGCGGTAATTGTCGTAATCGACATAAGGATGCGGCGTCGCAAGCTCCGTCCTGCCGTGACAGACGAAGGGAAAGCCCGCTTCCAGCAGGAATTTCACCCGCTCGTCGGAAGGTTCGGTGCGACTGAACAGGATGCCGTCTGCCATGCGGTTGCGGACGATATGGCGGACCGGATCGATCTGCGGCGTATCGGAAAAATGCGGGGTGATGACGAGGTGATAGGGCGTGCCGCGCAATGTCGCCGTCATGCCCCTGATCATCGATGTGCCGTAGCCGAGGATTTCCTCATGCGGATCCAGAACGAGGCTGATGACGTTGGTGCGGCCGGTGCGCAGGCGCTGAGCGGCCCGATCGGGCAGGTAACCGACCTGGGCTGCCGCTGCCTGAACACGCTGGCGGGTTTCTCGGGCAATCAGCGGATCGTCGCCCAGAGCGCGCGACACGGTGGTCACCGCAAGCCCGGTCAATTCGGCGATCGTCTTCAGCGTCGGCTTTCGGTGGGGGCCGGGAGTTGAAGTCGAAGAGCCAGCCGTGTTCGGTTGGCGTCCGTCCTCTGCATCGTCCAGCGGCATGTCTCATCCTCCATCCGGCGGCTTAACCGCTGCCGGAGCTCCATATATATCGTTGCAAATTCCGTGACGATTTCCAGAATTTTCTTTCAAGTGGACGAACATTCCTCTGAAAATCGATATTTGTCGAGCCGGATCAATACTTTAAAAAATTGATCACGAGCAATTCGAAAACCTTCATCCATGGGTTGACACTTGCTCGGGTTATAACGTTATAAATTGCCTATCCGGAGAGGAGCCCGGATTTGGAGGAGATCATCAATGAATATTCGTGCCATTACAAAACTGGCCGCCGGTGCCGCGTTGATCGCGATGACAGCCGGTGCCGCCAAGGCCGCTGAAGTCGAAGTCCTGCACTGGTGGACGTCGGGCGGTGAAGCTGCAGCACTCAACGTGCTGAAGGAAAACCTCGCCAAGGAAGGCGTCACCTGGAAGGATATGCCGGTTGCTGGTGGTGCCGGTTCCGCCGCCATGACCGCACTTCGCGCCCGCGTCACTGCAGGCGATCCGCCGACTGCGGTTCAGCTGCTCGGCTTCGACCTGCGCGACTGGTCGGAAATGGGCGTTGCCGCCAACCTTGACGATCTCGCCGCCAAGGAAGGCTGGGACAAGGTCATTCCGCCGGCTCTGCAGGAATTCTCCAAATATGACGGTCACTGGGTGGCCGCACCGGTCAACATTCACTCGACCAACTGGCTGTGGCTGAACAAGGCCGCACTCGACAAGGCGGGCGGCAAGGTTCCGACCAATATCGACGAGCTGTTCGCGCTGCTCGACAAATTCAAGGCTAACGGCATCGTCCCGCTCGCCCATGGCGGCGTTCCGTGGCAGGATGGCACGCTCTGGGAAGCCGTGGTTCTTTCCCGCGGTGGCCCGGATTTCTACAAGAAGGCGGTGCTCGAAGCCGATCCGGAAGCACTTTCCAGCGACACGATGAAGAAGGTCTTCGACGACATGTCGAAACTTCGCACCTATTTCGACCCGAACTTCTCCGGCCGCGAATGGAACCTGTCGACGGCGCTCGTCATCGAAGGCAAGGCTGGCGCGCAGGAAATGGGCGACTGGTCTAAGGGCGAATGGCTGCGCGCCAAGAAGGAGCCGGGCAAAGATTTCGTCTGCATCCGCTTCCCCGGCACGCAAGGCTCGGTTCTGTTCAACGCCGACCAGTTCATGATGTTCGATGTGGGCGGTGATGCCGCCGACGCGCAGATGAAGATGGCGTCCGCCGTCGAAAACCCGGCCTTCCAGATCGCCTTCAACAAGGTGAAGGGTTCGGTTCCGGCCCGTACCGACATTCCGGATACGGAATTCGACGATTGCGCCAAGAAGGGCATGAAGGATCTGGCTGAAGCCTCATCCAAGGGCACGCTGATGGGCTCGCTGGCTCACGGCTACGCCCAGCCGGCCGCCATCAAGGAAGCCATGCTCGACGTCATCACCCAGCATCTCAATGGTCAGCTCACGACCGATGCCGCGCTAAAGCGTCTGCCGGAAGCGGTTGCTGCGGCGAAGTAGCAGACAGTACCCCGGCCCAAACCCCTCCCCACAACGGGGAGGGGCTTAACCCGGCTGCACCCTCTACGCCTCAATCGAGCGATGCGGGTGTCACAGGTCTTCTCCCCCCTTGTGGGGGAGATGGCTGGCAGGCCAGAGGGGGTATCCCGCCGGATGCCTTCAATGTTTCTCTCCCCATTGGAGACCCCCATGACGACAATCGAACCGATGCCGGTGGTTACCCCCGAACGGCCGCGGAAATCTTTAGGCGACACGCTGCGCAACGGCCTGCCGAAACTCGTTCTGGCGCCGTCCTTCGCCGTCATACTGATTTTCGTCTACGGCTTCATCCTCTGGACGATCACGCTCTCCTTCACCACATCGCGCATCCTGCCGGTCTATAAATGGGGCGGGTTCGATGCCTATTTCCGGCTCTGGTCGCAGCCGAACTGGTATGTGGCGATGCAGAACCTCGCTATTTTCGGCATTCTCTACATCGCGCTTTGCACCGCAATCGGGCTGTTCATCGCGATCCTGATGGACCAGCGCATCCGCGCCGAGGGCGTGCTCAGACCGATCTTCCTTTATCCGATGGCGCTCTCCTTCGTCGTCACCGGGACGGCGTGGAAATGGTTCCTCAATCCCGGCCTCGGGCTGGAACACACGATGCGCAATCTCGGCTGGGAGAGCTTTACCTTCGACTGGCTGGTCAACCCGAACATGGCGATCTACACCGTCGTCATCGCCGGTGTGTGGCAGGCGTCCGGCTTCATCATGGCGATGTTCCTGGCCGGCCTTCGCGGCATAGACGGCGAGATCATCAAGGCGGCACAGATCGACGGCGCATCGACTGTTTCCATCTATCGCCGCATCATCATCCCGCTGCTGCGGCCGATATTCCTCTCGGCTTTCATCGTGCTCGCACATATGGCGATCAAGTCCTACGACCTCGTCATCGCGCTCACCGGCGGCGGGCCGGGCAATGCCACCGAGCTGCCGTCCACCTTCATGTATTCCTACACGTTCAACCGAAACCAGATGAATGTCGGCTCGGCCAGCGCCGTGATGATGCTGATGGGCATTACCGCGATCATCGTTCCATATCTCTATTCGGAACTGCGGGAGAAGAAGCAATGAGCGCCGCACCCGAAACGATCAGCGCCGGCTCGGCGCGTTTCACACGCTATTTCATCTATGCCGCGCTGATCATCCTTGCGATCGTCTATCTGCTGCCGCTCTATGTGATGTTGTCGACTTCGCTCAAATCGCTCGACGAAATCCGCGGCGGCGACATGCTGGCGCTGCCGACCGATCCTTCGATCGCCGCCTGGACCAAAGCCTGGGGTGAGGCCTGCATCGGGGTCTCCTGCGTCGGCATCAAGGGCTATTTCTGGAATTCGATCAAGATGGTCGTTCCGGCCGTCATCATCTCGACGCTGCTCGGCGCGCTCAACGGTTACGTGCTGACCAAATGGCGGTTTCCGGGCCACAAGATCGTTTTCGGCATGATGCTGTTTGCCTGCTTCATCCCCTTCCAGGCGGTGCTGATCCCGATGGCGCGGCTGCTCGGCCTGATGGGCCTGTCGAACTCGACGACCGGGCTCGTCATGGTCCACGTGATCTACGGTCTCGGCTTCACCACGCTGTTTTTCCGCAATTATTACGAAGCCTTTCCGGACGAACTGGTGAAGGCCGCGATGATCGACGGTGCGGGTTTCTTCAAGATCTTCTGGCGCATTCTTTTGCCCAGTTCGGGGCCGATCATCGTCGTCACGGTCATCTACCAGTTCACCAATATCTGGAACGACTTCCTGTTCGGCGTCTCCTTCTCGTCCGGCGAAGCCTCGCCGATGACAGTGGCGCTCAACAACCTCGTTTCGTCTTCCACCGGCGTGAAGGAATACAATGTCGACATGGCCGCGGCCGTCTTTGCCGCGCTGCCGACATTGTTCGTTTATGTCGTCGCCGGACGCTATTTCGTGCGCGGCCTGATGGCCGGCGCCGTCAAGGGATAAATCTTCATGAGCTTTCTTCAGATCAAGAACATCCGCAAGAAGATCGGCAGCGTCGAGATCCTCAAGGGTATCGATATCGAGCTGGAAAAGGGCGGCTTCCTCGTGCTGGTCGGCCCGTCCGGCTGCGGCAAGTCCACGTTGCTCAATGCCATCGCCGGCCTCTTGCCGCCGTCCTCGGGTGACATCGTTATCGATGGGCAAGTGGTGACCGACCTGCACCCATCGAAGCGCGATATCGCAATGGTCTTCCAGTCCTATGCGCTTTATCCGAACATGACTGTCGAAGAGAACATCGCCTTTGCGCTGGAAATGCGCGGCGTCGACAAGGCCGAGCGTGCAAAGGCTGTGGCGCAGGTGGCGAAAACCCTGCAGATCGAGCATCTCCTGACCCGTCGCCCGAGCCAGCTTTCCGGCGGCCAGCGCCAGCGTGTCGCGATGGGGCGTGCCTTGGTGCGCAAGCCGCGCGTCTTCCTGTTCGACGAGCCGCTTTCGAACCTCGATGCAAAGCTGCGCGTCGAAGTGCGTGCCGAGATCAAGGCGCTGCACCAGAATACCCATGCGACGATCGTTTACGTCACCCACGATCAGATCGAGGCGATGACGCTCGCCACCAAGATCGTCGTGCTGAAGGAAGGCATCGTCCAGCAGGTCGGCACGCCGGCAGAAATCTACAACCGTCCGGCCAATCTCTTCGTCGCGGATTTCATGGGATCGCCGGCGATGAACATGCTGAAGGGCAGGGCGGTTTCAGGCGGTATCCAGCTGTTCGGCGCCGGTGGCCAGGGCGTGACCGTCAGGGTTCCGCCTTCGGTCACGACACCGCTCGCCGAGGGGAAGGAGGTCATCGTCGGTCTACGCCCTGAGGCGATTTCCGACGAAGGCTCTGCCGATGCCGCTGCCTTGGCCAGTGCGCAGATCGATGCGGAGGTCACCATCGTCGAACCGACCGGATCGGATACGTTCGTCACCGGCAAACTCGACGGCACGACGTTTACCGGTCGCGCCCGCGCGGAAACCGTTGTCGAACCCGGCCAGGCATTCCGCTTCGTCTTCAATCTCGACAAGGCAGTGGTTTTCGATCCCCAAAGCGGGCAGCGGATCGGCTGATCTTCGTCGGGCAGGCTAAGTTCCACACATTTGTCGATTGTCCCGAAACGATACGGCAGACACGTTTTCGCAACATTGTGGGGCAACGCACAGCTCAGTTGTTCCAAACACATGTTGGCGCGATCTGCAAAAGCAGTTAGAACCGTTTTGGCTAAGATGTATTAGCGTAGGGCGGGACGACTGATGATCAGTGACAGCGGGCGGGCTTCTGCCTGCAGCTTTATTATTGGCTTAAGATAGCGGAATGTTTAAGTTTTCGCGTCTTTTCCCCACAGCCTCGATCGGCGCCTATCTGATGGCGCTGGTGATTGTCGTCGCCTTGCCGTTGCTGGCTTTTGTCGGTTTTCTTGTCCTGCAACTCGAGGGGCAGGAACGCGAAGGACTGGCCAACGAGACCGCCGAGGATGCGCAGCTGATTGCACGCTCCGTCGATCGGGAATTGCAGGACATGGCGACGACGCTTCGCCTTCTGATTACCTCGCCGGAGCTTGAAGCCGGTGACCTGAGAGCCTTCCACGACCGCACCCAGCGCAGCCTGCGCTCCAATTCGCTTTATGTCATCGTCGTCGACAAGGATGGCCAGCAGCGGCTCAACACCCGTTCGCCCTTCGGCGATCCGCTGCCCAGCATGTCGAACATGCCGGCACTGGAATCGGTGCTGAAATCCGGCATTACCGAAGTCTCCAGCGTGTTTTACGGCAAGACGAGCAACAAGTGGGTGTTCAACGTTGCAATGCCGCTGCCTGATGCGCTTTCGCATTCCGGTTCTGCGATCATCATGACGCAGAATGCCGAAGACATGGAAAAACTGATTTCCATCGAGGGACTTCCTGCAGGCTGGTCGGCTGCGGTCATCGACGGACAGGGGCAGGTCGTGGCTTCTGGTGGGGCCGCCAGAATAGCATCCGGCAAGCCGTTCGATCCCGATACGCTGAGGTTGATGACCGGCTTCAAGGGCACGATCGAAGATGTCGAAGGTGATGAGAGGCAGATGTACGGCTATGCCCAGATCACCGGCTGGACATGGAAGGCCGTCGTCTGGGGGCCGATCGCCTCGGCGCAGGAAGGCATCATCACCACCTTCAAGCAACTGGTCGCGGGGGGCGTGATCTTTCTCACGCTGGCGGTTCTGTTTGCCTATACGATTGCCCGTCAGCTTCGCACGCCGATCCGGCAGATCGCCGACATGGCGGACAGGATCGGCAAGGGTGAGATCGTCTCGCCGGTCGAGACGCGTATCACCGAGGCCAATCAGGTGGCGGTCGCGCTGTCGAATGCGTCCTTCGACCGTAGCGAGGCCGAAGACCGTATCCATCTCATCCTGCATGAACTGGTGCATCGCACGAAGAATATCCTGACGCTGGTGCAGGCGATGATGCGCCAGCTCGGCCGTCAGGACACGACCATGCCGGAATTCCAGAAGGCGATCAGCACACGCCTGCACGGGCTTGGAAAATCCATCGAGGCGCTGGCCAAGGAGCAATGGGCCGGTGTGCGGCTGATGCGCGTCATCGAGATTCATCTTTCGACCTTCGAGGCCGGGGACCGGCTTCTGGTGTCGGGCGAGGATTTCATGCTCAAGGCCGAGGCGGTCCAGAATCTCGGCCTCGTGCTGCACGAGCTGGCGACCAATTCGGTCAAATATGGCGCACTGTCGGTGCCGCATGGGCGTGTACGGATTTCGTGGGACGATGTCGCTCCCGACGATGACGGCGAGCCGAAGATCAGGCTTGTCTGGGAAGAAAGCGGTGGGCCGCTGGTTAGCGAGCCTTCCCGCAAGGGGTTTGGAACGACCATCATCCAGCGCCACGCAGTTGCTGCCTTTGGCGGTCAGGTGGATGTCGAATTCCGCCCGGAAGGCCTTGTCTGGAGACTTGTGGCGCCGCGCGCCAATCTGGAGCGCGACGATGCCGTCGACGAGCGGCGCAGTCTGGCAATGTAGTTCGACGTGATTTGATCGGTTCGCGCAGGAACGAAGCGTGGTTCGCGTCGTTTTAGCGCTCATGGATCTGTCGCTCAAAACAATCGAAATCGACGCCGCTTCGCTCAAAGCCATCGGGCTTACCTATGTCAGCGATACGGAGCCGGGCATTCGCCGATTAAAGCGTGGCAAGGGCTTTTGCTACAAGCTGCCGGACGGATTGCTTCTGACTGATGAAGACGACCGGCTCCGTATCTCGGCGCTGGGGCTTCCTCCGGCCTATGACAATGTCTGGATCTGCATGGATCCGCAGGGACATCTGCAGGCGACGGGTTACGATTCCCGGGGGCGAAAGCAGTATCGGTATCATGCCGACTGGCAGAGCTTTCGCAGCGAGCAGAAGTTCGATCAGTTGGCCCGGTTCGGTGAGGCTTTGCCGCGCATTCGCCGCAAGGTGAAGCGCGATCTTGCGCTCGGTCTCGACAAGTCCGATTGCGTGCTGGCCGCCCTCGTGGCGCTGATGGATGTGACGCATCTGCGCGTCGGCAACAAAGCCTATGCCAAGGAAAACCGTACCTATGGGGCAACGACGCTTCTGAAACGTCACATGATCCTGTCCGGCGACGGTGTGCTTTTGAAATTCACGGCCAAGGGCGGCAAGCGCGTGCAGCACACGCTCAAACATCCACGACTGCAGCGTATTCTTGAAGAGATCGCCGACCTTCCCGGTCGCCAGCTGTTTTCATTTCCAGACGAGCACGGCACCGCCCGCCCGGTCGATTCCGGCAGGCTCAATGCCTATCTCGCCAAGGCTGCCGGCTTTCCGGTTTCGGCCAAGACCTTTCGCACCTGGGGTGGCAGCTTGGCTGCCTTCATGACGGCATGGACGATCGTGGAGGAAGAGGGCAAGCGGCCGAAGATAAAGGCGTTGACCAAAGCCGCTTCGGATGCGCTGCAGAACACGCCCGCCGTCTGCCGCTCAAGCTATATCCATCCGAGCATTCTCGATCTTGCCGAGGATGATGCGCCATTGCGTCGGATCATGGAGACGGGGAAAACATCCAAGTCTCCGCGCGGATTGCGGATGAACGAGGCGCGTTTACTGGCATTTTTGAAGGAAGGGTAAGGCCGGGTGGTGCTGGATTGCAGTGAAGCTCTTGCGCTCGTCCAGTTGCCCCTCGCTCTCTCCCCGCGCGTGGCGAAATGACGTTCCTGATATCGGCGGTAGGGAGAGCCGGCGCCGGTGCGGCATGTTCCTTCCCCCCGCAAGCGGGGAGAAGGTGGCAGCAGCCGGATGAGGGGCCTCCACCAGATCGAAGTAGGGCAATCAGGCAGCGCGGCGCTGGTGCAGGCCTTCTTCCACTTCCTCGACGATCTTGTCGACGAAGGCTGCGAGGTCTTTTGGCGAGCGCGATGTGATGATGCCGCTGTCGACCACGACGGCTTCATCCTTCCAGTTGGCGCCGGCATTGCGCAGGTCGGTGCGGATAGAGGCATAGGAGGTTGCCTTGCGTCCGCGCAGGGCATCGGCCTCGACCAGCAGCCATGGACCATGGCAGATAGCGGCTACCGGTTTGCCGCGGCTGATGAAATCGCGAACCAGCTGTACGGCGTCCTCGTTCTTGCGCAGGACATCCGGGTTGATCTGGCCACCGGGCAGAACGAGCGCGTCAAAATCCTCCACCTTCGCTTCCTTGACATCGAGATCGACGGTCACACTGTCGCCCCAGTCTTTCTCGTCCCAGCTCCTGATCTCGCCGGATTTGATCGAGGCGATTTTCACTTTGGCTCCGCGCTTTTTCAGCTCGTCGTAAGGCACGCGCAGTTCCGAACGTTCGTAGCCATCGGTGGCCAAGATGAGGATATTGGCGGAATCGATATTCGCCATGATAAGCTCCTTTTGGGATTGTTCTTCTTGAGATGAGCGGTGGCTCGTCAGTCTCTAGAGCCTGCCGGTCGACAGGTCGCGTCCGTTGATTGATGCGGGCACGCTGATTTCTTCACGCGGTGTCTTGGGAAGCGGAAGCGCAACGGCTTCCGGAACCACGACCTGAAGATCTTGCGGGCGGGCGACATGGAATGTCGACTGTTCCCGCCGGGTCAGAAAACGGTTCCTGAGCATTCTGAATAAGTGCAGCATGGCAGTCTCCCGTATCAGTCGCTCGCGATAACAACTGGCGACCTGTCACGTGGGCTAACAAGCCCGGGCGGAGAAACGTTCCCAAAATTTTACATCCGGCAATGGATCGCGAGGCTGTTCTGGATGGCCTTTCGCCTCAAGCATAATGCTCCCGCGGCCACTAGGCCACGAGAGCTTGGGGCCTCTTTTGTCGAAGCCTCATTCCCCTCCTCGGGAAACTTCAAACCGGAATAACGAACATGTAGCAGGCAGCAATGACCAGCGCGAAACCTGCAACTTCAAACCATTCCCTGACCATGGTCGCCTCCATCGAACTCTGGACCAAGAACGTGCTGTTGCCATTCTAGTTCCATGAAATTGCCATAAAGATGGCAGGACGGCCACAAATATTAAAATGTGCTGAAACACGATGCCGACATGGTATCTAGCTCGCGGAAGCCCGCGCCCGCGCGGCTTCCAGTATGGCGCGAATTTCACGGGCGGAGGCGTTTTCGATCGCGAAAGCGCTGTCCGGCATCACGCCTGGATCTTCCTCGTTATCCTTGAAGGTCGCGTCATCGCGCAGCTTCTTGAGGAATGTCGTGATTGTCACTTCGCCACCGATCATGGCTGCCAGCATTTCGATCATCAGTTCTCGATGAGCGTTGAGCCGACCTTCGAGTTCCTGTGGTGTCAGAGATGTCATATTTTTACCCTCCTGTCGCAGCGTGAAAGATAGACGGGACGCGAAGCGGAGAACGATCCTGGCGCCGATCTCGTTCCGCGCAAACGAAGGCGGAACCAAATGCCGCGCTGCACGATTGTAGGGCAGATTTTCTCGATGGCGATCTTACCACAAAGGGGCGTTGCATGGACATGAAGAGCAATCAGTTCACGATCGAATCCGGCGACTGGACACGGCTCGGCGCCAATTTCGATGGTGAGGGCGTCAATTTTGCAATCTTCTCGGCCCATGCGACACGGGTGGAGCTGTGCATGTATGATCCGAGCGGAAAGATCGAAATCGCCAAGCTCGACCTGCCGGAATATACGCACGAAATCTGGCACGGTTATGTGCCTGGGCTGAAGCCTGGTGCGCTATACGGGTTTCGCGTCCATGGTCCGTTCGAGCCGGAGGCCGGCCATCGTTTCAACCCGAGCAAGCTTCTGATCGACCCATACGCTCGCGAGCTTGTCGGCGATATCGAGTGGAACGAGGCGCATTTCGCCTATGATCTCCTTCACGAGGACAAGGACCTCACCTTCGATACGCGCGACAGCGCGCCATTCACGCCGAAGGCCAAGGTGATCGATCCTTATGCATTCGACTGGCAGGACCAGAACCGTCCCAATGTCCCCTGGCCGAAGGCCGTTGTCTACGAGACCCATGTGAAAGGTTTTACCCAGCTCAATTCGGCGTTGCCGAAGGAGTTGCGCGGCACGTTCGAGGGTATGGGCCACAAGGCTTCCGTCGATTATATCAAGAGCCTTGGCATTACCTCGGTCGAGCTTCTGCCGGTCCACTGGTTCCCCGACGACCAGCACCTGCTCGACAAGGGGCTGAAGAACTTCTGGGGCTATAATTCGCTCGGTTTTTTCGCGCCGGCGTCACGTTATTACGGTCCGCGCGGTATCCAGGGGTTCCGCGATATGGTGCGGTCCTTCCACGATGCCGGCATCGAGGTCATTCTCGACGTGGTCTACAACCACACGGCGGAAGGCAACGAGCTTGGACCGACGCTGTCGTTCAAGGGTATCGACAACTTCTCCTATTATCGCACGCTGCCGGATAATCACCGTTATTACATCAACGACACCGGCACCGGGAACACGGTGAACACCTCCCATCCGCGCGTGCTGCAGATGGTGATGGACAGCCTGCGCTACTGGGCCGAACACATGCATGTCGATGGTTTCCGCTTCGATCTCGGCACCATTCTGGGCCGCGAGCCGGAAGGGTTCGACCAGCGCGGCGGCTTTTTCGACGCGATGACGCAGGATCCGGTTCTCTCCAAGCTGAAGCTGATCGGCGAGCCATGGGACATCGGTCCGGGCGGTTATCAGGTCGGCGGCTTTCCGCCCGGCTGGGCCGAATGGAACGACAAATATCGCGACACGGTGCGCGAATACTGGAAGGGCGACAATGTCTCGACAGATTTCGCCGCACGCCTGCTCGGCTCGGGCGATCTATACGACCAGCGCGGCCGCCGGCCGTGGGCGAGCGTCAACTTCATCACGGCTCATGACGGGTTCACGCTGAACGACCTCGTCTCCTATAACGAGAAGCACAACGAGGCCAACGGCGAGGACAATAACGACGGCCATAACGACAACCGGTCCTACAATTACGGCGCCGAGGGGCCGACCGAGGACGAAGGCATCAATGCCGTGCGCGACCGGCAGAAGCGCAATTTTCTCGCCACGCTGTTCTTCTCCCACGGCACGCCGATGCTGCTTGCAGGTGACGAGTTCGGCCGCAGCCAGATGGGCAACAACAATGGTTATGCGCAGGACAGCGAGATTTCCTGGGTCCATTGGGACGACCTGCCGGAAACCTGCGAGGAACTGCGCGAGTTCACCCGCCAGGTGATCAAGCTCAGGGCCGAGCAGCCGCTCCTGCGCCGCGAGAACTGGCGCGACGGCATGGATATCAAGTGGTTCAATGCCGGCGGCGGTTTCCAGCAGCCGGACCAATGGGACGAGGGAACAACGCTCGGGGTCTATATCGGCCGCGGCGACCTGCAGGAAGAAGAAGGCGTCTGGCACGACGTACTTCTCTTGTGCAATCCGTTCGAAGGCAACGTCCCCTTCCGTATCCCCCAGTTCGGGGAGGGCGGCTGGGTGCTGGAACTGACCACATCCGACAGCGCCAAACGCGGGCTTACGATCACCAAGGAAAAGGATTTCGAACTGGAAGGTCGAAGCCTGGCCCTGTTCAGGCGGCCTTGAAGCCTTGCGCACGGGTTGAGCCCTTGTCCGGTTGACAAGGGCTTCCTGCTTTCCTAGCAGTCGAACACCCTACCGCGCCATTTCCCTTTTCCGCTCCATGGAGCGTAACCCCTCCCGGATCTGGCCTCTCAACAAGGATCAGGCCAGATGTCCCAGGTGACGCGTATCGTCCATCGGCGCGCCAATGTCGGTTACGAGACGCAGTATGAAGAGCTTGCGCGTGGCATGCTGGAAGCTTCGTCGAAGTCGAAGGGTTACAGATTTTCGACATTGATCCCGCCGCGGGTCGAAGGCGAGGAATTCCATATCGTCCAGGTTTTCGCCACACAGGCGGATCTTGATGAATGGCGCCAGTCCGACGTTTCGCATGAATGGCACGAGCGGCTGAAACAGGTTTCAGACCATCAGCCGGAATACCGCATCTTCAATACCGAGGATCTGTGGTTTTCGGCAACGGGTCTCGCCCTTCCGCCCAAGCCGCCGACACGCTGGCGCATGGCCTTCGTCATCTGGATGGGGATCTTTCCCACCGCATCATTCTATGTCTATTTCCTCTTCCCGTGGCTCGCCGACATCCCGTTCCTGTTGAAGATGTTCATCGCCACCGTCTTGATCGTTCCGACCATGTATTTCGGTATCCTGCCGCATCTTTTGCGGTGGATGGGCTGGTTTCTGAAGCGGTAAGCTTTTCCGCCCGGCCCGATCTCACCAGAATTTCAGGCGTCGCAGGCCTGTGTTCGGCGAGGCTTTCTGGACGAGGCTGCGGTAGACGGCGGCATATTGCTGGCCGCTGCGCTCCCAGGAGAATTTCGTCTTCATGCCCTGGTTCTGCAGCCGCGCCCACATCTTTGGCTGCTCGTAAGCATGGAGTGCACGCCTGAGCGCCAGCCGCAGGCCGTTGGTCGTTACCGGATGGAACTGGAAGCCGGTTGCCACGCGCGCGGACATGGCCGCGTCATTGGCATCGATGATGGTTTCCGAAAGTCCGCCGGTGCGCGAGACGACGGGTACGCAGCCGTAACGCAGGGCGTATAGCTGGGTCAGGCCGCAAGGTTCGAAACGCGAGGGCTGAACGATCGCGTCCGCGCCGCCCTGGACGAGATGCGCGGTCGGTTCGTCATAACCGATATGGACTGCCATGCGACCGGGATAACGTGCTGCCGTTTCCAGCAGTGCCTGTTCGATGTCGTGGTCACCCTCACCAACGATAATGACCCTGCCGCCGTTGTGGATCACCTCGTCCGCCGTCTCGGCCAGCATGTCGATGCCCTTCTGCCACGTCATACGGCTGATCGCGGCAAAGATCGGTCCCCTGTCGTCAGGATCGAGGCCGAAACGGTTGAGAAGCGGCTGCCTGTTGTCACGCTTGCGGCGCAGGGTGGCTATGTCGAAGGTCTGAGGCAGGAATTCGTCGGTAGCCGGATCCCAGACATCAAGATCGATGCCGTTGACGATGCCGCGCAACACTTCCACTCGTTCGTTGAGCACGCCGTTGAGGCCCATGCCGAAACGCGGTGTCAGGATTTCGCGGGCATAGGTCGGGCTGACTGTGGTGATCACATCGGCCGTCTGCAGCCCACCTTTCAGGAAGCTGATATCACCGAAATATTCCAGCTGGTCGATGGAATAGGCTTCCGGCGGCAGTCCAAGCCAAGGTAGCAGATCGGCGGAATATTGCCCCTGAAAGGCGATGTTGTGAATGGTGATGACAACCGGGGTGCTGCAGCCGTTCTGGCGCATGTAAACCGAAGTCATTGCCGACTGCCAGTCATGGGTATGGACGAGGTCGGGAACCCAGCCGGGCAATGCGCCTGCGGCGATCTCGGCTGCGGCGAGTGAAAGGACGGCAAACCGCTTCCAGTTGTCCGCGTGATCCTTGCCGAATTGATCGACATAGGGGCCGCCGGGGCGGTCGTAGAGGGCAGGGGCATCGAGCACCAGAAGATCGAGACCTTCGACCGAGCCGTGTCTAAGCGTTGCCTTCTCGCCGAGAAGGTCTTCGAATTCCATCAGCGTGGTCGATTGGCCAAGCTGTTTCATCACCTTTGGATAACCGGGAATGAGCGATGTGGTTTCGATCCCGAGCGGTGCAAGCGCCTTGGGAAGCGAACCGGTTACGTCTGCCAGTCCGCCGGTCTTGATCAGCGGATAGATCTCCGACGTGACCGACAATATCTTCATCTTGGCACTTTCCCCCTGGGCCGCGACAGAATCAAAGCCTACTCGATTTCGCCGCCGGGGATAGAGGGTATTATGTGTGTCGATCGAAACATAAGCACTCATCGGCTCGTGTCCTGCAAGATCGCGTGATCGCGTTGCGATTTGTCAAAATGTGCCGGTTTTCGCATTTGAGACCGGATAGTTCCGGCGAACGGTCCCAGGCTCTGGCGAACAAACCGGTTGCTTGGCCGGTTGCATGAATGTCGGGGAGTTGCATTCGTGCCGGTTTTCGAGCCCATATCCTCATCCCATAAAAATACAAAAAGAATTGCCCGGCGACAGGGTCGCCGGTTACTGCATCATTCCGGTGTTTAAAATTGGCTCTGACGTTAGAGCCTATTCGGCGTCCGCTTTCTTGGGACGCTTCTTGGTTTGCTCCGGTTTTACCGCAGCAGCGGCAGCCGGAACCTTAGCTTTGGCGTCGGCCTTAGCGGCCGTCGTAGGCTTGTCCGTCTTCTTTTCCGCTTTGGGGGCGGCAGTCTTGGTCGTTTTCGTGGCTGTCGTCTTTGCCGGGCCTGCCTTGGCCGGTTTAGCTTCTGCTGCCTTCGGAGCCTTTACCGCGGCGCCATTCTTCGGCGCGTCAGTCTCCCCTGCCGTGGGCTTGAGCGTTGCATATTCCAGCTTTGCCCGCTCCCAGTGCTCCATGTCCTTGCCGGAAGGATACCCCTCCTGCTCCCACAATTGATACGCTCTGTGCTTGATCCAGTTTTCCTGAGAAGCCGCCATCATCGTCTCCATTGCCCAAATCGAAAAACTCATGCACTGCAAAAAAGTTCCGAGGAAATGTTAAAAACTGCAATGTCGCGTGAAGACATTGCAATCCATCAGTTGAATTCTTCCCGAAATGCTGGAACCTTTGCGCTGTTGCTCGGTTCCGTTATCGGGAAGGAGATGATCGTCATGCACAACTACTGCGATATAATGCCTCATGCGACCGGATGGGTCTATGTCATCGATGGCGTTCAATCCGCGTCATTCTATCACAGTTACGAATTAGCGCTTGATGCGGCCCGAACTCACCTCGCAACGCGTGGCAGACGCGATGGCCGTATCTTCAGATGCCAGGCCCTTAACGGGAATATGCTGCCAATCGACATTGCCGCCGTGATGCAGCCCCCCGGTACCGGGATAGGACCGGTTGCTTATCGTTGAACCAAGCAAAGCCCGGAGTGATCCGGGCTTTGCTTTTTCAAGCATTTGTCTCGTCACGCGGCTTTCTTCGCTGCTGCGTTGACGGCGCCTTCGGCGAGATTGGTCAGCAGTTCGTCAGTGCTGGATTCTTCCTGCAGCGTTTCATCGAGCAGCTTTGCAACATCCTTCATGCCCAACTGCAGAGCCCACGCACGAAGTGTGCCATATCGGCTGATCTCGTAGTGTTCGACCGCCTGGGCGGCGGCAAGAAGGCCGGCATCGAGAGCGGGCGTGCCCTTGAATTCGTCCAGAATTTCCTCGCCTTCCGACAATATGCCTTCGATCGCATCGCAGGTCTTGCCCTGGGCGCGTTTGCCGAGGGTTTCGAAAATCTGTTTCAGCCGCTCGATCTGACCCTCGGTTTCTTCCCTGTGGGTCTGGAAAGCAGCCTTCAGTTTAGGGTCCTGAGCGCCACGCGCCATTTTCGGCAGCGCCTTTACGATCTGCCGCTCAGCGTAATAAATGTCCTTGAGGGTTTCGTAGAAAAGGTCGTCCAGCGTCTTTGACGTCGCCATCTTGGTTCTCCCTATCGATTGTCCGATTGACATTGCGGCGATCTAACTGCGGGAAGACGGCGTTAGTTCCGCGTCTGTACGGTTGCGGACAAAGAGGGAGGTGGTCTGTCCGAAAAGGCTTATCGTGCGAGCTTGTCGTTAAGCGCAGTCTGCAGCTGTCGGGCGAGGTCAAGCAGTCGATCGGGAATGTCTTCCTTCTCGATCTCCGTCAAAAGGCTTGAGACCTTGCCATTGACGCGGCGTCCCATTCTTGCCTCGCGCTCATCGACCTGAGCATTTTCCTTCGCCATTCCGACCCCTAGGTTCAGAGGCGCCGCACGCAGACCCGGCAACCGATATCCAGATGTGAAGTTTATAGCAGACTTCCATACAGCAAGACCGGTCGTCCCAAAATCCCGAAAATGTCACAGATGAATACAAACGAAAATAATGGGCGGCTTGCGGTGCCGCCCGCCCGTTCAGGGCATGCCCTGTCTCAATGTTTCGGCGGCTTTGGCGTGCCGGCCGGAATGGACGTCGTACTGGTGGCAACCGGATCGCTTGCCGGGAAGGTGTCTTCCAGCCCTTCGTTCAGCTGCTCCTCCAGATCCTGCTTATTTCCTTTCTCGCGTGCGGATTTCTCGACCCGCTTCTGGCTATCGTCGCGCGATGTCGTGTTCGGTGAGCCGTTGTTCATGCCCATGATCTCGTCTCCTGTGCTTGAATGGTCCCGAAGATAAAAACGGGCGGCGGGTGGGCTTTGTTCCGCCACGGCAAAACAGGTCCCGAGTTTTCGGAACCAAAAGGCGAATGCATGCGTTTGCCACCCGTCAATTCAGCCCTGATGAGTAAGGAGAGGTAGGCAACGGTGTCTGACTCACAGTTGAACGGTGACCCTGCTCGTCAAGATATTGTCAGGCTTATACCGGCTCTTCGCGCATTTGCCCGCACCTTCTGCCGCAACCCCTCGGATGCGGATGATCTGGTGCAGGAAACCCTGATGAAGGCGCTCGCCAATCTCGACAAGTTCGAGCGTGGTACCAGGCTCAAGTCGTGGCTTTTCACGATCATGCGCAACACCTTCTATACACGATCCAAAATTCTCGGGCGCGAGGCGCCGGGGATCGAGGAGAATGTGTCGGGCGACACGCCGATCGCGGCTTCACAGGAAATGGCGGCGCGGGCGCGTGAAGTGCAGCGTGCGTTGCAGAAGCTTCCACCGCATTACCGCGAAGTGCTGACGCTGGTGGCGATCCTGGGAGAAAGCTACGAAGCGACGGCAGTAATCTGCGACTGCGCGGTCGGTACCGTCAAGAGCCGGCTCAATCGCGCTCGCCACCAGATCCTGCAGGAACTGGGGGAAGAGACGGGCTGACGGCCCGCCGCATAAAACCAGGAGGAAACCATGAAATATCTGCTGACTGCAGCTTTCGCAGCTGCCGCCATCACCCTGCCGAGCATGGCAATGAGCCAGGATGCTTCGAAGGCAACGGCCAGATTTATCGGCGCAGATGGCAAGGAGATCGGCAAAGCGGACCTTACCGGTACGAAAGCCGGCGTAATGATCGCTGCCGAAATCAGCGGATTGCCGGCAGGTCAGTGGGTTGCCTTCCACGTGCATCAGACAGGGACCTGCGATCATACGACCGGCCATGAATCGGCAGGCGGTCATTTCAACCCCACGAATAAGGAACACGGCTATCTTGCCGCAAACGGCCAGCATGCCGGCGACATGCCGAACCAGTATGTGCCGGCCGACGGCACGCTCAGGGCGCATGTGTTCAATACGGGTGTTACGCTGGAAGATGGTGACAGTGCCATCAAGGGCAGGGCGCTGATGATCCATGCCGGACCCGACGATTATTCCGGCCAACCTTCCGGCAACGCCGGCAAGCGCCTTGCCTGCGCGGTCATCGAATAGAATCAGCTCGTCAGGTCGAGTTCGGGATAATGACGGAAAATTCCGGACTCGCTGAAGGGAAGGCGACGTTCGGATTTCAAATAGGCCGCAATGGACGGACGTTCGGCGACCCGGTCACGAAGAGCAGATAGGTGCGGATAGTCGTTCTCCGCAGCCCCCATCGCCTTTGGAAATGCGTAGTGCAGGCCTTCCATTACCTGAAACAGTGACAGGTCGACATAGGTGAGGCCATGTCCGACGATGAAGCCTTTGCCTGCCGGATTGGTGGGAAGCATCCGTTCGAAATAGCCGAGGAATTTCGGGATGCGATCCCTGATGAAGGCGGTTGAACGGGCCTTGGCTTCCGCCTTCTGGTCCTCGTAATAGTCGCCGGTGCTGATCGGATGGTGCGTATCATGGATTTCTGCAATGAAATCCGTGATCGTCAGCTGCAGCCCGTTCGTGATCAGGCGGCTCTTTTCGTCGTCAGCAACAAGCCCGAGCTTCGGGCCGAGATATAACAGGATATTGGCGACATGCGAGATGACCAATTCGCCATCCTTCAGGAAGGGTGGGGCGAAAGGCGTCTGGTCATGGCCGTGGCTTCCCTTGAGAAACTCCATCATCGCCTGCGTGCCGGTCGAGCTGCGGCACTTGTCGATATATTTGGCGCCGGCCTCCTCGAGGGCCAGACGGACAAATTCTCCTCGTCCCTGAATGCCGTCCCAATAATAAAGTTCATAGGGCATGCTGTCTGAAAACTCCCTCACTTCAAGAAAAGACATAGGGGGGCCATGAGGTTTTCAAGGCGGCAGTTCCGATCTGTTCGCGATGATTGGTACAATCCTCTCGCATTGAGTGTTCCAACCTCTGTCCTTTCCAACTGTTCCTCCTAATTTACCTTTTGCGCGGGGCCGGTTCGGATATTCACCGGAGGGTCAGGTCCAGGGCGCGGGCGGACAGAGGGCCTTCTGCCGCTTTATCGAGACATGACGAGGGTGCTCATGGCTATTCGGATCACGGCAATCATCATCGCGCTGATGGGGATCGCGCTTGCAGGCGGCGGGGCATACCTGCTTTCACTCGGCGGAAGCGCCTATTATCTTCTCTGCGGACTTGGCTTCCTCATCGTCGCGGTGCTTCTCATCGCCCGCAAGCTTCTGGCGCTGCATGTCTATGCAGTGATCGTCGTTGCCTCGCTCGTCTGGGCGATATGGGAGGTCGGCTTCGACTGGTGGCAGCTCGGCCCGCGCGGCGGAGTGATCATTCTGCTGGGCATGTGGCTGCTCACGCCGTGGATCCGCCGTCCGCTCGGCTTCATCAGCCCGACGGGCGCACGTTATGGCGCAAGCGCCAAGCCGCTTGCTCTTGCGGTATTGGCTGCTGTCGTCATTGCAGTCGTCTCGATGTTCTTCGATCCACTCGGCCAGAGCGGCGATCTGCCGGAAGAAAAGGTTGCGGCAGCGCCTGTGCTCGGCGGCAATGTGCCGGATGGCGAATGGCATCAATATGGCCGCACGCCCTATGGTCAGCGTTATTCGCCGCTCGACCAGATCAATGTCGACAATGTCGGCTCACTGCAGGAGGTCTGGCGTTACCAGACCGGCGACGTGAAACGGCCAGACGATGTCGGTGAGACGACCTATCAGGTGACGCCGCTGAAAATCGGCAACGCCCTTTATCTTTGCACGCCGCACAATCTGGCGATCGCGCTCGATGCGGCGACCGGCAAACAGATCTGGAAATACGACGCCAATTCGGGGATGAATCCCGACCGGCAGCATCAGACCTGCCGTGGCGTCAGCTATTACCGGGATCAGGCCGCGCAAGCTGCGGCGCCATGCGCCGAGCGTGTTTACCTGCCGACTGCGGATGCACGGCTGATCGCTCTCGATGCGAAGAACGGGGAGGTCTGCGCATCCTTTGCAGAGGGCGGCACGTTGCATCTCGAAAAGGGCATGAAATACAATCCCGCCGGCTACTATTATTCCACATCGCCGCCGGCGATCGTTGGCAACAAGATCATCATCGGCGGGGCGGTCAACGACAATTATTCGACTGAGGAGCAGTCGGGCGTCATCCGCGCCTTCGACGTCAATTCCGGGCAACTGATATGGAACTGGGATTCGGGCAATCCGGGCCAGACCCAGCCGCTGCCGGAAGGGCAGACCTATACGACCAACTCGCCGAACAGCTGGTCGGTCTTCTCGGTCGATGAGGAACTCGGTCTCGTCTACATCCCGCTCGGCAACCAGGTGCCGGACCAGCTCGGCATGGGCCGTTCGGAAAACGTCGAGAAATACTCGTCGTCGATCGTGGCGCTGGACATCAATACCGGTGCAGACAAGTGGGTGCGCCAGACGGTGCATCACGATTTGTGGGACATGGACGTGCCGGCCCAGCCGGTGCTGATCAATATCACCAAGCCGGACAATACCGTCGTTCCGGCGCTGGTCGGCCCCACCAAGCAGGGTGATATTTATGTGCTCGACCGTCGCAGCGGCGAGCCGATCATTCCCGTCACCGAGCAGCCGGCGCCGGGCGGCACGATCCTCGAGGATCACGCTTCGCCGACACAGCCGATCTCGGCGCTGAATTTCCGGCCGCGCACGCTGGAAGGCCGGGACATGTGGGGCGTCACCATGTTCGACCAGATGGTGTGCCGCATCCGGCTGGAGCAGATGAACTATGAGGGACAGTACACTCCGCCGTCGCTCAACGGCACGATCGTCTATCCCGGTAATTTCGGAACGTTCAACTGGGGTTCGGTCGCGGTCGATCCCGAGCGGATGGTGATGTTCGGCATGCCGACCTACCTCGCTTTTACTTCGAAACTGGTGCCGCGTGCCGACATTCCGCCGAAGGGGCAGGACGAAAAGGGATCGGAGCAGGGGCTGAATCGCAATGACGGCGCACCCTATGGCGTGTTCATGGGGCCGTTCCTCGGACCGCTGAAAATCCCCTGCCAGGCGCCGCCATGGGGTTATGTTGCCGGTGCCGACCTGCGCACCGGAGAGATCGCCTACAAGCATCGCAACGGCACCGTCATGGACATGACGCCTCTGCCCCTGCCGTTCAAGGTGGGCGTGCCGGGGATCGGCGGGCCGATGATCACCAAGGGCGGCGTCGCTTTCCTCGGTGCAGCTGTGGATGATTACCTGCGAGCCTATAACCTGACCAATGGCCGGCAGCTTTGGGAAGCCCGGTTGCCGGCGGGCGGGCAGGCGACGCCGATGACATATGCGGTGGAGGACGGTCGCCAGTTCGTCGTCATCGTTGCCGGTGGTCATGGGTCGGTCGGGACGACACCGGGCGATTACGTGATCGCCTATGCGCTGCCGAGATAAGCCAATGTGGCTGCGGCGAGATTTGTCGCAGCCATCGCCCTTTTCATGCACGCTAACTTAGGCGTTGTTCACGCTTTGAAATGTACAGTCACTTAATATGACTTCCTATTCCGTGCCATTCCGGTCATGAGACTGTCGACACCCTTTCCGAGTGACGACTCGAAGACCAATTTGACTAAAGAGCTGACAGCATGAAGAACCCAGTCGCAGTAAATCGCCTCGCAGAGAACACCGTCTTTCGTAAGGGCGACGTTTTCGTTCTCTTCGGCGAATTGTTCGGTCGCGGATATGCAACCGGCCTTCTCGACGAAGCAAAGCGGGCCGGCATGACGATCGTCGGTGTGACGGTCGGACGGCGCGACGAGAACAACGCGCTTCGCCCGCTCAACGCCGAAGAACTTAGCGAAGCCGAAGCGCGTCTGGGCGGCAAGATCATCAACATCCCGGTCATGGCCGGCTTCGACCTCGATGCGCCCGAGGGCGGCCCGACGCCGACCGAGCTGCTGGCCAAGCTGACGCTGGAAAACTGGCAGACCGAGACGCTCGACTGGGATTATATCCAGAAGTGCCGTGACGCAGGCACCGCGCGGTTCAAGAATGCTGTTTCCGAAGTCATGACCGTTCTCGACGGCATGATCGGCGAAGGCCGCAACGTCTTCTTCGCCCACACGATGGCCGGCGGCATTCCGAAGGCGAAGGTTTTCCTCGTCATCGCCAACCGCATCTACAAGGGCACAGCTGCTCGTCACATGTCTTCACAGGCGCTGATCGAAAGCGATCTGGGCAAGCTCATCCTGCAGAATTTTGACGAAGTTTCCGCCATCACCTTCCAGCATCTGATCGATGCCAGCGCCGCGATCCGTGCGCGCGTCGAGGCTGCCGGCAACCAGGTTCGTTACACGGCCTATGGTTACCATGGCACTGCAGTGCTGATCGACGGCGATTATCGCTGGCAGACCTACACGAACTACACCCAGGGCTATGCCAAGATGCGTCTCGAAGGCATCGCGGAAAAGGCTTGGGGTGCAGGCATCAAGGCCAGCGTCTACAATTGTCCTGAAATCCGCACCAATTCTTCCGACGTCTTCACCGGTATCGAGCTTCCGCTGATCCCGCTGCTTCTGGCGCTGAAGAAGGAAAATGGCGGTGCCTGGGCTGAAAGCCAGTGGCAGGCCTGCGAGAAGCTTCTGAAGGACGAGTTCTCGATGAAGGATGTTCTGCAGAAGATCACCGACATGCAGGGCAGCGCCGTGATGCGTCCATTCTACGATTTCTCGGCATGGCCGATGGCCAACAGCCAGGAACAGGCTGACCTCACCATCTCGACGTCGAACGAGATTTCCCAGATGCACCGCGACGGCAAGGCTCTGATCAGCGATCTGCTGAGCGTCTTCGTGGTGGAAGCCACCGGCAAGCTCATCTTTGCCGAATCCTCCGAGCCGACAGGCCCGGTCCAGTGGCTCAACCACGACATCGTCGCCCGCCGCCTCAATGCATCGCATGCCGAGGCTGCCGCGGAAGTTGCTGCCTGAGGCATTTTCAGCCCTGCCTGAAAGCAGGGCTGTTGGATTTCGATATTGGATCAAGGGTGCGGCGGTTTTCGTCGCACCCTTTTTTGCTGGGCTTTTATCAGTCCCAGGCAGGGACGGTCAGATCGCCAAAATGCTTCTTGAGGATGGCGCGGACCTCAGGCGAGTTCTGGTATGTCCTGACGAATTCCTGAACGCTTTTGTTGGCCTCATCTTCCTTTCGAACGAAGAAACGCAGGGCGTAGCGGGTCTGCACGCCGTCGAAGACGAGAGCCGAATTCGGATCGACACCGAACAGTCCCATGCCGGACGGATATCCCTGGCCGAGATCGACATCATCGAGCGCACGCGGGATCTGCTGGTTCGGCAGTTCGATAATGTCCAGCTTCTTCGGGTTCTCGACGATATCGGCCGGAATGGCTGCCGATGTCAGGCCATCCTTGAGCTTGATCAGGCCGATCGACTGCAGCAGTTCGAGTGCCCGGCCGCCGTTGACCGGATCGTCGGAGATCGCCACTTTCACGCCTTCCGGCAGTTCTTTGATCGACTTGTATTTCTTTGAATAGAGGCCGAGCTTGGTCAGTGTGCCGACGCCCACCGAGACGAAATCGTAACCGGCCTTCTTGGCGTTCTGGTCGAGAAACGGCTGGTGCTGGAAATAGTTGACGTCGATCTCCTTCGATTTCAGCGCCTCGTTGGGAACGACCCAATCGGTGAACTCGATGACCTCAACCTTCAATCCTTTTTCGGCGGCTTCCTTGGCGGCCTGATTGACCGCATCTGCCGAAAGCCCGGCATTTATGCCGATCCTGATCGGGGCAAATTCTTCAGCCTGGGCAAATGTGGGGGAGGAAATGCCGGCCAGCAGGGTGAGGCCAAGCACGGACAGGATCGCGCTGCGGCGTCCGAAAGGGAGTTTCATGATCAAATTCTTTCCTGTTTTTGAAATGTCGTTCAGCCGGTGACGAGCAGACGATCAGGGTCCGAGGACCAGTCCAGCAGCGAGCCGTCGTAGACAACGGAGCGCGCGCCTGCGCCGCTCAGCGTGCGGGCAAAAACGACGTTGCTGGCTGCGACGCCCGCGCCGCAATAGGCGATCAGCGGCGCATCTGGTTTCACACCTGCATCGGCAAATATCTTTTCGATCTGTTGTTGAGAGAGGTAGAGGCCGGCGTCGGGGTCGACGAGAGAAGATGTCGGGACATTGACGCTGCCGGGAATGCGCCCCGGTCGACCATAGGCAATCGGTGCCTCGCCGCGGAAGGAGTCGGCGCCAAGGGCGTTGACCAGAGCCTCGTCTTCCGTGCGGGCGACCACCTCGTCGCTTGTGACGAAGAAACCGGGTCGATAGGTCCAGTCGAATGGCTTTGAAGCCGCGGAACGAGGCTTTGCCGTGCCGATTTCAATCGGCAGGCCGGCATTGGTCCATGCCTTCCAGCCACCATTCAGCACGGCGGCGTTTTCGAAACCGAAGGCGCGGAGCAGGAGCCAGACGCGTGCCGCCCAGCCGGGCTGGCCGGTGGAATAGAGGATGACGCGGCTTTCTGCTCCAACCCCGAGCCTGTTCAAGGCATTGCCGAATTGTTCGGTCGAGGGGAGGGTGAAAAGCAGGTGGTCGGACGGCGTGGAAAGGTCGCGCTCAAGATCGACGAATTGTGCGCCGGGGATATGGCCCGCTTCGAATGCCCCGCGGCCATCGGCGACCGCAAAGCCGCTACCTCCATCCGTCGGGATGACTGTTGAGGTGCAATCAAGGATGACAACGTTCGGATCATCCAGTTGCGTGCTGATTTCCTCGACCGAAGCGAGGTTTCTTGGATTTTGATAAGTCATGACAATTCTTAGGTTTTTGCTGAAATCGTCATGAGTCTTACACAGCCGTTACGCGGCTGGCGGCAATGCGTGTTCCAAAAATCCGGGCGATCTTAGAAAAAGCGTTACAGTCCCTCTCGATCAGATTGATGCGGAGTGTCGAGAGGGCCTGTTGGCGATATCAGATGCCGCGCTGAACCTGATCGAGGCCGGTCACTGCGATGTCATTCCTGACCTCGGTGACACCCTCGATACTACGAGCGATTTCCTCCGCGCGGGCAAGCTCTTCCTGTCTGAGGACGGAGCCTGAAAGCGTGATGGCCGTGCCGCTTGCGGTTACCATGACATCGCTTGCATCGATGCCGCCGGATGAGGCGAGGGCGTCGGAAACGGTTGCTTCCAGCGTTGCCCGGCCGGGAAACTCAACCTCGATTTCCGGCGGCGCCTCGTAGAATTGCTGATGCTTAAAGACCATGTCGATGCCTCCCGTGTTGGAACGGGGAGACAACGCATGGCGTGGTGAATGGTTCAGCGTTGATTTGTCAGGCGCCGGTGCCTGTCACCGTGCCGATCATTTCGCTCAACTGCTGTTGCGAGAAAGGTTTGGGCAGTCGGGGCAGGTGGCTGCCACTGCCGTCGGGCAGTTCGGCATAACCGGTGGCAAGCACGACGGGCAGGCCCGGCCATTCTGTGGCGATCTCGGCGGCGAGTTGCGCGCCAGTCATTTTCGGCATGGAATGGTCGGTAATGACGAGATCGATGCGATTGTCTTCCTGCCTCAATGCCGACAGCGCCTCCGGGCCGCTATAGGCCTCGATCACCTGGTGGCCGAGATCTTCCAGCATCAGGGTCGTGTTCATCAGCACGAGCGCATCGTCGTCGACGGCAAGCACGATAAGCGGGCGATCGCCGAGCTTTTCGCCGTTGCCCGGGGCTTGCGCCTTTTCCTTGGGGCAATCCTCTTCATCAATCGTCGGCAGGAAGAGCGACACGGCGGTGCCTTCATGCCTGACGCTTTCGATCGAGAGCATGCCGCCCGATTGTTCCGTCAGTCCCTGAACCATCGACAATCCCAATCCTGTTCCCTTGCCGACACCCTTTGTCGTGAAGAAGGGGGTCGTCGCGCGCGCGACCGTCTCGGGATCCATGCCCTCGCCGGTATCGCGGACGCATATACGCAGATAGTCACCGCTGCGGAGTTTTCCACCCTCTTCGCCAATTTGGTGACGTTCTGCGCTGATCGTCACTGTTCCGCCTTCGCCCATCGCATCGCGGGCATTGACCACGAGATTGAGCAGGGCGGTTTCGAGCTGCACGCCGTCGGTGAGGACATGTGGCAGGTTCGGTGGGAAGCGGGTTTCGATACGCATCGATGAACGCAGCGAGCGTTCGAGAAAGTCCATCATGCCGGCGACCAGCGACTGTACGTCGACCGGGCGCATGTTCAATTCCTGCCGGCGGGAAAAGGCGAGCATGCGCTGCGTCAGGGCCGCGCCGCGTTCCGCACCCTGAAGCGCATTGTCTATCAGCGGGCGAAGGGTCGGGTCGTCGGGCATGCGCTTGCGCAGGATTTCGAGACTGCCCATGATCGCCATCAGCAGGTTGTTGAAATCGTGGGCGATACCGCCGGTCAGCTGGCCGATCGCCTCCATCTTCTGCGCCTGAAACAGGTCTTCACGGGTCTTGGTCAGCGCCTTTTGCGCCTCGACCTTTTCCGTCACGTCGCGGGTGATCTTGGCAAAGCCGATCAGATTTCCGCTTTCATCACGGATGGCATCAATGACGACATGGGCCCAGAAAGTGGTACCGTCATTGCGTTGGCGCAGCCCCTCCCGCTCGACCCTGCCGACACGGCGGGCGATATCAAGATTGCGCTCGGGCTCACCCTTCCCCTGGTCCTCGTCGGTATAGAAGTGGGAAAAATGCCTGCCGATCGCTTCGTCAGCGGTATATCCCTTGATGCGCGCGGCGCCGGCATTCCAGTTGGTGACGAAGCCATCGGGATCGAGCATGTAAAGTGCATAGTCGCTGACGCCGTTGACAAGCAGCTGGAATTTTTCCTCGCTGAGCCGCAGCTCCGCTTCCGCTTTCTTTCGCTCCGTCAGGTCACGCGTCACCTTGGCGAAACCCAGAAGGTGGCCATTACGGTCCCAGATCGGATCGATGATGGCATGAGCCCAGAAGCGGGTGCCGTCCTTGCGAATGCGCCAGCCTTCGCTTTCGTAATGACCGTGGGCTACCGCGGCTTCAATGGCTTGCTCCGGCAGACGGTCGAGGCGGTCCTCATTGGTGTAGAAGCGGGAGAAATGGTGGCCGAGGATTTCGGCCGCCTCATAACCCTTGAAACGCTGTGCGCCGGCATTCCAGCTTACGACATGGCCGGATGGATCGAGCATGTAGATGGCATAGTCCGAGATTGCATCCACCAGCAGCCGATAGCGCTCCTGGTCGAGCAGTGAAACGTCGTGACTTTCCATCATTGCATGCATGTACCCCCCCGAAGCCGCACTCTCTCGCGGCTGGGCGCTATCCAACGCACAAACCGAAATTTCGTTCCCGCGGATTTTCTCAATTTACGCTGTATCTTGCTGATACCACTTTATCCGATAGCCTGCCAGAAAAACGGCCATTAACTTGAACAACTCATTACTAAACGTTTCTTTGTACTGGCGGCGTCAATTCCCGTATCAGTTGCTGAAGGCTGCGCTGATCTGAAGCGCCCGTCTTATCGTAGACCGCGCCCAACTGGGATTTGACCGTTCCATCGGAGATGCCCTGCGCTTCGGCAATCTGGTTGCGTGTCAGGCCTTCGGCGACATAGCCCACGACACGACGTTCGGCCGGGGTTAGTGCAAAAAGTGCCGCGACGGCTTCCAGTGCTGTCTGTGTCACGGTTCCGGCGGCAGCTACGAAAATTGCGGCGGCGGCATTGCGCTCGTATCCACCGCCCTCTCGTCGGCGCTGGAGAGGCAGGACATGCGCAACTGCCGGCCTGTCGCTCGAGCCAAGCGGAACATCGATGCCGGCGGCACCGAGCCTGATCTCATCGCGCGCACCAAGCAAGACAGCGGTCGATAATGCGTTGCAGGCATACTCATTCAGGCAGGTCAATTTGCCGGCATGGGCGCGCAGGACATGTTGTTCGCGCAGTCTTGCTTCAGCAGTCTCGTTGGCGAAAACGATCGACATGTCATCGGCAACGATGAAGACCGCATGGTCGAGCGCGTTGATCACTTGGCGAAGAACGGCGCTCTTATCCCGCTCGATCTCCAACATGTCATGGATCGTTACCGCCCGCCTGATATGCGGGCCGAGCAAGCCCAGGAGGTTGAAGATTTCCGGATCCTTCGGTTGATATTTGACCGAAATGTTGATCGTGCCGACGCGTTGCGGGCGTTTCAGGATCGCCATGTCGATCGAGTTCAAAACGCCGTAGCGGGAATGGAAATTGCGATAGAGATCGCCGCGCTGCCAGACGTCTTCGCCGTCCGGGCCATAAAGTGCAAACATCCGCTCCAGCGTATCCGGTTCGTCGAGTTCCATCCGGTGCAGCAGATGGAAGAAGGGCACATCCTTCGCATATCGAATGAGGGTGCGTATGGCTTCCTCGTCATCGCAGGCGATTTGCGCAAGGCTTGCGGATCGGGTCTGCGTGTCAAAGACTGCAATGGTCGTCAGAAAGCCGTCAATCCTTTCGTTGATCAGGCGCATGGCATTGGGCCACGACGCCTCGCTGGCAACGCAGTCGTAAATCGCGCCGATGATTTCAGACAGTTTCTGGTCCATGCAATGATCCTGCGCCTGCCGTGCCATGGCGGTCAATCTTGACAATCTGCAATTGTGATAATGTTTCGGAAAATATTGTTCATCCCCCGCACGGGAGATGCGTGGAGCGCCGTCTTTCCTAGAAATTGCGCCGGCCGGACGGGAGTTCCGGCATCAAGCACATTTTTTGGAGATGACACGCATGACGCGAATAAAAACGTTGTTGGCAATGTTTCTCGTATCTGCCGCCTTGCCGGCGGTGGCTGTTGCGGGCGGCGGCCTGCCCGACAAGGTGCGGGAGGCAAATGCCCGGTTCAAGGATGTGAAACAGGCGGTGAAGGAAGGCTATTCGCCCATTCCCTGCACGAGTGGCGTGGATGGCGGGGCGATGGGCATTCATTATGTCAATGCGGACCTGATCAAGGACGAGGCTATCGATCTCTCCAGGCCCGAGGCCGTGATGTACGAGCCGGACACGCATGGCCGTATGGAATTGGTGGCGGTGGAATATATCACGACCAAAGGTCCGGCCAATCTGGAGGGGCAGTTGTTCAGCCTGACCGGAGCGCCCAATCGATACGGACTGCCGGCTTTCTACGAGCTGCATGTCTGGGCCTGGCGCAAAAACCCCAAGGGCACGTTTGCCGACTTCAATCCGAATGTCAGCTGCGAGCACGCTCATGCCCAGGCAGAGACGCCCGGGCCGGCAAAAAGGCAGGCACTGCTGTCGACCGCTGCCGGTCACGTCCAGTAATTGCGCCAGACAGGCGTCTCATTATTCCATCAAGGAGAATTCCTATGCCTCAGTTCGTTATCGAGCGAAACATTCCTGGTCTTGGAGACATGGACCAGCAGACACTGAAGGAAATTTCGGCCAAGTCGAACGCGGTCGTCGATGGGCTGGGTGAGCCCTATACCTGGATCACCAGCTATGTGACGGGCGACAAGATGTATTGCGTCCACGAGGCCGAAAGCGCCGAGGCGATCTATCGTCACGCCAGAGAGGGCGGGTTCCCTGCGGACCGCGTGACGGAGATCACCGGCCTCATCGGACCGCATTCGGGCCGGTGAGCGCGGTGGAGGGCGGCCGGCGAGGGGCCGCCCTCCACTTGTTCAACCCGACTTTCTCCTGCAGCCAGAGGTTTTGCCGCCTGCGCCAATGTTGACAGTTTTCCTTTTATGAATTACGACTGACGAAAATTAAAATTCGTCAGTCGTAATTTGTGAGGGCTTATGGATAGTGCCGACATGCAGGCCGAAGCCGTGCGTCAGGAAAACATCACCCGGATTCTCGATGCGGCCGAGCGGCTGTTCAAGCACTACGGTTATTCGAAGACGAATGTTGCCGACATCGCCAAGGATCTGGGGATGTCGCCGGCAAACATCTATCGGTTCTTCTCGTCCAAGTCTGAAATTCACCGGGCGCTGGCTGACAGGCTGTTGAATTCCGGCCGTGCGGTCGCGCTTGAAAATGCCGCGCGGCCTGTGAGTGCCGCAGAGCGAATACGCGACCATTTCCTGCAGCAGCACGCCATCACGGTGGAGACCCTGCTGCATGAGAACAAGGTGCACGAGATGGTAATCGTCGCCATTCAGGAGCAGTGGTCGGTGATCGAGGACCACATCATGCAGATGCGCGCGATCGTTGCCGGCATCATCCGCGAGGGTATTGTCGCCGGTGAGTTTCGCGCTCAAGATGCAGACGCTGCCGCGGAATGTCTTCGTGATAGTACGGTGACCCTCTGTCACCCGCAAATCATCGCCGAATGCCTGATCGAGAACCGTCGCACGACGCCGGCCGATCTGGTCGATTTCGCCATCAGGGCGCTGAAATAGAAGCACCTCGAAATCAATAGCCGGTGTCTTGAGGGCACCTTCTTCAATCGCCACCGGGAGTGGGGGCCATGTCCGTGATCCAAATTCGACGTTCTTGCGTTTTTGCAAAAGGGCTGCTTGTCGCAGTCGCTCTCAGCGCCCTTACGGCCTGCTCGGAAGAGAAAAAGGTTGAGGCACCTGATCCCGTCCGGCCGGTGAAGGTCGTCGAGATCGGTGGACCGGAGATCGGCCGCAGCCTCGTCTATTCCGGTTCCGTACGTGCCCGCACCGAGATGAACCTCGGCTTTCGCGTTGCCGGCAAGATCACCGAGCGCCTTGTCGATGTGGGTGACAGGGTTGAGCCCGGCACCATTCTCGCAAGGCTTGATGCTGTCGATTACCAGCTTTCGGTCCGTCGCGCAGATGCCGATCTTACCTCGGCGCAGAAGCAGGTTGAGATTACCGGGCTTGCCCGCAAGCGCGCCGAAACGCTGGCGGAAAAGAGCGTGACCTCGCAATCGCAGCTCGAACAGGCGCAACTTGCCGCCGATCAGGCGCAATCACAGCTGCAATCGGCTGAATCGGCGCTCGAAGAAGCGCAGAACCAGGTTGCCTATACCGAGCTGAAGGCAACGCAGAACGGCATCGTGACGACTGTCAGCGCTGATGTCGGCCAGGTTGTCAGCGCCGGAACGACGGTGGTTGCCGTTGCCGTCGATGGCGAGAAGGAAGTGCAGATTGCGGTGCCGGAAACGGATATCGTGCATTTCAAGCCGGGCAAGGCGGTCAAGGCCAGCTTCTGGTCGGCAAGGGATCTGGTGCTTGAGGGCAAGGTTCGCGAAGTTGCCGGCAGCGCCGATGCACAGTCCCGTACCTTTGCCGTCCGCGTCAGCCTTCCCGCCGACGACCGCGTGCTGATCGGCATGACGGCAACGATCGATGCGGTCGAGGACAATGTGGTGCCGACATTCGGCGTGCCGTTGGCCGCTCTTGCCCAGAAGGACGGCAAGCCGGTTGTCTGGATCGTCGAGCGCGACAAGGGAGAGGTCAGTTCACGGGCGGTCAAGGTCGCCGGCTATGGCGACAGTGTCGCCCGCATCTCGGAAGGGCTTGCCAAGGGTGACCTCGTGGTTTCGGCCGGTACGCAGTTCATGCGGGACGGGTTGAAGGTCAAGCTGCCGGAGACGGTTGCGTCACGCTTCGGCAGCGTCTCCAGCCAGTCCACTGCTTCGATACAGCCTTAATCGCCCTGCGCTGAAAAGGACAACCCCAATGAGTTCCTCCAATCAGGCACATCCGCAGCAAAAGGGCGGTTTCAACCTGTCGCGCTGGGCGATCGGCCATCCGAGCATCGCGCGCTTCCTGTTCGGCCTAATCATCGTCATGGGTGCACTCGGCATCATGAACATGGGGCAGAAGGAAGATCCCGACTTCACCTTCCGCGTCATGGTGGTGCAGAGCGCCTGGCCGGGCGCCTCGGTCGACGAGATGCAGAACCAGGTGGTCAACAAGATCGAGCGCAAGCTGCAGGAAACCCCGCATCTTGACTGGATCAAGTCCGACACGCGCGCCGGTTTTTCGATCTCGACCATCCAGGTCAAGGGCGATACGAATGCGCAGGACGTGGCAGACGCCTTCTACCAGGTGCGCAAGAAGATCAGCGACATCAAGCAGGACCTGCCGACCGGGCTGCGCGGCCCCTATTTCAACGACGAATTCGGTGACACCTATATCACCCTGCATGCAATTACTGGCGACGGTTACGGTTATCCGGAGCTGAAGAAGTTCGCCATCCAAGCGCGTGACATGCTGCTTACCGTGCCGGGTGTCGAAAAGGCGACCATTCTCGGCGACCAGCCGCAGAAGATCTTCATCGACGTTTCCTCGAAGGCGCTTGCCGAGCGTGGCCTGACCGTCACCGACATCCAGACGGCACTCGCCGGCCAGAACGATATCGATGCATCCGGCAGCGTCCAGACCGCCGACCGTTCGGTGCGCATCTCTGTCGAGGGCGGCGTGACGACGCCGGAGGATATTCGCGAGCTGAGGATCAAGACCGGCAACCAGGTCATCCGGCTTGGCGATATCGCCACCGTCAAGGACGGGCTGGTCGATCCCTATGAGCGCAAGTTCCGCTTCAATGGACATGACAGCGTGCAGCTGGGCATCGTCATGGCGAACGGCTTCAAGGTGACCGATGTCGGCCACAACGTCGAGGCAATGTACGAGCGTTTTGCCGAAACGCTACCGATCGGTGCCGAAGTGCACCAGATTTCCAACCAGCCGGAAGTCGTGACCGAAGCGGTCGGCGAGTTTACCCAGGCGCTGATGGAGGCGCTGGCGATCGTGCTCGTCGTCTCGCTGATCTCGATCGGCTGGCGCTCGGGCATCGTGATCGCGATCGCCATTCCGCTGGTACTCGCAGCAACGCTCGCCATCATGTATTATCTCGGCATCGAGCTGCAGCGTATCTCGCTCGGCGCGCTGATCATTGCTCTCGGCTTGCTGGTCGACGACGCGATGATCGTGGTCGAGATGATGGAGCGGAAGCTGGAAGAGGGGCTTCCGCGGCTCGAGGCTGCGACCTTCGCCTATTCCTCCACCGCCTTCCCGATGCTGACCGGCACGCTGATTACCACTGCGGGCTTCATTCCGGTAGGCTTCGCGGATTCGACCGCTGGTGAATATGTCCGCTCGCTGTTCTACGTGGTCGGCATCGCGCTGGTCGTGTCGTGGTTCGTGGCGGTCTATTTCACGCCTTGGCTCGGCTACATGTTGTTGAAGCAGCGCGCCCATGCGGGGACAGGCCATCATCACGACGCCTATGATACGCGGATGTATCGCGGCGTGCGGCATGCGGTGACCTGGGCCGTCCGCCACAAGGCGATTATCCTTCTCTCCACGCTGGGCATCTTTGCCGGCAGCCTGTGGTCGTTCCAGTTCATTCCGCAGAGCTTCTTCCCGCAATCGTCGCGGCCGGAAATCCTGGTCGACATGTGGCTGCCGGAAGGGACCGCGATCGAGGAAGTGGAACGTCAGGCCAAGGCGCTCGAAGACAAGATCATGCTCGATCAGGACAAGACCTTCATCGCCACCTTTATCGGTGAAGGCGCACCGCGCTTCTTCCTGCCGCTCGACCAGCAGCTTCGCAACCCGAACTATGCCCAGCTGTTGATCATGTCCAAGGGGCTGGAAGAGCGCGAGCGGATGATCGTCAAGTTGCGGCAGATACTGGCCGACGACTTCCCGACCGTGCGCAGCAAGGTCGACCGCCTGTTCCTCGGCCCGCCGACCGGCTGGCCTGTGCAGATGCGCGTCATCGGTCCGGACAAGGCGGAAGTGCGCCGTATCGCCGATCAGGTGAAGGAGCGTTACCACCAGAACCCGCTTTTCGGTTCGATCCACGACGACTGGATGGAGCCGGTGCCGGGCATGAAGCTGGTCATCGATCAGGACCGCGCCCGTGCGCTCGGCGTCTCGTCTCAGCGCGTGCGGCAAATGCTGCAGGCTGCAACCGCCGGTGCTCCACTTGCCGATTTCCGCGATGGCGAGGAAACAGTCTCGATCGTCCTGCGCGAACCGGATGCGACCCGCGACCTGCTCTCTGCCGTGCAGTCGGTCTATGTGCCGACCGATTTCGGTGGCTTCGTGCCGGTGTCGCAGATCGCCGAAGTCGTGCCCGTCATGGAGCAGGGGATCGAATGGCGGCGCGACCGCCTGCCGACGATCACCGTCAAGGCAACGCTGCCTGATGGTATCGAGTCGACCCAGGCATCGCTCAACTTCTACAATTCCATCTCCGACCTGAGATCCGCACTTCCGGCCGGTTACAAGATCGAGATTCAGGGTGGCGCGGAGGATGCTGCCGAAAGTCAGGCATCGATTGCCGCCAAGGCGCCGATCATGCTGCTCGTCATCATGTTGCTCCTGATGATGCAGCTGAGGCATTTCGGCAAGGCGATGCTGGTGCTGGCCACCGGTCCGCTCGGCATCATCGGCGCTGCAATGGCGCTGTTGATCACCGGCGCACCCTTCGGCTTCGTGGCGATCCTCGGTGTCATCGCGTTGCTCGGCATCATCATCCGCAACTCGATCATCCTGATCGACCAGATCGACCAGGATATTGCGGCGGGCATGCATCGTCAGGAGGCGATCATCGGCGCTGCCGTGCGCCGTTTCCGGCCGATCATGCTGACCGCGATGACGGCGGTGCTGGCGCTGATCCCCATCTCCTGGGGTCTGTTCTGGGGACCGCTCGCCTATGCGATGATGGGCGGTATCATGGTCGCCACCGTGCTGACCATCCTGGTCCTGCCTGCGGGTTACGCCCTGTTCTTCGGCCGCGAGCCGAAGGTGAAGGAGGGCGAAAACGAGAAGCCGCCTGCCAATCAGGGTGATCTGTTCGAAGGTCGTCGGGATCTACCGATGGCTGCGGAATAAGAGCTTGGGCGCCGGCCTGTTCAGGCAGGCGCCCTCGCTCCGTCTATATCGCCGATGCGGCAATCCGGTCCGATATTTTGTCTGGCCTCACCGCTTTGCCGCCCGTTATGATCGGGAACCGTCAATGACATCCTGAGGCAGGCATGAGCGACAGCGCAGTTCAGACCGACGAAATCCTTTTCGACCGCATCGGGTCGGCGGCGATCATCAGGCTCAACAGGCCGAAGGCGCTGAACAGCCTCAACCTTGCTATGGTGCATGCGATGAAGCCGGCGATGGAGCGCTTCGCCGGGAGCCCTGAGATTTCCTGCGTTATCTTGATGGGTGAGGGCGAGCGTGGGCTTTGCGCCGGCGGTGATATCAGGGCCATCTATCAGCTCGGCAAGGCGCATGATCCGGAAGTTACCCGGTTCTGGCGCGAGGAATTTCCGATCAACTACACGATCGCGCGTTATCCCAAACCCTATGTGGCAGTGATGGACGGCATCGTCATGGGTGGCGGCGTCGGCGTCGCGTCGCATGGAAAGCACCGGATCGTTACCGAACGGACGAAGCTTGCGATGCCGGAAACCGGGATCGGTTACGTGCCCGATGTCGGTGCGACTTGGCTTTTGCCACGTGCGCCGGGTGAGGCAGGGACGTGGATGGGCCTGACCGGCGAGATCGTCGGTGCCGCGGACGCGATCTATGCAGGTTTCGCGGATTACCATGTGCCTTCGGAACAGCTCGGTGCGATGACAGAAGCGCTGAGCGCACTCCGTGCCGGTGCGTCGGACGCGGATGTGGCTGCGGTGATCGGCAGGTTTTCGACTGCACCGGGAGAGAGCAGGCTTGAAGGGCAGCGGGCGCTGATCGACCGAGTATTTTCCTTCGATACTATCGAAGAGATCCTTGCGGCATTGGATAGGGAAGAAGGCAATTTCGCCGAGTCCACGCGGGGCGTGATTGTCAAGCGTTCGCCGACAAGCCTCAAACTGACGCTGAGATTGCTGCGTGCCGGGCGGAAAAGCTCAAGCCTGGTGGAATGCCTGGAGCGGGAATTCACCGTCGCTTCGGAGCTTCTACGCAACCGCGATTTCTATGAGGGCGTGCGTGCTGCGGTGATCGACAAAGATCGCAATCCGCAATGGCAGCCTGCGACGCTTTCCGAGGTGACGGAGGCGGAGCTGGATCGGTATTTCGTCGGCGGGCATGCGCCGTTGTTTCCCGATCACCGGCTTTAGTCTTCGTGAGCCGAGCGAGACGATACGGCCGCAAACACCTATACCCACGCAGGCTTGCGCCGGCGTGGTTGAAGCGGGAATGGGGCAGGCAGTGGGTATGGGGTATAAGGTAGATCTTGGTCTGCCTGCCCCGGCCGGTTCATTTGGTCTTTTCGGGACTGGTCAGTTCCCGTTTGACCGCATTCACGACCATCACCGGAAACCGAGTTGCGGCCCGTTGTGAAGGAGGCCGGTTCGCGAACCCGGTTCCCATCCGATGACGGGGATATTGTCGCGCTATCGCCCGGCGTGAGGATGAAACGGACCCGGCATTCGGGCCAAGTCCTTTCGGCGCCACGGGAATAATTTCGGTGCCGGGTGATATCATCCCCGCCAAACGCAGGCATTGTATCATGTCGCGCCGTGTGCAAACGGCGTGTCAGGCCGATTGCGGAATGCGGGCGATGACCTTGATTTCGAAATCGAAGCCCGAGAGCCATGTGGTGCCGATGGCCGTCCAGTTGGGATAGGGGGCAGAAGGGAAGATCCGGCTCTTCACCTCCATGATCGTGCCGAACTGGTTTTCGGGGTCGGTGTGGAAAGTCGTGACGTCGATGATGTCGTCGAGCCCCGCGCCGGCCGCCTTCAGGACGGATTTGAGATTGTCGAAGGCCAGTTCTACCTGCGCCTTGAAATCCGGTTCCGGCGTGCCGTCCTCGCGGCTGCCGACCTGGCCCGAGACGAACAGGAGATCGCCGGAACGAATGGCGGCGGAATAGCCGTGCTGCTCATAAAGAGCGTGGCGGTTCGGTGGGAAAATGGTTTCACGCTTTGTCATGATCTGACCTTTCCTTGCAATTTCTGGAATCGCGCATCCGATGGAATGCGACTTCACAAGCCGGGGTCGAATTTGATATACGGCTCGTATGTAAATTGGTCGCATACGTCTCGTATGTCAAGTTCATATACGTAGCGTATCTGAAATCCGGAGTCCGTCATGGCTGGAAAACGTCTGGAAAAGATGGAGGAGAACCGCGCGAAGCTGATCGCGGCGGCGCGTAAGGCCTTTGCGGAAAAGGGTTATGCGAATGCCCCGATGGACGATTTGACGGCGGAGGCCGGGCTGACGCGCGGGGCGCTCTATCATAATTTTGGCGACAAGCGTGGCCTGCTGGCGGCGGTTGTAGATCAGCTCGACGGCGAAATGGCGGCCCGTGCCCGAGAGATTGCAGAGAAGAAGGCAGGCGGCGACGAGGGAGATATCTGGCAGGCGCTGCTCGCCGAAGGAGCGGCCTATATCGAGATGGCGCTCGACCCGGAAATCCAGCGGATCGTGCTGCTCGACGGGCCGGCGGTGCTTGGCGATCCGTCGCAGTGGCCGAGCCAGAACAGCTGCCTTGCCGAGACGCGCAAGGGGGTGCGGTCCCTGGTCGAAAACGGGATCATGAAGCCCGTCGATATCGAGGCCGCGTCGCGGTTGCTAAACGGTGCGGCGCTCAACGCCGCGCTCTGGGTCGCAGCAAGCGACAACCCGGCGGAGGTGCTGCCCAAGGCGGTGGAAGCTTTTGCGATGATGGCGGGCGGATTGAAGGCGTAGTCGCGATATTTGTTGGCTAGCAACCGATTTCCTTGTTTCGGCGTTATGGTATTCACGTCCATCGCCGTTAAGAGGATCTGTCCTTGAGTTCTGACGAAATGCTTCATTTTCCGGATGACGATGCCCTTTTCCGGAGCGAAGCGCGATATCGCGCGCTTTTCGAGGCGATCGACGAAGGTTTCTGCATCATCGAATTCATCGACGGTCCGCATGGGCCGCTAAGCGACTATGTTCATATCGAAGCCAATACCGGTTATGAACGGCAGACAGGGATTGCCGATATCGTCGGGAAAAGGCTGCGGGAGATCGAGCCCGATGCAGCGGACAAGTGGATTGCTCTTTACGGCGATGTGCTGAAGACCGGCAAGACGGTTCGCTTCGAGCAGAAATTCGAGGCGATCGGCCGGCACATAGAGGTGTCGAGTTCACGGGTGGAGCCTGCGAGCCTAAGGCAGGTCTCGGTCATGTTCCGCGACATCACCGCTCGCAAGCAGGCCGAGGAAGCATTGCGTGCCAGCGAGGCGGTGGCTCGTCGAAACGTTCAGCGGGTACAGCTCGCACTCGCCGCAGGTGCTATCATCGGCACCTGGTTCTGGGACGTGCAGGCCGACCGCTTCACCGGAGACGACGCTCTGGCGACCGCCTTCGGACTGGATCCGGGACTCGGCCACAGCAATCTAACGCTCGACCAGGTTACAGAAACGGTCCATCCTGACGACAGGGCAGGGCTGTTGGAGGCGATTGCCGATGCCTTGAAGCGCGGTGGCCCGTATATCCATCAATATCGCACGAGGCGACACGACGGGAACTACTACTGGCTCGAAGCAAATGGTCGAGTAGAACTGGGACCGGACGGGAAAGCCCTGAATTTTCCCGGCGTGCTGATCGACATAGAACAGCGACGTTCGGTCGAGGCAGAGCGCGACAAGGCGACTTCTGACCTCAAGGCGCTGAACGAGACGCTGGAACAGCGTGTGGCCGAGCGCACAGCCGAGCTGATGCGTGCCGAAGAACAGTTGCGCCACTCCCATAAAATGGAGGCGGTTGGCCAGCTGACCGGCGGACTGGCGCATGATTTCAACAATCTGCTGGCCGGTATTTCCGGCTCGCTTGAGCTGATGCAGACGCGGCTGGCGCAGGGTCGGATCAGTGACCTTGATCGTTATCTTACTGGTGCGCAGGGGGCTGCCAAACGCGCCGCTGGCCTGACGCAGCGATTGCTTGCCTTTTCACGCCGGCAGACGCTCGATCCGAAGCCGGTGCTTCTCAACCGCCTTGTTTCTGGCATGCAGGACCTGATTACCCGCAGCGTCGGGCCGACAATCCATGTGGAGACTGCTTTTGCAGGTGGGCTCTGGACCACATTCGTGGATGTTGGACAGCTCGAAAATGCTTTGCTCAACCTGTGTATCAATGCACGCGATGCGATGCCCGACGGTGGCAAGCTGACGATCGAGACATCCAATCGCTGGTTCGACGAGCGGGCTGGCCGCCAGCGCGGTCTTCCGCCCGGACAATATGTGTCGCTCTGCGTCAGCGACACCGGGACGGGCATGTCGCCGGAAATCGTCGAACGCGCCTTCGATCCGTTCTACACGACCAAACCGATCGGGCAGGGTACGGGTCTTGGCCTTTCCATGGTGCATGGTTTTGCCGGTCAATCCGGTGGTACGGCGCGGATTTATTCGGAACCTGGCAAGGGAACGATGATCTGCATCTATCTACCGCGCCACCTTGCGGATGACGTGGGTGAGGAGGATGTGGTCGATGTGACCGCAACACCGCACTCCGCCGAGCACGAAACTATCCTGGTGGTCGATGACGAGCCGCTGGTGCGCATGGTGGCCGTCGAGATACTCGAAGAGCTTGGCTATCACGTACTTGAGGCCGGTGATGCGCCGACGGCGCTGAAGATCATCAATTCAGGCCAGCCGATCGATCTCCTGGTAACCGATGTCGGTCTGCCTGGCGGCATGAACGGGAGGCAGCTGGCGGATGCGGTGCGTGCGGAGCGGCCCGACTTCAAGGTGCTGTTCGTCACCGGTTATGCCGAAAACGCTGTGCTGAACCACGGCCACCTGGAGCATGGCATGCATGTGATGACCAAGCCGTTCCTCAGCGATGCTTTTGCGCGGCGGGTGAAGGATCTGCTGTCGGAATAGGCCGGCGGTCATTGTCGTTACTGGCTCGGATGCTCGATGCGGTAGAGGCTTGCAAAACCTTCGTCGGCGACCAGATGAACGGTTTCGATTGCCGGCATCGGATGGTTTGGGCTGGCCATATCCGCATTCAGGACCAGCACATAGTCGAAGCGGCTTTTCCAGTCAGCCATATAGGGTGCATAGTCCGGTGCCGGTTCGTTGAGCATATCGGTGGGGATTGGAATGCCTTCCGGCACGGCAATCTCCTGCCAGGGTTCTCTGACGCGCAGGGGCTGTTTGCCGGCCGCGGTGAACAGATATGGCATGAAGGCATCCCGCTCGAAACTTACCAGCGCGGGGTAATGGATATAGCTCGGAAACATGCTGCCGACGATACGCCCGACCGGCATGTTCACCAGATCTTCGGGAGCCGTTTGCGCATGGGCCGGCAGAACTGCACTGCCGGGCTCGACCTGTTGCAGCGCCCGTTCCACGGCTGCGATATCCGCATTACGCTGCAGCCACACATATTCGATGTAGACCGTGCGGGAGACGACAAGAATAAGGACCAAAGGCAATGCCAGGGATGACAATCGCCCCTTCACCTGCGGCCTTAACCCTGCTGCTACAGCAAGGGTCATCATGCATGGCAGGCGGACGTCCATGCCTCCGGTCGACAAGACACTCGTCGGCATGAACATCGACAGAATGCCGGTGACGATCGCAACCAGTACGAGACCCCAATGCACGGTGATGGTCCTGTACCGGATGGTTTCCCTGACAAGCACGATAAAAAGCGCCAGGTAGATCACATCGATGCGCGCATCATAGGTTCTGAAATAGAGGAGCAGAACCTGCAGCGAGCGTATGGCTGACGGATTGTCCCAGTGCATGCTGTCGAGCAGAGATGTATCTGCCTGACCTGGCAATGAAGGGCCGAACAGAAGAAAGATGACCAGCGGCAGGAAAACGGGGATGATCGCGAGCATCATCCGGCCCGTGGCGGCAGCAAACGTTTTGGCTTGCCGCAGAGGGGCGGCCGATGGCCCGAAAGCCAGCGCTGCCAGCAGCGCGGTGTAGAACAGAAGGCCGAATGGATGTGCAGTTAGAAGGATCGCTGCGCAGATTGCTCGCAGTGCAAGGACTGTGGCAAGACCGCGATGCTTCAGGCATTCATCGAGATAGGCAAAGACCAGAGCAAGCCCAAGGCTGATCGAAAAGCTCAGAAAGCCGAAGAGAAGGACGGCATTCCAGGCCAGTGCGAAGCAGAGCAATTGCCACCAGTGAAAGCCGCCGAAGAGCTTGCGATTGAGCAGGGTGACACCGATCGGCGGCAGGAGGAGGGCCAGCCCGAGGACGAAGGGAGCGATGAAATCCATCGTTGCGATCTTGCCGAGTAAGAAGGCGAGAAGGTCGATAGCAATATTGGTCCAGGCAACGTTCCAGTCGATCTGGTAGAATTGCGACATCATCGGGCGCTCGATGCCGCCGGCGAGAAGCCAGAGCCGTACATAGTGGTTGGCATAATCGGTCATCGGCGGAAAGCGTACCGAAAGGACCGGGATCAGTGAAACGAGCGCGACGAGAATGATGAGAGCCACGATCCGTCGATCGGAAACGCGGGCGGCTTTCCTTTCGCCAGCCGTCGTTGTCGCGATGTCATCCGTTTCCGGTGTCATCGTCATACTTGCTCCCTAGCGAGAAATGCGGTTTTCCGATCGCGGATATTCGGCCACGGCGTTCCTGAGGCTCTGGATGTCACCTGGGGTTTCCGCCATCGCGTCCTTGCGGCAGATCTTGCCGATGGTGAACAGGGGGCGGCCCTTGACCTCTTGAACGACACGGCCGAGATATTCGCCGAACACGCCCATTACGAAGAGCTGCGTGCCGGAAAAGAAGGAAATCGCGACGACGGAGCTGGCCCAGCCCGGTACGACATTGCCGACCGACCACTGGAACACGGCGTAGAACAGGATGGCGAAGGCGAACAGCGACGACATGAGGCCAAGCCAGACGGCGGCGCGCAGCGGCTTGGTGGAGAAGCTGGTCAGGGCGTCGATGGCAAGCGAGATCATCTTGCGCAGCGGATATTTGGTTTCGCCGGCAAAACGCGCATCCCGTGCATAAGGAAAGGCGGCCTGTCGCCCGCCGATCCAGCTGACCATGCCGCGGATGAAGCGGTGCCTCTCGGGCATATTGTTTAGGATATCGACGACCGGGCGCGACATCAGCCTGAAATCACCCGTATCTTCCGGAATGGCAACCGACGAGAGCCTATTCAGCAAACGATAAAAGACAGTTGCTGTCAGTCGCTTGAATGTGGTCTCTCCGGCGCGGGCAATGCGTTTCCCATAAACGACGTCGTAACCTTCATCCATAAGCCTAGCCATTAAAGGCAGCAATTCGGGAGGGTCCTGCAGGTCGGCGTCGATCAGGAGAACGCGATTTCCCGCCGCAATGGAAAGTCCGGCTGTGGCTGCCAGCTGGTGTCCGTGATTGCGGAAAAGCTGGACGCCGACGATGCGGGGATCATTTTGAGAAAGCGTTTCTATCATCGGCCATGTGCGGTCGGACGATCCGTCATCGACAAAGACGATCTCATAGTCCCGGGTGACCGCGGCGCAGGCTCGCGACATCCTGCCGGAAAACTCTTCCAGGACAGCCTCTTCGTTGAAGCAGGGGACGACGACGGACAGCTCGGCTCTGGTCATGCAACCAGAATAGTTTTTGCCGCTTAAGATAGAATTACTTTGCTATGTCCGGTTGCCGCCGACATATGCTGTCGATGTTATTTGATCCCGAGCCTGTGCTCCCGAAAGACGGTGAACAAACCGGCCGCAACGACGATAATGGCGCCGACAATCATATTGATCGTGATCGTTTCGCCGAAGAAGATGGTTGCGACAGCGACGCTGAGCACGATCTGCAGATAGGTGAGTGGCTGGACTTCGACGGCGGTCAGCGTCGAATAGGCCTTTATCAGGAAGAAATGGCTGGTCGCGCCGCAGACGCAGAGCGCAAACAGGGCCGGCCAGTGTTCCGGCGCGATAGGAACCCAGTAGAACGGGCCGATCGCAGCCGCGACGATCGCGCCGAAGACGCCGGTATAAAGCACGCTGGTGACGGCTGAATCCTCGCGGCCGACAGCGCGGGTGGAGATGCCGTAGAGACCGAAGGCCAGTGCGCCTGCCAGTGGCCAGAGCAGCTGGAGATCGAACCGGACGCCGACCGGATTGAGGATGATCAGCACGCCGAAAAGGCCGACCACGATCGCGGTTCCACGCCGCCAGCCGACTTTTTCCCCCAGGAGCGGCACAGAGAGGATGGTAATGATAAGTGGCGTCGCCTGAAGGATTGCCTGGGTCATGGCCAAGCCTGCCCCGGTATAGGCATAAACGACGATAAAGATTTCGAGCACCAGCAGCGGCCCACGCAGCATCTGCAGGAAAGGTCTGCGGCTGACGAACGCCTTGCGTAACCCGCCGGGTGAGAACGCAGCGAAGACGATGACAAAGGCCGCAAAAGCCCAGAAGCGGATCATCGTGAAGCCGATGACCGGATATTTGTCGGCAAGGTATTTGGAGCATCCGTCCTGAATGGCGAAAATGGTTATGGCCAGCAGGACGTAGAAATAGCCAATGCTCTTGTTCTTCATGTGGGTGACGACTTCGGCAAGGAATGCGGACAAGGGAAACGAGCCGGGCTGTCGAAAAGGGCAGGAGGGCTGCATCCCGGTCCTATACGGTTGTGCATCGCTTCGCCAGACCGGCCTGTCCAGCCGGAACCGATTTCTTGTCGCGGGCAAGAAAATATCGAGCGCAGGCACAACCGTTGCCGAATGTGGCGAAAAATGGACGGAATTTCTAAGACGGGCGCGGGCAGAGGAGGGCGATTTCTCGCGCTTGCCCATGCCTGCCGATAGTTTCCCCACACCCTCATTCTCGGCCAAATTCCGGAGACACCTGATGAAACGCCTCCTTATTCTCGGCACCGCGATTGCCGCACTCTTCGTCCAGCCGGCCTTCGCGCAGGAGCAGAAGCTTCTCAACGCCTCCTATGACGTTGCCCGCGAACTGTTCGTTGCCGTCAACGAAGCCTTCGTGAAGGGCCACCCGGGCGTGACCATCGACCAGTCGCATGCCGGCACATCGAAGCAGGCGCGGTCGATCGTCGAAGGTCTTGAGGCCGACGTGGTGACCTTCAACCAGTCGACCGATATCGATTTCCTTGCCAAGCAGGGCTTTGTTTCGACCGAGTGGACCAAGGCATTCCCGAACAATGCTTCGCCTTTCTATTCCTTCCCGGCCTTCCTGGTGCGGGCAGGAAACCCGAAGAACATCAAGGGCTGGGCTGATCTTGCCCGTGACGACGTGCATGCCGTCTTCCCGAACCCGAAGACATCGGGCAATGCGCGCTACACCTATCTCGCTGCCACCGCATGGGCGAAGGAAGAGTACAAGGACGACCAGGAAAAGATCGAGGCCTATATCACCAAGATCTTCGACAACGTTCCGGTCTTCGATACCGGTGGTCGTGCGGCAACGACGACCTTTGTCGAGCGTGGCCAGGGCGATGTGCTGATCACCTTCGAAGCCGAAACCCGCGGTATCGAGAAGCAGTTCGGCAAGGACAAGGTCGAAAGCGTCATTCCGTCGGTCAGCCTGCTTGCTGAATTCCCGGTCGCCGTTGTCGACAAGGTTGCCAAGAAGCACGGCACCGAAGCGCTCGCCAAGAGCTATCTCGACTTCCTCTATACGGAAGAAGGCCAGAAGATCGCCGCCGAATTCGGCCATCGCGTCCATAACGAAAAGGTCGCTTCCGATTTCAAGAGCGAGTTCCCCGAGGTCCGCCTGGTCAAGGTCGACGACGTGTTCGGCGGCTGGAGCAAGATCCAGTCCGAGCATTTTGCTTCCGGCGGCACGCTCGACAAGCTCTACGGCAGCCGCTGATTGCTCGGCAGCAGCTTTTCGCGCTAGGCTGCCACCTCCACTTCCTCATTCCTGTGCTCGTCACAGGAATCCTTCCAGCCCAAGTCCTTGGGCTGGAAGGAGTCTTTCGCCGCGCAGACGCGCGTCGGCTGGATCCCTGTGACATACCGTGGGGGCACAGGGATGAGGGATGCCACGAATTGCTGTATCCACCCGGCGGATTTCCATCCACCGGGTTTTGTCATGTAATAAGGAAACGACCGCGTGAGACGACGCAATGTCCTGCCCGGCCTGCCGCTATCGCTGGGCGTGACCCTGTTTTATGTCGGCCTGATCGTCGTGCTGCCTTTGGCTGCACTTGCGTTCAAGGCCGCGAGCCTGGGGTTTGAAGATTACTGGCGGATCGTTTCGTCGTCACGCTCGGTGGCGAGCTATCGCGTCACGGTGCTTTCGGCGCTTGGCGCCACGACCTTCAACCTGTTTTTCGGTCTGGCGCTTGCCTGGGTGATCACACGTTACCGGTTTCCCGGCCGTCGCATCATTGATGCCGTGGTGGATCTGCCGTTTGCGCTGCCGACCGCCGTTGCCGGCATTGCTTTGACGGCGCTATTTGCCAATAGCGGCTGGTTCGGCTCGGTGCTCGAAGGGTTCGGCATCAAGGTCGCCTATACGCCGATCGGCATCATGATCGCCATGTGTTTTACCTCGCTGCCGTTTATCGTGCGCACCGTGCAGCCGGTGCTGGAGGATCTCGATCCGGCGCTGGAAGAGGCGGCGCAATCGCTCGGCGGATCGGACTGGACGATCTTTCGCAAGGTCATCCTGCCGCTTCTGGCTCCGGCGCTTCTCGCCGGCGTATCGCTGTCCTTTGCCCGCTGCCTCGGTGAATTCGGGGCGATCATCTTCATTGCCGGCAACCAGCCGATGTCGACGGAAATCACGGCATTGCTGATTTTCATCCGGCTGGAGGAATATGATTACCAGGCTGCTGCCGCGATCGCCTCGGTGCTTTTGCTTGCCGCCTTTTTCATGCTTGCCGTCACCAACTGGCTGCAGGCGCGGGCGCTGCGTTATACGGTGAAGGGGTAGGTCATGAGCATTTTTTCCACTCGCCGCAAGCCGCCGCGTGTCGGTGATGCCCTGCTGTTTCGCCGCTCGCTGATCGGCATCGTTTTCGTGCTCGTCGCCTTCGTCATCATCGCGCCGCTGGTCATTATCGGCGTCGAGGCCTTTTCGAAGGGCTGGCAGCTTTATCGGGATACGGTCATCCATCCCGATACGCTGCATGCGGTGATGCTGACCGTGCTTGCGGCGCTGATCGCCGTGCCGGTCAATACCGTCTTCGGCATTGCCGCCGCATGGGCGATCACCAAATTCGACTTTTGGGGCAAGCGGTTTCTGCTCGTTGTGATCGAGATCCCGTTCTCCGTATCGCCCATCGTTGCCGGTGTCGCCTACCTGTTCGTCTACGGGCTGCAGGGCCTGTTCGGGCCGTGGCTGGATGCACATGACATAAAAATCCTGTTTGCCGTTCCGGGCATCATCATCGCCTCGATGTTCGTCACCGCGCCCTTCGTGGCGCGCGAACTGATCCCGCTGATGCAGGCGCAGGGGCGGGATCTGGAGGAGGCGTCGACCTCGCTTGGCGCTTCGGGTTGGCGCACCTTTTTTTCGGTGACGCTGCCGAACGTGAAGTGGGCGCTGCTTTACGGCGTGATCCTGTGCAATGCCCGCGTCATGGGTGAGTTCGGTGCCGTCTCGGTCGTCTCAGGCAATATACGCGGCCAGACCAATACGCTGCCGCTGCATATCGAACTGCTCTATCACGACTATAACGCGACCGGTGCATTTGCCGCCGCCTCCATCCTGGCGTTGATCGCCGTCTTCACCATCATCGCCAAGGTGGCGCTCGAGCGCCAGGGTGCGGGCCGTGTCCGCAAACAGACAAATCCGGCAGAGAAAACATCATGAAGATCCATCTCGAAAACGTCGTCAAAACCTTCGAGAGCTTTCAGGCCGTCAAGGGCGTGTCGCTCGATATCGAAAGCGGCGAGCTGGTTGCGCTCTTGGGGCCATCCGGTTCGGGCAAGACCACGATCCTGCGCATGGTGGCGGGGTTGGAATATGCCGATGGCGGCGCGATCCATTTCGGTGATCAGGATGCGACCGACATTCCGGTGCGCGATCGAGGCGTCGGTTTCGTCTTCCAGCATTATGCGCTGTTTCCGCATATGACGGTGGCCGACAATATCGCTTTCGGCATGAAGGTGTCGAAGGTGAAGCGTGATCGGGCGGCGATCGACAGGCGTGTGGCTGATCTTCTTCGTCTGGTGCGGCTGGAGGGGCTCGGGGACCGGTTCCCGGCACAGATTTCCGGCGGCCAGAGGCAGCGCGTGGCCCTTGCCCGTGCGCTTTCGGTCGATCCCAAGGTGCTGCTGCTCGACGAGCCGTTCGGGGCGCTCGACGCCAATGTGCGGCGCGACCTTCGCCGCTGGCTGCGCGAGATCCATTCGGAACTCGGGATCACCACGCTGTTCGTCACCCACGATCAGGAAGAGGCACTCGATCTCGCCGATCGGGTGGTGATCCTGAAGGATGGGCAGATCGTTCAGCAGGGCACGCCGCAGGAGGTGTGCCGCGACCCGAAGTCGGCCTTCGTGATGAAGTTTTTAGGCGATGCGAATGTGATTGCTGCCGAGGTGAAGGATGGCCGCGCCCATGTTGGCGGGCTTTCCGTCGAGGCTGCCGGAGTGGCCGACGGCAGGGGCGAGCTTTACGCGCGGCCGAGCGATATCGACTGGTCTGAGGAAGGGCCGGGGATTACGGCGGAGATCACCCGCGTGCTTGACCGTGCAGATGGCAGGCGGGTGCTGGCGACGACGGATGCTGGCGAGGCGCTGGAATTCGATGTGGAGCCGGAGCGGGTGGTGAAGGCTGGGGATGCGGGGTTCGTGACGCTGCGGCGGGCGAAGGTGTTTGCTGCGGGCTGACAGGGGTTACAACTCTGCTCCAGCGAGCCGCCCTTTGCGTTTCCCAAGTAGTTGGGTTATTCTTGGCGATGGTCACCGTCCTGAAGCAGCACGGAATGCGATTTGTCATCTATACGGCTGACCACGAGCCGGCGCATGCGCATGTCTTCGGCGATGGCGAAGCACGGATCGATATCGTCAATCTGTCTGTCATCACCCAGGGAGGAATGTCCGACAGGGATGTGAGGCGGGCGGTGGATGTCATCGAGGCCAACCGGCAACTGTTTCTCGACACATGGAGAAAGTATCATGGCTGAGATTAGTGACGAAGAACTCGCGCAGGCAAAACTGAACTGGCAGGCGGAGCGTCAGGCACGCCCGTCGCCGTCATCCGTTCGTTTCGATGTAGCTTCCGAGCGGATTGTCGTCGATTTTCTCAATGGCGCTTCCTTCATCTTCCCGGCTCGCTCGATCGAGGGGCTGGAAAAGGCGACCGCCGAGGAATTGTCCGATGTCGTCTTGCTCGGCGAGACCGGTTTGCATTGGGAGGCACTCGATCTTGACTATTCGATCGCAGGTCTGATGAGCGGAATATTCGGCAGCAAGTCCTTTATGGATGCGCGCAGGCGCGGTGGCCAGTCCCGTTCTGAGGCGAAGGTTGCAGCAAGCCGGACGAATGGCGCGAAAGGTGGGCGACCGAGGAAATCAAGCACCGGAATGTAACGGTTGTGATCGGTATTGTCTGATCGGCGGCCTGCATCCTCTACCGCGCAAACCACCCATGCTTTGACTTTTTGCAGCTTACCCTATAGGGACGGCGCAAACGTTCGGCTGCGATCGTTGCAGCCAAGGCGCCAGCAGGCGCGGTACATTCCGAAAGACAACATTGATGACCGATATCAACGGCGCCGTTCCGGCGATCGCGAAGGCTTTGCAGAAGCGTGGTTACGAGACGCTGACCCCCGTGCAGCTGGCAATGCTGGACCCGGCGCTCGCCACGTCCGACGCGCTGGTTTCCGCCCAGACGGGGTCCGGCAAGACGGTGGCCTTCGGCATCGCCATGGCGCCCACCCTGCTTGAAGATCGCGACAGTTTTGGCCGCGCCGCGGCGCCGCTCGCACTCGTCATTGCGCCGACCCGCGAGCTTGCCATGCAGGTGAAGCGCGAACTGGATTGGCTTTACGCCGAAGCCGGTGCCGTGATCACCTCCTGCGTCGGCGGCATGGATATCCGCAACGAGCGCCGGGCGCTGGAACGTGGCGCGCATATCGTCGTCGGCACGCCGGGCCGTATCTGCGACCATATCCGCCGCAATGCGCTCGACATGTCCGAGGTTCGGGTTGCCGTACTCGACGAAGCCGACGAGATGCTCGATCTCGGTTTCCGCGAAGACCTGGAATTCATCCTTGAATCCGCTCCGGACGAACGTCGTACGCTGATGTTCTCGGCCACGGTTCCCGCCGCGATCGCGAAGCTTGCCAAGAGCTACCAGCGTGATGCCGTACGCATCGCGACGGCTGCCGAACAGAAGCAGCATGTCGATATCGAGTATCGCGCCCTGCTGGTCACGCCGTCCGATCGTGAAAACGCCATCGTCAACGTGCTGCGCTATTACGAAGCGCCGAATGCGATCGTGTTCTGCTCGACGCGTGCGGCCGTCAATCATCTGCATGCGCGGCTTTCCAACCGCAATTTCTCCGTCGTGGCGCTGTCGGGTGAATTGACCCAGAACGAGCGCACCCATGCGCTGCAGGCTATGCGCGATGGCCGCGCCCGCGTCTGCATCGCGACCGACGTTGCTGCCCGCGGCATCGACCTGCCGGGTCTCGAACTCGTCATCCATGCGGATCTTCCGACCAATTCCGAAACACTGCTGCACCGCTCTGGCCGTACCGGCCGTGCGGGCCGCAAGGGCGTCAGCGCGTTGATCGTTCCGGTCACCCAGCGCCGCAAGGCCGAGCGCCTGCTGTTCGGCGCCAAGGTGGAGCCGACATGGGCGAACCCGCCGTCTGCCGACGAGGTGACGGTACGTGACGAGGAGCGGCTGTTTGCCGATCCGATCTTCACCGAAGTGACGACCAATGAAGACGAGCAGGCTCTGATCGCCAAGCTCATCGAGCGTTTCGACGCCGAAAAGCTCGCGACCGCTTTCGTCTCGCTTTATCGCGGCAAGAATTCCGCGCCGGAAGATGTCAGCGTCGTGTCTCTCGAAGCACGCAAGCCGCGCGAAGGCGGGCAGGGTGATCCGGCCTCGCGACCGCTCACCCCGCGCGGTGATTTCGGCCCGGCCGTATGGTTTTCGCTGTCTGTCGGCCGCAAGCAGCGCGCCGAACCTCGCTGGCTGATCCCCACCATCTGCAAGAGCGGTGATCTGAGCAAGAACGAGATCGGCGCGATCAAGATGCAGGCCGACGAGACCTTTGTCGAGATTGCCGAGGCGCATGCCGACAAGTTCATGGCCAAGCTCGGCAAGGACCGGCTTATGGATCGCGGCATCCGCGTGACGCGTCTGGATGGCGCTCCGGACTTTTCGAAATTCTCTCGCGGCACGGATGACGAGGGCTTTACCAAGCGCGAAGGCCCACGCATGGACAAGCCGTGGAAGGATGGCCCGAAGAAGGAAGGTTTCCGCAAGGACAAGCCTTTCGCCAAGGACGGCCCGCGTGGCGATAAGGCCTTTGGCGACAAGCCTTTCCGTGAAAAGAAGCCTTTCAAGGATGGCGACAAGCCGTTCGGTGATGCGCCGCGCAAGGACTGGAAACCCAAGGGCGAAAAGGCCAGCGCCGAACGCCGCATGGACGACGATGTCTGGGGTGAAAAGCCGAAGGGCGACTTTGCCAAGAAGAGCGGCGACAAGCCTTTCGGTGATAAGCCGTTCAAGAAGAAGGCCTTTGGCGACAAGCCGTTTGCCAAGGGTGATGGCGACAAGCCGTTCAAGAAGAAGCCTGCCGGTAAAGGTGGGTTTGAGAAGCGGAAGTAAGGATCAGAGCATCGCCCCGGCGGTGCTCTTTCTTTTTGTTCAGGCGTCGAGCTCAAACGCGGTCTCGCCCAGCACCTCGCCATTCACGACAAGTTCCACCACATGCCGCCCTTGATAATGAACGCGGGTGGTGAAGTTGCGAATGGGGCGGGTGATGGTGAGATCAGCGCCCGCATGGGGTGCGAGTGTCAGTTCCTTCCACTTGAACACTTTTTTCGATGTGCCGCCGGTCTTCTTGACGTAATGGACGGCGTAGTCGATCACCAGTTTCTGTGGGGCGGAGCTGTTCGAGGTAAGTTTTGCCGTGATCTGGACTGCGCCGCCGAGGCTGAGTGATGACGGGGTGACGGTGAACGTATCTACCTTCACCTCGGCCTTGTGGCCTGCGCCGAAGAGATGAAGGGCGCGAGTGTCGCCCTTCTTGATCAGCGTGCGAAGCGCCTGTTTCATGATCCACGCCGTGCGGGCATCCGTCCTGTCCCAACGGGCGAGCTTTTCGAGAACCCAGTCGGGGTGATCCTTGGTGATGTCGTTCAGGTGGTTGGCGACGGATTTTCGAACATAGAGACTGGGGTCGCTTTTCAGGTTTTCGAGGATGCGTGCGACCGGCGAGGGGTCGGCGATCAGCTGTTTCAGCTGGAAGGACCAGGGCAGGCGCGGGCGGCAGCCTTCCGAGGAGAGGCGGCGGACATGCTCGTTTTCGTCCATCGACCAGTTCTGCATCATCGCGAGCGTGCGCGGCATGTCTTTCAAGAGGAAATGCCGGATGGCGAATTCGGATGAGCCGAAGCGGGTGAAAAAAGCGATGGCTCTCATCGACAGGTCAAAGTGGTCCTGACCGTAAAGCGCCACATATTCCGGCAGGGTGATCGAGGCGAAGCCGTGGTTGATGCGTGGCGCGAGGTCCCAGAGGATCTCTATGTTCTTTTCGTAGGGGCCGGGTAATGTCGCATGGAAGGATACAGCGACCTGCCGCAGACGCTGCATGATACTCAGATCGTCCAATCCTTCGGATGCGAGTTGGAGAAAGCGCTCGCCATCGAAAGCCGGATGGATCGTGGAGATCTCGCGGGCGAAATGGCTCAGCCGGTCATGGTTGAAGATTTCCTTCAGGAGAGGGGCGGTTTCCATTTCCGGCTCGGCCATCATTGTATCCGTATGTTCACTATTTGTTTTCGTATTCCACTCCGTTGATGCAGGCAAGGCCCAAAAAGAAAACCGGCCGGAGCGGTGGCTCCGGCCGGTTCTTTAGATGCGATCGCAGATGGATCGATCAGTTCATCTGGGTGACGTATTTGGTTTCAAGATAGGCGGCGACGGCTTCCGAGCCGCCTTCGGTGCCGTAGCCGGAATCCTTAATGCCGCCGAACGGGACTTCTGGAAGCGCCAGACCGTTGTGGTTGATCGTCAGCATGCCTGCTTCGACTTCGCGGCCGAGTGCATGGGCGGTCTTGACCGAGCCGGTGAAGGCGTAGGATGCAAGGCCGAAGGGCAGGCGGTTGGCCTCGTTGATCGCGTCTTCATAGGAGGAGAAGCGGTTGATGATGGCGATCGGGCCAAAAGGCTCATCGTTCATGATCTTGGCCGAGGTCGGGACGTTGGCAAGAACCGTCGGTTCGAAGAAATTGCCCTTGTTGCCGATGCGCTTGCCGCCGGTCTTCAGTTCGCCGCCGTTCGAGACTGCGTCCTGGATCAGTGCTTCCATGGCCGGGATGCGGCGCTCATTGGCAAGCGGGCCCATGACGGTATCTGCTTCCAGGCCATTGCCGACCTTGATGGCTTCGGCAGCCTTGACGAAACCGTCAAGGAACTTGTCGGCGATACCATCCTGAACCAGGAAGCGGGTCGGGGAGACGCAGACCTGACCGGCATTGCGGAACTTCGACATGGCGCTGATTTCGATCGCCTTGTCGAGGTCGGCGTCGTTGAAGACCATGACCGGTGCGTGGCCGCCGAGTTCCATCGTGGCGCGCTTCATGTGCTTGCCGGCAAGTGCTGCGAGATGCTTGCCGACCGGGGTGGAGCCGGTAAACGAGATCTTGCGGATGACCGGATGCGGGATCAGGTATTCGGATACTTCAGCCGGGATGCCGTAGACCAGGCCGATGACGCCAGCCGGGATGCCGGCATCGGCAAAGGCGCGGATCAGTTCGGCAGGCGAAGCCGGAGTCTCCTCCGGGGCCTTGACGATGATCGAGCAGCCGGTTGCGACGGCAGCGGAAAGCTTGCGGACGATCTGGTTGATCGGGAAGTTCCACGGGGTGAAGGCTGCGACCGGGCCGACCGGCTGCTTGATGGTCATCTGGGCGACGCCGGAGAAGCGGGCCGGGATGATCTGGCCGTAGGTGCGGCGTGCCTCTTCGGCGAACCAATCGATCGTGTCGGCGGCCCCCATGATTTCCATCTTGGACTGTGCCAGCGGCTTGCCCTGTTCGCGGGTCATCAGGAAGGCAATCGCATCAGCGCGCTCACGCAGGATATCGGCTGCCTTGCGCATGATCTTCGAGCGGTCGAAGGGAGCCGTGTCACGCCAGATCTTGAAACCCTTGTCAGCGGCTTGAAGCGCGAGATCAAGGTCCGCCTTGCGGGCATGGGCGATCTTGCCGATTACTTCGTCGGTGGCCGGATCGGTCACTTCGATCGTTTCGCCGCCGATGGCATCGCGCCATTCGCCGTTGATGAAAAGCTTTACGTCGGGATAGGTCTGCATGGGGGTCCACTTTCGTTTTGAAACGTCAGGTCGCGCGGCGGGGTGCCGCGGGCAGAAGGGGCGGATGGGTTCCGGTGCCTGAGTTAAGACAATCACTGCCGACAATCAACCGGCGGTGCGGTCAAAAAAGTCATACTAATTGGATTAACGATTGGCGGTCTGCCGATTAGAGATAGGGCGGCGTAACGGCGCTGACGACTTCGCAGCGTTCCGTGCCGATATTTCGGTAACGATGCGGCAGGCGGCTGTTGAACAAATAGGCATCACCGCGTTTCAGGATGCGGGTCTGGCTGCCGACAGTCACTTCCAGTTCTCCGGCGACGACAACCCCGCCTTCCTCCGCCTCGTGGGCCAGCATGGTTTCGCCGGTATCGGCGCCTGGCTCGTAGAATTCGTGAAAGATCTGGACGCTATGGGATTTCGCATCGCCGACCTGAAGCAGCGTCAGCGGGCCTTTCGACAAGGGTGTCAGTTCGTCGGCGCGAAAGAAAATCTGGTCGACGGGCGGCAGGGCAAGCGCAAAGAAATCCGTCAGCGGATAGTTGATCGCCTCAAGAATCTTCTTCAACGACGCGACGGAAGGGCTGACCTTGTTCTTTTCGATCAGCGATACGAGCGAATGGGTAACGCCGGCCTTTACCGCCAATGCCCGCTGCGACAGACCGTAGCTCTGCCGCACGAGGCGCAGGCGATCGCCGACATCGAATTGGTTCTCGGTATCGTTCTGAGCGACGGCTTTTCCCGCGTCATCCGTTGCGTGCATGCTTTGCGAGGTCTTTCCTGTGCGTGTTTATCGCTTTCTTCGAGCTGCATCTCGTTGATACACCCGGCGCATCGCCTTGGCCAATGACGAATAGCGGCGCGAACTGAGAGTTTCCATGCCTTGAGACCGGTTGTCGTCTTCTTCTCCAATTATTTGAGGAAATCTCGCTCTCAGCTCGTAAGTTGTCCTTTATTCCAGTTTTATGAATGTAAATCACGAAAGTGTATTTGTGATGTGTCTAAATATGCTTTGTTTATTTGGTGTTTGTTTGTTATCGATTAAATCAAGATGGGTTTTTATTTAGGCCCACGGTGAATCCGAAGGGGAGGTCGGATGTTGCGCTCTGTTTTAGTCGACGGCGTGGAGGCTTTCGTTCAACTTGAAGATGAGTGGAACGCCCTCGCGCGATCAGTCGTGACGTGCCACTACACGCAGACCTTTGAGTGGGCAAAACTCGGGTGGGAGACGAGGGACGCTTCTGCAGGTGACCGGTTGATATGCGCGACTATCTGGTCTGATAGTCGGCTGGTTGCGGTCTGGCCGTTCCAGCGAAACAGGCTAGGCCCTGCGACCCGTCTCGAGCCGCTGGGGTGCGGCATGCATGAGGAATATGGTGATCCGCTGATAGCGCCCGATATGAATGCGGCCGAAATCTGCAGGGAGTTGATGGCGCTCCTGCGTCCGATGGCTGATATCATCGAGGTGCCGTTTGTTGAACAGGATGGCGCCGTGCGGCAGGTGCTGGAAAGAACGGGCGCTTTTCAAATTCCCAATCCGTTGGATAGTTACATGATCGAACGGCGTGGCGTGGAAAACCTCGATGATCTGCTCCCGTCCTATTCTTCCAAATTCCGCACCAACCTGAAGCAGGGGCGCAAGAGACTTCAAAAACTTGGTGAGCTGCGGTTCGAACTTCCGGAAGATTATGCCAGTTCCGTCGAGACGATCGATTGGGTGATCGAGGAGAAGCGACGCTGGCTCCGTCGCATGGACAAGTCATGCCCATGGCTTGGAAAGGGCGAGGCGCGTGCGTTTTTTCTGGCGGCTTCGATGAAGCGCGGCGAGCTGGGGCGCGTGGGGCTCTTTCGCCTTACGCTGGACGGCAAGCCGATAGCAGCGTTCCTGACCATGATTGACCGCATGCGCGTCGAGCTTTTGACCACCAGTTTTGACCCCGATTATTCGCGTTATTCACCAGGCATGCTGATCATCGAGGATACGGTGCGCTGGTGTTTCGAGCATGGCCTGGATTTCGACATGCGGATACTGCGCATGGACTACAAGGAACGGTGGTCGAACGCGCAGACAGTCCGGATTCAATATCGCGTGCCTCTGACAGCGAAGGGTGCAGCGGTTCTGCTGCCTGCCTATCTCGTCTATTCCTTCTACTGGACGGTTCATGCAATTTCTAATGCGGAGCAGAGGGCGGCAATCCGGCGGATGATGAAATGGCGGCCCGTGCTGAATGGCCGGAACCGGCCGCCAACGGGCCAGATCGAGCCGAGCGCATAAAGCCCGGCTCGCATGGCGGCCGGGCTTCAGTGTGACATTACCTGCGTCGTTGGTGTCGATCAGAAAAACGCCTGAATGCCCGTTTGAGCGCGGCCCAGGATGAGGGCGTGGACGTCGTGGGTGCCTTCATAAGTGTTGACCGTTTCCAGATTCTGCGAATGGCGCATGACGTGATATTCGACCTGGATGCCGTTGCCGCCATGCATGTCGCGGGCTTGGCGGGCGATATCCAGCGCCTTGCCGCAGTTGTTGCGCTTGACGATGGAGATCATTTCCGGCGCCATGCGGTGCTGGTCCATCAGCTGGCCGACGCGTAAGCTGGCCTGAAGGCCAAGCGTGATTTCGGTCTGCATGTCGGCAAGCTTCTTCTGGTAGAGCTGCATGCCGGCGAGCGGCTTGCCGAACTGCTTGCGATCCAGCCCGTATTGGCGGGCGCGGAACCAGCAATCTTCGGCTGCGCCCATGACGCCCCAGGAGATGCCGTAGCGGGCGCGGTTGAGGCAGCCGAACGGACCTTTGAGGCCTGATACGTTTGGAAGAAGCGCGTCTTCGCCGACTTCGACGCTATCCATGACGATTTCGCCGGTGATCGAGGCGCGCAGCGACAGTTTTCCGCCGATCTTGGGGGCAGAGAGGCCCTTCATGCCCTTTTCCAGAACGAAGCCGCGGATCTCGTTGTTGTGAGCTTCCGATTTTGCCCAGACGACGAAGACATCGGCGATCGGTGCGTTGGAAATCCACATTTTCGAGCCGCGCAGGCGATAGCCGCCCTCGATCTTTTCGGCGCGGGTCTTCATGCCGCCGGGGTCGGAGCCGGCATCCGGCTCGGTCAGGCCGAAACAGCCGATCAGTTCGCCCGAGACGAGGCCGGGCAGATATTTCTTTTTCTGCTCGTCGGAGCCGTAGGCGAAGATCGGGTAGATGACCAGCGAGGACTGGACGCTCATCATTGAGCGGTAGCCAGAATCGATCCGTTCGATCTCGCGGGCGACGAGGCCATAGGCGACGTAGGAGGCATTGGCTGCGCCATATTCTTCCGGAAGCGTGACGCCGAGGAGGCCGGTCTGGCCCATCAGCTTGAACAGGCCGACATCGGTCTTTTCCTCAAGATAGGCTTCCTCGACCCGCGGCAGGAGTTCGGACTTGGCAAATGCGGCCGCCGCGTCGCGGATCATGCGCTCTTCTTCGGTCAGCTGATCTTCGATGAGGAAGGGGTCGTTCCAGATAAAGGCCAAGGGGGTCTCCGATGTTTTTGGACGGGACGGGTGTCTCAATCGCCAAGCAATTTCCCGTGCAGATTATCGTCCTGTGGTCGTTTGTCGCAAGGCCCGTTTACTCAATCGGCCATGAGGGTTAGTAATAGGCCATGAAAGAGCTGTCGCGAAAACTCCTGCCTTCCACCTCGGCGCTTGCCGCCTTCGATTCCGTTGCTCGGCTGGGCAGCTTCTCGCTGGCGGCAGACGAGCTGTCGCTGACGCAAGGGGCGATAAGTCGGCAGGTTTCCGGGCTGGAAGAGCAGTTGGGCGTGCTGCTTTTCGACCGAACCAGCCGTGGCGTCGTGTTGACATCGGCGGGTGCGGAATTTGCGAAAGCGATTGCAGGCGCCCTCTCGCAGATCCGCTCGGCATCGCTCCATGCCATGACCAAACGACATAGCGACCAGCTCAACCTGGCGATCCTGCCGACATTCGGTACGCGCTGGCTGATGCCACGAATTCCGGGCTTCGTTGCCCGTCATCCAGAGATTACGCTCAACTTCGCAACCCGTATCGGCGTGTTCGATTTCGACCGGGACGGTATCGATATGGCGATCCATGTCGGTCAACCCGAATGGCCGGGTGCCGAATGCACCTTCCTGATGGATGAGATGGTGGCGCCGGTCTGCTCGGCTGCATTTCTCAGTTCTCATCCGGTTGTGCAGGCGCAAGATCTGTTGCGGCTGCCGCTTCTGCATATGGCGTCACGGCCGGGCGGGTGGAAGCATTGGTTCGAGAGCCTTCGGATTGCCGGCAGCATGAGCGAGGGCATGCGCTTCGAACAATTCGGCAGCGTGACGCAGGCTTGTATTGCCGGCCTGGGTGTCGGGCTGATGCCGCTTTTTCTGATCGATACGGAACTGGCGAGCGGGCAGCTGGTGGAAGCATTTCCGCATCAGGTGGTCAGTCCCAGCGCCTATTACGTGGTCGCGCCGCAGGCAAAGGCCGGTTTTCCGCCGGTTGTCGCGTTTCGGGCATGGCTGATGGAAGAAGTGGCGCGCTATCGACAGGAAATCGTGGCCTGGTAGCAACGGCTGTGCATTACTCTATATGAAAGGTTGTGTTTCGCTCGACATTTGGCATGTGTGCGGGTATAGTTGGTTAAACGATTAATCATCTTGGAACGCAGCAGGACGATGAGTGTCGGTCGGACGCCAGCGACGATGACGGAAATTGCCGCCGCCCTTGGTGTGTCCTCGGCAACCGTGTCCAATGCGCTTTCCGGCAAGGGGCGGGTCTCCGCCGAGCTTTCAGCGAAAATCCGGCAGGCGGCGGAAGAGCTTGGTTATGTGCCGAGCCATGCGGCGCGGGCGCTCAGAACAGGGCGGACAGGCGTTATCGGGCTGGTGCTGCCGGATATCTCCAATCCACTGTTTCCGCAGATCGCGCAGGCAATCGAGCAGGCGGCGGCTTCTGCCGGGTTCGGCGTGTTGATTGCCGACAGTCGCGGAGAGATTGCCCAGCAGACGGCGGCAATCGGCCGCCTGATCGAACGCGGTGTCGACGGGATGATCGTCGTTCCCCGTCGTGGATCGCGGATCGCGGATATAGGCACGCCCGTGGCGATCATCGATAGCCCCTCGACGCCGGGCAACACCGTGTCGTCCGACCATTGGGAGGGCGGCGTGCAGATGGGGCGTCATCTTGCGTCTCTCGGGCACCGGAAGGTGTTGCTGATCGCCCATAGCCGGGAATCGAATGTGCAGAATGACCGGATCGGCGGCCTGAAGGCCGGTCTCGGCAAGGATGTTTGCTGCGAGACCCTGTGGGTGGGAGATCTTGAGGCTTCGCAGGGAGTGGGTTGCGCGCTCGGTCTCTCTGCCCGGGTGGCCGATGGGTTTACCGGCTTCGCCGCCGTTTATGATCTTCTGGCGCTACGTGCGCTCACCGAATTGCAGCGTGACGGTATCGACGTTCCGCTTCAGGCCAGTGTCAGCGGTTTCGATGATCTTGTCTGGTCATCTGTCGTTATGCCGCCGATCACGACCTTGCGGCAGGACCTTGCGACGATTGCCGAATGTGCGGTCGAGGCTCTTGGTCACGCGATTGGAAACGGTGAGGCCGCAGCCGGCAGCATGATCGCCGCGAGGCCGGATTGTGATGGTGTGCCGATGAAGCTGGTGATCCGGCAATCGACGGGTCCGACGATGCATTCGGTTGTAGCTGCTGCCGCGCATGCTCGGAAGGATGGTAGGTGAAAACCCTTATCCTTTCTCCTCAATCTCTCGTGTATATGGACGCCCCAATGGATCGTCCGGTTGTATTTTTGGAGTGTGCTTGAAATGGGTGTTTGGATCGATACCGATATGGGATTCGATGATCTGGCCGCCATCATGGTTGTCGCCCATGGCGGGCTTGCCATCGACGGGATTTCGCTTGTCCTGGGTAATGCGCCGCTGGATCAGGTGCGCCGCAATGCGGCCGGCGCCGCCGCTGCCTTCGTCTGGCCGTTTCCCATTCACGCCGGACGGGCAAAGCCGGTGCTCGGCAAGCTGGAAACTGCGGTTTCCATATTGAGCGATGCTGGCATGCCGACTGCGGGCGAAGCCTTGCCGGCCGCGCCGGATGCGTTCGTCGAGGATGCATTCGAGGCGCTTTGTTCATGGTTGGAGCGCAGCGAAGGCGAGCGACGCATTCTGGCGCTTGGGCCTCTCACCAATATTGCCGCCGTGGCGCTGGCGCGACCGGACCTCGCCGTCAAGATCACCGACCTGACATGGATGGGCGGCGGACTGACGGCCGGCAATCACACGGCCTCCGCCGAGTTCAACGCCTTTGCCGATCCGGAAGCGGTGGCGATCGTTCTTGCGCACGGCATTCCGTTCCGGATGGTCGATCTCGATCTATGCCGCAAGGTGCTTTGCGCGCCGGAAGATGTCGAGCCGGTGCGCTCTGCCGGTGGCCGAAATGCGACGCTCTTGGCCGATCTGCTTGCTGGTTTCGTTTCGATCGCTACCAGCCGCGGGCGCAAGGCGATGTCGCTTTATGACGCTGTTGCGGCGGTGGCCTTCGTGCAGCCGGATCTTGCGACATGGCAGGATGCACGGATCGACATGGAACTGACGGGCAGCCATACGCGCGGTCGCACCGTGGTCGAGACACGAGCGGGCAGGGCCGAATTCAATGCTCAGTTCGCGGCGGATATCGATGCCGCAAAGGCCAAGCAATCCATTCTCGACGCATTAAAGGCGGAGGCAAGCTGGTGAAGGACATTATCGCAACCGTTGGCGAATTTACCGAACCGTGCTTTCGCGACAATGCCGTGAAGGTCGCACGCGGAGATGCGCCCTTCGACATTTTGATTTCCGGCGGCACACTGGTGGATGTGGTGACCGGCGAGCTGCGCCCGGCCGATATCGGCATTGTCGGGCCACTGATCGTCAGCGTCCACGAGCGCGGTGCGCGCTCGGATGCGGCTCAGGTGATCGATGCGACTGGCGCGTTCGTCTCTCCCGGCCTGATCGATACGCATATGCATATCGAAAGCTCTATGGTGACGCCGGCGACCTATGCGGAGACTGTGGTGCCGCGCGGCGTGACGACGGTGGTGTGGGATCCGCATGAGTTCGGTAATGTCTGCGGTGTCGATGGCGTGGCATGGTCAGTGGAAGCTGTCCGCTCCTTGCCGCTAAGGGCCGTCGTCATGGCACCGTCCTGCGTTCCTTCCGCCCCCGGCTACGAGGTTGCCGGCGCGGATTTCGATGCCGATGTGATCGATGAAATGCTGCTGTGGCCGAAGATTGCCGGTCTTGCGGAAGTGATGAACATGCGCGGCGTGATTGATCGCGAACCACGCATCAGCAATATCGTGCAGAATGCACTCGTTTCGGAAAAGCTTGTCAGCGGCCATGCCCGGGGACTGGCCGGCGGTGATCTTGCAGCTTTCATGACGGCTGGCGTCACGTCCGATCACGAGCTGACTTCCGCCGAAGACCTGATGCAGAAGCTGCGTGCCGGTCTGACGATCGAGATGCGTGGCTCGCATGACCACCTTCTGCCGGAATTCGTCGAAGCGCTGAATAAGCTTGGGCATCTGCCGCAGACGCTGACGATCTGCACCGACGACGTGTTCCCCGACGATCTTGTCGATGGCGGCGGTCTCGATGACGTGGTGCGCCGATTGGTGCGCTACGGTATGAAGCCGGAATGGGCGCTGCAGGCGGCGACGCTGAACGGATCGGTCAGGATCGGCCGCGCAGATCTCGGGTTGATCGCGGCCGGTCGCCGGGCAGATATCGTTCTCTTCGAAGATCTCAAGGATTTTCGCACACGTGCGGTCGTGGCGAGCGGCCACATCGTCTCGCGCGATGGAAAGATGACGGGCGATGTGTGCCGGATGAACCCCAATCCGCTGCGCCGTTCGGTAAAGCTGCAGAATTTGCAGGAAGATGATTTCAAACTTCGCTCTGAAGGTACCCGGGTGAGGGTCGCGACCATTGATCGGCCGCGGTTCACACGCTGGGGGCAGGCGGATGCGGTTGTCGAAAACGGGTTCGTGGTACCCCCGCAGGAATCGGTGTTGATCGCCGTGACTCATCGCCATGGCCGTGTCGACAGCCGCACCCGGTTGGGTTTCCTCACCGGATGGGGCAAGTGGAAGGGCGCTTTCGCGACGACCGTGGCACATGACAGCCATAACCTCACCGTTTTCGGTTCTGATCCGCGCGACATGGCGGCTGCCGCCAATGCGGTGATCGCGTCGGGCGGCGGCATGGCGGTTGCAATCGGCGGCAAGGTGGTGAGCTTGCTTCCGCTGCCGCTGGCGGGCCTCGTGTCCGAAGAGCCGGTCGAGGTGGTGGCCGATCAGTTCCGGGCTATCCGTGCGGCAATGGACAAGGTCGTCGACTGGGAGCCGCCCTATCTGGTGTTCAAGGCCTGTTTCGGCGCGACGCTGGCCTGCAATGCAGGGCCACATCAGACCGACCGGGGCATTGCCGACGTGACCACCGGCACGCTAATGGAGAGCCCGATACTGGAAATTCTGGCATAATATAGGGTTAGGAAAAGCGATGCAGCCGCATGAATTCTGGCAGGAGCTGCACGCTCCCGGTTCTTTCGACGAGGCCGGGCCTTTTTCCGGTTTCTTTCCGGCGAGGCTCGACAGCGGCGACCAGATCAGGCTGCCGATCCGGCCGCTTTCAGACGGACAACATGCGCTGGCATCGCTGATCATCAATCAGGCGAGTTTCGATGTGCAGGATGCGCTCGCCGCCGATCTGGCGCCGAAGATCGCGGCACTTCGGCCCGAAGTGATTGTCGGCCTGCCGACACTGGGCCTGACGCTTGCCGCTGCGGTGGCGCGGATGCTGGGTTTTGCCCGTTACGTACCGCTCGGAACATCGAAGAAGTTCTGGTATGACGAGGAGCTTTCGGTGCCGCTTTCGTCGATCACCACACCCGAACAACAGAAACGGCTTTATGTCGACCCACGGATGATGCCGCTGATCGAAGGCAAGCGCGTGGCGCTGATCGATGACGTGATTTCCTCCGGCACCTCGATCATTTCGGGGCTGACGCTAATGACCTCTCTCGGGATCGAGCCGGTGGTGATCGGCGCTGCCATGCTGCAATCGGATCGCTGGGAAAAGAAGCTCGACGACTTTGGCCCGGATTGGAAGGGCCGCGTGGTTTCGTGTTTCCGTACGCCGATATTGAACAAGGCCGGCGAGGGGCTTTGGTCGGCTTGACGGCTGTTGCTCAGATTGTCTGATATGGAAAGTTCTTTCACGCGAAGGACTTCGCGTGGCTGGATTCCTGTGACAAGCACAGGAATGAGGGAATTTGTGGTACGCTTGGCAACCCTCTCTAGCGCTATGCTCCCTGTCTCGACTGGCAAAAGCGCTGTTTCCTTTGGCGTGGCACCGTTTCGATAGGAGGTTGGCGGAAACCTTCCCATCCTCATTCCTGAGCTTGTCACAGGAATCCAGCCGACGCGCGTCTGCGCGGCGAAAAGACTCTTGTTCGCACACGACGAGGCAGTTCCATTTTCGGCTTGCGGACATGAGATTGCTGGCTAGGATCGCCACATCCTACCTCAAGACCCAAGCGAAATTTTCAGGAAGACTTTGATGGAACTGGTGTTCGACGGCCATAACGATGTGTTGTTGCGGCTCTGGCGGAACATGAAGGCGGGAGCTGATCCCGTTGTGGAATTCTCCAAAGGTACCCCCGAAGGCCATATCGATGCGCCGCGGGCGCGAGCGGGTGGTCTCGCGGGTGGTCTTTGCGCGATCTACATTCCCTCCGGCGATCTGGTGCTCAAGGATCCCGAACCGGACGGGAGTTATGTGACGCCGCTTGCCGCACCGCTCGAATACGCACCTTCACTGGATATAGGGCTGGAAAAGGCGGCAATCGCGCTGCGGCTGGACCGGGCAGGGGCTTGGAAACTCTGCCGGTCCACCGCCGATGTCCGGCAGGCGATGAAGGACGGCGTATTTGCCGCCGTGCTGCACATGGAAGGCTGCGAACCGATCGACGCGGACCTCGCCAATCTCGACGTCTTCCATGCGGCCGGTCTTCGCTCGCTCGGGCCGGTCTGGAGCCGCCACAACATTTTTGGCCATGGCGTGCCGTTCGCCTTTCCGATGACGACGGATACCGGGCCGGGCCTGACCGATCTCGGCTTCGAACTGGTCAAGGCCTGCAACCGGCTCGGCATCCTGATCGACCTGTCGCATATTACCGAGAAGGGGTTCTGGGATGTGGCAAAAACTTCCGACCAGCCGCTGATCGCAAGCCATTCCAATGCACATGCTCTGACGCCAGTCGCGCGCAACCTGACCGACAGGCAGATGGACGCGATCAAGGAGAGCGGCGGGCTCGTGGGCCTGAACTATGCGGTCACCATGCTGCGCGACGACGGGCTGGACATTGCGGCCACGCCGATCTCCGAGATGATACGCCATGTGGACTACATGGTTGAGCGGATGGGGATCGACCATGTAGCGATCGGATCGGACTTCGACGGCTGCACCGTACCGGTCGAAATTCGTGATGCTGCGGGCAATCAAAATCTGGTTGCAGCTTTAAAAACAGCGGGATACGCTGGCGAGGATTTGGCCAAGCTGGCCCGCGAGAACTGGTTGAGGGTTCTCGGCAAAGCCTGGCACGAATAACGGCCCGAAGCGGGCCGGACATGAGCAAATGACAACAGGGGAACTGATCATGCTCCACTCTTTCCGCACTTCCGTCCGAATGCTTTCCACGAGCGCAGCGTTGTCGCTGCTGTTGGTCGCAGCACCGCAGGCATTCGCCGCGACGCCGGCCGATACGCTGGTCGAAGGCTTTGCGATCGACGACATTATCACCATTGATCCGGGCGAAGCCTTCGAGCTTTCCACTGCCGAAGTGACTGCCAATACCTATAGCAAGCTGGTCATGCTGGATCCGGCCGACACATCCAAGGTCATAGGTGATCTGGCGGCCAGCTGGACGGTTTCCGACGATGGCATGACCTATACGTTCAAGCTGAAGCCGGACCTGAAATTTGCTTCAGGCAACCCGCTGACCGCCGAAGACGTTGCCTTCTCGTTCGAACGCGCCGTCAAGCTCGACAAGTCGCCGGCCTTTCTGCTGACCCAGTTCGGGCTGAGCGGCGACAATGTTGCCGAGAAAGCCAAGGCGACCGCGCCCGACACGTTCACCTTCACGGTCGACAAGGCCTATGCGCCGAGCTTCGTCCTGAACGTTCTGACCGCCACCGTCGCTTCCGTTGTCGACAAGAAGGTGGTGATGGAACATGCCAAGGCGATGACGCCTTCGGCCGATTACAAATATGACAGTGATTTCGGCAATGAATGGATGAAGACCGGTTTTGCCGGTTCCGGCCCGTACAAGGTGCTGGCATGGCGCGCCAATGAGGCCGTCATCATGGAAGCCAACCCGAATTACTACGGCGAGAAGCCGAAGCTGAAGCGCGTCATCTATCGCCACATGAAGGAAAGCTCCGGCCAGCGTCTGGCGCTGGAAAACGGCGATATCGATATCGCCCGTAACCTCGAGCCGAACGATGTGGAGGCTGTTTCCAAGAAGGAAGGCCTGTCGATCACGTCTGCGCCGAAGGGCACGATCTACTATTTCAGCCTCAACCAGAAAAACGAGAAGCTGGCAAAGCCCGAAGTGGCGGAAGCGTTCAAGTATCTGGTCGACTATGACGCGATCGGCGCGACGCTGATCAAGGGCATCGGCGAAATCCACCAGACCTTCCTGCCGAAGGGCCAGCTCGGTGCGCTGAACGACAACCCTTACAAGCTGGATGTCGCCAAGGCCAAGGAACTGCTTGCCAAGGCGGGCCTGAAGGACGGCTTTACCGTGACCATGGATGTGCGCAACACGCAGCCGGTGACGGGCATTGCCGAAAGCGTGCAGCAGACGCTGGCGCAGGCCGGCATCAAGCTCGAAATCATTCCGGGCGACGGCAAGCAGACGCTGACGAAATTCCGCGCCCGCACCCATGACATCTATATCGGCCAGTGGGGTTCGGACTATTTCGACCCGAACTCGAATGCCGAAACCTTCGTCATCAACTACGACAATTCCGACGAGGGCAAGAACAAGACGCTGGCATGGCGTAATGCCTGGGATGTGCCTAAGGACATCGAAGAGGCGGCCCAGGGTGCGCTTCTGGAAAAGGATGCAGCCAAGCGTGCGGCAGTCTACGAGGACCTTCAGAAGAAGGCGCTGGCGCAGAGCCCGTTCGTGATCATCTTCCAGCAGACGGAAGTGGCCGGTTACTCTTCCAAGCTGAAGGACTTCAAGCTCGGCCCGAGCTTCGATACGAACTTCGTCTATCCGGTTTCGAAGTAGCAGGCTTGGCGGGTTGAAATTCGGACGGTGCGGCTTGCCTCCTTCTCCCCGCCTGCGGGGAGAAGGTCCGGAGCGCTAGCGAGGGGATGAAGGGTAGTCGCGGGCGCTGAGTTCGCGGCATTTGCCCCTCATCCGCCTGCCGGCACCTTCTCCCCGTTTCACGGGGAGAAGGCCGCGTGCCGCAACGCCCCAAATCCTTCGCGTTGCTCAAAGGAGAACTCCTTGACGCTTACCGATACGACGGCAGTGACGCGGCGCAACCGGCGCCGTGCTTCCTCCTTTGGCATGGCGGTGGTCCGTTTCGTGGTCACTGTCGTTACGACATTTCTCGGCCTTCTGGCTGTCACCTTCTTCATTGGCCGCGTGGTGCCGATCGATCCGGCGCTGGCAATCGTCGGCGACCGGGCACCGGCACATGTGGTCGAGCGCGTGCGGGAGGAGCTTGGCCTCAACCTGCCGCTCTACCAGCAGTTCTGGATCTATATAAAGCAGGCGCTGACGGGTGATTTCGGCACATCGGTACTGACCACCAATCCCGTGATGGCGGATATCGCGCGGGTGTTTCCGGCGACAATCGAGCTTGCAACGATCGGCACCATCATCGGAGCGCTGATCGGCGTGCCCCTCGGAGTGCTCGCCGCCGTCAAGCGGGGATCGATCGCCGACCAGATCGTGCGGGTGATCGGGTTGATCGGTTATTCGGTGCCGATCTTCTGGCTCGGTCTGCTGGCGCTGGTCCTGTTCTACGCCAAGCTCGGATGGGTGGCCTATCCGGGGCGGATCGACATCGTTTACGAATATACGTTCATGCCGCAGACGGGCTTTTTCCTGTTCGACGCGATCTGGCAAGGGCAATGGGATGTGGCCTGGGATCTGTTCCGCCATATCATCCTGCCCGGCGGGCTGCTCGGCTATTTCTCGCTCGCCTATATCAGCCGGATGACGCGGAGCTTCATGCTCAACGAGCTGCAGCAGGAGTATATCGTCGCGGCGCGTGCCAAGGGGCTGTCGGAGACGCGGATCATCTGGTTTCATGCGTTGCGCAATGCCGCGGTACCGCTGGTGACGGTGATTGCACTTTCCTATGCGGGTCTGCTGGAAGGTTCGGTTCTGACGGAGACGATCTTTTCCTGGCCGGGGCTTGGCCTCTACATCACCAACTCGCTGCAGAATGCCGACATGAATGCCGTGCTCGGCGGTACGATCGTCATCGGTGCGGTGTTCATTGCCATCAACATATTGTCCGACCTTCTCTACCGGACGCTTGATCCGAGGACGAGAAGCCGATGAGTGTTCTTCAAGCAAGTGAAAAGCCCTATAGCCGCGAATGGCTGTTATCCGAACAGCCTACATCGCGGCATCAGGCACAGCTTGGCCGCGCCTATGTGATCTGGCGGCGGTTTTCCGCCAACCGGCTGGCGCTGGCCGGTCTCGGTATCATTCTTCTCCTGATCCTCGTTGCGATCTTCGCCGATGTGCTGGCGCCGCATAACCCGGTGCAGGGCGACCTGCGCAATTCGCGGCTTCTGCCGCCGGGTTCGGCGGGTTACCTGCTCGGCACCGATGACCAGGGGCGCGATATTCTCTCGCGGCTGATCCATGGTTCACGGCTGACGTTGTTTGTGGTCGTGCTGGTGGCGATCATCGCAGCACCCGTCGGCCTGATCATCGGCACGGTGTCCGGTTATGCGGGTGGCTGGGTGGATGCGGTGCTGATGCGGATCACCGACATCTTTCTTGCCTTTCCGAAACTGGTTCTGGCGCTGGCGCTGGTCGCGGCTCTCGGGCCGGGGATCGAGAATGCGGTTCTTGCCATCGCCGTTACCTCATGGCCGCCCTATGCGCGTATTGCCCGCGCCGAGACGATGACGTTTCGCAATTCGGAATTTATTTCCGCCGTGAAGCTGATGGGGGCTTCGCCGTTCCGCATCGTCCTTCGCCACGTCATGCCGCTTTGCCTTTCCTCTCTGATCGTGCGTGTGACGCTCGATATGGCGGGAATCATCCTCACCGCCGCCGGCCTCGGCTTTCTCGGCCTCGGCGCGCAGCCGCCGTTGCCGGAATGGGGTGCGATGATCGCGTCGGGCCGCCGCTTCATTCTCGACCAGTGGTGGGTGGCGGCGATGCCGGGTGCGGCGATCCTGATCGTTTCGCTCGGTTTCAACCTGCTCGGCGACGGATTGCGCGATGCGCTCGATCCGAAGGAGGCAGGTCAATGAGTGGCGCTGTGGGGACGGACAAGCTTCTGACGGTCGAAGACTTGCGGGTCAGTTTTCCGACGCGCACCGGTGTGATCGAGGCCGTGCGTGGGGTGTCGTTTACGCTCGGGCGCGAACGGCTGGGCATTGTCGGCGAAAGCGGTTCCGGCAAGTCGCAGACGGGCCGGGCGATCATGGGACTGACGCCGAAACATGCCAAGATTACCGCGAAGACGCTGAACTTTGCCGGACGTGATCTTCTGAGCATTTCCGACCGCGAGCGGCGGGAGATCAGGGGGAAACGGATCGGCATGGTGCTGCAAGATCCGAAATATTCGCTGAACCCCGTCTCGACCATCGGAAGGCAGATCATCGAGACGCTGAAGACGCATGAAAAGATCTCGACTGCGGAGGCGAAGGCGCGCACGCTTGCGATGCTGGAAGCGGTGCAAATCCGTGATCCGGAGCGGGTGTTTTCGCTCTATCCGCACGAGGTTTCCGGTGGCATGGGGCAACGTGTGATGATCGCGATGATGCTGATTTGCGGGCCTGAACTGCTGATCGCCGACGAGCCGACCTCGGCGCTCGATGTGACGGTACAGCTCGAAGTGCTGGGCATTCTCGACAAGCTGGTGGCTGAGCGCGGCATGGGGCTGATCTTCGTGTCGCATGATCTGCGGCTCGTCTCGTCCTTCTGCGACCGGGTGCTGGTGATGTATGCGGGTCGCGTTGTGGAGGAATTGCCATCGGCGGATCTTTCCAAGGCGCAGCATCCCTATACGCAAGGCCTGCTCAACTGCCTGCCGACGATCGGTACCGACCGGCATCCGCTGCCGGTGCTCGACCGCAAGAAGGAGTGGGCGCTATGACGACGAATGTTCTTTCCGTCAAAGACATGGTCGTCACGTTCGACGAGTTTATCGCGCTCGACCATGTGTCGGTGGATGTGGCTCAGGGCGAGAGTTTCGGCATCGTTGGTGAAAGCGGGTCTGGAAAATCGACGCTGCTGCGTGCGGTGGCGGGGCTGAACACGTTCAGCGCCGGGACGCTTACGATCAACGGACAGTCCTATTCGGGCCGCAGCCGGTCGAAGGATTTTTATCGCACTGTGCAGATGGTATTTCAGGATCCCTACGGATCGCTGCATCCGCGCCAGACGGTGGACCGGCTGCTCCTGGAGCCGCTGGCGATCCACGGGTTCGACAATGTCGACCAGCGGATCATGCGGGCGCTGGACGAGGTGGGGTTGGGGTCGGGTTTCCGGTTTCGGTATTCGCACCAGCTTTCCGGCGGACAGCGGCAGCGCGTGGCAATCGCCCGGGCGCTGATCCTGGAGCCGAAGGTTCTACTGCTTGATGAGCCGACCTCTGCGCTCGACGCTTCGATCCAGGCGGAAATCCTCAATCTGCTGGAACAGGCGCGAAAAGATCGCGGGCTGACCTTCGTGATGGTCAGCCACGATCTCGGTGTCATCAGCCATATGTGCGAAAGGCTGGCGGTGATGAAGTCGGGCAAGGTTGTTGAAACGGTTACTGCCGATGCGCTGGAAAGCCGTGCGTTCTCTGCTGACTATACACGGCAGCTCATGACCGCCAGCGAAGGATTTCGCCGCGTCTGACCCCGTGTTTCAGCAAAGTCGGAAGTGCTTGGAAGGTCGCGAATGAGCATTGTGTGCAGTTGCGAAATGCCCTTAGACTGCATTTAACAAAGCTGCAGGCAGCGAATAACGGGGAGCTTATACGATGCAGACGATCTTCTCCTGGTCTCAGGTCTCTCGGCGTGGTGTGATGGGGCTGGCGCTTGGCGCTGGCATTGTCTTGGCGGCACCCTATGCGCAGGCCGCGCCCAAGACTGCTGCGACGATCGGCATGACGGTTGAGCCGGGTGGTCTCGATCCGACGATCGGCGCGCAGGTGATGATCGGGCAGGTGACATGGCAGAACATTTTTGAAGGCCTGACGACGATCGACAAGGCGGGCAAGGTGCAGCCGCAGCTTGCCGAGAGCTGGGACGTTTCGCCAGATGGAAAGACCTATACGTTCAAGCTGCGGCAGGGCGTGAAATTCCACAATGGCGTGGCCTTTGACAGTTCTGTCGCCAAGTTCACGCTCGACCGCGCCCGCGGCGCTGATAGCGTCAATCCGCAGAAGCGTTATTTCACCTCGATCGACACGATCGAGACGCCGGATGCCTCGACGCTGGTGCTGAAACTCAAGCAGCCGACCGGCAGCCTGCTCTACTGGTTCGGCTGGCCGGCGGCCGTGATGGTGGAGCCATCGACTGCTGCTGATAACAAGACCAATCCGGTCGGAACCGGGCCTTTTGTTTTCAGCAGCTGGGCCAAGGGTACGAAAGTCGATCTGAAGAAGAATGCCGGTTACTGGAACAAGGATGTTTCGGTGAAGCTGGAGACGGCTTCCTTCCGTTTCATCAACGACCCGCAGGCGCAGTCGGCCGCGTTGACGGCAGGCGATGTCGATGCTTTTCCTGAATTCGGTGCGCCGGAACTGGTTTCCTCCTTCGAGGGCAGCGACAAGCTGGCGACGGTGATCGGTAACACCGAGCTCAAGGTCGTGGCGGGCATGAACAATTCCCGCAAGCCGTTTTCCGACAAAAAGGTCCGTCAGGCGCTGATGATGGCGGTCGACCGGGCGATGGTGGTCGAGGGTGCATGGTCGGGCCTCGGCACGCCGATCGGCAGCCATTACACGCCGAATGACCGTGGCTACAAGGATCTTACCGGCGTCTATCCTTATGATGTCGAAAAGGCCAAGGCGCTTCTGGCGGAAGCGGGTTACCCGAACGGTTTCTCCTTCACCATGAAGGCGCCGCAGATGGCCTATGCGCAACGCTCGTCGCAGATACTGCAGGCGCTGTTTGCCGAAATCGGCGTGACGATGAATATCGAAACCACCGAGTTTCCGGCGAAATGGGTGGCGGATGTCCTGAAGGCCGCTGACTATGACATGACCATTGTTGCCCATGCGGAGCCGATGGATATCGATATCTACGCGCGCGACCCCTATTACTTCAATTACAAGAACCCGGAATTCAATGCGATCCTCGCCAAGGTCGAGGCGAGCACAGATGCTGCCGAACAGGACAAGTTTTATGGCGAAGCGCAGACCATTCTCGCCAACGACGTGCCGGCGCTGTTTCTGTTCGTGATGCCGAAGCTCGGGATCTGGGACAAGAAGCTGAAGGGGCTGTGGGAGAACGAGCCGATCCCGTCGAATGTGCTGACCGAGGTGTTTTGGGAAGAGTGAGGGGTTTGGTCTGGCATAACGGGGCGGCATTCCGATCTCCCCCCTTGTGGGGGAGATGCCCGGCAGGGCAGAGGGGGGCTGTCATGGAACGCCCTTCAATCTTTGACGTCATGACGGGCGGTGATGGTGCACCCCCCTCTGTCACTTTCGTGACATCTCCCCCACAGGGGGGGAGATCAGTTGGAGGCCGTTGCGTCTGCCTCGTTTCTCTCTCATGCCTTTTCTGGTTTAGGCAGAGGGCAGCGATGGGCTATGCGGGAGCTTGCTGTAAGCCATGATCTCCATCCTCATACGTCGTCTCGTCAGCCTGATCGTCACGCTGCTGGTCGTCTCGCTGCTGATCTTCACCGTCATGAACCTCCTGCCCGGCGATCCGGCGGCGATCATGCTTGGGACTTCGGCGACGCCGGAGACTTTGGCGGCGCTCAGGACCCAGATGGGGCTGGATGAGCCGCTTGTCGTTCGCTATCTCGCCTGGCTTATCGGCGTGCTGCAGGGTGATCTCGGGCAGTCTTATACTTATGGCGTTCCGGTCGCAGGGCTGATCGTCGAGCGGTTGGCGGTGACGCTGCCCTTGGCGTTGATGGCTGTGGTGATGTCGGTTGCGATTGCCGTGCCGCTCGGCGTGGCGGCGGCGCGCAGGCATAATGGTGTGTTCGATTATATCGCCGGGGCGTTTTCCTATGTCTCGATCGCGGTGCCGGCCTTCTGGGTGGGATTGTTGCTGATCATCGCCTTTTCGACCAAGCTGGGCTGGATGCCGGCCGGCGGATTTCCGGGCTGGAATGCGGGGCTTTGGACAGGGCTTGCTGCGCTGCTGATGCCGGCAATCGCGCTGGCGCTGCCGCAGGCGGGTGTGCTCACACGGGTGGCGCGTAGCGCGGTGCTGGATGTGATGGGCGAGGATTTCGTGCGCACCGCCCGAGCCAAGGGTTTGAGCGACAAGGCGGCGGTCTGGCGGCATGCGCTGCCGAATGCGCTGATCCCGGTCGTGACCATGATCGGGTTGCAGTTCACTTTCCTGATCGCAGGCGCGGTGCTGGTGGAAAACGTTTTTAACCTGCCGGGCCTGGGGCGGCTGGCACTGCAGGCTTTGTCGCAGCGCGATATCATCGTGATGCAGGACGTAGTGCTGTTCTTTTCCGCGCTCGTGATCGTGATGAATTTCCTTGTCGATCTCGCCTATCTGGTGATCGACCCGAGACTGCGGGTGGCGACGTGATGGCCGGGATCTTTCGTCGTCCCGTGCTGCTGATCGGGCTTGTCGTGACGCTGGCGCTTGTCGCCGTCGCGCTTTTTTCGCTCGTCTGGACGCCGTCCTTGCCGTCGAAGATGAATATCGTGCAGCGGTTGAAGCCACCGCTCGGGCCGGGTGGGTTGCTCGGTACGGATCAGTTCGGCCGCGATGTCGCCTCGATGCTGATGGTAGGGGCGTGGAATTCGCTCTCGACCTCGTTCCTGGCCGTTGCGATCGGTGCGATGGTCGGTTCGGCCGTGGGCGTCATCGTGGCCATGCAGCGCGGGTGGCTGGAGCTGATCGTGATGCGCGGCTGCGACATCATCTTTGCGGTACCGCCCATTCTGTCGGCGATGATGCTCGGCGCCTTTCTCGGATCGGGCCGGTTTACGGCGATCATTGCGATTGCGGTGTTCATGGTGCCGGTCTTTGCGCGGCTCACACTCGCCGGGGCGAAGCAGATTTGGGCGCGGGATTATGTGACAGCGGCGGTCGGGATCGGCCGATCGAAGGCGAAGATCACGCTCGTGCATATCCTGCCGAATATTTCCAACCAGATCATCGTACAGGTGACGATCCAGCTCGGTCTGGCAATTTTGACAGAGGCCGGGCTCTCGTTTCTGGGGCTCGGCATGCCGCCGCCGGCGCCGACCTGGGGGCGGATGCTCGCAGACAGCCAGACGTTTTTCGGCCAGGCGCCGTGGCTTGCCATCCTGCCGGGCATGGCAATCGCGGTTGCCGTTCTAGGCCTGAACATGCTCGGAGACGGGCTACGCGACATGCTCGATCCGAAAACCAACGCGGGCTGAGACTTTCTCAGTTTTTGCCGTTCATGATTGGAACAAACCCACACCTCTGACGTTGTTCGCGTGCAGTCATTGGCATGCAGGTTTTGTCTTGCCTTGAACCATGGGTAGGGGAGTTATCGATTGAACGACGCTGCAGAAAAGCCAAAGGCGACGAGATCGCGTAGAAAGCTATCCGCCCAGCCGGCTGAGGCATCCGCCACTGTGACTTCGTCCAAGGCCGCGCCGAAGCGCGCGGCTAATGCTCCCGAAAAGGCGACAGCAAATCGTGCCTCGCGCAAAGCCAAAGCATTGCCCGCAGCCAAAACGAACGTAATCAAACAGGAGACCGTCATGCCAGCATCGACCTCGACGACGACGACCGAATTTCCGCGCACCGGTTCTGCAGCTTCGACCAAGGATATCGAACTGCAGCTGGAGCAGCTGCGTGAAGATATCGCGGCGCTGGCCAAGACTGTTGCAGCTGTCGGCAACGAAAAGGCTTCTGAGATGAAGAGCAAGGCGAAGCGTGCCGCAGCCGACGCGAGTGATGCATCCTACCAGATCGCCGAGGCCGCAAAGAATCAGGCGTTGACCTGGGAGCGTGATCTCGAAGGCCAAATCCGTGCCAATCCGCTTCAGTCGGTTGCAATTGCGGCCGGCGTCGGTTTCCTGTTTGCGCTCCTCTCGCGCCGCTGATCCTCGATGCTGACAGCACTGGGGCCGCTGGTCGCATCCTTCATCGCAATGGATGTGGCAGCGATGAAACGAAAGATCAGGCGCAACGCGATCCTTTACGGGATCGCGGCTGCGTTTTTGTGGACCGCCTACGGTTTGCTCGTGGCTGCACTCGCCATTCATCTCGGTGAACGATGGGGGCTTCCTATTGCGATGCTGGTCATTGCTGGCGGCATGATCGTCATGGCACTGTTCATCATTGCCATCGTGATGATGCTCAACGCTGCCGAGGAGCGGCGCAAGAGGCGTGAGGCGGCTGCCAACAGCCAGCGGGCTCTTGCAATGACCGCGGCTGTTTCGGCGTTGCCGTTTCTGATGAAGTCGAAACCGTTGATGTTGCTTGCCGTTGCCGGGGGCCTTGGTTTCCTTGCGACGAAGGGTGGCGGATCGAGGCAGGGGCCACCGCCGGCGGAGTAAGGTTTTTGCAGGGTTTGTGAGATGAAAGGCCGCTCGGAAATTTCGGGCGGCTTTTTTGTTTGTTGGTGATGGTTCAGTGATCCAGCTTTTGGAAAAGCTTCGAGTCTGCCGCCTGCCCCTCATCCGCCTGCCGGCACCTTCTCCCCGCGGGCGGGGGAGAAGGACGCAAGCCGCAACGTTTCCGTTCCTCTCTAACGTCCAGCAGGGCACGTCCCCTCTCCCCGCATGCGGGGAGAGGGTTAGGGTGAGGGGCAGGCCGCATATGAGAGGCCGCGCGTTGATCTCTAAAAGAGAAGTCAGTCAAATAAAAAGCCGCCCGGAGGCGGCCTTTCTCGATGGTGATGGGCTGTGCAATCAACTACCAAACGCTCTTGCCGTGATTGCGGCATCACCCGCATCCGGGCCGTAGTCGCTTTCGCCGGAAACGCCGAGCAGTTCCTGCAGGCGGGTGCGGGCGCGCGAGACGCGGCTCTTGATCGTGCCGACGGCGCAGCCGCAGATTTCAGCGGCTTCCTCATAGGCAAAACCGGCAGCGCCAACGAGCACGATTGCTTCGCGCTGGTCTTCCGGAAGCTTGTCGAGCGCCTGGCGGAAGTCCTGCAGGTCGAGACGGCCATATTGTTCGGGGTGAACGGAAAAACGTTCGGAAAACAGGCCGTCACTGTCCTGCACTTCGCGGCCACGCTTGCGCATCTGGCTGTAGAATTCATTGCGAAGAATGGTGAACAGCCACGCACGCATGTTGGTGCCTGCCGTGAAGCTTTTCTGGTTCGCCCAGGCCTTCATGATCGTATCCTGAACGAGGTCGTCCGCCTTGTCGTGGCGACCGGTCAGGGACACGGCAAAGGCACGCAGGTTGGGTAGCGACGCGAGCAGGTCTCGCTTGAAGACGCGGTCATCCGCATCTGCCTTGGTGGATTCAGCCTGTGCGCTCATTTTGCATCCACCGCCTTGGCGTTTGTTTTTTGAGCGTTTTCAGCAGCTTCCAACCGTTCGAGGAGATCGAGAAAGCGATCCGGAATGCCTTCTTCCTGCACGGCATCATAAAACTCCTTCAACTTCCGCGAGATGGAAGCATTCGGAGCTATGGTTCCTGGCTTGATTTGTGAGGTTTCGGCTGTGGTCATATCATGATTTTTTCTGATCTCGTCACTCATAACGCGGGCGCCTGCTATCAAATTGTCGGGTGGAAAATGCCCGAGTTTAAAAAAAGTTCCGTCTTGCGGAACTTATTTTGCATCGCCACGTTAAACTCAAGTCAATTGCCCAACAGGGTCCAGGGGAGAATTTGCATGTCACTCACCACGCGCGTTGCGTCACACCTTCCTTACCTGCGTCGGTATGCCCGAGCGGTAACCGGATCGCAGACGTCAGGAGACGCTTATGTGGCCGCCGTTCTTGAAGCGCTGATCGCCGATGTTTCCATCTTTCCGGAAAGCTCAAAGGATCGCGTTTCGCTTTATAAACTATTCGTCGCGATTTTTGGTTCCACATCCATAGAGATCAGGCCGATCGAATCCCCGTTCGCGTGGGAACAGCGTGCGGCTGTCAATCTATCGAACATTCCTTCCCAGGCACGTCATGCTTTCCTGCTGATTTCCGTCGAGGGCTTTACGCCTGAGGAAGCTGCAGAGGTGCTGGATGTCAGTGTAGCTGAAGTCAACAAGCTGCTCGACGAAGCGTCCCGCGAAATCTCGCGACAGGTGGCGACCGATATCATGATCATCGAGGACGAGCCGCTGATCGCGCTCGACATTGAACAGATGGTTCAGGATCTCGGCCACCGCGTGACAGGAATTGCCCGCACCCACAAAGAGGCGGTGTCGCTTTTCCAGTCGTCGCAGCCGAAGATGGTGCTTGCCGATATCCAGCTGGCCGATGGCAGTTCTGGCATCGACGCGGTCAACGAGATTCTCAAGACGTCCAGCGTGCCGGTCATTTTCATCACGGCCTTCCCAGAACGGCTGCTCACCGGCGAACGGCCTGAGCCTGCCTTCCTCGTTACCAAGCCGTTCAATCCGGATATGGTGAAAGCATTGATCAGCCAGGCGCTGTTCTTCAACGAGGCGGTGAAGGCGGCTGCGTGAGCGGCTCGATCTTTTGATCTTTATGCTTCAGGAACAAAATTATCAGGATAGTGTTGTGGCAAGTCGGCTCACGCGGCATGGCACCCCTTGTTTTAGTTGTCCTGTGCCTATTCTTAATGATGGTCTGACATTGCAGGTTCCGGTGCTTTAGGCACCGGACCAGCGCGTACGAAGTAAAGGCACCTGTCCGTCTTCATCACGCGAAGCATTTGGACATGTTCGATTGCCGTGGCAGCCGGGCGGTCCTAAGAGAGAAACACGAGCATCTGGCGCTGCCATTGGGGCGTCACAGGATGAAGCGGTAGATGGAGTGGCAAGATTGGCGCATCCGCTGACATGGCAGCACGCTGGTCAGAGTGATGACAAGCTGCGGGAATTTTTCATGCCCGCGCTCATCGACCTTGGCGCGAGTATCATTATTCAGAACAAGGCGCTGGACTATCTCTACTTCGCCAATTTACCCGAGGTATGGGCTCCTGAAGATATTCTGAGCCCTTCGGATGCCGCGCTCTTCGGTGATGAAGTTGCGGCAAAGCTGCTCATCCTAAAACAAGGCATGGCGGAAAGCGGCAAAAAAGGGCATATCGAGGTTACTGTCGGTTCCGACCAGATCTTTGAATTTCGCGTTCAGGCAGTAGAGTTCCAATCCGGTGGGCTGCATCTCGTGACGACGATCATCGATCGTTCGGAAGAACGGCATCGCGAGAGGCTGTTGCGCGCGTTGTTGCGCGAGGTGAGCCATCGCTCGAAGAACCTGCTCGCGATCATCCAGAGTATCGCGCTGCAAACAGCGCGTTATTCCGGCTCGCTCGATCTCTTCCTCCATAAGTTCCGGGGCCGGCTTTATTCGCTTTCGCAAAGCCAGGACCTGATCACCGATTCCAGCTGGCGTGGCGCCTATCTGTTCGATCTGGTGCGGCAACAGACGGAGAAATATATGCCGGATAACCGGCATATGGTGAAAATCTCTGGCGACAATGTGCTGCTTTCGCCCAATGCCTCGCTGCATCTGGGGCTGGCGCTGCATGAGCTGGTCGTCAATGCCGTGAGCCACGGTTCGATGTTGCGTAACGGAAAGCCGATCGACATCACTTCGACGCGGGTGAATGCCGATGGACATGATTACCTTGAGCTAAACTGGGAAGAGATGTTGAGCGGCTCCAACGATCGGGATGGCACGGAGGAAGGGCTGAAGGCTCATTTCGGCAGCACGGTCCTGGAGCGTGTCGTGCCAGCTTCCGTCAACGGCAAGGCTCAATATGTGATCTCCAGTCAGGGCATCAGCTACAAGCTGCGTTTTCCGCTTGATCACGGCGGCGAGTGACGCCGGGCCAATTTCAAGAAATCTTCCGGGAGTAATCAAACGGGAGCATCGCCCTGAAGCGCGCCGCGATCTTTCAGATTTGCTTGCCGCGCTTTAGCTCTTTGTTCTTAAGCATGTCTCCCGAAACCGGTGACCATTTTCGGGAGACATGTAGGCGAAGGCATGTTGCCGAAACAGATCCGGCTCGGTTTCCTTGGGAAACCGAGCCGGCTCGTCTCTTCGAGGGGGATTGAAGAGTTTGTCCGAAAGCTTTTGTAGGGCGGGGGACGGGGGGTCGCCTTCGGACACTCGAATAACGGACGACGAAAAAGAAGGTTCCAACTTTTTCACGAAAAATTCTGTATCTTCATAACAGCAAACGGCGGCTTGCGCCGCCGTTTGCTATTTGAGGCATCGACTTTCTCAACGCTTGACGGCGCGAGGATCCAGAGCGTCGCGGATCGCGTCGCCCATGTAGTTGACGCTCAGAACCGTCAGTGAGATGGCAAGGCCCGGCCAGAGCACGCGCGAGGGCGTTAGCTGCAGAAAGTTGGCGCCATCGAACAGCAGCCGGCCCCAGGTCGGAAAGTCCGATGGGAAGCCGAGACCAAGGAAGGAAAGCGACGATTCCGTGATGATGGCCGAGGCGATTCCGAGGGTTGCCGAGACCATGATCGAGGAGAGCACGTTCGGGAGAATGTGCCTCAGCACGATGCGGTATTCACGCATGCCGCTCGATTTTGCCGCCAGAACGAACTCCTGGCTTTTGACGGCAAGAACGTCGCCGCGGACGATGCGGGCGGTATGCATCCAGCTGGTAATGCCGATGACCACCACGATCAGGATGAAGATGCCGGTCTCGGGGCCGAAGGCAGCGCGCAGCGTATCGCGAAACAGAAGCAGGATGACGAGCAGCAGCGGCAAGAGCGGCAGCGCCAGGAAAAGGTCGGTCAGGCGCATCAGCGGGCCGTCGAGGCGGCGGAAATATCCTGACAGGACACCGACCAGCGTGCCGAGGAAAAGCGCAAGCAGCATGGCGGTGATGCCGACTGCGAGCGAGATGCGCCCGCCGGCCAGAACCTGCGCCAGCATGTCCTTGCCGAGATTGTCGGTGCCGAAGGGATGCGCCAGCGACGGCCACTGGTTCTTGTCGCGGATATTGATCTGGTTCGGCGCGACACGATGAATATAGGGGCCGACATAGACGGCGAGCACGATGAAGGTGAAGACGACGAGACCGGCAACGCCGCCCTTGTGGGCACGAAACTGTTTCCACATGTCGGCGAATGCCGAACGAGCCGGAGTGGAGGCTGTCACCGGTGCAGAGGATGTCACTGTTGCGTCAGTCATAACGGATCCTCGGGTCAAGAATGCCGTAAAGCACGTCGGCAATCAGGTTGAAGAGGACGATCAGCACCGCGAAAATGAAGGTGAGCGTCTGCACGAGCGGGATATCCGCGCCCTGAACGGCGGTTATCAGCAACTGGCCAAGCCCATTCACGCGAAAAATCTGTTCGGTAATGATGGCGCCGGAAAAGATGGTCGGCACGCCGAGGGCGATGACGGTGACGACCGGAATGAGGCTGTTGCGCAGTACGTGGACGAGCAGCACGGCCTTTTCCTTCACGCCCTTGGCGCGGGCGGTGCGGACATAATCCTGATGCAGATTGTCGAGCATCGAGGCGCGGACGAAACGGGCGATCTGCGAGGCGTTATAAAGCGACAGAACGGCGACCGGCAGAACCATCTGCTTTACCTGCGCGATGAAGCTGGAAAAGTCCGTGACCCGCAGGTTGGTATCGTAGACCGAAGGGAACCACTGCAGGTGGGAAGAGAAAATCACCACCAGCAGCACGCCGGTGAAGAAGGTCGGGACCGAATAACCGACCATCGAGATGAAGGTGCCGATCTGGTCGAAGATGGAATATTGCTTGTAGGCGGAAATGACGCCGATCGGGATGGCGATCAGGATGCCGAAGAGATAGGCGAGGCCGACGACCCAGAGTGTCTGCGGCAGGCGCTGGACGATGAGATCGACAACCGGGCTGCGCGTTGCCCATGACAGGACGCGCATGCGTTCGCCATCGCCAAACTGCCAGCCGGTGAGGCTTTCAATGATGTTGAGCGGCTCGTTGATGAAAAACTGCCGTAGCCAGGCCAGATATCGGAAGAAGAAGGGCTGATCGAGACCCAGCGAGGCGCGGATCTGCTCGCGCACTTCCGGCGGGATCGTCAGCGGCAGGTCGCCGGTCGGATCGTTCGGGGCCAGGTCGAGAAGCGCGAAAATGACGAAGCTGATTACCAGCAAGGTCGGGATTGCGAAGAACAATCGTCGCAATGTGAATGTGAACATCTGGAATTTTCTCCGGCTGCACATCCTAAGGCCTGGCTGCGGGCGACCGACCGCGCGGGCTATGGGGCGCAGAATTATCTATGCTGGCAAACCTGCCCCGCCGGAGGGCAGGGCGGGTTTTGATCTTCTCGCAGAAGGACAAGGCCGGGCGGATTTCGGGCCGCCCGGCCTTGCGGATCACTTCTTGCGATACCAGTCAGCGACGTTCCAGAGCTGGCTGTCCCAGGAGTTCATCCTGACGCCCTCCAGAGAAACGGCAAAAGCGGAGAGGTCGCCGCGGTGAACGAGCGGGATATGAGCGCCTTCTTCCGTCAGCATGTCGTTCAGCTGCTTGGCAAGCTCGGCGCGCTTTTCCGGGTCCGCGGTCTTGGAAAGGACGCCGACCATCTTGTCATATTCCGGGTTGCAATAACGCGGGATGTTCTGACCCTGCCAGCCGTTGGACGGGCCGGGCATCTGGTTGCACAGCCATTCCGCCAGATATTTTTCCGGGTCGGTGCCGTCGAAGTTGTTGGTGTACATTTCAACGTCGGCATAGAATTTCTGGAACGTGTCCGGGCTTGCCGGGTCACCGCCGAAGAAGACCGATGCGGAGGCGTTGCGCAGTTCCGCACCGACACCGATTTCGGCCCACATGGACTTGACCAGTTCCTGGGTCGCCTGGCGGACCGAGTTGGTCGAGGTGGAATAGAGGAAGTTAAGTTTGACGCCTTCCTTGGCGCGGATGCCGTCCGAACCCTTTACCCAGCCTGCATCATCGAGCAGCTTGTTGGCGGCTTCGAGGTCCTGCTTCAGGCACCAGCTGTCATTCTTGGTCGAAGCGACAGCTTCCGGTGCCGGAACGATATTGCAGGTGGCCTTGCCGGCAGCGCCGTAACCGGCCTCGACGATGATGTCGCGGTCAATGGCGAGCGAGAGGGCGCGGCGCACCGCCGGGTCCTTCAAGGCCGGATGCGGACCTGCTTCCGTGGTGGAGCGCTTGTCGCCAAGAGCCGGATCGGGGTTCGTCCAGTTGAGATTGATGCGCTCGACATTCGTGCCGAAGGCCGATTCAAGCCGGCCTTTACCAGCGGCCAGCATCGTCTGCAGCACTTCCGGCTCGACCATGGTGTTCCAGGCATAGTCATATTCGCCGGTTTCCAGCACGGCACGGGCGGCCGATGCAGCATCGCCACCACCCTTGAGGGTGACCGAAGCAAAGGCGGGCTTGGCCGGATCCCGGTAATTCGGATTGGCCTTGAAGGTGATCACGTCGTTCGGCTTGAAGTCGGCGACGACGAAGGCGCCGGTGCCGATCGGGCCGAAATTGGCAGCGGTGCAGCCGGGCGCCTTGGCGCCGACGCAATCGGCGAACTGCTTGGCCTGGATGATCGGCGACTGAGAGCCGACAAAGGCGGAATAGGGGTAGGGTTTCGGTTCGGTGAAGGTGACCTTGACGGTGTGCGGGTCTATGGCTTCGACGTCCTTGACGCCTTCATACTGTGCCTTCTGGGCGCAGCCGCCGTCCGGCGCCGTGCAGTATTTCCAGGTGAAGATCACGTCTTCTGCAGTGAAGGGAGAGCCGTCCGACCATTTGACGTCAGGCTTCAGCTTCCAGGTCAGGCTCAGCAGATCCTTGGCCAGGCCGCCGTTTTCCAAAGTCGGAATTTCGGTTGCCAGATAAGCGACCAGCTTTCCGTTTTCGTCGGTACGGGCCAGAGGCTCGATGACCATCGAAGACGCGAAGACTTCTTTCGTGCCGCCGGACAAGAACGGGTTCATGGTGGAGACGGCCTGCCAGAACAGGATCTTCAAGTCACCATCCGTGCCGCGCTCGGCATGTGCCGTGGCGCTTGAAAGCGCCATGGCGGCAACCGTGCCGGCCAACAGAAGTTTCAATCTATGCATGCTGCTGTTCCCCTTTGTGGTTCTCTTTACGAGTTTTGGTGATTGGTGGCGGGCGGTTCCGGTCGGGGCTCCCTGGTTGCGGCTTTTTAGCCTGTCAACCTTCCCGAGGGGTGCCAATGATGCTGCCCGCAAGTTCTGTGTTCAGTCTATTTATGACACGTCCATTCCTTCACGTCTGGCGTGTTTGACCAAATTTTGAGCCATCAAAGCACAAGCCTATTTTTCGTTCAAGAGCGAAAATTGAAGCTTGCAAAAGCTTGCATAAGCGTCGCAATATCCGCTTCAACCCGCATGGGAACTTGAGAAAAATCAACGAGGTGCCGGAATGCCAGTGATCAATCGCGTAGCCGAGATGCAGGAACAGGTCGCCGAATGGCGTCGCCATCTGCACCAGAATCCGGAGCTGCTTTACGATGTTCACGAGACATCACGCTTTGTTGCGGAGAAGCTTAACTCCTTCGGTTGCGATGTGGTCGAAACCGGCATCGGCAAGACCGGTGTCGTCGGCATCATCAAGGGTAAACACGGTGATGGACCGGTGATCGGGTTCCGCGCCGACATGGATGCGCTGCCGATCTTCGAGACCTCTGGCAAGCCGTGGGCATCGAAGACGCCGGGCAAGGCGCATTCATGCGGCCATGACGGCCACACGGCCATGCTTCTCGGGGCTGCCCAGTATCTGGCCGAGACGCGCAACTTCAAGGGATCGGTTGCGGTGATCTTCCAGCCCGCCGAAGAGGGCGGCGCTGGAGCGCTGGCGATGATTGAAGACGGTTTCATCGACAAGTTCGGCATCAACGAAGTCTACGGCATGCATAACGAGCCGCGGCTTGCCGTGGGCAATTTCGCCATCCGCAAGGGCGGCATCATGGCGGCGGCCGACGTGTTCGAGATCACCGTCAACGGCCGTGGCAGCCATGCCGCACAGCCGCATAACTCTATCGATCCGGTGCTTGCCGCATCGCATATCGTGATTGCGCTGCAGTCGATCGTTTCGCGCGAAACCGACCCGTTGAAGTCGCTGGTTGTCACTATTGCAGCGATCCATGGTGGGGAAGCAAACAATGTCATTCCCGATACGGTAAAGCTTGTCGGCACTGTGCGAACACTGTTGCCTGAGACACGCGATTTTGCCCAGAAGCGCCTGACGGCTGTTGCCGAGACAACCGCGATTGCGCATGGGGCGACCGCCGAGGTCGTCTATCGTCGCGGATATCCGGTGACGTTCAATCACGAGGCGGAAACCGAATTCGCCATCGGTATTGCCGGCAAGGTAGCCGGTCCGAAAGCGGTCAACGGCGAGGTCAATCCGCATATGGGCGCGGAGGATTTTTCCTACATGCTGGAACAGCGTCCCGGTGCATTCATCTTCATCGGCAATGGCGATACGGCGAGCCTGCATAATGCAGCCTACGACTTCAATGACGAGGCGATCCCCTATGGCGTCAGCTATTGGGTGACGTTGGCGGAAACCGCGCTCGCGGCCTGATCCGGGCAAGTTCATCGAGATAAAAAGGGGAACCCGATGCTGCTTTCCGGAAATGACATGGAACATGGGGGCGGCTCCGTCACTCCCGTCCTTTCGGTGAAAAACCTCTCGACCTCGTTTCGAGTCGGCGACGAGTGGAAGACCGTAGTGCGCAACATCTCGTTCGATGTCGCGCCGCGGGAAACGGTGGCGATCGTCGGCGAAAGCGGGTCGGGCAAATCGGTGACGTCGCTGTCGATCATGCGGCTGTTGCCGAAGAAGACGAGCAGGATCGAGGGACAGGTGTTCCTGCAGGGCAAGGAACTGGTATCCCTGCCGGAAGAGCAGATGCGGCGGGTGCGCGGCAACGATATCTCGATGATCTTCCAGGAGCCGATGACATCGCTCAATCCGATCTTTCCGATCGGAAAGCAGATCGCCGAGGCACTGACGGTTCACACGGATATTTCCAAGGCAGAGGCCAAGGCGGAAGTTTTGCGACTTCTCGAGAAAGTCCGTATCCCGAACGCAAAAGGCAGGTTCGACGAATATCCGCATCAGTTTTCCGGCGGCATGCGCCAGCGCGTAATGATCGCCATGGCGCTGGCGTCGAGGCCAAAGCTGCTGATCGCCGACGAGCCGACGACGGCGCTCGACGTAACGATCCAGGGGCAGATCCTCGACCTGATCAAGCAGTTGCAGGACGAGGAGGGCATGTCGGTTCTGTTCATCACCCATGACATGGGCGTGGTGGCGGAAGTGGCCGACCGGACGATCGTGATGTTCCGTGGCGACCAGGTGGAGACGGGTGCGACCGCCGATATCTTTCATCGCGGCAAGCATCCGTATACGCGGGCGCTGCTTTCGGCTGTGCCACGGCTGGGGTCGATGGGCGAGCGCAAACTGCCGCTGCGGTTTCCGATCATCGACGTCAAGACCGGTGAACAGCAGAAGCTCGCCGACGTCACCGACACGGTGGCGAAGGGTAAGACGCCGATCCTCGAAGTTCGTGACCTGACAACGCGTTTCGACATCCATTCAGGCCTGCTCGGTCGCAAAACCGGTGCCGTGCATGCAGTGGAAAACGTGTCGTTCAGCCTGCAGGAGGGCGAGACGCTGTCGCTTGTCGGAGAATCCGGTTGCGGAAAGTCGACGACCGGTCGTTCGGTAACGCGGTTGATCAACCCGACAAGCGGCAATGTCGTGCTTGATGGCTATGAAGTGATGAAGCTCGATCAGCCTTCGCTTCGCCGCATGCGCCGGTCGGTTCAGATGATCTTTCAGGATCCGTTCGCATCGCTCAATCCGCGTATGAGCATCGGGTCTGCGGTGATGGAGCCGTTTGTCGAGCATGCCCTCGGCACGAAGGCCCAGGCGCGTGACAAGGCGGCGGCACTGCTTGAAAAGGTCGGATTGTCAGCTGACATGATGAAGCGTTTTCCGCACGAGTTTTCCGGCGGCCAGCGGCAGCGTATCGCGATTGCGCGTGCGCTGATGCTCGATCCGAAAGTGATTGTCGCGGACGAGGCAGTATCGGCGCTCGACGTCTCGATCAAAGCGCAGGTGTGCAATCTGCTGCTCGACCTGCAGCAGAGCCTGAAGCTCGCCTATCTGTTCATTTCCCACGACATGGCTGTGGTTGAGCGAGTGAGCCACCGGGTGGCGGTGATGTATCTCGGCGAGATCGTCGAGATAGGGCCGCGGGCTGCTGTGTTCGAAAACCCGCAGCATCCTTATACGAAAAAGCTGATGTCGGCGGTTCCCGTGCCGGACCCTGCACGCCGGTCGATCAAGCGCAACATGGCGACCGACGAGATCAAGAGCCCCGTGCGCTCGGTGGATTATGTGCCGCCGGTGCGGCAATACCGTGAGGTCTCCGAGGGGCATATCGTGCAGGTGGCATAAAAGGAAGGATGTCTTTTCAGATGGGGGCCGTGAACGGTTCCCGGGAAAGGCCGTAGTGGCGCTCCAGCATTTCCCATGTCCTGTCCATGGCATAGGCTTTTGAGACGAGCGGCAGGCCGACATGGCCGAAATAAAGCGACAGTTGCTGTTCCGCCTTCTCGGTGGGGACGCCGGCTATCTGATGGCTGTAGATGACGGATACGAGGCCTGTGCGGTCGGCACCTGCCTGGCAGTGGATCAGGATCGGTTTCGGCGCATCTTTCAGCAAGGCGACGAGCTGGTCCGCCTGTTCTGCTGTGAGCTCTCTGGAGGAGACCATGCGGAAGTCGATATGCTTTATTCCAAGCCGCTGCGTTGTCGCCACTTCATCGGTATACCATGCGGCGTTTTTGGAGGGGCCGCGCAGGTTAACGATGGTGCGAATACCGTAATTGCGCGCATATTCCTCGATCTGGCCGGCTGTCGGTTGGGCTGACCGGTAGAGTTCACCGGCGATGACGGTGTGGAAGTTGCCGGAAAGCTGAAGGAAGCCCAGATAGGCGCCGATGCTGAGCGCTGCGATACCAATGGCTGCCGCTCCGTTGCGAAGCCACTTCCGCTTGAATGTAACTGCCATTCGCCGATCCACCTTGCTGAACAGGACAGATTTCATCTGTCGTTGTCCGGTGGCATCTGCCTTTAAGCTGACTGTCACCTGAAGACGGGACTTCGATGTCAGGCGGTGCGGAACTCGACGCCGATTGCGTTGATGCGGCGCCAGCGGACGTCACATTCGAACTGGCGTCCATCGGAAAGCTGGAGCGTGAAGTTTTCAGGGACGGACATGGCGCTTTCGGTCCGGATCATCGCGCCGCCTTCCGACATTTCCTTGACGATGCCGTCAAAAGCCGAACGATGATCGTTGAACAGGATTTTTGCGCCGAGGAAGGCCCTCGATCGCGGAAATTTACGTTCTTGCACCCGGCTGGATCTCCAAGGTTCGATTGGAAATCCTGTAGCGTTCCGAGCCAATGTCGGAAAACCCTGCAAAAAACCCCGTAACTTCTTCGGGTAGATTGGCAGATGAGGTTTCTGATAGCCGGTCAGAATCAGGGCGTTACGCTCCGCCCGTTTCCCAGCCGAGCATGGCGCGCTTGCGGGTGAGGCCCCAATGATAGCCGGTCAGGGCGCCATTCTTTGCGACAGCGCGATGGCAGGGAACGACAAAAGAGATCGGGTTGGCGCCGACGGCTGCTCCTACCGCCCTGCTTGCGGACGGCTGGCCGATATCGTTGGCGACATCCGAATAGGTGACGGCCTTGCCGTATGGGATCTTCAACAGGCTCTGCCAGACGCGCATCTGGAAGTCGGTGCCGATCAGCACGACCCGCAAGGGCCGGTCGCAGAGCCATTTGGAGCGGTCGAAAACGCGGCCGACATAGGGTTCGGTTGCGGCTTTGTCTTCCACGTAAGTTGCGTTCGGCCAGCGGCGGGTCATGTCGTCCAGCGCCTCCTGTTCGCGGCCTTCATCGGCAAAGGCAAGGCCGGACAGGCCGCGATCGGTGGCCATGACAAGCGCCAGACCGAATGGGGAGGGGTGAAAGCCGTAGCGGATCGTCAGGCCACCGCCCTTGGCCTTCCATTCGCCGGGCGACATCGCCTCATGGGTGACGAAGAGATCATGCAGGCGGCCGGGGCCGGAAAGGCCAACCTCATAGGAAGTTTCCAGAAGCGGCAAGCCTTCGGTGCCGAGCAGGCGCTTGGCATGGTCGATCGTAACCGCCTGCAGGAAGGCCTTCGGAGACAGGCCGGCCCAGCGGGTGAACAGTTTCTGCAACTGCGTTGGCGACTGGCCGATCTCGGCAGCGATGGCTTCGAGCGAAGGCTGGTCGCGGTAGTCGAGCGTGATCATTTCGATCACCCGGCGCACGGTCTCGTAATCAGAGCCTTCCGGCGTCACGTCGATCGCGGGCGTTGAAAACTGAGCGAGAGCATTCATGGTCTGTCTCCTTTCGCTCATATTTGCATTCTCCGCTTCATCGATACCACCCGTTTCTTGCGGCTTTCTCACAGGCGGCGGGTTACGGTTGCGAGCGCATTGCGGAAGGCGTTGGCAAAGCTCTCCCGGTCGTCCGGATTGAGAAAGGAACCGACATCCGTTGCCCGACCCTCGCCGCTGACGAACATAGAGGTGATGCCGAATTCCTCGTGCCGATTGATGCGGAAACGCGCCCAGAAGGGATTGAAACGATGCTCGATCATCCTGCCCGTCGGAGAGAATTTGCGGATCAGGATATGGGTTTGCGATACGCTGACTTCCTCGCGCTGGCGGCCTGAACGGTAGCTCATCTTCAGCGCGAAATAGAGAAGCAGGAAATCCGCCCCGAGAAACAGGCCGATCGGCCAGGCGCCGGTTACGGTGAAGAAGATGCCGTAAAAGGCGCAGACGGCGCCGGAGAGCGCAAGCACCAGCTTGAATCCCGTTCGCCCCAGCGACCGGTAGGGTGTGAGTTCGGCGGCAAAGACAGGCCGCTCCTCCACTATGTGCGCGTTGCTTTCCGTCATGGGGCGTGACTATACAGGCTGATGGCCATTTCCAAATCCCGATCCAGCACCGCTTCCTTGCAAAAGTCAAATCGGACGCCTGCAAAGACGGGTGCGACGAAGACGAAACGCTTCAAATCCGCCTATTCGAAGGACGAGATGGTGGAGATCTTTCGCCGCTTCTCGATCCAGCGGCCGGAGCCAAAGGGCGAGCTCGAGCATGTGAACCCGTTCACGCTTGTAGTTGCGGTGGCGCTATCGGCCCAGGCGACCGATGCCGGGGTCAACAAGGCGACGCGGGCACTGTTCCAAATAGCCGATACGCCGGAAAAGATGCTGGCGCTGGGCGAAGAGGGTGTGATTTCCCATATCAAGACGATCGGGCTTTATCGCAACAAGGCAAAGAATGTGATTGCGCTCTGTCGCATGCTGATCGACGAATTCGGCAGCCACGTTCCAAAGACGCGTGAGGAGCTGGTACGGCTGCCGGGCGTGGGGCGCAAGACCGCCAATGTAGTGATGTCCATGGCTTTCGGCATTCCGACGCTTGCTGTCGATACGCATGTCTTCCGCATCGGCAACCGCTGCCTGATGGCACCGGGAAAGACACCGGATGAGGTGGAGGAGCAGTTCCTCAAGGTCATTCCGGAAGAATATCTCTTCCATGCTCATCACTGGCTGATCCTGCATGGGCGCTATACCTGCAAGGCGCGCAAGCCGGAATGCGAGCATTGCGTCATTGCCGATCTCTGTCGCTCGCCGGAAAAGACGTTCGACATACCGGCGCCGCTGGTGGAGCTGCCGCCTCAGATCATCGGCGGGGCTGCACTGTAAGTCCATCCAGCAGGGCCGCGATTGCGGCTTCGTAATCAGCGCGGTTTGCACCACAGTTGATTGCGATCGCGGCCTTTTCGAAGGCCGACGAGATCAGCGATGTCAACGGATCGAGGAGCTTGAGGTTTTCTGATCCAGAAAGCAGGTGTGACAGGCCGATCTTCAGGCCCTCTTCGGCCGGGTCTTCTCCTTCACCGCTATCGATCGCATGCTGCGCCGGGGCTTCTTTCAAGAGCAGCTTTGTGCGGCCCGGCACTGCCATCGCATCGAAATAGGCGGATGCACCCTGCAACAGCGCCTCGCGTGCCGACGAGGCATCCGCCGAGCGGGCGTCAATATCGGCTGCTACATCCTTGGCTTCGCTTTCGATTACGGCCCAGAACAGCGCCTTTTTGTCTGCAAAGTGATGGTAGAGTGCGCCGCGCGTGACCTCAGCTGCGGCGACGATGTCCGGGGTTGCCGTTTCGGCATAGCCCTTTTCGACGAACAAGGTCCGTGCGGCATCCAGAAGGGCGGTGCGGGTGGCATCGGTGCGTTCGCGGTTGCTGCGCGGCATGCGACTATCCTCTATTTACATACATACAGAATGTATTTATAAGAAAACATACAGGCTGAATGTATCTTGGATTTCAACGGAGGAAAAGAGATGAAAGCAGTCAGCTATTATCCCGTCATCATGACCAAGGACGTCACAGGGACGGCGGCGTTCTATACCCGGCATTTCGGCTTCGAAGCGCTGTTTACCGCAGACTGGTATGTTCACCTGCAATCGAAGGAGAGCGAGCATGTGACGCTCGCCATTCTCGACGGCAGCCATGAGACGATCCCGGAAGGTGCGCGCGGCCAAGTGTCAGGCCTGTTGCTGAATTTCGAAGTCGAAGATGTCGATGCTGTCTATGAACGGCTGAAGGCGGCGGGGCTGCCGATAAGGCTGGATCTCCGCGACGAGGATTTCGGCCAGCGGCATTTCATTACCGCCGATCCGAATGGCGTGCTGATCGATATCATCAAGCCGATCCTGCCGAGCGCGGAGTTTGCCGCCCAATATGAGGCGTCGGCGCTTCCGGGCTAAGCCTTGAAGCCCGGATCGCGTTTGGACAGCGCCTTGTGAAGGTGCACCATCAGCCCCGCGGCAAAGAGCGGGGTCAGCAGGTTGACGAACGGGATCGCCAGGAAACCGGCGATCAGCATGCCGGCAAGCAGAACCGTGGAAGCGTGTTTTGCGCGGAAGGCGCGGGCCTCTTCCGGTGAGCGAAAACGCATGGCGGCAAATTCAAAGAATTCGCGGCCAAGCAGGTAGCCGTTGACCATGAAGAAGGCGATCAGGTTGACGCCCGGAATGAAGAGGAGAAGAAGCGCGATAAAGTTGAAGACGATGACGACGCCCAGGAACTTTATCGAACCGGCAACCGCCTGACCGAGCGGCAGTTCCTTGCCGGGTGGATCATTCGGGTAATCGCGTTTTTCAACGACGGCTGCGACATCATCGAGAAACAGGCCGGCGATCAGCGCGGTGATCGGGGCGATCAGAAGCGCCAATCCGAGCGCTAGGCCGATGCTGGCGGCAATCGCCGCAATCAGCGTCAGCCAGCCGGTCCATTCCGGCATCGTCGGCAGAAAGGCTGCAAACCACGGCCAGATGTAATAGGCGAAAGTCTCCCTGAGCGCGAACCACAGGCCGACGAGGATGAGCAGGGTGAGCCCCAGCATCTTCCAGAAGGCGGAGCGGGTTTCCGAGGCGAAAAGGTTGACGAGCGCAAGGCGAGCGGCGTCGAGGATCATGAATGGTCTCCGGCGGTTGGCCGGTCAGATGTAGGTGGCGATGCGTGGCGCGACAAGCAGTCCCGCGGCATGACGTCATGGTTGTCTTAAAACATGTGGGGATAGATCGCTTACCCAAGTAAAAGTATGACTAAATGCGGAGTTTGTGCCGTCTATTCTTGTGGGTATTCGCAGTTTTAAGCAATTTTGCGATGTATGCTCTTTCGTTGCAATCTTCGCGAGCGCTTTATGGGTTATCCATTTTTAATCAAAGTTTAGATTTCTGTTTTATTCGTGCCGATGCTTGCGGTTTCGGCCGCGTCACGGTCGCATGATGCGTCCCGCCTTCGCCTCGCGGCATGTCTCCCCCAATTAGAACCATGCCAACGATCAGCCGGGTCCACCGGCGTTCATCAGAGGAACACCCCGTTTGACCAAAAGATCAAACCTCATGACGCGCATCCTGCTTGCCGCGTCGCTGCTTGTCGCGGCTGCCTTCGGCGCCTTTTCGATCTACATCGATAGCCTCCAGCGCGATGGCGTTGCCCAGTCCGTTTCACACAACATAGAATCCACCGGCAAACAGGCATCGCAGAGCATTGCCAACTGGCTCAACGGCCGCTTCATGTTGACTGACTCCGTCGCCAAGGCCATGGAGAAGAGCACGGACGTCGCCTCACGCTCTGCCATCCTGCAGAACGAGGTCCTTGCCGACCAGTTCGTCTCCACCTATTTCGGCGGTGAAGCCGATGGCGAGATGACGCAGTGGCCGAACCTGCCCTTGCCGGCCGGTTATGACCCGCGCCAGCGCGGCTGGTACAAGCAGACGGTTGCCGCAAAGGCAGCGGTGCTGACCGAACCCTATGTTTCCGCATCCGACAAAAAGCTGATGATCACGGCCGCCGTTCCGGTGAACAAGGATGGCAAGTTTGTCGGCGTTGCCGCCAGCGATTTTTCGCTAGACACGCTGGTGTCGGCGATCAAGTCGGTCGATGCTGGTCCTGGGGGCCATGCCTTCCTCGTCAACAAGGCAGGCAAGATCCTGATCCATCCCGATGCGGCCTTCGTCAACAAGACGCTTGCCGACCTTTTCCCGACAGATACGCCGAGCATCGGTTCGCAGGTTGCGGAAACCGCAATCGGCGACAAGGGCAAGCTGGTCAGCTTTGTGCCGGTCAGTGGTCTTCCGGGTGCCGACTGGAGCCTTGGTTTCGTTGTCGACAAGGACAATGCCTATGCGGCGACGCGCGAATTCCGCCTCGCTGCCGCGATTGCGACGCTGCTTGCCGTTGTCGCCATGATGGTTTTCCTGGCGACCTTGCTTAGCCGGATCGTTATCTCGCCGGTGACCGCGATGACGGCTGCCATGGAAAAGCTTGCGAGCGGCAATCTCGACACGACCATTCCCGGCCAGGACCGCAGCGACCAGATCGGCTCCATGGCCGCAGCCGTCGCCGTGTTCCGCACGAATGCGATCGAGCGCCTGCGCCTCGAGGGGGATGCACAGGAGACGCGTACGCTTTCTGAGCGCGAGCGCGGCGAACGCGAGCGGGTTGCCGCCCGCAATGCGGCGGATGTGCGCTTTGCCGTGGATGAACTGGCGAAGGGCCTGTCGCATCTTTCCGATGGCGACCTGCAATACCGCATCAATTCGCCTTTCGTGGCCGAACTCGACCGATTGCGCGAAGACTTCAACACCTCGATCGGCAAGCTGAACAGCGCGCTGACGAAGGTGGGCGACAATGCTCGCAATATCGATGCCGGCGCTTCCGAGATTCGCCATGCGGCCGACGATCTGGCCCGACGTACGGAGCAGCAGGCCGCCTCTGTCGAGGAGACCGCTGCGGCGCTTGAAGAGATCACCACGACGGTGCGCGACAGTGCCCATCGCGCCGAGGAAGTCGGCCGCCTCGTCAACCGCACCCGCTCGAATGCCGAGAATTCCGGCGGCATCGTGCGTGAAGCGGTGCGCACCATGGAAGACATCGAACGGTCGTCTTCGGAGATCTCCAAGATCATCGGCGTCATCGACGAGATCGCCTTCCAGACCAACCTGCTTGCACTGAATGCGGGTGTCGAGGCAGCGCGTGCCGGTGAAGCGGGCAAGGGCTTTGCCGTCGTCGCGCAGGAAGTGCGCGAACTGGCGCAGCGTTCCGCCCAGGCCGCCAAGGAGATCAAGGAACTGATCAACGCATCCGGCAATCTGGTTCAGCAGGGCGTGATGCGGGTTGGCGAGACAGGCACCAGGCTGGAGGCCATCGTTGCCGAAGTGCAGGAGATCAACGGCCACATCCAGGCGATCGTAACGGCAACCCGCGAACAGTCGACGGGCCTGAACGAGATCAACACCGCCGTCAACACGATGGACCAGGGCACGCAGCAGAACGCGGCGATGGTCGAGGAACAGACGGCCGCCAGCCATGGCCTTGCAGCCGAAGCGACGGCTCTGAAGACCCTGCTTTCGCAGTTCCGTCTTGGTGGAGTGGCCACTTCGAGCGAGCGCGGAAGCTATAGCCGCGCTGCCTGAGCGGCAGCAGTTTCATCCGTAAACATGAATGAGGCGGCCCATCGGTCGCCTCATTTGCTTTGATGGCCATACGCAATGTCACGCAGCGGGCAGGCGGTTGCGAAATCGCGGATCATCCAGTGCATCTTTCGGAAAATTCGCAGCCAGGTGATCGATGAATTTCCGAACCGCCGGCGGCAGGCCGCGACGCGTGGTGAAGACCAGATGCACGATGCCGGTAATGCCGCGCCAGGCGGGCAGGATGCGGACAAGCGTTCCATCTTCCAGCGCCTGGCGGCAGGTGTGATCAGGCAGGATGGCGACGCCGAGGCCCGCAATCGCCGCGGCGCGAACGGCTGAAAAATCGGCGCAGCCCATGCGCGGGGCGTGGCGGAAAATGTGCTTTCTGCCGTCCTCGGTTTCCAAATGCCATTCCAGTTCGCTTGCGTCGTCGCTCGTTGCCAGTGTCGGCAATGAGGCGAGCTGTTCGATATCGGCGATCCGGCTGGCGAGTTGCGGGCTTGCAACGAGGATCCGGATCGATTTGCCGAGCGAGCGCATGGTGAGCGAGGCGTCGCTGTCGATCGTGGTGCGGACACGCAGTGCGATATCGATCCGTTCCTCGATGAGATCGACCGGCCGGTCGACAGCCACGAGTTGCAGTTGAACCTTGGGATAGCGGTCGAGGAATGTGGTGACTAGATCCGATATGGGTTCGACCAGTCCGGTCGGGCAACTGAAGCGCACAAGGCCGTCCGGTTCCGATTTGGCTTCCGCCACCAGCGCCTGTGCAAGCTCCGCCTCGGCAAGCATCGCCTTGCAGCGTTGATAAAAGACCTGCCCGACATCGGTTACCCTAAAACGGCGGCTCGATCGTTCGATCAGGCGCACGCCAAGCCGTGTCTCCAGTCCTGCCACGCGGCGGCTGAGCTTGGATTTCGGTTCGCGCAGCGCCCGCCCTGCCGGGGCGAAGCCGCCATGGGCAACCACTTCGGCGAAATAGACAAGGTCATTCAGATCAAGCCGCATCATCGTTCTCCATGTGGAACGATGAGTGTCGATATTGCCGACTTTCGGTCGCAGCGTTCCGAATGCATCTTTCATCCAGCGGAAAACAAACCGCAAGATCAAAGGAGAAAGACAATGGCTGCAAGATTTGAAAACAAGGTCGTCATCGTTACCGGCGGCACGAGCGGTATCGGGCTTGCCACCGCAAAGGCCTTTGCGGGCGAGGGGGCCTCGGTGTTCATTACCGGCCGTCGCCAGGAAGCACTCGATGCTGCGGTGAAGGCAGTTGGTGGCCGGGTGACCGGCGTGCGGGGCGATATGGGCAAGCTTGCCGATATCGACCGGCTTTATGATGCCGTGCAGCAAAAGCACGGGCATATCGATGTCGTTTTCGCCAATGCCGGTGGTGGTGAATTTGCGGCACTCGGCTCGATCACGGAGGAACATTACCAGTCGACCTTCGACAGCAATGTGAAGGGTGTGCTGTTTACCGTGCAGAAGGCGCTGCCGCTGATGCGCGATGGCGGCTCGATCGTGCTGACCTCCTCGACGACCAGCATTTCGGGCACGCCGGCCTTCAGCGTCTATTCCGCCACCAAAGCGGCGATCCGCAGCTTTGCCCGCAACTGGATCCTCGACCTGAAGGACCGGCATATTCGCGTCAATGCCATCAGCCCCGGGGTCACCGACACGGCAGGCCTGAACGAGCTGTTCGGCGGTGGTGCGCAGGCGGAAGGCACGAAGGATTATCTTGCCGGCCTCATCCCAGCAGGTCGCGTCGGCCAGCCGGAAGAGATCGCCAAGGCCGTGTTGTTCCTCGCCTCCGATGATGCAAGCTTCATCAATGGCGTCGAGCTGTTTGTCGATGGTGGCCAAGTCCAGATCTGAGATGATCGGATTTCTACGTTGAAGCTCGTCCGCGCGTCCTTGAGGGACGCGTGGCTTTCTCAAGGAGACTGACGATGACTTACGACATTGCGACATTGCTGAAGCGCAATCTGCAGGAGGTTTTTGGCGAGGCTGACGATGTGCGCCGCCAGGCGGTTGCGGCTGAGATTTTTGCGTCGGATGCAGAATTTCACGAACCGCACGGAGTTTTTCGTGGCCCTGCAGAGATCGCCCGAATTGCGGGCGTGATCCGGGCGTCGCATCCGGATTTCCAGTATCGTGAACTTGGTCCGGCCGAGGTGCTTCATGAAACCGCGGGCAGAGTGCGGTGGGTTTCCGGTGCGCCCGGTGAGCCACCGGCCTATGCGGGAACCGACTTCATCATCGCCCGCGACGGGCGGATCAGCGCGATTTATCTGTTTTTCGATCCGCTGCCGGGCGAGGGGGATTTGTCGCAGGACAAGACTCGGACGTAACCGGACTGGCTTCGTCGGGTGGTGGCTCAGGCCATTTCCCGTAATTCCTCACGATGGCGGACCATGGTGAGGAAGCGGCGGTAATCGCGGTCGTAGGCTGCCTTGCGGGCCGGATCGGGGAGATATTCGGTGCCGCCTGCCTGCATCGCCGAGCTTGCGGCAAACAGGGATGAATGCAGGCCACCGGCCACGGCGGCGGTCATCGCGGTGCCGAGCAGGACTGCGTCATTCGTCTGCGGCACGACGACCCGGCAGCCGGTGACATCGGCGTATAGCTCAACGAGCAGCGGATTGTTCACATGGCCGCCGGTGACATGCAGGGTTTCGAACCGATAACCGAAACCGACCATGGTATCGAGGATATGGCGGATGCCGAGCGCGATCGCCACGCAGCTGCGCCAGTAGCGGCGGCACAGGCCATCAAAGGATGTGTCGAGGGTAAGCCCTGTAATGACGCCGCGCACATGCGGATCGGCAAGTGGCGAGCGGTTGCCGTGGAAATCCGGCAGGATATGCAGGTTGGGGGCTATGTCGCCTTCCGTTTCGGCGCGCAGCTCGGCAATGCGGGCGATGATGCGGCCATGCAGATCGGTGGTCGGTTCGCCGCCGGCGGCATGCATCTGGACGATATGATCGAGAAGCGCGCCGGCCGCAGACTGGCCGCCTTCGACCAGCCAATGTTCGGGAAGGACCGCCTCGTAATAAGGCCCCCAGAGGCTGCGGCCCGGTTTCGGATCGCGCGAGAAGGCGACGATGCAGCTGGAGGTTCCGCCGATAAGTGCGACGCTGGTTTCGAGATTTGCGTCGCTGGCGGCCCCGGCAAGCGCACCGAAGGCACCGGCATAGGCGTCGATAAGACCGGGGGAGACCTCGATCTCGATATCGAGGCCAAGCTCGGCCGCCGCTTGTTTCGACAGTTTACCGAGGCTCGATCCGACTTCGGCGGTATCTTCAGGCAGGCCGGCTTTTTCTTTCAGGTCTTCGAGGCCGGCAAGCTTCAGATAGTCGGCTTTCCAGCCGGGCGTCTCATGCGCCAGATAGTTCCATTTGGCGGTGACCGTGCAGCGGGAGCGCTCAGTCGACCCGGTCGCCTTCCAGGTGAGGAAGTCGGCCAGATCGAAGACGAAACCGGATTTTTCCCAGCTTTCCGGCCGGTTCTCCTTCAGCCATTTCAGTTTCGGCATTTCCATTTCGGGTGACAGCGAGCCACCGGAGAAATCCAGAACATGGTGGCCGGAAGCGGAGAGTTCGTCGGCTTCGCGGATGGCGCGATGGTCGTGCCAGACGATCGTATCCTGTTCAGGGAGACCGGAGGTGGAGACGGAGAGCGGGTTGCCGTTCCGGTCGCGCATGACGAGCGAACAGGTAGCGTCGAAGCCGATCGCGGCGATACTTGAAGACTTGATGCCGGCCTCGGTCATCGCTGCTTTCACGGCATGGCAGGTGGCGGCCCAGATATCTTCGGAGGAATGTTCGGCCTGGCCTTCCTTGGGGCGGAACATCCGGATCGGATGTTTGGCCTTGGCAAGCATTCGGCCACCGCTGTCGAAAACGCCGGCACGCGCGCTGGTCGTGCCGATATCGACCGCAACGAGATGGTCACGCATCCAGATCTGTTTCCTGTCCCTGTACCGCTCGCGGCAAAATCTTCCTCACGGTGTCAAATTGCCCGCTGGGACGATGTCGCTCCGCGACCCTCCATGTGGTTTTTTACAAGGTGGAGCAAATCCGGCATGTCGTCAAATATGAGATCCGGCGAAAGTGCGTCGATCCGTTCACGATATCCCGGAACGCAGGCATGCGATCCGCCGGTAAAGGCGAAAACCGACATGCCGGCACGCTGTGCGGCCTCGATGCCTGCGGGGCTGTCCTCGATGACGATGCAGTTTTGCGGCGCGATGCCCATTTGCTCTGCAGCATAGAGGAAAAGGTCGGGTGCAGGCTTGCCGTTCTTGACCATGGAAGCGCTGAAGATATGCGGCTCCAGCCTGTCGAGAATGCCGGTAATGCTGAGCGACAGGCGTATGCGTTCCGGCTGACTGGAAGAGGCAACGCAGCGCGGCAGGTTCAGAAGCGCGAGCGCATCGAGCGTCTCGGCAATACCTTCGATCGGTTTGAGGTCGGTCTTGAAGAGGTCGTAGAGATCAAGACGCAGGGTTTCGAGGAATTCGGGGCCGGTGTGGAAATCGTATTCCTCATCCATAACCTGCCGCATGGTGGCGAGGCTGCGGCCGAGGAAGCGCTGATAGGCTTCCTCCTCGGCCATGTCGATGCCGTGGCGGTTCAAGGCTTCGACCAGAACCCGGACCGAAAGCGGTTCGCTGTCGACGAGCACGCCGTCGCAGTCGAAGATCACCAATGGGCCGTCGTTGAAGCTTACCTTATCCGCCACGTTTCACCTCACTCCTGAACCAGCTTGTCGTCGAGATAGAGCTGCAGGGTTTTTGCAGTTCCTTCGCTCCATAGCGTCTTCAGGGCATGGGCGAAACGCTTGCGGAACAGTTCGTTGCCAGAAACCTCGCCGAAGATTTCGTCGAAGACGAGGAAGGCAGCCGGATCGTCCTTGGCCTTGATGGCTGCTGCCTGCAGCTTTTCGGCGCTCGCATCGTTGAAGACGATCTTGCGGCCGCTGTCGGACGTGCCGGCGAAGTAACGGCACCAGAGAGCTGAGACCAGCGACAGGCCGACGATATCCTTGCCCTGGGCGAGGCGATCGCGGGTTGAAGGCAGGATGAATTTCGGCTGGCGGTTGGAGCCGTCCTGCGCCAGGCGCGGAATGGTGTCGCCGATCTTAGGGTTGAGGAAACGGCGCTCGATCAGGTCGAAATACTCATCCAGATTGGTGTCGGGAACCGGCGGAACGATCGGGATGATCTCTTCCTTTTCCAGCTTGGCGAGGAAGGCGCGGATCAGCGGGTGTTCCATCGACTCGTGGACGAAATGGATGTCGAGCAATTCACCCGGATAGGCGATCGTCGCGTGGCCGCCGTTCAGGATGCGGATCTTCATCAATTCATAGGGCGCAACGTCGGGGACGAACTGGACGCCGACCTCTTCCAGCGCCGGGCGGCCGGCGGGGAAATTGTCTTCCATCACCCACTGCTTGAACTCTTCGCAGAATACCGGCCAGTTGTCGTCAATATTGAAGTCGTTTTTCAGAATATCGACTTCGCGCTGGCCGGTGGCCGGGGTAATGCGGTCGACCATCGAGTTGGGGAAGGCGACGTTGGCGTGAATCCACTCGGCAAAGGCCGGGTCGGACATTTTGGCGAGGCCGATCACGGTGTTCTCGGTGACGTGGCCGTTACCCGGAATGTTGTCGCAGGACATGATGGTGAAGGGCTGCACGCCACGCTCGCGGCGCAGTTTCAGGCCGGCGAGGATGAGGCCGAAGACTGTCTTGGGCGCTGCCGGGTTCTTGCCATCCTCGACCATGGCGGGGTGGGCCGGGTTGAAGTGGCCGGCGGCGTCGATGAAATAACCGCCTTCAGTGATTGTCATCGAGACGATGCGGATCGCGGGATCTGCGAGCTTTTCTATCAGCGCGTCTTTCTGGTCAGGCGCGATGACATCGATCATCGGGGCGGTGACGCGGGCGCCGGTCTTATTGTTGTCCTGCTCGACGACGGTCGTCAGATAATCCTGCGCCTTGAGCTTGTCGCGCATGGCGGCGTCGGAGGGCAGAACGCCGGCGCCGATCAGCGCCCAGTCGTGGCCCTTGCCGGTGTTGAACAGGTCGTCGAGATAGACGGCCTGATGGGCGCGGTGGAAATTGCCTACGCCGAAATGGATGATGCCCGGCGTCAGGCTTTTCGGATCGTAATTGGGCACGCCAGCGGTCGCAGCGGCATCCTTGAGGCTTGCCAACGAAAGCTTCACAGTCATTTTCTCATACTCCGGTTGGCCTGTCTGTCAGGCCGGTAGGATCAATCAGGCCCGAATTGCCAGGCCCTTGTCGTCGAAACGATGCAGTTTGGTTTCATCCGGCGTCAGGTAGACGGTGTCGCCGTGATGAGCGCCGAACTCGCCGCTGGCGCGTGCGGTCATCTGGCCGATGCCGTCGACATCGAGATGCAGGAAGGTGTCGGCGCCGAGATGTTCGGCAACGGTGACGGTACCCTTCCAGGTGCCGCTCTCCTTGGACAGCGTCAGATGTTCGGGACGGATGCCGGCGGTGACGGCGCCCTTCGACCTGGCATAATCGCCGGTGATCAGGTTCATCCGCGGCGAGCCGATGAAGCCCGCCACGAACAGGTTGCGCGGGGTCAGATACAGTTCCATCGGGGAACCGACCTGCTCGATATTGCCGCGATTGAGCACGACAATCTTGTCGGCCATGGTCATGGCCTCGATCTGGTCGTGGGTGACGTAGATCATCGTCGTCTTCAGCTGGTTGTGAAGATCGCTGATTTCGAGGCGCATCGTGCCGCGCAGGGCCGCATCGAGGTTGGAGAGCGGTTCGTCGAAGAGGAAGGCAGACGGTTCGCGGACGATGGCGCGGCCGATTGCGACGCGCTGGCGCTGGCCGCCGGAAAGCTGCGAGGGGCGGCGTTCCAGATAGTCGGTGAGGTTGAGCACCTTGGCGGCAGCCTCGACTTTCTTGTCGATCGCTGACTGTTCCATCTTCGCCATCTTGAGCGGGAAGGCGATGTTCTTGCGCACGCTCATATGAGGATAGAGCGCATATGACTGGAAGACCATGGCGAGACCGCGGGCAGCAGGTGCGGCTTCCGTCACATCCTTGCCGTCGATGGTGATCGTGCCGCCGGTCAGGTCTTCAAGGCCGGCGATCAGGCGCAGGAGCGTGGACTTGCCGCTGCCCGAGGGACCGACGAAGACGACGAATTCGCCTTCCTTGATTTCCAGATCGACGGAAGGAATGACCTTGGCTTCGCCGAAATGCTTCTGGACGTTCTTGAGAGTAATGCTGCCCATGATCGGAATTCCTTACTTAACCGCGCCAAACGTGAGGCCGCGAACGAGTTGCTTCTGGCTGAACCAGCCGAGGATGAGGATCGGCGCAATCGCCATGGTCGATGCTGCCGAGAGCTTTGCCCAGAACAGGCCTTGCGGTGACGAGAAAGAAGCGATGAAGGCCGTCAGCGGCGCCGCGTTGGTGGTCGTCAGCTGGATGGTCCAGAAGGCTTCGTTCCAGGCAAGGATGATGTTCAAGAGCAGTGTCGAGGCAATGCCTGGTACGGCCATCGGGGTCAGGACGTAGACGATCTCTTTCCAGAGGCTTGCACCGTCCATCCGCGCTGCCTCCAGGATCTCGCCCGGAATTTCGCGGAAATAGGTGTAGAGCATCCAGATGAGGATCGGCAGGTTGATCAGTGTCAGCATGATGGTCAGGCCGACGCGGCTGTCGAGCAGGCCGAAGGTGCGGAAGATGATGAAGATCGGCAGAAGAACCGCGACCGAAGGCATCATCTTGGTCGAGAGCATCCACATGAGGATGTCCTTCGTGCGCTTGGTCGGGGCGAATGCCATGGCCCAGGCGGACGGGATGGCGATGATCAGCGCCAGGATGGTGGAGCCGACCGAGAGGATCACCGAGTTCATGAACGGCTTGAAGTAATCGCGCTGCGTCTGAACGGTGATGTAGTTCTCGAACGTGCCGGACGGGATGAGCGAGAAGCCGGCGATGGCTTCCTGCTCGGTCTTCAGGCTGGTGATGACGGCGTAGAGGATGGGGAAGAAGATGAGGAGCGCCACGACCCAGGCGGCGATGCTCCAGCCGATCCTTGCTCCGGTTGTTACTTTGCGAGCCATGATCGTTTCTCCTACTTGTCCAGGTTCTTGCCAACGGCGCGCATCAGGAAGATGGCGACGATATTGGCGAGAACGACTGCGATGATACCGCCTGCCGCACCGCCGCCGACGTCGTAACCGAGACGTGCCGTGCGGTAGATGAGGAAGGTGAGGTTGGTCGATGCGTAACCCGGTCCGCCATTGGTGGTGACGAGGATTTCCGCGTAGATGCCGAGCAGGAAGATCGTCTGGATCAGGATGACGACCGTGACGGCACGCGAAAGATGCGGGATCGTCAGGTAGATGAAGCGGTTGAAGAAGTTGGCACCGTCCATTTCGGCCGCTTCACGCTGCTCGCTGTCGAGCGACTGGAGCGCGGTGAGCAGGATCAGGGTGGCAAACGGCAACCACTGCCAGGCGACGATGATGATGACCGAGAAGAGTGGAAACTGGGCGAACCAGTCGATCGGCTGCACTCCGAAGAATTTGGCGATATCGGCAAACACGCCATAACCCGGATGCATGATCATGTTCTTCCAGATCAATGCAGCTACCGGCGGCATGACGAAGAAGGGAGAGATCACCAGGATGCGGACGATGCCCTGGCCGAAGATCGGCTGGTCGATCAGAAGCGCTATCGCGGTACCACCGATGACGGTGATCGCCAGCACGCCGAGAACCAGCAGCAACGTATTCCAGATCGACTGGAAGAAGGCCGGATCAGTGTAGAAATACTGGTAATTGAAGAAGCCTGCGAACGATACATTCATCGGTGTCAGCAGGTTGTAGTTCTGGAACGAGTAGTACAGCGTCATTGCGAGCGGTACGGCCATCCAGATCAGAAGAACGACGACGGAGGGCGCCATCATAAGGCGTGCCAACGTCCTGGTGTTCTGCGTTGCCATCTTAAAAAACCTCCCCGGAGCTTTGGCTCTCATTGCCGTCGTGGCGTCCTCATGGAACGTCAGCGCGGAAGCATGATCTTGTTTTTATAGGGTAGCTTGTGGATACGACGAGAGGCGCGGCTTCCGGTCGTTCTGGTCTCCATCTGAGGCGGGCTGCCCGGCAAAGGAGCCGGACAACCCTTATCCTTGGGAGGAAATCCCTTACTTGATGTAGCCGGCGCGGGTCATGTCGCGGGTTGCCGTTGCCTGGGCGGCGGCAAGCGCGTCGTCGACTGTGGACTGGCCGGCGATGACAGCCGAGAAGAGCTGGCCGACAGTGGTGCCGAGAGCCTGGAATTCAGGGATCGCGACGAACTGGCCACCGGTGTAAGGCACCGGCTTGACGGTCGGCTTGGTGATGTCGGCAGCGTCCATGGCAGCAAGAGTCGGAGCGGCGAAGGCTGCTTCCTTCTGGTAGTCGGCGTTCTTATAGAGCGAAGTGCGCGTGCCCGGAGGAACGTTTGCCCAGCCTTCCTTGGAAGCGACGAGCGTCGTGTATTCCTTGCTGGTTGCCCATGAGATGAACTTCTGCGCGGCTTCAGCCTTCTGCGAGGATGCCGGAACGGCAAGGTTCCAAGACCACAGCCAGTTGCCGTGGTTCTTCACGCCTTCCTTGGACGGGAAGATCGCGTAACCGACCTTGTCGGCAACCTTCGAGTCCTTCGGGTTCGATACGAAGGATGCAGCGACGGTCGCGTCGATCCACATGCCGCACTTGCCCTGCTGGAACAGCGTCAGGTTTTCGTTGAAGCCGTTGGACGAAGCACCGGCCGGGCCGGCTTCCTTCATCAGGTCTGCATAGAACTGCAGCGATGCCTTCCATTCCGGCTGATCGAACTGGGGCTTCCAGTTCTCGTCGAACCAGCGGCCGCCGAAGGAGTTGTTGAGCGCAGACACGAAGGCCATGTTTTCGCCCCAGCCGGCCTTGCCGCGAAGGCACATGCCCGAGACGTCGTTGCCGCGATCGGTGACCTTCTTCGCCGCATCGGCGATGAATTCCCAGGTCGGGCTTTCCGGCATCTTGAGGCCGGCCTTTTCGAACAGGTCCTTGCGGTACATGATCATGGCGGATTCGCCGTAGAACGGAGCCGCGTAAAGCTTGCTGTCAACGGACAGACCGCCGCGGATAGCCGGCAGAAGGTCGTCCATGTCATACTTGTCGCCGAGGCCGTCGAGCGGCAGGAGCCACTTCTGCTTGGCCCAGATCGGAACTTCGTAGTTGCCGATGGTGACGATGTCGTACTGACCGCCATTGGCAGCGATGTCCGTGGTGACGCGTTCGCGAAGAACGTTTTCCTCGAGCGTGACCCAGTTTACCTGGATGTCCGGGTTCGCCTTGGTGAACTCCGAGGTCAGGCCCTGCATGCGGACCATGTCGCCGTTGTTGACGGTTGCGATTGTGAGGGTTTCAGCCGATGCGGCGGTGGCAACAAAAGCCATGGCCGAGCAGGCGCCCAGCAAAAAAGTCTTCAATGTCATATCTTCCTCCCGAGAAGATGATTGCGAGCATTCGCTTTGCTCGTGGGCAATTACTTATCAGGAGTTGACGGAAGTCAACACGGATTCGTCGCTGCACTGCGATTAAACCGTTTTAAGCGCTTGAATTTGAACGTAAAAATTTTTGCTCACAGGCGGAGCAACTGCTCAGCGGACGCTTCATCTGTGATGATGCCGTTGATCAGCTTGCCACGAAGCGCCGCCGCGATGGCCTTGATCTTGCGCTGTCCTTTCGCGATTCCAATCACCGCGCTCGTGTAGCGGGACGGGATCGGGACGCTGGCGACGCGTTCGTTGACGGCGTTGTCCAGAAGTCGGCCTTGCTGGTCGTAGACCCATCCGCAGATTTCGCCCGCGGCACCGCTTTCGACAAGGCTTTGCATTTCTTCACGGCCAAGGAAGCCGTCGACACAGAGAGGGCCGTCGACGCCCAGTTCGCCGATGCCGACGAAGGTGGCGGCTGCCTCCGCACCGAGCGCAAGCGTCGAGCGGACAAGCGCCTGGTCATGCAAAGTCTCGCGCTCTTCTGCCGAGGAACAGAGGACGGGAAGCGGCATGGGGAAATGGCGTGCCTTGATGGCATCCGCCATCGAGAAGATGACGTTGTAGAAGGCGGCGGAACCGTCAGGTCCGATATTGCCGGTGAGCGACACAATGCGGTGTTGCGGACATTCCATCGGCGGGAGTTGATCGACCGCGGCCTTCAGCGTGCGGCCTGTGCCGACCGCAAGCACGATCGGCTCCGGCCGTCTGAGCCAGCGCTCTATCTCCGCGGCGGCTGCCTCTGCAATGCCTATCGTCGATGATGCTCCGGATGGATCGCTCGGCACGACTTCCGCATGGCGCAGGCCGTATTTTTCCTTCAGCCTTTCGGCCAGCTCCAGGCAGGCGGCGATCGGATGGTCGAGCCTGACCTTGATCAGGCGCTCGGCAACCGCGAGCGAGACGAGACGCTGCGCCGATTGCCGGGAAATGCCCATGGCGGCCGCTATTTCGTCCTGGGTGCGACCGGCGACATAATAGAGCCAGCCAGCCCTCGCCGCATCATCCAGCCGTCCCTGGGTGTCAGACCGTTTTGCCATGGCAGAAATCTCCTCCTCCAATTTGCTGCCATTTTTTCCGAGTGTCTGTCAAACGGTTGGCAGACCTGTTTCCAGCGCGTCCCATGAAAAGCTGTTTTTGCGGGATCGCGCCGGCTAGTCGGCTTCAGGCGTGGCTGTATCCTCTTCAGCCAGTCGCAGCAGTTCCTTTGCCGCCGTTTCGTCGGTGATCAGCGTGTTGCAGCCGATACGGCGGATGGTGGCGCGGATGGCGACCGCGCGGTGGGAACCGCCTGACGAGAGCACGATATGTCTCGCTTTTTTCAGTGTATCGAGATCGACCGACATGACCCGTTCGTTCAGCGCCTGATCGACGGAATGACCTTCCTCGTTCAGGAAGTTGAACATGGTATCGCAGACACAGCCTGACGCGATCAGGCGGTCCAACTCCTTCTTCGAAATGAAGCCTTCCGAGAGCGAGGTAGAATGCGGACCGATATCGCCACAGCTGACGACGGCGAGATCGAGATTCTCGGCAAGGTTGTAGATGGTGTCGAGGCCGCATTTGTCGATAAGAGCACGCTTGGTGGCGACCGTATCGACGAGAAGAGGGGCGAGGAACATGTAACATTCGGCGCCGAGCTGACCGGCGAACCGCCAGGTGAAGTCGATCGGGTTCGTCTGGTGAACGGCGACGATGCCACCGAGCAAGGAGACGACCTTGACGTTGTTATGGCGCGCGGGGCGGAAGCTGGAGAGGGAAGCGGTCATGGTGCGGCCCCAGCCGACGCCGATGGTCATGTCGTCCTGAATGACATCTGACAAGAATTGCCCGAGCGCCAGGCCGACGGCGCCTGCAAGCGCATCGGCACTGCTATCACGCGGGGTCGGGACGACGACCGCCTCATCCAGCCCGTAGGCCTTTTCCAGCCGGATTGCGAGTTCGACGCAGCTTTCGACGCCTTCAGAGATCCAGATCTGCACTTCGGAGCGCTTCATGGCTTCATCGAGCATGCGGATCACGGTCGAGCGGCTGACGCCTAGTTTTTCCGCGACGTCCTTCTGGGTCAGGCCCTGATTGTAGTAAAGCCATGCGGCGCGAAGCCTCTGGGAGGTCGCGTCGGAATAGGTCGTATGGCTCTCGCGTCTTAATCTGGCCAAGGCGCTCAATCCTCCCGAAATGCGGAATATGCAATTCCTGCGCGTCTGGTCATGATATCGTCTTCATTGGAACATATGTCAATTGAGAAGGACAAATGTCTTGACTTCTTTACCTTCCGCGGATGTTATCTAAATAACATGCCAGAGGAGCAAAATCGGTGCCTCCAGCGCCGACAGCCATCAGTGAGGACAATTCGGATGACGTCAAAACTAGAGCAACTTCGTTCCATGACCACCGTCGTCGCCGACACCGGCGACATCGAGGCCGTTGCCCGTCTCAAGCCGGTCGATTGCACCACCAACCCGTCGATCGTACTGAAGGCGATCGGCTCTGATGCATTTGCCGAAAAGTTCAAGGAAGCCGTTGCCTGGGGCAAGAAGCAGGGCGGCAATGATGAGGCGATTGCGGCTGCCGTGGCCGACCGCCTGGCGATCGATGTCGGTTCCGCGCTTGCCGGTCTGGTCCCGGGCCGCGTCTCGACCGAAGTCGACGCCGACCTTTCCTTCGATACCGAAGCCTCGATCAAGAAGGCGCATGACATCATTGCTGCCTACAAGGCACGTGGCATCGAGCGCGAACGCATCCTGATCAAGCTCGCTTCCACCTGGGAAGGTATCAAGGCTGCCGAAGTGCTGCAGGCCGAAGGTATCGATTGCAATCTGACATTGCTGTTCAGCCATGCCCAGGCCGTTGCCTGCGCAGATGCCAAGGCATTCCTTATCTCGCCCTTCGTCGGTCGTATTCTCGACTGGTACAAGAAGTCGACCGGCCAGGATTACACGGCGGAAACCGATCCGGGTGTCGTTTCGGTTCGCTCGATCTACAATTACTACAAGGCCAACGGCATCTCCACGATCGTCATGGGTGCGTCGTTCCGCAACGTGGGCGAGATCGAAGCGCTGGCCGGTTGCGACCGCCTGACGATCGCGCCGAACCTGCTTGACGAGCTGGACAAGGCCGAGGGCTCGCTGGAACGCAAGCTCTCGCCGGAGAAGTTCGAAGCCGTTGCGCCGATCAAGATGGACGAGAAGACCTTCCGCTGGATGCTGAACGAAGACCAGATGGCGACCGAAAAGCTTTCTGACGGCATTCGCCTGTTCGCCAAGGACCTCGGAATTCTGCGCCAGATGGTCAAGAAAGAGCTTACGCTCGCTGCTGCCTGATCACAAGAACCACCGCCAAGCATTGGGAGGCTCGCCGCAAGGCGGGCCTTTTTCATGTTCAGGCAGGCTTCCATCTGCGGGAGGCAGTCTGCTCGTTGACACCGTAAAGTTGAATTCGATCAAGTGCTTAATTAACTTAAACTTTATTAAAGGTGGATAGCCTTCCGGCAAAAATAGCCAAGCGGAGATATCCATGGTCGGTTTGCCTTTCGGCCACATGCAGTCCAACGCAGCCCTTGTCGAGGCGCTCAATCGCTCGCAGGCGATCATCGAGTTCGACCTCAACGGCATCATCCTGACCGCCAACGAGAATTTCTGCCGGACGGTCGGCTATTCGCTGTCCGAGATCGTCGGCAAGCACCACCGCATCTTTGTCGATCCGACGGACGCCGCGTCGAAGGACTATGCGGATTTCTGGGCGGGGCTGGCGAAGGGCACGTTCGACCAGGGCAAATACAAGCGTTTCGGCAAGGGTGGTCGCGAGGTCTGGATCGAGGCTTCCTACAATCCGCTTTTCAAGGGCAACAAGCCCTACAAGGTGGTGAAGATCGCCACTGATATCACGGCATCGCGCAAGGATGCGCTGGAAAACCGCGGCAAGCTGGAAGCGCTGTCTAGAGCGCAGGCGGTGATCGAATTCACGCCTGAAGGCGAGATCATCACGGCGAACGAGAATTTCCTCCACGCGCTGGGCTACCAACTGGACGAGATCGTCGGGCGGAATCATTCGATGTTCTGCGAGCCGGATTATGCGCGCTCCGCTGAATACAAGCAATTTTGGCACGAGCTTCGCGCAGGCCGGTTCTCCACCGGGCAGTTTACCCGGGTCAACAGACAAGGTGAGCCGATCTATATCCAGGCTTCCTACAATCCGATCATCGACGACAGCGGCCGCGTGTTCAAGGTGGTGAAGTTTGCCACGGATGTTTCCGAGCGCATGACCGTGGTCAAGGAACTTGGCGCAGGGCTCGGGCGTCTCGCGGACTGCAATATCCGACAGACGATCGATGTTCCGTTCAGCTCCGAGTTCGAGCCGCTGCGGCGGGACTTCAACGCCTCCATCGGCGCGTTTCAGGAAACGCTGATGGGCGTGCTGAGACAGACCGGCATGCTGAACGGCTCCAGCCAGGAGATGCACGAGGCGGCCGATCAGATGTCCGCCCGCACCAAGGAGCAGGCGGTATCGCTCGAGGAGGCCTCTGCGGCATTGGAGCAGGTGACCTCGACCATCCGCGCATCGTCTGCCAACACCGTCGAGACGCGCAAGCTGGTGAAGAATGCACTGGAAGCTGCAACGGCTTCGTCCACAGTCGTCAAGGAAACCATCACGGCGATGAAGCGGATCGAGGATGCGTCGGGCGAGATCACCAAGATCATCGGCGTGATCGACGAGATCGCATTCCAGACCAATCTCCTGGCGCTCAATGCCGGCGTNNGGTGAGGCGGGCAAGGGGTTTGCCGTCGTCGCGCAGGAAGTGCGAGAGCTTGCCCAGCGCTCGGCAACCGCCGCCAAGGAAATCAAGACGCTGATCGATAAGTCGGGCCGCGAGGTGACGGAAGGCGTGCGGCTGGTGGACGAGACCGGTTCGGCGCTGCACGAGATCGAGACCTTCGTCGCGTCGATCGACAGCAATGTGCAGTCATTGGCGACGGCTGCGCAGGAGCAGGCGACCGGCCTTTCGGAGATCAACAGCACGGTTTCGCAGCTCGACCGGATGACCCAGCAGAATGCGGTCATGGTCGAAAAGACGACGACGATCAGCCGGTCGCTGGCGGCGGGTGCAGCGCAGCTTGTCGAACTCGTCAATCACTTCAAGCTCAACCGGCGTAATCGCATCCGCGAACCGGAGGCTGCGGCCGGCCAGGCCGGTTCGAAACGGGCGGCATGATACGCCATCAGGCGCGACAGACATATTTTGAAACGAAACGGAAATCAGCGAGTGATGTTGATCGGTAGATTCAATCCAGGAAAACAGGATTGGAGATACAGATGACGGACGCCTTCCACGCCTATTCGGGCTTGCTCAGCGCTTCGGCGATGGTGTTGCTGCTGACGATAATCGTGGCCTTTTATGTCAGTCTGACGCTGGAGGCCTTCAAGAATTCCAAGGACAGCCGGATTGAAGCGACAGTGCTTCGGCGGGGAGGGGCCGGCATGGATTGCCGGCCCGGAGTCTGAGTAGTCAGGCCGGTTGGGATAGCGGGGCAGGGCTTGCCGGCTTCCGGAGCAGCATGACCGAGACTGCGGCGAGCATGCACATGACGCCTGCGATCTGCAGGGCGGGCATATAGGTGTCGTAGTCGCTCTTGAACCAGCCGGCACCGAAGGCTGCGGTTGCGGCCCCAAGCTGGTGGCCGGTGAAGACCCAGCCGAAGACGAGGCCGGCTTTCTCGCGACCGAAGCTTTCCGCCGCGAGCTTGACCGTCGGCGGTACGGTCGCCACCCAGTCTAGACCATAGAAGATCGCAAAGACGGAGAGTTCGAGCGTGCTGAAACCAGACATGGACAGGTAGATCAGCGATAGGCCGCGCAGTCCGTAGAACCAGAAAAGCAGGATGCGGTTGTCGTAACGGTCGGAGAGCCAGCCGGCGAAGATCGTGCCGATGAAATCGAAAATCCCGATGACGGCAAGCGTGCCGGCTGCGGTGACGGCCGCCATGCCGAAATCACCGCAGATCGAGATCCAGTGCGTCTGGATGAGGCCGTTGGTGGAGAGGCCGCAGACGAAGAAGGTGCCGAACAGAACCCAGAAAACCGGGTTGCCGGAAACGCTTTTCAGGGTGATGAGCGGGGATAAAAGCGTGGCGAGAAGCTTGTGGTCCTGCTTCGGAGCCTTGTTGACTGCGGTTTCGCCATAGGCGGGCAGGCCGACATCGGCCGGGTGGTCACGCATCAGCAGCAGGACGAGAACGAAGGTCGTGGCGAGGACGGCGACGGTCAGCGTGAGGGCAGTGCGCCATCCATAGGCTTCCGTCAGGGCCGCGAGTATGGGCAAAAATACGAGCTGGCCGGTGGCGTTGCTCGCTGTCATCAGGCCGATGACGAGGCCGCGGCGCTTGGAAAACCAGCGGCTGGCGACGGTTGCGCCAAGCACCAGAGCCGTCATGCCGGTGCCGACACCGATGACGACACCCCAGAGCAGCAGCAACTGCCAGACCTCGGTCATGAAGAAGGAGGCGACGATGCCGAAGATGATCATGCCGAGTGCCGTCGATACGACCTGACGGACGCCGAAATGGTTCATGAAGGCGGCGGCGAAAGGCCCGAGCAGGCCGAAAAGCACGAGACGAACGGCCATGGCGGTGGAGATATCGGCGATATCCCAGCCGAATTCCTGGTGCAGCGGCTGGATCATCACGCCGGCCGAACCCATGGCACCAGCGGTTGCCAGCATGGTCAGGAAGGTGGTTGCTGCAACGACCCATCCGTAATGGAGTTTTCTCGCCGCCATCCAGCCGGCAACGCCTGTCGAAATCATTCGTGGTTTCCTTCTTTTGCTGCCGGGGTGCCGCGGCCTATTGGGAGTAATCTTCCATATTTGCGGGTAGATGCCCGTATATTGGCCAAAAAATCAGAGTTCTGCGAGCAGGTCCTGCAACTGCCGGGCTTTTTCGTGTCCGAGGCGGGCCTCTATGTCGTCCTGCACGCCATCCCAGAGGGGGGCGCCTTTTTCCAGTATTTCGCGGCCTTTCGGTGCGATGGTCAGCACGGCTTCGCGCTGATCCTCGCCATGGCCGATGGCGACCAGTTCCATTCGCTCCAGCACCTTGGCATTGCGACCGACGGTCGATCGATCAAGTTCGACCTTGTGCGCCAGATCGGTCAGCGACACCGGCTCCATACGCCGGATGTTTCTGAGCAGGCTGAACTGGCCGATATTGACGCCAAGCGGTGCCAGCGCCTCGTCATAATAGGACGAGACCTTGCGGGTCGCCTTGCGCAACAGGATGCAGTGGCATGTATCGTTCGACATCTTGATGTGTGTATATACCCGGATCTATCGTTACGCAAGCGGGTATATGCCCGCGACCAGATCAGGCCGCGGCGCGGGAGGCGAGCATGGTGCGAATGAAGGTGACGATGAAGGTTATCGTCATCAAAAGCACGATGGTGGGGGCGGGGGCGCTATCGAGGAAAAAGCTCAGATAGATGCCGCCGAGGGAGCAGCCGAGTGCGACCGCGACCGCCGTCAAAAGCATGGCGGTGAAACGGCGGGTCAGCAGGAAGGCGATGGCGCCGGGGGCGATCAGGAGGGCCACGGAAAGGATGATACCGATTGCCTTCAAGGCTCCGACGACCGTCAGCGAAAGGACGGCAAGCAGGCCGTAATGCAGCAGGCGGGTCGGCAGGCCGATCGCCTTTGCATGCTGCTCATCGAAGGCGTGGACCAGCAGGTCCTTGCGGAAGATGACGAGGAAGATGGTGGCGGCGATGGCGATCACCGTCGTCTCGATCAAATCCTGCGGCAGGATGCCGAGCATGTCGCCGAACAGGATATGATCGAGATGCACATCGGCCTGGACATTGACGTAGAGCACGAGGCCGAGGCCGAACATGCCTGAAAAGACGATGCCGAGCACCGTGTCTTCCTTGATGCGGCTGTTTTCCTTGAGGAAACCGGTTGCCAGTGCGCAGACCATGCCGGCGATGAAGGCGCCGATCGAGAAGGGGATTGCCAGCATATAGGCGATGACGACGCCCGGCAGGACGGCATGCGAGACGGCGTCGCCCATCAGCGACCAGCCCTTGAGGATGAGGAAGCAGGAGAGGATCGCTATCGGCAGAGCGATCATCAGCGTCACCGCAAAGGCGGTGCGCATGAAGTCGATCTGGAAGGGGAAAAGCAGGAGGTCGATCGTGTCGCTCATATCGCTTCCTCCAACGAGGCCTTCACCCGGCGGCGGGCGGCGAGCATGCCGTGCTTGGGTGCAAAAACGAAAGCGATAAGGAAGATGGCCGTCTGCAGCACGACGATGATGCCGCCGGTTGCGCCATCGAGGAAATAGGAGAGATAAGCACCGAGGAAGCTGGTGGCAGCGCCGATACCGAGTGCGAGCAGAATGACGCGCTGGAACCGGTCGGTGAGCAGATAGGCGGTCGCTCCAGGTGTCACCACCATGGCGATGACGAGGAAGGCGCCGACGGTCTGCATGGCGGCGACGGTGGAAGCGGCGAGAAGGGCGAAGAACATCACCTTCAGCGCATCGGGCTTGAGGCCGATGGTGCGGGCGTGGTTTTCATCGAAGAAGGTGACCATCAGGTCCTTCCATTTCAAGGTCAGGACGACGAGGCTGACGGTGCCGATGATGACGAGTTGCAGCGTATCGCCGGGGCTGATGGCAAGCACGTTGCCCATGACGATGGTCTGGATATCGACCGAGGTCGGCGAGAGCGACACCATGAACAGGCCAAGCCCGAAAAAGGAGGTGAATATCAGGCCGATAATGGCGTCTTCCTTCAGCCGCGTGCGCTGGTTGAGGAACAGCATGGCAAGCGCTGCGAGGCCGCCGGACATGAAGGCGCCGATCGAGAAGGGCAGGCCGAGCATATAGGCGCCGGCGACGCCGGGGACGATCGAGTGGGAGAGAGCATCGCCGATCAGCGACCAGCCTTTCAGCATCAGGTAGGCGGAGAGAAAACCGCAGACGCCGCCGACCAGGGCCGAGACCCAGATGGCGTTCAGCATGTAACCGTAGGTGAAAGGTTCAAGAAGCGTCTGGAGCATCGACGCTGTCCTTCTTCTTCTTTTTCACCTTGGTTTTTTCTGTGCCGTTGCCATAGGTGACGAAGGGGCGTTCGTCATCGGTAATGACCTTGACGCGGCGCGGATCGGCGTCGTCATGCAGGTCGGCACCGCCGAGGATGAAATGGCGCAGCACGCCTCCGAATGCCTTTTCCAGATTGGCCTCGTTGAACGTATCTGCCGTCTTGCCATAGGCGATGACGGTGCCCTTGACGAAGACGGTGCGGTCGCAGAAATCCGGCACGCTGCCGAGATTGTGGGTGGAGACCAGCATGACGCGGCCTTCGTCGCGCAGGGCCTTGAGGAGTGCGACGATCTGCTCCTCGGTCGTCACGTCTACGCCGGTGAAAGGTTCGTCGAGCAGGATGACCTGGCCTTCCTGCGCCAGCGCGCGGGCAAGAAAGACGCGTTTTCGCTGGCCGCCGGAAAGCTCGCCGATCTGGCGCTTGCGGTATTCCAGCATGTTCACCCGCTTCAGCGCCTCGGTGACCATGTCGTGGTCGCGGCGCGACGGGATGCGGAGAAAATTCATGTGGCCGTAGCGGCCCATCATCACCACGTCCTCGACCAGAACCGGGAAGTTCCAGTCGACCTCTTCCGATTGCGGTACATAGGCGACGAGGTTCTTTTTCAAAGCCTCACGGGCGGGCATTCCAAGGATTTCAACCGAGCCTTCGGTCAGCCTGACGAAGCCCATAATGGCCTTGAACAGCGTCGACTTGCCGGCGCCATTGACGCCGACAAGTGCGGTGATCGTGCCCTTGGGCACTTCGAAACTGGCATGTTTCAGCGCCGTATGGCCGTTGCGATAAGCGACGCTGACATTGTCGAGCCTGATGCCGGTAGCTACTGGCTTGGTCTTGCCCATCCTCATTGCGCGAGACCTTTTGCAATGGTTTCCGAGGTGATGCGCAAGAGATCGAGATAGGTGGGAACCGGGCCGTCTGCTTCGCTCAAAGAGTCGACATAGAGAACTCCGCCATAGGTCGCGCCGGTTTCGGAGGCGACCTGTTTTGCCGGCTTGTCGGAGACTGTGCTTTCGGAAAAGATCACCTTCACGTCATGCTCGCGCATGGCATCGATGACGGCGCGAACCTGTTGCGGTGTGCCTTGGCTATCGGCATTGACCGGCCAGAGATACAGCTCCTTGAGGCCGAAATCGCGGGCCAGATAGGAGAAGGCGCCTTCGCTGGTGACGAGCCAACGGTGATTTTCCGGCAGTTTTGCCAGCTCGTCGCGTATCGGCTGGGCCTGTGCGCGGATCTTGTCGGAATAGGCCTTTGCATTTGCGGCATAGGTTTCGGCATTGGCCGGGTCGATCTCGGTCAGGCCCTTGCGGATGTTCTCGACATAGATGACGGCGTTTTCCGGTGACATCCAGGAATGCGGGTTGGGCTTGCCCTGATAGGCACCGCCGGCAATCGACATGGGGGTGACGCCATCGGAGACGGTGACGCTCTTCACATCTCCGAGATTTTTCAGGAAACGTTCGAACCAGAGTTCGAGGTTCAGGCCGTTGCGCAGGACGAGATCCGCGTCACGGGCGCGCAGGAGGTCGCGCGGCGTCGGCTGATAATTGTGGATCTCGGCGCCGGGCTTGGTGATGCTTTCGACTTCGGCCGCATCGCCCGCGACGTTCTTCGCCATGTCGGCGATGATGGTGAAAGTGGTGACGACCTTGGGCTTTTCCTCAGCCGAAGCGGAAAAGGGCAGGGAGAGCAGGCCGGCGAGGAGGCCGGTACCGAGGCATGCAATTCTCAAAAACGACATTCGTGATCCGTTATTGCTGTTGCAAATCATTCGCAATTTAAACTAGCGACAAAAATCCGCCTGTCAATGCTCTTGCAAATCATTCGCAATAAGCGCGGAGTCCCGATTTGGAACGGCGGCCTGACAAATCCGCTTAAAGTTTCTTCAATAAGATTGGGCGAATATGCCCTCATTGTTCCATGACTTGTATTGCGTAACTGGAGTTGACTATGCCGGGTGTTGGCGAATGAAGATCCGGCTGTCGAAGAAATTCATCTTCCTTCTCAGCGGTGCGTTGGTTCTTTGTGGCGCGAGCGGCTCGGCAGCGGTGCTGATCGGAACCGACAAGATCCTTGGCCCATCCTATAAAGATATAAACGGCCTGACCTGTACGACGCTGCAGACGCAGAAGATGCGCCGCGACGGCAGCATATGGGTGCGCAAATATGTAACCAGCGACCAGGCCGGTGACGGAATTTCGCGGCTGAAGACGGCCTTGCGCGTGGCACGGGCGGTGCAGGAAAAGGAAAAGGCCGGTCTCGTGCAGGTCGCGATGATCGACAGTGCCGGCCCCAAAGATACAGCGGACATGCGCGGCCGCGCGATTGCCGCGCAGGTCGTCTACATTCCAAACCCTGCCAAGATCCCGGCAGGTGGGCAGACCGAGAATTACTCCGCCTATTACCTCGATGGCGCACCGAGCGCCAGCGGCCATTTCTACGGCATGCGGGTCGATCTTCCGCTGGAGGATATCGAGCATCTCGACGCGCATCTAACCGACAGGGCAGACTGCATCGACCCGTCGTTGCCAGAGGGCAGCGAGGCGGCCAAGGCAGAACCAAAGGCGTCCGGACATGGAGCGGCGGCCTCTGGCGGCGACAAGGCTTCTGGCCATGGTGCAGCGCCGGCGGCAGAAGGTGCCAGCGCCGAAAGCGAAGCAAAAAGCGAAGAGGTCGCCGCCGTTGAAAGCGGTGGTTTCCTCAGTTCGATTACCGGCATGGTTTTCGGTGCGAAGGAAGAAGCTACTGCCGGTCATGAGGCAGGTCAGGGCGAGGAAAAGGCTGTTCCTGCAGCGGCCGCGCCTTCCGGTGAAAACCATGGCGCGCAGGCTGCAAAGACAGACACTTCCTCCACTGACAAGCCTGCCGCAGAAAAAAGCTTTTTCGATCAGGCAAAGAGCATGATCCTTGGCAGTTCTGCCGATGAGCCTGCCGCTCCCGCGCAGAAGGAAGCCAAGGCTGATGCAGCGGATGAGGCCAAGCAGGCCTCAGAACCTGCGCGTGAGCCGAGAACAACGGCCGAGGGTGGCAAGGGTTGGTCGAAGTCGGATGCTGCTGACGAGGTTCATTCCGGGACTGCATCTGACAGTAAAGGCCAGCCGAAGGCTACTACCGAGGCGGCGCAAGCAGAAGCTCATGCGGGAGGGCCACCGTCTGCGGCTTCCGGTGCAAGCGCAGCCGATACGGCCGGTGCCGCATGGCTGGAAAAGTTCAGGGCGCAACAGGCCGCGACTGCGACAAGTGATGCTCCGCCAGCGGATTGAATATAAGTTCAGCGAAGAGTGGATATGAAAAAAGGCGGCTTTTACAGCCGCCTTTTTGTCGTTTCAGGCCTGTCTGCCTGTTCCTCAGTCCGCCTTGGCCTTGCGGGCCGGGAAGAGGATGACGTCGCGGATCGACGGGGCGTTGGTCAGAAGCATGACAAGGCGGTCGACGCCGATGCCGAGGCCGCCGGCCGGCGGCATGCCCTGGTCGATCGCGTCAAGGAACTCGTCGTCGAGCTGCTTGTCCTTCTCGCCGCGGGCGTGGGCCTGCTCTAGCTGCTCGACCATGCGCTTGCGCTGTTCTTCCGGGTCGTTGAGTTCGGAAAACGCGTTGCCGACTTCCCAGGCGTTGCAATAGGTTTCGAAACGCTCGACGAGGCGCGGCTCGCCCGGAACTTCCTTGGCAAACGGCGAGATGTCCTTCGGGAAGTGGGTGACGTGGCTCGGCTGGATCAGCGTGCCCTCAACCTTTTCTTCAAAGATGAAGGCAAGGCATTCGCCCCAGGTCCAGTCCTTCTCGACTTCGAAACCGGCAGCCTTGGCGGCAGCGCGGGCTTCCTCGTCCGTCTTGATTGCGAGGAAGTCGATGCCGGTCGCTTCCTTGACGGCGTCGGGCATGGGCACGCGCTTGAACGGCCCCTTGAAGGATATCTGCTTGTCGCCGAAGGTGACTTCCGGGGTGCCGTGGATCGAAACGGCGAGCGTTTCGAACAGGCGCTCGACGAGGTCCATGACGTCCTCGTAATCGGCATAGGCCCAGTAGCATTCCATCATGGTGAATTCGGGATTGTGCCGGGTAGAGACGCCTTCGTTGCGGAAGTTGCGGTTGATCTCGAACACCTTGTCGGAAAGGCCCGAGACCAGCGTGCGCTTCAGGAACAGTTCCGGCGCGATGCGCAGGTACATGTCCATCTTCAGCGTGTTGTGGAAGGTCTTGAACGGATCGGCAGTGGCGCCGCCATAAACCGTCTGCAGCATCGGGGTTTCGACTTCCAAGAAGCCGTCGTTTTCCATGAAGTGGCGGATGCCGGAAACGATCTTCGAGCGCTGCTGAAAGCGCAGCTTCGATTCTTCGTTGCTCATGATGTCGAGGTGGCGCTTGCGATAACGGATCTCGATATCGGCAATGCCGTTCCACTTCTCCGGCATCGGCAGAAGCGACTTGGTCAGCATGGTGATCTGCTGCGCGTTGATCGACAGCTCGCCGCGCTTGGTGCGGCGCACGGTGCCGGTGACGCCGATGATGTCGCCGAGATCGATCAGCGGCAGCATGTTGCGCGCTTCTTCCGGCGTGACGTCCTTGTGGGAGAAGATCTGGATCTTGCCAGAAGCGTCATGGATATCCATGAACATGCCGGAATTGCGCGAGGAATAGACGCGGCCGGCGACCGTGACGACGTCCTGAGTTTCCGTGTCCGGCTCCAGCGCCTCGTATTTCGCAGCCAGTTCCGCATTGGTCATGGTGCGGTGGAAATGTGCCGGATAGACATCGCCGATGGTCTCGCGCAGCTTGGCAAGCTTTTGTGCGCGCACTTCGGTGACGTCGGAGGAGAGGGCGGTTTCGGTCTTTGTCGTGTCGGTCATGTTTTGCCTCTTTGGGCTCGTTGTTCTGTTCTGCCGGCGCGGTTGGCTCGGCCTAACCCTCCCCCTTATGGGATGGGTCGGAGCGAAGCGACGGGGAGGGTTTCTCTTGCTGAATTAAGAAAGACCCCTCCCCAACCCTCCCCACAAGGGGAGGGGGCGCGTCGCGAATTTCTTACTTCCCATCGCCCACCATGGAGGCGACGACGGTTGCTGCGATCTTCAGGCGCTGGCGAACGACGGAGCGGCCGAGAATGGCCATGCTATCGAACAGCGGCAGCGAGCGGGACGAGCCGGACATGGCGATGAAGAGCGGCGGGGTAACGACGCGGAGTTTCTTCTCCAGCTTGTCGGCAACGGCGCGCAGTTCCGCGTCGATCGCTTCCACGTTCCACTCGACCATCTTTTCGATGTCGGCCTGGACCGTGTTGATGATCAGCAGTGTATCTTCCGGCGAGGTCTTCAGGCCGGCGAAGGATGCCGGCGTCAGGCCGACATCGGCGGCGAGCAGGAAGCCTGCAAGGTTCGGCAGGTCGCCGAGCTTGGTGATGCGGCTCTGCGAGTGCAGCAGGCCCTGCTTAAGGCGATCGTTTTCCATTGCCCATTCGAGCGTGCGGGCGACGAATTCCTCCGGCGTCAGCTTTTCGCGCAGCCAGCGGCCGTTCAGCCATTCGAGCTTTTGCAGGTCGAAGATGGCGCCCGCCTTGGACAAGGCTTCCGGATCAAATTTTCCGGCCAGTTCTTCCATGGTCAGCAGTTCTTCGCCTTCGGCGATCTGTACGAAGAAGAGGCCAAGGAAGTTCATCAGGGCTTCCGGCAGGTAGCCGAGCGCCGAGTAGTAGCTGATCGAGGTCGGGTTCTTGCGCTTGGAGAGCTTGGACTTGTCGGCATTGCGCATCAGCGACAGGTGCATCCAGACCGGCGCTTCCCAGCCGAAATAACGGTAAAGCAGGATGTGCTTCGGCACCGATGCCAGCCACTCCTCGCCGCGGGCGACGTGGGTGATCTTCATCAGGTGGTCGTCGATGACGTTTGCCATGTGATAGGTCGGCATGCCGTCGCCCTTGATGAGCACCTGCATGTCAACAGAATCCCACGGGATCGAGACGTCGCCATAAACGCCGTCGGTAAAGTCGCAGGAGCCCTCGGTCGGGATTTTCATGCGCACGACGGAGCTTTCGCCGGTTGCCATTTTCGAGGTGACTTCTTCCGCAGTCAGATGCAGGCAGAGACCATCGTATTTCGGTGGCTTGCCGGCGGCGCGCTGGCCTTCGCGCATCTGCTCAAGCCGCTCGGGCGTGCAGAAGCAGCGGAAGGCATGGCCCTTGTCGAGCAGGTCCTGTGCGAAAGGCTGGTACATGTCCTTGCGCTCGGACTGGCGATAAGGACCGTAGGGGCCGCCGACATCCGGGCCTTCCGACCATTTCAGGCCCGTCCATTTCAGCGCATCCAGAACCCGCTCCTCGAATTCGAGAGTCGAGCGGGTGGCATCGGTATCCTCGATGCGCAGGATGAACTCGCCGCCATTCTTCTGGGCAAAGAGGTAGTTGAAAAGGGCGATATAGGCGGTGCCGACATGCGGCTCGCCGGTGGGCGAGGGGGCGATGCGGACGCGTGGGGTCGGGTTGATCATTGTGTTGCTCTATTTCGCGGCGCAAACGAATGCGCCAAGCCTGTTCCGGGAATAGGGATTGGGGCAGGCTTAGGCCATATTCAGGCCGAAGCGTCAAGGTTTTTGGGAAGGTGACGCCCCTCGGGGCTAGGCGACCGGCCAAACATAGAGCAGGGCCGGAATGCTGACGAGGATGATGAGGAAGGACAGGGGCAGGCCGAGGCGGGGGTAATCGGAGAATTTGTAACCGCCCGGACCAAAAACCAGCGTGTTGCACTGGTGGCCGACGGGGGTGAGGAAATCGCAGCCTGCGCCGATCGCAACCGCCATCAGGAAGGCTTCGGGCTTGAAGCCGAGACTGGCGGCAAAGCTTGCCGCGATCGGCCCCATGACCAGCACCGTTGCCGCATTGTTGAGGAAGGGAGTGACGGCCATGGCGGTTATGAGGATGAGGCCAAGGGCGCCCCAGGCAGGCAAGGTGGCCGCGACCTCGCCAAGCCAGCCGGCGATGAGGTCGCTGCCGCCTGTCGTGCGCAGGCTGTCGGAGACGGGAATGAGCGCTGCCAGCATGACGAGGATCGGTCCGTCGACGGACTTGTAGAAATCGGTCAGCGGTATGCAGCGGAAGACGACCATGCCGAGGGCTGCTGCGAAAAAGGCGACTGGCACCGGGGCGAAGCCAACGGCGGTGGCTGCCATGGCGAGCGCAAGGATGATGAGCGGAATGAAGGCGCGGCGGCGGGTGCCGAGCAGTACTTCCCGCTGGGCCAGGGGCAGGAGGGAGAAATCCTGCATGATGGTGGGCATGGTCTTTCGCGAGCCCTGCAGCACGATCACGTCGCCGGCCGCAAGCGTCAGGCTGCCGAGGCGCTCCTTCAAGCGTTCGCCGTGGCGGCTGATCGCCAGAAGATTGACGCCGCGTGTATAGGAGAGCGCCAGTTCCTTGGCGGACAGGCCTTTCAGAGGCGATTCCTGGCTGATGATCGCCTCGACCGATATGATATCGCCCTGCGCCTGTTCGCCGGTCAGCGGCTTGCCGGACAATTGCAGCTTGGCGTTCGAGACAATGCGGTCCAGCGCCTTGGATGGGCCTTCGAGCATCACGATGTCGTTTTCCCGCAGGCTCAGGTCCGGGAAGGGCGCCATGCGGGCGGTGCCGCGCAGCACGGCATTGGCAATCACTTCGCCATCGCCGAGTTTCAGCAGTTCGCCCAGCCGTTTTTCGAGCACGGTGGATTGCGCCGTCACCATCACTTCCGAGGTGTAGTTCTTGATCTCGACGGCTTCCTCGATCGAGTGGTTTTCCTTCGTGCGGCTGGGCACCAGCCAGTGGAAAAAGAGCAGGAAGGTGATGCCGACGAGACAGAGGATGACGCCCATCGGGGTGAAGTCGAACATGGTGAAGGACTGGCCGGTCAGCTCTTCGCGGATGCGTGAGACGACGATATTGGGCGAGGTACCGATTTGCGTCATCAGCCCGCCGAGCAGCGCCGAAAAAGCCATCGGCATCAGGTATTTCGACGGCGAGGCACCGGATTTCTTGGCGAACTGGAAAGCGACCGGCATCATGATGGCGAGCGCACCAATATTCTTGATGAAGGCGGAGAGAACCGCCACCACAATCATCAATAGCGCAAGCTGAGTGTGCAGCGTGTCGAGATTGGGGAAGAACTTCTTGATCGCCAGATCGACGATACCTGAGCGCGCGACACCTGCGGAGACGACCAGAGCGCTACCGACAATGATGACGATGTCGTCGGAAAAGCCGGAAAATGCCTGGTCGGTCGGCACAACACCGAGTGCCACGGCCAGAACCAGCGCGCAACAGGCGACCACATCATAGCGAAACCGATCCCAGATGAACACTGCCATCATCGCGGCGATGACGGCGAAGGCGAGGATCTGCTGGGTTGTCATGCGGCTCCGGGGGTATGCGTACGGCGAGGTGGGCGGTTTCGAGTGACGCAATAATGCCCGAGAGGCCTTATCGTTTCAAACGCGGATGCGAGATATCGCCGATTTGTACAATTCTACTGCGAATTGGGTGGGGTCGTCAGGATCTGTCCATTTTTCAAGTAAAAGTTGATTGTTTTGGTCAGGAAATAGGCGTAGGTCCGCAACCGGGAGGAGATCTGATGCAACGGACACACAGAGGACACCCATGAGACCGATCGTATTTTCCGCCTTTGCCCTTGCGCTTGGTGCATCCACCGCGTTTGCCACCGACTATCCGGCAACGATCACCGATGTCGCTGGCCGCACCGTGACGATCGCCAAGAAGCCCGAGCGGATCATTCTGCAAGATGGGCGTGACATGCTGACCGTTGCATTGCTCGACCGTGACAACCCTTATGCGCGTGTCGTTGGCTGGAGCTCTAATTTCGTCAAGTCGGATCCGGGCACTGCCAAGCTGATGGATCAGGCTTTCGGCAAGGCGCCGCCGGTGATGAGCCTTTCCGAGGACGGTGAAACCGATCTGGAAGCGGTCATTGCGGCCAAGCCCGATGTTGTCGTCGCTCAGATGCGGGCGCAAAAATCCTTCAAGGAAGGCGGTATCGAGGACAAGCTGAAGGCGCTCGATATCCCGGTCGTCTATCTGGACGTGATGGAAGAGCCGGTCGGTCACACGACGGAGAGCGTCGAAGTGCTCGGCAAGGTCATGGATCGCGAGAAGGAAGCCGGCGAATACGTGTCCTTCTACAAGCAGCACCTCGACCACCTGAACGACGTCATCGCCAAACAGACCGTGTTTCCGAACGTCTTCGTCGAAGCGAAGGCCGGCAACAAGGGCGACGGGTGCTGCTTCACGCATGGCGATACCGGCTTCGGCAAGCTGGTGACCTCGCTGAAGGGCAACAATATCGGCTCGAAGCTGCTGCCGGGCCAGACGGGTACCGTGTCGCTCGAGGCGCTGCTCGGCTCCAACCCGCCGGATGTCTACATCATGTCCGGTTCGCAGTGGACGAACCCGGAGAACTCGGCTGCTCCGTTCGGCTACAACGTCACGCCGCAGCAGGTTTCCGCAGCACTCGGCAAGCTGGAGCAGCGCGACGGCTTTGCCGCGATGAAGGCGGTGCAGGATGGCCGCGTCTACGGTCTCTATCACCAGTTCTACAACCACCCGTATAACATCGTCGGCCTCGAATACATGGCGAGTTTCATGTATCCGGAAGCCTTCAAGGATCTAGATCCCGCCGCAACATATGCGACGCTGATCAAGACCTTCACCAAGATTCCCGATGCACCTGTCGTGCTCGGCGCCTCGGCACCGGTAACGCAGTAATTTTCTGGAGCAGCTTCGCTTGATCTTTGAAATGCGAGGCTGCTCCATCTATCTGTTTCCAAGCAATTCCTGACGCAAGACCGGTTCTTTGCCCTGCTGGAATTGCTCTCAAGCACCGGAGCATCGTGTGACTATTGCCGAACACAATCCGCCAGTCCTGCTGGCGGAGGCGGAGCGTGCCTACCATGGCAAGATCCGCGTAAAAGTGATGATGCTTATCGTTCTTGCCGTGGCACTTTGCGCCGCGGCAGTGATCGATGTCTGTGTCGGGTCTTCCGGTCTGTCGCCGAGTGAAGTCCTGGCCGCGATCTTCCAGCCGGAGAGTGTCAGCCGGGGTGTGCGGGCAATCGTCGTCGACGTGCGGCTGCCCTATTCGCTGATGGCCCTGCTTGTCGGCGCGTCACTGTCGCTTGCCGGTGCCGAGATGCAGACCATTCTCGACAATCCGCTGGCAAGCCCGTTCACGCTCGGCGTGTCGTCTGCCGCATCCTTCGGCGCGGCGCTTGCCATCGTGCTGCAGCTCGGTATTCCCGGCTTGCCGCCGGAGTGGTTCATTCCCGCCAATGCTTTCATCTTCGCCTTCGGTTCGGTCTTGTTGCTGCAGGCGCTTTCCGGCTTGCGCGGTGCGGGTGTCGAGACGCTCGTGCTGTTCGGCATTGCGCTCGTTTTCATCTTCAACGCGCTGGTCGCCATCATGCAGTTCGTCGCCTCCGCCGAGGCGCTGCAGCAGCTCGTCTTCTGGAGCATGGGGAGCCTCACCCGCTCGACCTGGACGAAGCTGCAGATCATGGCGCTGGTCATGGCCTGCGTCGTGCCTTTCTCGATGGCTGCCTGCTGGAAGCTGACGGCGTTGAGGCTCGGTGAGGATCGGGCGCGTTCCTTCGGCATCGACGTGACGCGGCTGCGCTTCTTCTCGCTGCTGCGCGTCAGCATTCTTGCCGCGACCTCGGTTTCCTTCGTCGGCACGATCGGGTTCATCGGGCTTGTCGGCCCGCATCTCGCCCGGCTTTTGGTCGGCGAGGATCATCGCTTCTTCCTGCCGGCGAGCATGCTGTGCGGCGCGCTGGTCATGGCGCTCGCATCGGCCGCCAGCAAGATCATCGTGCCGGGCGTGCTGATCCCGGTCGGTATCGTCACCTCGCTGATTGGCGTGCCGTTCTTCCTTGCCCTGATTTTCAGCACGAAGGGGAAGGCGTAATGCTCTCGGTCGAAAAACTCTCTGCCGGCTACGGTAAAAAGGCGGTTCTGACAGATGTCGATATTTCCGCGATGCCTGCCGGGACGATCACCGCGTTTCTCGGCCAGAACGGCGCCGGCAAGTCGACGCTGCTGCGTTCGCTGGCGGGCCTTCACAAGGCGGGCGGGGTGTTGCATCTGGATGGCGCCGACATCACGCGGCAATCGCCGGCGCAGCGCGCACGGGCGATCACCTACATGCCGCAATCCCTGCCGCAGCGGGTAGCGCTGACGGTGCTGGAGGCAACGATCGGGGCACTTCGCGCCTCGTCGCGCGATCCGGATGCGGTCAAACGCTCGCTTGCCGTTCTTGATCGGCTCGGCATCAGCAATCTTGCCATGGCGCAGCTGGACTCGCTCTCCGGCGGCCAGCGGCAGCTTGCCAGTCTTGCGCAGGCGCTGGTGCGCAAGCCGCGCGTGCTGCTGCTCGATGAGCCGACCTCGGCGCTGGATGTTGCCCATCAGATCCGCGTCATGCGCACGATCCGCGAGATTACCGAGGAACAGGGGATCATCTCTATCGCAGTCCTGCACGATCTCGGTCTCGCATGCCGCTGGTGTGACCGGCTGGTGCTTCTGTCCGGCGGCCACGTTGTCTCAGATGGTGAGCCGCAACACGCTCTGACGCCCCATGTTCTCAACCAGGTCTATGGGGTTACTGGCCGTATCGAGCGCTGTTCGCGCGGATTTATCCAGGTGCTGATCGACGAAGTGGCATGAGTGATGGACAAGCCGGACGCGCGTATTAAGCTGGCGGGCATCTGCATTGCCTTGAGGAGTTTTCCATGACCGAGATTCTTTCCATTCCCGTCAAGCGTACTGACGGGAGCGAGACAACGCTTGCCAGCTACAAGGGGCAGGTCATGCTGGTCGTGAACGTCGCTTCCAAATGCGGGCTGACCAAGCAGTATGAAGGTCTGGAAAAGCTCTATGAGGACAAGAAGGACAAGGGGTTTGTCATCACGGCCTTCCCGGCCAACAATTTCAAGGGTCAGGAACCCGGCACGGATGCCGAGATCGTCGAATTCTGCCAGCTGACCTATGACGTGAAATTTCCGATCTTCTCGAAGATTTCGGTGAAGGGCGAGGGCAAGCATCCGCTCTACAAGGCGCTGACCGGCTCAGGTGTCGCGACGACCGGCGACGGCCCGATGAAGGAACGGCTGAGAGGTCATGGCATGGAGGTTGCCGATGACGCGGAGATCGTCTGGAATTTCGAGAAATTCCTGATCGGCCGCGACGGCAAGGTGGTTGGGCGTTTTGCGCCGGATGTGACTGCCGATGACAGCCGGTTGGTCGAGGCTCTCGATCGCGAACTGGCAAAATAGCGGGAATAAAAAAGGGCGCCTCAGGCGCCCTTTTCCTTGGATCAATGCAGTTTGTTGGTGCCGCCTTTGGCCTTGTTTTTGGCCTTGGCGTTTCTGGACCACATGTTGAGCATCTCGACCAGAGCCGAGAAGGCCATGGCAGCGTAGATGTAGCCCTTCGGCACGTGGACGCCGAAACCTTCTGCGATCAGTGTCGCACCGATCATCAGCAGGAAGCCGAGCGCCAGCATGACGATGGTCGGGTTACGCTCGATGAAGTTGGCGAGCGGGGTGGCTGCAAGCAGCATGACGGTGACGGCTGCGACGACGGCGACGATCATGATCGGCAGGTGCGGGGTCATGCCGACCGCAGTAATGATACTGTCGATCGAGAAGACGAGGTCGAGGATCAGGATCTGCACGATGGCCGCGCTGAAGCTCATCTTCACCACTTCCGCGCCGGCACCAACGAGGTCTTCCTTGTGATCGATGGTGTCGACCGAGTGATGGATTTCCTTGGTTGCCTTGTAAACGAGGAACAGACCACCGGCGATGAGGATCAGGTCCTTCCAGGAGAAGGGCTGGCCGAAAACCTCGAAGATCGGGTTGGTCAGCTGGACGATCCAGGCGATCGTGCCGAGCAGGCCGAGGCGCATGATAAGCGCAAGGCCGATACCGATCTTGCGTGCCTTCTCGCGATGCTCAGGCGGCAGCTTGTTGGTCAGGATGGAAATGAAGATCAGGTTGTCGATGCCGAGCACGACTTCCATGACCACGAGTGTTACGAGCGCTACCCAGGCCCCCGGGTCTGCTAAGAGCGCTGCTATGTCCATCCATGTCTCCTGTTTTCAATCAAAGGCGGTAAATGCCCGCCGCATTTGGGGGCTTTCAGCCTAAAAACAAGAGGAGGTTGCGCCTATCAAACGACAATTTGCTTAGTTCAGACGACCTTGGCGATCACGGATTTGTTATCCGATGCATAAGCTGCCATGAAAACGCGGATGGCGCCGCGTATAACACGTTCAATCTCCTGTCGCGACGGTGGCTCTGGCATCGTACCGAAAAGGCGGAATTTGAAGAAGCTGCCGCTGACAAGATCAAGGAACTGGCCGGCGGCGAGATCGAGATCGTCGATCTCCAGCGTGCCGGCGGCGACGCCCTGACCCAGATAATCGTGCAGGACCGTTCTCAGGTTCTGTGGGCCGCGGAAAAAACGGGAACAGAGATCGGGCATGCGTTCACGAACCCCGAGCACTGTGCGCATCGCGGTGACGACCTTTTCGTCGGTCATGTGTTCGAGAAAGGTGACGCCGAATTCGTAAAGGCCCTTTTCGATATTCTCGCTTTTGGCCAACACAGTCCTCATGGAGCCGAGAAAGGCCTCGCGTTCCATCTCGACCATCGCGACGAAGAGGTCTTCCTTGTTGGCAAAATAGACATAGATCGTCCCTTTTGAGACGCCTGCCTCCCGGGTAATGTCATTCATGCTTGCTGCATCAAAACCCATGCGCATGAAAACACGCTTGGCACCGTCGAGGATCTGCTCGCGCTTTACGGGGTCCTCGCCCGCTGCAAAGCGGCCGGATACCTTCACGGTTTCCTTAAGCAAGACCTTTTTTAACCCTTTCGGCGTCATTTTTTCCATTTCCAACTTTTTTCGAACCGGTTGGTTCGATCTGGACTTGATATGTGGCAAAGAAGGCTCTATGTCAACGCTCCGAACTGATCGGTTCGATTGGTTTCAACCTCCTTCAACGACGGTTATACCCATGACGGCTTCTAAAAATGCCGGCGCTCTGCGCACAGTAAAAAGCGATGACATCGACGTGAGCAAGACGCAGGAGCAGGGCGATGCAAGCCCTGCTGCGGCTGAGGCTAGTCCGGCTGCGCCGGCACAGTCGCAGGCTCCTGCCCAGACGGCAGATGCACCGAAGAAAAAGAAGCGCGGTTTCGTGCTTCCGGTTGTCGTGCTTGCGCTTCTCGCCGGTGGTGCGTGGTATGGCTATGAATGGTGGACCACCGGCCGTTTCATGGTGTCGACCGATGACGCCTATATCGAAGGCGACATCGCCACGATTTCTCCGAAGGTCACGGCTTTCGTTGCCAAGGTGAATGTGGTTGCCAACCAACAGGTGAAGGCAGGCGACGTATTGGCCACGCTTGACAATGGTGACTATCAGAACGCGCTCGATCAGGCCAACGCGGCGATCGAGACCGAAAAGCTGTCACTCTCGCGCATCGATGCGCAGGTCGAAGGTGCGGAAGCCAGTCTTGCACAGGCACAGGCTTCGAAGGTAGCGCTCGAAGCCGCCGTTCGTGGCGCAGAGATCACCCAGAAGCGCCAACAGGAACTTGCCACCAAGTCGGTCGGCACGGCTGCCGATCTCGATAGCGCCAATGTGGCTCTTGATCAGGCTCATGCCAATCTTGTCGGTGGCGAGGCGGCGATCAAGTCGGCCCAGGCCAATATCACCATCCTCGAAGCGCAGCGCAACGAAGCTGAAAGCTCTATCCGAACGCTGGAACTGCAGCGTGACAAGGCGGCCCGCGATCTCTCTTTCACGGTGCTCAAGGCTCCTTATGACGGTGTTGTCGGTAACCGCTCGGTTCAGGAAGGCGATCTCGTTTCGCCGGGCCAGCGGCTGATGGCGCTAGTTCCGACCCGCCAGCTCTATATCGATGCCAACTTCAAGGAGACCCAGATCCAGCATCTGGAGCCGGGTTCCAAGGTGAAGGTGCATGTCGATGCCTATAGCGACGACCCGATCACCGGCACGGTGGAATCGATCTCGCCGGCTTCCGGTTCGGTCTTCTCGCTGCTGCCGCCTGAAAATGCGACGGGTAACTTCACCAAGATCATCCAGCGCGTTCCGGTGCGTATTGCGCTGCCGCAGGATGCTCTCGATACGGGTCGCCTTCGGGCTGGCTTAAGTGTCGTGGTCGATGTCGATACGCGCACCGCGCCGAAGAACTAACAGCCGATTGTCCGGCTCCTCGTCAAACAGGCCCTGAGCGAAGGGCGGAGGTGGTCCCATGGCTGGGAGCGCAACAACAACTGCAGGATCAGTGCCGGCCGCTTCCATGCCGGCAGACGAGCCAATGGATCGGAGAAAGCTGATTGCTTTCTTCGCCATGGTGCTCGGCATGTTCATGTCGATCCTCGATATCCAGATCGTCTCGGCTTCGTTGTCTGAAATCCAGGCGGGCTTGTCCGCCGGTTCGGACGAGATCGGCTGGGTGCAGACATCCTATCTGATCGCGGAGGTCATCATGATCCCGCTTTCGGGTACGCTCGCGCGGATCATCTCGACACGCTATCTCTTCGCCGCTTCCGCTGCCGGTTTTACGGTTGCCAGCGCGCTCTGCGCCACGGCGACGAATATCGATCAGATGATCGTTTATCGCGCCATTCAGGGCTTTATCGGCGGGGGCATGATCCCCTCGGTATTTGCGGCTGCCTTCACCATTTTCCCGCCGTCGAAGCGCGCCATCGTCTCGCCGATCATCGGTCTTATCGCGACACTTGCGCCGACCATCGGCCCGACTGTCGGCGGCTATCTTTCCCACGCCTTCTCCTGGCACTGGCTGTTCTTGGTCAATATCGTGCCGGGCATCATCGTTACTGTGGTTGCGTGGAATTTCATCGACTTCGATAAGCCCGAACTGTCGCTTTTCAAAAAGTTCGACTGGTGGGGACTAGCGTCGATGGGCGTGTTCCTCGGTGCGCTGGAATATGTGCTGGAAGAAGGTAATTCCAACGACTGGTTTAACGACCACCTGATCGTCATCGGCGCGATCGCTTCGGCTGTCGGCGCCATGGTGTTCTTCTATCGGGCATTCACTGTCGAGTTTCCAGTGGTGGACCTGACGGCGTTTGCGAACCGAAATTTTGCGCTCGGGTCGATCTTCTCCTTCGTCATGGGGATCGGGCTTTACGGGCTGACCTATATCTACCCGGTCTATCTGAGCCGCGTGCGTGATTATGACAGCCTGATGATCGGCGAGACGATGTTCGTCTCGGGTCTGGCGATGTTCTTCACTGCGCCGATCGCGGGCAAGCTGTCGACGATCATGGACCTGAGAGCGATGATGGTGCTGGGCTTCGTTAGCTTCGGCGCTGGCACCTATATCATGACCGGGATTACCGTGGACTGGGATTTCTACGAGCTGTTCGTCCCGCAGATCCTGCGAGGTTTCGGCCTGATGATGTGCATGGTGCCGATCAACAATATTGCGCTCGGCACGCTGCCGCCCGCCCGTATCCGCGGCGCATCCGGCCTGTTCAACCTGACGCGTAACCTCGGTGGCGCGGTGGGGCTGGCCATTATCAGCACTGTGCTGTCCAACCGTCAGGACGTGCATTACGAGCGGCTGCGCGAGCATCTGGACTGGGGCAATCCGACGGCTGTCGACCAGTTGAACAGCATGACCTCCAATCTCAACGCAGCCGGACTGGATGGTGCCACCGGCGCAATCCGGCAGATGGTCAATCTTGTTACGCAGCAGGCCGTCGTAATGTCGTTCAGCGACGTCTTCCTGATCCTCACCGTGCTGTTCGGATTGATGGTGCTGGGGGTCGCGATGATCGAGAAACCTTCGCCGCAGATCACAGGGCGAAGTGGCGGCGGTCACTGAGCGTTCAGCGAAAATTTCAGGAAACCACCGCCGAAAAGGGGCCGTTACCGCAGGGTGACGACCCCTTTTCAGTTTCGTTTCCCGATCGCCGTGATTTTCTGATTTACGTACCTCAAAAACTGAGATAGGACGCTTCACGGAGGAATTCATGAAGCCCACCGTCTATGATATCGCGCGTAGCGCAGGCGTCAGCCTAGCGACGGTCGATCGCGTTCTCAATGGTCGGCCCGGTGTGAGGCATGTTACCCGCGAGCGCGTCGAGCAGGCGATCTCCAGTCTTGGCTACGTGCGCGATGTGGCGGCGGCCAATCTGGCCAAGGGACGGACCTATTCCTTCGTCTTCGTGCTGCCGAATTACGACAATTCCTTCATGATCGGGATCCGTGACGAGGTTCATGCCGCAATTTCGCGGTCTGGCGCGGAGCGCACGCAAATCCGTATCGTGGAAGTGCCCCCCTTCGATGCCGCGGCCTTGGCGGACGCGCTCAATCATATCGTTCCCGACAGGCCCGACGGGGTTGCCTTCGTCGCCGTCGAGGGGCACGAAGTGCATGCCGCATTGGCAGGGCTGAAGGATGCCGGCATTGCGGTTGTCACGCTCGTATCCGATCTTCCCGGATCGGAACGGGATCATTTCGCCGGTATCGACAATCATGCGGCGGGACGCACGGCTGCCAATTTGCTCGGCCGGTTCACCGGTGGGCGCGACGGCAGGATCGCCGTCATTGCCGGGTCCATGTTGGTGCGCGACCATCGTGAACGTCTGGAAGGTTTTCTGGCGGTCATGGGCGAGAGTTTTGCGCGGCTCGATGTACTACCGGTGATGGAAGCGCGGGATAATCCGGCGCTTACGGCCGAAGTCGTTTCGGCAGCGTTGGGGCGTTATCCCGATATCATCGGCCTTTACAGTCTTGGCGCGGGTAATCGCGGCATGGTGCATGCGCTGCGCGAGGTCGCTCGCGAGGCACGGCCTGTGGTGGTCGCTCACGAACTGACCGGAACGACGCGTGCGGCGCTTGCCGAAGACCTCATCGATGCCGTGCTCAATCAGGATGCCGGCCACGAGGTTCGCAGCGCGATCCGCGTGCTGAAGGGCAAGGTTGAGGGCCTGTCGGTGATTGCCGCGCAGGAGCGTATCCGTATCGACATATTCCTGAAGGACAACATGCCCTGAAGGCAGGATGAAAGGACAATACATGTATCTCGGTCTCGATCTCGGCACCTCCGGCGTCAAAGCGATGCTGATCGACGGCGACCAGAAAATCATCGGCTCGGCGAGCGGTGCGCTTGAGGTTTCGCGCCCGCATTCCGGTTGGTCTGAGCAGGATCCGGCGCATTGGGTTCGTGCCTGCGAAGAGGCGATTGCCGGCCTCAAGGCCGCGCATCCGGCGGAGCTTTCGGCGGTGAAGGGCATCGGCCTTTCTGGCCAGATGCATGGCGCGACATTGCTCGATGCCGAGGATAATGTGCTGCGGCCGTGTATTTTGTGGAATGACACGCGTTCCTTCCATGAGGCGGCAGAACTCGATGCCGATCCGCGTTTCCGTGCGATCACCGGCAACATCGTGTTTCCCGGCTTTACCGCGCCTAAACTCGCCTGGGTGAAGAAAAACGAGCCGGAGATTTTTGCCAAGGTCGCCAAGGTGCTTTTGCCGAAGGATTATCTGCGCCTCTGGCTGACGGGCGAGTACATTTCCGAGATGTCGGATTCGGCCGGTACGTCCTGGCTCGATACGGGCGCGCGCAAATGGTCGTCTGAACTTCTTGCCGCGACCGATCTTTCCGAAGCTCAGATGCCGTCTCTGGTCGAAGGGACCGATCAGGCCGGCAAGCTACGCGGCGAACTGAAATTCAGATGGGGTATCTCCGGTGAGGTCGTGGTGGCCGGCGGGGCAGGCGACAACGCCGCTTCGGCCTGCGGCATGGGAACGGTGAAGGAGGGGCAGGCATTCGTGTCGCTGGGCACGTCCGGCGTGCTGTTTGCCGCCAACGGATCCTACCTGCCAAAGCCGGAAAGCGCCGTTCACGCTTTCTGCCACGCATTGCCGAAGACATGGCACCAGATGGGCGTCATCCTGTCGGCGGCCGATGCAATCAACTGGCATGCGAAGGTGATGGGCAAATCGGCTGCAGAACTGTCCGGCGAACTCGGGGATACGCTGAAGGCGCCGACCGGTGTCACCTTCCTGCCCTATCTTTCGGGTGAGCGCACGCCGCACAATGATGCCGTTATCCGCGGTGCGTTTATCGGCCTCGAACACGAGTCCAGCCGCGCCGTTCTGACCCAGGCAGTGCTCGAAGGCGTGACCTTCGCGATCCGCGACAATCTCGAGGCGCTGAAATCCGCCGGGACCTCGATTTCCCGCGTGACGGCGATCGGCGGCGGTTCGCGCTCGCGTTACTGGCTGTCCTCGATCGCAACCTCGCTTGGCGTTCCCGTCGATATTCCGGCTGACGGAGATTTTGGTGCGGCCTTCGGTGCTGCCCGACTCGGTCTGATTGCGGCAACCGGTGCCGATCCGGTTTCGGTCTGCTCCGCCCCGAAGACGGAAGCGACGATCGAGCCGGTTTCTGCGCTGTCTAATGCCTATGAGGCTGCCTATTCGCGTTACCGCGCTGCCTATCCGGCAATCCGGGCGATTGCCGGCTGATTTTATCGGGGAGGGGGAAGCCCCTCCCTCAAAACCGGGCCGGAATGGACGTATTTTCGGCCTGCAATGAGGTACGTACCTCATCTTTGTTCAGAGAAGGCTTTCCAAGGAGGAAACACATATGAGCACAGGATTTTTCGGCGATATTTCGAAGATCAAATACGAGGGGCCGGACAGCACCAATCCGCTGGCCTATCGCTTCTACAATCCCGATGAGATCGTTGCGGGCAAGCGGATGGAAGATCATTTGCGCTTCGCGATCGCCTACTGGCACTCGTTTGCCTGGGAGGGCGGCGACCCCTTCGGTGGGCGCACCTTCGATCGTCCGTGGTATGGCGACGAGATGGCTAAGGCCAAGCTGAAGGCCGATGTCGCTTTCGAAATGTTCTCGCTGCTCGGTGCGCCTTATTACTGCTTCCACGATGCCGACGTGCGTCCGGAAGGCAAGACTTTTGCCGAGAACACGAAGAACCTCAACGAGATCGTCGATTACTTCGCAGGCAAGCAGGAAGAGACCGGCGTAAAGCTGCTCTGGGGCACGGCGAACCTGTTCTCCAACCGCCGCTTCATGTCCGGCGCCTCAACCAATCCGGATCCCGATGTGTTTGCCTATTCGGCTGCGACCATCAAGACCTGCATGGACGCGACGATGAAGCTCGGCGGGGAGAACTATGTTCTGTGGGGTGGCCGCGAAGGTTATGAGACGCTGCTCAATACCGACCTGAAGCGCGAATTCGACCAGATGGCGCGGATGCTGCATCTCGTCGTCGAATACAAGTACAAGATTGGCTTCAAGGGTCAGATCCTGGTCGAGCCGAAGCCACAGGAGCCGACCAAGCACCAGTACGACTACGACGTCGCGACTGTTTACGGTTTCCTGAAGAAGTACGGTCTGGAAAACGAAGTGAAGATGAATATCGAGCAGGGCCATGCGATCCTTGCCGGCCATACATTCGAGCACGAACTGGCGCTTGCCTCTGCTCACGGCATCTTCGGTTCGATCGACATGAACCGCAACGACTACCAGTCGGGCTGGGATACCGACCAGTTCCCCAACAATGTGCCGGAAATGGCGCTGGCTTATTACCAGGTTCTGCTGGCGGGCGGCTTTACCACCGGCGGTACGAACTTCGATAGCAAGCTGCGTCGCCAGTCGATCGATCCAGCAGATCTTCTGATTGGCCATATCGGCGGCATGGATTGCTGCGCCCGCGGCCTGAAGGCTGCTGCCAAAATGGTGGAGGACGGTGCATTGTCGAAGCCGCTCGCCGACCGTTATGCGAAGTGGGACAGTGCGGATGCGCAGAAGATGCTGCGCGGCGAATTGAAGCTCGAAGAGATCGCCGCAAAGGTGGAGCGCGAAAACATCAATCCGGAACCGAAGTCCGGCCGCCAGGAATATCTGGAAAACGTCGTCAACAGATACGTCTGATTGCGGGCTTGACCGGAACAGGCCGACATATGGCCTAGGGGAAACCCCGGGCCATATGCTGTTCAAAACGGGGCAAGCTTCTGTTGCAGCAACGGCATTCCGGTATGATAATTACGCTCTTTTCGACCCAAACTTCAGTGAATGGCTGCTGAGATCGGGTGGAAGCCTTCCCGGTTTCGGAGCCTTGTTCCAAAGGAGCCAACCATGCGAAGAGCTGTTGCCATACCTGTGATCGCATCTCTCGTCCTTGGGCAGCCTTTCCCGGCATTCAGCCTGGAGCCGATACCGGGCAGCCTGATCTATCCAACACAGCCGAAAACGAAGCTCAAGAAAGCGCCGATCGGTAGCCTGTTGACGCATCAGTTCCAGAGTGACGGCTATAGTTACTCCGAAACCTATCGCATCGGACCCAATCGGGAATTTCAGCTTCTGAGCCGCACAAAATACGGCGGAATAGATTAGGGCAGGCTGACGCCGTCTGCGGTAAGTCGGCAGACCGCTTGCGGAGAGACGCCGCACCTGCGGGCGCGGCGTCTCGTTCTCAGGCGGCTTTCTTGCCGGCAATGCCTTCCAGCTCGGCAAGTTCGTCCTGCGGCAGCTCCAGTTCTCCGGCTGCCAGATTTTCCTTCAAATGTCCCACCGACGAGGTGCCGGGGATGAGAAGAATGTTCGACGAGCGCTGCAGCAGCCAAGCGAGGGCGACCTGCATCGGGGTAGCGTTCAGGCGTGCCGCGACATCCGAAAGTGTCGAGGACTGCAGCGGCGAGAAACCGCCGAGCGGGAAGAAAGGCACGTAGGCGGTGCCTTCCGCGGCCAGTTGATCGATAAACGCATCGTCTTCTCGGTGGGCGAGATTGTACTGGTTCTGGACACAGACGATCTCGGTGATTCTGCGCGCCTCAGCGATCTGGGTGGGCGTGACGTTCGAGACGCCGATATGGCGGATGAGTCCCTGACGCTGGAGATCGGCCAGAACCGTCACCTGTTCCTCGATCGATCCTTCCGCCGGGCCATGGATGCCGTGCATCGAGCGGAAGTTGACGATGTCGATGACGTCGAGGCCGAGATTGCGGAGGTTGTCGTGGACGGCGGCGGTAAGCTCCTCCTTCGACATGGCCGGCAGCCATTCGGCATTCGGGCCGCGTCTTGCCGAAACCTTGGTGACGATGGTGAGATTGTCCGGATAGGGATGCAGCGCTTCACGGATGATCTGATTGGTGACATGCGGACCGTAGAAATCGCTGGTGTCGATATGATCGACGCCGGCCTCGATGGCGGCACGCAAAACGGCGACAGCGGCAGCGCGATCCTTCGGCGGTCCGAAGACGCCCGGGCCGGCAAGCTGCATTGCACCGTAGCCGATGCGCTTGACCGTATGGCTGCCCATCTTGAACGTGCCGGATTTTGCAAGATCGAATGTGCTCTGATCGGACATGGGGATGCTCCTTTTACTGATCGCCGATTGTTCGCGATCTTCGGTGAAATGGAAATAGCGCCGGTGCGTTCCCTTTATAAGCCTGTACAATTCGGATAGTCTGTACGCTGAAACGGACAATCGAAAGAATGCTTCATGGGCGTGGAAATGAGCGATCTGCAGGCTTTTCTCACCGTGGCACGGGCCGGTGGGTTTCGCGAGGGCGCACGCATCAGCGGCGGCAGCGCATCGGGATTGAGCGATGCCGTGCGGAGGCTGGAAACCCAGCTTGGCGTGCGGCTGCTCAATCGGACGACGCGCAGCGTGGCGACGACCGAGGCGGGGCAGGGGCTCATCGACCGGCTGGCGCCGGCGCTGGCGGAAATGGAAGCGGCGCTCGATGTCGTCAACGGGTTTCGCGAGCGGCCTGCGGGTGTGCTGAAGCTGAACGTGCCGGTCAGTGCGGCGCGGCTGGTCTTGCCGTCGATCGTACCGCGATTTCTGGCGGCCTATCCGGACATTCGGCTGGAACTGATGATCGAGGACAGTTTTGTCGACGTGATCGCTGCGGGCTGCGATGCCGGTATCCGTTATGACGAGCGACTGGCGCAGGACATGATCGCGGTGCCGATAGGACCGCGTACGCAACGTTTTGCCGCGGTCGCCTCGAAGGATTATCTCGATCGGCGCGGTCGGCCCGAACATCCGCGCGATCTCATGCAGCATGCCTGTATCCGCAATCGTTTCGCCAGCGGCTCGATGCCGGATTGGGAATTCGAACGGAACGGAGAGACGGTGCTGATCGACCCGCCTGCCGCGCTGATCGTGCAGACTGGTGGCGGGGTCGATCTGGCGGTCGATTGCGCCAAGGCGGGGGCGGGTATCGTAACTCTGTTCGAGGATTGGCTGCGCCCGCATATCGACAGCGGGGCGCTGGAGCCGGTGCTTGAGGACTGGTGGCCGGAATTTTCGGGGCCGTTTCTCTATTATCCCGGTCGCCGGTTGGTGCCGGCGCCGCTCAGGGCCTTTATCGATTTCATCAAGGCAGCTTGAGCAGGGATGGCGCGCAACTTTCGCGTTCAACTTTTTATAACGTAGAGTTGAAGTCTGGCTCGGACAGCATTTTGACATGGCGCATTATCGGGGTGGCAACCGGTCGGCTAGAACCTTGCGGCAAACATAAGGAGATCTTCATGTCAGTTCGTGCACCGCAATTCTTCGGTTCGCCGTCGCTTCAGAGCGGATTGAGCGCCCTGGAATACGAGATTGCCGAGGAGCGTGCGAGCGCACTTGGACGAAACGGACGGCAGGTAGAAGCCAGCCTTGAAAAGCTTCGTAAATGGGATGCTGATTCTGCTGGCAAGGCTGAGGCAAAGCGCCTTGATCTGGTGCAGGACGCTGCCGAAGCCGTCTGGGGGCTTTTTGTCCAGCGGGAATTGTGTGGCCTGAGCAATGGTCCCGATGTCGCGAAGGATTATCAGATCCCCGGCGAGGTGATGGCCAAGGTCGGGACCTTCAGACGTTCGGCATCATGACGCAGAGTTGACGTTCAATTCTGCTTTACGTACCTCATATCTTTGGATAGCCTGAAATACAGGGAGGATTTCAGGTGCACCACATCGCTTGCGAGGAGGCAGGCGTTGGGGGCGTGTCGCATGGCGGCCGTTTCACGACGCTCGTGAATTTGAGGTCGGGTGGATGACTATATCCCCCGCACCCGCTGATTCATCCATCAATCCGCCGCTGCTTGAAGCGAGCGGCCTGTCGAAGACGTTCGGGATCATCGAGGTCCTGAAGGATATTTCGCTGACCGTTCGCGCCGGCGAGGTTCACGCGATCATCGGCGAGAACGGGGCCGGCAAATCCACTTTGATGAAGATCCTTGCCGGCAATCATCAGCCGACGCGTGGCGAGATCAGGATGGACGGCGCTCCGGTGAGTTTCTCCGGTCCGGTGGATGCGGAAAACCACGGTATCGTGCTGGTGCATCAGGAGATATTGCTCGCGCCCGACCTGACGGTGGCGCAAAATATCTATCTCGGTCGTGAGCTGAGGAAAGGGCTGGTCGTCGACGATCAGGCTATGCGTTCCGGTGCACGGCAGGCGATCGTCGATCTCGGTGGCTATATCGACCCGGATACGATCGTCTCTCGGCTTTCCATCGCTCAACGCCAGCTGGTGCAGATCGCCCGCGTGCTTCTTGTGCCGCACCGGATCGTCATCTTCGACGAACCGACCGCATCCCTGACGCCGCATGAGACCGAGGCCTTGCTGAAGGTCATCCGTGATATCCGCGCCAAGGGTGTCGGCGTGCTCTACATTTCGCATCGCCTGCCGGAGGTGAAGGAGATTGCCGACCGTGTTACCGTTCTGCGTGACGGGAGGCTTGTCGGTTCACATGATGCCGCGGAACTTCAGCCGGCGGACATGGCACGGCTGATGGTGGGGCGCGATGTTGCGAAGCTTTATCCCGACCGGCATGCGGCAGAGGTGCGTCAGGCGGTGCTCGAGGTCGAAGGGTTCGACGTTCCGGGTTTTGCGCGCGATGCCGGTTTCACACTTCGTAAAGGCGAGATCCTCGGTTTCGCCGGGTTGATCGGCGCTGGGCGGACGGAGCTGATGGAAGGGTTGGTCGGATTGCGCCCGGCCAAGGGCAAGGTGGTGCTGAATGGGCATACGGTCTCATTCACTGACGTGCATTCGAGCCTGAAAGCCGGCGTCGCCTATCTTTCCGAGGACCGGAAGGGCAAGGGATTGCTGCTGACCAAGGATCTTCGGGTCAACCTGACGCTTGCCTCGCTCGGAAAATTCATTCGCGGCCTGCAGATCGACAGGAAGCGTGAGGCCGAAGCGCTCGACAACGCGATCAGGGATTTCGATATCCGGACGGGGACGAAAAACATCCTTGCCGGACAGCTTTCCGGCGGCAACCAGCAAAAACTCCTGCTTGCTAAGATGATGATGCTCGACCCGCAGGTCGTCATCATCGACGAGCCGACGCGCGGCATCGACATCGGCAACAAGGAACAGATCTACAAATTCATCGCGGCCTTGGCCGAAGAGGGGCGGTCGATCATCGTCGTTTCCTCCGAGATGCCCGAACTGATCGGCATCTGCGATCGCATTCTGGTGATGCGGACGGGAAGGATCGTCGGCGAGGTTCAGGGAGAGAACATGACCGAAAACGAGATCGTTGAGCTTGCCACGGGCGTGAATGCGGGGGCGGTGGCATGAGCGCGGCAACGACCGATACGGCCAAGATACCGAAGACATCACGGGATTGGGACATGGCGGCGATTGCGCCGTTCGTCGCGCTCGCCCTGCTTCTGGTGCTCGGATATTTTGCTAATCCGAATTTCGTCTCCGTCGCCAACCTCACCAATGTCATCACCCGCAGCGCCTTCATTGCGATCATCGCGCTCGGTGCGACCTATGTGATCTCATCCGGCGGGCTCGACCTTTCCGTCGGGGCCATGGTCGCTTTCGTGGCGAGCCTGATGATCCTGTTCATGAATACCGGTGCGATCGGTGACCCGATGCTGATGCTGGTTGCCGCGATGCTGGTGGCGCTTGGTCTTGGAGCCGCCTGCGGGCTGGCGAACGGGCTAATCACGACCGTCGGCAAGATCGAGCCTTTCATTGCCACGCTCGGAACCATGGGCATCTATCGCGGATTGACGACCTGGCTCAGCCAAGGCGGTTCGATCACGGTGCGGGACCGCGAGCTGCAGCAGCTTTATCGTCCGGTTTATTTCGGTGATGTCTTCGGTGTTCCGATCCCGATCATCGTCATCTTCGCCACCGCAGCACTGGCCGCCTTCGTGCTTTATCGCACTCGTTACGGCCGGCACCTGATCGCCGTCGGCTCGAACGAGGAAGTGGCCCGGTATTCGGGCATATCGGTGCAGAAGGTGCGCACCATTGCCTATATCGTGCAGGGGCTTTGCGTCGCGGTTGCGGTGATCATCTATGTGCCGCGCCTCGGCTCGACTTCGGCAACGACGGGCATTCTTTGGGAACTGCAGGCAATCACGGCGGTTGTTGTTGGCGGCACGGCATTGAGGGGTGGTGTCGGGCGTATATGGGGCACGGTCTGCGGTGCCTTCATCCTTGAGATTGTCGGCAATATCATGCTGCTTTCCAACTTCGTCAGCGAATATCTGATCGGCGCAATCCAGGGGGCGATCATCATCATCGCCATGCTGGTGCAGCGGTCGCTGATGCGGAAGTGAGGAGGCATTCGCAATAGGCCGGGCCATCTGGGGTAGGTCCGGTCAGGAGGAGATCACCCCGCATAACCTTGGGAGAGAGAACATGCACAAGAGATTATTGGGCTATGCCGCAGCGGCGCTGACGGCATTTGCCGTGGCGGTGCCGGCGACGACTTTTGCCCAGGAGGCAAAGAAGGTGACGATCGGCGTTTCCATTCCAGCGGCTGACCATGGCTGGACTGCCGGCGTGGTGTTCCATGCCGAACGTGTCGCCAAGCTTCTGATGGCCGAGCACAAGGGCTTGAATGTCATCGTCAAGACCTCTGCCGACCCGGCAAGCCAGGCCAATGCGGTGCAGGATCTGGCGGTTCAGGGCATTGATGCACTGGTCATCCTGCCGACCGATCCGGATCAGCTCGTATCGGCCATCCAGCAGGTGAAGGACGACGGCAAGTTCGTGGCGCTGGTCGACCGCGCGCCTTCCGTCAACGACAACACGATCCGCGATCTCTATGTCGCCGGTAACAACCCGGCCCTTGGTGAAGTTGCCGGCCAATACATCGCCAAGACAACGCCGGAAGCCGAAGTCGTCATCATTCGCGGCCTGCCGATCCCGATCGACCAGCAGCGTCAGGACGGTTTTGACAAGGGCATCGAGGGTTCCAAGGTGAAGGTCCTCGACCGCCAGTACGGCAACTGGAGCCGCGACGACGCATTTCGCGTGATGCAGGACTATCTCACCAAATACCCGAAGATCGACGTAGTGTGGTGCCAGGATGACGACATGGCTGTCGGCGTGCTGGAAGCCATCGAGCAGGCGAAGCGTACAGACATCAAATATGTCATCGGCGGCGCCGGTTCGAAGGACATGATCAAGAAGGTCATGGATGGCGACAAGATGATTCCAGTCAACGTGCTCTATCCGCCGGCGATGGTGGCAACCGCGATGGAACTGACGGCCGGCAATTTCTATGACCAGGTGCCGGTGAGCGGCAATTACATCCTCGATGCCACGCTGATTACCAAGGACAATGCGGAGAGCTTCTACTTCCCTGACTCGCCGTTCTGATCTTTTGGGGGAGTTGCCCCTCACCCAAAGTGCAGCATGCTGCACTCCACCTCTCCCCGTAAGGACGGGGAGAGGTGACTTGCCTTACTCGGCGTTGGAGAGGGAGGCAGACATTGCGACATGTGCCCTTCTCCCCGTTTGCGGGGAGAAGGTGCCGGCAGGCGGATGAGGGGCAGTCCTTCATTCTCGCATATCATTACGGAGGAATTTTTCATGAAGACGATCAAGGGACCCGGCATCTTTCTCGGGCAGTTCGCGGGTGATTCAGCGCCGTTCAATACCTGGGACAGGATCACCAAATGGGCGGCGGACAAGGGATATATCGGCGTGCAGGTGCCGACCTGGGCGAGCCAGCTGATCGACCTGAAAAAGGCATCTACCTCCAAGGATTATTGCGACGAACTGGCCGGCAAGGCGCGTGAAAACGGTGTCGAGATCACCGAACTCTCCACCCATCTCCAGGGCCAGCTGGTGGCCGTGCATCCCGCCTATGACGAGGTGTTCGACGGTTTTGCAGCCCCGGAAGTGCGTGGCAATCCCAAGGCGCGGCAGGAATGGGCGGTCGAACAGGTCAAGATGGCGATCACCGCATCACGCCATCTTGGCATCAAGGCGCATGCGACCTTTTCCGGTGCGCTGGTCTGGCCTTATCTCTATCCGTTCCCGCAGCGTCCGGCCAGTCTGGTCGAGACCGCTTTCGATGAGTTGGCGAAACGCTGGACGCCGATCCTGAACCATGCAGACGAGAACGATGTCGACGTCTGCTACGAGATCCATCCGAGCGAGGACCTGCATGATGGGATCACCTTCGAGATGTTCCTGGAGCGGGTGAAGAACCATCCGCGCGCCAACATGCTCTACGATCCATCGCATTATGTGCTGCAGTGCCTCGATTATCTCGACAACATCGACATCTACAAGGACCGGATCAAGATGTTCCACGTCAAGGACGCGGAATTCAATCCGACCGGACGGCAGGGCGTTTATGGCGGTTTCCAGAGCTGGGTGAACCGCGCCGGCCGCTTCCGCTCGCCGGGTGACGGGCAGGTGGATTTTGGCGCAATCTTCTCGAAAATGGCGGCCAACGATTTCGATGGCTGGGCCGTGGTCGAGTGGGAATGCGCGCTGAAACATCCGGAAGATGGAGCGCGGGAAGGGGCCGAATTCGTCAAGGCGCATATCATCCGCGTGACCGAATACGCGTTTGACGATTTTGCCGCGGGCGGTACGGACGAGGCGGCCAACAGGCGGATGTTGGGGCTTTAGGGGCCGGTTGGCCTTCACACAGAAGTTGTGGCTTGTGGTTTGCCCCTCACCCTAACCCTCTCCCCGTCATTACGGGGAGAGGGAACGTGCCTCGATTGGGACGGAGAGATTGCGGCTTGTGTCCTTCTCCCCGCTAGCGGGGAGAAGGTGCCGGCAGGCGGATGAGGGGCAGCTCCGCAGAACATTTCAAGGAGAAATTTCATGGCAATCGAAGGAAAACAGGAAGATACGCGCGAGCCGCGGATCCGGCTCGGCATGGTGGGCGGTGGTTCGGGCGCCTTTATCGGTGCCGTGCATCGCATGGCGGCGCGGCTGGATGATCAGTTCGAGCTCGTCGCGGGAGCGTTGTCGTCGACGCCGGAAAAGGCGTTGGTCTCGGGGCGGGAACTCGGGCTCGATGCGTCGCGCACCTATGGTTCCTACAAGGACATGGCGATCCGTGAAGCGCGCTTGAAGGATGGTATCGAAGCGGTGTCGATCGTCACGCCCAATCATGTGCATTTCGAAGCTGCCCGCGAGTTTCTGAAGCGCGGCATTCATGTCATCTGCGACAAGCCGCTGACCTCCAATCTGGCTGACGCCAAGAAGCTGAAGAAGCTTGCCGACGAAAGCGATGCGCTGTTCATCCTGACGCATAACTATACCGGTTATCCGATGGTGCGGCAGGCGCGCGAGATGATCGCCAATGGCGATCTCGGCAAGCTGCGCGTGGTGCAGGTCGAATATGCGCAGGATTGGCTGACCGAGGCTGCCGAACAGACCGGTGCAAAACAGGCGGTGTGGCGTACGGACCCGGCGCAATCCGGTGCCGGAGGTTCGACAGGCGATATCGGCACGCATGCCTATAATCTCGCCTCCTTCGTCACCGGGCTGACACTGGAGAGCCTTGCGGCTGATCTGGACAGTTTCGTGCCGGGCCGGAGATTGGATGACAATGCGCATGTGATGCTGCGTTTTGCCGAAGGCGCGAAGGGCATGCTCTGGTGCAGTCAGGTGGCGCCAGGCAACGAGAACGGGCTGAAGCTGCGCGTCTATGGCGAAAAGGGTGGGCTGGAATGGGCGCAGGAGAACCCGAATTATCTCTGGTTCACGCCATTCGGTGACCAGAAACGGTTGATCACCCGCAATGGCGCGGGAGCAGGGGCCGCGGCGGGGCGCGTCTCGCGCATCCCGTCGGGTCATCCCGAAGGCTATCTGGAAGCTTTCGCAACGATCTACACGGAGGCCGCGCGTGCCATCCATGCGAAGAAGAAGGGTACGAAGCTCGACAAGGCGGTGATCTATCCGACCGTGGATGACGGGGTGAAGGGTGTCACTTTCGTTGAGGCCTGCGTTGCGTCTTCGAAACGGAACGGTGCCTGGGTCAAGCTCTGATCTCACTCTGTCTTGGGTGGCAGGATTTCGGTTCTGCCATTCGCCTTGCTTTGGTCGGTTTCAGCCGATAGATGACTGATCGTCAGCAATACCAACAGGATGTGTGCCGCAATGGATTTCATCTCGATCGCAACGCCGCTTTGCCTTGCAATCCAGGAAAATCACATCCATGCCTGCTTCCATCACACTTTCCAATCTTACGTGGTCCACGCCTGACGGCCGCAACCTTTTCTCCAATGTCGATCTGAGTTTCTCAACTGAGCGCGCCGGGCTTGTCGGCCGCAATGGCGTCGGCAAAACGACTATCCTGAAGCTCATCGCCGGGCAGATTCAGCCGCAGACCGGCTCTATTTCCGTTCATGGCAGCATCGGCATGATGCGCCAGAGCGTGCAGCTCGATGATGACCAGACGATCGCGGATCTCTTCGACGCAACTGCCGATCTCGCGCTGCTGAAAAGGGCGGTTGCCGGTGACGCAACTATCGAGGAGATAGGTATCGTCGATTGGTTCGTCGAGGAACGTATTGCCTCCGCACTTTCCGGTGCCGGTCTCGATGTGAGGCCGGAGACTCATCTTTCATCCCTTTCCGGTGGGCAGCGCACTCGGGCGGGACTTGCCGCGCTCATTTTTCACAAGCCGGATTTTCTGCTGCTGGACGAGCCGACCAACAATCTCGACAGGGACGGGCGTAATGCCGTTATCGATCTTCTGTCGCGCTGGAGGGCCGGGGCGATCGTGGTCAGCCATGACCGTGAGCTTCTCGACGGCATGGATGCGATCATCGAACTGACGACGCTTGGGGCCAGGCGTTACGGCGGCAACTGGAGCCGGTTTCAGGAGCGCAGGGCGCTGGAACTGGCGGCTGCCGAACGTGATCTGGCAGGCGCGGAAAAGGCATTCGACGAGATCGCCCGCACTGCTCAGGTTCAGGCGGAACGCAAGGCGCGCGGGGATCGTGTCGGCAAGCGCAAGGCTGATCGGGGTGACATGCCGCGCATTGTGGCTGGCGGATTGAAGATGCAAAGCGAGGTCACCAGCGGCGAGAATGCCCGGCTGGCGGCGCGGCGCAAGCAGCAGGCATCGGAAGCGATAACGGAAGCGCGGCAGAGGATCGAAATCCTACAGCCGTTTTCGGCGCATATCGCTTCGGCCGGGCTTCCCGCGGCCAAGGTCGTATTGCGGCTCGATCATGTGAGCGTCGGTTATGGTGAGGGGACGCCCGTTCTGTCGGACATCTCTTTCGATCTGGTGGGGCCGGAGCGGGTCGCAATCGTAGGTTCCAACGGTTCAGGCAAGACGACGCTGATCCGGGCAGTAACGGGTGCGATCGTGCCATCGGAGGGCACCGTGTCCATCTTCACGGATTATGCATTGCTTGATCAGACCGTAAGCCTGCTCGAGGCGGGAACGACGATCCGGGACAATTTCCGTCGTCTCAACCCGGCTGCCGATGAGAATACGTGTCGGGCAGCCTTGGCGCGCTTCATGTTCCGCGCCGATGCCGCCTTGCAGCCGGTGTCAACGCTTTCCGGCGGGCAGATGCTGAGGGCGGGGCTGGCTTGTGTGCTCGGCGGGAGAAATCCGCCGCCATTGCTCATTCTGGATGAGCCGACCAACCACCTGGATCTCGATTCGATCGCCACGGTGGAGCGCGGACTTTCGGCTTATGACGGGGCGCTTCTGGTCATCAGCCATGACGAAGTGTTTCTGGATGCGATTGGCATCACGCGCAGGCTGGAATTGCCTGCGCGAACAAAAGGCTGAGGGGGTGCCTCAGCCTTTTCGACGTTCTTACTTGCTCTTCATCTTGGCATCGACGCTGACCGGGCCGGGACCGGCGGCGAAGATATAGAGGAAGATGAAGCAGAACAGGATGGCCGCTACGCCGCCGTTTTGCGCCGGATAGATGCCGCGCGGAAAATGGCCGATGAAATAGGCGAAGGCCATCAGGCCGGAAAGGACGAAGGCTGCATAACGCGTCTTGAAGCCGATGAGTACGCATAAGCCGAGCACCAGTTCCAGCATGCCGGCGATCCAGGACATCGAACCTATCGGCGGCACGCTCTGGGCAGCCGGGAAATGCAGGATCTTCTGGGTGCCGTAGCTGAACAGGACCAATGCCGAAATGGCACGGAGCAGGCTCAGGAAATACGGCTGGGAGCGGTCGAGGTTTTGCAACATGGGTGTTTCCATTTGATTCGAATGGAACGCTTCATCCTTCGCCAAATATTGCAGCGCAACACAACTCGCTTAAAATCGTCGTGATCTGTCTGAATTTTCAACGAAACATCGATCCCAGCCGAAGGACGAGCTTGCGGTCGAAGAGATTGGGCTTGTCGTACATCCAGGTCAGCGCCTCGGTCGTCGACCACGCCTTCTTGTAGGGACGCACGGTGGTCAGCGCGTCGAAGACATCGCAGACGGTACTGATACGGACGGCGGTGCCGATCTGTTCGGCCTGCAGGCCAAGCGGATAACCGCTGCCGTCAAGTGCTTCGTGATGCAGGCGGCAGACATCGAGGATGAGATCCGAAACGCCACCGAGCTTCTTCATGTGGCGGTAGCCGATCTCGGGATGGTTGCGGATCACCCGTTTTTCGGCGGCGTTCAGTTCGCCCGGCTTGTTGAGAATGGCATTGGGGATAAGCAGCTTGCCGAGATCATGCAAAATACCGGCGCGGCCGATCTCATCGACCAGGGCTTCGTCGAATTCCAGCAATACCGCCATCTGCGCCATCAGGCCGGCAACGGAAACCGAGTGGAGATAGGTGCCCTTGTCCTTAGTCTTCAAACGGGTGACCTGCATGAACAGATCGGGAGCCGCTTCGACTGCCCGGCGCGCCGAGGCCGCAGATTGGGTGATCTGCTCCATATCGACCCTGGCGGACACCATGCCCGTCACGCCCTGGCGCATGGTCGTGATGGCATCGTCGAGCGCCTTGTCGGTCTCCGTTGCCGGTGACTTGTCGAGAGAGGCGAGTTTCGCGTAACGCGGCGGCGCACGTTCCAAGAGGGCTGTGGCGTCGATGCGGCTTTTCTGGCGGCTGACGAGGATGTCGGTGGCGGAAGAGTGGAGGATAGCCCGCACATCCTCTTCGGAGTCTAGCATGAACCTTCGCCGGGAGAATTCACTGCTCGGGCATTCGACCGATTCTATAAACAGGCCGGGCTGGACAAGATTTTTCGGTAATCGAAGTATCACGCCACTCAATTCCTCGAATTGTGAGGATATTTGGCGCTATCGAGAATGAATAAATCACCTATTTGGGTGACGCCGCGGCTTTATTTTTCGTCGTGTCGCGAATTTTTGTGCAGAAACGGCGGTGATCCTGCGACTCCGCGTGCAGTTTTCATTCCAAGGTTTCGCTTCTCGTGGAGTTTAAACTCCAGATGGTGCGGAAGAAATGAAAAGGCTCCGCCATCGATCGATGGCGGAGCCGAGTGTTTGTTAATGCGCTGCGAGATTGCGGACGGCCTTTACCTCAGCAGCCGAGACGCTCGGTGCCTTGTTGTGCCAGCCTTCACGCAGGAAGGTGGCAAGCGTTGCGACCTCTTCGTCCGACAGGCGGTTATCGTAACCCTGCATGCGCAGCTTCATCGGGCGGTCAGCCGTCGAGGGCAGTTCTGCGCCGTGGAGGATGACGCTGATCAGGCCTTTCGGCGACTTGGCGGTGACGAGCGAGTTGCCGTCCAGTTCCGGGAAGGTCTCGCCGGCACCCTTGCCGTTGACGATGTGGCAGGCCGCGCAGTTGTCGAGATAGAGGCGGGGGCCGAGCGGCATATCGGGCTTGGCGTCCGTCAGTAGCTTTTCCGTCTCGGTGATCTCGGGCTTTGCGGCCGCGGCCGACGCATTTGCTGGAGCCGTGCCGATCTTCTTGAGGTAGGCGGCGATCGCCATGTTGTCCTCATGCGTGAGATACTGCAGCGAGTCACGCACGACCAGCATCATTTCGCCGGTTGCCGAGGAATGAGCGTTGCGGGCAGTCGCCAGATAGGCAGCGGTCTGCTCGGTGGTCCATTTCTGCGGGCCGCTATCGGGACCACGAAGGTCAGGCGCGGTGTAACCGTCGATCTCGCCACCGGAGAGGAAGGCCTTCGACGTGTCGTCGATACCATCCTGCGCCATGAACAGGTTGCGCGGGCTGTGGCAGGCGGCGCAGTGGCCAGCACCTTCCACGAGATATTTTCCGCGGTTGAACTGCTCGTCCGCGCCCTGAACCGGCTTGAAACCGGCCGGATAACTGGCAGCGAGCCAGTTCCAGGCGCGCAGGCCGAAACGCATGTTGAACGGGAAGGCGAGCCTGGTTTCCTCGACCTTGTTGGAGACCGGTTCGACCTGATGCATGAAGTAGTCGTAGAGGGCGACAATGTCCTCTTCCGACATCTTGCGGTAGTTCTCATACGGCATGGCCGGGTAGAGATGCGTACCGTTCGGGGTCACGCCATCGTAAAGGGCCGCGCGGAAATCCGCGAGCGACCAGTTGCCGATGCCGGTTTCCTTGTCCGGGGTGATGTTGGTGGTCCAGATCGTGCCCATCGGGCTCTGGATGGCACGACCGCCCGCAAAAGGCTTGCCGCCTTCGTTGGTGTGACAGGCCATGCAGTCGCCTGCACGCATGACATATTCCCCCTGACCTTCCGCCGGCTTGAAGTCGGCAGCAAGCTGGGTGACCGGGCCAGTACGCTGCACCGGTACGAAAATGAAGGCGAGAAGAGCAATGATGCCCAGAACGACGAGGGTGCCGAGAACGCGAATGAGTTTCTTCATGGGTTCTCTCCTCACACCAGCGGACGCGGATTGGGCAGGTAATCTTTACGGATGGCGTTGACGGCCCAATAGGCCAGACCACCGACCATGCCGGTCGGGTTGTACTGCGTGTTCTGCGGGAAGGTGTTGGCACCCATGACGAACAGGTTATGACAATCCCAGGACTGCAGGTAACGGTTCAGAACCGAGGTCTTCGGATCGTCGCCGGTCACCGTGCCGCCGGTGTTGTGGGTGGTCTGGTAAGGACGGACGTCGAACATGGCGCCTTCCTTCTTGAAACCCTCCTGCAGCGTCGTCGGGTTCATCGACTTGGCGACCGGTTCCATCTTCTGCTTCATGAACTGCGTCTGGCGGATTTCGTTCGGATGCCAGTTGTAGGTCATGCGCAGCATCGGACGGCCGTGGCGGTCCTTGTAGGTCGGGTCGAGATCGAGATAGTGGCCGCGATAGGACATGACGGAGCCGTGGGCACCGATGTTCATCGCATGGCCGTACCACTCGCCGATGCCCTTCTTCCAGCCTGCGCCCCAGCTCGGAGTGCCCGCCGGCAGCGGCATCGTGTGGCCCGGCTGACCATTGGTTTGGCCGGCACGCCAGTAGGCGCCGCCGACAAAACCTTCCTTGGCGAAGTCGATATTGTCGATACCGAAATCGTCGATGCAGAAGCCGTTGGCGCCGGTGCCGATGAAGGGGTTGAAGTTTTCGTCCTTGAAGAACAGCGTGTAACCGCCGGTGATCTGGTAGGCGTAGTTACGGCCGACGACACCTTCATTGGTGTTGGGGTCGTAAGGCTGGCCGATACCCGAAACGAGCATCAGGTGGACGTTGTTGAGCGCGAACGCCGTCAGGATGACCAGATCGGCCGGCTGGAAGACTTCCTCACCGGTCTTGTGGTCGAAATAGGTGACGCCGGTGACGGTCTTGCCGTCGGCGGCCTTTTCGACGCGCAGTACTTCCGAATTGACGCGGTATTCGAAATTCTTCTTGCGCTTCAGGGCGTCGATGATCGCCGTCTGCGGCGAAGACTTCGAATAGTTGTAGCAGCCGTAGCGCTCGCAGAAACCACAGTGGTTGCACGGGCCCATCTGCATGTTGTATTCGTTCTTGTAGTCCTTGGAGGCAATGCCGCCCGGCGACGGGAACGGATGGTAACCGGCAGCCTTGGCAGCGTCGCGGAATTTGACGCCATCCCAGGTCGAAGGCATGGCCGGCATCGGGTATTCGTCGGAGCGCGGTGCCTCGAACGGGTTGCCGCCCTCGACGATCTTGCCGTTGATATTGCCGGCCGTGCCGGAAATGCCGGCGACCTTCTCGAAGCGGTCGAAATGCGGCTCCAGTTCCTCATAGGTCATTGGATAGTCCTGGATCGTCATGTCTTCCGTCATGACGTCTGCGCCGAATTTTTCGGTCACATAGGACTTGAGGCGATATTCCGACTGCATCGGACGCCAGTTGAGGCCGTTCCAGTGGGTGCCTGCACCACCGACGCCGGTGCCGAGCAGGAAAGTGCCGAGGCTGCGGTAAGGCAGAGCCTCCTCATCCAGCGAACGGCGGATGGTGACCGTGGTGTTGGCAGGCTTTTCCATCATGCCGTAACGGATGCCGTATTTCAGCTCGTCGATCATGTTCGGATACTGGAAGTCCGGAACGGTCGCCTGATCGTGGCCGCGTTCCAGCGCCAGAACCTCGAGGCCTTCATTGGCAAGCTCGATGCCCATGATCGCGCCTGTCCAGCCGAAGCCGACGAGAACGACGTCTTTTTTCTTTTCTGTCCGTGCCATGGTGCTTAACCCCTTTCGCCGGAAATGGAGACGGGGCCGAGCGGATATTTCACGTTATGCTTGCCGACCCATTCCTTGTAGGAGCCGCGGGCACCCGGGAAGCCGATATATTTCCACGCCGCCATGCCATGGTTGCCGCCGTACATCGGGTCGGAGAAATAACCTTCCTTGGTGTTGGCAAGCAGGATGCCGAAAAATTCGCGCAGTTCCGGCTTGATCTTCATCTCGTCCTTCTGGAGCGAGGTGAGAGCCTTGTCCTGGGTTTCCGCATCCAGTTCGGCAAAAATCTTGCCGTGGGTGGTCTTGCACCACTCGTCGAAGAGCGGGATTGCCTGCTGGTAGATTTCCAGCGGGGCAAGTGGCGTCTGCCAGCCACGCAGCGGGCTTGCCGCCGGCTCGTAAGGGCCGACCATGTACCAATCGGAAGCCTTGCCGTAATCGCCGGCGAGCTGCTTGTCGATGAAGACGGGAACGCGTGTTTCGATCGCGCCGGGGCCATCGCCGTCCGACGGGATAAGTCTTGCTACCGCTGCCATGACGAAAACCCACTCACTGGGCTTGAGACAGTCCGGTTGGTATTCTGTGAGGGCGACGGGTTCTGGTTTCTGTTCGGCCTTGGCCGGAACGGCGATACCGGCAATAGCGGCAGTCGCCGCCGAGGCTTTCAGGAAACCTCGACGGGACGGCAGGCCCGGAATATCTCTCATTGTTCACTCCTTCGTGGCTGAGGGGGACAGCCATTGAAATTCATGTGAGGCCTCCGAGACGGGAGAGCGTCACTATGACACCCGCGCTCTATCGTCGCAGGATTGGAGGTTCAAGGATCGAAAGGCTAAACTTTGCCCGATTTTCGCCTGAATTGAGAATGTTTTTCTATGTATGAATATTAATCGCTAAAATTGCATGTATTATTGATTGTATTTTGGAATTTTCCACCCATTTTGACGGCTAAATATCTATTTTTGCGTGTGTGTTGATAAGCATCTGCGAGTCTTTGGAGGCGGAGGTGAGCTACCTGCAGCTGTCCGTGCGGGTCTCCTTGCGCGGCATCGTTGCCCCTGCAAAGCGCCGCAATATCTGTTATTGAGGTCGGCGATATCGGGACGGGAGTTCTGATTTTCGTCATCCGACGCGCCATCATAAAGAGGACAGCCTGCTCATGACCGATCCGAAGATTTTTGCGGCGCGCTTCCCCGGTGACTTTCTCTTCGGAGTGGCGACTGCCGCCTTCCAGATCGAAGGTGCGACCAAGGTCGACGGGCGCAAACCATCGATCTGGGATGCATTCTCCAACATGCCGGGGCGGGTGTTCAACCGTGACAACGGCGATGTCGCCTGTAACCACTACAATCGCCTGGAAGAGGATCTCGATCTGATCAAGGAAATGGGTGTCGAGGCCTATCGGTTTTCGATTGCCTGGCCGCGCATCATTCCGGAAGGTACCGGCCGCATCAACGAAAAGGGTCTGGATTTTTATGATCGGCTGGTCGATGGCTGCAAGGCGCGGGGTATCAAGACCTATGCAACGCTCTATCACTGGGATCTGCCGCTTTCCCTGATGGGAGATGGGGGCTGGACGGCACGGTCCACCGCTTACGCTTTCCAGCGTTACGCAAAGGTCGTCATGGCCCGGCTTGGTGACCGGCTGGACGCTGTCGCGACGTTCAACGAGCCGTGGTGCTCCGTCTGGCTATCGCATCTTTATGGCGTGCATGCGCCGGGCGAGCGAAACATGGAGGCGGCACTGGCCGCCATGCACACGACCAACCTTGCTCACGGTCTTGCTGTCGAAGCCATTCGGCACGTGACGCCGAATGTGCCGGTCGGGCTGGTGCTGAACGCCCATTCCGTCATTCCCGGTTCCGAGACCCCCGAGGACAAGGCTGCGGCCGAGCGGGCCTTTGATTTCCATAACGGGGCCTTTTTCGGCCCGGTGTTCAAGGGGGAATATCCCGCATCCCTCATCGAGGCGCTCGGCAGCCAGATGCCGAAAATCGAGGATGGCGATCTTTCGATCATCAGCCAGAAACTCGACTGGTGGGGGCTCAACTATTACACACCGATGCGCGTGACCAACGACTCCGCGGAGGAGGCGATCTACCCCGCCACGCAGGGAGCGCCCTTCGTCAGCCAAAAGGTGACGGATATCGGTTGGGAAATCTACGCGCCGGCGATGAAGTCGCTGGTGGAGGATCTTTATCGTCGTTACGAGCTGCCCGATTGCTACGTGACCGAAAACGGTGCCGCCTACAATATGGGACCGCAGAATGGCGAGATCGATGACCAGCCGCGACTGGATTATTATGTCGAACATCTCTCGGTCGTGGCGGATCTCGTTTCGGACGGTTATCCGGTGAAGGGTTATTTCGCCTGGAGCCTGATGGACAATTTCGAATGGGCTGAAGGTTACCGCATGCGCTTCGGCCTCGTTTACGTCGATTACGAGACCCAGGAACGGATGATCAAAAAGAGCGGAAAATGGTATCGCGAACTGGCGTCGCAATTTCCCGGCGGAAATCATCGGATGGCTTGATAAAAGCCAGACGTAATAGGGGCTTAGGAAGAGTTTTTCGCTCGCTCGCCAATAATTGAAATTCCATCCCTAGGAATTAGGGTAGGGCCGGGGCATTGATCTGCCACCAACAAGGCTGCTAGGCCTTTTCCAAGAGAAAGCCGATCGAAATGCTCCGGAAAGTCACCTGTCATCGAATGTGCCGTCTGGGCGCGTGATCGAGCGGTATTCTCGCCGCCAAGAATGACCTGACTTAACTCGTGAGTTTCAAATGACCATCCAACATGCCGCGACAACTGTCGCGCCGTCCGTCCGAGCGGAGGGAATAAACCAGGGGGCGTCTTCCGGCACTCCCATGGTTTCCTTCGAGGGCGTTACGAAGCGCTTCGGCGGTACGGGCGGCCAGCCCGCTTTCACGGCCCTTGACGGGATCGATTTCACCGTTGCACACGGCGCGATCACCGGCATTATCGGCCGCTCGGGCGCCGGCAAGTCGACGCTTATTCGTCTGGTCAACGGGCTTGAGAAGCCATCATCCGGCAAGGTCATCGTTGATGGTACGGAAGTCGGCGGTCTGCCGGAATCAGGCCTGCGGGATCTGCGTCGCCAGATCGGCATGATCTTCCAGCACTTCAATCTTCTGTCGTCGCGCACGGCCTATGACAATGTCGCGCTGCCGCTGGAAATTGCTGGCGTCGATGCCAGGACGATCAAGGCCAAGGTCGGGCCGCTGCTCGATCTGGTCGGTCTGGGCGACAAGGCCCGCAGCTATCCTTCCGAACTCTCGGGCGGCCAGAAGCAGCGTGTAGGCATCGCCCGCGCGCTGGCGACCGATCCGAAGCTTCTGCTTTCTGACGAAGCCACTTCGGCACTCGACCCGGAAACGACCCAGTCGATCCTCGAGCTTCTGAAGCGCATCAATGCCGAGCTTGGCCTGACCGTGCTTCTCATCACCCACGAGATGGAAGTGGTGAAGACGATCGCGACTGATGTTGCGGTGATCGACAAGGGCCTGATCGTCGAATCGGGCCGGGTCTTCGATGTCTATGCCAGCCCGAAACATGATACGACACGGACGCTGCTTGCATCATCCCTGGCGCTGCCTGAATGGCTGCGGACAGGCATCAAGCATTCCCCTTCGGCCGGAGACCGGGCGCTGGTGCGACTTGTCTTCTTCGGAGAGACCGCTTTCCAGCCACTGACTGGCCGGCTCGTTGCCGAGCTTGGTTCGGACGTCAATATTCTTGCCGGCGGGATCGAGGAAATCGGCGGCAAGCCGTTCGGCTCACTGGTCGTCTCCTATTCCGCTGATCCTGCGGTTATCGAGCGGGCCAATCGCTTCTATGCCGAAACCGGCCTTTCCACGGAGGTGCTCGGCTATGTCTCCTGATATGCTTCTCAACCTGTTGCTCAAGGCGCTTGGCCAGACCCTGCAGATGGTTGCCGCGGCCGGCGTGATCGGTTCGCTGATCGGACTGCCGATCGGCATCTTCCTTGCCACCAGCGGCCGGGGTGAGTTGTTCCCGGCTCCGGCGATCAACCGCATTGTCGGCCTGATCATCAACGCGGCGCGCTCCACTCCCTTCATCATTCTCGTCGTGGCGATCATTCCGTTCACGCGGCTGATTACAGGTACGTCGATCGGTACCTATGCGGCGATCGTGCCGCTGACGATCGCGACCATTCCCTTCTTCGCGCGCCTCGTCGAAGCTGCAATCCGCGAGATCGACAAGGGGCTGATCGAGGCTGCGCGTGCCATGGGCGCGACACCGACGCAGATCGTCTTCAAGGTGCTTCTGGCGGAAGCCCGACCTTCGCTGATGGCGGCACTCACCATGACCCTGGTCAGCCTGATCGGTTATTCGGCAATGGTCGGTGCCGTTGGTGGCGGCGGTCTCGGTGACCTTGGCATTCGCTACGGCTACCAGCGCTTCATGCCGGAAATGATGCTCGCTGTTGTCGTCGTGCTGATCGTACTCGTCCAGCTCGTCCAGAGCGCCGGCGATGCGCTGGCTCGTCGTTTCGATAAACGTAACCGCAAGAACTGAGTGTTTCAGAGGACAAGATAATGAAGAAATTGATTGTTGCGGCCACTCTTGCCGCTCTCTTCTCCACCGGTGCGGCGCTTGCCGAAACCAAGAAGGTCGGCGTGACGCCCGGTCCGCATGCGCAGATCGTCGAGAAGGTGAAGGAAGTCGCCGCCAAGAAGGGACTTGAACTCGATGTCGTTGAGTTCTCCGATTATGTCGTGCCGAACCAGGCGCTGTCGGATGGCGATATCGACATCAACTCGTTCCAGCACCAGCCTTATCTGGACAACCAGGTGAAGGAGCGGAAGCTCGATCTCGTGAGCGTGGCGAAGTCGGTCAACTTCCCGATGGCCGGTTACTCGAAGAAGATCAAGGCTCTGTCCGAACTGAAGGACGGCGCATCGGTTGCCATCCCGAACGACCCGAGCAACGGTGCGCGCGCGCTTCTGCTGCTGGCCGACCAGAAGCTGATCACGCTCAAGGACGGTATCGGCGTGAAGGCCTCGGTTGCCGACATTAGCGAGAACCCGAAGAAGCTCAACATCGTCGAACTGGATGCCGCCCAGCTGCCGCGCTCGCTCGATGACGTCGATCTCGCCGCCATCACCACCAATTACGCGCTTGCCGCCGGCCTCAACCCGAAGACCGACGGGATTTTCCAGGAAAGCACCAAGGCTCCTTATGTCGGCGTCATCGTCGTTCGCGCCAAGGACAAGGATGCCGACTGGGTGAAGACCTTCGTCGAGAGCTATCACAGCGCGGAAGTGTCGGCCTTCATCGAAGAGAAGTTCAAGGGCGCGATCACGCCGACCTGGTAAGCACCAACGAATTGCGTTTCCGGCCACCTCCCAAGATACGAGGCCGGGAACGCCATAAACCCAATAAAATCGTGAGGAAACATCCAATGAAGAAGCTCGTACTCGCCGCCGCATTTGCGCTTGCTGCTGCAAGCTCGGCACTTGCCGAAGACATCAAGGTCGGCGTCACGCCGGGTGAACACGCCAATATCATGGAAAAGGTTGCCGCCGTCGCCAAGACCAAGGGCCTCAACATCGATATCATCGAGTTCTCCGATTATGTCGTGCCGAACCAGGCGCTGAACGACGGCGACATCCAGGCCAACTCGTTCCAGCACCAGCCCTATCTCGACAACCAGATCGCCGACCGCAAGTTCGATCTCGTTGCCATCGGCAAGACGATCACCACTCCGATGGGCGTCTATTCCAAGAAGGTGAAGAGCCTCGACGAACTGAAGGACGGCGACACCGTCGCCATCCCGAACGACCCGACCAATGGCGGCCGTGCGCTGCTGGTTCTGGCTTCGAAGGGCCTGATCAAGTTCAAGCCGGATGCCGGCATCAAGGTTACGCCTTCGGATATTATCGAGAACCCGAAGAAGATCGAATTCTCCGAGCTCGACGCTGCCCAGCTGCCGCGTTCGCTTGATGACGTCGATGCTGCCGTCATCAACACGAACTACGCCATGGAAGCCGGCCTGAACCCGAAAAAGGACGCGATCGCCATCGAAGGCGAAAAGTCGCCCTACGCCAACATCATCGTAGTACGCTCCGCCGACAAGGACGCTCCCTGGGCTAAGACGCTGGTCGAAGCCTATCACGACGAAAGCATCCGCAAGTTCATCAACGATGAATACAAGGGTGCGCTGATCCCGTCCTGGTAATCTGCTGCGAAGCAAAATATTGATCTGTTACAGCCCCTTACGCGAGAGAACGCGTAAGGGGCTTCTTTTTGAAGTGGTATCTTCCACTTCAATCTTAACTATATCTGAAGGAATACTCGCGATAAACTTCTGGTTTAGAGAGGGGTTCTATGGGGCTGTTATCATTCCGTTTCCGACGCCCCGTGAACGTTGGGCGCAAGTCCGCCGTGACTTCGATGCTCGGCGCCTTCGCCCTTGTCGTTTTTCTAGTCACCGTTTTCATTCTCACAGCTGTCAACCGGATCACCGACCACACCAACAATCTCGATGAGCAGCGGTCGCGTGCGACCACCAGCGGTGCCGTTCGGACCTTTCAGGATCAGCTTCATGCGACGCTGAACGACTATGCCGCCTGGGACGATGCGGCGAATTTCGTTTATGCGCCGGACGGGCAGGACTGGATCATCAGCAATTTCGGCGATATGACCGTCAACAGCGATCTTTTCGACGTTGCGATGCTGCTGGACACCCATCGCAATGTTCTGATGGCCTATCAGGACGGTCATCCGGTCGATTGGGCGCCCGGCGACTATTTCGATTCATCGCTCTGGACACTTTTCGACAAGGCGCAGTCGGCCGGCCCGGAGAGCGTGCCGGAGGCGATTGGATTTATCGCTACCACCAAGGGTGTTTCGGCGATCGGTGTAGCTCTTATCCGCGAGAAGTCGGGTGCTATCGACGTGTCTCCGGAAAACCGGCGCTATCTGGTTTTCGCACGCCATCTGAATGACGAGAAGGTTGCGGCTCTCGGGGAGACCTATGTCATCGGTGGGTTGCATTTCGTCGGTGCAGATGAGGCGCTGCCCAATGCAGTCGAGATTCGCAACGTGCATGGTCGGCTTCTGGCAAAGCTTGGCTGGACGCCGCGCAAGCCGGGGGACATCAGCTATCTTCAGGTCCGCTCACTGGTTTACAGCGCAGTGGCCATGGTCGGGCTTTTCTTCCTGCTTCTGCTGGTTGCCGGAACGAATACTCTCAATCGACTGAAAGCCGATGAGGCCTCGGCGCGCCGTCTTGCGATGACCGACAGGCTGAGCGGTCTGCTCAACCGTACGGGGTTCTTCATGGCTCTCGATGACATGGTGGAGGAAGGCGCGCGCAGCAGGCAGAGCGTGACTATGCTTTATCTCGATCTCGACGGGTTCAAGGAAGTCAACGATGCCTATGGGCATGGTACCGGCGACACGCTGATCCGCAGCGTCGCGGCAGGGTTGAGGATCCTCGTGGGCGACGGGGCAGTGCTTGCCCGGGTCGGCGGAGACGAGTTTGCCATTGCAGTTCTCTCGGACGATCCGGGCCGCGAAACGGCGATGCTATGCGAGCGCATTCTCGGCTTTTTCGAGGAGCCCTTTACCATCGGTGAGCGGGTGGCCGTGATCGGGACGAGCATCGGCATCGCGATATCCGAGCGCGGCAGCGTTAATGGTGGAGAACTGGTCCGGCGCGCGGACATGGCGATGTATCGGGCCAAGGACAGCGGGCGCAGCCGCTTTGAGTATTACACGCCGGACATGGATGCCGAGCGGGAGGAGCGCCACAGGCTCGAAATTGACCTCAGGATCGCCATCGAACGGCAGGAGCTGACCGTTGTCTATCAGCCGGTGGTCTCGGCTCAGGATGGCAGGATCGTAGGGGTGGAGGCGCTGGCCCGCTGGAACCGTAGGGGCTATGGCGCGGTCTCCCCGGATGTCTTCATTCCGATTGCCGAAACCTCTGGCCTGATCGATCAGCTCGGTCTCTTTGTGTTGCATCGTGCCTGCGAGACGGTGAAACGCTGGCCAGGCTTCAAGCTGTCGGTCAACATCTCTCCGGGGCAATTCCGCGACCCTGCGTTTCCGCAGAACGTTGCCTACGTACTTCGCCAGACCAAAGCCAGTCCCGCAGACATCACGTTGGAAATGACCGAAGGCTATTTCATCCAGAATGCCGACCGGGCGAAAACCTCGATGGCCGGGCTGCGGCGACTGGGCGTTCATATCGCACTCGACGATTTCGGCGCCGGCTTCTCGAGCGTCGGTTATCTTCGCCAGTTTGGTTTCGACCGCATGAAGATCGACAAATCGCTGATCCATGCGCTCGATCAGGAACGGAGCGCGGTCGACCTTCTGCATGCGACGGTAGCGCTTGCGCGCTCGCTGGATATCCCAGTCACCGCCGAAGGTGTTGAGACGGATGCCCAGGTGCTGCAATTGCGGCTGACCGGCTGTGACCAGTTGCAGGGCTACCTGTTCGGTCAACCGATGTCGGCTGACGATATTGACAGCGTTTTCCGGCGCGATGAGCGCAGGGCGATATTTTCGCTGAGGTGAGGTTATTCCTCGCCATTCATAGATGCCGCGGAACCTTGGCTTTGAGAAGCTCCACGAGCCTTGGATCCATGAACTGATAGTCATCGGGAATGTCGAGGCAGACGATGCGTGTGCCGTTCAGCGCGGCCCGGTATCGCGATTGAAGCTTGGCGCGGTGGGCGCGCTCCATCACGAAAATGATGTCGGCCCATTCGACGAGTTCGCGGGAAAGCGGGTTTTCGGCGTCGTTATTGGTTCCCGCCGAAGATGTCTCGACACCTGGCCAGTCGGCGAAGACGTGTTCTGCTGTCGGGCTGCGCAGCTTGTTCTGGCTGCAGACGAACAACACGTTTTTCACCGACCGGTCTCTCAGCTGCCGATATGCTTGACGCCACGCTTCTTGGCGAGGGCGATCTGGTGCTGCCGCTGGCGGTAGCGCAGGCGGTCGGCTTCGCTGCGCGTGTCGTAGCAGTTGGAGCAGGAGACGCCTTCCTCGTATTTAGGAGAGGTGATCTCTTCTGCGGTGATCGGGTTGCGGCAGGCGTGGCAAAGCTTGTGATTGCCCTCTTTCAGGCCATGCTCGACCGAGACGCGTTCATCGAAGACGAAGCAGGCGCCTTCCCACAGGCTTTCCTCTTCCGGCACTTCCTCGAGATATTTGAGGATGCCGCCCTTCAAGTGATAGACCTCCTCGAAGCCTTCTTCCTTCATGAAGGCCGTCGCCTTTTCGCAGCGGATGCCGCCGGTGCAATACATGGCGATCTTCGGCTTGTTGTGCAGGCCGGTATTGTTGCGCACCCAGTCCGGAAACTCGCGGAAGGTCTTGGTATTCGGGTCGACCGCGCCCTTGAAGATGCCGATAGCCGTCTCGTAGTCGTTGCGCGTGTCGATCAGGATCGTCTCGGGATCGGAAATCAGCGCGTTCCAGTCCTTCGGATCGACATAGGTGCCGACGATCTTGTTGGGGTCGATATCCTCGACGCCCATGGTGACGATCTCTTTCTTCGGCCGAACCTTCATGCGCAGGAAAGGCATCTTCGATGCGCGGCTTTCCTTGTGCTCCAGATTGGCGAATTCCGGCTGGGCGCGCAGATGGGCGAGCAGGCGGGCGATCGCATCGTCGGTGCCGGCAACGGTGCCGTTGATGCCTTCGCGGGCAATCAGCAAAGTACCCTTGATGCCGTTCTCGTCACAGAAAGCCTGAAGCGGCTCACGAAAATCCTCAAAACGCTCGAATCGGGCGAAGTGATACAGCGCCGCAACGAGGAAGCCATTGGTTGTTCCGTCGGTCGCCTGGGATCGAGATGTGATCTGATTGTCTGTCATGGGGCTCAAATACAGCGCTATCGCGCGCCACGCAACGCGGATTCTTCCTCCACCTTTCGAGGCTCAGCCGCGTTCCTGTTGGTCTTGCCGGAGCTGGTTCCCGCCGCTCTCTCCCAAAGGAGTGCGATCAGGGCGGCCTCTTCCTTCGGTGTCTCTGCCAGCAGGCCTTGAGCCTTTTCCATCGCATCGCGCCGCAGCGTCTGCTGGCGATTGATGATTGCCGCGAGCAAGCGTGCAAGCCTGTCGCCACTGCCGAACAGGCTGGGTTCCTTATCCGCCAATTCGGTCAGGACCGAGAGATCGTGCTCGTGGCCCAGAAGATCCACCAGCGTCTTGCATTCGTTCTGTTTCGCCTGCATCGCAGAGGGCCAGATCTCACGCAGAAGCGACAGGTGCATCCAATAGGCCTGCCCGCTCTTGCGCAGCTCGTGATAGCTTTCGGCGCCGCCCTGCTTCTCGCATTCGCGCACCGCGGCATGGGCTTTCGCCAGCTGCTTCCTCCAGGCCTTTCCAAGGTGCTTTGCCGTCTTGCGCGGGGTATCTGAAAGGTTCAGGGCATCGAGCGCGTCGATCGCTTCGCGGCAACCCTCGATCGCTGAGGCGATCTTGGCGGGAAGGTCATGTTCTTCCGCGGCGATGCGATCCCTGCGGGCGGTGAGTGTCGTTCGTGCCGTTTCGAGCGCGGTTTTTTCTTCGGGAGAGGCCGCGAAGTCTGCCAGATAGGTTACGGTTTCGACAAGGGCGGTCGCATCGCGTACGGACGAGAGTTGCCGGGCGATATCGCGGATCCTGGCATTCTCCTGCCTGCGGAAATCAGGAGCATCCGGCTGGATGAGCCGGTAGAGGGAACGAACACGCTTGAAGCGCTTGCGGACGTCGTGAATGGCTTCGTGCGGGCCGTCGCGCTGATCTTCGAGATAGCTGATCGCTTTCGAAAGCTGCTGCCGGGCGACGGAACAGAATTCGGCGGTGAAGGGTTCAGACGGCCGTAAACGGTAAGCCATGCACGAGTTCCTCGCTCAGGTCTTCAACTGCCATGTTGACGTTCGAATAACGCCGGTCACCGGTGATTTCCTTGCCTATCCAGTCGGGGAGGGGCGGCCGGTCCTTTTCGCTGGCAATCTCGACCTCTGCCACGACCAGACCGGCATAGGCACCGGCATAGACGTCCACCTCCCAAGTATAGCCTTCATAAGGAACGAAGTAGCGGGTCTTTTCCAGAACGACGCCGAGGGCTTGCTCTGCCATTTCCTTGGCATCGGCAAGCGGAACGTCATATTCGAACTCGTCGCGGGCGAAGAGGTCGCGGCCGATCTTGATCGTCAGTTTCGCCCTTTCGCCGTCCATGATGCGAACACGAACGGAACGATCCTTGCCGGAAGAAATGTAAGCCTGCAGGAAGCTGGAGGATGACGAGGCGCCGGAACGCCAGCCGTCGGTTCTGACCAGATACTTCCGCTCGATTTCCTTCGCCATGTCATCTACACCTGTCTTGGAACATCGGCAGCAACCTAGTGCAAACATGACGATTGGAAAATGCGTTCTGTCGCACCGCCCGGTTTTTTCTCGACAATGACCGTGCCGACGTTTATTTCCGGGCCATATTTTCAATCGTTTCAGGGAGAACGTGCATGGCTAGCAAAACCGAGAAAGTCCTTTCCATCCTCAAATTGCAGCCGGTCGTTCCGGTGCTGATCGTCGATGACGCCAAGTCGGCAGTTGATCTAGCCAAGGCACTTGTTGCCGGCGGCCTGCGAGCCATCGAAATCACCTTGCGCACGCCGGCGGCACTCGATGCCATCAAGGCGGTTGCTGCCGAAGTCGAAGGCGCCAATGTCGGTGCCGGCACCATTTTGAACTCGAAGGATTACGAAGCCGCTGTCAAGGCCGGCTCCACCTTCATCGTCTCGCCGGGCGTCGCACCGAGCGTTCTTGCCGCCGCCAAGGATTCTGCCGTTCCGCTTCTGCCGGGCACGGCAACGCCGAGCGAAGTCATGACGCTGCGCGAAGCCGGTTATGACGTGATGAAGTTCTTTCCGGCCGAGCAGGCTGGTGGTGCCGCCATGCTGAAGGCCTGGTCCTCGCCGCTTGCAGGTACGTTCTTCTGCCCGACCGGTGGTATCTCGCTGAAGAATGCCAAGGATTACCTGTCGCTGCCGAACGTCGTGTGCGTCGGTGGCTCCTGGGTTGCTCCGAAGGAACTGGTTGCTGCAGGCGACTGGGCCGGCATCACCAAGCTCGCATCGGAAGCCTTCGCACTGAAGGGTTGAGATCACCGGGATTTTCCCCGGAGCGTTCTGACAATTTCGTTATCGATGACGCGGGAAAATTGTTTTCCCGCGTTTTCGTTCCTATCTCCCAATCGAAATTCAACCGATAGGAGATATCGATGTTCGACGCGAAAAAGCTTCTTGACCAGTTCCTCGGGTCACAGGTTCCCGGGCGCTCGGGAAGCGGCAAATCCGGATCCGCCTCGGGATGGGCCGGGCAGGTCACGGACATCGCCAAGAATAATCCTCTGAAGACTGCGGGTATCGCGGCCGCCATTCTCGGCACCAAGACAGGCCGCAAGCTTGCCGGCAATGCGGTGACGATCGGCGGTATCGCGGCTGTCGCGGGCCTGGGATATCTCGCCTATAAGAATTACAAGTCGGGGCAGTCGCCGCAGACCGCGCCGCAACCGCAGCCGAGTGCAGCCGAGCCGATTGCGCTGCCGCCGCCGGATTCCCCCTTCAGCCTCCAGTCGCCACAGCTTTCCAATGATTTCGCGTTGACGCTCGTCCGGGCGATGATCGCTGCCGCCAAGGCTGACGGTCATATCGACCAAGCCGAGCGCGCCAACATCATGGAAAAGATCCATGCTGTCGATCTCGGGGCGGAAGCCGAAGCCTTCATTGCCGAGGAACTCGCCAATCCGGTCGATATCGACGATCTGGTGGCTGCTGCACGCACCGAGGAGCAGAAGGTCGAACTCTATACCGCAACAAGGCTGACGATCGATCCGGATACGAGGGCGGAGCGCGGTTATCTCGATATGCTTGCCGGCCGTCTCAATCTGCCCGACGCCTTGATCGACCATATCGACGCCACGGTTTCGTCGGCCAAGGTTGCGTCTCCGGCAGTTTAAAGAAGACACGGAAGACGCGTATCGGTTGTGTTTTGTCGGAACAATTCTGGCTCCAGGTGCTTTTGTCGGCATTGAAAGGAGAAAGACGATGATGGAAACCGAGAAAATTCCGACCGATATCTGGCTGAAAGTGATGTGCGCGCTGATGATCAACGCCGTGCTCTTCGGCGCCGGCGTCATCACCGTTCTTTCGGTGCCGAGCTTTGCCGATCAGGCGAAATATCTGATCCCCGTGGTGATCGTAGCGAGCTTCGTGATCACCCCCTTGCTGTGCGGCTTTGTCGCTCGTCGCATGCGGATCAGAAACTGGACAGCGGCGCAGTGGCGCGAAGGAGATCTGATCTCCGGATAATCGAGATTGACAGGAACGGGGGCCGGCTCAGACCGGCTCCCTTGCCGGTCAGCCGTCTGCCCCGCCGATGCGGCGGCGGAAAAGGCCTTCAAGCTTTTTCCAGATGCTTTCGGGTTCGGGTGAGCCGATCATAAGGCGGCCTTCGCGGGTGATCGAGACTACCGCTCCCGTCGACCATTCTCCGCCATGATCGATGGTTATGAGCTTGTTGCGCGCCGCATCCTGAAAGAACGTTTCCGCCTCCAGAAATTCATATTCATCTTCGGAAAGACAGAGGCGTCCCGAGCTTTCGGCGACATGGCCCAGCAATGTCAGCAGGCGAGGGTCTGTCGGAGACTTTTGCGGCAGGTTTACGGGCATCTTTTGCACCCCAAAATCTCAGCCGAATTTAAATCCATCCTAGACCAACAACAATATATCTGCCGAGCCAAATATTGATTGATGATAAATTGGGGCGAGGCACTCGCCCTCCGGCTCCACGCCCAGTGGCAGGTGTGGCATTGCCTTTGGGAGATCCCTGACTTAATCGTCGGGTAGCGAAACAAGGCTATTCCGATGCAAGATCTGAAAACCTATAAAGTTGCAGCTCCCAAGCCCGTTACCTTGACTGGCCGGTTCGTCACGCTCGAACCCTATGATCGCGACACGCATCTGCAGGCGCTCTGGGAAGCTCTGGGCGGCGAGGGGATCAACGATCTTATCCGGTATTTCCCCAACGAGGATTATGCCACGGCGGCCGAGTTCGGCGCATGGATTGAGGGTGCGCAAGCCAATCTCAACTTCATCACGCTTGTGGCGCGGGAAAATGCGACCGGCAAGATCGTCGGGATGGCAAGTTACATGCGGCCCGATCCCAAAAATGGTGTCGTTGAAGTCGGTTCGGTGGCGCATGGCGAAGCGATGAAGCGTTCGCCGATGGCGACCGAACTGCATTACCTTATGGCAAAACATGTCTTCGAGGATCTCGGCTACCGCCGTTACGAATGGAAGTGCCATAACGAAAATGAGCCGAGCAAAAGAACGGCGATACGTTATGGCTTCACCTTCGAAGGCGTGTTCCGCCAGCATGTAATTTCCCGCGGTGCCAACCGCGATACGGCATGGTTCTCGATGATCGACAGCGAGTGGCCTCTCATCAAGGCGGCATTCGAAGCCTGGCTCGCGCCGGAGAATTTCGATGCCAATGGCAGCCAGAAGCGGCGGCTGGAGGATATCCGCGCCGAAATCGCCAGCGCTTGAGGGTATGAGCATGAAGCCGGAGACGAGATCGCAGATGATTGCCGCGGCGCTGATCATGATCGGCGCCGTGGTGGTCATCTATTTCCTGCCGTCTCTGGTGCTCTGGATCGGCCAGTATTCGCCGGCGCTTGCCTTTATCGTCGGCGCGATCCTGCTGCTCGGTTTCTTCTGGATTTTCTGGCTGAGGGCGCGGTATCAGCGTCGGCGTTGACGTTACGCCTGTAGCGACGCGCCTAGCAGCGAGAGACCCACCAGCAGAACGAAAAGCGCGCCGCCGATCTCGATCGCATGGCCGACGCGGCGGCCTGTTTTTGAACCGGGTCCAGCAACCTTGAGAGCTATATCCTTGGCGCCGACCGCGAGTGAGGCGAGGATCGTAACGGTGATCGCCGTGCCGAGCGACATTGCCAGCACCGACAGGATGCCGCCGAGATAAAGGCCGTTCAGCAGCGAAAAACTCATGACGAGAATGGCGCCGGAGCAGGGGCGCAGGCCGACTGCGATGATCGCCGACCAGGCTTCCTTGAGACTGAAATCCTTGCCGTCCAGCATTTTCGGATCGGGCATGTGGCTGACACCGCAGGCCTCGCAATAGTCGCCGTCGCCTTCATAGTCATGGTCGTCGACTTCGACTGCCTTGAAATTCAGGCCGGTAGAGCTGCGGCTTGCGGCGGGTCCATCGAACAGTGTGCCGGTTGCGGGAGCGGCGTCCGGGACACGCACGACCCGTAGTTTCAGCGCGCGAAGCTTTTTCACCAACAGCCAGGCGCCGAAGAGGGCGACCATGGCGAAACTTGCGACTTCCATCGCCCATGTCGCCTTGGTCATGGTGATGCCCGAACCGCGCAGGACGACGAAGGCGGCCCCGACGACGAGGATCGCGACCAGCCCCTGGAGAAGCGCCGAGATAAACGAGATGGTAACGCCGCGGCGCAGTTCCACTTCATTGGCGATCATGTAGGAGGAAATGACCGCCTTGCCGTGACCGGGGCCGGCGGCGTGGAAGACGCCATAGGCGAAGGACAGGCCGATCAGGCCTGCCAAGGCGGAAGGGTCTTCCCGCATCGCTTTCAGCGAGCCGGTCAGGGCGCGATAAAAGGATTGCTGGTAGTAATTGATCCAGCTGAGATAGGGTGCGAACGGCCCGCCGACAGAGAATGAAGGTTCTGCCGATCCGACGCCCAGGGGCGACTGGGCGTGAACGGCGCTGGCGAGATAGAAGCTGGCAAAGGCCGCAGCGGCAAAGGCTGCCGCCACACCGAGCCTTGGAGATTTCAGCATGTCAGCTCCAGACGGGTCGCAAACATTTTCGACATGTCGGTTCCGGTCGGATCGTTGAAGAATGCGTCGGTCAGCGAGGCGCTATTTTGGGAGAGGACCTCGTCGGGATCCGGACGGATGACTTTGTGCTGGCATTTTGCGAAGGCGGGGCCTTCGGCCACAAGGTCCTTGTCGGTCGGAAAGTCGATCGCGGTATACATGGTCGGGTCGTAGATACCGAAGGTCAGCCTGCCCTTGAGCGGCATCGGCTTGTCCGGTTTGACCGAGAAGAAGACGAGGATCTGCCCATCCTTGAAGGTGACGTGGATCACGTCCGGTTTTTGCACGCCTACAGTTGCGCCATTCACCGTCAAAGTGGTGAAGTAGTGGTAGTCGCCAAGCGAGGTGCGCATCGTCTCGCCGAGTTCCGCCAGCTCGCTTTCGTCCAGTTTGAGATCGGTGTTCTTGTCGAAATCCAGCAACACGCTGGACGAGAAGACCTCGTCGAAACGCCAGACATTGCGCAGCTCCTGCACCATGCCATCCGGCCCGCCGATTACTTCCAGCCGCGATTCGACAAAAATGTGGGGGTGGGCCGAGGCGGCATAAGGCAGCGCGCAGGCCGCAAGGGCGGTGATGATCGCAAGTCTTTTTTTCATTCGGTCCGGCGCCCTATATTCGTCCCGTGTCATCTCGTCAGCCTGCTGTGCCGTTGAAATGGGACGGAATTTCGACTCACATGTTACACAATTACTGTGACATCTACTGCGTCATCGCGCCTGGCGGAACCAGTTGGCGAGGTAATCGACGAAGCTTCTGACCTTGGCCGGCAGATAGCGGCGATGCGGATAAACGGCGTAGATGCCGCGATCCTTGATGATGTAGTCATCGAAAAGCGTGACGAGCTCGCCGGACTGGATATAGGCGTTGGCGATGAAATCCGGGATGATCGCGACGCCGAGTCCCGCGCGAGCGGCCCGCAATGTCGCCTGCGGGCTGTTGACCTCGATCGGGCCTGACACGCCGACGGATAAAGTCGAGCCGTCCTTTTCGACGAAACGGATATTGTTGTGCCCGCGCGTGTTGGTATCGATGATAAAGGGGACATTGCTCAATTGCTGCGGATGTTCCAGCGGACCGTATTGCGCGACGATGTCTGCGGTCGCGACGGCATGTACACGGAAATCATTCAGCTTTTTTGCGATCATGCCGGAATCTTCCAGACGGGTGATGCGGATCGCCAGATCGAAATTTTCCTCGATCAGATCGACGAACCGGTCGTCCGCGACGATTTCCAGCTGAACATCGGGATGAGCCTTGGCAAAATCGATCAGCGACTGGCCGACATCGGCGTCGATGAAAGTGCGCGGTACGGAAACGCGCAAGCGGCCCTTGAGATCCGCATTGCCTTCGCGCACCAGGTCGGCAAGGTTGTCGATCTCCTTCAGGATATCCGAGGCACTGCGGTAATAGGTGTGGCCGGCTTCGGTGAGGGAAAACTGACGCGTCGTGCGGTTCAAAAGCAGCGCGCCGAGGTCATCCTCCAACTCGCGGACATATTTGGAAAGAAGCGCCTTGGAGCGGCCGGTACGGCGCGCGGCGGCGGAAAAACCCTCGGCTTCGACCACATCGATGAAGGCGCGCATGCGGGTGAGGGTGTCCAAGGGATGTCTCCTGAATATTGAACGAAAGCGGCTGCTTCGTTCGATGTTTATGGACCAATGTAAAAATATGGTCGAGCGTAAAAAATCTCTTGATTATGACTGCGAATATTCTTATTTCCCGCTTTGCCCAAAGTCGCACGTGCCCATGGGTGTCCGCCGACCCTCGAATTGAGATTTATCTCTAAGGTGAGGTCATCGGTAAGGTACCTGGAACTAACCCCTCCAGTCGCTATTCCGGCCAACCGGAAAATGCGAGGACATCTGAAGCAACGACGGTGCGGGCCTTTCTAGTCTCTGCAGGCTTTCCATCAGCCTGCAATTCTGAAGAGGCACACCATCATTGCCGGAAGTGCGGTAGGGACAACCCTCCAATCCAAGGCAGACAAAGCCGGATCAAAGCTCGTGGCAGGGCGTTGGTCTACATATCGCGCGGTAAAGCGTGCTCACGGTACCAGTGTCTCCAACTACTGGCCCCGAGCGCATTCTTATCCGTCCTTTGTCCTCCGGTTCGCAGCCGGAGCTTTGAGATTTCGAAGGGACTGACCCATGACCACTGCTCGCATCCTCGACTTCATCAAGACCCGACGTCCAGAAGGCCCGTGCCTCGTTGTCGACCTCGATGTCGTACGCGACAATTTCCATGCGTTCCGTCATGCCCTGCCGGATAGCTCGATCTATTACGCGGTCAAGGCAAACCCGGAACCGGCAATCCTCAAGCTGCTCGCCTCTCTCGGCTCGAGCTTCGATTGCGCTTCCGTCGCCGAAATCCAGATGGCTCTCGATGCAGGTGCAACCGCCGACCGCATCTCCTTCGGCAACACGATCAAGAAGGAACGCGATATCGCCCGCGCTTTCGCGCTCGGCGTCGGTCTCTTCGCGGTCGACAGCCATGAGGAAGTCGAAAAGATTTCCCGCGCTGCCCCGGGCGCGAAGGTATTCTGCCGCGTTCTGACCGATGGTGAAGGCGCCGAATGGCCGCTGTCGCGCAAGTTCGGCTGCGTGCCACAGATGGCCGTCGATGTTCTCGTCTACGCTCACCAGCTCGGGCTCGAAAGCTACGGCGTGTCCTTCCATGTCGGTTCGCAGATGACCAAGGTCGATGCCTGGGATTCGGCTCTGGCCGATGCCAAGCGTGTCTTCGCGCAGCTGGCCAAGCAGGGCATCGTCCTGCAGATGGTCAACATGGGCGGCGGCTTTCCGACCAAGTACCTGCGCGACATCCCGAAGGCTGAGGAATACGGCCAGGCGATCTCCAACTCGCTGCGCAAGCATTTCGGCAACAACCTGCCGAAGACGATCATCGAGCCGGGTCGCGGCATGGTCGGCAATGCTGGTGTCATCAAGGCGGAAGTCGTTCTCGTCTCGCGCAAGTCGGACAATGACAACCACCGCTGGGTCTTCCTCGACATCGGCAAGTTCGGTGGTCTCGCCGAAACCATGGACGAGGCTATCCGTTACCCGATCCGCACCGAGCGTGACGGCGACGAGATGGAGCCCTGCGTGCTGGCTGGCCCGACCTGCGATTCGGCCGACGTGATGTACGAGAAGAACATGTATCCGCTGCCGATCTCCCTTTCGATCGGCGACGATGTTCTGATCGAAGGCACCGGCGCCTACACGACGACCTATTCGGCCGTCGCCTTCAACGGCTTCGAGCCGCTCAAGGCTTACGTCATCTAAAGGCGTCTTACGCCCAATAGTTTCGCGGTTCCCGAACCTCCAGCCGGGGGCCGCAAATCCACAACGAAACCTCGATACCGTCTGAAACGGTTTTAAGTGCGGGAGGCCCAAAGATGGCCACTGTTCTTGATTCTGTCCGCGCATTTTTTGCGCCGAGCCAAGCCTACACGATCGACATGGAAACTCCGGCCGATGTCGTCGCGCGCGAGACATTGCTCGATCGCGCCATGGGTGCTGACCGCCGCAAGAAGTCGTCTGAAAAGATCCGCCGCAACCGCCTGCCGGCGGAAGGTCTGGCGCTGGTTGCTCGCGATGGCGACGGCCACCTGATCGGCACTGTTCGCCTGTGGAACATCGAGGCAGGCATTTCGCCGGAAGGCAATCCGATCGAAGCGCTGCTTCTCGGCCCGCTCGCGGTATCCGAGGATCAGGAAGGCAAGGGCATCGGTGGCGCTCTGATGCGTGCCGCCATTGCAGAGGCGCATAACCGCGGGCATGGAGCGATCCTCTTGGTCGGCGATGCTCCCTATTATGAGAGATTCGGCTTTTTTGCCGAAAAGACTGCGCATCTCGTCATGCCAGGCCCTTTTCAGCGCGACCGTTTTCTGGCGCTGGAACTGAAGGCAGGCTGGCTTGAAGGTGCAGCGGGCATGATCGTTGCGAGCGGTCGCAAGCTGGCCTGAAATAGAATTATTCAGCAAAAAGGCCGCGTGGCCGCTCCGATCATCCCGAAGCCCCGTCTCCAGTTCCGGAGACGGGGCTTTTCCTTTGCGGCATCTCGTGGAGCGAGAGGAAATCAGCGGCGCATCGCCACTGCGTCATTTAGGCAACAATCGCCGCCTCCTTCATTAGTGGATGAGTACACTTGATCTCGATCAAGTGTCTGCAACTGCACGAGTTTTAGACCTTTTCCAGAAGATTTAGGCAGGCTGGAAGGAGAGGTTTTATGACAATCAGCAGCAGGAACTATGCGCGTTGGATGGTGGGGATCAGCGCGGGCTTTTTCGCATTCGGGGCCGCAGCCGCGGACATGGCGCCCGCCCAGGTCGCGCCCGTTGCAGAAGAAGTGATTTCCTCTCCGAGCCCGTGGCAGATGCGCGTACGCGCGCTTGGCGTCATCACCAGGGATAGCGGTTCGGTTGATCAGAGCAGCGCTTACGGGCTGGAATATAGTGATACGGTCATTCCGGAACTGGATATCAGCTACTTCTTCACCGACAATATTGCCGCAGAACTGATCCTCGGCACGACCTATGCCAAGATCAACACGACCGGTGCTGCAGATCTGGATGTGGGCAAGGCCTGGCTTCTGCCGCCGACACTGACGCTGCAGTATCACTTTACCGATTTCGGCGCGTTCAAGCCGTATGTCGGTGCGGGTATCAACTACTCGATGTTCTACAATCAGTCCGACAAGGGTGGCTTCAAGAACCTCGACGTCAAGAATGACTTCGGCTGGGCTCTACAGGCTGGTTTCGACTACATGCTCGACGAGCATTGGGGTATCAATTTCGACGTGAAGAAGATCTTCCTCGAAACGGATTGGAAAGTTGATAACAGCCCGCTGGGTGTTCCGCTTTCGGGCAAAGCCAAGATCGATCCGTGGCTGATCGGTGCAGGTGTGACCTACCGCTTCTGATAGAAGAAAAGGGCGGGGGTATTAGTGCGGCGCGATTTTATCGCGCCGCCTTTTTTGTTTTCAGCCGAGAGTGCTCAGGTCCCGGCCGGTGCGCGATAGGCTTCAGGAATGACGAAAATCTCGTCGGCACGGCCATAGCCACCATCTTTGACTTCCTCGATCAGCACCATCGTGTGGGGGCGGGCGGCCTCGCTCATGTATTCGACCAGCATGTCGGTCGTACGGTGTACGATCTCCTTCTTCTGGGCCTTGGTCAGCGCGCCTTCCGGCGTCTTGATATTGACGAACGGCATCGGGGTTTTCCTTCCTATTCGTTTTTCAGATCATGCCGCCATTGGCGCGCAGGACCTGACCGTTGACCCAGCCGCTTTCCGTGCTTGCCAGGAACGAGACGACAGAGGCGATATCGTCAGGCTGTCCAAGGCGACCGAGCGGGATGTTGCGGATGATGTTCTGGACCAGCTCTTCCGACTTGCCGGTCATGAACAGTTCGGTTTCCACCGGGCCGGGGGCGACGGCGTTGACGGTGATCCGGCGTTTGCCCAGTTCCTTGGATGCGACATGGGTCATGGCTTCGACACCTGCCTTGCTGGCGGCATAGGGGCCGTAACCTGGACCGTACATGCCGACGACGCTGGACGAAAAATTGATGATGCGGCCGCCCTCGCGCAGCCGCTTGCCGGCCTCGCGAATGCCGTAGAACGTGCCGGTGAGGTTGATGGCGATGTGCCTGTCGAATTCGGCGTCATCCGTCTCCATCAACGGAGAAGGCTTCATGACGCCGGCATTGTTGACGAGGATATCGACGCCGCCGAAGCTTTTCTCTGCCGCGTCGAAGAGCGCCGTGACGCCAGCCGATGTGCCGACATCCGCCTTGACGGCGATAGCCTTGCCGCCAGCTGTTTCTATTTCGCGGACGACGTCATCGGCTGCAGACTGGCTCGATGCGTAATTGACGACGACGGCAAGTCCATCCCTGGCGAGGCGCAGGGCCAGAGCCTTACCGATCCCCTTGGAGGCGCCGGTGATGATTGCTACGCGGTTCGTGTTGTCGGTCATGGTGTTTCTCCTTTGCTGGCCATGAAAATATGCTGATCTCCAGGGAGAACAATGGCGCCCATTTGACATGACAATTTGTATGTGATGAACAATTGCCATGGACAGATTATTGCGCATGCAGCTTTTCGTGCGGGTGGTGGAACGGGGCAGTTTTCTTGCGGCTGCCGCCGATCTGGGGCTGGCCCGCTCCACCGCCACACAGGCGATCAAGACTTTGGAAGCCGATGTCGGCGCGCGACTGCTCGAACGGACAACACGACATGTGGCCGTGACGCTGGATGGTAGCGCATTCTATCAGCGTTGCTTGTCGATCCTCGCCGATGTGGATGAGGCGGAGGCGATCTTTCGGGATGCGAAGCCGCAGGGCATTCTGCGGGTGGATGGGCATCCGATGCTGACCCAGACCTTTCTTCTGCCGCATCTGAGGTCGTTTCTCGATCGCTATCCGTTGCTGGAGATCCAGTTCGGGCAGAGCGATCGGTTCGTCGATCTCGTGCGCGAGGGCATCGATTGCGTGATCCGGGCGGGCGAAGTGAGCGACAGTTCGCTGATCATGCGCAGGCTCGGCTCGATCCGCGAGATGACCTGCGCCAGCCCCGATTACGTCAAGGTTCGTGGCATGCCGAAAACGCCGGACGAGCTGGATGGGCATCAGGCAGTCGGCTTCATTTCTTCACGCACCGGGCAGATCATGCCGCTCGAATTCATGGTGGGGGAAGCCGTGCGTTATGTGACTTTGCCGGCGCGTGTCATGGCCAATAATTCCGATACGGTCATGGACCTTGCCCGCCGGGGTTTTGGCCTGATGCAGGCGCCGCGCTATCATCTACAGCGGCATGTCGAGGAGGGCACACTGGTGGAGGTACTGCCGGATTTCCCGCCGCCGCCGACACCGCTCTCCGCTCTTTATCCGCAAAACCGCCAGCTCTCGCCGCGTGTGCGGGTATTTATCGATTGGGTGGCGAAGATATTTGCCGAAGCGGACATCTGAGGAAGCGCAAAGCCCGGAACGTCTCACAGGGTTTCATTTCGGCGTGAGGCTGCAGGTTCTGCCTTATTGCGGCAATCGCATTGCCCTATCTCTCAAACCATGATCACACGCCGTTCCGCACTCCTGTCCGCTCCATTCCTGTTTGCCGCCGGTCGCTCATTTGCGCAGCAGCCGGTGCCGCAACCGCCCGAGACACTGAAAACTGTTCTCGATCAAGCCGCCGGGCTTGAACCGCTGAAGGTGGTTCTGGTCTATCGCAACGGAGAGCCGCTGGCCGAGCGAGCTTTCAATGGACGTTCGCTTACCGCTTCGACCAACATCAAGTCGGCGTCGAAATCGATCATTTCCTGCCTTGTCGGTATCGCCATCGACCGCAAGCTTCTGGAAGGGACCGAGCAGAAGATCGCGCCGATCCTGGAAGCTGATCTGCCGCGCAATCCCGACCCACGCCTTAACGAAGTCACGATCGACAATCTGCTTTCGATGCAGGCGGGGCTGTCGCGGATGTCGGGGCCGAATTACGGGCGTTGGGTGGCAAGCCCGAACTGGGTGCGTTTTGCTCTGTCGGAACCGTTCGATGGCGAGCCAGGCGGCGAAATGCTGTATTCCACCGCATCAACGCATCTCCTTTCGGCCATTCTTACCCGTGTCGGGTCCAAGTCGACCTTGGCGCTGGCGCGCGACTGGCTGGAGCCTGTCGATGGTTTCAGGATCGGTGCCTGGGAGCGTGATCCGCAGGGCATCTATCTGGGTGGAAACCAGATGGCGATGTCCGCCCGCTCGCTGATGGCTTTTGGTGAGCTTTACCGCAATGGCGGCAAGACCGGGGAGGGGCGGCAGGTCGTTTCGCAAGGCTGGATCGACCAGTCATGGATGCCACGTACCAATTCCCGTTTCTCGGGCGATGCCTATGGCTATGGGTGGTTCATGCGAGAGATCGGCGGGGAAGAGGTCAAGTTCGGATGGGGTTATGGCGGGCAGATGGTCTATGTCATCCCGTCACTCGCCATGACGGTAGTGATGACGTCGAATGAAAGCGGCCCGTCTGCGCGTAATGGTTATCGTGACCAGTTGCATGATCTTCTGGCGGATATTATCCGCGTCACGCCTGTCTGATCGCCATTCGACAGATCAATATCGAATAAAAGCCGGAATATTAGGGTTACCTGTTCATTATGCAGCGGGCATTCCATTGCATTATCGGCGCCTAATATTAAGAGTGAATTCACAACCAGAGCGAGCAAGCTGGCTGCAGTTGGTTTTCGAATTCCTCTCCGGGAGCAACACCGGCCTCACGTCATTAGCGTGGGCCGACGCTTTCCCGTGGGGTGGGTGGGGGAAGTATGGAGCCCCCACCCATTCTTTGCTGTTACTCTGGCCCTGCGAGGAGCTATGCGCTGATGTCGATCACACCGCAGTCGCCAGCTTCAGATGCGAAGGAGAGCAGCTTGCCGCTGGCGCTCCAGCTCAGGCCGGTGATCGCGCCCTTGCCCGGGCGTCGCAGCAGCGCTTCCTTCTCGTCGGTGATCCTGACACCAAGGATCATGCCGTCGATGAAGCCGATGGCGAGAACTTCTTCCGCAGGGTGGAAAGCGACCTGGGTGACCATGATATTGGCGCGGGTGCCGAGTTCCATCGGGGCCTTGCCCATCGGGCCGTCCTTCGACGAAAAGGGCCAGACGATGGCGGCGGGTGCACCCGAGGAGGCGAGCCACTTGCCCTTTACCGACCAGGACAGTGATTTCACCTTGGCGGGATAACCGGTCATGCGCATGTGGCGGTTTTCACCGGCCTTGCCGTCGAGCTTCCAGCCATGCAGCGCGTTTTCCTGCATCGTGGTGACGAGGAAGCGGCCGTCCGGCGAGAAGGTGACGCCGGTATGGGCACCTTTCCAGTCCAGATCGGCTGCCGGTGCGTTGGTGCCGACCCAGTGCAGCGAGACGCCATTATAGCGGGCGGCGGCGATCCGGAGGCCCTTGTTGGCGAAGGCGATGCCCTCGACACTTCGCTCCTCGGTGAATTCCTTGACCGAACCATCGCCCTGTCGCACGGCGCTCGTCTTGCCGACGGCATAGGCAACGGCATTCTGCGGACCGCCAGCGATGACGCTGATCCATTTGCGCGGCACTTCTGCCAGCACCGTTGTCGTGCCGTCGTGGCCGATGCGAACGACCTTGCCGTCTTCGCCGCCCGAAAGCAGGGTGGCGCTGAAGGGATCGCGAATGCAGGTCAGAAGCCCCTGATGCGCCTCGGTCACCTTTTCGCCGCCATCGAGACGATGAATGCTGCCGGCAGCGGTGGCAAAAAAGGGAATGTCGCCCAGGAAATGCGTGGAGACGACGTGGCCTTCAATATCGAGCGGTGCAACTGTCGGCATCAGGCGGCCATCATTCGAGACATTGGTTCACTATCCATATGGTTTTCGGGCGCCGTTTCCGACGCCCGTTTTTCTATATTGAAATCTGCAGCCGATGTCAGGCCGGTGTCTTGGCGGTCGCCTGGCAGGCGAGGAAGCTCTGCTCGATCTTGGCGAAATCCAGATTGCGGCCGATGAAGACGAGGCGGCTTTCGCGCTTCTCACCATCCTTCCACGGACGCTGGTGATCGCCCTCGACGATCATGTGAACGCCCTGGATGACGTAACGCTCATCATCACCGGAAAAGGCGATGATGCCCTTCAGGCGCAGGATGTTCGGGCCTTCCGTCTGGGTGATCTTCTGGACCCAGGGGAAGAAACGATCCGGGTTCATTTCGCCGCCGCGCAGCGAGATCGACTTCACCGTGATGTCGTGGATCGGCGACATGGAATCATGATGGCCATGGTGGTGGCCGTGATCATGGTGATGATGATCGTGGTCATGATCATGATGGTGGTGATCATGGCCGTGGTGATGGTGGTCATGATCGCAGTCCGGACCGCAGACGTGATCCTCGTGGTCATGATCGAGGAAGTGCGGGTCGTTTTCGAGTGCGCGCTCCAGATTGAATGCGCCTTGATCAAGCACGCGGGAGAGATCGACGCCGGAGCGGCTGGTCTTGTAGATGCGAGCCGTCGGATTGATGGCGCGTACGACATCCTCGACGATCGCCAGTTCTTCCGGCGTGACGAGATCGGTCTTGTTGATGAGAACGACGTCGGCAAAAGCGATCTGGTCTTCGGCCTCACGGCTGTCCTTCAGGCGCAGCGGCAGATGCTTGGCATCGACCAGCGCGACCACGGCGTCGAGTTCGGTCTTGGCGCGAACGTCGTCATCCATGAAGAAGGTCTGGGCGACCGGGACGGGATCGGCAAGACCGGTCGTCTCGACGATGATGCCGTCGAAACGGCCCGGACGGCGCATCAGGCCTTCGACCACGCGGATCAGGTCGCCGCGCACCGTGCAGCAGACGCAGCCATTGTTCATCTCGTAAATCTCTTCGTCCGACTCGACGATCAGGTCGTTGTCGATGCCGATCTCGCCGAATTCGTTGACGATGACGGCGTATTTCTTGCCGTGGCTTTCGGAGAGAATGCGGTTGAGAAGCGTCGTCTTGCCGGCGCCGAGATATCCGGTCAGCACGGTAACGGGAATGGGCTTTGCTGCTGGAGCTTCGGTGGTCTGGTCGGTCATAGGGAAACCTCGAAGGTTAAAGGCTTGCGCCGAATGGCATTGGCACGGGGCGCCAGAAATCGTCCGCTCCATATAAGGGTAAGGCGGAACGAGTTCAAAGGGTTTCGATGTTATAAAATCACGTTACGGCAAGGTGATGGCGTCAGTCTCGCGCAGCAGTTGATCCAGTGTCAGCAGCGGATTGCCCGTCACCCTGGCATATGCGTAATGGAAGCAGTCAAAATTGCTGAGGCGTCGTTTGCCGATACCGTGCGTTTCCGCTACTGATATCGCGTGAGCTAATAGCTCTCTTGGTGATCCGGCTTCGCGAATTTCTATGCCGCGGGCGTCGAGCCATTCGACAACTGCTCCCATTGCATCGCTGTAAGAGCAATCAAGCTGATCCGGTCTGGATAGGACGATGATCGCCTCCCATGACGCGAGCGGAGAGGTGAATGGCGATCTAGCAGTTGCCAATGCCTCCTCGTAGGCTTCAGCCGTTTCTTCTCCCGCCATCAAGGACACGATCGCGCAGGCGTCGACAAACATCTGAGGTCAGTCCAGATTATGGTCGAGGTCGTGGTAAGCGGCGGCCGGAACGGGCCGGCGGTCTTTTTTGAACCCAAGGCCGCGTTTCGCGAGGATGCGGCTCGCCGTTTCACTCGGCCTTTCCTGCTGGATACGCTGGCCTACCGTTTCCCTCAATGCCGTGATGACGGCTTCCGTCAGCGTTGTGCCATCTATGCGCGCCAACTCGCGAGCGAGAGCGTCAGCCTCTTCATTGCGAATGTTGAGCGTCATCTTCGAGCACCTTTGTGTAGCTCATTCTCTCATATTGTGTAGCTTTCCGCTATCGCAATGCGTCGACGTCAAACTTTGCCACATCCTCCAGCAATTCGATAATCCCCTTAACCGCATGGGCGACAAGCTGTTCGCCGCGCTCCGCAGTTGCTGCCGACGCATTGCCGGCGACGCCGATGGGGTTGAGATCCGACATTTTCCAGCCGAAAGCATGTGGTCCGTAAGCGCGTAGATGGGTGAAATCGCGGGCGAACTCGGACTGTCTGGAGGTGAAGGGTTGGGCTTTTGGCATATCTACCCTATTCGGCCATAACGCCAGCATGACGGAGGTCTCGATGTCGCCGCCGTGTATGTCGATTGACTTGTCTTGTGGGCTGATCCAGCCCTGCGGCTGGCCGAAACGGGTCCAGCTGGTGGCGACAGCCAGCATGCCGAACCTGATGCGGGCTTCGGTGGCGACGATCGTCATCAGCGGCGAATTTCCGCCATGGGCGTTCAGCATGACGAACTTTTTGATGCCTTGATTATTCATCTCTTCGGCAATGCCGAGCCAGCGGTTGACGGCTTCGTCGAAGGCAAGGGTCCGGGTGCCGGCGACATGCATATGTTCGACCGAATAGCCAACGGGTTCGACAGGAAGAAATGTGACAGGCAGAGTTGGTGGGAGCAACGGGATGAGTCGCTGCACGAGACCTTCCGCAATCAGCGTATCGGTGTCGAAAGATAGGTGCGGACCATGCTGTTCGTGGGCGCCCAGGGGCAATACCGCGATCCAGTCGCGTCTTTCTGTGGACTCAAGTGTCTGATCATTGTCACAAAAGCGCGGTTTGGGATGCGACATCTGGCGGTGGTTTCCCGGTTTCGTTATGGATAGCGCGCATTACTATAGTGGCGACCTTCACCAAGCAAAGCGGGCAGGACCGATGAGCAAGAAAAAGGGCGAGAAGAAAGCGAAGTCCGGCAAGAAGAAGGAGCTTGCAGCTCTTTCGGCGGCTGATCTCGCACCGGCGATCACCCAGGCCGCCCGCTCGGTTCGTACTGCGCTCAGCCGCAGCATTTCCGATAGCGGCCTTTATGCCGGCCAGGACGGGGTTATCCTCGCACTCTCGGAAGACGACGGGCAGACGCCCGGTCAGCTAGCCGCGCGACTCGGTGTGAAAGCGCCGACCATGACCCGCACGATCGGGCGCATGGAGGCGCAAGGTTTCGTCGAGCGCAGGGCTGATGGCCATGACGGACGGCTCACCAAGGTTCATCTCACGGAAAATGGCCTGAAGAGCGTTGAGTCGATCGGGCAATCCGTTGCCGATTGCGGCGCGATGGCCGTGCGAGGTTTTTCCGAAAAGGAGGTGCGCACGCTTTTGAAGCTGCTGAGGGCTGTGGAACACAACCTGCAGCCGGAAGCCGACGAAGACTGACGGGCCTCCGGCCCATTCCCCGCCTATTGTGCTTGCAAATTAAATTGTTTATTTAAAAATTTTAGTTTGCAAGGCCGGCGCCAGAAACCGGCTTTCAAGAAAAGCAATCCGGAGGGGTTATGGCGCAGAAGGTGAAGCTTTCTACGATTGCAGACAGCCTTGGGCTTTCGACTGCAACAATCTCATTGGCACTCAGGGACAGCCCGCTCGTCGCAGCTGATACGCGCGAAAAGATCAAAGAGCAGGCACGCGCACTCGGTTATATCTACAACCGTCGCGCTGCCAGCCTCAGAACGTCGCGTTCCGGCATTATCGGCGTTGTCGTGCATGACGTGATGAACCCGTTTTACGGTGAAATCCTCAAGGCGATCGAGACTGAGCTTGATCGCAGCAGCCACACATTCATTCTCTCCAATCATTACGACTCGGTGGAAAAGCAGCGCACCTTCATCGAGACGCTGCTGCAGCTGGGTGGTGACGGCGTGATCATGTCGCCGGCGATCGGCACGCCGGTCGAGGATATCAGGCTTGCGGAACAGAACGGCATGCCGGCCATTCTGGTTGCCCGTACGATGGATGGCGTCGACCTGCCGACCTATCGTGGCGACGACAGCTACGGCATCTCGCTTGCAACAAATCACCTGATCGGACTTGGTCACCGGGTGATCGCGATGATCGGCGGTACGGACCAGACCTCCACCGGTCGCGACCGTTACCAGGGTTATGTCGACGCGCTGCGCAAGGCCAACATCGATGTCGATCCAAGCCTGCGCATTCCGGGTCCGCGTACCATGCAGGGCGGGTTCGAGGCCGCTGTGAATTTCCTCTCTCTGCCGCAAAAGCCGACGGCGGCCGTCTGCTGGAATGATCTCGTGGCGATCGGACTGATGAACGGTATTGCCCGTGCAGGGCTCATTCCCGGACAGGATATTTCCGTCACCGGTTATGACGATCTGGAGCAGGCGTCGATTTCGACGCCGTCTCTGACGACCGTTTCCAACCAGCAGGCGGATGTCGGCCGGCTTGCTGCACGTGCGCTGCTTGACCGTCTGGCCGGAAGCCACGAGCCGGATGGCCTGCACCTTATCAAGCCGGAAATGCGCATCCGCCAGTCGACGTCGCCCTACAAGCCGCTTCGCGATCTCGCCAAGGCCTAAGCGAATTATGCGGCTGCGCCTGCTGGCGTTGCCTTGCGGGCGGCATAGGCGCGAACGGCATCGCCGAACGCTTCGAAGAGGGCGCGGGACGGCGCGTCCGTCTCGGCCCAGTATTCCGGGTGCCATTGCACGCCGACGGCAAAATTCTTCGCATCGATAACCGATACGGCTTCGACCGTGCCGTCCTCGGCGCGGGCTTCGACCTGCAGTCTCGGCGCCGTTTCGGAAATGGCCTGGCGGTGCAGCGAGTTTACCTGCACTTCGCCTGCTGTTCCGAGATAACGGGCGATGCAGGATCCTTCCGCGATAATAACCGGCTGGCGGATGGCATACATGCCGTCGCGTTCCGAAACATCGGGCTTGCGATGATCCCAGATGCCCGGCTGATCCTGGATTTCACTTGCCAGCGTTCCGCCGAGAGCAACATTCAGTTCCTGGATGCCCCGGCAGATAGCGAGAAGCGGAATGCCGCGTTCAATGGCGCGGCGAATGAGTGGCAGCGAGGTCGCGTCGCGGCCGTGATCGAACGGCCCGTCGGCTTCGGTTGCCTCTTTCCCGTAAAGCGAAGGGTGGACGTTGCTGACGGCTCCGGAAATCAACACGCCATCGACCCTGTCGAGAATGGCATCGGCATCATTGCCTTTTTCGAAAGCCGGCACGATGAAGGACATGACGTCGGCGACTTTCAGCGCAGCCGACACATACTGGTTCGGGGCGGCGTGCCAGGCGGCACCTTCAATGTCACGAAGATCGGCAGGGACGGCGACGATGGATTTTGGCAGATGAGAGGCCATGGTGGTTCCGAATTGATGGGACGAAGCCAGAGAAACAGAGAACGCCGCCAATTGCTAGAGGAATTGAGGTGGCAAAACCAGTCGCAGTGTGACGAGAAATAGATGCAAGGATCTATGGTGTCACCGCCCAAATTATCTTCTCATTTCTTGAGCTATGTCATGAAGCGATCTGCTCTTCGGGAGGAGGTTACAGGTGGTCCAATCAAAAGGAGACCTCTCATGTTTGCCGCTCTTTCGCCCTATGTCGCTGGCCTTGTCATTCTCTGGTGGCTGGCCGGTGCCTACGTCATTCCACGCGATTTCATTCGTGTGCAGCGGAGCAAGCGTGCTGCAGAGAGTGAGAAGTTCCTGCACGGGTAAGTGTATCCAGTACGGAGCTTTCCCGAATAAATCTGTGGCTGCCGAAATAATGGGCATATCCTGCTGAAAACAATTTATAATTAGAGTTTCGAACACTACAGACGAAAGTCTAATTCGTTATTGGCACTTCAACCCCTCGTTTGCGTTTCCCCTCGCTTGCAAGCCTTTAGGCAACATGTTTACCTCATCGATGATGTCCGGCGGATTGGAGGATGCGCCGGAAGTCGATCGTGATCGGGAGGATATTCATGGATCGTCGTCAGTTCTTCAAGAAAGCTGCAGTCACCGGAGCTGGCGCGCTTGCCGCCGGATCTCTGGCTGCACCTGCAATCGCTCAGGCCAATCCCAAGATTACATGGCGTCTCACGTCGTCGTTTCCGAAATCGCTCGATACGATCTATGGCGGCGCGGACGACATTTCCAAGCATGTCGCGGCGGCTACGGATGGCAACTTTACCATCCAGCCTTTCGCCGCCGGCGAAATCGTGCCCGGCTTGCAGGCGGCTGACGCAGTCACGTCCGGAACGGTCGAGATGTGCCACACCTGCTCTTACTATTTCGTCGGCAAGGATCCGACATTTGCGATCGGGACGGCAATTCCGTTCGGCATGAATGCGCGCTTGACCAATTCCTGGTTCTACCAGGGTAACGGCAACACGCTGATGAACGAGTTCTATGCCAAGCACAACATTTACGGTCTGCCGGCCGGCAATACCGGGGCGCAGATGGGGGGCTGGTTCCGCAAGGAAATCAACACCGTCGACGACTTCAAGGGCGTAAAGATGCGTATCGCCGGGATTGCCGGCAAGGTGCTCGAGAAACTCGGAGCCGTGCCGCAGCAGATCGCCGGCGGCGATATCTATCCGGCCCTCGAAAAAGGCACGATCGATGCTGCTGAGTGGGTGGGGCCTTATGACGACCACAAGCTCGGTTTCTTCAAGGTTGCAAAATACTATTATTACCCGGCGTTCTGGGAAGGCGGGCCGACGATCCACTCCTTCATCAACCTCGACAAATGGAACAATCTGCCGAAGCAGTATCAGGCGGCGCTGACCGATGCCTGCGCGTTTGCCAATACCAACATGATGGCGAAATACGACCAGAAAAACCCGACCGCGATCAAGCAGATCGTCTCGCAAGGCACGACGCTGCGGCCCTTCAGCCAGGATATCCTTGAAGCGTGCTACAACGCCGCGCTCGAAGTCTACAAAGAGATCTCGGCAACGAATGCGGACTTCAAGAAGGTCTATGAGGATCAGGTCGCCTTCAAGAAGGAGGGGTACTTGTGGATGCAGTTGTCGGAATACACGTTCGACACGTTCATGATGATCCAGCAGCGTAACGGCAAGCTCTGATCATCGACCTCTGATCGTGAGAATAAAGAAACCCCGGAGCTAGGCTTCGGGGTTTCTGCGTTCTGGATAAGAAAAGGCCCGGTTCGATGCCGGGCCTTTGATATTAGTTGAATTTCGGTGGTTCGGACAGATTGGGAGCAGCAGGCTGGGCCGGCGCGCCGTCCATGGGCGGCAGGCCGAAGTTCGGCATGCCATTTCCGCCGCTGTCATTGCCAAAGCCCGGAACCTCGATCTTGATCGTGTTCAAATCCACATCCGGTGCCTTGTCCAGCCAGTAGGTGACGGATTCGGGCCAGAAGATGATGATGGCGACGAGGATGAGCTGCATGCCGAGCCATGGGATCGCACCGAGATAGATATCCTTGGTCTTGACGGTCTTCGGCGCGATCGAGCGCAGGTAGAAGAGTGCAAAGCCGAAGGGCGGGTGCATGAAGCTCGTCTGCATGTTGACGCAGAGCAGGACGCCGAACCAGATCAGGTCGATGCCGAGGGACTGGGCGACGGGCGCCAGAAGCGGCAGGACGATGAAGGCGATTTCGAAGAAATCGAGGAAGAACGCGAGGAAGAAGATGAAGATGTTGACGAAGATCAGGAAGCCGAGCGCGCCGCCTGGAATGTGAGAGAGCAGATGCTCGATCCACAGGCCGCCGTCCATGCCCTGGAACACAAGGCTGAAGCAGGTGGCGCCGACCAGGATGAAGACCACCATGGAGGTGATCGTCATGGTGGAATGCATTGCCTGCTTGATGAGATCCCATGTGAGGCGGCGATGCAGCGCGGCCAGCACCATGGCGCCGACAACGCCGAGAGCACCGGCTTCCGTCGGAGTTGCAAGACCGAGGAAAAGCGTGCCGAGCACGAGGAAGATCAGCACGACCGACGGCACCATGCCCCAGAGGACACGCATGACGAGGGCTGCATTCAACTCGCCGCGCGCCTCCGGTGGCAAAGGCGGGACATCCTTCGGGCGGACGATCGACAGGACGAAGATGAAGCCGAGGAAGATCAGGACCTGGAGGATCGAGGGCCCGATCGCGCCGAGATACATGTCGCCGACCGAACGGCCGAGCTGGTCTGCAAGCACGATGAGAACGAGAGACGGCGGGATGACCTGGGTAATCGTGCCTGACGCAGCAATAACGCCGGTCGCGAGCCGTGGATTATAGCCGTATTTCAGCATGATCGGCAGCGAGATCACGCCCATGGTGATGACTGATGCTGCGACGGTGCCGGTAATTGCACCGAGAATGGCGCCGACGATGATCACCGCATAGGCAAGGCCGCCCGGAATGGCGCCGAACAGCTTGCCCGTGCCCTCCAGCAGATCCTCCGCCAGGCCGCAGCGCTCGAGGATTGCCCCCATGAAGGTGAAGAACGGGATGGCAAGCAACAGGTCGTTGGAGACGATGCCGAAAATGCGCAACGGCAGCGCCTGCAGGAAAGCGAACTCGAAGTGGCCGGTGGCAATGCCGAGCAGACCGAAAAACAGGCCGACTGCCGACAGAGAGAAGGCGACCGGAAAACCGTAGAGCATGAAGATGATCATGCCCAGGAACATGGCTGGCGGCATTATGCCGAATGCGAACATGGCTTAATCCCCCGGTGCCTTATTGAAGCGGTTTTTCGTAGGTCGTGTCGACCTCAAGGGTGCCCGTAAGCCCCGCGATCCGCTTGATCAATTCGGAGAACCCCTGCAGCGCGAGCAGCACGAAACCTGCGACAATCACAAGCTTGACAGGCCAGCGAAGAAGGCCGCCGGCGTTGGAGGACATCTCGCCCTGCTGGAAAGAGAGAGAGAAAAACGGCCAGGAAAGCCATGCGAGATAGAGGCAGGCCGGAATGAGGAAGATGATCAGGCCGAGCGTGTCGATCCACAGCCGCGTGCGATCCGAAACGGCGCCATAGATAAGGTCTACGCGTACATGTTCATTCAGGCGCAACGTATGCGAGGCGCCGATCAGTACGATGAAGGCGAAGAGATACCACTGGATCTCAAGCCAGCCATTCGAGCTGTAGTTGAACATGTAACGGATGAAGGCGTTGCCCGCGCTGATCAAACAGCAGGCCAGCACGAGGTAACCGGAAAATTTTCCCAGCACTTCGCTCAAGCGGTCTATCAGGCCGCTAAACCGTAATAACAGTCTCATTCGTTCCCACTCCCAACAGGTCCTTTTATCCCGCCTGTTCTTTGGTGGCGATGTAAACGAAGGTCTAAGGAAAGAAAAGCGGAAACGACTAACGCGAATTGGCGGCGGCCCTCAAGGCGGCGGCTCCGAAATGCTTCCTGCGTCGATCCTTGCGCTGAGAAACGTTGTTTTCGGTATCTCGAATATGGCGCTCTTGCTTTACGTTTCGTTGAACACGTTTGGATGTTCACCCCCCAAAGTCGAAGGGGTTAAACTGAGCAACAATCAAATCTTAAAAGATTTTCTTCAGTGTCGCGCGAAAGCCAAGGGAATGAGACCCGGTGGAGACCCGATGAAGGATTTGGAAGCGAAGACGCTACCGACAGAGCTGTATCTGCCGTTCGTCGAATCGCTATTCAAGAACCGTGGAACATTATGGACTGGAATGGTTGTCCATATCCTGTCCTGCGCGATCATTTTTGCTACGACCGGTTCCCGATTCTATCTCCTCATGATCGCGGTGTTCATCACCGTATTCGGCTATCGCATCTACTGGTTCCGCCGGTTCAGCCTGATCGACCACAGCCAGCTTTCCAAGAGCGAAATCGAAGCGTGGGAATCGCGCTATGTTCATGGCGCGGCTGCCACCGCGTTCGTGCTCGGCATTGGTAGTGCCTATGCGGTCCTTGTGCTCAAGGATATGCTGGCGGCATTCATGTGCATCGCCGTCACGATGGCCTCGATGGTCTCCATCGTTGGCCGAAATTACGGTTCCGCCCGTGCGGTTGCGCTCCAGACAATCGGCTGCTGCCTGCCGCTGGTCCTCGCCTGCCTGCTGACGGGCGACATCTATCTCGCTCTCATCTCGCTTTTCCTGATCCCGTTCGGCCTGACGACGCAGTCCATGGCGAAGGGCGTGCGGGAATTCCTCTACGAGAATGTGCTGGCCTCGCGGGAAATGACGCGGATCGCCGACCAGCTCGATATCGCACTCACGACAATGACCCACGCCTTGATCATGCTCGATGCAGATGGTCGTGTGCAGGTAATCAATCGTCGTGCCTGCGAGCTTCTTGATCTGCCGGACGCGGACGAGCTGAAGGGGGCAGCATTCATCACCGTCTTGAGACGAAGCGGCCAGTCGCTTTCGGATGATATCCTGAAAAAGATAGGACAGCTGTCTGCGGGGCAGGCGGGCAAGACGCTCCTGTGTTTAAAGGAAACCGTCTATCTCGAATTCTCGCTCAGCCACCGCACCGACGGTGGCGTCGTCATGTTGTTCGAAGATGTCAGCGCGCGCGTGGCAGCCGAAGAAAAGATCCTGCATCTGGTGCGCTACGATACGCTGACGGGATTGCCGACGCGCGGCTACTTCGCCGAGCTTGCGGCGCGGCATCTCAGAGAGGCCAATACCGACCTCTTTGCTGCCTTTGTCATCTTTGACGTCGACGGGTTCAAGCATGTCAACGATATGCAAGGCCATGTTGTCGGCGATCGACTTCTTGCCGCGATATCCGACCGGCTTGTGCATGAAGCGGGCGAGGAGATCATCGTCGGCCGGTTGGTCGGCGACGAATTCGTAATTTTTGCCACCGGAAGGGATCGCGCTGCTCTGGAAGTTCGTATCAACGGCATCCAGACCGAAATTCAGGGAAGCTATCGTGTCGACAGGCTCGACCTGCCGGTATTCGTAAATGCCGGCGGAGTGATTCTCGAAGGTCAGGACTTCGACATGGAAGCCTGGCAGATCAAGGCGGATCTGGCTCTCAACGACGCAAAGTCGGTTGGCAACGGAACGTTGACGATGTTCCGGCCGGAAATGGACGCCCGTTATGTGGCGGAACAGCGGCTGAAGGCCGATTTGCGTCTGGCGATAGAGCAGGGAGACCTGACCGTCGTTTACCAGCCGATGTATCGTCCGGACGGCTCTGAGATGGAATGCTGCGAGGCATTGGTTCGCTGGTCGCATCCGGAGCGCGGCTTTATCGGTCCCAACATTTTCATTCCGATGGCCGAGAGCATGGGGCTGATTTCCGAGATCACCAGGTTCGTCCTCGAACGTGCCTGTGCGGATTGTGTTTCTTGGCAGAACGGGATCTCTGTTTCGGTCAACCTCTCCATCCACGATCTCCGTGGTGGTCAGATCGTGCCGCTGGTGGCAGACATACTGGCACGTTCCAAGCTCGATCCGACGCGCCTGCACCTGGAAGTCACCGAAAGCTGCTTTATGGACGAACCCGTGGTTGTCAGCACGACCCTCGGCAGGTTGCGCGCAAGCGGCGTGACGATCGCTATCGATGATTTCGGCACGGGGTTCTCAAGCCTCAGCTATCTCGATTCCCTGCCCATCGATATCGTCAAGATCGATCGTGCCTTCGTGCGAGATATCGGCACCGAGTCGCGTCGCCTGAAGCTCCTCAGCGGTATCGTGCATCTGTCGCGCGAACTCGATCTCAGGATCGTTGTCGAAGGCGTGGAGACGTTCGAGCAGCTTGAACTGGTCAAGAAGCACCGGTTTGCAGATCTCATTCAGGGTTACATTTTCTCCCCGCCCATCCCTGCAAATGCGATTGCGGAACTCAGCCAGAAGACCGCTTCTGCCCGCAAGCTTGCCAGCCGACAAAATCGCCGCGACAAGGGCGCAGAACCGCGCGCTTTCGGTACCGCGGGCTGATCAATCCTCTCATCTCATCGCAAATGAACCGACTAATGTAGGCTGTTCTGAAATGCTACGGTTAACCTGTTGTTAACCATAAGTTTTAAAAGACTGTTAATCATGATCTTCGTCATTGCGATCACGCCCCGTTTCAGGGTTAATCAATCGTTAATAGCGATGGGTAGCCCAAATGTCAGTGGTTCAGAGTTTTTCAGACAAAGCATTTTCCGAAAAACTGCTCTCGGCACTCGACCATATCGAGTATCGACGCATTGAGGGACACGAGGATTTCGAGGATGTGGCGCGCTTGCGCTACAAGGCCTACAAGGCCCAGAACGTGTTGCCTGTCGGGGCGAGCCATCTCCTGGATGAAATCGATTTCGTCCCGCATGCCTATGTCTTCGGTATCTATTACTACGAAGAGCTGATCTCGACGGTACGGGTACATCACGTCACGTCGGAGCATCGGACCTGCCAGTCGGTCGGCGTCTTTCCCGATGCGGTGAACAATCTGCTTGATGCAGGGCTGACATTCATCGATCCGGCCCGTTTTGCCGTCGATCCGGATATTGTCGGTGAATTGCCGGCCATTCCCTACATCACGCTTCGCCCGTCTATCATGGCGGCCATTCACTTTGATGCCGACCGGGTTCTGCAGCACATCCGGCCGCCGCATGCAGCCTTCTACCGGCGGGTCTTCCTCGCAGACACGATCGTGCCGCCGACGATTGCTCCCATATATGGGTTCGAGCTGACGCTGCTGGCATCCAGGGTTCGCGAAGTGCGTCCGCAGCTGATGCGCCGCTTCCCGCTTTTCCAATCGGAGGCCTATGAACGGCGCCTGATGTTTGCCGAGCGGCCGATGGTTCTGTCGCCGCCGCTAACGGTGCTGCCAACAGCGCGGTTTGCAAGCAGGCCGACTTCGCCGGAAATGGCATTTCTTCGCTGATTTCGGTTGGGCAGCGCCTCCGCCAACTGATCTCGCAAGCCATTGCACTCGACGGTTGTTCGTGTATTCCTGATATAGCCCGATACTTATACGGGTCGCAGGGAGAGTTGGGCTATCAGATCAACGGTAGCCGGATATGCGGACACCAGGGAGAGGCTCATGGACGATCATCACAATGGACCGGTAGAGATTGGCGCGCCGATGGATCACATGGCGCATGAGCAGACTTACGAGTCATTTCTGGCGGCTGCCAAGTGGGGGGCGATGACCATTGCCGCCTTGCTGATTGCCATGGCTGGCGGCTTCTTTGGTGGCCTTGGGCTGATCGGCGGTTTGGTCCTGTTTGTCATTCTCAACATTATCGGCGTTTTTCTGCTGCGATAGAGGCTTGCTGGCCCCGTTGATCCAGCCGGCATGCGGGTCGTCCTGATATTGGAAGAGGCGTCGGGCGATGGCTTCGTCTCGTCGTTCAATATCAATGAACAATCCGTTTCGGCCAAGCCGGCACTCGCGGACTAACAGAAGTTACTCCGGCATGCCATGTAAGCGTCAATATCATTTCACACGCTTATGCCGGAGTGCCTCATGAAGAAGATCGGATTTCTCTCTTTCGGCCATTGGACGCCGTCACCCCAGTCGCAGACCCGCTCGGCTGGCGATACGCTTCTGCAGTCCATCGACCTTGCTGTTGCTGCTGAAGAGCTGGGTGCCGACGGCGCCTATTTCCGCGTTCACCATTTCGCCCGGCAGCTCGCTTCGCCTTTTCCGCTGCTTGCGGCCGTTGGTGCCAGAACCAGCAAAATCGAGATCGGTACTGGTGTTATCGACATGCGCTACGAGAACCCGCTTTACATGGCGGAAGATGCCGGCGCCGCCGATCTCATTTCGAAAGGACGTTTGCAGCTGGGTATCAGCCGCGGTTCGCCTGAGCAGGTCATCGATGGATGGCGCTATTTCGGTTATGAACCGGAAGAGGGAAAGACGGACGCTGATATGGGGCGCCGCCATGCCGAAGTCTTCCTCGACGTATTGAGAGGGCAAGGTTTTGCCAAGCCCAATCCGCGTCCGATGTTCCCCAACCCTCCGGGCATGCTTCGGCTTGAGCCGCATTCGGAAGGTCTGCGTGAGCGTATCTGGTGGGGTGCCGGTTCGAATGCAACCGCCATATGGGCCGCACAGAAAGGGATGAACCTGCAGAGCTCGACCCTGAAGGATGACGAGACCGGCGAGGCGTTCCACATCCAACAGGCCAAGCAGATCCGCGCCTATCGTGAGGCATGGAAGGAGGCCGGCCATGGCCGTGAGCCCCGTGTTTCGGTCAGCCGCAGTATCTTTGCTCTGGTTGATGATCGCGACCGGGCCTATTTCGGTCGCGGTGGCAAGGAAGAGGATTCCATCGGCTTCATCGACGAGAAGACGCGGGCGATCTTCGGTAAGTCCTATGCTGCAGAGCCGGATGTCTTGATCGAGGAACTGCGCAAGGACGAGGCAATTGCCGAGGCTGATACGCTGCTGTTGACCGTGCCAAACCAATTGGGTGTCGAATACAACGCCCATGTGATCGAGGCCATCTTGAAGCATGTCGCCCCGGCTCTCGGCTGGCGCTGAAGCTCATTCGATCAATCCAGAATTAACAATGCCGCCCGAAAGCTTCGGGCGGCATTATTGTTTTCGGGTCTCAAAGATTAGACGTCCTGCCTGTCAGGCGCCGCCTCCGCTACGGGTGCGCGCTGCGCCATCGACGGCTGGCTTGTAGTTCGGGTCGAGCCGGACGGCGTGCGAATAGGACTTGTAAGCGCGAGCGCGGTCACCGCGGCGCTCGTAAACCAGTGCCTGGTTGGCCCAGGATTCGGCGATTTTGTCGTTGAGTTCGATCGCACGGTTGAAGTCGGCGAAGGCATTGTCGTCGTCGTTCAGAGCGACATAGGAAATGCCGCGGCCGTTATAGGGTTCCGGCGCGCTTGACGACAGCGAAATGGCCTTGGAAAAATCCTCGATCGCCTGGGCATGCTGACCGCGGACCTGATAGATCAGGCCGCGATTGTGATAGGCACGACCATCGGTCGTATCCAGCTGAATCGCTTTGTTGAAGTCGTTGAACGCTTCGTCGTTGCGGCCGGCCTGGCGATAGATATTGCCACGGCCGATATAGGCGACGTCATAATTCGGGTTGATCTGCAGCGCGCGGTTATAATCGTTGGCCGCATCGACCGGCTTGCCCATGTTGCGATAGACGAGCCCCCGGTTGGCATAGGCCTGATAGAACTGCGGATTGAGTTGGATGGCGCGGTTGAAATCGTCCACTGCACGCTTGAATTCGCCGGCCCGACCATAAGCGGAGCCGCGGCTGTTGTAACCTTCCGGGTCGGATGGGTTCGACTGGATGACCGATGAAAGCGAGGCGATGTTTTCCTGCGAGCCTTGCGCGCGATCGACGCGAATAACGTCAGTTGTCGTTGGCCCCGTAGCGCATCCCGCCAAGCTCGCCATACCGACGAGCACGCCTGTAATCAGGGTGCGAGAGCGTAGGGTGGTCATGAGCGGCAGGGTGGAAGATTCGATTCCATCGGTAGCAACGGAAGTCTTGGCGGCCATCAGGCGCAGGTCCTTGTATCGGCAGGTTTGAGTCTCAATCGACCCGGTGCAATGAAAAAAGCGGCGGCGCCTAAGTCGCCCCCGCTCCATAATCACATAAAAGCGTCGAAAAGACGGCCGATTAACGAGCCGGACGCGGCGTGGACGGCAGCAGGCCTTCGCGCTGCATGCGCTTGCGAGCCAGCTTGCGAACGCGACGAACAGCTTCAGCCTTTTCGCGAGCGCGCTTTTCAGAAGGCTTTTCGTAGTAATCGCGCATTTTCATTTCGCGGAAAACACCTTCGCGCTGCAGCTTCTTCTTGAGAGCGCGGAGAGCCTGATCAACGTTGTTGTCGCGGACAAGTACCTGCACGTGAAATCCCGTTCCTTTGGTTTGTTGTTCGCCTCAGTCACTGTCTGATTTCAAGGCGAAAAAATAGTGATGCCCGGCGAAAGGCCGTGCGATTGGTGAAGGCAGATAACAGATGAGTCTGCGGAAGTCCATATATGCCGACGCCGTTAATGTGAAAAATGGATGCAAGCTTCTCCGGATGGTTCAAAGCGCCTCTTCGGTCACGAGGCGCGCCCACCGTCTCAATATATCTATTTTGATGTGCTTATAAAAATATAAAACCATAGATTGCGTTTCCGTTTTTGCTGATGCAGACTTCGCTTGCGTCAGGGCGCGCAGCAATTCGCATGTCATTTCACCATGAAGGGGAGGCTGGCTCGGCCAGCCCAGGGGCGAAGCATGTTCAGATTAATCATATGTGCGGGGTTGTTTGTCGGTCTTGCCGGTTGTTCGCCGAATATGGCGGTCAAGCCGGTTCAATTCGGGGAAACCAAGGGTGTGGTCAGCGGGGCGAACTTGAGGTTGGTCACTGAGAGACGGCGATCAGCCTATCCGAGCGTGGTATGCAGCGAGCCCAGCCCGGATTATGCCGTAGCGTTCGGATCCAACCGGACGCTTAAAATCACGCCGCCGGCGGGGTCGTCACGTTCTACCGTAGAGACCGGATCCGAGACTTCCGAATTTGTCCTTGAAGGGGAGGGGCGCGCTGAGGCGGTACTTGCGCTGAGGGACGGCCTCTACACTGCATGCCAGAGCTATGCCAACGGCATTATCGGGAAGGATGCCTATGCCATCATCCTCAGTCAGTATGGTAATCTGCTCCTTGGTCTTGTGGGCAAGGCTGGGGCCGGCGCGGTGCCTGCCTCCGGCCCCAATGCGGCGATGTCTGCCATGACTGTTGCGTGCATCAGCGGTCACGATGGATCGCGGCCGGGCTCAACCTCCAATTCGCTGCTTACGCATCAATTCTGCTCCAAGGTATTGCGGGCCGCGCTCGCGCGGTCGGGTCCCTCTGCCGGCGTCACCGTCAACCCGGCGAAAAAAGATGATCCGGTCAAAGCCAAGCCCGGCGGGAAAAGTCCCGATAAGGGGGCTGATGGCGAGAAGAAGAGTTGAGCTGCAGGGGTGACCTGATCTTTGCCGGCATTTTCCGTTGTGTCGAAACAATCCTCCGATGCGTCGCAATATGGCCATTGCGGCGCATATTGATTTGCGATGGGTATCATCCTACCCAAGTCTCTGATGGTCGGATGACCAACGGAACCGAGCAAGGAAGAGGGGCGCGATGCGCAAATATTCGGTTTTCGCCATAGCCCGCGAGGCAATGCGCGCCCACAAGGGCTGGGAAGCGCAGTGGACGTCCCCGGAACCACGTTCGAGCTATGATGTGATCATCGTCGGTGCTGGTGGTCATGGTCTGGGAGCCGCTTATTATCTTGCCAAGGAACACGGCATCACCAATATCGCGGTGATCGAAAAGGGCTGGCTCGGCGGCGGCAATACCGGCCGCAACACGACAATCATCCGCTCCAATTATCTCTATGAAGAGAGCATGGACATCTACGAGCATTCCCTGAAACTTTGGGAAGGCCTGAGCCAGGATCTCAATTACAACGTCATGTATTCGCCGCGCGGCGTGATGATGCTGTCACACAACATCCATGACCAGCAGTCGTTCAAGCGGCATATCAATGCCAATCGTCTTTACGGTATCGACAACGAGTGGATGACACCGGAACAGGCAAAGGCTTTCGTGCCGGTTCTCGATATTTCCAAGACCGCGCGTTATCCGATCAACGGTGCGGCGCTGCAGCGCCGCGGCGGCACGGCCCGACATGATGCGGTTGCCTGGGGGTTTGCGCGCGCTGCAGCGGATCGCGGTGTTCACATCATCCAGAATTGCGAGGTCACGGGCATTCGTCGCGGAACAGGCGGTGAGGTTCAGGGTGTCGAGACATCCAAGGGCTTTATCGGAGCGAAGAAAATCGGCGTATCGGCCGCCGGCCACTCGTCTGTCGTGATGGAGATGGCGGGCGTGCGCGTACCGCTTGCTTCCAATCCGCTGCAGGCTTTGGTGTCCGAGCCGATGAAGCCGATCTTTCCGTGCGTGGTCATGTCTAATACCGTGCATGCGTACATCTCGCAGTCCGACAAGGGCGAACTGGTCATCGGTGCCGGTACAGACCAGTACAATTCCTATAGCCAGACCGGCGGGCTGCAGATCATCACGCATACGCTGGATGCCATCTGCGAGCTCTTCCCGATGTTTCGCCGGGTGAAGATGATGCGTCAGTGGGGCGGGATCACCGACAACACGCCGGATCGCTCGCCGATCCAGGGTGTGACGCCGGTTCCGGGCCTGTTCGTCAATTGCGGTTGGGGTACCGGCGGTTTCAAGGCAACGCCGGGCTCGGCCAATCTCTTCGCTCATCTGATTGCCAAGGGCGAGCCGCACAAGCTGGCCGCTGGCCTGACGCTTGACCGGTTCCGCACCGGCCGCCTGATCGACGAAGCGGCAGCTGCCGCCGTGGCTCATTGATTGATAGGGATAGACGATGCTTTTGATCCACTGCCCCTATTGCGAGGAAGATCGCTCGGAGTTGGAGTTTCGCTGGGCCGGCGAGGCGCATGTCGTGCGGCCGGAAAATATCGCGGCGATTTCGGACGAGGAGTTCGCCGAATTCTTCTTCCTGCGCAACAACGAAAAAGGCCTTACTTATGAACGGTGGCGGCATATCCACGGCTGCGGCCGTTTCTTTAACGCGGCGCGCGATACGGTGAGCGACAGGTTTTTGATGACATACAAGGCTGGCTTGCCGAAGCAGCCGCTGCCGGTGGCTGAGAAATTCGCCGCAATCGCCGAGGAAAAGTCCGTGGAAACCTGGGAACAGACGGAAGGAGACGCGAGATGAGCGCTTCCTCCAATTCCGGCGCATTCCGCATCAAGGGTGCGGGCCGCCTGACGCCTGCCCGTACGGCCCGCTTTACCTTCGATGGCAAGAGTTATACGGCGCTCGAGGGCGACACGGTTGCCGCGGCACTTCTGGCGCATGGCGTGCATCTGCTCGGTCGTTCGTTCAAATATCACCGCCCGCGCGGCATCCTGACTGCTGGCCCGGAAGAACCGAATGCGCTTCTAGATGTGTCGCGTGATGCGGCTCGCCGCCAGCCGAACGTGCGCGCAACGGTGCAGGAGGTGTTCGACGGTGCGAAGATCTCTTCGCAGAACCGCTGGCCATCGCTGAAATACGATATCGGCGCCGCCAATGATGTGCTTTCGCCCTTCTTTGCCGTCGGCTTCTACTACAAGACCTTCATGTGGCCGAAAGAGGCTTGGGCTAAGATCTATGAACCGATCATCCGTCGCTCGGCGGGGCTCGGTGTTTCGCCGACGGAAGAAGATCCGGATCATTATGCCAGCCGTTATGTGCATTGTGATGTCCTGATCGCCGGTGCCGGTGTGGCGGGCTTGACGGCGGCACTGTCTGCTGCTGCGACGGGTAAAAAGATCATTCTCGTCGATGAGCAGCCGGAAGTCGGCGGGGCACTGCATTACGACGCTTCGACGACGATCGACGGCCAGAACGGTTATGATTGGGCGCAGGCGACGGCTGCCAAGCTGAAGGCCATGCCGAATGTCACGGTGCTGACCCGCACGACCGTGTTCGGTTATTACAATCACGGTTTTCTTGGTCTCGTCGAACGGATCACAGACCATGTCGCCAAGCCAACCAAGGATGCGCCGCGCGAACGCTTGTGGCAGGTGCGGACGAAAAAGGTGATCCTCGCGACGGGCTCGATCGAGCGGCACATGGTGTTCGCCAACAATGACCGGCCGGGCATCATGCTGGCATCTGCGGCGCGCAGTTTTCTCAACCATCACGGCGTGACGGTTGGCCATAATGTCGGGGTCTACACCGCTCATGATTCCGCCTATGAAGCGGCATTCGACCTGAAGCGTGCCGGGGTTTCTATCGCCGCGATCGTCGATAGCCGCGACAAGCCAGGCGAGGCGGTGCTGGCGGAAGCCCGCAAGCTCGGCATTGATGTTCTGACGGGGCACGCCGTGGTCGACACGTCGGGTCGTCTGCGGATCAATTCGATGACGGTTGCCCGCAACGGCAATTTCGATCGCCGCAAGATCAAGGTGGATGCGCTGATTGTCTCCGCAGGCTGGACGCCGTCCGTGCACCTGTTCTCGCAGTCGCGCGGCAAGCTGAAATTCGACGAGGCTAATCAGCGTTTCGTGCCGGATGTTTACGCGCAGAATTCAGTGTCGGCAGGTGGCTGCAACGGTACGGATAATCTCGCCGAGCTGATCGACGAAGCAATCACGGCAGGCGGTGGCAGGATAGCGCTTTCCGGCGAGAACCGGTTCGAGTGGACTGGTGGCATGATCGGTGCGGCTGAAGGAGCCGGCCCGGACCATGCCGTAAAGGCGTTCGTTGACTTCCAGCATGACGTGACAGCCAAGGACATTCGTCTTGCCGTCCGCGAAGGCATGCATTCGATCGAGCATATCAAGCGCTTCACCACCAATGGCATGGCCTCCGACCAGGGCAAGCTGTCCAACATGCATGGTCTGGCAATCGCTTCGGAGATGCTCGGCAGACCGATCCCGCAGGTGGGTCTCACCACATTCCGCGCGCCCTATACGCCGGTGACCTATGGCACGCTGATCAACCATTCGCGCGGCGAGTTGTTCGATCCGGCGCGCAAGACGCCGATGCATGCGCTCGAAGAGGCGGAAGGTGCCGAGTTCGAGGACGTCGGCAACTGGAAACGCGCCTGGTATTTCCCCAAACGCGGCGAGGATATGCACACGGCCGTCAGCCGTGAGTGCAAGACGGTGCGCGATGTCGCTGGCATTTTCGATGCCTCCACACTCGGTAAGATCGAGGTGGTCGGGCCGGATGCGGCTCAATTTCTCAACCTCCTCTACACCAACGCATGGGATACGCTGAAGCCGGGAAAATGCCGTTACGGCATCATGACCCGCGAGGACGGCTTCATCTATGACGACGGCGTCGTCGGGCGTCTGGCGGAAGACCGTTTTCATGTGACGACCACGACCGGCGGTGCGCCGCGCGTGCTCAACCATATGGAAGACTATCTGCAGACGGAATTCCCGCATCTGAAGGTGTGGCTCACTTCGACGACCGAACAATGGGCGGTGATCGCGGTGCAGGGGCCGAAGGCGCGAGAGATCATCGAGCCTTTCGTCGAGGGGCAGGATCTTTCCAACGAGGCCTTCCCGCATATGAGCGTTGCCGAGTGCACGGTCATGGGCGTTCCGGCGCGACTGTTCCGTGTCTCGTTCACCGGGGAAGTGGGCTTCGAAATCAACGTGCCTGCCGATTACGGCGCAGCAGTGTGGAAGGCGATCTGGGAACGGGCGCAAAGCATGGGTGCCTGCCTCTACGGTACCGAGACCATGCATATTCTGCGCGCCGAGAAGGGCTATCTCATCGTCGGGCAGGATACGGACGGAACGGTGACGCCGGATGACGCGGGTTATGGCTGGGCCGTCTCCAAGAAGAAAACGGACTTTGTCGGTATCCGTGGCCTGAAGCGTCCCGACCTTGTGCGCGAAGGTCGCAAGCAACTCGTCGGGCTTATGACCAAGGACCCCAAGGAAGTGCTGGAGGAGGGTGGGCAGATTGTTGCCGATCCGAACCAGCCGAAACCGATGACCATGCTCGGTCACGTCACCTCGTCCTACTGGTCGGAAAATCTCGGCCGCTCGATCGCGATCGCGCTGGTTGCCGGGGGACGGTCTAGGATGGGCGAGACGCTTTATGTGCCAATGGCCGACAAGACGATTGCCGTCGAAGTGACTGACATGGTGTTCTTCGACAAGGAAGGAGGCCGCATCAATGGCTGAGCTTGATTCCAATATCGCAACCCGTAGCCTTCCACTTTCCGGTGTTCACGGCGGTTCTGCCGCTGTGCGGCTGGAGCCGGCGCAACCTGCCGAGCGGATCAATCTGCGTGTAGGCGCCGAGGATGTGTCTGCATTGTCTGCAGCACTTGGCCTCGACCTGCCGGTGAAGCCGAAGACGTCCTCCTCTGCTAACGGGCGCACCGCGCTATGGATCGGGCCGGATGAGTGGCTGGTGTTTGCAGACGGCGGCGGTAGCATCGGAAGCAGCCTCACACAGGCTGCCGCGAGTTCGAACGTGGTGCATTCAGCGACCGATATCTCGCATCGAAACACAGCTATCCTTGTGTCTGGTCCGGGGGCTGCCGCTACGCTCAACGCCGGTTGCGCGCTGGATCTCTCGCTCGACGCTTTCCCGATCGGGGCCTGCTCGCGCACGCTGTTCGGCAAGGTGGAAATCGTGCTGCTCAGGACCGCGGAGAATACGTTCCGGGTAGAAGTCTGGCGGTCTTTCTCCGACTATGCCTTCGGCCTTCTGAGCGAAGGCGCGCGGGATGCGGCGCTGTGACCATCCGGTCTTCGACCATAGCCTAACTTGATCTTGGCTTATCGATATCGCACCCTCCCGGGTCAAAACGGGAGGGTTTTTCTATGCCGGAGACTCAATGGATCGTGCTTGGGCTGGCGGCGGCGATTGCCGGCGGTGCCATTGCTGCCAAACTGGCGGGTGTCGAACTCTGGAAGGGGCTGCTTGTCGGTGGGGCCGCAGCATTGGCCACGCTTCTGGCCTCTTTCGCGCCCGGCATCGATCGTGATCTCTCCATGCCGATTGCGGCGTTGATTGCGTCCGGCATTGCCGGTACGATCGTCGGGCTCAGTGCTTCGCGAACCGCTCCAATCCTGATCGGTGCTGCCGTTCCGCCACTTCTCGGCATGATGATGCTGGATCTGAGTTGACAGGTGTATTGCTATTGCAGCCGCTGCCATCCGGCGGCTAGTCTCTTCAGGCAAAACTCTGGGAGGAGTTCGTGAAGATACGTGCAGCCGTCCTGCGGCAATCGCCTGTCATACCGCCTTTTGCAATAAGCAGGCCGCTTTCCATAGAAGAACTTGATCTCGATCCGCCTAGGCGTGAAGAGGTGCTGGTGCGCATCGGTGCGGCGGGGCTTTGCCATTCCGACCTTTCAGTCATCAATGGCGACCGCCCGCGGCCTATGCCGATGGCGCTTGGCCATGAGGCATCCGGTGTCGTCGAAGCCGTCGGTCCGGGCGTACATGATCTGGTGCCGGGCGATCATGTGGTGATGAGTTTCGTACCGAGTTGCGGCCATTGCCTTGCCTGCGCCGAGGGCCGTCCGGCACTTTGTGTGCCGGGGGCTGAGGCGAATGGCAGGGGTGTGCTGCTATCGGGAGAGCGGCGGCTGATTTGCGATGAGGTTCCTGTCAATCACCACCTCGGCGTATCCGGTTTTGCCACGCATGCGGTTATCTCCCGTCACTCGGCAATAAAGATCGATCGTGATTTGCCCCTGGCGGAAGCCGCATTGTTCGGTTGTGCGGTGCTGACGGGAGTGGGGGCGGTCGTCAATACCTGCAAGATACAGGCAGGTCAGAGCGTTGCCGTGGTCGGTCTCGGCGGCGTCGGACTCGCTGCCGTGCTCGGCGCGCTTGCGAGTGGCGCGGAGCGGGTGATTGCCGTTGATCTTGATGCGGAAAAACTGGAGGTCGCCCTTAAACTCGGTGCTACGGATGTTTTTCTGGCGGGCGATGTGGATGTAATCGAAAAGATTCGCGAGGCAACCGGCGGCGGCGTCGATCATGCGCTTGAGATGGCCGGCTCGACCCGGGCCTTCGATCTCGCATATCGCATTACGCGCCGGGGAGGGACGACAGCCACGGCCGGTCTTGCCAATCCTGTCAGTCAGTTCGCCATTCCGGCGGTCAGTCTGGTGGCCGAAGAACGGCGAGTGCTTGGTAGCTATCTTGGTGGATGCGTGCCCTCCCGGGATATACCCCGCTTTATTGCCCTTTACCGACGTGGAAAGCTGCCGGTGGACAGGTTGCTGTCATCAACCGGGCCGCTGGAGGAGATCAATGAGGCTTTTGACCTACTGCATGAAGGCAAGGTCATCCGCCACGTCATTACCTTTGACTAGAGCAATTCCAGCAAAAGTGGGAACCGGTTTTGCGTCCGGAATTGCGTCAAAACAAAGAGATAGAGCCGTTTCGCGTTTCGGAGAAAGGCGGAAAGGCTCTAGACGCCTTCCGGCCGATCCTTAGGGTCAAACTGCACGATGGTGATCCAGGTGGCGGTCAGTGCTGGTTTCTTCTCGTTTTCGATCTCGATCGAAACTTCATAGGTGGTCATCAGCATGCCGCCGCCCCGGAAACGGCAGTCGGACAGGGTAAAGTGGCCACGCACACGTGCGCCGCATTTGACCGGCGACATGAAGCGGACACGATCGAAGCCGTAATTTATGCCCATGGTCTGCTCGCGGATCTTTGGCACGGTGCCGAAGTTCATCGCGGAAAGAAGGGACAGCGTGAGAAAGCCGTGTGCGATCGTGCCGCCAAAAGGACTTTCGGCCGCCGCCCGCTCTGGGTCCACATGAATAAACTGGTGATCGAGCGTCGCATCGGCGAACTGGTTGATCATCGTCTGATCGACGGTGATCCAGTCCGAAACGCCGAGTTCCTGGCCCACAAGTCCTGGCACGTCGGCCAGCGAAATCTCACGCATGCAACACACCGCTTTGTCGTCGTTTTAAGCTATTGCCCGTGGGCCGCAACATTACCCTTTCAGGCAGAAGCTGACGGAGCGGGAAGGAAGGAGGTTCGTCCAAGGCTTATCCGAAAGCAGATCCTGCCAGCCGCTGCCGGGCAGAATAAACTCAACATCTTCATGGCCCCGGTTGAAGAGGATTGCAAGACGAGTCGAGCTGTCCGATGAGCGATCGTCTGTCGCAACGATCATGCCTATCAGCCGGTTCTCGGCATTTTCCCAATCGGATACCTGCATGGGAAGGCCAGAGGGGGCCAACCATTCAATGTCGCCGTTTCCGGCGAAGAAATCCGTTTCGGAAAACACCGAGAATCGCCTGCGGATACCGGCAAGCCATGTCGTATGCCGCACCAGTTCTGTATCCGGCTCCTGCCAGTCCATCCATGTAATCTCGTTATCCTGGCAATAGGCATTATTGTTGCCGCGCTGCGAACGACCGGTTTCGTCCCCCATGGTGAGCATGATGGTGCCGCGACTGGCAAACAGCGTGGACAGAAGTGCGCGGACATCACGACGACGGCGTTCCTGTACTGCAGGATCAGCGGTCAGGCCTTCCGCTCCGTTGTTCCAGGAGTAGTTTTCGTTATGGCCGTCGCGGCTGTCCTCGCCATTGGCATCGTTATGCTTGTGCTCGTGGGAGACAAGGTCGAACAGGGTGAACCCGTCATGGGCGGCGAGGAAATTGACACTGCGTGTGCGGCCAGATTTTTCAAAAATGTTCGATGATCCGGCAAGGCGGGTGGCGAGCGCTCCGGTCATCCACTGGTCGCCGCGCCAGTAGCGGCGCATGTCGTCGCGGGCGCAGTCGTTCCATTCGATGAAGGGCGCGGGGAAATTGCCGAGCTGGTAGCCGCCGGGGCCTATATCCCAGGGTTCGGCGATCACTATACGATCCTTCAGCAGATCATCGGACAACAGTGCCGTCAGCGTTTCGCCATTCGGATCGAAACCCTCTGCCGTGCGACCCATAACCGGCGCGAGGTCGAAGCGAAAGCCATCGACGCCGGCATGCCGAACGAAATGACGCAATGTGTCGACGATCAACTGTCGGACGACCGGATGATCCGCGGCGACCGTGTTGCCGGTGCCGGCGTCGTTGACCAGCTCGCCCGGATCATTCGGCAGATGGCGGTAATAGGCCAAATTGTCGAGACCGCGCATAGAAAGCGTTGCGCCGTATCGGTCGCTTTCGCCTGTGTGGTTGAATACGAGATCGAGGATCACGCCAATGCCGGCTGCATGCAGCTTCGTGACGGTTTCACGCAGCTCCACCATGCCACCGGGGCAGAGGCGTGGATCGAGCGCCATGAAGGCGACCGGATTATAGCCCCAGCCATTGGTGAGGCCGAGAGGCGGAAGATGGCGCTCGTCGATCCATGCGGTGATCGGCATGAGTTCGATCGCATCGACACCGATCTGTTTCAAGTGTGCGATAATACTGGGATGGGCGAGGGCTGCGACCGTGCCGCGGATCTCTTCCGGAATATCGGGATGCAGGATGGTGAAGGGTTTTACCGCGATCTCGTAAACGAAGCCGCCGGGGGGCAGGAGCGGAGCCGAGATTTCGGCTTCGAGGTTTTGCGTGACGATAGCTTGAGGCACAAGGTTCGTGGTGTCGATCTCATAGGTCGCAAGGTCGTGATCTGCCTGGAAAGGGCGATCGAGTTCTTTGGCATAAGGATCGACGAGCAGTTTTGCCGGATCGAACCATAGTCCTTTATCCGGATCATAGGGGCCGTAGGCGCGGTAGCCGTAACGCTGGCCTTGTCCAAGGCCTTCGATCGAGACGCGGTGGACATCGTCGGTGCCGCGGAGCATGTCGTGACGAACGGTTTCGCTGCCGCTCTCAGTGTCGAACAGGCATAGCACGATCTTTTCGGCAGACGAGGACCAGACGCTGAAGTCCACGCCGGTCGGGGTGAGGGTGGCGCCGAGTTTTGGATTTAGTGTCGAGGACATGTGATACCCCCCTCTGCCCTGCCGGGCATCTCCCCCACAAGGGGGGAGATCAGCTGGAGGCGTGATCCCTGTGTTGCTTTAACAAAGAGTGCTGCAATCGATGCGTTGGAGATGGTCGAGGCGTTGCCACGAGTAATATCCCCCCTCGTGGGGGAGATGCCCGGCAGGGCAGAGGGGGGTAAATTCATCTGCGATCTCCGGGCTTTTATGGTCAGGCTCTTACGTAATCACCGTCGGCGCATCGCGGCCGGAGCGCTTTTTCAGGTCGGAGATTTCGTCCGCGACGGCGATCAGGTCGGCGAGCGCTTCCTGGGGGTCGATGCCGTGCTTTGCCGGGTCCGGCTCGTAACGTTCGACATAGACGCGGATCGTCGCGCCTGAGGTGCCTGTGCCCGACAGGCGGAAGACGACGCGGCTGCCGCCTTCGAACAATACGCGGATGCCCTGGTTCTTCGAAACGGAACCGTCGATCGGATCGTGATAGGCAAAGTCATCGGCGGCGGCGACCTTCAGCGAGCCTAAACTCTGGCCCGGCAATGAGGCCAGCTTTTCGCGCAGCGCGGTCATCATGCCGTTCGCCGCATCCGAATCCACTTCCTCGTAGTCGTGGCGGGAGTAGTAATTACGGCCGTATTCGGCCCAGTGGCTCTTGACGATCTCGGCGACGCTTTCGTTGCGGCCGGCCATGATGTTGAGCCAGAAGAGCACCGCCCAGAGGCCGTCCTTTTCACGCACATGGTCGGAGCCGGTGCCGAAGCTCTCCTCGCCGCAGACCGTCGCCTTGCCGGCATCGAGCAGGTTGCCGAAGAATTTCCAGCCTGTCGGGGTCTCGTACATACCGATGCCGAGCTTTTCGGCCACGCGGTCGGCGGCAGCACTGGTTGGCATGGAGCGGGCGATGCCGGCGATACCTTTCGCATAGCCCGGCGCGAGCGTTGCGTTCGCGGCGATGATTGCAAGGCTGTCCGACGGTGTGACGAACATGCCCTTGCCGACGATCATGTTGCGGTCGCCATCGCCATCGGAGGCGGCGCCGAAATGCGGGCCGTCTTTGCTCATCACATCGTCATACAATTCCTTGGCATGGACGAGGTTCGGGTCCGGGTGATGACCGCCGAAATCCGGCAGAGGGGTTGCGTTGCGGACCGAGCCTTCCGGTGCGCCGAGGCGGTTTTCGAGGATCTCCGTGGCGTAGGGGCCGGTGACGGCGCCCATGCTGTCGATGACCACACGTACGCCGCTGGCAATTAGCGCGCGGATGGCGCCGAAGTCGAAGAGCTGTTCCATCAGTTCGGCATAATCAGTGACCGGATCGATGACCTCGACCGCCATGCCGGCCACTTTGAAGGTGCCGGTCTTGTCGAGGTCGAGATCCGCCGTGTCGGCGATCTTGTAAGTGTCGATCACTTTGGAACGGGCATAGATGGCGTCGGTGATCTTTTCCGGGGCCGGACCGCCATTACCGATATTGTATTTGATGCCGAAATCTTCGGTCGGGCCGCCGGGATTGTGGCTGGCGGAAAGAACGATACCGCCGAAGGCGTGATATTTGCGAATGACGTTGGATGCGGCGGGTGTCGAAAGGATGCCGCCCTGGCCGACCATGACCTTGCCGAAACCAGCAGCGGCGGCCATCTTGATCGCTTTCTGGATGACTTCGCGGTTGTAATAACGTCCATCGCCGCCGATCACCAGCGTCTTGCCTTCAAAGCCTTCCAGGCTGTCGAAGATGGATTGGATGAAATTTTCCGCATAGTTCGGCTGGGCGAAGACCGGAACCTTCTTGCGCAGGCCGGACGTGCCAGGCTTCTGGTCCTGGTAGGGGGTCGTTGCGACGGTCTTGATCATACTCAAATGCCTTTTCTTTCAAGGATCTCGGAAAAGAGCGCGGCGTAAAGGGCTGCGCTGCGGTTCCACGAAACATCGGATTTCATGCCCTGCTTCTGGATCACAGTCCATAGCTTCTCGTCCTTATAAAGGCGGATGGCGCGACGGAGTGCGCGGGCAAGGTTATCGGTGGTCAACGGGCCGAAGGAAATGCCGGTTGCTGCCTCTGCCGCAAGCCCTGCATGGCTTGCATCGATCACTGTGTCGTTGAGGCCGCCGACGCGCGCGACGATCGGCACGCAGCCGTAACGCAGGCCGTAAAGCTGGGTGAGGCCGCAGGGTTCGAAGCGGGATGGGATGATGATCGCGTCGCAGCCCGCCTGCATTAGATGCGAGAGCGGTTCGTCATAGGCGGCAATCACGCCGATCCGGCCGGGATGACGCAGCGCCGCCGCGTGAAATGCATCCTCCAGCACCTTGTCGCCGGAACCGAGAACGGCGAGCGTCGCGCCATGGGAGACGAGATCGTCCAACGTTTCGGCAAGAAGGTCCATGCCCTTCTGTTCGGTCAGCCGTGAGACGACGCAGAACAGCGGAGTATCGTCGATGTCGAGCGCAAAGCGTTCCGCCACCCGCCGCTTGTTTTCCGCCCGTTCCTTGAGGGTCGATGCGGAATAGGTGCTGGCAAGAAGGGTATCTGTCTCAGGGTTCCAGACATCGGTATCTATGCCGTTGACGATGCCTGTCAGGTCTTCTGATCGGTGATGCAGCAGGCCTTCCAGACCCATGCCGTATTCAGGCGTGAGGATCTCCTCGGCATAAGACGGGCTTACGGTGGAGATTTCCCAGGCAGTCTGCAGACCGGCCTTCAGGAAGCCGACCTTGCCGTAGTATTCCACGCCGTCGATCGAAAAGGCGTGCGGCGGTAATTCGAGTGCAGGGAAAATTTCGGCATCGAACACGCCCTGGAAAGCGATGTTGTGGACGGTGATGACGCTCGGCACTTCCGGCTCTTCCGCATAACGCATGTACGCCGGCAAAAGAGCCGCCTGCCAGTCATGAACATGTACGAGGTCCGGTCGCCAGTCGCCGAGATCACCCGTCAGCCCGTGCTGGGCGATGGTGGCGCCCGCCTTGGATAAGGCTGCAAAACGGCGCCAGTTGTCCGTATAATCCCTGCCGGTCACATCAAGATAGGGTCCGCCCTGCCGGTCGAACAGCTCGGGGCAGTCCAGTATCAGGAGGTCGAGACCCTTGTGTTCGATTTCGAGGATGCGGGCTTCTGCGCCGAGCAGATCGGGAAAGGTGCGGCGCAGGACGGCATTATCGACAATCCGCATCACGGCGGGGTAGCCGGGTATCAGCGTCTTGACGGAAATACCCCGCTTGCCGAGCGCGATCGGAAGCGCGCCAGCCACATCGGCCAGCCCACCCGTCTTCACCAGAGGAAAGACTTCAGAAGCGACCGAGAGTACCTGCATCACAAATCCAACTTGTCGATCATCTTCTGGGTTATCAGGCAGATACCGCTTTCGGTGCGACGGAAGCGCTTCGCATCGAGTTCCGGATCCTCGCCGACAACCAGTCCCTCGGGGATGGTTACACCATGGTCGATGACAACATCACGAAGCTGGGCGCGGCGACCGATCCTGACATTCGGCAGCACGACCGCGCCTTCTAGCTTCGAATAGGAATTGGCGCGAACGCCGGTGAAGAGCAGGCTCTTGTTGAGCGATGAGCCGGAGATGATGCAGTCGCCGGAAATGACCGAGGACGTTGCCGAACCGCGGCGATTTTCGTCGTCATGGACGAATTTCGCCGGTGCGGTGAGTTCCGCATAGGTCCAGATCGGCCAGGATTTGTCGTAAAGGTCAAGGCCGGGAACGATTTCGGTCAGGTCGATATTGGCCTGCCAATAGGCATCGATCGTGCCGGCATCACGCCAATAGGGTTCGCGCTCGTAGTCGGAGCGGACGCAGCTGTCGGCGAAACGATGGGCGACGGCCTTACCGTGTTCGACGATATAGGGAATGATGTCCTTGCCGAAGTCACGGCTGGAGCCGGCAACCTCCGCATCACGCTTCAGGGCGTCGATCAGGAACTTGGTGTGGAAGACGTAGATGCCCATCGAGGCGAGCGCAAAATCCGGCTTGCCGGGAATGCCTGGCGGATCGGCCGGCTTCTCGACGAAATCGATGATCTCGTCCTTCTCGTTGACATGCATGACACCGAAGCCGGTTGCTTCCATGCGCGGCACTTCCAGGCAGCCGACCGTGACGTCGGCACCGGAATTGACGTGCTGCTGCAGCATCAGTTCGTAGTCCATCTTGTAGACATGGTCGCCGGCGAGGATGACCATGTATTCGGTCGCATAACCCTCGATGATATCGATGTTCTGGTATACGGCGTCGGCCGTGCCTTCATACCATTGCGTTTCCGAGACGCGCTGGGAGGCAGGCAGGATGTCGAAGCTCTCGTTGCGCTCGGGGCGGAAGAAGTTCCAGCCGCGCTGCATGTGGCGGATCAGCGAGTGGGCCTTGTACTGGGTGGCGACACCGATGCGGCGGATGCCTGAATTCAGCGCGTTGGAGAGAGCGAAATCGATGATGCGGGCCTTGCCGCCGAAATAGACGGCGGGCTTGGCGCGCCGATCTGTCAGTTCCTTGAGGCGGCTGCCACGTCCGCCGGCCAGAACATAGGCCATGGCGTCGCGAGACAGAGGCTGGACACGTTGCTTGTCGTTCATTGTTCTCCTCCCCTATGCGTTGTTTTCGAGTTCCAGCATGATTGTCGCCAACGGTGGCAAAGTCACGTCCGCCCAGATGCTTCCTCCCGCATCCACAGCCTGAACCTTGCCACCATTGCCCTTGCCGCTGCCGCCGTAGATCTCGGCGTCGGTATTCAAGACTTCCCGCCATTTACCGGCATGCGGCAGGGGAAGCCTGTAGTTTGCGCGATAGACGGGCGTGAAATTGGTGATAACCGCGACCGGCTTTTCACCCGGCGCCATGCGCAGCCATGCGAAGACGGAGTTGTCCGCATCGTCGACGACCAGCCAGCGGAAACCTTCACCCTCGCAATCGCGGGCGTGCAGCGCGGGTTTGGAGCGGTAACAGAAATTGAGATCACGCACGAGGCGGCGCATGCCTTGGTGCGGGTGATAGGCGAGAAGGTTCCAGTCGAGAGACTTGCTTTCGCTCCACTCCGCCCATTGGGCGAATTCCTGTCCCATGAAGAGCAGCTTCTTGCCCGGATAACCCCACATGAAGCCGTAATAGGCTCTGAGGTTGGCGAATTTCTGCCAGTCGTCACCGGCCATCTTGGCAATCAGCGAGCCTTTGCCGTGGACCACCTCATCATGGCTGAGCGGCAGCACGAAGTTTTCGGCGAAGGCGTAAACGAGGCCGAAGGTGATGGCGTTGTGATGGTGCTTGCGGTGGATCGGCTCGCGCGCGAGATAGCTCAGCGTGTCGTGCATGAAGCCCATGTTCCACTTGAAGCCGAAACCAAGCCCGCCTTCATGCACCGGCGCCGAGACCTTCGGCCAGGAGGTGCTTTCCTCGGCGATTGTCATCACACCCGGATGCGTGCCGTAGGAGAGTGAATTCATCTTCTGCAGGAAACGGACGGATTCGAGGTTCTCTCGCCCACCATATTCATTCGGAATCCATTCGCCTTCGCGGCGCGAATAATCGAGATAGAGCATCGAGGCGACGGCATCGACGCGCAGGCCGTCGAGATGGTATTTTTCCGCCCAGTAGAGTGCGTTGTTGATCAGGTAGGACAGAACCTCGACGCGACCAAAATTGTAGATCGCAGTGTTCCAGTCGGGGTGATAGCCCTGACGCGGATCGGCATGTTCATAAAGTGCCGTGCCGTCGAAATCGCGCAGACCGTGGGCGTCGGTCGGAAAATGCGCAGGCACCCAGTCGAGGATAACGCCGATGCCGACCTTGTGGCAGCCGTTGACGAAACGGGCAAAGCCTTCCGGCTCGCCGAAACGGGCGGAGGGTGCATAAAGTCCCGTTGTCTGATAGCCCCAGGACGGGTCATACGGATGTTCGGTGATCGGCAGAAACTCGATATGGGTGAAGCCCATGTCGACACAGTAAGGGATGAGGCGCGAGGCGAGTTCATCCCAGGAGAGGAACGATCCGTCGTCGCGGCGCTGCCATGATCCCGCATGCACTTCGTAGATGGTGATCGGCTGTCGGCGATGATCGGCCTTTTCCCAGAATTCCCGGTGAGCCTGATCTTCCCATACCTGGGCCAGTTCCGGTGATGTTACCGAGGCAGTCTTCGGTCGCATCTCGGCTCGCCGTGCAAACGGGTCTGCCTTCAAGGGCTGCAGCTTGCCATCCTTGCCGATGATCTCGAATTTGTAGGCGGCACCGGCGCGAACATCGGGTGCGAAGATTTCCCAGATGCCGGTATCCTGGCGCAGGCGCATCACATGCCGGCGGCCATCCCAGTTGTTGAATTCGCCAACGACAGAGACACGCCGGGCATTTGGTGCCCAGACAGCGAAATGAAAGCCCTCGACACCCTCATGCTTGAGCGGATGGGCGCCCATCTTGTCGAAGAGCCTCAAATGTGAGCCTTCGCGTAACAGATAGTCATCCATCGGACCGAGAACCGGCCCGAAGGAGTAGGGATCGGTCACGGCCCATTCCACGTCACCGCGCTGGGCGCGGTAACGGATAGGCTGGAGTTGGCCCGCGTCGACGAGACCTTCGAAATAACCCGCCTCATGACGGCAGGTCAGTTCGCCGAGTTCCGCGCCGCTGAGCGAAAGCACGGTCACCTCTTCGGCACCGGGAATAAAGCAACGGGCACGATATTTTTCGCCGAGCTTGTGAAGCCCAAGCACGGCGAAAGGATTTGCATGCCTACCTGCCAATATCGCCTCGATCTCGGACAACGGGATTTCTCCAGGAGCTCTCCCGTCATCGAGCGCACTCGGCGATTTTGTCATCAGGCTCTCCAGATTTCCGACGCGTACTGGCGGATTGTGCGGTCCGAGGAGAACCATCCCATCCGGGCGGTATTGCGAATTGTCTTTGAATACCAGGATTTAGGGTCTGACCAGATTTGGTCAACCGTGCGCTGTGCCGCAGCATAGGCATCGAAGTCGGCGGCGACCATGAACCAGTCATGGTTATAGATGCCGTCGATGAGTTCCTGGAAGCGCGAACGGTCGTCCGGGGAGAAGACGCCGGAAGCGATGGCGTTCAAGGCCTGCACCAGTTCGGGCGATTGCTCGATCACGGCACGAGGATTGTGCCCTTCCGAGCGCACCTTCGCCACTTCGTCGGCGGTCAGGCCGAAGATGACGATATTGTCGTCGCCGACATGTTCGCGCATTTCGACATTCGCGCCGTCGAGTGTGCCGATCGTCAGCGCGCCGTTCAGGGCAAATTTCATGTTGCCGGTGCCGGACGCTTCCATCCCGGCGGTCGAAATCTGCTCTGAAAGGTCGGCGGCGGGCACGATCGTTTCCGCCAGCGAGACATTGTAATTCGGCACGAAGACGACCTTGAGCAGGCCGCGCACCGAAGGGTCGTTATTGATCACACGGGCAACGTCGTTGGCCAGCTTGATGATAAGCTTGGCGTTGTGATAGCTCGGCGCCGCTTTGCCGGCGAAGAGTTTGACCCGCGGCACCCAGTCCAGTTCCGGATGGGAGCGGATCTGGTCATAAAGCGCGACGGCTTCGATGATGTTCAGAAGCTGGCGCTTGTATTCGTGGATGCGCTTGATCTGGATGTCGAACAGTGCCGACGGATCGAGCCTGATGCCCATGCGGCTGCCGACGAGGTTGGTGAGCGTCGCCTTGTTGGCCCGTTTGACCGCAGCAAACTTCTCCTGGAAGCTGGCATCGTCGGCGAACTTGTCGAGTTCGACCAGCGCTTCGGTATCGTCGAGGAACTTGTCGCCGATCGCATCGCGGATCAGCGAGGTGAGGCCGGGATTGCACTGCATCAGCCAGCGGCGAGGGGTGATGCCGTTGGTCTTGTTGTTGATGCGGGTCGGGTAAAGTGTGTGCAGGTCGGCAAAGACGGTGACCTTCATCAGGTCGGTATGCAGCGCCGAGACGCCGTTGATCGAATGGGAGCCGACAAAGGCGAGGTTGCCCATGCGCACCCGCCGTTCGCCGCCTTCGTCGATCAGCGAAATGGCGCGGACCTGCGTGTCGGAGAACCGCTTTTCCTTGCGGGCTTCGAGCAGGATCTTGGCGTTGATCGCGTAGACGATCTGCATGTGGCGCGGCAGAAGGCGCTCGAAGAGCGGCACCGGCCAGGTTTCCAGAGCTTCGGGCAGAAGGGTGTGGTTGGTGTAGGAGAAGGTCTGCCTGACGATTTCCCAGGAGACATCGAAATCCATGCCGTGGATGTCGACGAGAAGTCGCATCAGCTCACCGATCGAGACGGCCGGATGCGTGTCGTTCAGCTGGATCGAAACCTTCTCGTGCAGGTTAGTGAAATCCGGATATTGCTGCAGGTGGCGGCGCAGAATGTCCTGCAGCGATGCCGACGAGAAGAAGAATTCCTGGCGTAGGCGCAGTTCCTGCCCGGCCGGGTTTGCGTCGGCGGGATAGAGGACGCGGGTGAGCGATTCCGCCTTGTTGCTCTCGCGCAGCGCGCCGATATGGTCGCCGGCATTAAAGGCATCGAGCAGGATCGGGTCGATTGGCTGGGCCGACCAGAGGCGCAAGGTATTGACGCGATTACCGCGCCAGCCGACGATTGGCGTATCATAGGCCATGGCGATGACCCGTTCGGCCGGCTTCCACACGTAACGAGGCAAATCCTCGTAGCCGCCGATGGTTTCCACCGATCCACCGAAGCCGATTTCGTAGGAGCTCTCGCGGCGTTCAAACTCCCAGGGGTTGCCGTGGGCAAGCCAGGTTTCGGGCAACTCGACCTGCCAGCCGTCGGCCATCTGCTGACGAAACAGGCCATGGATATAACGGATGCCGTAGCCATAGGCCGGGATATCGACCGTTGCCATACTCTCCATGAAACAGGCAGCAAGGCGGCCAAGGCCACCATTGCCGAGTGCGGCGTCCGGTTCCAGACCGGCAATCACCGACACGTCGACACCGAGAGAGGACAGCGCGTCGCGAATTTCCTGCATCAGGCCGAGATTGCTGACGGCATCGCGCATCAGGCGGCCGATCAGGAATTCCAGCGATAGGTAGTAGACGCGCTTCTGGCCTGTCCGGTAGGCCTGGCGCGTACTCTCCATCCATCTGTCGATAATTCTGTCCCGGACAACCAATATGGTTGCCGTCAGCCAGTCATGCGGCCTGGCCACCTTGGCGTCCTTGCCGATGCGGTAGGTCAGGCGCTCAATGATTTCTTCCGCCATGATTTCAGGGCGGGACGAGCGCGGGGCGGGATAGGGAATTTCGATGGGGGGAGTTGTGTTGTTCATATAGTCGCCAATTGTTCTCGGTTGAGCGGGTGGAGGAATGTCCGATTCAGTCGATATGGCAGAATGTTACCGGCACAGTTATGCATCGTTGTGAACGGCATGCAACGGCGGAATTGAAGATGGTTGCCGGAGGGTGACTGGAGCCCCTTGCGGTAGAACGCAAAAAGCCCCGCAAGGGGCGGGGCTTTGACTGAATTCTGATTGTGTCCAAATTTTCAATCGGCTCGCGGAGCGCGACTAATCATTGCGTGAGCAGTGTCTTGCTGGCGCTCGCTTCTTCACCAATCGCCTTGAAGGCGTTCAGCAGGTCGGACATGCTTTCTGCAGCATAATAGTAGCCCGCACCGCTTGAGCATTTATTGAGAAGGTTTTGGCCTCCCGTCGGCGCCATGAACGCGATCGAATAGATCTTGATTCCAGCAGCCTTGGCTGCTGTGCAAATCTGCAGGGTGTAGGTGTCGGAAGAAGAGTTGTTGTTTGAGCCGTCGGTCATGAAGACTATGTATTTTGTCAGCTTCGAGTTCCCAGCTGTGGTCTGAATTTTGGTTTCAGATCCACTGCCGGTTGTTGTGAGGTCCTCATACGCCTTTTTCATGGGAGCATATGACTCGGTGTTGCCGCCGGCAGACATCGTATTGATGACGTCGTTTCTGGTCTTGGTCGTTCCCCAAGCGAAGACACTCGAGTCCTGAATGGAGCCACTCCAGGCAATTGCATTCGTGCGGACGTATTTTGACTTGGGGTCCGCCTTGTCGAGCTGATCCAAGAGCAAGTTCGAAGCGGTTTTGAGGGCTTCGATCTTTTTCACGTAGCAGGTAGCATTGTTTGAAACGAGTTTGCCGTTCGTGTTGTACTCGCTGCAGTTCTTCGCTGGCTGCACCTTTTCATTCGTGTTTGCCAGCATCGAGCCGGATTCGTCCAGCACAAGCGTCATGGACAATGCGCTTTTTGTCTCGCTGATACCGCTTGTCGTCGAACTGGTGGCACCGATCGGCGTCGAATACCGGCCGAAGACCGACATGAAAGGCGTCAATTTAAGCGTATAACCTGCTGCGATATTGATATCGTAGCGTTTCCCATCGGACGTTGCTGTCGTCGTGATCGTCGTTGTCACCGACTTTGCGATGTCGTTTGCGACTTCGGATGTTACAGAGTTGGCCATCTGACCTTTGATGAAATCCAAAGCCAGTTTTTTGGCTCCTTCTTCCGTGGCCGATTCATTCTGAGCAAGATAGGTGGCTACTGCGAGTGATGCCGCATCGCTTGCTTCCTGCAGATCACGCTTTGAAAGCAGCATGTTTGAAACGTCTACCGCTAGCCCTGCTGCGCCCACCAGTACCGGCAGCACGATTGCGGTTATGATGCCGAAGTTGCCGCTCCGATCAGCTGACAGTCGCTTAAGCATGGACATGGTTTGGTCGCCCCGATCTATGTTTGCGCCATACAAACACTAGCGGCCCTTAATTACTGAGGAAGTCGCATAGAATTGCGTAAGGAAAACTCTCGCATTTTAGTGATCAGCCAGAATCAGCACCAAAACGGGTCTATTTGACCGGAATTACGTCAACGGCCTGATCGGCCTTCTGATTTCCGTAACCTTTAAGCACTCCGATGACCGGTGCGACATCGGAATAATCACGTCCGTAACCGACGACGATGTGATCGCTGCCGGCTGGAATATTGTTGGTCGGGTCGAGTTCGACATAGCCCAGTGCATCGCCGCACCAGACGCGTACCCAGGCATGCATGGCGTCGGCCCCTTCAAGCCGTTCCTTGCCTGGCGGCGGGATGGTACGCAGGAAGCCGGAGACGTACCCGGCCGGTATGCCGAGGCTGCGCAACGCAACGATCATCACATGGGAGAAATCCTGGCAGACGCCGCGTTTCAGCTTGAAGGCTTGCTTCGGCGTGGTGTCGACCGTCGTTGCCTCGGCATCGTATTTGAAATCCTTATGGATGCGGGTGCAGAGTGCGGCGGCGATCTCGCGCACTGTCTGGCCCGGCTTCACCGCTTCGCGCGCGTAAGCCGCAATCGCCGGTTCCTCCGGCAGTCTGGGGCTGGAGCCCGTGAAATGATGCGGCGAGGACGGGTCGACGGACCAGACTTCGGCCAGTTCCGTGCGCAATACGTCGAGCGTAGGGGAAAGATCCGCCTGCATGGTCGGCGCCTCGACCATGACACGGGCCTGCATGCGGATGTCCAGTCGGTCATGTGGGGCACGGACTAGAACCGATGTCGCCTGCTGGCCGAAGAAATCGATGAAGGTGACCCTTTCGTCGGTTGCCGGCGAGACGGTGACCGAGCCTGCGATCAGGCGCTGGCGATCTGGCAGCGACAGCGGCAGAAGCCGGATGACATGGCGAGCACCGGAGGCCGGCACATCATAGGCATAACCCATGTGGAGAGAGAGGTCGTAGAGCATTCGTCGTTCCTCCCCTTCAACTCAACTGCAATAGGTCCGGCCGAGAAGATCGGAGAGGTTCTCCAGATCCTTTTCCAGCCTGCGATAGACATCCTCGTTCATCGTCTCCGGTGTCATCACCGCCAGCCCGGAATGAAGGCGCATGGCCTCGCGATAGAAGGGCGACATCTGGCCGTTTTCGAAGGCGTTGGGCAGTTTTTCCACTTCAGTGCGGATCTCGTTCAGCTGGAACAGGATCGAGCGCGGGTTGAGCGGATCGAGCGCGAGCAGATCGTTGACCGTGAGACGCGCCGTGTTGACGTTGTAGCGGCGGCGGTGGGTCATGACGCTGTCGCCAATCTCCAGCAGCATGTCAAGCGAACCGTCGGGCGCATCCGGGCCGGAAAGGTGGGCCAACATGCGCGTCATGTGCAGGCCGCGCTCCAGGTGGCGGCCGATGGACAGGAAGCGCCATCCGGTGAAGCGATACATGTTTTCATGCACGAGACCGGCAAAACCGGCGAGCTTGCGCAGAAGAATGGTTGCGGCGTGAGCTGCGTCATCACCCGGTTGAGCCGCTTCATGGAAGCGCTTGGCGGTCTTGGCCAGATCGGTCAGCGCCAGCCAGCCATCCGGCGAGAAACGGTCGCGGATATTGCTGGCGGAATAGATGGCGCTGTTGATGTTGGCAAGCAGCGGTTCGGGCACGGCCTTGACCATGTCCATATCGACCGACTTCAGATAGCGGGTTACATCGGCGAGCAGAGGCGCGTTCGGATCCGCCGATTCCGCGTAACGCAGATGCCAGGAGCGCAATATGCGCAATGCGCCTTCGGCCCGTTCGATATAGCGGCCGAGCCAATAGAGGTTGTCGGCGGCGCGGCTCGGCAGCGAGCCCGGCATGTTGCGGGTAAAACTCTCTTCCGGTGGCAGCAGCGTCGATTTCGATACCGGCTTGTCGGAGACGATCCAGACGTCGGCGGCTGCACCGCCCGACTGCATGGCGATCGCGGCGACATCATCGCCGGTGCCGATACGGGCAAAGCCGCCGGGCATGATTTCCCAGCCGTTTTCGGTGCGAGCTGCGAAGACGCGCAGCGACATCGGCCGCGGCGTCAGCTTGCCGTCGACCCAGGTCGGCGTCGTCGACAGGGTCACGACTTCCTGGCCGACGAGTTTCCCGCCTTCGCTGGCCAGCCAGTCGCCAACCGCGTCCTTCGCGGTTTCGCGCAGCGACGAGCCGAGTACGGACTGACTGTTGTCGTCGAAGAAGGGCAAGCGGGAATAGGCAGGGCCGATCACCATGCGCTCGATATTCTTCGCCACATGCTCACGCTCGGATTGCTGGCCGCACCACCATGTGGCGATCGACGGCAGGATCGGGTCTTCGCCGAGCAGGCGACGGCAGATGGTCGGCGCAAAGGCGAGAAGCGCACGGGTTTCCAGAATGCCGGAGCCGAGGGCGTTGACCAGTGTCAGCGAGCCGGAGCGCAGTGCCTGCACCATGCCCGGCGTACCGATATGCGAATTCTGGTCGAGCTCTAGCGGATCGGCATAGGAGGCATCGAGGCGGCGCCAGAGCACGCCGACCGGTTTGAGGCCGGCGACGGTGCGAACCATGACGCGGTTGTTGACGACGGTCAGATCCTCGCCTTCGAGCAACATGAAGCCGAGATAACGAGCGATATAGGCGTGTTCGAAATAGGTTTCGTTGGCGGGGCCGGGCGAGAGCACGGCGATCCGGTCATCCGGATATTGCTTGCGCGATTGAAGCGCATCGCGGAAGGCGCCGAAGAAGGAGGCGAGGCGATGGACGTGAGTTTCACCATAGATGTCGGAGAATGCGCGGGTGGTGGCGACGCGGTTTTCCAGCGCGAAACCTGCGCCTGAAGGTGCCTGGGTGCGGTCTGCCAAAACCCACCAGTTGCCATCCGGGCCACGGCCAATCTCGAAGGAGCAGAAATGCAGGTAGTGGCCGCCGACCGGCTTTACGCCGACCAGCGGACGCAGGAATTCGGGATTGGCGGCAATCAGTTGCGGTGGCAGAAAACCTTCCTGCACCAGCCGGTTTTCACCATAGATATCGGCAATCATCGCCTCGAGCAGGTCGGCACGCTGCTGCAGGCCGCGAGAGATGTTCTGCCACTCGTCTTCCTGAATCAGGACCGGGATATGCGAGAGTGGCCAGTTGCGCTCGCCGGTGCCGGCGGGTCCGGTGCCGCCATAGGTGCGGTAGAAGACGCCGGCATCGCGCAGATAACGGTCGGCGCGGGCAAAACGCTCGTAAAGATCGCCTTCCGAAAGGCGGCTCAGATGGGCGATGAGATTCTGCCAGACGGGTTTGATCTCGCCCTTGGCATCGAGCATCTCGTCGGCCACGCCGGGGAGCGCGGCATAACCGAGGATCGGATCGTGTTCGATCTCCTCATCCATGCGTCGTTCGCTCGCCGTGCCAGTCGTCAAATCGCGTCATGCTCCTTGCGGCCGGCGGAGATCGAGCGTCAGGGGGAATTCGGGCGAAGGCGTCTCCGGCAAAAGGGGATAAAATCCTGCCGTGTGACCCCAGGGCTCGAACCGCGCCAGACGCCGCGCTTCCGCCTCGTTGCCGTTCACCGGGAAGGTCTCATAATTGCGGCCGCCCGGATGCGCAACATGATATCTGCAGCCGCCAATCGCGCGGCCAGACCATGTATCATAAATGTCGAATGTGAGCGGTGTATTAACCGGCAATACGGGGTGCAGGCCGGACCTCGGCTGCCATGCCTTGAAACGCACGCCGGCGACCGAGACGCCGGACTGGCCGGTTTCTCTCAAAGGTACCGCGCGGCCGTTGCAGCTGACGGTGTAGCGAGATGGATTGGAGGTTTCGAGCCTGACCTGCAGGCGCTCGACCGATGAGTCGACGTAACGGACTGTGCCGCCGATAGCGCCCTGTTCGCCCATGACATGCCAGGGTTCAAGCGCCTGCCTAAGTTCCAGCTTGGCACCTTCGTATTCCACCTCGCCGAAGAAGGGGAAGCGGAATTCAAGCTGCGCCTCGAACCATTCGGGCCTGAGGTCAAAACCGTTTTCGCGCAGGTCCTGCAGCACATCCATGAAATCGGCCCAGATGTAGTGGCCGAGCATGAAGCGGTCCGCGAGCGCCGTGCCCCAGCGGGTGAACTTGCCCTGCAAAGGGTTCTTCCAGAAACGAGCGATCAGCGCTCGGACGAGAAGCTGCTGGGCAAGCGACATGCGGGCGTTCGGTGGCATCTCGAAACCGCGGAACTCGACAAGGCCGAGACGGCCGGTCGGGCCATCGGGTGAAAACAGCTTGTCGATGCAGATTTCCGAACGATGGGTGTTGCCGGTGACGTCGGTCAGCAGGTTGCGGAACAGACGGTCGACCAGCCATGGCAGCGGCGGTACGCCTTGACCGGGAGCGGGAACCTGCGCCAGCGCAATCTCCAGCTCGTAAAGACTATCGTGTCGGGCTTCGTCGATCCGCGGTGCCTGCGAAGTCGGGCCGATGAAGAGGCCGGAGAAGAGATAGGACAGCGACGGGTGGCGCTGCCAGTGCAGGACCAGGCTCTTCAAAAGGTCGGGGCGGCGCAGGAACGGGCTGTCATTCGGATTGGCGCCGCCGACCACGACATGGTTGCCCCCGCCGGTGCCGGTGTGGCGGCCGTCGATCATGAACTTGTCTGCGCCGAGGCGGCTCTGGCGAGCCTCCTCATAGATCGCGGTGGTGATGTCTACGGTTTCCTTCCAGCTTGAGGCCGGATGGATGTTCACCTCGATGACGCCGGGATCGGGGGCGACGCGGATGACGTTGATGCGCTCGTCATGCGGCGGTGCGTACCCCTCGATATGGACCGGCAGGGTCAGCCTGGCGGCGGCATTTTCGGCGGCTGCAATCAGTTCGAGATAGTCCTCGATCTTCTCGACAGGCGGCATGAAGACACAAAGCCGTCCATCGCGCGGCTCGACGGAAATTGCCGTGCGGACCGCGCCGCCAATCTCACCCAGTGTCTGCTCGATACGGCCAAGATTGGTCGGGTCGCCCGCCTTGAAGGAGGATTCCGGCATGGCCCGACCTTGCGATGGATGCCCGGCGGGTACGAACGTATCCGGCAGTGCGCCGCGTGGGATCGACGGGTCGGCCTCATGAATATAGGGAAACTGGGATGGCGGAATATAGGGCAGGGTGCCGAGCGGCAGGCGATAGCCGACCGGGCTGTCGCCGGGAACAAGGAAGATGCGGCCTCGGCGGGTGCGCCATTTTTCGCTGATCCAGCGGCGGCTGACAGGCGCGCCACTAGCCTGTGCATTCCATGCCTGAACGGGCAGAACGTGGCCGGTGGGTCTTGTCAGGCCGCGTTCGAAGACACGGGCAATGCGATTGCGCTCTTCCGGATCCTTGAGCTTCGAATTGGACGGGTCGACATTATCCGGAAGCGAGCCTTCCTTGATGATCCACTCCGCCGGGTCTTCATAGGCCGGCACCACCATTTCGGCTGCGATGCCGAGTTCGCCGGCCAATGCCGTCAGAAATTTTTCTGAATCATCCTCGCTGGCGCCATGGTCGCCGCCTTCCTGTGCCACGAGGTTCGGGTCATTCCAGATCGGCTTGCCGTCCTTGCGCCAGTAGAGCGAGAAGGTCCAGCGGGGAAGGCTTTCGCCGGGATACCACTTGCCCTGGCCATAATGGAGAAAGCCGCCCGGGGCGAATTTTTCACGCAGGCGGCGGATCAGGATATCGGCCTTTTCGCGCTTGGTCGGGCCAACGGCATCCGTGTTCCATTCCTCCGACTCGAAATCGTCGATGGAAACGAAGGTCGGCTCGCCGCCCATGGTGAGGCGGACGTCCTGTGATGACAGGACGCGGTCCACCTGTTCTCCGAGATCGTTCAGTGCTTCCCAGCTTTCATCGGAAAACGGCTTGGTGATGCGCGGGTGCTCGGCGACGCGGGTGACGTTCATGGCGAAGTCGAACGAGGTGTTCGCTTCACCGAAGTAGCCGCCGGAAATCGGCGCGGCGTTACGGTAATGCGGCGTTGCGGCCAGCGGAATATGGCTTTCGCCGGTCAGAAGGCCGGAGGTCGGATCGAGGCCGACCCAGCCCGCGCCGGGCAGATAGACTTCGCACCAGGCGTGAAGATCGGTGAAATCCACCTCGGTGCCGGACGGGCCGTCGAGGGCTTTCAGGTCCGGGGTGAGCTGAATGAGATAGCCGGAGACGAAACGTGTGGCGAAGCCGAGATTGCGCAGGATCTGGACGAGCAGCCAGCTCGTGTCGCGGCAGGAGCCGAGTGCTGCCGTCAGCGTTTCCTCCGGCGTCTGGACGCCGGGTTCCATGCGGATGACGTAACTGATGGCCTGCTGCAGGCGCGCATTGATGCCGACGATCATGTCGACCGTTGGCTGGTCCGGCGACATGTCGAAATGCTTCAGATATTCGACCAGGGCAGGGCCGGGCGGCTCGGGGATCATGTAGATCGAGAGGTCCTCGATCAGGTCTTCAGGATATTTGAACGGCCATCTGGTGGCCTCTTCCTCGACGAAAAAATCGAAGGGGTTGTAGACCGTCATGTCGGCGACAAGATCGACCTCGATCTTGAATTCCGTTACCGGGTCCGGGAAGACGAACCGCGCGAGATAGTTACCGTAGGGATCCTGCTGCAGGTTTACAAAATGGTTTTCCGGCGTGACCTTCAGCGAATGCGACAGCACTTTCGTGCGCGAATGGGCGGCGGGTTTCAGGCGGATGATCTGGGGTCCGAGGCGGACGGGCTTGTCGTATTTGTAATGGGTGAGATGATAGATGCTTGCCTTGATCGACATGCTGTCCCTTCGAATGCCCTTATCCGGGCGCTCCCGTTTTCCCCTTTCGGGGCGTTCCCGCGGATGCTGTTTTTCGGCCTCGTTCAGCGGGCCGGTGCATCACTATTGCAACTAAGTTTGTGCAATGCAGAAGAAGAAAGCAAGGACGATTGCGCGGTTATCTCTCGGACGGAATACGGCGAGCTCGATTTATTGCAGGGCGTTCTTCCGAATCGTTACGACAATTCCCGATATAAGGTGATGACAATCGGAAACCGAAGGTGAAGCCTCTTCGCCTGTACAACCCTTTACCGCGTGGTAAGTCTGCAGGAAGCATAGAGTCATGACATTGCGAGAGGAGACAGTCGCAGATGTCTAAAGCGGCCGCAGCAGCATCCGAACCTTACGAACTTCCGCTTTCCGGCCAACTTCGCATGATGATCGGGGCATTCTGGGCATCACCGGTGCGTCGTCATCTTCTTCTGCTGGCGGCCGCGTTGCTGATCATCATTATTGCCACAACCTATGCGACCTATCGTCTGAACGAGTGGAACGGGCCTTTCTACGACTCGTTGGAACGGCGTGATATGGCCGGGTTCCTTCAGCAGCTCGGCGTATTCGCCATTATTGCGATTTCACTCACATTGCTCAATGTCATCCAGACATGGCTCAACCAAACCACTGCGCTGAAAATGCGCGAGGGGTTGGCGCGTGATCTTGCCAATGTCTGGCTGACGCCTGGGCGGGCGCTGAAGCTTGCGGGTGCGGGATCGATCGCCAACAATCCTGACCAGCGATTGCACGAGGATACCCGCATCCTGGCGGAGAACACTACTGCGTTGGCTATCGGTCTGGTCAATTCAACCATCCTGCTCGGTAGCTTCATCGGCGTGCTCTGGGCAATCTCGACGGATTTCGGCTTCAATATCGCTGGTCATCACGTCGTCATTCCCGGTTACGTGCTCTGGGCAACCATCCTTTATGCGCTGACCGGTTCAGTACTCAGCAATGTCGTCGGCAGCATGCTGGCAAGGCTCAATGCCGATCGTTATGCCCGCGAGGCGGATCTTCGTTCCGCGCTGGTCCGTGCCAATGAGAACCTGAAGCCGATCACGCTTGCCCGCGGCGAGCCGAGCGAGCTTGCCCGGGTGCAGGATGCGATCGGCGGCGTGCTCGGCATGCTGCGCAAGCTTGCCTGGGCGCTGACCAATCTCACATGGGTCTCGTCCGGTTTCGGCTGGCTGGCGCTTGTGGCGCCGATCATCATTGCCTCGCCGATGTATTTTTCCGGCGAACTGACATTCGGCGGTTTGATGATGGCGGTTGGGGCATTTAACCAGGTGAATACGGCGTTGCGCTGGTATGTGCAGAATTTCAGCGTCATCGCCGACTGGCGAGCCACACTCGCCCGCGTTTCCTTCTTCCGCAATGCGTTGCTGATGGCCGATACACCTGCAAAGGAGGGCCAAGTCATCAACTACCAGCATGGCGTAGAAGGCGATGGGGTTTCTGTGACGGGTGTCGAGGTTTATGGCGAGCCGGACAAGGCAGCCGACGGGCACGGCATCAAACTGAAAGAAAATGGGTTCACGGTCGAACCCGGAGAGCGGGTGATGGTCAATGGAGATCCGGGTACGGATCGCCATCTATTCTTCCAGGCGCTGGCCGGGATATGGCCCTGGGGTAAAGGCGAAATCCGGCTGCCTCAGGCAGAAAGGATGATCCTGATGCCCCAGGAAGGCTATCTGCCGACTGCGAAGCTGCGTGAGGTCATTACCTACCCATCAGGTATTCCCGATGTCACCGACGAGGCGTTGAAGGCTGCTCTGCTGCAAGTGGGTCTCGACCGTTATGTTGGACAACTGGACAAGGTAGAGCGCTGGGATCGGGTCCTCGACAAGGAGGAGGAGGCGGCGTTGCAGGTGGCGAATGCCGTTCTGCGCAAACCGGACTGGCTCGTCATGGACGACGTCCTGGAAGGGTTGGAGCCGGAGGTGCGCGTGCAACTGATCGGTGTTCTCGAAGGCCTTGAAGGCACGACCCTCATCTATGTCGGTCGCTCGGAAGACTTCGCCAATCGGTTCAAGCCGAAGATCTACCATGTTGCGCCGCTTCATCCGAACGGGGGGAATGGAAATGTGCTAGACAGCGCCCCAAACGACGGTGAAACTGCATGAATAATCACTCCTCGCTCGCCAAAAACGGACCGGCCAGGACTGGACAATGTATCGTCTGCGGCCGGACCTTTCCGCTGTCCAAGCTGCACAAGCCCGGCAGTCTCAGGCCGCATCTCTACGAGATGATTGCCGAGGAGGTTAAAGACTGCGCTCCCACCAGTCTGATCTGCGACGAGGATCTTGCGCGCTTTCGGCGCCGCTATGTCGAGCAGCTTCTGGAAGAGGAGCGTGGCGAGCTTTCCGATCTCGACCGACATGTTCTGGACAGTTTCGAGAAGGGCACGCTGACGGTGCAAACGGACTCTGCCGCGGCAGCGGACAGGAAGTCCAGCTTCGGGGAGCGTGTTGCCGACAAGGTGGCGTCCTTCGGCGGTTCGTGGACTTTCATCCTGTCCTTTATCGCCGTTCTGGTGATCTGGATGGCGATGAATGTCGTCGGCGTTTTTGCCAAGCCTTTCGACCCCTATCCGTTCATTCTTCTCAATCTCGTTCTCTCCTGCCTTGCAGCTCTGCAAGCGCCGGTCATCATGATGAGCCAGAAGCGGCAGGAGGAGAAAGACAGGCTTCGTGCCGAAAACGACTACATGATCAATCTGCGCGCCGAACTTGAAATCCGGCAATTGCACGAGAAGATCGACCACCAGATGGCCAAGCAATGGGAACGGCTAGCGGAGTTGCAGCAGATCCAGATCGAACTTCTGGAAAAGCGCGACGACCCGAGACATGGATGAACCTCTAATTCGGTGTCTGTGGGATGCGACCGGCGTTCGGCCGGCGCAGGTTGAAGAGGTTGCCGGTCAGGATAAGCGCCGCGCCGACCGCCATCAGGGCGTCTACCCCTTCGGAATACATGAAATAGCCAATTACGGCCGAGAGCGGCACGCGCAGATAGTCCATCGGCATCGCCACCGTCGCATCAGCGTGGGAAAGCGCCTTGGCCAGGCAGAAATGTGCGAAAGTTCCGGTAAATGCGATGATGAAGATCCACGGCCAGACACCGGCTGACGGCCAGGTCCAGACGCGCAGTGCGGGAATGAGGCCGATGATCGACTGGATGATCAGCATCCAGAAGATGATCTTCGTGGCACTGTCCGTTCGCGTCAGGAACTTCGTTGCGATGAACGAGACGGCAAAGAAGAAGGCCGCACCAAGCACGACCAGATGGCCGGGATCAAGCGGTACTGCACCTGGCTTGATGATCAGCAGCACGCCGACCAGGCCGAAGCCGATGGCCACGCATTTGCGCCAGGTCAGGCGTTCGCCAAGGAACGCCGCTGCCATCAGGGCTGCCCAGATCGGTGCGGTGAATTCGATGGCGATCACCTGAGCCAGCGGGATCATGGTGATCCCCATCAACCAGGTGAACTGGCCGACATAGTGGGCGATGTTACGGGCGATATGAGCCGGCAGGATGCGTGTGCGCATGGCCTTGAAGCCGCCCTCACGATACACGAACGGGAGAAGCATGACGAAGGCGATGACCGAACGCATTTCCATCGCCTGGAAAACGTCGATCTCACGCGTGACCTCTCGCCCGGAAACCGCCATGAGCAGGAAGAGGGCAATTGATGCCATCATCCATCCGGCTGCCTTTGCGATCGATTGTGTATTCTCCACCCGTATTTCCTCCTGCGGCATGCTCGTTCGGCAATGCCCTATAGGGTTTCAGTGGCTAATGGAAATGGCCTTTTCGCCACAGAGGAAGGCATCGTTCGAGGGCGGAGGAAACTCCTACGCCGAAAGCCGTCGCAGCTGCGAACCGATGATGGCAGCAAATATCTCAGGTTTGCCGAGTGCCCGTGCTGAAAGCATCGCGCCATGGACGCATGCCATGAGTATCTGCGCTTCTTCCTCTGGCGTTCCTCTCAATCTGAACTGTCCCTGCTCAGTGCCGGCCTTCAGGACGGAGGTCAGCCAATGGCCCAGATTTTCGAAATGCCGTCTGACATGCAAGGCGACCTCTTCCGGCAGAAGCTCCATTTCGCTTGCCAGCATCGCGCAAACGCAGAAAGGCTCCGAAGCTTCGACGATGCAGGATCGCCAGTGTTGGAAATAAGCCTGTAACTGGTCGGCCGGGTTTGGGAGATTGGCGGAGACAGCATTCAGGCCATCTTCTGCCTGTTTTGCATATCGTTGCAGCAGGACGGACGCGAGATGCGCCTTGGTAGGAAAATGGTGATGAATGCTCGCCTTGCGAATACCGACCGCGGTTGAAATATCGGCATAGCTGAAGCCGTTATAGCCGCCGGCCACGATCAGCGCCTGCGCTGTGTCGAGAATTTTTTCCGAAGTCGTCTGTTCCATAAAGCTGCCTACCTCCCAGTCGGAAGGCCGTCAAGAATTGCGGGCTGCCATGCTCGCAAAGTTGTGAGGGCCGGTTCGGATTGACTCTTTTCAGTCTATCTACCTATTAGTAGGTAGGCAATAAATGAGGATCTTATCATGTCTGTTCAATCCCCCACGCAGTCGAGCTGGCTGCGATCCTATTATTTCGTACGCGCGCTCTTTTCGATCGCCTGGATTGGCGCTGCAGTTCTGGCTCAAGGCCAGATCGCGGCGGCATCGCTGCTACTGGTGATTTACCCGGCCTGGGATGCGATGGCCAATCTTGCCGATGCCCGCGCCAATGGCGGGCTTGCGGCCAACCGCTCGCAAATGCTGAATGTCGTTGCCAGCAGTGTCATGACAGTTGTGGTCATCTTCGCAGTGATGAAGAGCAGTTATGCCGTACTTGCAGTCTTCGGCCTCTGGGCAATCCTGTCCGGGCTGCTGCAGCTTTATACAGGTGTGCGGCGCTGGCGGATTGCCGGGGCCCAATGGGTGATGATCCTCAGCGGCGCACAATCCACGCTCGCAGGCGGGTTCATGATCAGCCGTTCAGTTGCCGATGCCGTGCCGACCATTCTCGATATCGTCCCTTATGTCGGCTTCGGCGCCTTCTATTTCCTGCTGTCCGGACTGTGGCTGACCGTAGCAGCCTACAGGCAGGCAAAGGCCTAACGCCACATGCCGCGCATGCGGGCAGTGACGTCTATCCGCACCTGTTGACGATGTTGCCGTTCGGCATCCGACATGGGGGCAACCACCGGCCAGGCCGAGGTTTCGAAGAACTGCAGCAGTGTTGCCGGAATGAAGCGGGTGCGGGCGGCATAGATATGCCGGTCGCCCTGCGAATGCTGTCCATGAACGAAGAAGCGCTGCGGTGTGATGACGTGGAGATGATCCTTGGCGCGGGTCATCGCCACGTAAAGCAGGCGGCGTTCCTCCTCGATCTCGGCTGTCGATCCGACGCCGAGATCGGATGGGATGCAGCCATCGACGCAGTTCAGCAGGAAGACCGAGCGCCATTCCTGGCCCTTGGCCGAGTGAATGGTCGAGAGGATCATGTAATCCTCATCGAGCAGCGGCACACCAGCCTGATCGCTGGTCGCATCCGGCGGATCAAGCGTCAGTTCGGTGAGGAACCGTTCGCGCGAGGCGTAACCCGAGGCGATCTGTTCGAGTTGCAGAAGGTCAGCCTTGCGGGTTTCTGCGTCCTCGTGGACGCGTTCGAGATGCGGCTGGTACCATTCGCGCGCCGTGCCGATTTCCGCCGGCCAGCCTTCGTTTTTGCGGATGGCAGTCAGCATTTCGATGAAGGCAGGCCAGTCTGCTCCGGAACGGGGCGGGGCGGGGATTTCCTGCAGGGCCGCGAGCGGCTCCGGATCGGTCGCGATTGCATCGAGGATCTTGCCGGCAGTCTGCGGACCGATGCCGGGGATCAGTTGCATCAGCCGGAAGCCGGCAACGCGGTCGCGCGGGTTCTGGGCGAAACGCAGCGCCGCCAGCATGTCCTTCACATGGGCGCTGTCCAAAAACTTCAGGCCGCCGAATTTGACGAAGGGAATGTTGCGGCGGGTGAGTTCCACTTCCAGCGGGCCGGAATGGTGCGAGGCGCGAAACAGCACGGCCTGCTGTTTCAAGCTCATGCCGGTCTCGCGATTTTCCAGCACCTTCTCGACGATGTAATTGGCCTGTTCCGTCTCGTCTTTCACGGCAACGAGGCGCGGGCGCTCTTCCGACTGGCGGTCGGTCCAGAGGTTCTTGGTAAAGCGTTCGCGTGCAAGCTCGATCACGCCGTTTGCAGCGGCAAGGATCGTGTTAGTCGAACGATAATTGCGGTCCAGCGTGACGATATTGGCCGGTGGATCGAACGTATTGGGGAAATCGAGAATGTTTCGGATCGTCGCGGCGCGGAACGAATAGATCGATTGCGCGTCGTCGCCGACGACAGTCAGGCCATGCCCGCCGGGTTTCAGCCCCATCAGGATCGAGGATTGCAGCCGGTTCGTGTCCTGATATTCGTCGACCATGACGTGGTCGAAACGGGCGCCGACATCTTCGGCGATAGACGGTTCGCTCATCATCTGCGCCCAGTAGAGCAGCAGGTCGTCGTAATCGAGGACGTTCTGGGTTTGCTTGGCTTCCACATAGGATGCGAAGAGTTCGCGCAGCTGTTTTTCCCAGGCCTGGCACCATGGGAACGAGGTTTTCAGCACTTCGTCGAGCGGCGTTTCGGAATTGACCGCACGGGAGTAGATGGCGAGGCAGGTGCCCTTGGTCGGGAACCGGCTTTCCATCTTGGAGAAACCCAGCTCATGGCGCACGAGGTTCATCAGGTCGGCGGAATCTTCCCGGTCGTGAATGGTGAAATCCGGGTCGAGGCCAATCTGGTAGGCGTAGATGCGCAACAAGCGCGAGCCGATGCCGTGAAACGTGCCGGCCCAGGCGAGCGCATCGGACATGATGCCGCCATTCGCGCCCATGACCTGCTTGCAGATGCGTTCGACACGGCGGCCCATTTCGGTGGCCGCGCGGCGGGAAAAGGTCATCAGCAGAATGCGGCGCGGATCGGCGCCAGAGACGATCAGGTGGGCAACGCGATGTGCGAGCGTGTTGGTCTTGCCCGAGCCAGCGCCGGCGATCACCAGAAGCGGACCGGCGGGGCCGGCATTTGGGACGTCCGAACCATGCTCGACAGCACGGCGCTGGGCGTCATTGAGTTTTTCCAGATAGGCGACCGACATCAAATTCCGCACGTTGTTCCCGATGTGTTCGTTAGCTGTAACTGATTCGCTCCGGAACAGGCATATGGCGCTGTGGAGGGAGGAGGGAGGAGGGAGGGGTGAAGGCGAGATTGGGGAGAGGCGGCGTTCAGGTGTCTGTCAGGGTCACGGCGCAATCGGGTCCGGTATCGATCAGACCAGGGACGAATTGCCACAAGCCAGTTAGTTTTTTCTCACCAATCAACCTTCACTGCGATAGATCTTTTTAGCTGATCGAGATATTTCGATCGGATAGATATCTTTTTGTTTTTATTGATTTAATTATAATTTCTTGTGTCGATTTCTCTGGATTAAACTTGACCAGCCTTGTCCTGTTTGGATATGAGGACACCGTGAGTTTTCCACGGAGGCGATCTTGAAAACTTCTTCTTTCCTGGCAGGCGTAGCGCCCGCCTTTTCCGTTTTTGCTATTTCCGTCCTGTCTCTTTCGTCGCCGGCATCAGCCCAGGTGGCTGACAGCCTCACCATTTACAACGCCCAGCACGAAGGGCTGACCAAGGAATGGGTGGACGCCTTTACCGAGGAGACTGGTATCGTCGTAACCGTTCGCAATGGTGGCGACATGGAAATCGCCAACCAGATCGTACAGGAGGGGGCAAACTCTCCGGCAGACGTATTCCTCACCGAGAACTCGCCGGCGATGGCGTTGGTGGATGGCAAGGGTCTGTTCGAGCCGATCGACAAGGCCACGCTCGATCAGGTGCCGGAACAGTTCCGGCCGGCGAACGGCCATTGGACGGGCATTGCCGCTCGCTCCACTGTCTTTGCCTATGACAAGACGAAGCTGACGGAAGACAAGCTGCCGAAATCCCTGCTGGATCTGGCCAAGCCCGAATGGAAGGGGCGTTGGGCCGCATCGCCGTCAGGTGCCGATTTCCAGGCGATCGTCGGCGCCCTGCTCCAGTTGAAGGGCGAAGAGCAGACTGCGGCATGGCTGAAGGGCATGAAGGAAAACTTCACCTCCATCCGCGGCAACTCGACGGCGATGAAGGCGGTCAATGCCGGCCAGATCGAAGGCGCAGTGATTTATCACTACTATTATTTCGGTGATCAGGCGAAGACCGGCGAGAACAGCAAGAACGTCTCGCTGCACTATTTCAAGAACCAGGATCCGGGCGCTTTCGTCTCGATTTCGGGCGGTGGCATTCTCGCATCCTCCAAGCACAAGCAGCAGGCGCAGGCTTTCCTCAAATGGGTTGCCGGCAAGGGCGGCCAGAAGATCCTGCGTGACGGCACCTCGTTCGAATATGCCGTCGGCAAGGACGAAGCCTCCAACAAGGCGCTTGTGCCGCTCGCCGACCTGCAGGCGCCCAAGGTCGAGCCGACCGAGCTCAACAATGCCAAGGTCACCGACATGCTGACGGCCGCCGGCATTCTCTAAGAGCTGATGCCTTTCCTGAGCCTATAATTCCAGTTAAAGGGAGAGGTCGCAGATGCATCTGCGACCTCTCGTCATATTCAGGTAATCCATGACGTCTTTCGCCGACAGCAAGCCGCTTTCCATGCCACTTCCCCGTCTCCGGTCGGGAACGCGCGGAACGTTTGTTTTGGCCGTCATCATGGCGTTTCTGGCGCTGCTGCCGCTCGGTTTCGTTTTCTGGGCAACCGCCGTAACGGGCTGGGAAACCGCATCGCAGATGATCTTTAGGCCGCGTGTCGGCGAGTTGATGACCAATACGCTGCTGCTGGTGCTGTTTACGGTGCCGCTTGCAACCCTGCTCGCCACTGCGCTTGCGTGGCTGACGGAGCGCAGCGACCTGCCGTTTGCAAGGACGTGGTCGGCGCTCTGCGTCGCGCCGCTCGCCATTCCCGCCTTCGTGCATTCCTATGCCTGGATCGGCATGTGGCCGGGTTTCCACGGATTGCCTGCCGGTATCGCGATTTCCGTCACGGCCTATTTTCCGTTTCTCTATCTGCCGATCTCGGCAGCGCTTCGGCTTCTCGATCCGGCGCTCGAAGACCAGGCCGCTTCGCTCGGCCTTTCCGATGCGGCCGTTTTTCGCCGTGTGGTGCTGCCGCAACTGAGGCTGTCCATTCTCGGTGGCGGATTGCTGGTCGGCTTACATCTTCTGGCCGAATACGGCCTCTATGCGATGATCCGCTTCGACACGTTTACAACCGCGATCGTCGACCAGTTCCAGTCGACCTATAACGGCGTGGCGGCGAACATGCTGGCTCTGGTGCTGGTTTTATGCTGCCTCGTCCTGCTCGGTTTCGATGCGGGCTTGAGAGGCCGTCGGCGTTATGCTCGCATCGGCTCCGGCGTGGCGAGGAAGGCGAGGAAAGTCTCTCTCGGCCGCTGGCATTATGTCTGCGTGCTGTTGCCAATTGCAGCGGTCGCTTTTGCGCTGGGGATCCCGGCCGTTACCCTCTCGCATTGGCTGATCGCCGGCGGCGTGGAAATCTGGCGGATGAACGAAATCGGCCTGGCGCTTGCCCAGACGCTCGTGATCTGTGTGGTCGGCGGGCTTGCAACGACGCTTGCAGCGCTTCCCATCGCTTGGCTTTCGGTTCGCCGCCCCAGTCGCGGAAGCCGGATCATCGAGGGGTGTTATTATCTCGCCAGTTCGATGCCAGGCGTGGTCGTGGCGCTGGCGCTGGTGACGATCACGGTCAGGGTGGCGCTGCCGCTTTACCAGACGGTTGCAACGATCGTGCTTGCCTATGTCATCATGTTCCTGCCACGCGCACTTGTCAGTCTTCGCGCCAGCATCGCGCAGGTGCCGGCGGAGCTTGAACAGGCGGCTGCGAGCCTCGGGCGTTCGCCGGCCAACGCGCTGTGGTCGACCACCGTCAGGCTGGCGGCGCCAGGGGCCGCAGCAGCAGTGGCGCTCTCATCACTCGGCATCATGAACGAACTGACCGCAACGCAGATGCTGGCGCCGAACGGTACCCGCACGCTTGCCATGGCCTTCTGGGCGCTGACCAGCGAGATCGATTATGCGGGGGCTGCACCCTATGCGCTGCTGATGATTCTGTTCTCGCTGCCGATGACGGCACTTCTCCACCATCAATCGAAAAAGATCGCCGGCCGATGAGTTTTGTAGAGATCCAGGGACTACGCAAGAATTTTGGGCCTGTAGTGGCTCTCGACGGGATCGATCTTACCGTCGAGCGCGGCAGCCGCACTGTCGTCGTCGGGCCTTCCGGTTGCGGCAAGACCACGCTGTTGCGCCTGATTGCCGGTTTCGAGGTGGCGGATGCGGGCCGTATCGTTATCGGTGGCGATACTCTGGCCGATGGTGTGAGTGCAATGCCGGCACATAAGCGCAATATCGGCATCGTCGCGCAGGACGGGTGCCTGTTTCCGCATCTGACCGTTGCCGGTAACATCGTCTTCGGCATGACGGAAGAGCCGTCGGCGAGGCAGCGAACGGCCGCGGAATTGATGGAAATGGTCGGGCTGGAGCGTTCAATGCTGGTGAGGCGCCCGGACGAGCTTTCCGGCGGGCAGCAGCAGCGCGTGGCGCTAGCGCGCGCGCTTGCCCGCAAGCCGCGACTGATGCTGCTCGATGAGCCCTTCTCCGCGCTCGATACGGGCCTTCGGGCTCAGACGCGCAAGGCGATCGGCAACGTGTTGAAAGAGGAGGGGATCGCGACGCTGCTCGTCACTCACGATCAAGCCGAAGCGCTGCTCTTTGCCGATCAGCTAGCGGTGATGCGGGGAGGCATTCTCGTGCAATCCGGCCGGCCGCGTGATGTCTATTCGCGCCCGATCGACGCGGCGACGGCCGCGTTTCTCGGCGAAGCGATCGTCCTGCCGGCCGAGATCGCGGATGGATATGCTCATTGCGTGCTGGGGCGGCTGCCGCTTGCTGCCTCCGTGGCTCCCGCGCGGCAGGTGACGATCATGCTGCGGCCAGAGCAGATCAGCGTCACCGAGCCGGGTGAAAGGGCCTGTGAACGGGAAATTCGCGGACGCGTGGTCGAGGCCGGTTTCCGCGGCTCGACCAGCGATCTGCGCATCGTTCTACGCGAAAACGAGAATATCGTCCTCAACATCGAAGTGCCGAGTTCAGTCGACGTGATCGCAGGTCAGGAAATTGCTCTGCGTGTCTCGGGAGCCGCGCACGTATTCAGCTGATTTTGTTCCAGAGACGGGAACCGGGAACATTGACCAAACGTTATCCGGCCATCGCAATCAAGGACACAAATCCATGCTGAAATGGGCGCTCATTTTCCTCGTCATTTCCCTGATTTCGGGTTTCCTCGGCTTCTCGGGAGTTTCCGCCGCGACGGCAGGCATCGCCAAGATCCTGTTCTTCCTGTTCCTGGTTATCTTCCTGGTCTTCCTCGTGCTTGCGCTTATGGCGGGCAGTGCGATCATGTGATCGCTTGAAAGCCTTAAAACGATGAAGCCGCCCTTGCGGGCGGCTTTGACGTGTTCCGGCGAAGCTATATGGACGTCATCGTCCCGGGTGTGTCTGGGCGAAGACGAGCAATTGCCAGACGACCGGCCCCAGAAGCGAATGCTCGTGATGGCTTTTCGGGATCGTTGCCCCCTTGTCGACGACAATCTCGTCACCACAGGCCCGACAGCGGTAGATGCCGGCATTGGTGACGGGCTGTCCAGGCTTATAGTCCTGGTCGAAGGCCCACGAATTGGCCTGAACGAGGCGGTCAGAATATTTGTACTGTGCCATCCTGCTTCTCTCGGATCGATGCCTTTGGTCGGCGCAAGACTGCCCAAAACAAGTGACCAAACAGTAATTTAGGTCTGAGGCATTGCAGATTTTTTGCCTTTTGGCAGGTTTCGACAAAGATTTCTTCGCCGCAGGATTGCATGAGCATTCGACATTGTAATCCAGGGTGAATATACGCGACCTGATTTGTTATCCTTCAGCGGAATGGGGCGGGCCTTCTGGTTCTGCCAGGGAGAGCAGGAACGAGGCGCAGGCTATGACGACCTGATCTGTCCTGAAGCAACATGATTGCGCTCTGCGCCGAGGCTTTCATCTGTCCAGACCCATTAAGAAGGCGATTTGTCGACAGGCGCGGAACGTGTACTGACGTCTGCAGGAGATAGTCGATGAACGTCAGCAATCCCGTCGAAGGCGATAAGCCGCCGCCGAAGCGAAAGCCGATATGGCCATGGCTGGCTATGCTGGTTCTCACGCTCGCGATAATTTACACCCATCATCGAATATCTTTGATCATCGATGACCTGGCGCAGATGGCGAGAGATTTTATCCAGTTGCTACGATGGGTTCTTGCAAAGCTGGAGGGCTAATCGGAAGATAGGAAAAACTGGCCGGAGCGGACTTTCCGAGTTGGTTCAGCCGAACCCAGCGGCGCTATTCGTGCGTCTTCCAGAAATGCAAAAGGCCTTGTCATTACAAGGCCTTGCCGAAAGTTCGGATGGTGGGCGTGACAGGGATTGAACCTGTGACCCCTACGATGTCAACGTAGTGCTCTCCCGCTGAGCTACACGCCCATCCGATGTCGGCGCATAGACCATACCGTGATCGGGGCGTCAACTGGTTTTTTGGAAGAAATGCGAAGCTTTTTTGACAGGCCCGGATTTCCGGGATTTTTGTGCCTGTGGATGATTGAAGGCGGGATTGGGGGGCGGTATGTGCCGATCCCAAAACACAAAAGGCGCCCGATTGGGCGCCTCGATCGTTCGTCTGATTCCGAAAAAAATGATTCAGGCTGCAGCGAGCATCTTGTTCACTTCGTCGACGAGGTCACGAAGGTGGAAAGGCTTCGACAGGACCTTGGCGTCCTTTGGGGCCTTCGAATCGGAATTCAGGGCAACGGCGGCAAAGCCGGTGATGAACATCACCTTGAGGTCCGGATCGAGTTCGGTGGCGCGGCGGGCAAGCTCGATGCCATCCATCTCCGGCATAACGATGTCGGTCAGGAGAAGAGAGAAGGGCTCTTCGCGAAGCCGGTCATAGGCGCTTGCGCCATTGTCGAAAGAGGCGACCTTATATCCCGCCTTTTCCAGTGCCTTCACCAGAAAACGGCGCATATCGTTGTCGTCTTCGGCGAGAAGGATTTTCTGTATCATCGTCGGGACCGTATCCGTGCATGCCTGAGGTTGTATGAGCCTTCCATAATGCCGGCTTACGGTAAATTTCCGTTTAACCGACGCGGAACGGCGTTTGGTGGGCTATACATAGTATGGACTTGGCGTCGGGCAACTGGCAACATGCCACATCAGACTTGTTCGTGACATGGTAAAGGCAGGATGGATCAGTCGACGGGAGATTTTCAGGAATTCGAAGTCAGAGAACCCGCGTCGCAGACCATTCCATTCGTCTTCAATTCACCGCATAGCGGCAACCATTTTCCTGTGGATTTCCTCGCGAGCAGCCATCTGGACTCGCTTTCGATCCGGCGTTCTGCCGATCATTACGTCGATGAGCTTTTTGCCGATGCCCCTGAACTGGGAGCCCCGCTTCTCGTTGCACACTTTCCGCGTGCATATCTCGATGTCAACCGCGAACCGTACGAATTGGACCCGCGCATGTTCGACGGGCCGCTGCCGCCCTATGTGAATATAGGGTCGATGAGGGTTGCAGGTGGTCTCGGGACGATTCCGCGGATTGTGGCGGAGAACATGGAAATCTACCGCAAGCGGCTTTCCGTCGATGAGGGATTGTCCCGTATCGAGACGATTTATAAACCTTACCACGCCTGCCTGCGAAAACTGATCGCGCGCACCCATGCTCGGTTCGGCATCGGCATCCTGATCGACTGCCATTCGATGCCGGGCAATGTCCGTCTCTCCGGTTCGGATGTGCGGCCGGATTTCATTATTGGTGATCGTTACGGAACGAGTGCGTCGGCCGAGCTTTCGCGCGCAGCGCTGCAGTTCTTCGATGACATGGGTTTTTCCGCCGTGCGCAACAAGCCATATGCGGGCGGGTTCATTACCGAGCATTACGGTCGGCCGGTTCGCGGGCTGCATGCGCTGCAGATCGAGATCAATCGTGGCCTTTATGTCGATGAGGTGACGCTGGAGAAGAAGGCGGAGTTCCCGCTTGTTGCTGCAGCGCTTTCCACCTTCATGCGGCAGATGGCGGAGCTCGTCGGTGATTTCGCCGATGATGCAGGCGCTCTCGCGGCGGAATAGCCGCGTTCTCAAGATTCCAGCTTGTATTCCTGAATTTGCCGGGCCTTGCGCGCGTCGGCTGACGTGCGGGCAAAAAAAACCGCGCTCATCGCGCGGCTAAGTCTAGGGAGGAAACACCCAAGGAGGGTATTTACAGTCAAAGACTGTGATTAGGAAAATACGGCCAGTTATGCACAATTGTCAAGCATGTTTTTCGAATGACTAAATTTGCGTCATTTTTGGGCTTTCTGATTAAGGGGTCGGCATCGAAAGCGGTTTTCTTTGGCAGAAGGACGCCTTAAGAAGGATTTGACCTGCCTACGCTCAACGTTTTCACGCCACAAACCCAAGGATTTGCCGATGTTGCCTGACCGCGATTTCTTCGATGCGCTTGCCGATGCCGCCAAGGGTGAGACGCTGCCGCGGTTTCGCACCGGAATTTCCGTCGTCAACAAACTGGCCGGCGGTTTCGATCCGGTAACAGAAGGTGACCGCGCAGCTGAAACGGCTATCCGTGCGCTGATTGAAGAGCGTTTTCCCGAACATGGCATACTTGGCGAGGAGCATGAAAGCATCGGGCTCGATCGCGAGCATGTCTGGGTGATCGATCCGATCGACGGAACGCGGGCGTTCATTTCCGGCCTGCCTGTCTGGGGCACGCTGATCGGTTTCCGCTCCAATGGACGCGCGACGATGGGGATGATGGACCAGCCGTTCATCGGCGAGCGTTATTTCGCCGATGGCAATCGTTCGTGGTATTCGGGGCCGGACGGCGAGCGGCAGATTTCGGTGCGTGACTGCGGATCGCTTTCCGATGCCATCCTGTTCACGACCTCGCCGCATATCTTTCAGGGGGATGATCTGAAGCGCTATCGGGCCGTCGAGGAGAAGGTGCGGCTGTTTCGGTATGGCTGCGATTGTTATGCCTATGCGCTGCTTGCGGCGGGGCATGTCGATCTCGTCGTCGAAAATAGCCTGCAGCCGTATGATGTCGGGGCGCTGATCCCGATCATCGAACAGGCCGGCGGTATCATCACGACCTGGGACGGTGGCCGACCGGAGAATGGCGGCAATATCATCGCAGCCGGCTCGAAGGCCGTTTACGAGCAGGCTATGGCGTTGCTCGACGGGCGGTGATCAAGATCGTCAGGCGGCGGTTTCTGCCATTTCCAGCCCGCCATCGAGGCCGGGCATGAAGGTCTCGATCGCATCCATGGCCTGGGCGCGATAGATATCCTTCTCCTGAAACAGTTCGTGCCGGCCACCGGTGACGGGGATGAGCTGTCCGGCACGAAAATTCCGCGACAGATTTTCCTGCAGGCGGTAGGGCACGACGCCGTCGAGCACGGGTGCGAGGATCAATGTCGGGATGGTGATTTCCATCAGGTGCGACTGCAGTGATACGCGGGAGGCTGCTTTCAGCGTTTCGTGCACCCAGCGCGCCGTGGGAGCGCCGACAGTCAGGTCTTCGAAACTGCGATAAAGTTCGAGATTACGTTCGAAACGCTTCCGGTCTCCCGTCAGGCCATTGCCCTCGAAGGGGATCAGTCGTCGGTCGCCGCCGAGCTGTACGCCACCGAAACCGGTCCAGGACATCAGTCGCGCCAGAGGGCGGGCGAATTTTTCCGATGCGGGCTGACCATGGAAGCCGACATAGGGGGATGCGAGCGCCATCCTGCTGATACGGTTCGACAGGCGCGGTGCGACTGAGAGGGCAATCAGCGCGCCGGTGGAATGGGCTACAAGGAAGAAGGGCAGGCGGGCATCCGGCAGAACGACCTGTTCCAGAAAGATCTCGAGATCCTTCTCGTAATCGGAAAAGCGCCGGACATGCCCTTTCCTGGCATCTTTCTTCAGCCGGTCGGATCCGCCTTGCCCGCGCAGGTCATATGTTGCGACCCACAGGCCCATCGCGTTCAGATGGCGGATGGTCTCGAAATATTTCTCGATGAACTCGTTGCGACCCTGCAGCAAAACGATGGTGCCGCGTGCCGGCACGATATCCGATCGGAACAGGCCGTAGCGGATTTTCACGCCGCGATGGCCGGCAAAATAGCCCGCGGAGTAATTGTCCGGCGCAGGGTTTTCCGGCGTGGGGCGAAGGATGTCGTGGCTGATCTGGTTCTCGCTCATGAATTCAGCGTTAGGCGAGTGCGGCTGCAGGTCAAGCAAAATCGCGTCTTCCAGAATTATGCGTGGAGCGTGGGTGGACATGGGTGGCGTAACTGTATAACGCATCGTATGTAATGTTATTACATATAGGAGAGGTTATGTCCCATTTGTTGCGTGTTGCCGGATTTACGGCGACTCTTCTCGCCTCAAGCGCGGTGTTTGGATCCGTTGCATTTGCAGAGGAAAAGGATGCGGAGACGTGGCGGTTGTTCGTTGCCGATCACACTCTGCCAGTGGTGCGCGCCATCGATCTTTCGTCCGGCAAGGAGATCGGCAAGTTCGATCTGGAAGGATATGCAGCGCTTTCAGTGAGTGACAGCGGGCGGACGGTTTTCGCCGTTCAGGGTGCCGAGAATATCGTTCATGCCATCTCAACCGGAATTGCGCTGTCGGATCATGGCGAGCATCGCGATATCGAAATCAACGAACCGAACCTGATCCCGACGGCGATCAAGGGGCAGAAGCCCGGCCATGTCGTCACCCATGGTGATCAGGTCGCCGTCTTCTACGATCGGGAAGCGAAGTTCGATCTCGTCAGCGAGGAGGCGCTTGCGGATGGTGGCGCGGTGTTGAAACCGTTCGACACGATCGCAGCCCATCATGGTGTCGCCGTTCCTGTCGGCAATCATTTCCTCGTTTCGGTGCCGAATACCGAGGTGGCGGTGAAAGAGGGCGAATTGCCGCCGCGTCTCGGCCTGCGTGTCGTCGATGCCGATGGCAAGCAGGTGGGCGAGGTCGCGACCTGCACCGGCCTGCATGGCGAGGCAAGCTCTGCGCGGCTTGTCGCCTTCGGTTGCGAAGAAGGCGTTCTCGTTGCGCGGCCGGGCGGCATGGATGGGCCGAAGCTTGAGATGCTCGGCTATGGCAAGGACCTGCCGAAGGGAAAGGTGTCGACGCTACTGGGCGGAAAATCGATGCAGTTCTTTCTCGGCAATTACGGTGAGGACAAGATCGTGCTTGTCGATCCGGACAGCGCTGAGGAGGCTTATCGCCTGATCGAGCTGCCGACGCGACGTGTCGACTTCGCGCTCGATCCTGCCGATCCGCATAGCGCCTATGTGCTGACCGAAGACGGCAAGCTGCATCTCATCGATGTGGTGAAGGGGGAGATCGTCAAGAGCGAGACGGTAACCGAGCCTTATAGCAAGGACGGGCATTGGCGTGATCCGCGTCCGCGGCTGGCTGTTGCTGATGGCCAAATCGCCGTCACCGATCCGCGCAAGAGCCTCGTTCGCGTTGTCGATGGAGACAACCTGAAGGAGGTGCGGACCATCGCCGTGGAAGGTCAGCCCTTCGCCATCGTGGCGGCAGGCGGATCTGGCGCGGTGCACTGAGCCACGCCATGTCCAGTCAGGGTGGGCGCTGGTTCGGCTGGCGCTCATCTGTCCATGACGTGAGAAAAAGAGGGCCGGAACCGGCGACACGGGGATGACAGCGCGGTTCCGGCAAGGCTGACCGAAGCGACGGGACGAATATGCTTCGGTCCAAGGAGGCATGCCGCCTTCCAGAACCTTGCTTCTAGCAATATGGGGCTGAACCTCAGCAAAACCTGCTGTTCATGCGGTGTTCATTGGCAAAACGGCTGTGACGTATCGGGGTCTTGAAGGGCGTGGCTGCAATTCCCATCTTCACTCTGCAGGCGCCGAAAGGGTCTGCTCAACGGGGTCCTCATCGCCATTACGGGATGTTGACGCCCAAGTGAAAACCGCAACGTCGCTTCAATGGAGGACATTATGCGTCACGTCGATTTTTCCCCGCTTTACCGTTCCACCGTCGGTTTCGACCGGCTTTTCAATCTTCTCGACAATCGCAACTTTGGCGATCAGGGGCAGAGCTATCCGCCCTATAATATCGAGCGGACCGGTGAAAATACCTATCGCATCACCATGGCTGTCGCCGGTTTCGACGAAAAGGAACTTTCGATCGAATTCCAGGCTCATGCACTCACCGTGAAGGGTGAAAAGGCTGAAGAAGATGGCGCCGATCAGAACGAGTTTCTCTATCGCGGTATCGCCAAGCGCGCCTTCGAGCGACGCTTCCAGCTTGCCGATCACGTCGAAGTCGAAACCGCTTCACTGAAGAACGGATTGCTTCATATCGACCTCGTCCGGAATATTCCGGAAGCGATGAAGCCCCGCCGTATCTCGATTGCAGCTGAAGCCGGCGACACGACCAAAACGATCGAAGCCCAGGTCGCTCCGCAGCAGGTGAACTAACGCTTTCGTCTCTGATCCTCCCATCAAGGACCGCAAGCCGCCGCCCCTTCCTTTCGCGAGGAGGGGGCGTTTTTGTATCCGGGCCTGGTTAAGCCGCTGCCGGTTCCGCCTTCAGTTCCTTTGCTTTCAGGCGGTCCGCATATTTCTGCGCCAGCACTGCACAGGTCATCAGCTGGATCTGGTGGAAGAGCATGATCGGCAGAACGATCGCGCCGATCGATGCGGAATTGCCGGAAAAGATTGCATTTGCCATCGGCACGCCTGATGCCAGCGACTTCTTCGAACCGCAGAAGGTGATGGTGATCTCGTCTTCCTTGCTGAAGCCGAGCAGTCTGCTGCCGAACATGGTGATGCAGAGTACGGCGGCCAGCAGGACGATATCGAGGCCAATGACGACGGCGATATCGGTGAGCGAGAAGGTTTTCCAGATGCCTTCCATAACGGCCGTCGAGAAGGCGAGATAGACCACCATCAGGATCGAGCCGCGATCAAACGGCATCAGCAACTTCTTCTTCGAGCGGATCCAGTTGCCGATCCAGGGCTGCAGGAGCTGGCCGAGGACGAAGGGGGCGAGTAGCTGCAGCGCGATCTTTTCCAGAGCATCAAGCGAAACCCCGCCGCCGCCCGTCGTCGACAGAAGCAATGCGATGAGGGCAGGGGTCAGGAACATGCCGAGAATGTTGGAGCCAGATGCTGCGACGATGGCGGCCGGAACGTTGCCTCCGGCCATTGAGGTGAAGGCGATCGATGACTGCACGGTAGACGGCAAAACGCAAAGGAACAGCATGCCGAGATAAAGCGGTGCCGGCAGTATGCTTTCGGGAATGAAACCTAGGGCAAGCCCGAGAAGCGGGAAGATCGCGAATGTGGTGAGCACGATCGTCAGGTGCAGGCGCCAGTGCAGTACGCCGGCGACAACCGTGTCGCGGGCAAGGCGTGCGCCATGCAGGAAGAAGAGAAGGCCGATGGCGATATCCGTCGCAATGGCGAACCAGTCTGCCCAAGTGCCGTAAATGGGAAAGAATGACGCAAGGATCACGGTTCCCAGCAGCATCATCGTATATAGATCGGGCAGAAAGCGCTTCATCACATGCTCCGCGGGCCTTGGCCCTCAAGGGTGGGTAGATTGCGGTTTCTATTATCGTAAAGTAGAATGCAAACACTAACAGTTATCATGAAGCGCGATAGCAATGCTGAACCTTCATCATCTCGACAGTTTTCTCATGCTGCAGCAGACGGGCAGTTTTACCGAGGCTGCGGCTAGGCTCGGTGTCGGGCAGTCGACCGTAACGCAGCATATTCAGCGGCTGGAAAAATCGCTGGGACGCCAGTTGGTGTTTCGCGACACACATCAGGTGAGGCTGACGGCGGATGGCGAGGCGCTTGTCGGTTATGCGCGGGGGATGCTGGATCTCAATGGTCAGGTCCTGTCGCTTTTCGGTGAAAGCCGGCTGCGCGGGCGGCTGAGGCTCGGTGTGTCCGAGGATGTGGTCGCCAACCGGTTGACGGGGATATTGGAGGATTTCATTCGCCTCCATCCGCTGGTCGATCTGGAGCTGACTGTTGCGCTGTCGGCGGTGCTCAACCAGATGCAGGATGCCGGCGATCTGGATCTGGTGCTCGCCAAGCGGCATGTCGGCGAAACGCATGGCAAGCTTCTGTACCGCGAGCCGTTGGTCTGGCTTGCGCGTGATCCGCACTTCGCTCCGGCCAGGGATGCGGTTCTGCCGCTGATCGCATTTCCGCCGCCGTCGATTACCCGGCGGGTGGTGCAGGAGGCGCTGGATCGGGAGAAGCTTGCGTGGCGCGTCGTCTGTACCTGCGGCAGCCTGAGCGGGCTGACCGCTGCGGCGCGCGCCGGCATGGGCGTGATGGTGCAGCCGCGCAGCATGGTGCCTGAGGGCCTGCGTGAGATTGCCGGTGACCGCCTGCCGCGGCTTGAAGACGTGGAGTTCGTGCTGATCCCGCGGCGTGGCGCCGATGCGGTGATGGTTGAGGCCCTGTCGAGCCTGATTGCGGCACGCATCGTGCCGCAATCGATTTAAGCGTCGAATCCGATCTTACGCAGAAGCGCAGATAGACAAGAACTGGTCGACATCCTCTTCGGTCGTAGCAAAAGAGGTGACCATGCGGATGAGAGCTTCATCCTTGCCGACTTTTTCCGGCATGTCGCGCGGTTCCAGCCAGTCGTAGAATTTCGCGCCCTGTTCGGCTGCAGCCTTGGCTGAGGCTTTGGGCAGGACGGCGAAGACTTCATTTGCTTCGGTCGGCCATGCTAGGCGTGCGCTGTTGAGCGAGCCAAAGCCTGTGCGCAGGCGATCAGCCATCGTATTGGCATGCTTGGCAAGGCCTAGCCACAGATCATCCTGGAGATACGCTTCGAACTGTGCGGCGATGAAGCGTGACTTAGAGAAAAGCTGGGCGGTGCGCTTGCGCAGGAAGGCGAAGTCCTTTGCAAGCTGCGGGTCGAAGAAAACGATGGCTTCGGCGCACCAGCAGCCATTCTTCGTGCCGCCGAAGGAGAGAACGTCTACGCCGCGCTTCCAGGTCATTTCCGCCGGCGTGCAGCCGAGTGAAACCAGAGCATTGGCAAAGCGCGCGCCGTCCATGTGAAGCGGCAGGCCATTTTGCTTGGCGATCTTCGAGATCGTGTCGATTTCGTCGAGCGTATAGATGGTGCCGACTTCCGTTGCCTGGGTCATGGTGACGGCGGCAGCGCGGCCATGGTGGACGGCGTCCTGAGGGTAACGCGCAATCCGCTCCAGAAGGTTTTCCGGAAGCATCTTGCCGGCCGGGCCCTCGACACCAACCATGCGCATGCCGGAGAAGAAGTCCGGGGCGCCGCATTCGTCTTCGATCACATGCGCTTCGGTGTGGCAGAAGGTCAGGCCGCCGGGGCGGGCGATGCTGGCAAGCGAGAGCGAATTGGCGGCCGTGCCGGTGGCGACAAAAAAGACCGCGACCTCTTTTTCAAAGATCTCGTTGAAGCGCTGCTCAATGGAGCGATCCAGATCGCTCGTTCCATAGGCTGCGGCGAAACGAGTCGATTCCTTCGACAAGCGTTCGTTGATGGCAGGATGGGCTCCTGCCCAATTGTCGGAGGCGAAGAACATAAAATGACACCTTGGGGTGGTTGGGAGGTGCCGGGAGATTAAGACTTTTTCGCATTCGTGCAACGGTAAAGCCTGTCTCCGACGGGTGGACCTATTCGCATGGCAATGAAAGGGTTTATCGGATCGGCTTTGCGCAATTAAATTACTCAAACCCCTTTGTTTTGCGTAATGGACTGTCGCGTCGCGTGCAGATTTTTGCAGACACGCCCTTGTGAGAAAGTTAAAATCATGCGATATCAGATTGAGAATTAGGTCAGCTTTTCTGTCCTAATTTATCCGGCAATCAGCTTTGAACTCGTGTCGAGCCGCCGAATTTGACGCCGATCTGGTTTGAGCTTCGAGCCTTTATAGGTTCTTGGCCCGATGCTGGAGCGGCGCCGTTGCGTGACTGGTGATGGCTCTGTCATCTCCAGGATTTGATGGGGTGCCACCTTGCTCGCTGAAGATAGCGGCCAACAGGAGGAATGACGATGACGAAGAAGGTTCTAGATCAGCACTGTCCCACCGACATGGCCTCGGCGAAAGCCGGGCAGGGCGTGCCTTTCGTCGCGTCAGGCATTCCTGCCGCCCAAGGCCTTTATGATCCGCGCAACGAGCATGATGCCTGCGGCGTCGGCTTCATTGCCAATATGAAGGGCCAGAAGTCTCACCAGATCGTCAAGGACGGCCTGTTCATCCTGGAAAACCTGACGCATCGCGGTGCTGTCGGTGCCGACCCTCTGATGGGTGACGGCGCGGGTATTCTTGTGCAGATCCCTGATCGTTTCTTCCGTGAAGAAATGGCAAAGCAGGGCATAACGCTGCCGAAGGCCGGTGAATATGCCGTTGGTCATTTCTTCCTGCCGCGCGACGCCGAGCAGATCGAGCATTTCAAGAAGGTCATCATCGATGTGATCGCCGAAGAGGGGCAGCAGTTCCTCGGCTTCCGCGATGTGCCGGTCGATAATTCCTCGCTCTCCAAGGCGCCGGATATTGCCGCCACCGAGCCCTATCATCTGCAGGTCTTTATCGGTGCGGGGCGCGATACCGCGACCAATGCCGAATTCGAGCGCCAGCTTTTCCTCGTCCGCAAGGTGATTTCCAACCGCATCTACGACCAGTTCGGTGGTCAGGAGACCGGCTTCTACCCGGTTTCGCTGTCGTCCTCGACGATCGTCTACAAGGGCATGTTCCTCGCCTATCAGGTCGGTGCCTATTACAAGGACTTGGCCGATCCGCGTTTCGAGACGGCCGTGGCACTTGTTCACCAGCGGTTCTCGACCAACACCTTCCCGTCCTGGAAGCTGGCGCACCCGTACCGCATGGTCGCGCATAACGGCGAAATCAACACGCTGCGCTCCAACGTCAACTGGATGGCGGCGCGCCAGGCTTCCGTGTCTTCGCCGCTCTTCGGTGACGATATCTCCAAGCTTTGGCCGATTTCCTATGAAGGCCAGTCGGATACGGCCTGCTTCGACAACGCGCTCGAATTCCTGCTTCGCGGCGGTTATTCGCTGGCGCATGCGATGATGATGCTGATCCCGGAAGCATGGGCCGGCAACCAGTCCATGTCGAAGGAACGCAAGGCGTTCTACGAATATCACGCTGCCCTGATGGAGCCGTGGGACGGCCCGGCTGCTGTCTGCTTTACCGACGGCAAGCAGATTGGCGCGACGCTTGACCGTAACGGTCTGCGTCCGGCCCGTTATCTCGTCACCGATGACGACCGCGTCATTCTCGCGTCGGAAGCCGGCACGTTGCCGGTGCCGGAAGAAAAGATCATCAAGAAGTGGCGCCTCCAGCCGGGCAAGATGCTGCTGATCGACATGGAGAAGGGCCAGATCATCTCCGACGAGGAGCTGAAGACGACGCTTGCGACCAAGCACCCATACGAGAAGTGGCTCGATCGCACCCAGCTTATCCTTGAAGACCTGAAGCCGGTGGAGCCGCGCGCGCTGCGCCGTGACGTGTCCCTGCTCGATCGCCAGCAGGCCTTCGGTTACACGACCGAGGACACGAAGATCCTGATGTCGCCGATGGCGACGACCGGTCAGGAAGCCGTCGGTTCGATGGGCACCGATACGCCGATCTCGGCGATGTCGGACAAGTCGAAGCTGCTCTATACCTATTTCAAGCAGAACTTCGCGCAGGTGACGAACCCGCCGATCGATCCGATCCGCGAAGAACTCGTCATGAGCCTCGTGTCCTTCATCGGTCCGCGCCCGAACATTCTCGACCATGAAGGCATGGCGAATGCCAAGCGTCTGGAAGTGCGCCAGCCGATCCTGACCAATGGCGATCTGGAAAAAATCCGCTCGATCGGTCACACGGAAGATCGCTTCGACACCAAGACGCTCGATTTCACCTATGACATCGAGCGCGGCGCCGAAGGCATGCCGGAAATGCTCGATCGTCTCTGCGAACGCGCAGAGGCTGCGGTCAAGGGCGGCTACAACATCATCGTGCTGTCCGACCGCCAGATTGGCCCTGACCGTATCGCGATCCCGGCGCTTCTGGCGACGGCTGCCGTGCATCACCACCTGATCCGCAAGGGGCTTCGCACCTCGGTCGGTCTCGTCGTTGAATCCGGCGAGCCGCGCGAGATCCATCACTTCTGTCTTCTGGCCGGTTACGGTGCGGAAGCGATCAACCCCTATCTGGCGTTCGACACGCTGACCGACATGCATATGCGCGGCGAATTCCCCAAGGAAGTCGACGCCGGCGAGATGGTCTATCGCTATATCAAGGCGGTCGGTAAGGGCATCCTCAAGGTCATGTCCAAGATGGGCATTTCCACCTACCAGTCTTATTGCGGCGGTCAGATCTTTGACGCCGTCGGCCTGAACTCGGAACTGGTCAACCAGTATTTCTTCGGAACCGCGACGTCGATCGAAGGCATCGGCCTCACCGAAATCGCCGAGGAAACCGTCAGCCGCCATGCATCGGCCTTTGGCAAGGACCCGGTTCTGGCCTCGTCGCTCGATATCGGCGGCGAATATGCCTACCGCATGCGCGGCGAAAGCCATGCCTGGACGCCGGATGTGGTGGCGACCCTGCAGCACGCCGTGCGCGGCAACAGCCAGGATCGCTACCGCGAGTTCGCCCAGATGGTGAACGAGAGCTCGGTTCGGATGAACACGATCCGCGGCCTGTTCAAGATCAAGTCGGCGGAAGCGCTTGGCCGCAAGCCTGTGTCGCTCGATGAGGTCGAACCGGCTGTCGATATCGTCAAGCGGTTCTCGACCGGCGCGATGTCCTTCGGCTCGATTTCCCGCGAAGCGCATACGACGCTTGCGATCGCCATGAACCGGATCGGCGGCAAGTCGAATACCGGTGAGGGCGGTGAGGAGAGCGACCGTTACCTGCCGCTGCCGGACGGTTCGATGAACCCCGAGCGTTCGGCGATCAAGCAGATCGCATCGGGCCGCTTCGGTGTTACGACCGAATATCTGGTCAATGCCGACATGCTACAGATCAAGGTGGCGCAGGGCGCGAAGCCCGGCGAAGGTGGTCAGTTGCCCGGCCATAAGGTCGATGCAACTGTCGCCAAAACGCGTCACTCGACGCCGGGTGTCGGCCTCATCTCGCCGCCGCCGCACCATGACATCTATTCGATCGAAGATCTGGCGCAGCTGATCTACGACCTGAAGAACGTCAACCCGACGTCCGACATTTCGGTCAAGCTGGTGTCCGAAGTCGGTGTCGGCACGGTTGCTGCCGGTGTCGCCAAGGCGCGCGCCGACCATATCACGGTTGCCGGTTTCGACGGCGGCACGGGTGCTTCGCCGCTGACCTCGCTGAAGCATGCCGGTAGCCCATGGGAAATCGGCCTTGCCGAAACCCAGCAGACGCTGGTGCTGAACGGCCTTCGTTCGCGCATCGCGCTGCAGGTCGATGGCGGCCTGAAGACCGGCCGTGACGTCATCATCGGTGCGCTTCTCGGTGCCGACGAGTTCGGCTTCGCGACGGCTCCGGTCATCGCTGCCGGCTGCATCATGATGCGCAAGTGCCATCTCAATACCTGCCCGGTTGGCGTTGCCACGCAGGATCCGGTTCTGCGCAAGCGCTTCAAGGGTACGCCGGAGCACGTGATCAACTACTTCTTCTTCGTTGCCGAAGAAGTACGCGAGATCCTGGCATCGCTCGGCTTTACCAAGTTCGACGAGATCATCGGCCTTTCCGACCTGCTCGAGAAGGACGACATGCTGGCGCACTGGAAGTCCCAGGGGCTCGATTTCTCCAAGATCTTCCACAAGGTAGAAGCTCCGAAGAGCGCTACCTACTGGACCGAGCGTCAGAAGCATCCGATCGACGACATTCTCGACCGCAAGATGATCGAGAAGTCGCAGGCAGCCCTTGAAAGCAAGGAGCCGGTTGTCTTCGAAGTGCCGATCAAGAACGTCGACCGTTCTGCCGGCGCGATGCTTTCGGGTGAGCTTGCCAAACGCTGGGGCCAGAAGGGTCTGAAGGACGACACGATCCATGTGACGCTGACCGGTACGGCCGGCCAGTCCTTCGGTGCCTTCCTCGCCCGCGGCATCACGTTCGATCTCGTTGGCGACGGCAACGACTATGTCGGCAAGGGCTTGTCCGGTGGCCGGATCATTGTGCGTCCGCCGGAAAACTCGAAGATCGTTGCCGAAAACTCGATCATCGTCGGCAATACCGTGCTTTACGGCGCGACGACCGGTGAGTGCTATTTCCGCGGTGTTGCCGGTGAGCGTTTCTCGGTGCGCAACTCCGGGGCGATCGCGGTTGTCGAAGGCGTGGGTGACCATGGCTGCGAATACATGACCGGCGGCATTGTCGTCGTTCTCGGCGAAACGGGCCGCAACTTCGCGGCCGGCATGTCGGGCGGCGTCGCTTACGTGCTGGACGAGAAGGGCGATTTCGCCAAGCGCTGCAACATGGCGATGGTCGAGCTTGAGCCGGTTCCGGAAGAGGACGACATGCTGGAAAAGCTGCACCATCACGGCGGCGACATCATGCACAAGGGACGTGTCGACGTTTCCGAAGACATGACGCGCCACGACGAGGAGCGTCTCTACCAGCTGATCTCCAACCACATGCATTACACCGGTTCGACCCGCGCCAAGGATATCCTTGATCGCTGGAGCGAGTTCCGGCCGAAGTTCCGCAAGGTCATGCCGGTCGAATATCGCCGTGCGCTGGTCGAGATGGAACGCATGCGGATGGGCGTGGCTGCGGAGTAAGCCAGATGGCTTTTGTTCATCGACTGGTTTCGGTGAGCATCGCAGTCGCTGTGCCAGCGGCTGCATTCTTCGCGAGCGGCAATGTTGCAATAGAGTTTATCGTGCTGGGGGCGGTTATCGGTTTCGCCTACTGGTACTGGGGTCCTACGGGCACCCTGCTTTGAAGAGGGAATGACATGGGCAAGGTAACGGGTTTCATGGAAATCGACCGGCAGGTGGCGAAGTACCAGCCTGCGTCGGATCGTATCCGCCATTTCCGCGAATTCACCATTCCGATGTCGGATGCGGAAGTAACCAAACAGGCTGCCCGCTGCATGGACTGTGGCATCCCCTATTGCCATGGCCCGACCGGCTGTCCCGTGCATAACCAGATCCCGGACTGGAACGATCTGGTCTATAACAACAAGTGGGAAGAGGCGATCCGCAACCTCCATTCCACCAACAATTTCCCGGAATTCACCGGTCGCGTCTGTCCCGCGCCGTGCGAGGAAGCCTGCACGCTGAATCTTGAGGATGCGCCGGTTGCGATCAAGACGGTTGAACAGGCGATTGCCGACAAGGCCTACGAGCTTGGCTATATCGTGCCGCATCCGGCAACGGTGAAGACCGGCAAGAAGGTTGCCGTTATCGGTTCAGGCCCCGCTGGCATGGCGGCTGCACAGCAGCTTGCCCGCGCCGGTCATGAAGTTCATGTCTATGAGCGCGAGAGCAAGGCCGGCGGCCTGCTGCGTTACGGCATTCCGGACTTCAAGATGGAGAAGAACTTCATCGATCGCCGCGTCGAGCAGATGACCGGCGAAGGCGTTACTTTCCATTACGGCGTCAATATCGGCGTCGACAAGAAGGTCGAAGAACTGACCGCCGAACACGATGCCGTCGTCTATTGCGGTGGTTCGGAAACTCCGCGTCCGGCCGGCATCCCCGGCGCTGACCTGCATGGTGTCTATGATGCCATGCCGTATCTTGTGCAGCAGAACCGCCGCATCGGCCGCGAAAACATCGATAGCGTTGCCTGGGCGGCCGAACCGATCCTCGCCGGCGCCAAGCATGTCGTCGTCGTCGGTGGTGGCGATACGGCGTCCGACTGCGTCGGTACGGCCTTCCGTCAGGGTGCCGTCAAGGTAACCCAGCTCGACATCCGTCCGCAGCCGCCGGAAAAGGAAGACAAGCTTGCCGTCTGGCCCTTCTGGGCAACCAAGATGCGTACCTCTTCCTCTCAGGCTGAGGGCGCTGTCCGCGAGTTTCAGGTCGCGACACTCGAATTCATCGGCGAAGACGGTCAGTTGACCGGCGTGCGTTGCTGCGAAGTCGACGAACGCCGCAAGCCGATCGCCGGAACCGATTTCATCATCAAGGCCGATCTCGCCTTCATCGCCATCGGATTCTCGGGTCCGCTGAAGGAAGGCGTGCTGAGCGAACTCGACGGAAAGCTCGATATCAATGTCGACCGTCGTGGCTCGACCAATGTCGTTGCCAACGAGCGCGACTACAAGACGTCGGTCGACAAGCTGTGGACGGCAGGTGACGTGCGCCGCGGTCAGTCGCTGGTCGTCTGGGCGATTCGTGAAGGTCGCCAAGCGGCTCGCGCCATCGATGAAGCTTTGATGGGAAGCTCTCTGCTGCCGCGCTGATATCGGCCTTCGAGCATTTTCAGGTCATCATGATCGAACCAAAGCCGCTACCTTCCCGAAAACCGGGTAGGTGGCGGTTTTGTTTTGTCTGAATCTCATTGTGCCGTCACAATTTTGCAAATTTGACCAACGTCAAGGGGAGGGCGGCGGGATCGTGTAACGCCTTGTTCGAAGGGCCTTGATAAACATCAAGGCTCTGGACACCCGAGGACAAGTTAATGCGCTTCAGTATTCCGGCTATTCTAAGTTATTTCAGGGACATGGTTCCGTTCCGAATCATTCCGGCGATCATCACGACGGTTTTTTTGTTCACCCTTCTGGCTATCCCGGCCCCTGCTGGGCTGGATGAAAACGGCTGGAAGATGCTGGCCATCTTCCTGACCACGATCCTGGCGATCATCCTCAAGGTCATGCCGATCGGCGTGATGGCGCTGATGGCGATCGTTATCGTCTCGCTGATGCAGGTGACATCGCCGAATTCTAAGGGCGCGGTTGCCGATGCGCTCAGCAGCTTCGCCAACCCGCTGATCTGGCTGATCGTCATTGCGGTCCTGATCTCGCTGGGTTTGAGGAAGACCGGTCTGGGGCGTCGCCTCGGCCTCGGCTTCATCGCGCTTCTCGGAAAGCGGACGATCGGCATCGGTTACGGTCTGGTTTTCTGCGAGTTGATCCTAGCGCCGTTTACACCGAGCAACACCGCACGTGGCGGCGGCATCATCCACCCGATCATGAAATCGATCGCCAATGCCTTCGATTCGGATCCGGCAAAGGGGACGCAGGGTAAGGTCGGCACCTATCTGGCGCTGGTGAACTATCACGCCAACCCGATTTCGTCGGCGATGTTTGTCACCGCAACCGCGCCCAACCCGCTAGTGCTCGAATATATCGCGAAGTCGACCGGTGGTGCGATGCAACTGACCTGGGTTACCTGGGCGCTGGCTATGTTCGTGCCGGGTCTGGTCGCGCTCGTGGTCATGCCGCTCGTGCTCTACATGATCTCGCCGCCTGAGCTTAAGCGCACGCCGGATGCCGTTTCGTATGCCAGGAAGGAATTGGCGGCGATGGGGCCTCTGTCGGGCAAGGAAATGGTGATGATCGGCACTTTCGTCATGCTGCTGATCCTTTGGGCCAACGTTCCGGCGATGATCTTCGGACCTGCCTTCACGCTTGACCCGACCGTGGTCGCAGTGCTCGGTCTCTTCGCTCTCCTGATCACCGGCACGATCAACTGGGATGATGTGCTGTCGGAAAAAAGCGCCTGGGATACGCTCATCTGGTTCGGTGCGCTCGTCATGATGGCCGACCAGCTGAACAAACTTGGTGTGATCGGCTGGTTCTCGAACGGCATGAAGGACATGATCTCGCATGCGGACTTGAGCTGGCAGATGACGGCTGCGATCCTGGTGCTGATCTTCACCTTCGCGCACTACATGTTCGCCAGCACCACCGCGCATGTCAGCGCCATGATGCTGGCCTTCCTAACCGTCGGCGTGATGCTGATTCCGGCAGAATACCATGCCGTCTTCCTGCTGATGATGGCAGCCTCGTCGTCGATCATGATGACGCTGACCCACTACGCGACAGGCACATCGCCGATTATCTTTGGCAGCGGTTACATCACCATGGGCAAGTGGTGGGGCGTGGGCTTCATCATGTGCCTGGTCAATCTCGTCATCTTCGCCGCGGTCGGCGCAGTGTGGTGGAGAGCGCTCGGCTACTGGTGATCCGTCAGCACCGTGCGAGACTGAACATTACAGGCGCCGTAAATGGCGCCTGTTCTTATTGTGTCTTCGAGATCTTGTAGTTGTCGATGCGGCCTGCGGGAGCCGGGTCCATTTCGCCGCGCTTGACCAGTCGCTCGCGCGGGGACTGGGTGAGGCTGTTTGTCTTCGGGACCGCTCCTAGCAGTTCCTTGCCGCCGTCGAGGTCGGGGTCGGATAGGCTGATCGGCAGCGCGGGGAGCGTCTTGTTGGGATCCACCGGCAGATTGAGGTCCGGCAGTGTGCCGGGTCCCAGGTTCACCAGTTCCGGGCTTGCCATGTCGCCCAGGTGGCGGCGGGCAAGCTTCTCGACATAGAAGGCCAGTTTCTGCTTGCCGGCTTCGGTAAAGGTAATGCCATCTGCTCCACGCAGACGGACCTGCTGGCCGTTCACGTCGGAGCCGGTCAGGATGAACTTGCCGTCCTCGTCGACGAAACCATCCCAGATGTCGACAAATTCGCCGCCCACGTCTTCCGCGCGTGCACGGTAGATGGCGTTGAGCTTGGCGGCATCCGCCATCATCGACGGCGACTGGAAAGAGGGCAGGCCGACCCAGAGCAGCGGCAGCCGGCGGCTGGTCACGATGCGAGCGACCTCCGATACGCGTCGCCGGTATTCGGCAAACCACGCGTCTGTCGGGAATTTTTCCCTTGCCCCCGAGGTCATCTGCTGGCGATCGTTGGCGCCGATCATGACGACGACCATCGCCGGCTTGGCCTCGGTGATGATGCCCGGAAGCTCCTTCAGCCAATCGTAATGATCGTCTCGAACGAGGCCCGAAGAGCCGTCGCTTCGGGTGAATACGGCGACGCCGGGAGATGCTTCAAATGTGGTCTCAAGCTGACCGCCGATATTGCCGGCGAAGAAATCACCGACCACGAGGATCTTGCGGGCATCTTCCAGTTTCGCGACCGGATCGGGTTTAGGCGGCGCAAGTGGGATCGGAGGCCGTGGAGCGGGCGGTCTTGCCGCGCTTCGGTTGCGCTCCCGTCGCGGAGCCGTCTCGATGATCGAGCCGTCACGTCGGTTATAGCGGACCGGAGGCTCTTCCCGTTCGTAACGGGGCCCGCCAAAAAGCAGATCAAACAGGTTCCGGCGTCTTACCGGTTCCTGTGCTCCGGCCGAAACGGGAAAGCTGCCGGCCAAGAGAGCAGCCGTCAGCACGCCGCAACCAACGCGCTGAACAAGGCTTTTCTTCATGGGGTCAATAAACATCGTTACGAATCCCGACGGGCTATCATGATCACAAATCTTGCGCCCGCTGGATCACATGTCAACGCAGGGCGCGCAGCAGCGATTGCGATGGCTCGCCGTCTTGGTTCATGCCCAGTCTTTTCTGGATCGCAGAAATCGCGGCCTTGGAGCCGGAGCCGAAATTGCCATCGACTTCGCCGTCATAATAGCCAAGTTCCTTCATGCGGCTCTGCAGTTCAAATTTTTCCCTGATATCGAGCGTGCCTTGTGGGCGCGGCCATGATTGTTGCATGCCGCCATAACCCGCGATCTCGTCGGCAAGAAGCCCTACAGCCAGAGCGTAGCTGTCTGCCGCGTTATATTTCTTGATGGTGTAGAAGTTTTTCATCATCAGGAAGGCCGGTCCGTTTGAACCGCCCATCAGCTTCAGCGTCGCACGATCCGTACCGCGCGGGAAACCCTTGCCGTTAGGGCGTACAAAGCCGAGTGCGGCCCATTGGGCAAGCGTCTTCGTCTGGCCTTCGTATCTGCCAGCGCCCGATGGAAGAACGGCCTCGTAACCCCATGTCTTGCCGGTAGTCCAGCCGTTCTGGGCGAGAAGGTTGGCGGAGGTTGCCAATGCATCGGGGATAGAGTGCCAGATATCGCGCTTGCCGTTGCCATCAGCATCAACCGCGTAAAGCAGGTAGCTCGTAGGAATGAACTGCGTATGGCCCATGGCGCCGGCCCAGGAGCCGGTCAGCTGCTTTGGCGTCACGTCACCTGCCTGCAGGATCTTCAGGGCGGCGATCAGCTGGGTACGGGCGAATTTTGCTCGCTTGGGATCAGCCCACGCGAGTGTGGCCAGTGCCTGTGGCACGTGATGCAGCCGTTCCGGCTTTTCCAAGACTGCGCCGTAATTGGATTCCATGGACCAGATGGCGAGCAGGATGTTCTTGTCAACGCCGAAATGGCGCTCAATGGCGTTCAGCGTGGCGCCATGGCGGGCGGCCATCTGCCGACCGATCTGGACGGTGTAGGGATTGACGCGGCTATCCAGATATTCCCAGATTTGCGATTTGAACTCGGGCTGGTACTGGGCCTTCTGTAAAGCCTCCGGGTCCGGTTCATTGATGCCGGCAAAAGCCTTCTGGTATGTCGAACGCGTGATGCCACTTTTGGCTGCGGTCTCGTAGAAATCTGCAACCCATCTCTTGAAGCCCGCATCGGCCTGAGCATTTAACGGCATCATGGCCGTCGCGAGACCGGCTGCAAGCAGGAGGGCGAAGCTACGTGAGCGGGTGCGGAATCTGGTCATCGGCAGTCGTATCCATTCCTTCATGCGCCGTTCATGGCGTGTCTGGTATGCGGCTCAACGATGTCTTAACGTAATAGAGTCAACAAATTCTTTACCATAGATCACGGGTTCGTGGGAGCCTTTTGCGAAACAGTAGCAATTGCACATTACAACCCCGAAGGTTTCATATCCGCACAATGAAGTGCATTCAGGAGGCATGAGTGTCTGAACAGCGTAAGATCCGCAAAGCAGTTTTTCCGGTGGCCGGACTCGGCACGCGTTTCCTTCCGGCGACCAAAGCCGTTCCAAAGGAAATGCTGACTGTGGTCGACAAGCCGGTCATTCAGTATGTGGTTGACGAAGCGGCTGAGGCCGGCATCGAGCATTTCGTTTTCGTCACAGGTCGCGGCAAGGGTGTCATCGAAGACTATTTCGATATCCAGTTCGAACTGGAGCAGATGCTGCGCGAGCGCAACAAGAATGCCGAACTGACGCTTCTGTCGCATATTTTGCCGAAGGCCGGCACGGCGAGCTTCACTCGCCAGCAGGTTCCGCTCGGTCTCGGCCATGCCGTGTGGTGCGCCCGTGACATCGTTGGCGACGAGCCTTTTGCAGTGCTGCTGCCCGACATGATCATGTCATCGGAAAAGAGTTGCCTCAGGGGCATGGTCGAGCTTTACGAACAGACTGGTGGCAATGTTCTGGCCGTTGAGGAATGCGATCCGGAACAGGCGCATAAATACGGGATCGTCGGCAAGGGCGCTTCCGTCGGCAATGGTGGTTTCAAGATCACCGAGATGGTCGAGAAGCCGGCCAAGGGCACCGCACCTTCCAACTTCTTCATCAACGGTCGCTACATCCTGCAGCCTGAGATCTTCAAGATCCTGGAGACCCAGGAGCGCGGCGCCGGCAACGAGATCCAGCTGACCGATGGCATGCTGGCCTTGGCCAAGGAACAGGACTTCGCTGCCTATCCGTTTACCGGCGAGACCTATGACTGCGGCGCCAAGGACGGCTTCATTCTGGCGAACCTCGCTTTTGCCCTGCAGCGCCCGGATATCCGCCCGGCCATCGAAGGCCCGCTCAAGGCGCTTGCTGCCAAACTGAAGTAACATCTGCGCAAGCTGAAAATAAAAGAAGCCGCCGAGGTCTGTCCCGGCGGCTTCTTTCTTTTGGGGCGTGTGAATTTACCCCACGCTAGATAGGCAATGTCAGACGGCCTTGTGGCCCTTGATGCCGTAGTAGAAGATGTAGATGTAGCAAATGACCGGCATCAGGAAGGCGAGGTGGATGCCGATCGTATCGGCAAGAGCGCCCATGATAACCGGAACGATCGCACCGCCGACGATGGCCAGGCACAGGATGCCCGAACCCTGGCTGGTGTGACGGCCAAGACCTTTCAGCGCAAGGCTGAAGATGGTCGGGAACATGATCGAGTTGAACAGGCCGATCGCGAGAACAGCCCACATGGCCAGCTTGCCGCCGGCAAAGACCGTTATCAGGAGAAGAACAGCTGCCAGAACGGCATTGAAGGCAAGCGCCTTGCCGTCTTCAATGTAGCGCATGGCATAGGCGCCGATGAAGCGTCCAACCATTGCGCCGCCCCAGAAGTAAGCCACATAGTGAGCTGCTTCTGCTTCCGGCAGGTTGGCGATGGTCGGCTCGGCAAGGTAGTTCACCAGGAAGCTACCGATCGAAACTTCGCCGCCGACATAAACGAAAATGCCGATCGCGCCGAGAACGAGGTGGCGGTAGGACCATGCCGAGGCGCGTTCACCACCTTCGGTTTCAACGGCTTCCTCTTCGATCTGCGGCAGCTTCAAGGCTGCGAAGATTGCCGACAGAACGAGGAAGGCAATAGCCAGAAGCATGTATGGGAAGCGGACTGCGTCGGCTTCCGCAAGGCGCATGGCTTCCAACTGCTCGCTGGTCGTGTTGGCGATGTCGCCGGTTGCGGCCGAGAGGATCAGGAAGGCGCCGAACAGCGGAGCAACGGTCGTGCCGAGCGCGTTGAATGCCTGAGTGAGTGTCAGGCGGCTGGCTGCTGTTTCCGGTGCGCCGAGTTCGGTGACGTACGGGTTGGCAGCGACCTGAAGGACGGTCACGCCAGAAGCGAGAATGAAGAGTGCTCCGAGGAACAGGCCGTAGACGCGGTAGCTTGCTGCCGGAATGAAGAGGGCGCAGCCGATCGCGGCGATCAGCAGGCCAACGACGATACCCCATTTATAGGTGATGCGCTTGACCAACGCACCCGCTGGCAGCGACACGATGAAATAGGCGCCGAAGAAGCAAAGCTGAATGAGCATCGACTGCGTGTAGTTCAGCGAGAAGACGTTCTTCAGATGCGGAATGAGAATGTCGTTCAGGCATGTGATAAAGCCCCACATGAAGAACAGCGACGTCAGTGCAATAAGAGCGAACTGATAATTGTTGGCGCCGGCCTTGGAAGACATCGTGCTTCCGGCCTTTGTGCCGTTGTTGGTAAGACTAGCCAATTTGAAACCTCAAACTTGCGCCATGCGGCAATGCTGCATTGCGGCAAAAATATGCCGAATGGGCCGCTATATGCTGCATCTGCTAACAGATGAAAGAGGTAGGGATCAGGAAACAGCGATATTTCACAGTTCACTTCCGGCTTGATATTACCGGGCAGCCTTTTAACCATTGCATTTCAAGCATGGGAAACATGATGTCTAAAGGGTTGCGCGAAACATTTGTTCATAGGCTTCGAGATTGCGACAAGATGCGACAACTTGTCGTCATGCCATAATTTGTCTGCTGAGCTTTTGCTCATTCTATAGGCAAACTCTAGTTATGGGAGTTGCGACGTATGCTCATCATGCATCACGTATGTTCACGGAAATGTGATTATCGCCGCAGGGTCAACCCTATGCCGGCGCGAAGAATGTCCTGATCGGAGCCGCCCCCGGTCGTTGTTTCGTATTCTACGTCGCCGGTCATATCCAGATATCGATTGATACTCCATGTCAGGCCTGCTCCGGTAATCCAGGTGACGTTGTTGTTGCCGGATCCCTGAAAATCGCGAAGCGTCGCGCTTCCCGTCAGGCGGGCGACGAGATGATCACGCATCTGGTGAGCGAGAACGGAACTCAGCTGATATTCCGCCCACCCGCCTTGGCCTGCCGCAGTCGAATCCTGGACAGTGCTGCGAAGCCCGATATTGATGTCCGTGCCACGGCGCGGAGACCAACTGACGTTGCCGTCTGCGGTAAAGGCATTCACGGCATCCAGCCGGGCGTCCTCATAGGATACGCGCTGGTATCCGCCGGCCAGTTCCCCGCGCAGTTTTTCGCCAAAATCGAATGCAACGCCGGCACGTGCCGCATAATTGTCGGAAGAGCGTTCATAACCGGCGCTGTCGCGTCGGCGGTCGTAGGACGTATGCCCCAGTGCGACTTCAACGAAAGGAATGATTGCCGGCGAAAGCTCGTATCCAAGGCGTAGACGTCCGTCGATGCCGGTGCGGTCTCGATCCTTCATGCTCAAGACGGAGCCATCGGACAGTTTAGCATCCGTATAAACATTGCGGCTGGCACCGATGGCCGCCAGGCCGTGGATGCGCCCCACCTCACGTTCTATCGAGGCCTCGGTCTCGAATTGATGGACGCCTGCCTGTTCGGAGGCATTGCCGACTGCGTTGGGGTCCGCGACATCCTCGCGTTCGAAACTGTAATTTCCGGTAATATGTGCAACTGTATCGTCGGCAAGATCCAGCCGAAGATCGGCGCCGATCCGTGCGTTCGGATCGGCGTTGTTCTGGCTGCCGTTCAAATTGCGTTCGTAGACGCCCTGACCGGTAATCGTCAGTGCGTGGCGAGACCAGTCGGAGGTCAATGTGCCGCGTATGCCAGTTGCAAGATAATTGCGTGTTTCCTTCGAGCCGTGATCGCGGATCACTTCCGTATTGATGCTCTGATTGACAGATGGACGGAGAACGAACGTGCCCAGACGCATGCCGGGCGCGTCAGCGCCCTCGCGGTACCGTTCTTCCCATTGTGACCGGTCCAGAGGCCCCGGGTCGTCATCCGCCGGCTGGTCGTATTGCTGATTCAGATCCTGTTCGACAGGTTGGTTCAGGTCATCATTCTCAGCGGTATTTTCCGGCCGGGCAGGTCGTTGCGTCGCTGGAATAGCGGTAGGATCATAAAGGCGGGACGCTCCCTGATCGATATCATCCTGCGTTGTCGGTGTCGGCCATGTCGCCGTTGCGGCACCGCCCGTAACACTTGTGGTTCCTGCTGTTCCGAACTGGCTGTCCGGAAGGCCGGGCAGGGGAGTGGTGTTGCTTGAAAAAACACTCTGAGCATAAGCCGGATTGACGCCGGACACAGCAGCCACTGCGACGACAAAGCCTAAAGCCGTCCGCCGCCCGCGTCGAGCCGTACCTGTCAGAAGCGCTTTTTTCATCGAATGCCCGGCAACCATAAATGCTTACCCAAATGTAAATCACTGTGGTTAAGGATTGGTTGAAATAGCCGGCCGGTAGTGGATGGACAAAGGATCGCGCCGAAAGCCGATGGACTTGAGGCGGAAAAGGGACTAATCCTGCCGCCATGATCAAGCGCGCATTACAACTTGTCGAACATGACGTCGTCGATTCCGCCTTGCGGACAATTGCTTTCGGACAACAAGGGCTTAGCGCTCTTGAGGAGACTCTGAAGGATAGCCTTGGGCCAGCCTTTCGACAGGCTGTGGAGACAATTGGCGCAATCGATGGTCGAGTGGTGATCACCGGTGTCGGCAAGAGCGGGCATATCGGCCGCAAGATTTCGGCGAGCCTTGCCTCGACCGGTACGCCGTCTTTCTTCGTTCATCCCGTCGAGGCAAATCATGGCGATCTCGGCATGATTGCGCCCGGCGATGTGGTGCTGGCCTTGTCGTGGAGTGGCGAGACTGCCGAGTTGCAGGGTATAGTCTCCTTCACCCGTCGCTTCTCCGTTCCCCTGATCGCGCTGACCTCGGGCGAAACATCGACGCTTGCGCGTGAAGCAGACATCGTGCTGTTGCTGCCGAAGGCGCAGGAGGCATGCCCGCATGGATTGGCGCCCACAACGTCTACGCTGATGCAGCTCGCACTCGGCGATGCGCTTGCCGTGGCCCTGCTTGAGGCGCGTGGGTTCTCTGCAGCTGATTTTCGCGTCTATCATCCGGGCGGCAAGCTTGGCGCTATGCTATCTCATGTCAGCGACCTGATGCATACGGGAGATCGCCTGCCGTTGGTGAACAAGGGCGCGTCGATGCCTGATGCGATCCGCGAGCTTTCTGCCAAGCGGTTCGGCTGTGTCGGCGTGATTGATGATGAGGGACGTATCTGCGGCGTCCTGACCGATGGCGACATCGCCCGTCATCTCGATGGTAATCTTGGTACGATGATCGTTGACGAAGTCATGACGGCCAACCCGAAAACGGTCGGCAAGACGACACTTGCGACTGCTGCCATGGCGCTTCTCAACAAGCACAGTATCGGTGCTCTTCTGGTGGTCGATGAGGAAAAGCGACCGATCGGTATCGTGCATTTCCACGATCTGTTGCGGGTCGGAGTGGCCTGAGGTCGGACCCGTTGCCGGATCTTCAGGCCCATCTTCATGCTCTCGAGGTGGCGCTTCAGACGAAGGAGGTGCGGTCTTCAAGGGCGCGTCTGCTTGAGATCCTCGCGCCGGATTTTCGTGAATTCGGCCGCTCTGGCCGGTCCTATGGCCTTGCGGAAATCCTTGCAGGTCTGACGACTGAAGTGACGGTCGCAAAAACGGCCATCGAGGATTTCGCCATATCGCTTCTGAGCGAGGAAATTGTGCTCGCGACCTATCGCGGTATCCGCTTCAATGATCACGGGATCGAACTGCGGACCAATCGCAGTTCGATCTGGCGCCTGGAAAAGGATTGTCGCTGGCGCATGGTTTTTCACCAGGGCACGCCAGCGGCCTGAGCGTCTTCATTTCTCCCGGTAGAATATCATGCCGCCGTGATGCAGGACGTCTTTTTCCACGAATGTCCCGTCGGCGGTAAAGCCGGTATCGTCCCAGTAATCAATATGAGCGCCGGTCACGACATAACGGCCCTGATATGCGCTCTTCCTGTTTCCCCGGGCCTCGTCATAACGACCGGTGGGCAAGAGCTCCTGGCGTATCCGGCCATCGCCGGTTACCCACATGCCGAGATAGGGGTGGTTTTGGGCTTGCGCCTGAGTGCTCATGCTGTTCTCTGCCTTTGCCATATGGACAACCGCGCCAAGCGAGGTGGCGGTGGCGATGATAATGCCGACAATAACGGCAAGGGGGTTGTTCAAGATCCTCATGGACGAGCCTCACCGTTTTCTACTTCGTTCACGGCGCGTCTTTCCTCGAAGAGTTGCGACAGCGTCTGTGATGCGGCAATCGCCTTGGGGAAACCTGCAGGGACCGTGACCATGTAGATGAGTTCCTTCAGTTCTTCTTCGGTCGCACCGATATTGAGCGCATAGCCCGCGTGGACACGCATCATGGCCGTCTCCCCGATGGCTGCGAAGGCTGCCACCGCCGCCAGCTGCCGCGTCCGGTTATCGAGGCCGGGGCGCGACCAGACATCACCCAGTGCATAAGCCTCGGTTGCCTCCGCAAGGAACGGAAATTCCTGCCGCATGGCTTCCAGATTGGGCTGGGTCTTCCCGTTGTTGAGTTCGCGGATTACGGCTGCGCCGCGTTCACGCCTTTCCTCGGTCGTCTGTCCGAAGGCCGGTTGTGAGGCAAGCCCCAGAAGGGCAACCGCGCCGGTAGTGGCGACATGGGATCTGATCTTTTGAAGCATCACTATCTCCTCAATGATTGCGTGATCGGGTCCAATCCGGATGGGGATCAGTAGGAAGAGCGTGTCGGGCGCACGACGATCTCGTTGACGTCGACATCCTCGGGCTGCTCGATGGCGAAGCGCACCGCGCGGGCGATTGCATCAGGCTTGAGGGCGATGGCCCGGTAGGTCTTCATGCCTTCGGCGGCAACCGGATCGGTGATCGTGCTGGCCAGCTCGCTTTCCACCACGCCGGGATGGATGCAGGTGACACGCAGCCTGTCGTTCTCCTGTCGCAGCCCGTCCGAAATGGCCCGCACGGCGAATTTCGTGGCGCAATAGACGGCCGCCGTCGGCACGACCTGGAGTGCACCGATCGAGGCTATGTTGATGATGTGGCCCGAGCCGCGTTCCGTCATCTCGGGCAGGACGGCAGCCACGCCGTGAAGAACGCCCTTGATGTTGACATCGACCATGCGGTCCCATTCGTCGACCTTCATCGAGGCCATGGGTGACAAGGGCATAATGCCAGCATTGTTGACGATGACGTCGACGCGGCCGAATTCTGCTCTTGCCGCATCGGCAAAGGCTGCGACATCGGCGCGGTTCGTCACGTCGAGCCTGCGGGTCATGACTTTGCCGCCGTTCTGGCGGATTTCATCGGCCAGTTCTTCGAGACGTTCGGTACGTCGCGCGCCGAGCACCACAGTTGCTCCGGCCTTTGCCAGTTCACGCGCAATTCCTGCTCCGATGCCGCTGGAAGCGCCGGTGATGAGAACAACCTTTTCCATGACATTTCCTTCCATGTTTGCCGCTTGATTGCGGTTGCCAGAAAGGTAGTCGCAGTGCATTGTCGCGATAAGTCGCTTAGTGTTTTCCAGTTTGGTAAGTGAAACTAACCAATGTTGCCTGACTTCAATGCCCTTGCCGCTTTCGTTATCGTTGCCGAGGAGAAGAGTTTTCGCGCTGCGGCGGATCGGTTGGGCGTCACGCGCTCGGCAGTCAGCCAGACGATCCGCAAGCTGGAGGAAACGCTTGGCATCGCGGTGGTTTCCCGCACCACCCGCAGCGTCGCCCTGACCGAAGCGGGCGAGCGGCTTTATGCGGAAGTGGCGCCGGCATTTTCCGGTATGCAGTCAGCTATCGAGACGGCAGCAAGCCTGCGGGACAGGCCGCGCGGGCAATTGCGGCTTGCAGTCTCGTCCATCGCCGAGAGTTTTCTGTCCGGGCCGATGCTTGCTTCCTTTGCGGAAAGCAATCCTGAGGTCAGGCTGCATGTCACGGTTACCGACGAGGAATTCGATATCGTCGAGGAGGGCTATGATGCCGGCGTGAGGCTAGGGGAGCTGATTGCCCAGGACATGATCGCGGTTCCTGTATCGGGCGAGCAGCGCCAGCTTGCCGTCGCATCGCCAGACTATATCAAGCGCTTCGGGGTGCCCGCTCACCCGCGCGAACTAACCGAACGCCGCTGCATCGGCTGGCGCAAGGCCCCCAACCTGCCGGCTTATCGCTGGGAATTCGAGGAAGACGGGCGGGAAATTTCCGTCGCAGTCAACGATGCGATCACGACGACCGACATGGCGTTGATGATCAAGCTTGCGGTCGCCGGCGCCGGTATCAGCTTCGGCATGGAGGACAGTTTTCGGGCAGCCATCAAGCGTGGAGAGCTTGTGCCGATCCTCGAGCAGTTCTGCCCTCAATTTCCGGGTTTCTATCTGTATTATCCGAGCCGCCGCAACATGGCGCCGAAACTGCGCGCGCTGGTGGATCACCTGCGCGGTTTTCGCCAGAGCCAAACGCTTTCAAACGGATGAGATGCGGCAGTGGATTTCGCAGTCCGCGCTTCAAACTGCGTGGCGGCGGTGTTATGGCGCGTGAGATCCGCAATGCTGGCGGGATTAGGAACGGGCAGGGAGCCGCTGCGGCTAAGGGACATGGATCGGAATTCTTCTCCCTATATTCTGTTTCGTGACGATCTTGCCGAGCGGCAGCTTCTGTTTGCGTCTCCGAGTGAGCTGGTTATTGCGCGCCGTGTCGACGAGGTCATTCCGGCTTTGCGACGGCTGGAAGAATGCCGGGCCTCCGGCAAGTGGCTTGCCGGTTACCTTACTTACGAGGCTGGTTATGCGTTCGAGGAAAAGCTTCGACCGCTTGTGCCGGAGTGCCGGGAGACGCCGCTCGTCTGCATGGGCGTGTTCGACAGACCGGTCGAGGATGGTGATCCGAGGCTGGAGCCGCCGGCAGGGCCCAAGTCCGACGCGACCTTGAGCGAGCCGCATGCGGCCTGGAACGAAGAGAGTTATGCCGCCCGTTTTTCCGTCCTGCATGATCACCTGCGCAAGGGAGACTGTTTTCAGGGCAATCTCACCATGCCGATAGAAGCGCATTGGCCGGGGGATGCGCGGGAGCTGTTCTGGTCGCTGATCGCGCGCCAGCCGGTCCGTTACGGAGCGCTTGCCGAGCTTGGCGGTCCCGCCATCGTCTCGCGGTCGCCGGAATTGTTCTTCTCCGTCGACGAGAATGGCTGGATCGAGACCCATCCGATGAAGGGGACGGCCGCACGCGGCGCTACGCCCGAGGAAGACGAGGCGATCAAGCAGCAGATGCTGGCGGATGAAAAGACGCTGGCGGAAAACCGGATGATCGTCGATCTGTTGCGAAACGATATCTCGCATGTCAGCGAGGCGGGCACGCTTTTGGTGCCGAAACTGTTCGAGATCGAGACCTATCCGACCGTGCACCAGATGGTGAGCCATGTCCGCGCCCGGCTTTTGCCGGATGCGGGTCTGCCGGAGATCATGCGGGCGCTGTTTCCCTGCGGGTCGATCACCGGTGCGCCGAAGCTTTCCGCCATGACGATCCTGCAAAAGCTGGAAAGGGTGCCGCGGGATGTCTATTGCGGAGCGATCGGCTGGTGTGATCCGGCAGGGCCGATGCGATTTTCGGTGGCTATCCGCACGATCAGCCTTTTTTCCGGCGGAAGGGCAGTTTTCAATGTCGGCGGCGGTATCGTCTTCGATTCGATGCCGCAGGCGGAATATGAAGAGTGCCTGTTGAAGGCCAGGTTTGCGGTGGGAGACCAATGGATTTCTCGTTGATCGAGACGATGCGCTGGACGCCCGAGGACGGGTTCGTCCGTCTGGAGCAGCATTTGCGCCGGCTCAGTCGCTCGGCAGATGCGCTCGGTTTTCGCCAGCCGCAGGACGCCCGCAGAGCGCTCGATGACGCCGTCGACGGTGATGAGCCGCTGCGTGTTCGCCTGGTCATGTCATTTCGCGGCAAGATCGAGGTGACGACGGCTCCGTTCGTCATCCAGTCTCCGGAGACCGTCTGGAAAGTCAGGATCGGGACGACGAAGCTGAAGTCTGACGATCCGCTCTATCGCCACAAGACCTCACGGCGCGAGCCTTATGAAGCGGCGCGTGCCGAGTTTTCCGCCGACGAAGCCGATGAAGTGCTTTTGACCAACGAGCGCGGCGAGATGTGCGAGGGCACAATCACCAACCTGTTCGTTGAGGATCAGGAGGGCATGCTCATGACCCCGCCGATCACCAGCGGCATCCTGCCCGGCGTGCTGCGCGCCGACCTGATCCGCGAGCGTCGCGCCAAGGGGGCGGTTCTGAAGCCTGCCGATCTGGAGGAGGCGATGACGGCCGGGCGAAGGATCTTCGTCGGCAATTCGCTTCGCGGGCTCATTCAGGCCGAGTTGCTCTGATCTGTTCCAAAGCGCTTGAAAAGACGCGGTCTTGAAACGACACTGCGGCAAACAGGAGATGTCGCGGATCCGATGCCTGCCCCTATAGCCCCGACCTACACACCTTACGACGGTTCGTCGAAACCGTTCACGATCGGTCTTATGCAACTGGAACCTGAGCGCTGGATCGAGCCCGATGGCGATCTAGCAGAACAGGTATTGCTGAAACGCAATCTGGTGGCGGAGCATGGCGAGCTTGTGCTGCGCGCCGAGGCGGGTACGCAGGAGGCACAGCAGGAAGTTCTCGATCTCCTGATCGACTATCTGCCGCACTATCATCCGGAGAATTACCGTCTGGTTGGCAATGATATGCGCATCGCGGGCCTCGATCCGGATATTGCCGATGAAGCGATGATGCCGCTGCATCGAGCCGGGTTGCTGGTGCAGGACGATCTGGTGATCATGCGCAAAGGCGAAAACGGCTGGCGAATTGCCGCAGCTTTTCTGGCCTTCCCATCGTCCTGGCGGCTATCGGAGAAATTCGGCCTGTCGATGGATGAGGTGCATGCACCGGTGCCGGGCTTCGAAGGCGGCAGTCGCAATGCCGGGCTGATCAACCGAATGTTCGACAATCTCTCCGCCGACAGGATCGTGGTGCGCTGGAACTGGTCGGTGAATTGGTCGCATGCGCTCTATCATCCGGATGCGAAGTCGGCAGAAGAAAAACGCGGGGTGTCTGCGGACAAGGCCTTCATCCGGGTGGAGCGTCAGACACTGCGCAAGCTGCCGGTTTCGGGCGATATCCTTTTCACCATTCGTATCTATCTCGATCCGGTTTCAGTCATTCTTGCGCAGCCGAATGCAGTGGAACTTGCAGCCTCGATGGCGGAGCAGCTGGAAGCGATGTCGGATGTAGAAGTCGACTACAAGGGGCTGACGGAAAAGCGCGTCGAGCTTGTCGGTTTGCTGCGCCGAACGGAGCCGGTTAAGACTTTGGCAGAATAGTATGCTGTCCTTGTCGCGATCCCGGCACAAGCCCTTTATTGTGACTGATTTTTGTGATCTAGGGCCGCGCATCAGAACAGCGTCACACTCGCTGATTATGCGTGAAGCCAGGCTGCGGTTTGCATAGAGCAGTCGATTTTTAGGGAGTATGACATGTCGGATACCAACTACCCGGTCCATGCCGAAATTACCGGCCCGATCGTGATGATCGGCTTCGGTTCGATCGGTCGCGGCACTCTGCCGCTGATCGAGCGCCATTTCAAGTTCGACAAGAGCCGGATGGTGGTCATCGACCCGCGCGAAGAACCTTCCGACATGGAAATTCTTGCCAAGCACGGCGTTCGCCACATCAAGGAACACGTCACCAAGGACAATTACAAGACGCTTCTCAAGCCATTGCTGGACGACGGCAAGGGCGGGCAGGGTTTCTGCGTCAACCTGTCGGTTGATACCGGCTCGCTTGACCTGATGAAGCTCTGCCGCAAGCTCGATGTTCTTTATATCGATACGGTCGTCGAGCCGTGGCTTGGCTTCTATTTCGACAAGAGCCTGAAGAATTCCGACCGCACCAACTATGCGCTGCGCGAAACCGTGCGCCATGAGAAGAAGAAGAACCCGGGCGGCACGACGGCTGTTTCCACCTGCGGCGCAAACCCGGGCATGGTCTCGTGGTTCGTCAAGCAGGCGCTGGTCAACCTCGCCAACGACACCGGCCTGAAGTTCGACGAGCCGGATCAGAATGATCGCGAAGGCTGGGCCAAGCTGATGAAGAAGCTCGGCGTCAAGGGCGTGCATATTGCGGAGCGCGATACACAGCGCACCAAGCACCCGAAGCCGCTCAACGTGTTCTGGAATACGTGGTCTGTCGAAGGCTTCATCTCGGAAGGCCTGCAGCCGGCCGAACTCGGCTGGGGCACCCATGAAAACTGGATGCCGAAGAACGCCAAGAAGCACAAGAAGGGCTGCAAGGCCGCCATCTATCTGGAGCAGCCGGGCGCCAATACCCGCGTCCGCACCTGGTGCCCGACGCCGGGCCCGCAATACGGCTTCCTCGTCACCCATAACGAGTCGATCTCGATTGCCGATTACTTCACGGTCGAGAAGGACGGCGAAGTCGCCTACCGTCCGACCTGCCACTATGCCTACCACCCGGCCAATGACGCCGTGCTTTCGCTGCACGAGATGTTCGGCAATGGCGGCAACCAGCAGCCGGTCCTGCACGTTCTCAACGAGGACGAGCTTGAGGATGGCGTCGATGAACTCGGCGTGCTGCTCTACGGCCACGAAAAGAACGCCTACTGGTACGGTTCGCGCCTGTCGCTGGAAGAAACCCGCCGCATCGCGCCTTACCAGAACGCCACCGGTCTGCAGGTGACGTCGGCTGTTCTCGCCGGCATGGTCTGGGCGTTGGAAAATCCGAAGGCCGGCATCGTCGAGGCCGACGAGGTGGATTACAAGCGCTGCCTGGAAGTGCAGACGCCTTACCTTGGCCCGGTCGAGGGTCATTACACCGACTGGACCCCGCTCGAAGGTCGTCCGGGTCTCTTCCCGGAAGATATTGACGAGAAGGATGCCTGGCAGTTCAAGAACATTCTGGTGCGGTAAGCACTGGCCTGTTGCCGATCTTTTTGTGTATTTTGGAAACGCCCGCGCAAAAGCGGGCGTTTTCTGTAGAGACAGAATGTCCCGACACTGTACAAGCTGGCGGCTTGCCATAGATGAAGCGGGACGCCATGGTCCTTGTTACGTATGACCGAGCGAATCGCGGGAGATAAATCATGAAACTGAAAATGGGCTTTGCGCTGATCGCAGCTGCCAGTCTGAGTGCTTGCGTGTCCTCGCCGCCGCCGCGGCAGATGGCTGCAGCCCCGCAGCCGCAGGGCGTAGAAGGAAGCTGGGTCGATCCGAACGGCATCGTCTCGACCTTCCAGGCGGGGACGTTCAACACCCGCGCCAGCGACAGCAACGCGCTGCTGGCATCCGGTACCTATACGACGCTTTCGCCAACGCTGGTCGAGATCAACATGACCTCTCTGGTGCGCAAGACCCAGTCGCGCGTCAACTGCTCGCTCGTGAGCACCAGCCAGCTCAACTGCACCCAGGATAGCGGCGCGCAGTTCTCGCTGACGCGACGCATCTGATTTTAGCGCACAACATTCGAAGTCTCTTGAGAACCCTGCGCAAGCGGGGTTTTCGCGTTATGGAGGCAAAATGATGCAGTGCGCTCTTGTCATATTTGCCTTGAAACCGATTTTGCTTGGTGAAAGCATGCAGTGCACAATCACTGTCACGCTGAAAAGTTAAGACAATCGGGAACAGCCGTGCGTTCTGCACGGTGATTAAACAAGGAGAGAAATGATGATGAAGACTATGGGATTAGGGCTGTTGACCGCATCGGTCATGGCCTTGTCGAGCGGAGTGGCGTTTGCCGACTACGAACTCAATATCCTGCACATCAACGATTTCCACTCCCGTATCGAATCCGTCAACAAATTCGATTCCACTTGCTCGGCCGAAGAAGAAGGCAAGGGTGAGTGCTTTGGCGGTGCAGCCCGCCTGCTGACCGCGATCAACCAGACGCGCGATGCGCTGAAGGCCGACAACAAGAATGTTCTGCTGCTCAATGCCGGCGACAACTTCCAGGGCTCGCTGTTCTACACGACCTACAAGGGCGCTGTTGAAGCAGAAGTCCTGAATGCGATGAAGTTCGATGCGATGGCCGTCGGCAACCACGAATTCGACGATTCGGACGATGTTCTCGCCACCTTCCTCGACAAGATCCAGTTCCCGGTCGTTACCGCCAACGTCGTTGCTTCCGCAGCTTCTAAGGTCGGTGACCGCATCAAGCCCCATATCGTTCTTGAGGTCGGTGGCCAGAAGATCGGTATCGTCGGTGCGGTGACCAACGATACGCCGGAAATTGCAAATCCCGGTCCGAACATCACCATTGCAGACGATATCGCCAAGATCACCGAAGCCGTACAGGCGGTGAAGGCAGAAGGCGTGACCAAGATTATCGCGCTTACTCATGTCGGTTATCCGCGTGACCTCGCCTACATCGCCAAAATCCCGGATGTCGACGTCGTTGTCGGCGGCCACACGCACACGCTTCTTTCGAACACCGTCAAGGGTGCCGCCGGTCCTTATCCGACCTGGGTGGATAATCCGGGCGGCTACAAGGTTCCGGTCGTGCAGGCATTCCAGTACAGCCGCTACCTGGGCGACCTGAAGGTCGTGTTCGACGACAACGGCGTGTTCAAGTCGGCCGAAGGCGAACCGATCCCGGTCGATGTCAAGTTCCAGCCGAATGCGGACATGGTCAAGCGCGTCGACGAGTTGAAGGCGCCGATCGACGAGCTGAAGAAGAAGGTCGTCGGCTCGACCGAAACGGCGATAGAGGGCGACCGCAAGATTTGCCGCGCAGCCGAATGCTCGATGGGTAACCTGCTTGCCGATGCGCAGCTCGATCGCGTCAAGGATCAGGGCATCACCATCTCCATCCAGAATGGCGGTGGTCTGCGTGCGTCGATCGATGCCGGCGAAGTAACCATGGGTGAAGTGCTGACCGTTCTGCCGTTCCAGAACACGATCGCTACCTTCCAGATCAAGGGTTCGGACCTTGTTGCCGCGCTTGAAAACGGCGTCAGCCAGATTGACGACGGTGCAGGCCGCTTCCCGCAGGTCGCAGGCATGAAGTTCTCCTTCGACAAGTCTAAGCCGGTCGGCTCGCGCACCAGCGACGTGCAGGTCAAGGAAGGCGATGCCTTTGTGGCGATCGATCCGAACAAGGTCTATGGCGTCGTCACCAACAACTATGTTCGTGGTGGCGGTGACGGGTTCAAGATCTTTGCGACTGCTGCGCAAAACGCCTATGACTTCGGTCCCAACCTTGAGCAGGCGGTTGCCGATTATCTTACGGCTCACAATCCCTACAAGCCTTACACGGATGGACGCATCACCGACCTGACGCCGGCTGGCTACACGCCGCCTCCGCCGCCGGCTCCGGCTGCTGCACCGGCTGCCGCTGCACCAGCCGCAACGCCTGCTCCGGCTGCTCCTGCACCGGCAACCACTGCCCAGGCTCCCGCTGCAACGGCTCCGGCCGCAGTCGAAGCCCAGGGGCAGACAACTCCGCCGGCTGCGGGTCCGAGCAAGTACACGGTCGTAAAGGGCGACTCGCTGTGGAAGATCGCCGAAAGCACCTATGGTGACGGCGAGCGCTGGACCGAAATTGCTAAGGCCAACAGCCTGCGTCATCCGAACCTGATCCAGGTCGGCGCAGAGCTGGAACTGCCGGCCAAGTGAGGTTCTTGATCCCGGTCAAGGCCGGGATTGATAAACTAAATCATTGGATCGGGACAAATTGTCTCAGCGACGATTGCGGCTCGGGGTTTCCCGAGCCGTTTTTTGTTTCTAAATGATCCGCAGCCCGTCGATCGCCGTAATGGTTTCGGTTCGCATATCTGGAAAGCTTTCATGAGCACGTCTTCTGCCTCCATGCCCGCATCCCATCCGTCCGTTTACTTTGGCAAGGTCGGCGTGCTGCTGGTCAATCTCGGCACGCCCGATGGTACCGACTACTGGTCGATGCGGCGTTATCTCGCCGAATTCCTGTCCGATAGCCGCGTCATCGAATGGTCGAAGCTCTATTGGTACCCGATCCTTTACGGCATCGTCTTGAACAAGCGGCCGCAGAAGGTCGGCAAAGCGTATGAGGAGATCTGGAACAAGGATCTCAACGAAAGCTATCTGCGCACCTATACCCGCAACCAGGGTGAGCTGATGGCGCAGCGGCTGAAGGATCTGCCGAATGTCGTGGTCGACTGGGGCATGCGTTACGGCAATCCGTCAATCGCCTCGAAGATCGATGCCTTGAAGGCGCAAGGCTGCGACCGCATCGTGCTCTTCCCGCTCTATCCGCAATATGCGGCGGCGACGACGGCAACGGTTAACGACAAGGCGTTCGAGCACCTGATGAAGATGCGCTGGCAGCCGGCCGTGCGCACGGTGCCGACCTATCACGACGATCCCGTCTACATCGAAGCGCTCGCCAACTCGGTGCGGCAGACGCTTTCGACGCTCGACTGGGAACCGCAGCTGCTGATCACCTCGTTCCACGGCATCCCGCAGTCCTATTTCAAGGCCGGCGATCCCTATCAGTGTTTCTGCCAGAAGACGGCGCGGCTGTTGCGCGAAAAACTCGGCTATCGCGAGGATCAGTTGCGGATCACCTTCCAGTCGCGTTTCGGCCCGGAAGAATGGCTGCAGCCCTATACAGACAAGACGATGGAAGGGCTGGCGGCAGAGGGCATCAAGCGTGTCGCCATCATGAACCCGGGCTTCGTTTCGGATTGTCTTGAGACACTGGAAGAAATCGCCGGAGAGGCAGGCGAGATCTTCATGCATCATGGCGGCGAGAAATTCGTTCACATCCCCTGCCTGAACGACAGCGAGGGCGGAATGGACGTGCTGGAGACGGTGGTGCGGCGGGAGCTGCAGGGCTGGGTTTGATTGGTAGAGTGCGCTCTTAGAGAGAGCCTCTGCCCCTCACCCTAACCCTCTCCCCGCAAGCGGGGAGAGGGGACGTGCCCTGCCTGATGCTCGAGAGGGACGGAGGCCTTGCGGCTCGCGTCCTTCTCCCCGTCATTACGGGGAGANNGCAGGCGGATGAGGGGCAGCGCCAACGCTCAAGATGACGCTTACAGCGAAGCCAGTTAGCCAAAGGAACACCCCATGAAAAAGGCAATCGTTACCGGTGGAGCAGGCCTGATCGGGGCTGGGATTTGCGAGGCGCTGGTTGCCCGCGGTTTCGAGGTTGCCTCTTTCGACCTCTCCGGCAAGACCCACGCTGTCGAGGGTGTTCGTGCCATCGAATGTGATGTTGCAGACGAAGCCTCAGTCGAGATCGCGATTGCCGAACTCGGCTGGGATCGTCTCGATCTGCTCGTCAGCAATGCCGGTGCCACAGGCGGGGCGCTCGGCACCTCCATCCTCGAGATGTCCTATCTCGACTGGCGCCGCGTGATCGACAGCCATCTCACGGGTGCCTTTCTGATGACGCGGGCCGTCGTGCCGTTGATGAAAACCGGCGGATCGGTGGTCAACATGGCTTCGACCCGAGCCTTCATGTCGGAGCCGAATTCGGAAGCCTATGCGGCGTCCAAGGGCGGGCTGGTTGCGCTGACGCATGCGCTTGCCGTCAGCCTTGGCCCAACGATCCGGGTGAATGCGATTGCTCCGGGCTGGATCACCAACGAGACGAACCTGAGCCATGAGGATGAGGCGCAGCATCCCGCAGGCCGCGTCGGGCGGCCGAAGGATATTGCCGATGCCGTGCTCTATCTCGACGGTGCCGGTTTCGTCACAGGGCAGGTGCTGACCGTCGATGGCGGGATGACGAAGAAGATGATCTACGCCGAGTAAGTGTTTGGGGCGTTTCTCAGACGCCCCGCTTGTTGCCCCAGAGCAGAACGTGAAGCTGCGGCAAAACCGTTGCCGAAAACCAGCGGTCAGCCGTCACCTTGTCGACCAGCCACAACATCCGATCCATGATGCCGTCGAGATCGATGCGGGCATCGTCGTCTTCCGGCGGCGGCGGCGTGTGGTTGCCGGGCTGCAGATAGACGGGCAGTTCCGGAAAGCGCAGCGATGCCTCGCGGGCAAACGCATAATCGGTATCGTCGAAGATAACGAATTTGAGTGCGATGCGCGGTGCTTTTCCCGCCGCTTCAAGACAGTCGGCCAAAACGTCCCAATCCGTTTCCATTCCGCTCGATGGCGGTTTGGGCGAGAGGACAAGCACGTCGAGATCGGCAAACCAGTCGCGGGCGATGCTGCCCTGGGTCTCGATGGCAAATCGGTAACCGTCGTTCTTGCCGCGCCGGATCAGGGATTTCAATGGCTGAATGGCCGGATTGCCGCCCGAAAGCGAGACCATCAGCGGCATTCCGCCCGAAAGTTCCCGCACTTCCTGCCAGATCGCGTCGGCCTCCATCGGCGTCCAGTCGTGGCGATAGGCGCTATCGACGGCATGCAGAGTGTCGCACCACGAGCAGCGATAATCGCAGCCGCCGGTGCGCACGAAAACGGTCGGCTGGCCGATCAGCATGCCTTCGCCCTGAATGGTCGGGCCGAAGATCTCGCTGATCCGGATCGTTTCTGCGGATGCGGTCATGGTCTGTACTCAGCCCAGGTCTTGGGCGTTTCGCTGACCTTGACGGCCGAAGTTTCGGGCAGGCGCTGCTTGCACCAGTCGTAAAAATGCTTCGCCAGATATTCCGAGGTCACCTTGTCATGGCCCAGAACCTCGTTCAGGTGGCGGTGATCGAATTCGTCATCGATATAGCGCTTCAGCGGTGCCAGTTCGTGATAGTCGCGAACGAACCCGTCCTCGTTCAGGTCGGCGCAGGCGAGTTCGACCACGACGATGTAGTTATGGCCGTGCAGGCGGGCGCATTGATGGTCTGCCGGCAGATGCGACAGCTGGTGAGAAGCGGAGAAGTGGAATTCCTTGGTGATGCGATACATCAGCGGACCTCCTCTGCCTTAAATTCCGGGGCCTTGAAGCCCTCGGTTGCTGCCTTCCAGAAATCCGGGTCTTCGTAATCGGTCGGGTCGGTGACACCGGCGAGGTGGAAGGCTTCGCGCCGTTCGACACAGGTGCCGCAGCGGCCGCAATGACGCTCACCGCCCTTGTAGCAGGACCATGTTTCGACGAAGGGCGTGCCGTGCTTCGCGCCATCTGTGACGATATCGGCCTTGGAGCCGGTGACATAAGGAGCGAGCAGTTTCACCGAGGCGTAGCCGTCCAGTGCGTGGCGCTGCATCGCATCAAAGCTGTCGATGAAGTCGGGGCGGCAGTCGGGATAGATGAAATGATCGCCGCCATGGACGGCGATTGCCACCGCATCTGCCTTTCGGGCGGCCGCGACGCCGAAGGCGATGGTCAGCATGATCGCATTGCGGTTCGGCACAACGGTGATGCGCATCGTCTCTTCGGCATAATGGCCGTCGGGAACGTCGACATCATCGGTCAGCGCCGAGCCGGTGAGCTGGCTGCCGATGGCGCGCATGTCGATGATCTGGTGGAAAACGCCGAGGCGTTCCGCAGTGGCTGCGGCAAATTCCAACTCCTTCTTGTGGCGCTGGCCATAGTCGAAGGAGATGAGGCCCATAAGCTCGCCCTTGGCGGCGATGTTATGGGCAAGCGAAACGGAATCCAGTCCGCCGGAGCAGACGACGATAGTCTTCATGATTGGTGTCCTTGTTTTATCCGGGTAGGCTGCGACCGGTCTTCGGGTGCCTTCTAGACTACCTTCCTGTGCTTGTGAATGGTGCTCCGGTTGAATAGGATTGCCGCGATTTTAAGCAATTCATAAGGGAGGCTTTAATGGGCTTGGGTGGTTTCGATATTTTCGTCATCGTTGTGGTGATCCTCGCGATCCTGCTCCTCTTTGCATTGGTGAAGACGGTACCGCAGGGTTACGCCTATACGGTCGAGCGTTTCGGCCGTTACACGCGTACGCTTCAGCCGGGTTTGAACATTCTCACACCGTTCATCGAACGCATCGGCGCGAAGATGAACGTGATGGAGCAGGTGCTCGACATTCCGACACAGGAAGTCATCACCAAGGACAATGCCAGCGTGGCGGCCGATGCCGTGGCCTTCTACCAGGTGCTCAATCCGGCGCAGGCGGCCTATCAGATCGCCAATCTGGAAAACGCCATCCAAAATATCACGATGACGAATATACGCTCGGTCATGGGGTCCATGGATCTCGACGAATTGCTGTCGAACCGTGATGTCATTAACGACAAGCTGTTGCGCGTGGTCGACGAGGCAGTGCACCCGTGGGGCATCAAGGTCACCCGTATCGAGATCAAGGACATCCAGCCACCGAAGGATCTGGTGGAATCCATGGCGCGGCAGATGAAGGCGGAACGCGAAAAGCGTGCGCTGGTGCTGGAAGCCGAAGGTGCGCGTAACGCACAGATCCTTCGGGCAGAAGGCGCCAAGCAGGCGGCGGTTCTGCAGGCCGAAGGCGAGCGCGAAGCGGCGTTCCGCGAGGCCGAGGCGCGCGAGCGTCTGGCCGAAGCCGAAGCGAGGGCGACCCAGTTCGTCTCGGAAGCCATTGCTGCCGGTGACGTGCAGGCGATCAACTACTTCGTTGCGCAGAAATACACAGAGGCGCTGGTCGAGATCGGCAAGGCCAACAATTCCAAGATCGTGCTGATGCCGCTCGAAGCTTCGTCGCTGATCGGTTCGCTCGGCGGTATCGGCGCCATTGCTAAGGAAGTGTTCGGCGACGGCAATGGCCCGGCACCGTCCACTCCTCGTACTCAACAGCCACGTCCGGCGCGCAGCACGCCGACGGTAACCGCCGTGGTGCCGCCTTTCACCCCGCCGACCTCCGAGAGGTGATGTGATGGTGGTTGAACTCTGGAACAGTCTCGGTCCCTGGGGCTGGTGGATTGTCGGTATTGCGCTGCTGGTGCTGGAACTGCTGGTACCCGGCGTATTCCTGATCTGGATAGGTGCCGCGGCCGTGGTGCTCGGCGCGCTGTCGCTGGCGCTCTGGGATGCCGCCTTCTGGGGCTGGCATGTTCAGCTGCTGCTGTTTGCCGTGCTTTCGGTTCTGTTCGCGGTTATCGGTCGGCGAATCTATAACGGCAAACGCACGACAAGCGACGAGCCTTGGCTCAACCGTCGTGGCGAAAGCCTCATCGGTCGCACGGCGACGCTTTCCGAGCCTATTCAGGAAGGGCGCGGCCGGATCAGGCTCGACGATACGATGTGGTCGGTCATGGGGCCGGATCTGCCGGTCGGTTCCCGCGTCCGGGTCGTGGCGTCGAGTGGCCGGGACCTGACAGTGGAACCGGTGGTACGGTAGACATTCACTTCAAATAGAAAACAGCCGGGTCTCCCCGGCCGTTTGTCATTTCGGGCCCTCAGCCCAGTTCCTTGTCCAGTGCTTCCAATTCGTCGATCAGGCCTTCGATCATCGAGAGGCCCTTGGACCAGAAGGTCGGGTCTGTGGCGTCGAGGCCGAAGGGCTTCAGGAGTTCGGAATGATGCTTGGTGCCGCCGGCCTTCAGAAGCTCGAAATACTTGTCCTGGAAGCCGGGAGCAGCGTTCTGGTAGACGGCGTAGAGCGAGTTCACCAGGCAGTCACCAAAGGCATAGGCATAGACATAGAAGGGCGAGTGGATGAAGTGGGGGATGTAGGTCCACCAGCTTTCATAACCTTCCGAAATCCGGATTGCCGGGCCGAGGCTTTCGCCCTGGACTGACAGCCAAAGCTCGCCGATCTGCTGTGATGTCAGCTCGCCTTCCTTGCGGGCCGTATGGACCTTGCGCTCGAACTGGTAGAAGGCGATCTGGCGCACGACCGTGTTGATCATGTCCTCGACCTTCTGGGCGAGCATCGCCTTGCGCTCGCGCTTGTCCTTCGTTTTCTCCAGTAGCGTACGAAAAGTCAGCATTTCGCCGAAGACGGAGGCGGTTTCGGCAAGCGTCAGCGGCGTCTGGCACATCAGTGCGCCCTGTCCACCGGCGAGAACCTGATGCACGCCATGGCCGAGTTCGTGGGCGAGCGTCATCACGTCGCGCGGTTTGCCGAGATAGTTAACCAGAACATAAGGGTGGGCAGACGGCACGGTCGGATGGGCAAAGGCTCCGGGTGCCTTGCCGGGACGCGACGGCGCGTCGATCCATTCTTCCGCAAAGAAGCGGCTGGCGATATCGGCCATTTCCGGGGCAAAGGCACCGTATGCCGAAAGCACGGTCTCCTTCGCGGTTTCCCACGGAATGACGGCCTTGGGCGTTTCCGGCAGCGGTGCGTTGCGGTCCCAGTAGTTCAGCTGGTCCATGCCGAGCCATTTTGCCTTCATCGCATAATAGCGGTGCGACAGGCGCGGATAGGCGTCCTGAACGGCGGCGGCCAGCGCATCGACCACTTCGCGCTCGACCCGGTTGGCAAGGTGGCGGCTGTCGGCGATATCCTCTAAGCCGCGCCAGCGGTCGGAAATATCCTTGTCCTTGGCGAGCGTGTTGGTGATCAGGGTGAAGACACGCAGGTTGTCGCTGAAGGTTTTCGACAGGGCACTTGCCGCCTTGGCGCGGATGGCCGGATCGGCCTCCTGCAGCATGTTGAGCGTGACTTCGAGCGGCTGCTTTTCGCCGTCGATATCGAAGCGCAGTTCCGCCATGGTCTCGTCGAACAGGCGGTTGAAGGCAGACGCTGACGTCATCGACTTTTCGAGGAACAGCTGTTCCAGCTTGTCATCCAGCTGAAAGGGCTTGTCCTTGCGCAGGTCGACGATCCATGGGCGGTAGTGGCCGGCGGCCGGATCGCCATCCACGCAGGCATCCATCAAGGCATCGTCGATGCGGTTGAGTTCCAGCGCGAAGAACAGAAGGTGTGACGAGATGTCGGTGAGTTTCGCCTGGGCGTCGCCGAAGAATTTGCCGTTGGCGGGGTCGGACGTATCGGAAAAGTAGGTGAGGCCGGCGAATGAGCCGATCTTGCCGAGGAGATCGTCGAGCGCTTCGTATTCCTTGAGTGCCTCGCCGATACCGCCTGCGCCGTTCTTCGTCGCGGCCTCGGCCAGCTTGCCCTTCCACTTGTTTTCAAAAGCGAGCGCGTCCGTTTCGGATTGCTTCAGGTCGGCTGTAAAGGCCGGTGCATCCTTGGCGGCATAGAGATCGGAAAGCTTCCAGACGGGCAGGAGACCAAGCGCGGGATCCGTTGCGCCGCCACCGGCCGCCGGTGCGGCATGTGCAATTTCAGACAGCGCTATGCGATTTTTCATGGTCTTTCCTTCCCTCAACCGGGTACTCGAATGGGTGCCAGATGGGTAGCATTTCAACCCTTCTGCCGCCACCCGTCCGTTTTCTGTTCAGACTGTTAAAATGTGAGCTTTTCTCAAAAGGGGATGTTCAAGCCTATCTGGCACAACTTCCAGCATAAGAGCCCGCAAAGGGTGCACGATGAACGTTGCCGGGAGTTCACAAATGTCTGCTCATATCCTTGTCGTCGATGACGATCCCATTCAGCGCCGCCTTCTGAAGAATGCAGTCGAGCGGCAAGGTTATGTCGCGCATCTGGCCGAAAACGGAAAGGTCGCACTCGATTTTCTCAGTCGCACCAGCGGCGATGTGAATGTCATCGTGCTTGACCTGATGATGCCGGAAATGGACGGGCTTTCCTTCCTCGTCGCACTGCGGGAGATGGGCGTTCAGACCCCGGTCATCGTGCAGACCGGACAGGGCAGCATCGAATATGTCGTTCAGGCGATGCGGGCAGGGGCTTTCGACTTCGTCGTCAAGCCGGTTTCGCCGGAGCGGATCGCGACCTCCATCGCCAACGCATTGAAGCTCGATTATCGCGAAGGCAAGGCCAAGGTCGGCCGCCGTCGCGCCGGTGTCGTCGGCTTCAACGACATCGTATCTGCAAGCCCGGACATGCTGCGGGTTATCGATCTGGCACAGCGTGCGGCGCATTCGAATATTCCGGTCGTGCTCGAGGGTGAATCCGGCGTCGGCAAGGAAATGATCGCCCGCGCCATCCAGTCGGGCAGCGATCGTGCCGGCAAGCCGTTCATCACCGTCAACTGCGGCGCGATCCCGGCCAATCTGGTCGAGAGCATCCTCTTCGGTCACGAAAAAGGTGCGTTTACCGGAGCGACAGAGCGTCACACCGGCAAGTTCGTCGAGGCCGATGGCGGCACGCTTTTCCTGGACGAAATCGGTGATCTGCCGCTCGAAGTTCAGGTGAAACTCTTACGCGCCGTGCAGTCGGGCGAGATTGAAACGGTCGGTGCCGGCCGGGTTCACAAGGTCAATGTTCGGCTGATTTCGGCCACCAACAAGGACCTGATCGAAGAGGTTCGCGCCGGTCGTTTCCGCGAGGATCTCTACTACCGCCTCAACGTTTTTCCGATCACTATTCCGGCTCTGCGCCGCCGCAAGGAAGACATTCCGCATCTGGTGCGCGTCTTCGCCGAGCGTTTTTCGCTGGAGCAGAAGCTGCCGCAGAACCTCAATGTCAGCGCCGGTGCGCTGGCGCTGCTGACGGCTTACGACTGGCCGGGCAATATCCGTCAGCTCGAAAACGCCATCTTCCGGGCCATCGTGCTTGCGGAAGGTGATGAGCTTACAGAGCTTGATTTCCCGCAGATTGCGGCCCAGGTGCCGGAATTCCGCACTCCCGAACTGGTCGCGACTGCCACGACACAAATGTCTGCTCCTTCATCGGTCCTACGCCCGATCATCGAAGATCTGGGCTTCCCGCAGCCGATGCTGCCGCCTCGTACGACACGGCCGGATCCGCGCGCGCTTCTGGCTGCCGCCTACCCGGCATCGGACAATGTCATCGTAAGCACCGACGACACGGGTGAGGTGAGAAAACTTGCCGATGTGGAAGAGGAACTGATTCGTTTCGCGCTGAAGTTCTACCGCGGCCAGATGAGCCAGGTTGCCCGCAAGCTCGGCATCGGTCGTTCGACGCTTTACCGCAAGCTGAAGGATTACGGTATCGATCCGGATGACCCACTCAAGGAAGCAGCCTGATTAGAGAGTGTTAATTTTCAGGCAAGGAAGCGATGGCAATTTCTGTCAATCTCTCTTTAGCACATCATTGACTATAAGAGAGATGCTTGTACATGTGTGGCAGATTTGCCATCGTGTGACCGCAATTGTCAGCCAAATGGGACAACGAGGGACGTTGTCTGCAGGACGGGGATCGCTTTGCCTGATTTGAATGCAAAAGAAATGCCTTCGGGCACAGGCGTTCATCGCCTCGTCCTAAAGGCCTTTCAATCGCTGACCAGGCGTGCTGCTCAGGGTGCGGCACTTGCTGTCGTTGCTGCTTCCATCTGGTCCGTGCAGGTGTCCGAGGCGGCTGCGGAAAACCGCAGCCTCAAGCTCTATTTCATCCATACCGGCGAAAAGGCCGAGATTACGTTCAAGCGTAACGGCCGCTTCGATCCCAAGGGTCTTCAGCAGATCAACAATTTCCTGCGTGACTGGCGCAAGAACGAGCCGACAAAGATGGACCCGCGTCTTTTCGATCTCGTCTGGGAAGTCTATCGGCGCAGTGGCGCCAAGGATTACATCCACGTCGTCTCCGCCTATCGTTCGCCGACCACCAACGGCATGCTGCGCGGTCGCTCGCGCAATACCGGCGTGGCGAAGAACAGCCAGCACATGCTCGGCAAGGCAATGGACTTTTACATTCCCGGCGTAAAGCTTGCGACGCTGCGTGCGCTCGCGATGCAGATGCAGGTCGGTGGCGTCGGCTTCTATCCGACATCCGGTTCACCTTTCGTGCATCTGGACGTCGGTGGCGTGCGTGCATGGCCGCGTATGTCGCGCCAGGAGCTGGTGCAGATTTTCCCGAAGGGCAATACGCTGCATCTTCCGGCAGATGGTCAGCCGCTTCCAGGCTATGATCAGGCGCTCGCAGATTACAAGAAACGTGTCGGTTCAAGCTCGATCGAGATCGCATCGACGGCCGGCGGCGCGCCCGCCGCTGAACGCAAGCGCCGCGGCTTCCTCGCAACTCTCTTTGGCGGCGGTGCCGACGAAGAAGAGGATAATGGTGAAAGCAGCACGCCAGCCATTGCGTCGCCGCGGCCCTCCGCGCCTGCAAGCCGGCCGGCTGATGCAGAGGACGAAGCACCTGCCGCCGCTCCGCTGCCGGGTGTGATGGTCGCTTCGGCCCAACCTCAGCAGGCGCCGCAGCCGGAGAATATCACGGCGCCGGTTCCCGCTTCACGCCCAGCTTTCCGCCAGGACGGCCCGGGTGCACTTGCAACTGCTCTCTATTCGCAGCAGCGCAATCCTGCCCAGGAGGCGCTTGCGCTTCAGGCCGCTGCGGCTGTTAACAGCAGGCCTCAAGGTGAAAGCTTCGAAGATCTGACGAAATACGCCGTTCCGGTGCCGACCTTGCTCGGTTCGCGCGGGACGAAGGCTGATGCCGACACATCAAACATGATGGCGTCGCTGGGCGATGTCCCGCCTTCGCTGCAGGATGTGTCGGGCGTACCGCTTCCTGCTCACCGTCCGGCTGTCGCGCAGGTTGCCGCAATGGTGCCAGCTCCGCAACCGGCGGAACGGGCAAGGGAAAATGAGCAAGCCTTGACGCCTGAACTGGTCGCAGCCCTTTCCCGCAGTGTCGATGATGATCGCAGAGCAGCGGCCGGTATTCGTGCTGTCAGCGATGAGGCCGGTGCTACTCCGGCACCTTTGCATTCTCAGGCGCGCAAGCCGACGGAAGTTGCAGCACTACCGAAAAAGGTTATCCAGGCACCTTCGGCTTCCGGTCATTTCGGCGATGGTTTCGATACGCCCAAGTGGGTCGCTGCAGCAGCTTCCGCAGTGCCAACCAAGGGTGGCCGATCGACGAAGCCTGACCTAGCACCGGCTTCCGGCAACCTGACCAAGGATACGCTGGAGAAATGGGCGCTGGATAACAAGCGCTCGGGCGACGTGGTTTCGATGAAGGCGCCGCGGGTGGTGACCCGCACGCTGAACAGCGAATATTCGGCGGCCTATGCGAGCGAGGGCTTCAAGCCGGTTGCTGCCGCAGTGAAGATCGATCCCAATCGTTTCAGCGGCTCCAACTGATCCCCGTTTTGAAGCTGATTGATGCTCGGCTAGGTTCACCCGAGCTAAAGTCTATTCTCTGTCTTGCAAGATAGACTGCGCAGCCAGTTTTCCGGCGACGATCGCACCCTCGATATATCCAGGGAAAGACGGCGACAGCTCCGAACAGGCAAAATGCAGGCGCGGCAGTCCCTTGAGCAGGATCTCTTCCGCATCCGTAGCCTTAAGGTCGGTGATGACGTCGCTATAGGCACCATCGCTCCAGGCATCGTTGACCCAATCGCGAATGCAGACGGAAACCGGTTCGTGACCTTTCTCTCCCAATGCGGCGCTGAGTTCTGACGTGACGAAGTTCGCCAGCTCGGTCTGCGGTCGCTTATGCCATTCCGAGGCCAGCGGTCCGCCAAGAAAGACGACGATGCCGAAATAATCGTCATGGCTGGCGTCGCAGGCGTAGATGCCCTGCGGATCGCTCCACATGACCGACCCGCTCAGTCCCTTGTCGCGCCAGAATGGTGTCCTGTAGCCGATCTGCAGCTTGATCGCACAACCCGGCTCCCAGGCAGAAAGTGCCCTTTCGAGTTCAGCTGGAAGCGGTGGCGATATTTCTATTCTTCGCGCCATGACGGGCGGTACGGCAATGATCACATGTCCTGCAGTGAGCGCGCGTCCCTCGACATCCACTTCAACCGCATCTTCCATGATGGTGATAGAGGTGGCGGGGGCGGACAGTCTCAGTCGGTCATCGAGGCCCGCCGCTAAACGGTCGGCCAGCGCGTGCATGGTGTCACGCATGAACATCTCAAGTTCGGGATAGATATTGGTAATCCGCCGGTCGTTCGAGACGAGATAGGCAAGCGCCACGTCTTCCGGCGCGCGGCACCACAATCCCTTTACGAGTCTTCGGAATGAGCCGGTCACATCCGAAGGCATGTCGGTCTGGCGGTCGATCCATTGCCCCACGGTCAGACCCGAGAATGCAGGATTGGTGAGATCGATGGAGCGCATTCGCTCACGCAACTGCTCCACGCCGTTCCAGATGGCATCACCGTGTTCGGGTGGAATGGCGGGGCGATAGGATTGTTCTCCATCGACATGAGAGAAGACGGTGCGTGCTCCGAAGCGCTGCGCCGTCTCGACCAGATGTGTCATGTCACGGCATAGGAACTGGCCGCCGGTATCGATGCGTGTCCCGTTCGGCAAATATTCCGATTCCACCCGGCCGCCGACGCGGTTGCGGGCCTCGACCACGATGACATCGAGGCCGGCAGCCATCAGGTCCGTGGCCGCGGTAAGGCCGGTAAAGCCTGCGCCGATAACGATGACGTCGTGATCTGCCATTGGAAACTCGCGCGAAGGGAGATTTGCTGCATCAGGCGCAAAAGAAAAAGCCCGCCTTCAAGGGGCGGGCTTTGAAAAGCGGATCAGGCGGCTTCTTCCTCGTCGGTGCCGGCGCCCGGGATCATGCCGAGGGCGCTGAGGTAAGTGTCGAGGATCAGGTCCTCTTCCATGCGCTCCTGGTCATCCTTCTTGCGAAGGGCGATGACCTTTTTCATGATCTTGGTGTCGTAGCCCATCGACTTCGCTTCGCCATAGACGTCCTTGATGTCGTCGGCGATCGTCTTCTTTTCTTCTTCAAGTCGTTCAATGCGCTCTACAAAAGCGCGGAGCTGGTCGCGGGCGACGCCATGAGCATCAGACATCGGTGTCTCCTGATAATGGAAATCTCTATTGGATAGTGGTCAAGTGCCGAAAAGCAGGCGCAAGGTCAAGCCTAATCAATCGCCAATGCCAATTCAGCCATGCGGCGGCTTGTTGATCTCGAATGCGGCTTTTTGAGCGTCGCTTGCTTCCATCTGGTGAAGGTTCTTCCAGTCTTCATAGGGCATGCCGTAGACGATCTCGCGGGAAGCCTCTTTTGAAAGGTCCAGTCCTGCCTCGGTCGCTGCATCGCGATACCAGTTGGACAGACAGTTCCGGCAAAAGCCTGCCAGATTCATCATGTCGATATTCTGGACGTCGCTCCGTTCACGCAGATGCTGGACGAGCCGGCGAAATGCCGCCGCTTCAAGCTCGGTTTGTTGTTCCTTGCTGATGTCGGTCATGGGAACGTCTCCTGACTGCTGTCGTCACACGGCGGGGTAGGGGTCGGTACGCGACGGGAAAATCCTGTATTCATGCAATTTGGGGTCTGCGTTGAGCGAGGTAAAGATCGGCGCAAGCCTTGCCGCCCAGGCATCCATGCCTGCATCATCGCCGATCAGGTCCTGCCTTACTTCCAGAAGCGCGTGCGGAATGCCGGGGATCATGCAGTGGCGATACATCGTGTCGCCCTTCAAGGCGCCATCATAAGGCTCGTTGTCGCCTATAACGATATCGCCCGGTTCGCGAAGTTTTGACAGAAGCGGCAAAACTGCCCTGTCATCGCTGTCCCATAACACTGCTGCATGCCAGGGCCTTGCGAAATCCTTCCAGTAGGGAGTGAAGGAATGTATTGAAAGCACCAGAGGCGCCCGGCCGGATGTCGAGGCCTTGGCTATCGTCTGTTCGACGGCGCGGTGATAAGGCCGGTGGTAGGTGTCGAGGCGGGTTTGCCATTCTTCATCGGTAATCGGGTGATTGCCGGGAATGATCGCGCCGTCGGAAATCTTCATGATCAGGGTCGGATCGTCTTCACCACGGTTCGGATCGATCAGCAGGCGCGAGAAGCAGCCGAGCAGTGCCGGCACGCCGAGCATGGCGGCAAGCCTGCGTGTCAGGCCCTCGACGCCGATATCGAAAGCGATGTGCCTGAGAAAGGCGCTGTCGGGTAGGCCAAGAGTGCCATATTTCGAAGGAAGGCTGTTCATGGCGTGATCTGCGAGAAGCACCATGCCTGTGTCATAGTTGCCGTCTATGATTTCGAACGATTGGAAATTCTGCATGCTCACGTACATTTCAAACGATTATGTTGTGAGTTTGGTGATCGCATGACAGCCGTTTTGGCGCAAGAGAGGCGGCCTGTGCTTGTCAAAAAGCAAGCCCGTGCAGGGGGATGAAACAAATTTAAGCAAGCGTAGCGGCAGGGCGACGCAATCAACCACAGCTTCGTTGACTTTCTGCCCGTTGCGCGCGAGAAAGTGCCTCCACGATAACCATGGAGACCTGACGGAAACCGTGCCGATAAAATCGATTAAAATCTATCTTCGTTCGCTCCTTTCCGTTCCGGCGGGTGCTTTTGCTGTTTGCGCAAGCGCACCGCTTCTCATGGCTTCTCCGGCTCATGCTGATTTTCGTGTCTGTAACGGCACGCAGAATCTTGTCGGGGTGGCAATCGGTTATCGTGCCCAGGATGGTTGGAATACCGAGGGTTGGTGGCAGGTTCCTGCTTCCACCTGCGCTACTCTGATCGAAGGGGAACTGCAGTCACGATACTATTATCTTTATGCCGAGGATGCCGCCCGCGGAGGGCGGTGGACCGGAAATATCAATATGTGCGTCGCCGAGAATGAATTCAAAATTGTCGGCGTCAATGATTGTTTCACCCGTGGCCACCAGCGCATGGGTTTCAAAGAGTATGATACGGGTCGTCAGGGAAGCTGGATGGTCCAGCTGTCCGACACGCCCGGTACGCAAGAAGGCCAGAATTGATGAGGCGTAACCGCAAAGTAAAGATCCTTGCCACGCTCGGTCCGGCATCGTCGGAAGAGGCAATGATCCAGAAGCTCCACGAAGCAGGCGCTGACCTCTTCCGTATCAACATGAGCCATGCCAGCCATGAAATGATGCGTACCCTGATCGAGCGCATCCGCTCGGTCGAGAAGAAGTCGGGTCGCCCGATCGGTATTCTCTGTGACTTGCAGGGACCGAAGCTTCGCGTCGGCAAATTTGCCAACACCAAAGTAACACTGACCCCGGGTCAGACATTCACGCTCGACAACAACGAAGCGCCGGGTGACGAAAACCGCGTTTACCTTCCGCATCCGGAAATCCTCGAAGCGGTCAAGGCCGGCGATCGCCTGCTGATCGACGACGGCAAGCTGGCTCTGAAGGCTGTCGAAGCCGACGGCAAGAAGATCGTCTGCACCGTTGTTGCCGGCACCAGCATTTCCGACCGCAAGGGCGTCAGCCTGCCCGACACGATCCTGACCGTCGGCGTTCTGACCGACAAGGACCGCGCCGACCTCGATGCCGTTCTTGCCACCGAAGACGCCGACTGGGTTGCGCTGTCCTTCGTGCAGCGTCCGGAAGACCTGGCGGAAGTCCGCAAGATCGCTCGCGGCCGTGTCGGCATCATGTCGAAGATCGAAAAGCCGCAGGCTATCGAACGCATCGACGAGATCATCGAGCTTTCCGACGCCGTCATGGTTGCCCGTGGTGACCTTGGTGTTGAAATGCCGATCGAAATGGTTCCCGGTATCCAGAAGCAGCTGACTCGCGCCTGCCGCCGTGCAGGCAAGCCGGTCGTGGTTGCCACCCAGATGCTGGAATCGATGATCACGGCTCCGGTTCCGACTCGCGCGGAAGTCTCCGACGTGTCGATCGCCGTCTTCGAAGGCGCTGATGCCGTCATGCTGTCGGCCGAATCCGCTTCCGGTCAGTATCCGGTCGAAGCTGTCTCGATGATGGCGTCCATCGCCCGTCAGGTCGAGCAGGATCCGCTTTATCCGAGCATCATTTACGCACAGCGCGCAACGCCGGAAGCCACCGGCTCCGACGCGATCTCGCTTGCTGCACGCCAGATTGCCGAAACACTCAAGGCTGCCGCGATCGTCACCTACACCCAGTCCGGCACGACCGGTCTGCGCGCCTCGCGCGAGCGTCCGAATGTTCCGATCCTGGCGCTGTCCCCGAATGTCAAGACGGCCCGCCGCCTTGCTGTCTGCTGGGGCCTGCACTGCGTCGTAACCGAGGATGCAAGCGATCTGGAAGACATGGTGAACCGCGCTGCGCGCATCACCGTTTCGGAAGAGTTCGGCAAGCCCGGCGACCGCGTCATCATCTCGGCCGGCGTTCCGCTCGGCACGCCCGGTTCGACGAACATGCTGCGTATCGCCTATATCGGCGCTGACGGCCAGACCGGCGCATAATCGGCTGACACAATTTGCAATTAACAGACGGCCGGAGCGATCCGGCCGTCTGTCGTTTTGGAATGGGCATATCCATGAACAGTCAATCATCTGCTTCGATCACGGTGATCGAAACCGACCGTCTCAGGCTGCGTGTGCCGAACATGGCGGACTGGCCGACCTATGCGGCGTTCATGGCCTCGGAACGAGCTGCGCATATGGCGGTCCGTTTTCGCGGGCCGCCGCCTGGGGCATGTTCTGCCATGACGTGGCGCAGTGGCAGCTGATGGGCCATGGCTCATTGATGATCGAGAGGCGGGACGACGGAACCTGCCTTGGTCAGGTCGGCATCAATGCCGGCCCGCTATTCCCCGAGCATGAATTGGGCTGGCTTCTTTACCCCAGCTTCGAAGGGCTGGGCTATGCTCTGGAGGCTGCGGCCGCATTGGGAAACTGGGGCTTCAGGGCACTCGGCCTGAAGACGCTGGTCAGCTATGTTCATCGTGACAACGACAAATCCCGCAGACTGGCCGAAAGGCTGGGTGCCTGGCTGGATGAGACTGCCGAGCGGCATGATCCGGAAGATGTCGTCTACCGGCATGTCGTTGCGGCGACATAATCCTTCAGCTCAGATCTTTTCGATCGTCATTCCTATTGCAGGCTGATCCGTAGTTCCCGACTGGGTCAGCCGCGCCTCAACCATGCGTGCCAATGCCTGCAGGTCGCGGTCCATGCCTGCGATCTTTTCCATTGCGGCGATTGCCACGTCGGGCACCACATAGTCCGGCTTGTGGCCGAGGCCATGGATCTTCACCAGTTCGGAACCGGCTATATCACGCGCAAGCCCTTGGGAATGGATCTCTTCGAGCACGATCGGGTCGCTGTCGCCTGTGATGACAATGGTTGGTGCCGTTATCTCTTTATAACGTGGTGAGATGCGCGTGACATAGTCGTGCAGATTGGCGACATCGACCGCGTTGTTGCGGAAGTTTTCAGGCCTCAGCACCAGTGCGGGTGCGCCCTTCTCGACATAGCGGTCACGACGGAGGTTGGGGCTGAAGACGGACCTCGTTGCACCATCCAGCAGAACAAGGCCTGCGGGCAGGCTGATGAGGCGGGTGAACCAGAAGCCCAGATAGGGAGCGGCAGAAATCCTGTAGTACCAGTCCACGCCGCCGGGCCAGGGATGGGTTGCCGGTGCGAGAAACAGCAATCCGGCCGTCTTTTCGGGATGGAAGACGGCAAAGCTTGCAGTAATCGCCCCGCCGAAGGAGTGTCCGACGATGATGGCGCGCTCCATGCCCTTCATATCCATTACGCGGCTGATGGCTACCGCCTGTCCGTCCGGAAAGCCATTCTCTGGCCTTCCGCGCTCCGAATAGCCATGTCCAGGCCTGTCGATGAAGAGAAGCTCCGCACGGCCTTCCAGGAGCTTGCGGAAGGCCGTTTCCTGGTCCCGCAGGTTGCCGCTTGCTCCATGGATGAAGACGATCGGGGGCAGGGCGGGATTTGGCGGTGCAGGAATATGCAGGGCGTTGATCCTGTAGCCGCCGACATCGATCAGTTCGCCATGGCGCGGAAACTGCCGCTCAATCTGGCGGCTTTTCCAGGCGGTAAAGCTGAAGGCCGCGGCGACAAGAATGGCGACAAGGGCAAGCGGCAGAATCATTGGAGAATAACCTGGGAAAGGCTCAAGTTCTGTTCCCGGCGATCTTTTCCGAGAGTTTCGAGACGGCTTCCTGTGCCTCCCGATCTGCTGGATAGACGTTGAGATAGCGCTCCCAGGCCTTAAGCGCCATGTCGTCATCGCCGGCTTCCGTCAGTATTCCCGCTAAGCCGGCAAGAGCGCCGAAGTGGCGCGGTTCACGCTTCAAGACTTCGGCAATATCGGCCATCGCCTTGCGCTGATCCCCCATCGTGTAGTGAAGTGTAGCACGCCTGTTCCAGCCCTCTGTGAAGGCAGGATCGAGAAGGGTTACACGGTCGAGGAAGTCCAGCGCGGCGGCGTTCTTCTTTTCCTTGATGGCGTCTTCGGACCACTGCATCAGAAGGTTGACCGTGGCGCTGCCGGAATCGTTCATCTCGGCAATGACCTGGCTGGCGATGCCCTTGGCCTTTTCAGGATCGCGTTCGCGTTTCAGCGCCTCGAACAATGTGTCGAGCGGTTTTGCGGCTGCGGCTGATTCTACTGCGGGGGCGGTTGGTTGCGGAACGGCTTGTGCAGGAGGGGCGGCTTGAGGCGCCTGTGCATGAGCGACAGGGACGAAAACGGCCAAGGCCAGAATAGGGGTGCTCAGAAGCAAATAGCGCATCCGGATAAGTTAATCCGGATGCGCCGAAGGTCAAAGCCGAATTGTCGCGCTATCGACAATTTGATTGCAGGCGAAAAATTCGCCCTGAGCAATCAGCCCTGGCGGGCCTTGAAGCGCGGGTTCTGCTTGTTGATGATGTAGATGCGGCCCTTACGGCGAACCAGACGGTTGTCGCGGTGACGAGCCTTCAGCGCCTTAAGCGAGTTCTTGATCTTCATTGTACTGGTCCAGCAGTCTGTGGGCTCATAGAGCCGCTTGTCTCTAACAATCGAAAGCGCGCCGCCTAGTCCCTAGAGATAGGGGCGCGCCTCAGGTTGGGGTGCAGATAACCCGAGGCTTTCTCCATGTCAACCTTGTGACGAGGTTTTCCGGCCTTTCAATTCGGTGACATGGCCCATTTTACGGCCCGGACGGGCTTCCGTCTTGCCGTAAAGATGGACAAGCACATCCTTGGTTGCCAGCCATTGCGGCAGCGTCAGAATGTCGTCGCCGATCAGGTTGGTCATCACGCAATCGGAATGCCTGTCCGGGTCACCGAGCCCAAGACCGGCAACCGCGCGCATATGCTGCTCGAACTGCGAGATGACGCAGGCAGCCTCCGTCCAGTGACCGGAATTGTGGACGCGCGGGGCAATCTCGTTGGCGATCAGCGTGCCGTCGGCCATGGCGAAGAATTCCATGCCGATAACGCCGACGTAACCGAGCGCTGCGAGCAGCTTTTCGGCCGCAGCACGGGCGGTTGCCGCTGTCTCGGCCGGTATGTTTGCCGGCAGGGTCGACGTATGCAGTATGCCGTTGCGGTGGACATTCTCAGCCGGGTCGTAGCACCGAATCGTGCCGTCCTTGGCACGGGCGGCGATGATCGAGATCTCGCGCTCGAATGGAACGAAGCTTTCGAGAATCAGGGGCACGGAACCGAGCGCTTCATACGCGCCTGCGGGTGAGTCGTCGCTCGAGCGGAAAACGCGCTGGCCCTTGCCGTCGTAACCCATGCGACAGGTCTTCAGCACGCCCTTGCCGCCGAAGTCGACCAAAGCTGCTTCGAGCTCCTGCTGGCTGTTGACCGCATGGAAACGGGCCGTCTCGATGCCGCAGCTGTTGAGGAAGCGTTTTTCCGTCAGCCTGTCCTGGGCGACTTCGAGCGCCTTGGAGGGCGGGTAGACGGGAACGGAGCGCTCCAGCGCTTGTGCGGCGGAGACCGGCACGTTTTCGAACTCGTAGGTGACGATATCGCAACGTCTGGCCAGTTCCGCGAGAGCGGCAGGATCATCATAGGCTGCGGTGATCTGCTCGTTGGCGACCTGAGCTGCGGGACAATCGGCCTGCGGTTCCAGAATGATGATGGTGAGGTTCAGCCTTGCGGCTGCCATTGCAAGCATACGGCCCAGCTGGCCGCCGCCGATAATCCCGATCGTCTGGGCCTTCATGCTTCGTCCATCGGGTATTCGGCGACTGCGGCACTCTGGCGGGCACGCCATTCGTCCAGGCGATAGGCGATGTCCTCGTCGGAGAGGGCAAGCACGGCCGCTGCAAGCAGGGCCGCATTGACCGCACCGGCGCGGCCAATGGCAAGCGTGCCGACGGGTATCCCGGCCGGCATCTGCACGATCGACAGAAGGCTGTCCTGACCGGATAGAGCCTTGGACTGGACCGGAACGCCGAAGACCGGCAGCGGCGTCATCGAGGCGGCCATGCCGGGCAGGTGGGCAGCGCCGCCGGCACCGGCGATGATGACCTGAAAGCCCTCGTCACGCGCGCCCTTGGCGAAAGTGAACAGGCGTTCGGGCGTCCGGTGTGCCGAAATAATGCGGGCCTCGTAGTCGATTTCGAGGGCATCGAGGGTTTCGGCGGCGTTCTTCATGGTCTCCCAGTCGGACTGGCTTCCCATGATGATGGCGACGGGCGGTGTCTCGGCCATTTGAGCGTTCCTAGGCAATGATGTCGGGCAGGATCTGATCTTCGATCTGGGTCATCTTGTCTTTTATGGCGAGCTTTTTCTTCTTCATGCGCTGCACGCGCAACGCATCGCAGCCCACCTTTATCATGGCGTTGATCGCGGCGTCGTAGTCTTCATGCTCCTGCCGGAGCTTTGCCAGCGCCAGCCGGTTGTCCGCCTGTTCCTGATCGGCCATGTCTTAAAGTCCCCATATCGATCCGGGCTTGTGACCCGGCCCAGCTTAATGCGCAAGCTCCTATCACCAAACCGCGTTAACGGGAAGTTCGCCAACGTCACGAATTTGCCGCGCTCTTGTCACGAAAACACCTTCGACAAACAGCTCAGATCGTGTCACACTTCCGTCGTAAACCTGAAGCTTCGGCCGATGGAGTGGCCGGAGCAGGCAATAGGGAAGGACATGCCACATGACCATCCAGGCTCATATAGCATCGCTTGAAAAGAAGCACGGCGATCTCGAGGAGGAGCTCCAGGCGATTCTTTCGTCTCCTTCATCTGACGATCGGGAAATCGCCGATCTGAAGCGTCGTAAGCTGCGTATCAAAGACCAAATGCAGCGCCTCAAGGCGTCTACACGCCACTAAGGCAAGCTAATAGAGCCATAGCCGCGGATCTCGATTTGGATATGATCCGATAGCGGCACAAAACCCAATTTTCAGTTCTGGTCGTGGTTCATGCGGGCTGCGGCCAGAATTGTTTCCGGAGCCTGGTTTTATCCCCAATCCGCGCCTGTTCAGAACGGGAGGCCATCCCATAGCAGCTTGAGGCCGGCAAGGAAGGCGAGGCCATAGGTCATTGGGTAAAAGGTTTCGGCCTTGAGATGCTTGACGACGGCCGCTCCCATTATTGTCGAGACGAGTGCTACGGGCAGAAGCGTTGCCGACAGGGTCAGGTTCTGCGTATCCAACGCACCCAGAAAGAAATAGGGTATCACCTTCACCGCATTGACGATGGCGAAGAAGCGGATGCTCGCGCCGGTGTAGTTTTTCGGGTCAAGCTGCATCGGCAGGACATAAATCTGGAATGGCGGGCCACCGGCGTGGGCGACGAAGCTGGCATAACCGGACAGCGATCCCCAGAATGTTGCGGCCACCGGGCGGTGCGGGAGAGGAGCCACGATTTCGCCCCGGCGCCCATAGACCTGCCAGAAATAGCGGGCGGCGAACAGAATGGTCGCGGAAGCGATCACCACTTTCAGCGCATCGTCGGAGACATAGGCCGACGTCGCCCAACCGAGGGCGATGCCGATCACACCGCCGGGCATAATCATCAGCAGTGTTTTCGGATCATTGTATTTGCGCCAGGACCAGAGCGCGACAGCATCCATCAGAATGAGGATCGGCAGAAAAATCGCAGCCGCCTGGACCGGCTCGACCGCAAGCGACATGATCGGTACTCCCATCAGGCCGATCGCGCCGCCGATGCCGCCTTTCGACAGACCGACAAGCATGACTGCCGGAATTGCGGCGAGGAAGAACGACAGGTTGGGGATATCTATCATCGGCGGTTACTGTCGAGGGTGTTGATCCTGCAATCCGTCCGGTCTATCGAATTGTCCGAATAAAACCAGAGCGGAACGTGCTGAAGCGGTACGTCTTCGCTTCAAGGCGAGAATGATCGGATAAGAACATGACAGAACCGGACAACCGCTGCCGCATCGTGCTGATCGTACCGGATGATGCCGACGCCGATCACCAGGCCAGACTTCTAACGGAGGCCATGTCGGGTGGCGATGTCGCATCGGTCATCCTGCCGCAATACGGGCTGGACGATCAGGCATTCCAGAAGCGGGCGGAAGTGGTGGTGCAGATCATCCAGAATGCCGGAGCCGCCGCCATCATTTCCGGTGACAGCCGGGTTGCCGGTCGCGCCAAGGCCGATGGTCTTCACATGTCGGGTTCGCTCGAGGAACTGGGTGAGGCGATCGAGAAGTTCACGCCGAAGATGATCGTCGGAGCCGGCGGTGCGGCGGAACGGCATACTGCGCTCGAGATCGGCGAATTGAGGCCGGACTATATTTTCTTCGGCCGTTTCGATGGCGACATCAAGCCGGAAGCTCATCCGAAGAACGTTGCGCTTGCTGAGTGGTGGGCGTCGATGATCGAGATCCCCTGCATCACTATGGGCGGCAACGATGCCGAATCGGTGGTCGCCGTCGCCGAGAGCGGAGCCGAATTCGTGGCGTTGCGCGATGCCGTTTTTGCCAGTGGTGATGGCCCCGCTGCAGCCGTTGCCAAGGCCAATGCGTTGCTGGACGAAAAAGCGCCACGGTTTGAGGGTTGATGGTCGCATGCCATCGACGAAAAAACTGTATCGCAATCCGGTCAAAATCTTCACTGCACTGCTCGTTTCTGTGGCTGCGGTCACATCTGTGTATGCCCAGTCCAATCAGGCGGTGACCCGGCCGGTCGGGCCGGACGCAGGCAAGATGGAGCGGCAGCAGCAGCCTGATGGCTTGGTGCCGTCCGGCGGCGTCGAGCTTTACAGGCGAATGGGTGCTGCATTGCCAGCGCCACCTGAGGAGAAAACTTATAGCGGCAAGGTCGATGAGGCTTATGGCGCCTATCAGCGTGGCATGTATGTCGAGGCTATGAAGCTTGCGCTTGAACGGGCGCAGCAGGGCGATGCAGCGGCGCAGACATTGGTTGCAGAGATGATGACGAAGGGGCAGGGGATCGCGCGCGACCCCAAGGGCGCTGCCTTCTGGTATGGTCAGGCCGCCGAAGGAGGCGATGCCGCAGCAATGTTCCAGTATGCGCTGCTGTTGATGACGGGACGCGATTTTCCGGCCGACAAAAAGAAGGCCGATGATTTCATGCGTCGCGCGGCGGAAGCCGGTAATTCGGCGGCTCAGTTCAACTGGGGCCAAATCCTGATTTCCGACAATCCCGGCGAAAAGGGAATGCAACTGGCACTGCCGTTCTATGAAAAATCCGCCAGCCAGGGCGTAGCCGATGCGCAATATGCCGTGGCCCAGTTCTACATGGCGCTTCGCGAAGTTTCACCGACCAAAAAGGCACAGGCGCGTGACTGGATGCTGCGTTCCGCCAAGGCAGGCTATGACACCGCCCAGTTGGACATGGGCATCTGGTATGTAAACGGCGTCGGCGGCGAGCGTGACTACGACAAGGGGTTCGAGTGGTTGAGGATTGCCGCGATGCGCGGCAATGTGGTCGCCCAAAACAAGCTTGCCTATCTCTATATCAATGCGCTCGGCACGCGACCCAACCCCGTGGAAGCCGCCAAGTGGTACGTGCTCTCCCGGCGCGCCGGCCTGCAGGATGCCGGGCTTGAGGATTTCTATCTCGGCATTAACGAAGATCAGCAGAAACAGGCGATCGATGCGGCCAACAAGTTCCGGCGGAATTAGCCCTGTAGCGCCTGCAATGCAAAGAGCGCGCCGCGGATGATGAAGCCGTGGGCTACGGCCAGCGCCAGAATAACAAACAACCAGATGGCAGTGTAAAGACCGGGTCGATCAAGCGCCTTCGGGTTGATGGACGGCGACACGACAAAGACGGCGACCGCAAACAGCATCGCGCCCGGCAGCAGGAAAAGAGCGATCGTCGGGCGCGCGAAATTATCCGGATTTCCGGAGAAGTCGAAGTGGATCGGCAGCATAGTCTCGGCCGGCAGTGCGGCCCATAGGCCCAGCGACAAAAAGGTCATGGTGATGAGCATGCCGAGGCTGATAAAAAGAGGGATGGGCATGCGCATGGGGCTGTCTCCTGTATGAGGTCTGCCCTCCTTTCGCAGGCTGGGCCGCGAATGACAACACTGCCGTGCGACCGCATGACTTGAATTTACCGGCAATTTGTGGTCTTGAAGCCGCCCAATCAACAAAATCAGTATCGCCCGCTCTCCCGGTCATCCGGATTCCGGGGCTCAAGGATTCCGAAATGGCCCGTTCAGCGCTTCTCAATGTCATGGTGCAGGCTGCCTTGAAGGCAGGCAAATCGCTTACCAGAGATTTTGGTGAGGTGCAGAATCTGCAGGTTTCCGTAAAGGGACCGAGCGACTTCGTTTCGCAGGCCGACCTGAAAGCTGAAAAGATCGTCCGTGACGAGCTGATGAAGGCTCGCCCGACCTATGGCTTCCTCGGTGAAGAGGGTGGCGAAGAAAAGGGCACCGACGGTGCGCATCGCTGGATCGTCGATCCGCTCGATGGCACGACCAACTTCCTCCACGGCATTCCGCAGTTTGCAGTCTCGATCGCGCTCGAGCGCAATGGCGAGATCGTTGCCGGTGTCGTGTTCAATCCGGCAGTGGATGAACTCTATACGGCGGAAAAGGGCGGCGGTGCGTTCCTCAACGACCGCCGTATCCGTGTCGCTGCCCGTCGGGTGCTGTCCGATTGCGTCATCGGCTGCGGCATTCCGCATCTGGGCCGTGGCAACCACGGCAAGTTCCTCGTCGAACTGCGTCATGTCATGGGTGAAGTTGCAGGCGTTCGCCGTGCAGGTGCGGCTGCTCTCGATCTTGCTTATGTCGCTGCCGGTCGTCTTGACGGTTTTTGGGAAGCCGAGCTTTCTCCGTGGGATATGGCTGCCGGCCTGCTGCTCATTCGCGAAGCCGGCGGCTTCGTTTCCGACATGAAGGGCGCGCAGAACATGTTCGAGGCCCGCAATGTGATCGCTGGCAACGAACTGATCCGTAATGCACTGGTCGAAGTCGTCAATCGTCCGGTGCCGAGCCGCTGAGGCAATAGTGAATTCAGTGCGCGCTATTGGATAGCGCACTGTTTTCCAATGCTTGCGCACTTCAATTCGTCGCAATTTTACACTAGCCTCCGCTCAATTTAGCGGAGTCGAGGCGTATTATGGCGAATGCGACAGTGGATGATCTGGACGAGTCGGAAACCGGCCGCGGCGGCTATAAACACAAGCTCTCCAATCCTGCGTCGTTCCTCTGGACGATGCTCATCTTTCTCGCGCTTGTCGGCTTCGTCGCGTCGATCCTCTACCGACAGGCGGCGCACGCATTCCAGACCAATCCGGGCCTGAACGGGCTGATCCTCGGCGTTCTGGCGATCGGTATCCTGCTCGTCTTCGTGCAGGTGATCAGTCTTGCGCGGGAAGTCGGCTGGTTCAATTCCTTCCGGGCCGCCGGTGGTAATGCCGACAAGGTGGGCCGCGAACCGCGCCTGCTCGCCCCGATGCGCACCCTGATCGGTCGCCGCCGCAAGGTGGCGCTGTCGACCGTCGCCTATCGCTCCATCCTCGATTCGATCGGCACGCGACTGGACGAAACGCGCGATACTTCGCGCTATCTCATAGGCCTTCTGGTTTTCCTCGGCCTGCTTGGCACGTTCTGGGGGCTAATTGAAACGATCGGCTCGATCAGCGACGTCATTGGTGCGCTTGATCCGTCGTCGGGCGGCTCGAACGACATTCTGAGCGCAATCAAAAGCGGATTGGCCCAGCCGCTCGCCGGCATGGGCACGGCGTTTTCGTCCTCGCTGCTCGGCCTTTCCGGTTCGCTGATTCTAGGCTTCCTCGATCTGCAGGCCGGCCGCGCACAGAACCGCTTCTATACGGAACTCGAAAACTGGCTCTCTTCGGTAACCGACGTTGGTTACGACGGGCCGATCGCCAATGGCGATAACGGCGCCGCAGACGAGTTGAAGGCTCTGACCGCCGAATTGCGCAAGCTTGCCGCCGTCCAGGCCAAGGCCGGGCGTGACGGCGCCGAGAGCGAGCGTTCGATGGCTGCCATGGCCAATCTGGCGGAAGGCATTCAGGGGCTCGTGAAGAACATGCGCAACGAGCAGCAGATGCTGCGTGACTGGATCGAGGCGCAGCAGGAAGAATCCAAGGCGATGCGTCGCACGCTTGACCGGCTTTCCGACAAGATCGGGGGGAAATAAGCGATGGCGCTCGCCAAGAACCGCCGTCGCGAACGCACAGTCGATTTCTGGCCGGGCTTCGTGGATGCGCTGTCCACTCTTCTCATGGCGATCATGTTCCTGCTGACGGTCTTCGTGCTGGCGCAGTTTCTGCTCAGCCGCGAGATCACCGGTCGTGACGAGGTGTTGAACCGCCTAAACAGCCAGATCGCAGAGCTGACAAACCTGCTGGCGCTGGAAAAGAGCGGCAATCAGGATCTCGAAGATCAGCTTGCCAACCTTCAATCCTCGTTGGCTGCAGTGGAAAGCGATCGCTCGCGTCTGCAGCAGCTTTTGAATGACGGCGCCGGCAGCAGTGCGGCCGCCAATGCAAAAGTCGGTGAGCTAACCAGCGAGTTGAACAACCAGCAGCAAATCAGCCAGCGCGCGGCAAGTCAGATCGAACTCCTCAACCAGCAGATCGCAGCATTGCGCGCGCAGATCGCTGCGGTGGAGCAGGCGCTTCAGGCTTCGGAAGCCAAGGATGCGACCTCGCAGGCGCAGATCTCGGATCTCGGCCGCCGCCTGAATGTTGCCCTCGCTGCGCGCGTGCAGGAACTCAACCGCTATCGCTCCGACTTCTTCGGCCGTTTGCGTGAAATCCTCTCGGATCGCGAAAATATCCGTATCGTCGGCGACCGTTTCGTCTTCCAGTCGGAAGTGCTGTTTCCGGTCGGTGGCAGCGAGCTGGATGATGCCGGGCATGGTGAAATGGACAAGCTGGCAATGGCCCTGCTTGAGCTTGCCAAGGAAATACCGGCGGAAATCAATTGGGTGCTCAGGGTCGACGGCCATACCGATAATTCGCCGCTCTCCGGTGCGGGGCGTTATCGCGACAACTGGGAGCTTTCATCCGCCCGAGCAACTTCGGTTGTGAAGTATCTGATTTCGAAGGGTGTTCCGGCTAACCGGCTTGTCGCTGCCGGCTTCGGCGAATTCCAGCCGATCGCTCCGGGCGACACGCCAGAAGCGAAGTCTCAGAACCGGCGTATCGAATTGAAGCTGACGGAACGCTGATCGATGGTTGCGCAAAAACGAGATATCAACGCCCTGATCAAGGCGGTGGCGGATACGCCACGCCGTGACAATAGCACCTACCATCAGGTAATTGCCGAGGCGCGCGAAATGTTTGACCAAGCCGAAGCAGCGCTCGGCGGGGCGGTCAGGATGAAGACGAAGACCAAGCTGAAGCCGAACGGCAAATATGTGGTGAAATGGGTATTCGAACGGGCCGAATAGGCCCTGTCCTCATGCCGTATAGTGGCTTGAGGTGAAGCCGAGGCGCTCCAGTCCGCGCCGCACTTCAGGCGCCTTCATGAACAGGCTCCACAAAAGGCCGGAGCGGTGGTTCTCTATCATGGCGATGAGCGGACCCTGGTCGATGGCGATATAGGTTGGCGCGAGCCAGTCTATTGCCGGGGCAAAGGCATCGACGAAACCGAACGATCCGAACAGCTTTCCATCCTCGTAGCGGATCATGGCGCGCAGGGCCTCTTCGGCCTCCGCCGGCTGAAAGGGGAAGCTCGACAGTGCCGCGGTCGGGGCGATGGCGCCCGTGTCCGACGTCGGAGAGTTGGCGTTGTAGCCATTCGGCGCTTCCGAAGCCGTAAGGCCCCAGACATCGTATTGCTTATAGGCCAGGATGCTGAGGCAGTAGTCCCGGTTGATCTTCGTATGCGCCACGGCCTGCTGCCAATAATCGGCATAGCGGTCCGACAGTCCGCGCGGATCAAGCGCGCAGAAGGAATATTGGGAGAGGAACAGCGGGCCACCAAGAGGCTCACCGAGGGGAAGTTCGGTGCCGAAATAGCTTTCGCCGTTTTTCATCGCGCCGGAGCGCGCCCAGCCTGCATGATAACTTTCCGGCTTGATCGGATGCGTGTCAGAACCAGCCGCCAGCACATAGGCCGAGAGCGCTTCGTTCCAGCCCTTGATCGGAAGGTTCATGGTCCAGTTGTGGATCGGGCTCCAGTGCCAGTAAAGCGGACCATCGTCCTTGCCGCGTGTGAACCAGTCCCACTCGACTTCGTCGAACAGCCGCGTGACAGTTGCCCGCAGAGCCAGCTCGGTTTCCGATGCGCCGGTGAAATATTCTCGCGCGCAGATCAGGCCCTGAAACAGGAGGGCGGTTTCCACAAGGTCACCGGCATCGTCATATTGCGAAAACTGGACGGTTTCGCTGGTGGCGCCATCGACCATGTGGGGGAAGGCGCCGTGATAGCGGGTTGCGAGGTTCAGGCGGTCCAGAATGAGGCTGATCCGCTCCAGCGCCTCATCGCGGGTCACCCATTGCCGCTCTGCCGCAACAAGGATCGCCATCAGCCCGAAACCGGTGCCGCTGATGGAGATCATGTTGGTGGCAATCGCGCCGTTTACCCAGCGCTTGTCATAGGTGAGCTTGCTATCTGCATGCGCGCCTTCCCAAAAATACAGGAAAGTCTGGTACTGAACCCTGTCCAGCAATTGCTCGAGCGGGGCATTCGGGTCCAGTGGCTCGACAATCATGCAGTCCTAATCCTGTTTATCGGTCAGATAGCGCTTACGCTGCGCTGTTCCAGATCATGGAACTGCAGGCGCGCCAGCTTGGCGTAAAGTCCACCCTTGGCGACGAGGCTCTGATGGGTTCCTTCCTCGACAACGCGACCGTCTTCAAGCACGAGAATTCTGTCAGCCTTGAGGACGGTTGCCAGGCGATGGGCGATGACGAGCGTCGTGCGGTTTTCCATCAGCCCGTCAAGCGCGCGCTGTACCAGCGTTTCGCTTTCGGCATCGAGCGCGGAGGTCGCCTCATCCAGAAGCAGGACGGGCGCATTCTTCAGGATCGCCCGGGCAATCGCGATGCGCTGCCGCTGGCCGCCGGAAAGGGTGATGCCGCGTTCGCCGGCCATGGTGTCATAACCCTGGTCGAGCTTGCCGATGAACTCGTCAGCCTGGGCGGAAATGGCCGCGGCACGGATTGCCTCGCGGGTAGCGCCCGGCATGCCGAAGGCGATGTTGTCGTGGATCGATGCGGCAAAGATCGTCACGTCCTGCGGCACGATTGCCAGGCGCGAGCGGATGTCTTCGATGCGGGCCTCGCGAAGATCGACGCCGTCCAGTTTCACCGATCCGGTCTGTGGGTCGTAGAACCGCATCAGAAGCGAGAATATCGTGCTTTTGCCGGCACCCGACGGGCCGACGATGGCGATCGTTTCACCGGCTTTGACATTGAAGGACAGGCTGTTGAGCGTAATCGCGCTGACGCGGGCCGGATAAGCGAAGGAGACCTGATCGAATTCGACCTCCCCGCGGGCCGGTGAAGGCAGGGTAACCGGTTGTTCCGGGTCGTGAACGGCCGGGATTTCGTGCAGAAGTTCGGTCAGCCGTTCGGCGGCGCCACCGGCGGCGGAAAGCTCGCCCCAGACTTCCGAGAGCTGGCCGAGCGAGCTTGCGGCGATCACCGAATAAAGCACGAACTGGCCAAGCGTGCCGGCACTCATCTCGCCGGCAAGAACGCTCTGCGCGCCATACCACAAGACGCCGACGATCGAGCCGAAGACGAGGAGAATGGCAAAGCCGGTCAGCAGTGCGCGCGAACGGATCGCGACGCGGGCGGCGTCATACGCACTCTCGACAGCAGAGGCATAACGCACGCTTGCCATCTCTTCGCCGCCGAAGGCCTGAACGGTGCGGGTCGCCGCCACGGTCTCCGATGCGAAAGCCGAGCTTTCTGCCAGCGTGTCCTGTGCGGCGCGGGAGCGGCGGCGCACATTGCGGCCAAAACCGACGATCGGGAACACGATGACCGGAATGGCGCCGAGCACCATGACGGAAAGCCATGGGCTGGTATAGATCATCATGCCCATGGCGCCGAGACAGAGAATAGTGTTGCGCAAAGCCTGGGAGGCGGCCGAGCCGAAGGCGGACTTGATCTGTGTCGTGTCGGCTGTCAGGCGCGAGACGATCTCGCCCGACTGGTTGACGTCGAAGAAGGATGCTGAAAGGCGGGTGACATGCGCGAAGACTTCGCGCCTCAGGTCGGCCACTACGCGTTCGCCGATGGTGATCACGTAATAATAGCGCATGGCGCTGGCCAGCGCTAAGAGGATGGCAAGGATCAGCAGCATGCCGAAATAGTTGTTTATGAAATGGCCGTCGGAAGACGCGAATCCATGATCGACCATGCGCCGGACGGCGAGCGGAAGAGCAAGTGTTGTCGCGGCCGCCAGAACCAGAAAGAAAAGAGCCGAAGCAACCAGCCTTCGATAACGGGAAAGATAGGGGATCAGTCGGGCGAGGGGCTTGAGGCTGCGATTCTTCTTTTCGGTCTCAGACATGTCTGCCACGGGAACTCCTGCTTGCGCATCGTCATTTTCACAATACGCGAACTCTGATATTTCAACGCACGCTGCCCGCCATTGATGTCGGACAAAGAACGCTGTAGAGGCCCTCTTATCTTGGCCTTGCGGGTACTTGTGCTAGTCGCGACCTTCCTGTATAGGCTCCGCATCGAATTGGGAAGCCGTGACCGTGCTGGTCTACGGCTTCATTGATTAAAGAGGGTCGGTGATCGCAAATGCGGCATGGAGACCCCGCAGAGCAGGAATATCGACATGAAGGCTGACATTCATCCCGAATACCACAAGATCAAGGTCGTCATGACCGATGGCACCGAGTACGAAACCTTCTCCACCTGGGGTTCGGCCGGCGACACGATGAACCTTGAAATCGACCCGAAGTCCCATCCGGCATGGACTGGTGGCAACCAGCAGCTGATGGACCGTGGCGGTCGCGTTTCCAAGTTCAACAAGCGTTTCGGCGGCCTCGGCCTCTAATAGCCTTAACGTTGGCGGACTAAAAAAAGCCTGGCGAAAGCCGGGCTTTTTTCGTTTGGTGTCATGGCAGGGCTCAAGGGGAGTGCCATGATAAAAGACAAGCAATATGAGGCCCTTCGCCGGGTGGTGATCATGGGCAATGGCGGTTCGGGCAAGACATGGCTCGCCCGCAAGCTGTCGTTATACCTCGACCGCGCTCCCGTGCATCTCGATGATGTCTACTGGCAACCCGGCCCGCATGGCGACGGCATTGCCCGTGACAAGGCGATCGTCATCGAAGAGGTGCGGGAATTGTCGCTGACCTCCGGATGGATCATCGAAGGCGTCTATGGCTGGCTGGTCAATGTCATCCTGCCGCGCGCGACGACACTGGTGTTTCTCGATCTGCCGGAAGACGAATGCATCGCCAATATCAGGGCGAGGGGCAAACAGCGCGGAGAAAGCGACGAGAGCTTCGCAGAATTGCTCGATTGGGTGTCGAAGTATCGGGAGCGGAAAAACAACTGGAATTCGTTCGAAAGCCATTTGCGGATGTTCGAAGAGTTTCCCAACGAAAAAGTGCGGCTGAGAAGCCGCACTGAAATTCTCGAATATCTGGAGCAACTGGCTGATCGATGATCAGTTGCCGAAGGCTGTCTGCAGCAGGTTCAACTGCGAGCGGACGCTGTTTTCGTTGTCCGGAACGGCAACTGCGTCAGACGGGCGATAGATCTCGCGATCGAGAAGGGCCACTCGGTTTTGCAGGCGCAAAGAGCGCTCGATGAGATCGCGGAAACCTTCCGGAAGTTCGTTCCAGCCCGGTGCGTTGCGGTCGACGTTGAAACCGTCAAGGCGAACCTTGTTCTTTTCGGCGAGAACCTGATCCTTCGACATCTCGCCATTGTTGACGGCGCGCTGCAGCAGCAGCCAAGAGGCCATCTGCATGAGGCGGGTCGTCAGGCGCATAGATTCAGCGGCGTAAAGAACCGAGGCGATACGCGGCAGGACCTTCGATGCGGCGCGACCCGTTCCGTCGAGATAGGTCGCGGTCTCTTCCACCAGGGACATGCCCTCGGAGTAAAGTGTCTTGAACTGCGAGGAATTCGCTGCGCGACCGGCGAAATTGACGGTATTCAGACCCTGTTCTTGCATGAATGTCATCCTGCTAACGCAACCACGATGAGGCAATGGCGGGATGTAGCGAAAGGTTCCATCGCCGCCCTCATTGACTTGAACATGATCTTTATAATTGAAATCCGCAAGGCGTTTATTAAGGAAAGGTTAATACCCACAAGAAGCGGTAAACCGATGCGGATGTTCTTGTTTTGGAACACATTTTCGGAAACTGCAAGAGAGCCTGCGAGGCGTCTCTACACGGCCGAGTAAAGCAGTTTTGCGGCGTGCCAAAAAAGAAGAGCCGCGGAAAGGCGGCTCTCAAGGTAAAACAGGGAGAAATCAGACCATTCGCCGGGTGGTGAAACTGTCTGAGTCCAGGAAGCCTGGACGGTCTTATAATGTCTGTTAATGATTAATATCCACTTAAAATCCCCAGGCTTTACTTGGGCATTTTCGGATCGTCTCACTTCTTGAAGAAGTTGTCGGCCGCCATGCGGCCGGCCTGTTTGTTCTGCTTGTCGGTTTCCAGCCGCGCGATTTCCTCTCTGAGGAGATCGATTCGAGCATCGAGATCGCCCACCGAAAGCATGGAAAGATCCGAGCCGATCTCATGGGCGAGCTTCTTGGCCGGCCGGTCGTCGTCGAAAAATGTCATCCTCAGTTCCTCCGGTCTTCTGTCGTGCCTTCCGCCTGCGCTGCACGCGGGTCGAGCGCCAGGCTTTCCGGGGTCGTCATCGGCGATGTTGCGGCCGGAGCGACCGTATAGGCATCACGATGCTCTGCCGGTACCGGTGCCCGCTGGCGACTGCGGATGATGGCATAGGCTGTGATCAGGATATGCGCGATCGCGGTGACGAGGAAGAGCGCATAAGGTCCGGCCCAGGTCATGACCGGGCCGCCGAGTGTCGGGCCGATGATGGTGCCGATGCCGTAGAGCAGGAGCAGGCCACCGGAAACCTTGACGAAGTCCTCCGGCGAGGCGAAGTCGTTGGCATGGGCAACCGCGATCGGATAGAGCGCGTTTGCCGCGGCACCGTAGATCGCGACCAGCACGATGATCCCGTAGGCGTCAGTCGGCCGCACCATGGCGACAACCAGTCCCGCCAGTGCCGCAGCGGCGGAAAGGCCTGCCAGCACGTAGCGACGGTCCATGCGATCGGAGAGGCGGCCCGCCGGAAACTGCATGATCGCGCCGGCAAAGATGGTGATCGTCACCATTGCAGCGACTGCCCCTTGAGAGAGGCCGGCGCGGTTTGCGAAGACAGCGGCCAGAGTGCCGTAGGCGCCATTGGCAATGCCGATCAGCAGAATGCCGACGAAGGAGATCGGCGAGTTTTTGAACAGCCCCTTCAAATCCAGCTTGGCGCGTTTGAGCGGCTGGGGAGAGGCGGCTTTTGAGAGCGTCGTGGGCAGCGCGGCGATGCTGTAGAGAATGCCGCAGATCATGAAGAGCGTCGTCGTTGTCACGTCAGAAAAGGGGACCAGCATCTGGCCGCCGACGACGCCGAAGAGCGTGATGGAAATGTAGAAGGAAAAGATCGTGCCCCGGCTTTCCGGCGTTGCCCGCTCGTTCAGCCAGCTTTCGATGATCATCGAGGTGCCGGCGGTGCAGAAGCCGGTGATGGCTCTCAACGTCAGCCATGCCGTCTGATCGACCAGCAGGCCGGTCAGCAGCACGTTCAGGCAGATCAGCGCGAGGAAGCCGGAAAAGGCGCGGACGTGGCCGATCCGTCGCACCACGTTCGGGGCAACAAAGCAGCCGATGACAAAACCCGCAGCCCAGGTCGTGCCGAGCAGGCCGAGCGTCTCGTTGGAATAACCTTCGAGAGAGCCCCTCAAGGGCAGGAGCAGGCCCTGGAGGCCGTTGCCAAGGAATAGAAAAAGGGTTCCGGATAAAAGGGCGAGGACGGGAAGCAGGTTTCGTCTCATCGTCTCACAAATGGGTTCGTGTCAAACAATCAATGGCACATTTCCCTGCCGTCAGACGTGTTGCGCCTTGCCGCAGGGAACGGTAACGAGGGACGGGGCTCGCTGTTGATTTGTTAGCCCCTCCCAAAGCCTATCTGTGGTGGAGTTTAAAAATGTCTACCCTGTGGCGGAAAACGAAAAGATCGCAGCAGGGCGAACAATGACGAAAGCAATCTCCATCCTGCTCATGCTCGCCATGGTCGTTCAGATCATAAGGCCGCTGGGCTTTCCCGGCCTCAAGCGGCGCATGGATTTCTGGAAACTCGCCGTGCTTGCTTTCGTCATCTGGACTATTGCACTGCTTGCGCGGGAATTCTTCTGATCAGCATTCGACGCTGCCGCGCATGACGAAGACAGAGCGGCCGCTGATCCGCACATCGGTTACCTTGCCATGTTGCTTGGTAACATCGAGTTCGATGATGCTCCTGCGGCCCATCTCCACGCCCTGCTCGATAGTCAGTTGGGTGTGGATATCCGCCTCGGGCATGTTGGCGACCAGATATGCGCCGAGCGCACCGGATGCACTGCCGGTCGCGGGATCTTCCGGAACGTCGTCGAGTGGTGCGAACATGCGTGCACGGATAAGGTCCGGCCGCGACGGATCGCGGACATAGAGAAATACTGAAAATCCGAGGCCGTCGCCGGGATGACGGGCGACTGCTTCCCGGAAGGCAGCAAGATCCGGTAGAGCGCGGCCAAGGGCGTCGAGGCCATCCAGTTCGGCAAGGACGAAGCCGAGGCCTACCGATGCGAAGACCGGCTGATGCCGCTCGGTGCGGACATTCTTTGTATCGATCGCAACGCAGCGCGCGACAAGCTCTGCGGCCACCGTCTCTCCGATCTCGAGCGATCTCGGGGCGCGGATCGAAGCGGCGGCGACCTTGCCGTCTTCGCGCTTCAATTGGACCTCGACGAGGCCGGCTTTTTCCTCGAAACGAAGGCTGTCGCCGATGGCTTTACCGAACAGGCTCGCCTCCTGGCCTAGAACGTAAGCCGTGCCGACATTGGGATGGCCGGCGAAGGGAACTTCCAGCGTCGGCGTGAAGATACGGACATGGGCGCTGTTGGCCGGATCTTCTGGCGGCAGCACGAATGTGCTTTCGGAATAGCCGAATTCGGTAGCGATCTCTTGCATCTGCTGCGTGGTCAGTCCGCGTGCATCGGTGATGACGGCAAGCGGGTTGCCGGTGAAGCGTTCGGCAGTGAAAACATCGACGGTGACGAATTCGACTTTGGGCATGGCATCCTCCAAGGGTGAGGGACGATGCTTAAGCGGCTGCGATGCGGCTCACCAGTCAAACTTTGTTATGGTATCAATCAACGGAAAAACCGCGCCGTTGCCGACGCGGTTTTCTCCCTCCCTGCAGCATCCGCGCCAAATCAAGGCTGCGGACCGGCTGCAACGATTTCGGTGAAAAGGCTTGGCTTACGCTGCCTTTTCGAGATCCTTCTTCCACGTGCCCTTGGCGGCGAGCGTGTTCATCTCGGCACGGTGCGCAAAGGCGCGCTGGCCGGCTGCCACGTTCTCGGACTTGCCGCCCCAAGCCTTGAGGGCGGTTTCCTGCAGTGCTCGGCCGTAGGAATAGGTCAGCTTCCAGGGCAGGTCGTAACCGGCAACCATGGCTGAAAGGTGTGCCGTCGCTTCTTCCGAGGTCTGGCCGCCGGACAGGAAGGCGATGCCCGGTACGGAAGCAGGAACGGTGGCCTTCAGAACCTTGACGGTGCGTGCGGCGACTTCTTCCACCGAAGCCTTGCGGGCCTTGATGCCATCGATGACCATGTTCGGCTTCAGGATCATGCCTTCGAGATCGACGCGGGCGTCGAACAGGTCGGCGAAGACGGTCTGCAGTACGTGCTGGGTAACTTCGGCGCAACGGTCGATGTCATGGTCGCCGGGAGTGCCGTCCATCATCACTTCCGGCTCGACGATCGGCACGATGTCAGCCTGCTGGCAGAGCGCTGCATAGCGAGCGAGAGACTGCGAGTTGGCCTTGATCGAACCCCAGCTCGGACGTTGGTCACCGATGGTGATGACGCCGCGCCACTTGGCGAAACGGGCACCGGCTTCACGATATTTGCGGAGGCGTTCATAAAGGCCATCGAGACCTTCAGTAATGAATTCGTGCGGGTGAAGCGCCATCGGCTTCGCGCCGATATCAACCTTGATGCCAGGAATCGAGCCGGCTGCGGTCATGATGTCGACGAACGGAGTGCCGTCGGCTGCCTTCTGGTAGAGGGTTTCTTCATAGAGGATGACACCGGAAATGCAGTTCTTCATCGCTGCTTCGGTGCGGAAGAGCATCTCGCGGTAGTCACGGCGGCTCTCTTCGGTAGACTCGATCCCGATGCTATCGAAGCGCTTTTTGATCGTCCCGGTGGACTCGTCGGCGGCCAGAAGGCCCTTGCCGTTCGATACCATCTTGAGTGCAATATCTTCCAGACGTTCGGTCATTTGTCGATCTCCAACACTTGATATCTGAGGCGATAACAGATGTAGGGCGGAAGTAAATCCACGGCTAAATATTTGAAACGATTGAATTCAATTCAATCGTTTAAAACATCTAAAAAATTTAAAGGGGCCTTGAAACGCGAATGCGCGGAGCCATGTCCGCGCACTCTGGTTGTGGTCAAGCTGTGGATAAACAGCAATCAGGCCGTCTTGGACAGAACTGCCACGCCGGGCAGTTCCTTACCTTCCATCCATTCAAGGAAAGCGCCGCCTGCCGTCGAAATGTAGGTGAAGTCGTCGGCAACGCCCGCATGGTTCAAGGCTGCGACCGTGTCACCGCCACCGGCGACCGAGGTCAGCTTGCCGGCCTTGGTCTGTGCCGCTGCGAACTTTGCTGCCGAAACGGTTGCTGCGTCGAAGGGCGTGATTTCGAAGGCGCCGAGCGGACCATTCCAGACGAGCGTAGAGGCCTTGCCGATCCATTCGTTGATGGCTTCGACGGACTTCGGGCCGACATCAAGGGCCATGGCATCGGCCGGGATGGCGTCGATGGCGACGATCTCGTTTGCTGCATTGGCCTTGAACTCGCGGGCAACGACAGCATCGACGGGGAGGACGATGGCGCAACCGGCGCTTTCGGCTTCAGCCATGATTGCCTTGGCGGTTTCGCCGAGATCATGTTCGCAGAGCGACTTGCCGACATTGATGCCCTTTGCCGCGATAAAGGTGTTGGCCATGCCGCCGCCGATGACGAGCGCGTCGACCTTCTTTACCAGGTTCTGCAACAGGTCGATCTTGGTCGATACCTTTGCACCACCAACGATGGCAACTGTCGGGCGAACCGGTGCGCCAAGACCCTTTTCCAGCGCCTCAAGCTCGGCCTGCATGGTGCGGCCAGCATAGGCGGGCAGATGGTGCGCGAGGCCTTCGGTCGATGCGTGAGCGCGGTGAGCGGCAGAGAAGGCGTCGTTGACGTAGATGTCGCCGTTTGCGGCAAGCGCTTCGGTAAACTCGGCGTCGTTCTTTTCCTCGCCCTTGTGGAAGCGGGTGTTTTCCAGAAGCAGGATGTCGCCGTCCTTCATCGATGCGACGGCCTTTTCGGCGTCGGGGCCGATGCAATCGGCGGCGAAGAGGATCTTGGTGCCGAGCACTTCGTTGATGGCCGGGACGATCAGCGAGAGAGACATGTCGGCGACAGGCTCACCCTTTGGGCGACCGAAATGGGCAAGCAGGATGACCTTGGCGCCTTTTTTCGACAGTTCAAGGATGGTCGGGGCAACACGCTCGATGCGAGTCTTGTCGGTTACCTTACCGTCGGCAACCGGTACGTTGAGATCGACGCGTACGAGAACGCGCTTGCCCGCTGGGTTGCTGATATCGTCAATAGTCTTGAATGCCGGCATGGGCTAATCCACTCCTTGAGTGCTGAAATGGGACCGAGTGCCCTGAAGCGCCCGGCCGCTGAAACTGGCGGACCATACTATGGTTGCGGCCCGACGCAAGGGCGCCAAGAGCCGCAGTGGTCTCTCAAGTATAGCCTATCGCCTTTGGGTGGGCACCGGCTTTCCGCGGTATTTGCGGATGAGGTCACGCACGCGATGGGCGATCTCGCGCATGTTGATGAAGATGGGCAGGTTGGTCGTCGGTTCGACCGGTTCCAGCGAAACGCCGATCGAGCGAATATGGTTCAACTCGTCGACTTCGCGGACGATCAGGATGATCGAGCCGAAGCGCATGCGGTCGGCATATTCCGCCTTGCCGCCAAGGCGGGCGATGAGCAGTTCGCCGACAGTCATGGCCTGTTCTGCGGGTGAGATGAGACCTGGACCATAGGCAGCATCGAGTTCCTTGGCGGGACGGGCGGGCGAGATGGCGAAGGCGCCGAAGAACTCCTCGTCATTGTCATCCACCGGCGCGCGGGCGGCAAACAGGCGGTCGAGCAGTTTCGTGTAGGTCGGGGCGACGAAAAGATAGACCTGATCGCCCTCGCGCAGGCGTCCGGCATATTGATAACGCATGCTCTTTGCGTCGCGGATGACGAGCGAAGGCATGGCCCAGCGGGGAATGCGCTCGCCGCGCATGATCGGGCTGTCCTTGATGACCTTGTAGGAGATCAGTTCGTGCTGGGCAGCGCCCGGCAGATCGAGCTCGATCTTGTCGACCGCGCCCATGCGCGGCGGAATGATAAGGCCAAGTTTTGTCGCGACCGGCTTGATCGTCCAGCCCTGCAGGCAGAGCGATACGAGGACGATGATGAAGGCGACATTGAAGAAGAGTTCGCCGTTTTCGACGCCGCTTAAGAGCGGCATGATCGCTAGCAGAATGGAGACCGCGCCGCGCAGGCCGACCCAGGCGACGAAGCCGATTTCCTGCTGGGTGAAATCGAAGGGCAGCAGGCTCAGCCAAACCGCGATGGGCCGGGCGACAAAGATGAGGAAGAGTGCAAGGCCGATTGCCGGCAGAAGAATGGCCGGGAATTGCGATGGCGTGGCGAGCAGGCCGAGAACGAGGAACATGATGATCTGGGCAAGCCAGGTCAGTCCCTCGTTGAAACGCATGATCTGCTGCTTGGCGTACATCTTGCGGTTTCCCGCATACATGCCAGCGACATAAACGGCGAGAAAGCCGCTGCCGCCCATGGCGCCGGTGAAGGCGAAGACGAGCAGGGCGAGTGTCAGTACGAAGATCGGCGCGAGGCCGCGGTCGGAGGTGAAGCGGTTGAGGATCGCCACGATCATCATGCCGCCTAGCAGGCCGAAGACGAGGCCGAGCCCCATTTCCTCGAAGAAGGTGAAGAAGAAATGCAGGTCGATGCCGGAGAAGCGCTGGCCGGTGCCGATCAACTCGGCAATTGCGATGGTCAGGAAGATCGCCATCGGATCGTTGGTGCCGGATTCGACTTCGAGCGTCGAGCGTACCTTGTCGCGGATATTGATGCCGCCGATGCGCAGAAGAAAGAAGACGGCGGCAGCATCGGTCGAGGCAACGATCGAACCGAGCAGCAGTCCTTCCAGCCAGTCGAGATTCAGAAAAAGGGCTGCGGCAAAGGCGAAGATGCCGGAGGTCAGAAGCACGCCGACCGTGGCCAGCGTGATTGCCGGTACTGCAGCGATCTTGAAGGAGTGAATGGGAGTGATGAAGCCGGAATCGAACAGGATAACGGCCAATGCCAGCGATCCCAGCATGAAGGTGAAGGGATAGTTGGAGAATTGTATTCCGAGGCCATCGACGCCGGCGAGAAGGCCGATCGACAGGAAGACGAGAAGCAGCGGTGCGCCGAAGCGGAAGGCGAGAAGGCTGGAGAAGGCGGAAACCAGCACAAGCAGTGTGCCGATCAACAATACGATATAAAACGCCTCCAAAGACCCCGACCTCTTCGTTTGCCGCTTGCTCCCTTCCCGGGCAGCACGTGCTGGTCGCGAAACCGGTTTTCGGTCGCGGGGCATCTGTCGGGGCGGGGGCAGATCCGGCGCGAGCCGGAGCGAATCGTCACTCTCAGCAATAGGCAGGAACAAATCCGGCAAGAGAAGGGCAGGGTGGAAAAAAGACGGTCTTACCCCTTGGTGCTTTCAGCTTTTCAGAGAACGGAGAGCCCACGCAAATGCGGAACCTCGATTGGGTAGATAAGGCGGCTCCGCATTCGCGTGGCCTTCGGCTGGTATCGGGACTTCCGGTCCTACGGGTGATCTTCTCGCCTGGCTGCATGTGGTTACCCACACTTGGACGGCTCAACCGAACCCGACATGGTCGCCGGGGGGGGGCTTGATAGGAGGGGCCGGTTTTGACGACGCCGGACGCTCCATGCGTTTCGCCCCTCTCGTCCTTGCCGCACGTAATGGGGCAGACGAAAGCGCCGGCCGCCGCCTGCCTGCGAACGTCTCGCGAAACACTCCGGCGATGGAGGCGGGCGGATTGTAAATGCAGGTCGGGAGGGCGGGGATGATTGATGTGCTAAAGTATTGAATATGTGTGCAAGGATGGCGCTCGCGTCCACGTGATGGTGGTTCAGCGCTCGACGGTTACGTCCTCATCAATTATCTATAATTCATGACGACAGCCAAATCAGACACGATTGCCTCGCGTATCAGTCGAGAGCTTGCCGAGCGTATCGTTACCGGCGTGATTGCCGCCGGGGCACGGCTTCGGCAGGATCATATTGCCGAAGAGTTCGGGGCCAGCCATGTGCCTGTGCGTGAGGCGTTTCGGCGGCTGGAGGCGCAGGGCCTGGTTGTCAGCGAGCCGCGCCGGGGGGTGAGGGTTGCGGGCTTCAGTCTCGACGAGGTAAAAGAGGTGGCCGAAATGCGCGCCGCCCTGGAAGTGCTGGCTTTGCGCCATGCTGCGCCGCATCTGACGAGGGCCATTCTGGATGCGGCCGAGGCTGCGAACCATGCCGGCGAAAAGGCTGCCGATGTGCAGGCGTGGGATGAGGCAAACCGGAGTTTTCATCGTCTGATCCTCAGCCCTTGCGGCATGCCGCGCCTGTTGAAGTCCATCGACGACCTGCAGGTGGTCGGTGCGCGATTGTTGTTTTCGGGATGGCGGGCCGAGTGGGAAGCGCCAACGGACCGGGATCATCGTGCCATTCTCTCCGCGCTGAGGGCCGGGGATGTGGATCAGGCCGCCTCGGTTCTTGCGCGGCATGTGCAGTGGGTCGGCCCAAGCCCCCGCAAAAGCTAAAATTCCTTCGCAATTTCAAGGCGTTTTGCTGACCGTGAATTTCATGGCTTGTCAATTCGTGTGGTCTGTGGACTCATTAGCTATAGATTCCTTAAATTATCTATAATTTGGAGATCCGCATGAACTACGCTTCTACCCGCACTGCCAAGCCTGCCTTCAGCCCGCTTGATCTGCAGAATGCTCCGCTCGTCCTGCGTGGCCTGGCTATCGTGCTCGGCACTGGGATACTTGCCGCATCTTCCTACGTCTCGGTGCCGATGATCCCCGTGCCAATCACCATGCAGACCCTGGCTGTCACGCTGATCGGTGCGCTTTACGGCTGGCGTCTGGGGGCGGCGACGGTTGTCGCATGGCTTGCCGAGGCTGCCATGGGCATGCCGGTTCTGGCCAACGGGGCAGGCGGACTTCATGTTTTCGTCGGGCCGACGTCCGGTTATCTGTTTTCCTTCCCCGTCATCGCAGCCGTCACGGGCTTTCTGGCGGAGAAGGGTTGGAACGGTCATCGCCCGGTTCTGGCGTTCGTGGCGATGTTGGTCGCCAATCTTCTGTGCCTTGTTATCGGCGGTGCCGTGCTGGCCTTTATGATCGGGGCGCAGAAGGCTTTTCTGTTCGGAGTGCTGCCGTTCCTCGTCGGCGCCGGGTTGAAATCCGCGCTCGGCGCGGCGATCCTGCGTCTGCTGGCGCGAGGCAGGACCAAGCCTGCTGCATGACGGTTCGGCTGAGACCGCATCATCTCCTTTGCCTGCTCACATATGTGGGCAAAGGATACACGCCGGGTTTTGTCGCCAACTACGATCGTATCGCCAAACGGCTATCGAGCGGCGAGGATGTTCTCGTCGTCGACGGTCCGGACGACATTTGCGCAGCACTTTTGTGCGAGCCTGAACCGCATTGTTTTCGTGACAGCGTGCGTGTCCGTGATGCGCAGGCGGCGGCGGATATCGGGGATCTGCTGGAGATGCGCTTGTCGGCGGGTGCGCGGATCGATCTGCATCCGGGGTTGCTTGCTAGAATGCGAAAAGCCTTTACCGAGGGACAATCGCGGAAAGCCTGTCGCGGCTGCGAATGGTACGATCTCTGCAGCGGTATCGCCAATGATGGTTATGGTACGGTGCGGGTGAGGGCGACTATCGAGACGACGTGTCTCTGATGCAATAAAAAAGGGGCGCTCGAGGCGCCCCTTTCTTCATTCGTATCGGCTCGATCAGATGAGCTTTGCCATTGCGACGGAGGTGTCGGCCATGCGGTTGGAGAAGCCCCATTCGTTGTCGTACCAGGACAGAACGCGGACGAAGTTGCCTTCCAGCACCTTGGTCTGGTCGATCGCGAAGATCGAGGAATGGCTGTCGTGGTTGAAGTCGCGGGAAACCAGCGGCTCTTCGGTGTAGCCGAGGATGCCCTTCAGCTTGCCGTTTGCAGCAGCCTTGATGGCTTCGCTGATTTCGGCAACCGTGGTGTTCTTCTTGGCAACGAACTTGAAGTCGACAACCGAGACGTTCGGGGTCGGCACGCGGATCGAGGTGCCGTCGAGGCGGCCCTTGAGGTGCGGCAGAACGAGGCCAACTGCCTTTGCGGCGCCGGTCGAGGTCGGGATCATGGACAGGGCCGCAGCGCGGGCGCGGTACAGGTCCTTGTGCATGGTGTCGAGCGTCGGCTGGTCACCCGTGTAGGAATGGATCGTGGTCATGAAGCCGTGGTCGATACCGACGGCGTCATCCAGCGTCTTGACGACCGGAACCAAGCAGTTCGTGGTGCACGACGCGTTGGAGATGACCAGATGGTCCTTGGTCAGGGCGTCATGGTTGACGCCGAAGACGACGGTCAGGTCTGCGCCGTCGGACGGAGCCGAAACGATGACGCGCTTTGCGCCGGCGGTCAGATGCAGGGCAGCCTTTTCACGGGAGGTGAAGATGCCGGTGCATTCGAGCGCGATGTCGACGCCGAGTTCCTTGTGCGGCAGGGTTGCCGGATCCTTGATCGCGGTAACCTTGATCGGCTTGCCGCCGCCAACGGTGATGGTATCGCCGTCAACCTTCACTTCGGCCGGGAATTTGCCGTGGATCGAGTCGTAGCGGAGCAGATGGGCATTGGTTTCAACCGGGCCAAGGTCGTTGATGGCAACGACTTCGATATCGGTGCGACCCGATTCGACGATGGCGCGGAGGACGTTGCGGCCGATACGGCCGAAGCCGTTGATGGCAACCTTTACAGTCATATGAGCTTTACTCCCTGATAATGGGGCTACGTTCTAACGCGGGTTGTGACTGCCCTACTTTGATCTAGGGCAGTCGGTAGCATTAAATTTTTGCTTCGGCGGCAGCGACGACAGCGTCAGCCGTGATGCCGAAGTGCTTGAAGACATCCTTGGCCGGGCCGGAAGCGCCAAAGCCCTTCATGCCGATGAATGTGCCTTCCGGACCGATGAAGGCATCCCAGCCTTCGCGAACGCCGGCTTCGACGGCGATCTTGACCGGGGACTTGCCGATGATTTCGGCGCGGTAGGCATCCGGCTGTTCGAAGAAGAGTTCTGTCGAGGGAACCGAGACGACGCGAACGGTCGTGCCCTTTTCACCGAGCGTCTTTGCCGCAGCTACTGCCAGTTCGACTTCCGAGCCGGATGCGAAGATCGTGACCTTAGCATCGGCATTGCCGGAGAGTGTGTAGGCGCCCTTGGCCGAACGGTTCTCTTCCGAATATTCGGTGCGAACGGTGGTGAGGTTCTGGCGGGTGAGGGCAAGACCCGACGGACGATCCTTGGTCGAGACGGCGATCTGCCAGCATTCGGCAGTTTCGACGGCATCGGCCGGGCGGAACATCATCAGGTTCGGGATGGCGCGCAGCGAGGCCATCTGTTCGACCGGCTGGTGGGTCGGGCCGTCTTCGCCGACGCCGATCGAATCATGCGTCAGGACGTGGATGACGCGGATACCCATCAGGGATGCCAGGCGGATCGGCGGGCGGCAATAATCCGAGAAGATCATGAAGCCGCCGCCGTAAGGGATCAGGCCGCCATGCAGCGCGATGCCGTTCATGGCCGACGCCATGCCGTGCTCGCGGATGCCCCAGTGCATATAGCGACCGGAGAAATCCGTCGGCGTGACGGAGATCATCTGGCTGGTCTTGGTGTTGTTCGACGGCGTCAGGTCGGCGGAGCCGCCGAGCGTTTCCGGCAGGAAGCCGTTGATGATTTCAAGCGCGTCTTCGGAAGCCTTGCGGGTTGCGACCGTCGGCTTGGTTTCGGCGAGCTTCTTCTTGTAGTCGCTGATCGCAGCGTCGAAGCCTGCCGGCAGGTCGCCGGCAAAGCGGCGGTCGAATTCGGCCTTCTTGTCGGACTTTTCGAGGCGGCCTTCCCATGCCTTGACGGCGTCTGCCGAGCGGGTGCCGGCGGCGCGCCATTCGGACAGGACATCGTTCGGGACGACGAAGGGTTCGTATTCCCAGTTCAGCGCCTTGCGAGTTGCAGCGATTTCTTCCGCACCGAGCGGGGAGCCGTGAACCTTGTGGCTGCCGGCCTTGTTCGGAGAGCCGAAGCCGATCACCGTCTTGCAGGCGATAAAGGTCGGCTTGTCGGACTTGTGGGCTTCTTCAATCGCGGCGGCAATGGCTGCCTGATCATGGCCGTCGATTTCGATCGTGTGCCAGTGAACGGCCTTGAAGCGGGCGATCTGGTCGGTCGAGTCCGACAGCGAAACGGCGCCGTCGATGGTGATCGAATTGTTGTCCCAGAAGAGGACGAGCTTGTTGAGCTTCAGGTGGCCGGCAAGCGCGATGGCTTCGTGGGAGATGCCTTCCATCAGGCAGCCATCGCCGTTGATCACGTATGTATAGTGATCCTGCAGGTCGGCGCCGAATTCGTCGCGCAGCTTGCGTTCGGCAATCGCCATGCCGACGGCATTGGCGATGCCCTGGCCGAGCGGGCCGGTGGTGGTCTCGATGCCGGTGGCGTGGCCGTATTCCGGATGACCGGCGGTCTTGGAGCCGAGCTGGCGAAAGCCCTTCAGGTCCTCGACGGTCATGTCTTCATAACCGGTCAAATACAGCAGCGAATAAAGAAGCATCGAACCGTGGCCGGCCGACAGCACGAAGCGATCGCGGTCCGGCCAGTGCGGTTTCGTCGGGTCGAACTTCAAATATTTGGAGAACAGGACCGTTGCCACGTCGGCCATGCCCATCGGCATGCCCGGGTGGCCGGAATTCGCCTTTTCGACGGCATCCATGGCAAGGAAACGGATCGCATTCGCCATCCGGTCGTTTTGTTCGCGAGAAGTCATGGCTAATCCACTGTATCCGAGTGTCGGTCAGAGGCCCGTTTGGAGGGCCATTTGAGGGAGCGCCTGATCCTTATCAGGTGGCGCGCGCAAGTCAACAAATGTGGGGCTATAGCTATTACATATTGAGCAGGTTTGCGACAGGTCGCCGTTTGTTTGGGCAGATGTGTGCAAAAACGATATAAGGTGATTGATCCACAAGTCGATGACGCACAGAGGGTGGTGGTTTGTTGACCGGCTTTCAAGCGGTGCTTAATCTGTTTTACCTAATGGCGAGGTTTGGCTGCACGATTCGGTCTTCTTCGCATTCTCACGGGATATGATGGATGCCGGCAGAAAAGACGGTTGAGGTGGCGCTTTCGGAACTGCGCGCAGCGGTGGGCAGTCTCGAAAATGCCGTGGATGCCCGTATCGAACGTCAGCGCGAGAGCCGCGACGTCGATAGCGAAGTTCGTCGCGTCCATGCAGATCGTGCCCGTCTGGCACAGGAGCTCGATCAGTCGCAATTTCGCGCCAATCGGCTGGAAGAAGTCAATCGCGAAGTATCGCGTCGACTGGTGACGGCTATGGAAACGATCCGCGCCGTGCTTGATCGCTGACGGGAGAATTTGATGGCTCAGATTACAGTCACGATCGATGGCAAGGCCTATCGAATGGCCTGCGAGGAGGGGCAGGAAGATCACCTGACCCAGCTTGCCGACCGGCTGGACCGCTATGTCGGCCACCTCAAGGGGCAGTTCGGCGAAATCGGCGATCTGAGGATCACCGTCATGGCCGGCATCATGATCATGGACGAACTGTCCGAAATGACGCGTAAGGTTTCGGCTCTCGAGGCGGAACTGGCTTCCCTGCGGTCCAATCGCGACGGATCTATCGAGGTGCAACAGCGCAACGAGCAGGTGCTGGTCTCTACGATCGGCGAGCTTGCTGCGCGGATCGAAGGGCTTGCGGCAAAGCTCAACGGGCGCACACCTGCCGAGATCAATTGATACTTACAAAAATTCGATCCCTGGCTACTGGCGCTGCCCGAGGATCGCACATATATTCTGGTCGCGTTCTGCGCTTCCCGACAGGAACCACAATCCCTGGGGCCATACTCGATCCAAAGGGAGCTGTCCCTGACCAGGCCCGTGGGCTTGGACATATGGCGCCCACCTACGTTTGTAGGCACCCAGGATCGTAAACATCCATCGGTCGCCGCGGATCGCGCTTTCCTTTTTTAGATTGTCGTTGATGCAGTCCGGCGCTTGCCGGATATGCATTGACAATGCCGGCGTTGCGGCCAAGTTCATTCCGCCCAGTTCAATCGACGGTTCCTCTTCATGCTCTTTGCCAATAACAAGTTTGCCCGGTCTTCGCTCTTCATGCTTTTGATCGGTGCTGCACTGCTCGTTGCTATCGTCCTGTCGTCCTTCTTCCTTGGAGGCATGACGCGGACCTATTTCGATGAAGTGACTAAGCTGAGGGCGGTGCGCTCTGTCGCGGCTGACATGCTGGTTCTGCTGAATTCTGCTGAGTCGAGCCAGCGCGGTTATCTTCTGGTGCAAAACGAGGCCTTTCTCGAGCCATACCAAAAGGCGCTCGAAGCGTTGCCGAGTCAGGTCGAGCGGCTGGAGCGCGTTTCCAAAAATCAGAATACGGTCAACGTGCCGCTTGAGGATATCCGTCGCCTGATCGCTGAAAAGGTGACGGAGATGCAGTCGACGCTCAATCTTGCCAGCGAGGGCAAGGTGGCGGATGCCGTTGCCATCGTGCGCAATGAGTCCGGCTTCGTCGTCATGCAGCAGCTTCGGCAGGCGATCGGCGATGTCGTGCAGGAACTGGACGGGCATCTGATCAACGGTATCGGCGAAATCCGCGAAAGCGCGGGATCGCTGCAATATGTGACACTTGGCGGCGGACTGCTGATCATCCTGGTCGTCGGCGGCGCAATTGCCGTCGTGATGCAGCATGTGCGTGAACTCGCTCATGCCCGGGCGGAGGTCGAGGAGCTGAATGTCGGGCTTGAGGAACGGGTCAACGAGCGCACCGAAGACCTGATACAGGCCAATCGTGAAATCCAGCGTTACGCTTATATCGTCTCCCATGACCTGAGGGCTCCTCTCGTCAATATCATGGGCTTTACCAGCGAACTCGATGCGTCTCTCAAGTCGATCAGTGCCTATGTGCTGGCCGATGAGGCGCGCCCAAGCGAAGACGAGGTGCGCGAGGCGCGGCTTGCCGTCGAGGAGGATCTACCGGAGGCGATCGGGTTCATCCGGTCATCGACCAAGAAGATGGATGCCCTGATCAACGCCATCCTGAAGATTTCGCGCGATGGCCGCCGCGAGCTGAAACCTGAACGCATCGATCTCGGCGAAATGCTGGAGACGACGGCCGCAAGCGTTCATCACCAGGTCAGCGATTCCGGCGGCGAGGTAAGCATCTCCGTGGGCGCAGCCCGTGGTCTTTTGACTGACCGGTTCTCCATGGAGCAGATTTTCGGCAACCTGTTCGACAATGCGGTAAAGTACAAACATCCGGAGCGACCGCTCAACCTTTCCGTGAAGGCATTCCCGATGGGGCGCAGTGCCGTCCGGATAGAGGTGGCGGACAATGGTCGCGGGATCGCGCCGGAAGACCATGAACGCGTCTTCGAACTTTTTCGCCGGGCCGGGGTGCAGGATAAGCCGGGCGAGGGGATCGGGCTTGCGCATGTGCGCTCGTTAGTCAGAAATTTAGGCGGGGAAATTACTGTGACCTCCACATTGGGGGGAGGATCGACATTTGTCATCCGTCTGCCCATGGATCTGTCCCAGTATGTTAGGAGTAGCGGGCCATGAAAGCTGCCGGCAAGGAAGTCACCATCGTCATGATCGAAGATGACGAAGGGCATGCCCGCCTGATCGAAAAAAATGTGCGCCGGGCCGGCGTCAGCAACGATATCGTGCCTTTTACCAATGGTACCGATGCGCTCGATTTCATTCTCGGTGCCGACCGCTCGGGCATGGCCAGCAGCGATCGGCATCTTCTTATCCTTCTCGATCTCAATCTGCCGGATATGTCGGGTATTGACATCCTTGAGAAGGTGAAGTCCAACCCTCATGCAAAACGACTGCCCGTGGTGATCCTCACGACGACGGACGACGAGCGTGAAATTCAGCGCTGTTACGATCTCGGCGCGAATGTCTACATTACCAAGCCAGTGGATTACGATAGTTTTGCACACGCCATTCGACAGCTGGGTCTGTTCTTTTCGGTGATGCAGATACCCGGACAATGATGAGAAGATATGCCGCGAACGATCCTTTATGTTGACGACGATGTCGCTCTGGCCCGTCTCGCGGAACGCCATCTCGGACGCGCCGGTTACAATGTCGTCACTGCCGTCGACGGGGAAAGCGCCATGGCGGCGTTCGAAAAGGGCGGGATCGATGCGATCGTTCTAGACCACTATCTCCGCGCCGAGACCGGTATGGATATCTTCCATCGCCTGCAGGGGCGTGGCTGTTCGGCGCCGGTCATTTACGTCACCGGTTCCAGCGAAGCGACGATCGCCATCGAGGCAATGAAGAACGGCGCATCCGATTATGTCATCAAGACCGTCGGCGACGAGTTCCTGCCGCTGATGCAGAATGCGATCGGCCAGGCGATCTCGACCGCAGATCTGTGGCGCGAGAAGGAAAAGGCCGACCAGGAAATCCGCATCGGCAAGGAACGAGCCGAAATCCTGCTGGCGGAGGTCAATCACCGCGTAGCAAACAGTCTAGCTCTGGTCGCGGCGATGATCCGACTCCAGGCCGGAAGCAGCAAGAACGAGGACGTGAAGGCAGCGCTTGCCGAGACACAGGCTCGGATTGCGGCAATCGCCGGCATGCACCGTAGCCTCTACACATCCGATGACGTGCGGCAGGTTGAGATGGACAAGTATCTCGGCACGCTGGTCAACGAGGTGCAAGGAACGGTCACCGACCGTCAGGGGGCGACCATCCATCTTTCGGCCGACGAGGTAATGTTGACGTCGGATCGCGCAGTTTCCGTCGGCATGATCGTCACCGAGCTTCTGACCAATGCGTTGAAATATGCTTATGAACCGGGAACTGATGGCGAAGTACGCGTCCTTCTGACACGTCAGCCGGATGACAAGGCGCTGCTTGCTGTCGAGGATGACGGGATCGGCTGGAAAGAAGGCGACGTCGTCAGGGGAACAGGTCTTGGAAGCCGGATCGTGAAGTCAATGGCGTCCACGCTCGGATCGGCCATTCAATACGTCGAGCGGCCAAAAGGCACACGTGCGGAGATGACGATCGATCTCTCTATTTGATCGGCGGCAGACATCAGTTGTTCCAGCCATTGCAATAGACGCAAGCCGACCTTATGATTTCTGCTCACAGGTGAAGGTGCGCAGTTCCGAGAACCGGCTGACGGTTTTCCGAACTGCGCGCGAGATCACATCATGAAATCAACGGCAGCCGCCGCAAGCGGTCAACGTTTTGTGCGCAGGATATTGTCCCAGCCTAAGAGCACCTTTTGTTAACCGAAATCCTTATCGTCGTTGCACTCACCATATTGAATGGTGTTCTTGCGATGTCGGAACTTGCCGTTGTTTCATCCCGCCCCATCCGTCTCAAGGTTATGGCAGAGCAGGGAAATCGCGGTGCGGCCACAGCCATCAAGCTTGCCGAAGACCCAGGTCGTTTTCTCTCTTCCGTTCAGATCGGCATCACGCTGGTTGGTGTTCTTTCCGGCGCATTTTCAGGCGCAACCCTCGGCACGCGCCTGACCTCATGGCTCGAGGCACAAGGCATGGCCGAGAACCTTGCCGACTGGCTTGGTGTCGGCGGTGTCGTTGTCGTCATCACCTATATGTCGCTTATCCTCGGCGAACTGGTGCCGAAGCAGATTGCGCTTCGCGCGCCGGAGTCTGTTGCCGCCCGCGTCGCGCCTGCGATGAAGCTCGTGGCAATGATCGGCGCGCCCATCGTCTGGTTTCTTGATATTTCCGGCCGCTTCGTGCTGGCCATACTCGGTCAGAAGGGCGAGTCCGAAGACAAGGTGACGGACGAGGAAATCCGCACCGTTCTTGCTGAAGCGCAGAGCGCCGGCGTCATCGAAAGCGGTGAGTCCGAGATGATTTCGGGCGTCATGCGCCTGGCCGACCGCACCGCCCGCGGCCTGATGACGCCGCGCCGCGATGTCGAGGTGATCGATACGGAGGACGAGCCGGAGGAAATCCGCGCCCAGCTTCGCGCCACGACACGCTCCCGCCTTCCGGTTCGCAAGGGCAGTTCCGACGAGATCATAGGCGTTCTGTTCGTCAAGGACGCCTATGATTTCATGGCCGGCGGAAAGCAGTTCGATGTTCAGCTCGCGATGCGCGAGGCTCCCGTCGTCTCCGACCTGACCGGCGCTCTCGACGTCATCCAGGCGCTCAGGAAGGCACCGGCGCATATGGTGCTTGTCTATGACGAATACGGTCATTTCGAAGGCATCATCAGCTCCGGCGACGTGCTGGAGGCAATCACCGGTGTGTTCCAGGAAGACGCGACCGAAGAGCCTGCAATCGTGGTGCGGGACGATGGTTCTTACCTGATCGCCGGCTGGATGCCGGTGGATGAGTTCGGGGCGCAGATGGGGATCTCTATCGAGGAAGATCCGGGTTACGAGACCGTTGCCGGTTTCGTGCTTGACGAATTGAAGCACCTGCCGGAACTCGGCGAAAGCTTCACGACGCATGGCTGGACCTTCGAGGTCGTCGATCTTGACGGTCGGCGTATCGACAAGCTGCTGGTCTCGCGCTCGGGCGACAAGGCCTGATGGCCGGCCGATCGATCAAGGCGTCGCTGCGGGCCGAAAGGCTCGCGGCGCGCGATGCGCTCAGTGCTGCGGAGCGCGTGGAGAAAAGCCTGTCGCTGGCATCGCATGGCATGGCGGCGATCTATCTCAACGACGGAACGCTCGTGTCCGGCTTCCTGCCGATCCGCTCCGAGGTGGATGTCCGTCCTCTTATGGATCTCCTGAGACAACGCGGGGCGCGGATTTGTGTGCCCGTTGTACTCGATAAGGAAACCATCGTTTTTCGCGAACTGACACCCGGCGCCGAGCTTGTCGCGGGTGTCTTCGGCACGGTCGGGCCGGGGTTGGACGCGGCCGAACTCGACCCCGAGATCATGCTGGTGCCGCTTGCGGCGTTCGACCGCAGAGGCCACCGGATCGGTTATGGTGGCGGTTATTATGATCGCGCAATTTACCGTTTGCAGCAAAAAGGCTGCAATCCACGGCTGATCGGCATTGCTTTCGACTGCCAGGAAGTGGCATCAGTTCCCGACGAACCTCATGATATAAGGCTTCACGGGATCCTGACGGAAAGCGGTTTTCGCGATCTGTCCGATGAGGCCATTGTAAAGATTGGATAGGAATGCGCCTTCTCTTTCTAGGTGACATGGTCGGCAAGACCGGCCGCACGACCGTATGGGAAAAACTGCCGGGCCTGATTTCCGACCTGAAGCTCGATTTCGTCATCGTCAACGGCGAGAACGCGGCCGGCGGTTTCGGCATCACCGAGGACATCTTTCTCGAGACGATCAATGCCGGCGCTGATGTCGTCACCACCGGCAACCACGTTTGGGACCAGAAGGAAGCGGTGACTTTTGCCGGTCGCCACGACCAGTTCCTGCGACCTGCCAACTATCCTGCCGGCACGCCGGGTAAGGGGTCGGGTCTCTATTATGCCCGCAATGGTGCGCGCATCCTCGTTGCCAACATCATGGGCCGGGTTTTCATGCATCCGGAACTCGACGATCCCTTCAAGAGCGCCGAGGCAATCCTTGATGCTGCTCCGTTGAAGGAGCAGGCCGACGCGATCATCTTCGATTTCCACGCAGAAGCGACCAGCGAGAAGCAGTGCTTTGGGCATTTCGTCGACGGGCGCGCCTCGCTCGTTGTCGGCACGCATACCCATGTGCCGACTGCCGATTGCCAGATCCTGAACGGCGGCACCGGCTACATGTCGGATGCCGGCATGTGCGGTGACTACGACTCGTCTCTGGGAATGGAGAAGGAAGAGCCGCTCAACCGCTTCATCTCGAAAATGCCTAAGGGCCGGTTCGAGGCGGCGCATGGACCGGCGACGCTTTGCGGTCTCGGGATCGAGATTTCGGATTCGACCGGGCTTGCCGAAAAGATCGAGCCCATCCGGATCGGGCCGCGGTTGGCGGAAACCATTCCCAGCTTCTGGCGTTGATTGGGCAACCGCGGTTACCATGCTATCATTCAGGCATGTGACTTCCTGCACCGGCGCTTGTGCCGGGCAGGGCGGCATCTGATGGAGGGCATAGCATGGTTGACCCGGTTACCCGCGTTTCTTCGACGTCAGCATCCGCCGCGACTTTGGTCGATAGCAGCGTGGTCAGCCGGGCTGAGCCCGACAATGTCTGGGCAGCCCACCGGCAGGATCAGATCAATGCCGACCTTATGACCATGAAGCGTTTTCGTGAGCAGCAGGACGAGGCCGGAAGCGAAGAAGAGCCTTCCGCGTCTCTCGATGGTCGGCACCCGCACCGCCGACAGGACGCGACTGCTTCGGAAACACTCGACGAGCAGGCAGATGACGCAAGATTGTCGGGTGAAAGCGAGCGTATCGGAACGCGGAATTACGATGACGAGACGCCATTCGGGCATCGTACACTGATCATCTGATCCGGTTTCATATGGGGCCATGTTCGGGAGCGCCTTGTGTCGGATCGAACTCAACCTTTGGCCGAATGACGGAATTGTGAGGCGCGGATCGGTAATGTCTGCTGGACCGATCCGCATGCTTGCCCCATCCTTTTCCCCGGAATGAGCATGAACGCGTTTTCCGGAGTGTGGCATGAAGCTGCGAACTCTCGCATTCGGTTTTTCGGCCTTTCTTCTTTCAGCATTCTCTTCGGCCTACGCACAGGAGGGCCTTCCTGTCAGCCAATGCCAGGCAATCGCTCAGAAACTGCCGCAAGTGCGGTTTGCGAGCTTCAGGCCGCCGGGCGTTCAGCTTGCGCAGGCGGGCAAGGCGTTGACGCTCGCCGAGCGGGAAGAGGTGAGGATCACCTTCGTCGGGCATTCTACCTATTTCATCGAGACGCCGGGCGGTATCGGGATTGCGACGGACTACAGCGGTGTCTATCGGCCTGACAGATTGCCGGACGTGGTGACGATGAACCGCGCGCATTCCACTCATTACTCTCTGACGCCCGATCCAGGGATTGAGATGGTGCTGCATGGGTGGAGCGATGTGCCGGGTGAAAAGGCTAAACATCAGGAGATGATTGGAGATGTCTATATCCGCAATGTCGTCTCCGACATCCGCAACTGGGGCGGCGGTATAGAGGAGAACGGCAATTCTATCTTCATCTTCGAGGTTGCGGGCCTGTGCATAGGCCATCTGGGGCATCTGCATTTTGAATTGAACGAGGCGCAATATACGGAGATCGGGCGTCTCGATATCCTGATGGTGCCTGTCGACGGTGGTTTGACCATGGGGGCGGACAGCATGAGCCGCGTCGTGCAACGGCTGCGGTCTTCGCTGATCCTGCCGATGCACCGTTTCGGGCCGCCGCTGGATACGTTCCTCGCGATGTTCGACGGGAAGTTCGACATCGCCTATGCGAAGGAAAAAACGCTCAGGGTATCGATGCGGTCTCTGCCCAAGAAACCGACGATCCTGGTGCCGCAGGGGCTTTAACGGCCCCCGCGGCTAAATCAGACTAATGGATTGCCGAGAAGGTGAGGTGCTGCTTGACGCCTACTTCCGGCATCTTCTCGTCGGTCATGTTGGCCTTGGCGATCTCCCAGCCGAATTTCAGCGTGCTGTTGGTCGAGGCCCAGATTTCGGCATCATCTACCTTGAAGGCGAGCATGGTGAGAAGCGGATCGTCCTTGCCCTGCTCGTACCAGGCGGCGGTTACGGCGCTCCAGTATTCGTCGCGCTTTGCGGCATCGAGGCGGACTTCGATCAGGCCCGACAGGCAAGCGTGATAGTCATGGTTCTTGCCGGTGACGCAGAAATGCGCCCGGCCGCCAGCGCCGATGGCGCGCACGAGATCCGTATCCGTCTTGGTAAAGAACCAGATCGTATTGGTCTTGGTATCGACATTCGGCGCCATCGGCTGGAAATGCATGTGTGTGCCTTCCAGACCAAGCATGCCGGCATGGACGCCATTGATCTCGTCCCACATCTGGCGTTCGGGTGCTTCGCGGGCTTCAGTGAGGCTTGCCATTCCTGCGTCTCCTTTGTTGTTTTCGATAGGTCAAACGGAGCTGCAAAGGCTTTGTTCCGGCCCATTTCGTTGAGGCGGGGACGCTTGGGTAATCGAAATGCCTTGAATGGCGGGCGCTTCGAAATTATAAGGCGCCCATTCCAAAACCGGTTAAAGTATCAGGGGTGCCATGGCTGGCCATTCACAGTTCAAAAACATCATGCACCGCAAGGGCAAGCAGGACGGCATCCGTTCGAAGATGTTCTCCAAGCTCGCACGCGAAATCACCGTTGCTGCCAAGACAGGTCTTCCCGACCCGACGATGAACGCTGCGCTTCGCCTTGCCGTGCAGAACGCCAAGGCACAGTCGATGCCGAAGGATAACATCGACCGTGCGATCAAGAAGGCTTCCGGTGCTGACGCCGAGAACTACGATTCCGTGCGTTACGAAGGCTACGGCCCGGGCGGCACGGCCGTCATCGTCGAGGCGCTGACTGACAACCGCAACCGCACCGCATCCAACGTCCGCTCCATCTTCACCAAGGCCGGCGGTGCGCTTGGTGAAACCGGTTCGGTTTCCTTCTCCTTCGATCACGTCGGCGAAATCACCTACAAGCTTTCCGTCGGCGATGCCGACAAGGTGATGGAAGCGGCTATCGAAGCCGGCGCCGATGACGTCGAGACCGACGAAGAAGGCCACACGATCTATTGCGGTTTCGAGGACATGAACGAAGTGTCCAAGGCGCTCGAAGGCGTTCTCGGCGAAGCCGAGACAGTCAAGGCGATCTGGAAGGCGCAGAACACGATCGAAGTCGATGAGGAAAAGGCGCAGTCGCTGATGAAGCTCATCGGCAACCTGGAAGACGATGATGACGTGCAGAACGTCTATTCGAACTTCGAGGTGTCGGACGAAGTTCTGGCCAAGCTTTCGGCCTGATTGTTATTGAGGGGTGGCTTCGGAGTTGCCCCTCACCCTAACCC
>UCIV01000005.1 GCA_900472575.1 Hyphomicrobiales bacterium
CCCTCCCCCTTGTGGGGAGGGTTGGGAGGGGACTTTTTACACGCGCGACGGCTCACCCAAAGGAACACGCCATGACTACCGAAACCAACAACGCCAAAATCATCGCCATACTCACCGCCCTGCCCGGCAAGGCCGCTGAATTGCGGGCGCTGCTTGCCGACACCGCACCTTCCTGCCGTTCCGAGCCGGGCAATCTGCGTTGGGATGTCTGGCAGGACCGGGCGAACCCCGAACGCTTTATCCTCGATGAACTCTATATCGATGCGGATGCGGTTGAAGCGCATCGCGAGACGCCCCATTTCAAAAACTACGCTTCAAAGATCAACAGCTTGGCCGAGCGGTCCGCCTATGTGGTCACTCCCGTCAATCTCGGCTGACACCCCTGAAAAGAAGGATAGACCCCATGGCACTCAAGGATATTCTGCCGAGCAGGCTTGGTTTCGGCGCAGCCCCGCTCGGCAACATGTTTCGCGATATTCCCGAGGATGAGGCGCGCGCCACGGTGGAAGCCGCCTGGACCGACGGCATCCGTTATTACGATAACGCCCCCTTCTACGGCGCAGGGCTGGCCGAGATCCGCATGGGCGATGCGCTCAAGGACAAGCCGCGCGACCAGTATGTGATCTCGACCAAAGTCGGCCGCTACATTCTCGACGAGATCGAGGATGTCAGCGCCCGCGAGCAGGGCGAAAAGGCCGGCGTGTTCAGCCACGGTCTGCCGAACAAGGTGGTCAACGACTACAGCCATGACGGCACGTTGCGTTCGATCGAGCAGAGCCTGGAAAGACTGAAGACCGACCATATCGAGATCGCCTTCGTGCATGATCTGGCGCAGGATTTCTGGGGCGACCGGTGGCTGGAAAAGTTCGAGGAGGCCCGAAATGGTGCCTTCAAGGCACTCGACCGGTTGCGCAACGAAGGGGTGATCAAGGCCTGGGGGCTGGGCGTCAACAAGGTCGAGCCGATCGAGCTGGTGCTCGAACTGGACGAACCGAAGCCCGATGCCTTCCTGCTTGCCGGCCGTTACACGCTGCTCGACCATGACAAGGCCTTGCAGCGGGTGATGCCGATGGTGGCAGAGTGGGGCCTGGGTGTCGTCGTCGGCGGGCCTTATAGCTCGGGCGCTCTGGTTGGCGGACCGAATTTTGAATATGCGCCGATCAAGCCTGACATGGCTGCGAAGATCGCGAAAATCAAGGCGATTGCCGACCGCCATCAGGTGAGCATGAAGGCTGCCGGCCTGCAGTTCTCACTCGCCAACCCGGCCGTTGCCGCCGTCATTCCCGGCGCCAGCCAGCCCTCGCGCATCGCCGAGGACAGCGCGGCCCTGAAGGAAGTCGTGCCTGCCGATTTCTGGCGGGAGTTGAGGGCGGAAAAGCTGGTGAACCCCGCGGCGCCGCTGCCAGCTTAAACCGTCCTTTCTCGAGATATAACGCCCCGGCAGGTCTCCCGCCGGGGCATTTTCGATCTCAGTTGGCCATGGTCGAGCGATGCGCCCAACCGGTCATGCGGCGTTCGATCCACGCCATCAGCGAATACATGGCGATGCCTTCGACGGCGAGTGCAAGCAGACCGGCAAAAACCAGCGGCACGTTGAACTGGCTCTGGGCCGAGGCCATCATGTTGCCGAGGCCGTAATTGGAGGCGACGGTTTCGCTGAGCACCGAGCCGACGAAGGCAAGCGTGATGGCGATCTTCAGCGAGCCGAAGAAATAGGGCATCGAGCGCGGAATACCGACCTTCAGCATGATGTCCAGCTTCTTTGCTCCGAGTGCCCGCAGCACATCCTCCGTCTCCGGCTCGATCGTCGCCAGACCCGTCGCGACATTCACGACGATCGGGAAGAAGGAGATCAGGAAGGCGGTGATGACGGCAGGAATGGTGCCGATGCCGAACCAGATGACGAGGATCGGCACGACGGCGACCTTGGGGATGGCGTTGAAGCCGATCATGATCGGGTAAAGCCCGGCATAGATGGTCTTCGACCAGCCGATGAACAGACCGATTGCCAGCCCCCCGACCACCGCCAGGCCGAAACCGAGCGTGGTGGTGAACAGCGTCTGGGCGGAGTTTTTCAGAAGCGGCGACCAGTATTGCACCACTGCTTGAAAGATGCGGCTCGGGGCAGGCAGGATGGTGACCGGCGTGCCGAGGCCGCGCACCAATAGTTCCCAGAAGAGAAACAGCCCAAGCGTGAAAAGCCAGGGCGCGGCCTTCACCCAGTTGATGCGGGCGGGCTGTTTTGCGACGATCGCTGGAGCAGTGGAATTCTCGGTCGTGGTGGTCATGCTACCGCCCTCGCCTGCGCGATCTCGCCGTGCAGCTGGTGCACGAGGTCGTTGAACCTCGTCTCATACATGATCTCGAGATCACGCGGCCGCTCGAAGGGGACGCGATGTTCCTTGAGGATACGGCCGGGGCGCGCGCTCATGACGAAAATCTTGTCGGCGAGAAAGGCCGCTTCGCGCAGGTCATGGGTGACGAGAACGATGGTGACGCCCTGTGCCGCGTGAAGATCGCGGATGACGCACCACAACTCCTCGCGGGTAAAGGCATCGAGCGCGCCAAAGGGTTCGTCGAGCATCAGGAGTTCCGGCTCGTGGATGAGGGCGCGACACAGATTCGCGCGCTGCTGCATGCCGCCGGAAAGCTGCCAGGGGAATTTTTCGCCAAAGCCCTTGAGGCCAACGAGTTCAAGCAGATGCTCGGCTTTCTCCACGTATTCCTTCTTGTTGGCGCGCAGGCGATGCCGGTGTCTTTCGACGATTTCGAGCGGCAGGAGGATGTTTTCCAGCGTCGTGCGCCAAGGCAGCATGGTCGGGTTCTGGAAGGCCATGCCGACGATCGAGACGGGCTGCGTGACATGCTGGCCGGCGACGATGACCGTGCCGACCTGCGGGATATGCAGGCCGGTGACGAGTTTCATCAGCGTGGACTTGCCGCAGCCGGACGGGCCGACAACGGCGGCGAAATCGCCTTTGTCGACGCGCATGGTGAGGCCGGAGACAGCAAGCGTGCCTTCCGCGCCGCCATAACGCATATCGACATCATCGATGGAAACGAGGTGTGCCAATCAGAATTTCCTTGATCGAACAATCTTGTCGCGAAACCCCCTCCCGCCTGCCGGCCACCCTCCCCACAAGAGGGAGGGTTGAACACGCGGCACCATAACTGGCAAAATCAAGCGTAGAGAGTGCGGCCGGGTTAAGCCCCTCCCCTTGTGGGGAGGGGTTTGGGGCGGGGACTTTCCTCTGTCCTTACGGCAGCATCCGCTCCGCCTTTGCCGGCAAGAAGCTGGCGTCGAAGACCTGCTCGGCCTTGATAGCGCCCTTGAGGCCCATCGAGATTTTGAGCGTGTCGATGGAAGCGGAGAGCCTTGCCATGTCGACGCCGCCGAAACCGTTTTCAACGACGTAAGGCGTCTTGATGTTCATGGCGTTGGCCATGTTCAGGCGCTGGATCTCGATATCCGGGTTAAGCGTCTCGTTGCGCTTCAACACGGCATCGACGCCTTCCTTCGGGTTGGCGACAGCGGCGGCAAAGCCCTTGGCCAGCGCCTTCATGAAACCCTTCACGGCTTCGGGATTTTCCTTGGCAAAATCGGTATTTACCAGGACCGAGTTGCCATAAAGATTCAAGCCGTGTTCGGCCATCAGGATGGTCGCGATATCGTCATCGGCGATGCCCTGAGCCTTCAGGTTGAGGATGACCGAGAAGGCGAAACCGAAGACGGCATCGACATCGCCCTTGGCCAGCATCGGCTCACGCACCGGGAAGCCGATCGACTCGATGGTGATCTTGCTGTCGTCGATTTTTGCCACCTGCTTGAAGGCCTTCCACTGGGCGAATGCGCCATCCGGCGGCGGTGCGCCGAGCTTCTTGCCTTCCAGCGACTTCGGATCGGTGGTGACGCCGAGCGACTTGCGGCCGACGACCGCGAAGGTCGGGCGCTCGTAGATCATCATCGCCGCCTTGACCTTCTGCGATGGGTCCTCGTCCAAGAACTTGATCAGCGAGTTGATGTCGCCGAAACCCATCTGGTAGGTGCCGGTCGCGACGCGCGGGATCGCCTCCACCGAGCCATTGCCGGTGTCGATCGTGACGTTCAGACCCTCTTGCTTGAAATATCCCTTGTCCACGGCAAGCAGGAAGCCGGCGGCCGGGCCTTCGAATTTCCAGTCGAGCGTGAACTTGATGTTGGTTTCGGCAAAGGCCGCGCCGGAGAAGCCGGTGCCCAAGGCCACCGTGGCCAGGGCGGCCAATTTAGTCAGATATCTACGAGTCAGCATCATGTTCCCCTGCTGGTTGTTATTGACCCATAGAAAACGACAAATCGCCAACCGCGCAAGTATCCCTGCACATTTTATCATCAATATTTCGCGTGCTTATTTTCAAATCACAATTCTGGAGACATTGGCTTTGAGTCAGCCGTTCCCGCAGCCTGGCGCGGAAAACACGCCCTATCATCAGCTGTCGATTAACTGTGACGGAAAAGAATAAAAGCGGATTCTAAAATAGATTTGCCGAGCCGGGCATTTGGCCTATTTTCTCCAACTGGAGGACGAAGAATGCGCATAAAGCTGTTTCTGGTCTGCGTCGCGGTTTTGACCATAGCTTGGCTTACAGGCCTTTTTGCACTCGTATGGTCTCTGTTCTGAAGCCGGAAATTATCTTCTACGGCTTTTTTCCGCGAAAGACAGGGCGACGACGGCACCGAAGTAGCCGACCTGCATGAAGACGAGAGAGGCGACACCAAAGCCGGCAGCCCACCACGCCCCATCGCCTGAAATCAGACTAGCGCAAGCAACAAAAGCAGACGCGAGCAGCATCTTCAGGAAACTGCAAGGCAGCTGAAGGTGACGAAAAAGCTTTTCCATGCGCCACTCCAAGAGTTAACCGGAAGTTAACCATACCTTATATTGCAGACAGGGCATACCCCATATGAGGGATATTGCTTCGAATCATCGAAGCACCGTTTATCCACCCGCACCGCCCGTTCGAGGCCCAGCAACGCCCTATCATTAAAGCCCGGATCAGGCGCATTCGGGCGATGGAGACGATCAACCCGCGCGAAGGAATACGCGCATGGCGGAATCGCCGCCTTGCAGGGGGAATATAGGTCAATGCGGGACGGGAAGCGGCTTGAGACCTGAAACCTCAGGCCCCGCCACGCGTTTTCAGGACGCCTCGTCGCCGAGCCTTGCCAGCGCCTCGCCATCCAGCCGGTAGAACAGTTTTTCCGGTTTTGCGACGCCGCCTATCTCATCATAAAATGCAAGAAGCCTGTCGTCCTGCGCGTCGGCGGTCCAGTCTATTCTCGACAACCCCCGCCGGCCGGCCAAGGCGGCGAGTTCCCGCATCAGGGCCCGCCCGACGCCGAGACCACGAGACATTCTGCCGACATACAACTCCTTGAGGAAAATGCCCGGTTTCAAGCCCGGCCCCGGATAGATCGCACTGAATGCACATAAGGCAATCACGCTTTCTTCCTGCTCGGCAACGAGAATTTCTGCCCCTTGCGGCCTCGCCTGCAGCCCGGCAATGATTTCCGCGCGCGCAGGACACGGCACCTCATAGTGAGCCTGCATCTCCTCCATCAATACCGCCAGCCGCGGCAGCGCTGCATCAAGTTCCTGCAAGAGGCGGATGCGGGCCGCGGCCCTGTTCGGATCATCTTGCGAAATGGACATGAAACAGCCTCTGGACGATATTTCCCATACCATTGGCAGCTATCCGTTACGGGCGACTTAAGGCAAGAAGCTCAATATCCGCGCCATGTTGAAGCGTCTTCGGACGCCCGTGTCATCGGGTCCGTGGCACTGTTCTTCTTCGGCGGCTTTTTCAAGGTCAGCGACTGGCGGATCAAGAAACGCCTGAACCGGATGGGCATATCGGGAAGCGTGAGGAGCGCGGCGCTCGTCAAGGCACTCGACGCTGGCTCTCTGATCAACTGCCCCTGATTGACTTGACTGCGCCTATTTCAGACCGAAAGCCCAGCGAGCGGTCCTGCATTCGGGATCTCCGGGGGCGCAAGCGCGGCATACGTCGGGACGAACTTCGTAGACCAGACATGAGGTACTCTCACCGACACGGCCGGACAGCGCCGAACATCGCTGATCCTCACACCGCATGCCTCGCTGGTCCGCAGCAACGAACTGCGGCGGAACCAAGTCGAGAGCTTCATCGGTTTCCGTGGTGAAGCGCGGCCATTCGGACGAATAGGAACAGCAGGCACCACAGGCCTGGCAATCCGGAAGGTCAGCAGCGCCCTGATCACCTGAAGACAGATCATCGCCAAGGGCGTGATCAAAATCCCGCCCCACGCGCCCTGATGAGGCGCCGCCTGTCGTCATTTGTGCTTCAGCAGCCACATCTTGCCCGCCATGGTTATTCCATGTGGGGTTTCGCCGGCCTCGGCATCGGGGTCAAGTCCTTTGAGAAGGCCGTAGCCCGTAAGCTGTTCGAGAGTGGCGGTCGTCGCGAACTTTACCTTCAGCGGCCGCTCCTTGAAGCGGTCGGATTTTGCGTAGGTCTCGGTGGCGCCAAGATGGGTCCAGCGGTTCCCGTCCTGGGGGTGGAGGTCGCCGAGTTTTGCGAGCTTCAATCCCCTGATCTGGGTTGGCGTCAATTCAATGGTCAGCGCAGCAGTTGTCGTGCTGTTCATGTCTTTGTTCTTTCTCTTCGCAACAGGCGTCAATGCCGCTCACTGCCGCTTTCAAGCAGGTCCGTTTCGAAATCGCTCAGGTTTTCCTGACGGACACATCGGCCGCGTTTTGCGCCTCCATGGCGAGACGCGCTTCACGCAACCGGGACGTCTTTTCCTGACGCGCCTTAGTAACGGCATCGAGTTCATCGCGGGCACGGTCGCCGGCAGCACTTGAAGCCTGTGTCTTGTCGAATGCCTTTTCGGCAACCTGTCGCGCTTTGCTGTGTTGCTCGGTCATTGTCTTCCTCGGTTTGTGCGCGCCGGCGCTTCGATAAGAAGTCCGGACTTTCGCAAAGCAGGATGTGCAGACCTGAAACTGCTACAGCGCCATTTGAGCACCATCGACAGCGTGATCCGCTCTTCAACGGCAATAAAAAAAGGCCAGGCGGCTGCCTGACCTCCTGTGGTCCCATGCTTTCGACAGTGCCAGTACATCCGTGGTCACACGAAAGCGGATACCAATTCAGACAGCCTGAAGGTTGCAGGCCGACATCTTGCCAGACTTGCGGTCGCGCTCCAGATCGAAGGAGACCTTCTGGCCTTCTACGAGTTCACGCATACCCGAACGCTCGACAGCGGAGATATGGACGAATGCGTCAGCTTCGCCGTTGTCAGGCTGGATGAAGCCGAAGCCCTTGGTGGAATTGAACCATTTAACTGTGCCAGTGGTCATGATGAACCCTTTCATAGCAACATAGAGGGACCGCTGCGCAAAAGCGCCGCGGATGATAATAACGATGCTTTAAAGGGAGTGTCGTTCAATACGCGGTGCCACTCGCGCAGTAACCAAATCTCGGCAAGAAAAATATCGATATACCTCAGATAGTACACCGAACGCCCAAAGTCAAACTCCAGTCTTCGCGCAGCCGAAGTTGATGACCGTAACCGGGCGCAATCGGCTAGCCAGGCACGACCGATAGCTTTACGATTGGACTTATCGGTCCCTTTCTGCCACAAGCCCCACCGGACGCGACTGCCGTTAACTTTAGAACGGGGTCGGGCGATAGATTGACGTCACGTCGTTGCCGCGAGATCACGCTGGCCGTCCGCTAAAGCACTTCGCGATCGTTCAAATTCGCTTGCCGTACTTTCGCTTTTTGTTTTTGCGCATGTCTTCGTCCCGAAACCGGTGACCACTTTCGGGAGACACGCTTTAAATTCCCGACTTTTCTTATCCCCTGCCCTCGACGACCTTGATCAGGTCTTCGCGGACGGAGCCGATATGGGTGGCGAGCAGCTCGCCGGCCTTTTCGAAGCGGTGGGCGCGGATCAGGCCGATCAGTTCGGCATGTTCGAACATCGCCTTTTCCATTGCGGCCTCGTTGGACAGCTGCAGGCGGGTATAGCGGTCGCTGGTCTGCAGAAGCGAGGCAACGATCTGCTGGCTTCTTGGCATGTCGGCGCGGTGATACATGGCCATGTGTAGTTCAGCGTTCAACCGGCCATAATCATCCCGCTCGCCCGAGGCGATCGCCTTGACGTAATTTGCCTGATGCTCATCGAGTTCGGCCAGATCCTTCTCGTTCAGCGCCGGAGCGGAAGCCAGAAGCAGGCGCGGCTCCAGCATGATCCTCAAGTCGAACACGTCGTCGATTTCGGCACGCGACAGTTCCGAGACGATCGCGCCCTTCTGCGGCAGGATTTTTACCAGCCCTTCCGCTTCCAGCTGAAACAGCACCTCGCGCACCGGAATGCGGCTGACGCCATAGGTTTCCGCCAATGCATCCTGCCTGAGCTGCGTGCCGCCGGCATATTTTCCCGACAGGATCGCCTGGCGGATTTCGGTGATGAGGGCGCCCGAAAGCGTCTTGTGTTTCAGTTTTAAGGCCATGCAACCCCGCTACACCATTTCCGTCGAAAAGCCAGTTGACTCTCGAAATGTATAAAATCTACATTATACCCAACAAAGAGGGAACTGAAATAATGACGACTGCCTTGACGGAGAACGGGCTGCCGCCCGGTTCGCCTCCCCTTGCCGCACGCGCAATCATCGGACTGTCGGAAGGCGTGCTTGCCGTGGAAAAGCTCCTCGTCGGATTTTTCATGGCACTCGTGCTTTTCCTCATCCTGCTCAATGTCGTCACCCGTTATGGCGGCATGCCGCTCTATTGGGTGGATGAGGCGGCGGTTTACGCCATGGTCTGGCTCACCTTCATCGGCGGTTCGGCGCTCACCCGCCTGCGGCTCGATTTTGCCGTGACGCTGATCAGCGACAAGCTGCAGAAGAAGAATGCCGAGCGGCTGCAGGCCTTCGCGACCTTTCTCGCGATGCTGTTTTCCATCGGGCTCGGCGTGATGTGCTGGAACTGGATGGACCCGATCGGCATCGCAGCCGCAGGATTCGACGCCAAGGAATATGCCGGTGAGAGCTTCAACTTCCTCTATACCGAATACACCCAGACGCTGAACTGGCCGGTCTGGGCGATCAGCCTCGTCGTGCCGCTGTTTGCCGTCACCATGACGATCCATACCGCCGCCAATCTGCTTGAAGAGATGAAGTTCGCTCCCAAAAGACAGCGGCTTGCATTCGCCAATGCGGAAGGGGTCAACTGATGGTCACAACCGCATTTTTCACCTTCTTCATGCTGGTCGGCGTGCCGATCGGCCTTTGCCTGTGCATGGCGGCCGCCGTCTATATCTGGGCGACCGGAAACACGCTTCTGTTCGCCAGCTTTCCGGTTCAGCTTTTCGGCGGGGTCGACAATTACGGCCTGATCTCCATTCCGCTTTTCGTGCTGATCGGCGAAGTGATGAATGGCGGCGGCATTACCCGCCGCATCATCAACATGACCATGGCCTTTGTCGGTTCGATGAAGGGCGGGCTCGCCTATGTGAACCTGCTCGCCAATATGTTCGTCTCGTCGATCCTCGGCTCGGCCACCGCCCAGGTCGCCATCATGGCGCAGATGATGGTGCCGGAGATGGAAAAGAAGGGCTATGACAAGACCTTTGCGGCGGGGCTAACAGCTTACGCCGGCATGCTCGGGCCGATCATTCCGCCATCGATCATGTTCGTCGTCTATTCCGTTCTTGCGCAGGTGCCGGTGAGCGACATGCTGACGGCCGGCATGCTGCCCGGCATTCTTCTGACCGCGATCTTCTGCGTCGTCATCGCCGGCATGGGCTGGTTCTGTTACGATTATCCGCGCGGCGATGTGATGACGCTGAAACAGCGTGTCAAGATCGTGCTCGGCGCGCTGCCGACGCTGTCGATCCCGATCATCATCGTCGGCTCGATCATGGCGGGCATTGCCAATGCGACGGAAGCGGCTGCCGTCGGCGTGGTCGCTGCGGTTCTCGTCGGGCGCTACTGGATCGGCGACCTGAAATTCTCCGACCTGCCGATGATGCTGTTGAAGGCCGGCATCTATTCCGCCGTCGTGCTCCTCTTGGTCGCGGCCGCGGCCGTGTTCTCCTGGGTACTGGTCTACGGCATGGTGCCGCAGAATGTCGCCGCCTGGGTGCAGACGATCGCATCCGACCCGATCACCTTCATGCTTCTCGTCAACGTCATCCTGCTCGTCATCGGCACCGTGATCGATGGCGCGCCCGGGCTGATCATGACGGTACCGATCCTGCTGCCGATCGCGACCGAGGTCTATGGCATCGACCCGATCCATTTCGGCGTCGTCGTTACCGTCAACCTGGTGCTCGGCTTCCTGTCGCCACCGGTCGGTCTGTGCTTCTTCGTCGCCTCGGCGGTGACGGGGGCGAAACCGGGCAAGATGTTCATCGTCACCCTGCCCTTCTTCTTCGCCTCCTGCGTGCTGCTCGTGCTGCTTTCGATCTTCCCGATCCTGTCGACCTTCTTCGTCAAGTAACCGCAACCACAACAATAAAACTCCAGAGGATTAGACCATGACAATTTCCCGCAGATCATTCCTCCGCAACTCGACGATGGCGGCAGCCGGCGCCGTTGCCGCCGGCACGCTCTCGATGCCGAACGTGCTCAGGGCACAGGAGGCCAAAACCTTCCGTCTCGGCATCACCACGCCGCCCGGCCATCCGTGGAACAATGCGGCGCTGAAGGTGGGCGAGATGCTGAAGGCTGAGACCAAGGGCCGTCTCGACCTCGCCGTCTTCCCGGCCAACCAGCTCGGCACCGAAGCCGTGATGATGCAGCAGATGCAGGCCGGTTCGCTCGATTTCGGCTGGATCATGACCGCCGAACTCGGTTCGCGCATTCCCTCGATCGCGGCGATCAACGCGCCTTACGTCGTCGATTCCACCGCAAAGGTGGCGAAGCTGGTGCGCGATCCGCTGGCGATGAAAATGCTCGACGTGCTGCCGAAGGAAACCGGTACGCTGGGTCTTGCCTGGGGTATCACCACGATGCGCGTCGTCTTCACTGCCAAGGAGATCGGCGGCATCAACGACCTGAACGGCATGAAGCTGCGCATCAATACGACGCCGGCCTATCGCGATTTCTACCAGCTGCTCGGCACCGCGCCGACCCCGATCCCGACGCCGCAGGTGTTCGATGCGATGTCGAACGGCCAGGTAGACGGGCTCGAGGCCGATCTCGACTTCTCTTGGAACCAGCGCTTCGACAAGGTTTCGAAGACGATGCTGAAGATGAACGCGATCTTCATGCCCTGCGTGGCGCTCGCTTCCGGCCGCGTCTGGAAAGACGTGCCGGCCGCCGACCGCGAACTGATCACCAAGCTGACCAAGGAAGCGCTCGACGCCCAGATCGATGCGACCGTCGCCAACGAAGCCAAGCTGCTCGACGAGTTCGGCAAGGTCATCGCAGTCAAGGATGTTCAGGTGGCAGACGCCGGCAAGGTGATTGCCGAATACGACAAGATCTGGCTGCCCAAGGCCCCGATCCTCGCCGACCTGCGCAAGCTGGGCGCGACGCTTTAAGGCTCAATTTCGAGGAAGCCTGATAAGGGCTTTTATGCGGCGCGTCTCCGGGTGGGGCGCGCCGTTTTTCTTGCTGTCTCCTTAAAGCTGGCCCATATTGGCGGGAACGAAAGGGTGGAGCCATGCTCAACGTTGCGCTCGGAAAAGACGACGAAGAACTCGTCCGCAAACAGCTGGAAACGGGACACTATGCGGATGCCGCCGACGTGGTGCGCGCCGGGCTGAGGCTGCTTGAGGATGAAAGTGTCTTGGAGCGCTGGATCGAGGAAGAGCTTCCCGCTCGCTATGAGGCATATCTGAAGGATCCTTCTCGGGCCATTCCCGCAGAAGAAGTACATGCCCGTTTCGAGGCCATGCGGATAAGCAACGCCAAAAAGGCCGAATAAACAATGGGGCATCGCATCGTCTATCTTTCCGATGCGACACTCGATCTCAATAGAATTTATGCTGAGATAGCTGCTGCGGCAGGCTTGCCAATTGCCGACCGTTTCTTTGCCGGCTTGATCGCCTTTATTCGAGCACTGGAGACCTTTCCCGAAAGAGGGACGGTACGCAGTGGCCGAATTCCAGGATTAAGAATCATCGGCTATCGGCACAGCATCAGCCTCGCATTTGTCGTAAGGGGCGATAGCGTCGTGATCGTCGGTGTATTCCGTCGAGGCCAAAATATCAGCGACGAAATCCTTGCGGGACGCCTGTAACCCTACCGAGCAAACCTCTTGGCCGCGGCGACGCAGAGGATGACGCCGAGGGTGACGATGAACATCGAGGACGTTACCTGCTCGCCGAGCAGGAGCGCCGCCAGCGCCAAGCCGAAAAACGGCTGGATGAGCTGCAGTTGGCCGACTGTCGCCGTGCCGCCCTGGGCGAGGCCGCGATACCAGAAGATGAAGCCGATCAGCATCGAAAAGAGCGAGACATAGGCGAGGCCCGCATAGGCAGCGCCGCCGACGCCTGCAAATGTCACCGGCATCAGCGCCAGCGCGCCGACCAACATGACCGGCAGCGAGATGACCAGCGCCCAGCAGATAACCTGCCAGCCGCCCAGCCGCTTCGACAATGCCGCACCTTCCGCATAACCGAGGCCGCAGACGATGATTGCCGCCAGCATCAGCCAGTCACCGAATGACAGGCCGATCGAAGCAACTGTTCCGCCCTGCGCCAGCGCAAAACCGGTGACGAGCAGGCTGCCGAGAACAGCGAAGACCCAGAAAGCGAGCTTGGGGCGTTCACCGCCGCGAATGACGCCGAAGATGGCGGTGGCGAGCGGCAGAAGCCCGATGAAGACGACCGAATGGGCCGACGAGATATGTTGCAGCGCCAGTGCCGTCAGCAGCGGGAAACCGACGACGCAGCCAAGTGCGACGATGACGAGAGAAAAGATCTCGCTGCTTTGCGGCCGTTTTTGCCGGAAAGCCAGGAGCAGCAGAAGTGACAAAAGACCGGCAATCGTGCCGCGGGCGACGGTCAGGAACAGCGGGTCGAAGCCGATCACCGCCAGCCTCGTGGCCGGCAGCGAACCGGAAAAGATCAGCACCCCGATAAACCCGTTGAGCCAACCCGACAGACTGCGATCCATGTCATTCTCCCCTCGCCGCACAGGGGCAATCCGTGGGCGCTGTTTCAGGCATTCCAATGGCGGCGTTATGCTCTTTTCAGCATGGCCACGCCAGAAACGGTCTGATACGATTTCGACAAACTGTTATGCTTCATAAAGCAGTACAGTCAGGAGGTTTGGAAAATGGATTTGTCGGCAACCTCGTCCAAGGCGGAGATGGTGATGGGCGTGATCCGGCAGCGGATCACCGGGCGGACATTGACGCCGGGGGCGAAGCTGCCTTCGGTGCGTTCGCTTTCGGCTACGCTTTCGGTTTCCACCTCGACGGTCGTCGATGCCTATGAGCGGCTGGTCGCGGAAGGCGCGATCGTCTCGCGGCCGGGATCGGGGTTTTACGTGGCCAACCAGGCGGCGCCCTTTTCACCGGCAGAGGCCGGGCCGAAACTCGACCGGGCGGTCGATCCGTTCTGGATCTCGCGGCAATCGCTGGAAAGCAGCGAAGACAGTTTGAAACCCGGCTGCGGCTGGCTGCCGCCGTCATGGCTTCCGGAAGAGGCGATGCGCAAGGCGCTCAGGACCTTGTCACGCGCGGAACCTTCATCACTTGCTGACTACGGCACGCCGCTCGGCCTTTATCCGCTGCGAAGGCTGATTTCGCGGCGGATGGGAGATCGCGGCATCGAGGCTTCGCCGGATGAGATCATGCTGACGGAATCCGGCACGCAGGCGATCGATCTTCTCTGCCGCTTCCTGATCGAGCCGGGCGATACCGTACTGGTCGACGATCCCTGCTATTTCAATTTCCATGCACTGCTGCGGGCGCATCGGGCAAAGATAATCGGCGTGCCCTATACGGCAAACGGGCCGGATCTTGCAGCCTTTGCCGCGACCGTCTCCGAGCATCGGCCGCGGCTCTACATCACCAATTCGGCGATCCACAATCCGACCGGGGCAGTGCTTTGGCCGGTCACGGCGCATCGGGTTTTGAAGATCGCCGAGGAGTTCGACCTGACGATCGTGGAGGACGATATCTTTGCCGATTTCGAGACGGTTGCGGCACCGAGGCTTGCGGCCTTCGACGGGCTGGAGCGGGTGATCCATATCGGCAGCTTTTCGAAAACGCTGTCGGCTGCGGCGCGCTGCGGTTTCATCGCGGCACGGCCGGACTGGATCGAAGGGCTGACGGACCTGAAGATCGCGACATCCTTTGCGGGCGGACGGATGACCGAGGAAGTGGTTCATGCCGCCCTTTCGGACGGCGGGTATCGCAAGCATCTCGATACGCTGAGGGCACGGCTTTCCAAGGCGATGGCGGAGGTGACCAAGAAGCTCGCGGCAATCGGCATCGAGCCGGTGCTGCATCCGCAATCCGGCATGTTTTTATGGTGCCGGCTCCCCGGTGAGACCGATGCCGCCGAGGTGGCGCGCGCCTGCCTGCAGAAGCAGATCGTGCTTGCGCCCGGCAATGCCTTCAGCCTGTCGCAATCGGCCAGAAACTGCATGCGTTTCAACGTCTCGCAGACGCTCGATCCGCGTATTTTCGAGACGCTGAAGGGCGCATTGAAGGCCTGACGATCAGGTTTTCTTGAGCTTCACGCCGAAGCCGAGAACGAAACTGACCAGCGCGCCCAGCGCGGCCGTACCATAAAGCCAGGCCGCAGTATCGCCGGCCGTTCCCGTTGCAAGGCTTGCCGTCAGGCCGGTTGCGGTGGCGATCGTGCCAGAAAGGGCGGCACCGACCGCGTATCCTGCCGTCGACATGGTGGGCAGAAGCGCGCTGGCGCGATCACGCTCCGCTCCTTCGGCAGCGCTCATCGCCGCTTCGTTGACATTGGCCCAGGCAAGGCCGAAACCGATGCCGATCAGAACCTGACCGAAGATCACCAGCGGCAGCCATTGCAGGCCGATGGCGATTGCCAGCGCGACAAAGCCGAACAGATGAAATAGCGGCCCGACCCACATGGTCGCATGCCGCCATGCGAAGGCCTCGTAACGGCTGGCGAACATGGCGACGACGCTCCAGACCAGCGCCATGGTGACGACGATATAACCGACAACCGCAGGGCCAAGGTGGAATACTTCGCTGACGAGAAGCGCCAGATAGGTGCTGCCCGCAGAATGCCCGGCCGACATCAGAAACAGCATCACGAAGGCGCGGCCGAGCACCGAGCCGGAGCGGAAGGTGCCGACCGGGAAGAGCGGCGAACCGAAACGGCCATCAAGGGTGACGACCGAGAGCAGCGCGAGTGCGCCGAAGACCAGAAGCGCGGCCTGCCAGATCGGCTCTCCACTGGTCGAAGACAGCGCGAAGATCAGCGCGGTGACGACGCAGAGCCCAACCGAGACCGGCGCAAAGCTTGCCGCCCTGCCCTCACCGGTCTTCGGCTCGGTCAGAAAAGTGAACAACACCAGCGTCAGGAGAAAAGGCGTGACCGCGAGGAAGGAGGAGCGCCAGGAGATCGTCTCGGTCATCAGCCCACCGATCAGCGGCCCGAGCAGTGCCGTTACCGCCCAGACGGTCGCTTCGACGGCAAAGACACGGGCGATCAGAGAGGATGAAAAATTCGCCGGAATAAGGCTGTAGCAGATCGCCACGATCAGGCCATCGGAGACGCCCTGCAGAAAACGCCCGAAGACGATCCAGCCGAAATCTGGGGCGACAAAGGCGTTCAACCCACCGAGGGCAAAGAAGAGAGACGAGAGGGCGAGAGCCCTGCGCACGCCGAGCAGGTCGCGGATGGAAGCCGCCGCCGTGCCGCCGGCGATCGAGCCGATGAAATAGAGGCTGTAGACCCAGCTGTACCATTCTCGCCCGCCGAGTTCGGCTGCCGCAAGCGGCATGGCGGCGACGATGGCAAACTGGTTGAAGGCATGCAGGCCGATGCCGCTCGATATCAGCGCCAGCATGCGGCCGCTTTCTCCGCGCAACAGGCTTGCATAGTCCGAGGCTTCGGACTCAGCCGTCACTCCATCCCCCATTGGGCCATCCGGCTCCCCGATCAATTCCGTCATCGCATTCGTACCTTTTCATGCGCGCCTGCTTCAACAGGCCTTTCCTCTTCAGGATCGGCACCGTAAAAGCTCAACCTTGGTTGAGGTCAACGGCAAAAATGACGAAATCGGAAAAGATCAAAGCGCTTCAGGGTTTTAGTGTGGGAGAAGTCGCGGAACGCTCCGGCGTGGCGATCTCGACACTGCATTTCTACGAGGCGGAAGGGCTGATCGAAAGCTGGCGCAATGGCGGCAATCACCGGCGCTACAGTCGCGATGTTCTTCGTCGTATCGCGGTCATCCGGGTGGCGCAAAGGGCTGGAGTGCCGCTCAAAGAGATTGCCGAAGCGCTGAAAACCCTGCCACAGAAGCGCACGCCGAATGCAAAGGACTGGGCGCGGCTTTCGGCGGGCTGGAGGGGCGAACTCGATGCCAGGATCGAAACGCTGACGCGACTGCGCGACGAGTTGAGCGGCTGTATCGGTTGCGGTTGCCTGTCGCTGAAAGCCTGCCCCTTGCGCAATCCCGGTGATGCACTGGCAGCCGGCGGGAGCGGCCCGCTTCTGTTTTCCAGCCCAAGCGAAATATGATTCGCGCTTACGATTTCGACCAATGTTCCAGCGCATAAATCAAAGGCAAAACGACCAAGCAATAATCACGCAATGATCGATTTTTCAGCGTGTGACATTTTTACTACTGCCTTTTTAGCAATCGCTCCTACATGCCATGTCAGAACGCAATGCTTATGGAGGGAAAATCCATGAAGGGTCTTTTCATTCTCGCCGCTTCCGTCGCCGCTTTCAGCGCATCGACCGCAGCCTATGCAGCAGACGCCGTTGAGCAGATCCCGACCGCGCCGGTCGCCGTTGAAATGGCGCCGTCGTTTACCTGGGAAGGCTTCTATCTTGGCGCTCATACCGGTTACGGCTGGGGTGATGGCGATCTCGAAGGCGTCGGCTCGGACAATTTCGACGGCTGGCGTCTCGGCGCGTTTACCGGCTATAATTGGCAGTTCTCCAACGGTTTCGTTGCCGGTATCGAAGGTGACGTGAACTACGACTGGAACAACGAAGACATCGGCGCCGGCTTCGATGCCGAGAGCGGCTTCTCCGGTTCCGTTCGCGGCCGTGTCGGTTACGCCTTCGACCGCACGCTGGTTTATGCGGCTGGCGGCTGGACTGCGACAAATGTCGAGGTCAACGGACCTGCCGGCTTCAACGACGACGACACCCTGCATGGCTGGACGATCGGCGCGGGCGTCGACCACGCCTTTACCGACAACATCTTCGGCCGGCTGGAATACCGTTACAACGATTACGGCAACGGCGATATCGGCGGGCTGGATGTCGATTTCAACCAGCATGTCTTCCAGGTCGGCGTGGGTGTAAAGTTCTAGGAATACCGCCTGTCAAGGCACGAGGAGAAGCCGTCCGCACGATTTGTGCGGGCGGCTTTTTTGTGCGCACCGGAGCCTATGCGGCGCTTCTATTACGGTGCTTGGTCAGACGGATATCGGCGCTGCCGATATCCTGTGCATTGCCCCAGCCAAGCGAGCGTTAGACGCCGGCCGCGCGGGGAAAGGTTGACTTGGCGGATGCGAGGCACGATAGCGACGACACGCCACAGATCGCAGGCCAGCCATCCGGAGCGTCAAAATTGCGGACAGCAAGATGCAACAGATAAGAACGGGACGAACGCTCATCACCCTCGTCCGCGCCGACGATGCGGATGATCTGTCCGCCTATTACCTGCGCAATGCCGAGCATCTCGGCCCTTGGGAACCGTTGCGCGAGGAGGGCTATCACTCGGCCGACGCATGGAAGGACCGGGCAAGGGATTGTGCCGCCGAGGCGCTCAAGGGTTTTGCCTATCGATATGTCGTGAGGCTGGAGACAGGCGGCAAGATTATCGCGGTGGCGAATTTCACCACCGTCATTCGGGGCGTATTTCTGGCCTGCCATCTCGGTTATTCGATCGACCGCGACATGCAGGGCCGGAACCTGATGTTCGAGGTGCTAGACAGGCTGATCTCGCATGTGTTCAACACCTATGGACTGCACCGGGTGATGGCGAATTACATTCCCGAGAATGAAAGAAGCGGCGCGCTGCTCAAGCGCCTCGGCTTCGAGGTGGAAGGGCTCGCCCGGGACTATCTCAAGATCAACGGAGCATGGCGCGACCATGTGCTGACGGCGCGGATCAATGACGCAGATGACCGAGCGGGTTCGCCTGAAGGATAGCTGAACCGGAAAAGCACAAGGGAGGGCACAGTGATCATCGTCATAGAGGGCATCAGCGCCGCGGGAAAAACCACCTGGTGCCGGGAGCATGCACAGTCCCATCTGATCCGCGAGAGTTATCCCGCCGATCGCAGGGAACAGCCCGAGACGGGACTGGCGACGGCACGTTACTGGACGAACTGGAATGCCAAGCGGTGGGGCGATGCGCTTGCCATGGAAGAGGCAACCGGCCATGCCATCTGCGACACCGACCCGCATAAGCTGCACTACAACTGGGGCATGTTTCAGCTCGGCGTTCTGCCGGAATCACAATGGCTGCTGCAACTCGAGACGAGCCGCGCGGCATTTGCCGAAAAGCGGCTCGGCTTCGCCGATGCCTATTTCGTCAAGGCCATCGATCCCGCCATCGCCCGGCAGCAGCGTGACGGCGACAGGTCAAAATCGCGGGACCGGTTCGATCTCAATGTACAGCTGCAGCCATCGCTTCTGCGCTGGTACACGCGGATGGGCGAAATACTGGCGGGTCGTGTGCGCTGGGGACTGCCGGAAACCGGACTTCCGCTTGGCTCCATCACCACCAACTCGCTCCGCTACGATATCGGCGCATTCGATGCATTTATCGCATCGCTGGATGGTGCCCTATAGTCGCATAACTGCCAACCGGCCGAATTGCTTCATGACACCGCTTGATAGCATCTTCATCCTGTTATCGGGAGCGTGAACACATGTCATGCCTCGCGAGAATGATCCGGCTCATTTGGTGGACATGGCCGGACCGCCATCGTCAGCGTTGCGCGCTGCGCCAGATGGAGGAAACACAGCTTCGGGATCTGGGGATCAGCCGATCCGAGGCCTTACGGGAAGGCAAAAAGCCGTTCTGGCAATAGCGACTGCCGAGATGTTCCGATCTCGCGCAACCGCTACCACCCCTCACCCGTGGCTGGAATTGTTCGGCACGACGGGCTCGACCTTTTTCACCTTGGCGCGGTGGAAGATGAACATGCCGGCGATGACGATGATGGCGGCACCGACAAGCGTCTGCGCATCGGGGAAATCGCCGAAGAAGGCCCAGCCGAAAACGATCGCCCATAAAAGCAGCGTATATTGCAGCGGTGCGAGAACCGAGGCCGGTGCAAGCTTGAGCGAGCGGGTGATCAGCAGATGCGCCGAGCAGGAAACGACGCCGAGCAACAGAAGTGCGAAAAGCTCTTGGCCGGTAAACGGGCTCCAGTTGCCGACGCTGAAGAAGATGCCTGCAACAAGGGCGCCGAGTGTCTGCCAGGTCACCAGCGTCACGTCGGGCGTCGAGCGCAGCACGCGCCCAAGCACAAGCGACAGGGCGAAGGAGAGGCTACCGACCAGGGCGAAGACCGATGGCCAGGAGAGCATCGCCTCCGACGGGCGAAGCGCGATGATGACGCCGATAAATCCGATCAGGACCGCCAGCCAGCGCCGCCAGCCGATCCGTTCTCCGAGGAAGAAATGCGAGATCGCCGCCACATAGATCGGTCCGGCCATGTAGAAGGTCATCACGTCGGCGAGCGGCAGATAGACCACGGCGGCGTAGAACAGGCCGGTATCGGCAGTTGCCATCACCACACGGGCAAACTGCAGGCCCGGTTTTTCGACCTTGAAAAGCGAGGTTGTCGAACTGCGGGCCAAAAGCGGCCCCAGAACCAGAAAGGCACCGAGCGAACGTAGCAGCAGGACCTGGCCGACGGAAAAACTGGCGACAAGCCATTTGCCCATGGCATCGTTCAGGGCGAACATCAGGTCGCCGAGCAACATCAGAAGAATGCCGGCCAGAATGGCGTTGCCGCCGACGGCATAAGCCGTTGTTGCTTTCATGATCTTTCGGCGCTCCGCGACGCCATTTTCGATGGCGACCGGGAACAAGCCGGGAAAAAGACCCCGAGCCATACCGGGATCGTCTCGATACCTGTTGGAATGGGCGCTCCATACTCCTCGGGCCAACCTGATTGCAAGGGATATTAAAGCAGGACGTCATATTGTCCTGCGGCAATCAGGGCCAGAGCCGACAGAGACCTGCCTCAACCCCGGCGCGCAGCATCGATTGCGGCAACGTCGATCTTTTTCATCGTCATCATCACGTCGAAAGCACGTTTGGCCTCTGCGCCGCCAACTTTAAGCGCCTCCATCAACGTGCGCGGCGTGATCTGCCAGGAAATGCCCCAGCGATCCCGGCACCAACCGCATTCGCTTTCCTCGCCGCCATTTCCGACGATGGCGTTCCAGTAGCGGTCGGTCTCTTCCTGGTTCTCGGTGGAAATCTGGAAGGAGAAGGATTCATTGTGCTTGAAGTGGGGGCCGCCATTTAAGCCCACACAGGCGACACCGGCGACGGTGAATTCGACGACCAGAACATCGCCCTCGACGCCATCCGGATAGTCACCGGGAGCGCGGATCACCGCGCCGACTTCGCTGTCGGGAAACGTCTCGGCGTAGAACCGCGCCGCGTCCTCGGCATCCTTGTTGTACCAAAGGCAGATTGTGTTCTTGTTCATGGCAGGCCTCCCGTTGCTGTTGCGTCCGGCTCTTCCTCTTCGGGCGGATCGCAGGTCCATCTCGCATTGAAGACGTAGGGCTGATCGCCGATCCGACAGCAGGTTTGATTTTTTCCGATAAAATAGTGATCGGCGATGTTGCGGCCGTTCGCTTGAAGGATTATCGCACGATCTATAGAATCGAGGGATATAATGAGATTTATCAATATCTTGACAACAATATCGCTGGTTGCTGCCTTAAGTGCCTGTGCGCCAACACGCGCTCAATATGATGCGCTGCAGACGACACTTGAAGGCAGCCCCAAGGTGCGTGCGCAGGTCATCGCCGATTGCACGACGAAACACTGGTCTTCGGAAAAAACCGAAAACCTGGCCAAGCTGATGAACGTGCGGGAAAAGCAGGCGAAATCGACATTCTGCAACAGGTTGCACGGCGGATTGGCGAGCGGCCGCATCACCTATGAAGATGTGAAGTCTGTCTGGAGCACGCCCACTCCCAACATGATAAGGGTGATGCAGGGGCGTTGATATCCACCTGCGGCCGCTTCTTCAGGCCGGAGATTTATCTGCACCGGGGTCCGCTTTTGCGCCGATAAAATAATGATCGACGATGTTCTGGCCGTTCTTCAGGATATGGGCGGCCAGTTCGGGATCGCCGCCCTGAAAGGTTTCGGGATCACCGCCGCAGAGGTGGACGAAGAGCTTCTGGTGGGCGACCGAGACGAAATATTCGTAGGCCGGCGGCGCGTCCGTCCATTCGGTCGATTTCAGTTCTTCGGCCGCCTGCGCTGTCGCATCCTCGATCGCCTTGTAAATCCTGGCCATCATGGCATGCCGGGCCTTCTCGTCGATCTCCATATATTGCCTCTCTACCGGGGTCAGGACGGGACAGCTATCGTTCATCGGATGGTTCTCCCTGCATGGATTTCGGTGGCGGGCTGTCTGGCACCGGAATGCGTCGGTTATGGGCCGACGACATCATTCAAGCCGCAAGCTTTTCCAGAAGGTCGTGCGCTGTGGGCCATTGATAGCGCACCAGTTCCACGCCCGGATTGCCCGCCCGTGTGACCTCCCGCCTTTCGATCACCAAACCGCCAAGCCGGTCATAGACGGCTGTCGCCGGGATATTTTTCGCGAAGGCGACAAGATGGACCGGCAGGTCTTTTCGCGAATTCTCGAAGCTGGAGAGTGCCTCGCGGAGAATCGTTTTCGCTACGCCCTTTCCCTGGAAAAACGGCGATACGTAGAGATTGTGCAGATAGGTGCCGAATTCGGTTTCCTCATTGAAGACGAAGCAGCAGAAACCCGCGATTTCCGCCCGGTTGCAGGCAATGATGACGAGGTGATCGGGAGATGGCAGCTCGGCGCATCGCGTTTGCCAAAGCTCCTGCTTTTCAGCCGGAAGAACCTCCTTCAGATAGGCTTGCGGCAGGATATGCGCGTAGACGCTCTGGCTCATCGACACGTGCAGGTCGATGATCATCTGAGCGTCGGACGGGACCGCCGGGCGGTAGGTGAGCATGATGGCGAGGCTCTTTGGGGATGAGTGGGAATAACGACGACGAGGTATTCTTAGAGGCCGGACGGATGGGAAGATAGCCACCCCTCATGTCGCTTCTCAAACTCGCGGACCTCTTCCACCGAAGTCAGAAAAAGATCGAACCCGCCATCGTAAGGTGCAAAGACCCTTCCTGTCTTGCCATCAAACCAGAGCGTTGGCCCGGTGCGATCTTCCGCAATGTCTCCCAGAAGATCGCCAAATGCGTCTTCGTGCCATCGGACGCGGGATGCCGAGCTTACCCATTGAAATTCGTCGCCATCTTCACGGTACCGGATTTCGCAATCGGAAACGCTGTTTGAGGGTTTAGAATCCTCTTCACGCCAAGACTGAACCAGCCAGCAATCGCAGCCCTCCTCGAGCGTTTCGTTTGCCAATACAGCCGCTCTTCGCCGGATCTCGTCCTGCTCTTGCCTGGTTTTGGCGTATCGGACGGAGCCGGGCAATGCGTGAAAACGAACCCATGGCTTTCCTGCAACGTCCCTCAGCATAAAGGCTATAGGGGGCGTGTTACCATGAAAACGTTCCCACTCGGCTTTGAACCTCAACATCTCTTGGATCCCGTGATTGTGGACGGCAGCGGGCAGACCGGCCAATCAGCTATTCATTCGCAAACAAAGTGCACATGGACCGGCCAAAACACATATCAATCCGACAGCAAACCCTTCGCCCTTAACGTCACCCGCGTCGCCGCGTTCAGGTCATAGGCTTCGAACTTGCCGGGCTGCACCCAGGCGTAGTCTTCGAACTCGTCATTGATGGTGATGTCGCGATTTTCTGCGCGGCAGTCGAAGATGAGATAGATCATGTAGATCTCCTCCGTCGATCCGTCCGGATAGGTCTTGGTCCTGACGTCATCGCGAAAAGTCCAGGGTGTGACTTCCGCAATCGTCAGTCCCTCCCCCAATTCCTCGCGGATCTCACGCCGCAGCGCCTCCTCGATCTTTTCTCCGGCTTCCATTCCACCGCCGGAAAGCGCCCATTGGCCCGGAAACACACCCCGGTCGGAGGGCATCTTGCAGAGCAGATAGGCGCCGTCATTTTCGATCAACGGACATACGATGATCCGTTGCCTCATGGTCCCGTCCCCAATTTCGAGCCGCTCAGGCGGCTGCGGTTTCCGGCGTGTAGCCAGCCTCGCGAATTGCTTCTTCGGCCTTTGCCCGGTCGCCCTCTACCGTGGCCTTGTGGGACGGCAGGTCGATGGTGACGGCAGCGCCCGGCAGGGCTTCGGAAAGAGCAGCGCGGACAGTCTTTTCGCAATGGCCGCAGGTCATGTCGGCTACGGTGAATATGGCGGTCATCTGAAAAACTCCTTGGTAGCTGGTTTGGTTATGCGTGTTCGATATGGTGTTTGGCTATGCGACGCTTTCGCCCTTGGCAGGGCTCTCGCCCGCTAGATCATCGAGGATCGGGCAATCCGGCCGGTGGTCGCCGCCGCAGCAATGGGAAAGATGTTTCAGCGTCTTCACCATGCCTTGCATTTCGGCGATACGGCGTTCGAGGTCGTTGATATGGGTCGTGGCGACTTCCTTGACGCTGGCGCTCGTGCGGCTCTTGTCCTGCCAGAGCTTTAGAAGCGTCTCGGTCTCTTCCAGCGAAAAACCGAGCGAGCGCGCCCGCTTGATGAAGCGCAGCACATGCACCTCTTCGGCGCCATAGACCCGGTAATTGCTTTCCGTGCGCCCCTTCGGTGCGATCAGGCCGATCTGCTCGTAATAACGGATCATCTTGGCCGAGACGCCGGATGCGCTCGATGCTTCACCGATATTCATGCGGCATCCTCCGCCCTGAAGGTTTTCAGCCGCAGCGCATTGCCGAGCACGAAAACACTAGACAGCGCCATGGCGCCGGCACCGATCATCGGCGACAATGTCAAGCCGAAGGCCGGATAGAGCGCGCCTGCGGCAACAGGGATGAGCGCCACATTGTAGCCGAAGGCCCAGAACAGGTTCTGGCGGATGTTTTTCATCGTCGCGCGGCTGACGGCGATTGCCGAGACGACGCCGGTAAGTTCACCGCCGACCAGAACGACATCGGCGCTTTCGATCGCCACATCCGTGCCGGTGCCGATGGCAATGCCGATATCGGCCTCGGCCAGTGCGGGTGCGTCATTGATGCCGTCGCCGACAAAGGCGAGTTTTCGCCCGTCGGCCCGCAGCGCATGCACCGCCTCGACCTTGCCCTCGGGCAGCACCTCGGCGACCACCCTGCCGATTCCGACCTGCCGGGCGATGGCTTCCGCCGTGCGTCGGTTGTCGCCGGTGACCATGACGACCTCGATGCCCATTGCCTTCAGGGCGCGGATGGCGTCGACGCTCGACGGCTTCAGCGGGTCGGCGACGGCGATGATGGCGGCGAGCTTTGCATCGACGGCGGCATAAAGCGGGGTCTTGCCCTCGTCGCCAAGACGTTTCGCAGCATCGGCAAAGATTTCAACCGAAGCGCCGAGTTTTTGCATGTAGCGGTCGGCGCCGACTGCGACCTCGCGGCCGCCGACCTTGGCGCGGATGCCGTAGGAGGTGACGGACGAAAATTCTTCGGCGCTTGCAGCTTCAAGCCCCCTCGTCTTTGCGGCCTTGACGATGGCATCGGCAATCGGGTGTTCGGAGCGGGCCTCGACGGCGGCGACCAGCGCCAGAACCTCGGCTTCATCGAAACCTTCGGCGACGATGAAATCGGTGAGTTCCGGCCGGCCCCTGGTGATGGTGCCGGTCTTGTCGACGACGACGGCCGATACATCCTGCAGACCCTGCAGCGCATCGCCCTTGCGAAAGAGAACGCCAAGCTCGGCGGCCCGGCCGCCGCCAACGACGATCGAGACCGGCACGGCAAGCCCCATGGCGCAGGGGCAGGCAATGATGAGCACGGCGACCGCCGCAATCAGCGCATGGGTGATCTTCGGCTCCGGCCCGAGGATGTACCAGAGGGCGAAGGTGATGAGGGCAAGAACGAGAACGGCCGGTACGAACCAGGCGGTCACCCGGTCGACCAGCGCCTGGATCGGCAGTTTTGCACCTTGCGCCTGTTCCACCATGCGGATGATGCCGGCGAGCATCGTGTCGCGACCGACCTTTTCGGCGGTGAAGCGCAATGTACCCGTCGTGTTGACCGTGCCGCCGATGACGGTGGCGCCCACGGATTTCGACACCGGGATCGGCTCGCCGGAAATCATCGATTCATCGATATTGGACTGGCCGTCGAGCACCGTGCCATCGACGGGGATACGTTCGCCCGGTCGGATGACGACGATATCGCCCGGAACGACTTCTGCCGTGGGCATATCGATCTCGTGGCCGTCGCGTTCGACGCGAGCGGTTTTAGCCTGCAGACCTGCGAGCTTTTCGATCGCGGCACCGGTGCGGCCGGTGGCGCGGGCCTCCATCAGACGGCCGAACAGGATCAGCGTGACGATGACGGTTGCGGCTTCGTAATAGACGTAGCGGGCAGTTTCGGGCAGCAGACCGGGTGCGAATGTGGTGACCAGCGAATAGCCGTAAGCGGCGGCCACGCCGACCGCGACCAACGAATTCATTTCCGGGTGACCCCGGAAAAGCGCAGGCAGGCCTTTTTTGAAGAAGCGCAGGCCGGGCCAGAAGATCACCGCAGTGGCCAGCACGAAGTACAGATAATGGAGATTCCGGGTGTCGACGGCGCCCATCAGCCAGTGGTGGAACGGCGCGTAGGCATGGCCGGTCATTTCCAGGATGAACAGCGGCAGGGTGAAGATGAAGGCGATCGCCAGATCGCGCTTCAGGGCCGTCTCTTCGCCGTGGTGGGTGTGGGGGTGATCGTGGGAGACTGAGTGGGATGCATGATGATGAGCATGCTCGCTGGTGTCGGCGCTGCCCCTCATCCGGCTACCGCCACCTTCTCCCCGTTCTGACGGGGAGAAGGGATATGCCGCGCCCTTTTCGCCCATCGCAACCTTTTGTGAGCCACGTCCCCTCTCCCCGCCTGCGGGGAGAGGGTTAGGGTGAGGGGCAACCTCAGGCACATCAGCATCCACCAGCCATCCCGCCTCGCGCAGCGCATGTTCCATCGCGCCGGCGGGCACCTCATATCCGAGCTTGTGGATCGCCTTTTCCAGCGCCTGCGGATCGAACCCCTCGCCGGTCTCGACGGTGAGTTTCTTCGTCGCGAAATTGACCGCGCTCGTCTTCACGCCCGGCAGCTTGGCAGCGCCGGTTTCGACGCGGCGCACGCAGGAGGCGCAGGTCATGCCTTCGACGGGAATGGTCAGCGGCTCGAGGGGGCCGGAAGTGTGGTGTCCAACGTGCTGGTTCATGAGATGCGATCCTTTCGCATCCGCATGTAAGGCTTCCCATCATGGGAAGGTCAAGGACAGGACGAAATAATTCTGCCGCGACAAAAACGCATGGGCAGGATCGCGCCCTACCGCCCGCCCTGCCCCATGCCCGGTGCGTTGAGGCCGGAGAGAAGAAGCACGAGTTCGGCCTGTCGGGTCGTGCCGGTTTTCTGCATGATCCGCTTCAGGTGCGAGCGCGCCGTCTCCAACGAGATATTGAGCGAGGCTGCGACCATTTCCGGTGTCTGGGCCATGGCGATGCCGCGCGCCACCTTGGCTTCGGCGGGCGTCAGATCGAAGAGGCCGCAGAGAACCCGCATGTCCGGCGGTCCCACCTGCCCCACCTGGGTCACGGCCAGCACGGCCATGGAGCGCGAAAAGATGTCGCGTGCGGCGCGGCGGATCGGCAACAGATGCAGGATCAGCGGCGGCAGTTCATCACGAGAGATCATCGGCACCGACTGTACCGCCGGGACGGCCTGCGCCTTGTAGCGCTCGATCGCCTCATCGAGAAGAGCACGGGCGCCCGCCCCTTCTAGGACCAGCCTGTCGCCTGCACCGGAGCGGATGCGCGGAGCCAGCGCCTCAAGTTCTTCATTCATCAGGATCACCTGGCCACCATCGCCGATCACGGCTGCGGGGAGGCCAAGCATGGAGAGGGTGTCGGTCATCGATCGCGCTTCGGTGAAGGCAAGCCGCGACGACATGTAGGCGGCGCGCGCCAGATCCGGCTTCAGCGCATTCAGCCGGGCTATGTCCTCATTAGAGAAATTATCGTGACCGGTGGCCTTCATCAGCGCGATGATGATCGTGTGCCCGGTCGGCTCCTGAAAGCCGTAGCCGGCCTCCCACTGCATGCCGGCCGGCTGGATGAATTCCTTCAGGATGACATCCTGCTCCAGCTCTTCCGCGGTGAAGACATCGATATCGCGGCAGAAGGAGAACGGGAATTTTTCCATCGCCCTTTTGGGCCGTATGTTCTGGAAACGAAGCTCGCTCCTGGAAAAGCGCTCATAGACATCGACAATATTGGGCGTGGCGACGTAGCGGTGAGTGCCCTCGGCATCGAAGGTGAAGATGGCCGCGGTGGACGACCCCGCCTCAAGCGCAAGCTGCTCGCAAGTCTCCGTCCAGAGTTCGGGGACAAGGGCTGCCTCGTAAAGGCGATCTGCCAGGGTGCTTTGCGCATTCATCAAGTGAAATCACGATTTTCGACAGTTGCAACGATATATATCAGCCCATCCATAGACTATATATGCGTCGAACAACATAGAAGAAGATCGGCCTAAACAGTCAAAATGCTTGGTACGGTATCGTACGCCAGCGACCGAAACCTGCGCTTTATCTCGGTTTAACGCTTATCACCCACGCTCACCTCCCACATGCAGCGGCCAGCTGACGACATAGTCTTCGAAATCGTCCACGTCGACTTCGACCTCGCTGACCGTGCGTCCGCGCGCCGAAATTCCCGCCTGATGTACGGTCTCCGGATCGCCCGAGACAAGCGGATGCCACCAGTACAGATCCTCGCCATCGCGAACCAGGCGATAACCGCAGGTCGGCGGCAGCCAGTGGATCTCGCGCACTTCCTGCGGTGTCAGCTGGATGCAGTCGGGTACGGTTTTCTGGCGGTTGGGATAGTCGCTGCAGCGACAGGTCGTGCCGTCCAGCAGGCGACAGGCGACCGAGGTGAAGACCACATCACCGGTGTCCCAATCCTCCAGCTTGTTGAGACAACAGAGGCCGCAGCCATCGCACAGGCTTTCCCATTCGCCCGGCGTCAGCTCGTCGAGGGACTTCAGTTTCCAGAAAGGTACGTCGTTCATCATCACTTTTGCGGCAGTCGGATACAATTCGTGTCGGCCGCCCTTTTCACGTTGCGATTTTACAATCGCGCATCAACCAATTGTCAGCTAATGCTGATTAACCGTGGCCAGCTTATGCTCTTGATCGTTGTCAGGGGCTACGTCAAGCCAAACGCAAAAGCTAAAATAATGGCATTGCGGACGGGAGGAAAGATTGCAGGACGAACCCAAAGCACCCGAGGGCCGGCCGCGCAAGAAGCGCCACATCCTGCTGCGTGTCGACAGTTGGATCGATTCCACCGTCTGGAACCTTGGCTTCAAACTCGCCGAGGCCTGGGAAGAGATCACCATATTCTTCCGTCGTTTTCGCGTGCGCGGCTGGAAAAAGCTCGCCTTCGAGGTGGCCGGCGAGGCCATGACGCTTGGCACGGCAGGCTTCGTCGTGCTTCTGGCGCTGGCACTTCCCGCCTTCGAAGAGACCAAGGAAGACTGGAAGAACCGCGGCGATTTTGCCGTCACCTTTCTTGATCGTTACGGCAATGTGGTTGGCCATCGCGGCATTATCCATGAAGACTCGGTGCCGATCGACGAATTGCCGGATCACCTGATCAAGGCGGTTCTGGCAACCGAAGACCGACGTTTCTTCGACCATTACGGCATCGACTTCATCGGGCTTGGCCGGGCACTGACGGAAAATGCCAAGGCGGGCGGCGTCGTGCAGGGCGGCTCGACGCTGACCCAGCAGCTGGCGAAAAACCTGTTCCTGACCAACGAGCGTTCGATCGAGCGCAAGATCAAGGAAGCCTTTCTGGCGGTATGGCTGGAGGCCAACCTGTCGAAGAAGGAGATTCTCTCGCTTTATCTCGACCGCGCCTATATGGGCGGCGGCACGTTCGGGGCGGCGGCGGCTTCGCAATTCTATTTCGGCAAGAAGATCACCGATGTCAGCCTGGCGGAAAGCGCAATGCTGGCCGGTCTGTTCAAGGCGCCGGCGAAATACGCGCCGCATGTCAACCTGCCGGCAGCGCGCGCCCGCGCCAACGACGTGTTGTCCAATCTGGTGCAGAGCGGGCTTATGTCGGAAGGCCAGGTGATCGGCGCGCGGCGCAACCCGGCAACCGCTATCGACCGCGCCGACGTGAAATCTCCCGACTATTTCCTCGACTGGGCCTTCGATGAGGTGCAGCGGCTGGCCAAGGAAGGCAAGATCAAGGAACATTCGGTCGTGGTTCGCACCACTGTCGATATGGGCCTGCAGCAGGCAGCCGACGCGGCAATGGAATCCAGCCTGCGCGAGTTCGGCGAGGGCTACAAGGTCAAGCAGGGCGCCATGGCGATGATCGAGAATGGCGGTGCCGTTCGCGCCATGGTCGGCGGTCGGGATTATGGCGAGAGCCAGTTCAACCGTGCCACCAAGGCACTGCGCCAGCCAGGTTCGTCGTTCAAGCTGTTCACCTATTCGGCCGCGATGGAACACGGCATGACGCCGGAAACGATGATTTCCGACGCGCCGATCACCTGGCGCGGCTGGTCACCGCAGAATTATGCCCGCTCCTACAAGGGCCGCGTATCGCTTTTGACCGCCATGTCGCAATCGCTCAACACCGTGCCCGTGCGGCTTGCCAAGGATGTGCTCGGCACCAAGGTGATCGTCGAAACGGCAAAGGCAATGGGCGTCGAGACGCCGCTGCGCATGGACAAGACCATTCCGCTCGGCACCTCGGAAGTGACCGTGCTCGACCAGGCGACCGCCTATGCCGTGATGCCGGCAGGCGGCATGCAATCGCGTCGCCACGGGATCGAACAGGTTCTGGGTTATGGCGGTGAGGTTCTCTACGACTTCAACCGTGACGAGATGCCTGCCAACCGCGTGCTTTCGGAAAAGGCAATGTCGTCGATGAACCGCATCCTGACGCAGATCCCGGTGATCGGCACGGCGCGGCGTGCAGCGCTTGACGGCGGCATTGTCACCGGCGGCAAGACCGGTACGTCGCAGAGCTATCGCGACGCCTGGTTCATCGGCTTTACCGGGAATTACACGACTGCCGTCTGGTTCGGCAATGACGACTTCACCTCGATGAACAACATGACCGGCGGCGCACTGCCGGCGATGACGTTCAAGAAGCTGATGGACTATGCGCATCAGGGCATTGAACTCAGACCCATTCCCGGCATCGAAAATCCGCTTCCGACGGGGAACCACAAAAAGGGCGATACGCCGGCCGAGCAACGCCAAGAGGATCCGGCACTGATGGCGTTGACGCGCCCGCGTTCGCTCTCGGGTGAATCGACCCGCGTTCTGAAGCAACTGGCACAGGCGCTGAAGGCCGCACCGCCGCTGGTCGCGGGTGTCGAAAAGGTTGCCGAAGCCACGAGACCCGCAGCAGGCCTGCGACAGGGTTCCGCCAGCGATCTGCGCAAGGGTACGGCGACCGTAAGCCCGGTGGTGACGAATTCGATACCGTGAGAGGACTTACGCTCCCCACAACGGAATGGCATCTCGGCATTTCCCCACAAAAGAATCAATGCTAATCCTCCCTGCACCGTTCTGCCGAGGACCCAGACTGCTCGTGTTCCGTGTTCCCTTTCTCGTCGCAATCGCGCTTGCCATCGCCTTCGGAGGCGGGATCTGGTCGACCCGGCTGGCGCTCGATGCCACGATCGGTTTCGGCGCGATCAAGCTCGGCTCCTGGGAAGCCTTCCCGGAGGCGCAGACGGCGGATGCGGATCCTTATGCCAAGTCTCACCGCGCCAATGCAGGCAAGCTTCTTTATGCCACGGCGGAAGGATTGAGCTTCACGGCAACGACCGATGACAGCGGCGCAAGACTTTCCGGAAGCTGCACCTATCAGTTGACCGGACAGACGCCGACCGCGCGCTTCTGGACGCTGTTTGCAACAGGACCGGACGGCCGTCCACCGGCTGCGGATGCGGACCTGCCCTCTTCGCTCAATTCCCGCATGGTGGGGCGACAACCGGATGGTTCTCTCGACATCACGATCGCCTCGCGCGCCCGCCCCGGCAACTGGCTGGCAAGCCCTCAGCAAGGCCAGTTTCGCCTGACACTGACCCTGCTCGATACGCCGGCGGCTGGAAGCTCCGGCCTGATCGACCTTTCCATGCCGGCCATCCGCAGGATCGGATGCGGCAATGTCTAGGCTGTTCAGTTTCCTTTCGCTGCGACGCGACTTCCTGTGGCTGAAGATTCTGTTTGCGATCTTCACCGGGCTTGTGGGTGCAGCCCTGCTGCACCTGATCATCGTCTTTTCGCTGCCACAGTTTTCCCAGCGGGACGCCTATACGCGCATCATCGCCGAGGGAGAGAGCCACCGCTTCTATCGTCTCGGCGAGCAGCCGGACCGCGCCGGGCTTTCCAAAGAAGACCCGATGATTGAGATGTCGGTCTGTTCATTCGACATAAGCGAAACACCGGTGAGACTGACGGCGCCGAACAGCGGTGTTCCGTTCTGGTCGCTCGGCGTGTTCGATGCTTCGTCCGACGAGATATTCTCGATCAACGACCGCACATCGGCAGATCATGTTCTGGATGTAGTCGTGGGAACGCCGGCACAACTTGCCGCTCTTCGAAAGAGCCTGCCGAGAGGCTTTTCACAGACCGTGCTGGTCGAGGCGCAGCAGACGGAGGGCTATGCGGTCTTGAGAAGTTTCGTGACGCATAAAAGCGTCGTTCCGGTCATATCGAAATTTCTCGATCAGGCGACCTGTGCTCCATTCCAGTGGAGAACCAGGGTCCAGTTCTAAGCGCGTCTCGATCGCCCGGATCCGCTCGCGACGTCTGGGGTCACCGTATTCCTCGCGTGCCTTGAAACCAATGCCGCCGTGCGTCTTTGCGCAGCATTCCTCAGCATCTCACAAGATCAGGTTTTTGAATTCACTTCTGTTCGATACGGACAGCGTGATTTTCGGCCTTGCGGTCCATGCGATCGTCAAAGCGTTCGTAACGCACGCCGGTGAACATCACGATCTCACCCGCAAGAGCAAGGTTGGAAGCATCCGTCGGGCTCGAAACCTTTCGGCCTTTCCGATCACGCCATAGATTCATTACCACTATCTCTGCCATGCTCGTCTCCAATCAAGGGATCGAGAGGGATGAAGGCGGCTCTATTTCATCCTGCCCAACTGGGCCGACGCGCCCGTGCCTGCCCCGAAGGGTTCACGGACATCCGCGTCTTTCTCGTCAAAGCGTCTTTTTGCCAGACGCTGCGACATTTCACCTGCCCGTTCCGCCTGAACCAGCAGCTGCAGCAACAATCAAGTCTACTGCCCTTTCCGGCTTTATTGCCGGTCATTGCTGAAATTCAGCCATAAGACGGTTAACGAGATATTAACGCTAAAGTAGCGCCCGCTGGAAATCCGCTTTCAAGATCGGATCATTAACGCGGTGTTGCAGATTTGGTTCATTATCAGGGCCACAGAATTCAGATTTCTCTATTTATCCGCGAACGGCGCAGCGACCGAGGCCAGCTGGCGGGATGCGGACCTGTCGCTGGCCAGCATATCGGCTGTGGACAGGATGTCCCAAAACGAGCCGTCTTCACCAGACATTAACCCTATTGAGCCTAGCATCAAATCGACCTTGAGCGGGTGACGAAACCGGCGGAAACGCCGGCTGATACTGCCCGCCCACCGGGAGTTTCCAAGGTAAGGTAGATGACGTGTCGGCTGCCCTGCGGCGGCCAAACGCGTTTGTCGGCACCTCTGTTTGTATTGCGTTCGAAGAGTTTGCCCGTGACGAGTGAGTTTCGAGACCTTGAGAGACCGCAGGCGCTGCGCAGGAAGGACGTCGTGCTAATGGCAACGGTGACGAGCTTTGAAGCGCTGTCCCATCCGACGCGTTCGGAGCTGCGGCAGTTCGCCGAACTCTTCATGCCGATCTTTTCCGCTTCATCCGACGAGGCGCGCCGGCAGGCGGTCGCCGCCCTTGCGCAATCTCCCAACGTCCCTGCCGCCGTCGCCTTCTTTCTCGGCAGCCAGCCGATCGCCGTCGCAGCCCCGTTCCTGATGACATCGACCTGCCTCTCCGACGAGGCGCTGGTCACCATCGCCCGCTGCCAGGGCACCGAGCATGCGCGCGCTATCGTGAGCCGTGCCGCGCTCTCTCCGACAGTCATCGATGCACTGGTAGGCCTGCGTCCCGATATTTCCCGGCAGGCCAGAAGCGCCACAGCCGAGCCCTATCCCGGTTCGGCGCCCGTGGAGATGCCGAGGGCGGAAGTCGACACGTCCATCGATACCGACAAACGTGCGCGTGAAGAAGATCTGCGCCGCCGGATCAAGCTGCTTGCCGGCCATGTGGAACGGGTCGAAGGCGATCGTCTCGGCCTGCGCAGCCTTTCGGAAGTGCAGGAAGCGCTTCTGGTGCGGTTTGCTCGCAACCGTGAAGCGACCTTTCTCGTCACCGCGCTTTCGGACATCCTGACGACCAGCCGCTGGCTGGCCGAACGTGTCCTGCTCGATCTCTCCGGCCGCCAGCTTGCCACCGTGCTGAAGAGCCTCGGCATGCAATCGGCGGACGCGACCTATATCCTTACCCGCCTCTACGGCCATCTGGCGGAAGCGACGGATGGCCTGTCGGAGGCAGAAAGCCTGTGGCAGTCACTGGACGAAGAAGAGTGCAATGCGCGTGTGGAAGCCTGGCGCAGGGCCGATCGTTACACCTATGGTGCGGACCAGGCTGCTTCCAGACTGTTTTCCGGCGCAGATACCGACACAACGCAAGCCGACGCCTTTATCGAGGAGAGGTCTGTGCGGACCTCGGCCACGCTGCGCAGAAGCGCCTCCGGTTTCAGTATCCGCTGAGGATCAGGGATCCGGCTTTACCACCGGGAAGAGATCGCCGATGTCGTCGATCTCCAGCTCGACCAGCCACAGATCGGGATCGAAGCGCAGTTCCCTGTCGAGCGCCTCGCGCATGAGATCCGGCTCGGCACGCTCAAGCCGCATCTCGAACTTACGGCTGCCGTCATCCTCACTTGAAAAGAAGTTCTGCGGTGCCGGAGCATAGAGGCTCTCCAGCCCGTCGCGAAACCGCTGCCGGATAAAAATCGCCCCCGCCGCGTCCGCCCCCTTGTGCTCGACAGCCGCAAAACCGCCGAGACCGAAGACGCGGCGGATGAGAGCGGAGACATAGATATCGGAACGGAGACGCATGGGAAGTGAATAGGATGGATTGGGGGCGGAGGCAAATGAGGGGCAAGGTTTTCCTCTGTAGCCGACTTACTGCTGCACCTTCCTGATTGCTTCGTTGTTATATCTCTTCAACGTCTTGAAGAGATTTCGATCACCGAGCTGTGCGCCCAGCAGATGGTCGAGAAGGCTGTGTCGAAATTCCAAGAGCCGGACGCAGTGCTTCAAAAGCTCAACATAAGCGGGCGCTTGTCCATTGGCTGAACCCAGAACTTCATCGGGCTGCAAAAATTGCGGCTTACCGTCATATAAGGTGCAAATCTGCGACTTTATCGGTTCGCCAGGGAGGTGTTTGCTTTTAATGTAGTCATTCGCAACCAACGAGGCATACACTTCGTCATCGAAGCCGGCTTCGAGCAGCATGGCTTGATAAGCGGCCATCTTCGGCGGAAAAAGGTTGAACCGCAGGAATGGCGCACACGCATTGTAGGTCGCTGCGAAATCTTCGACATATTTCTGTCGAGCATGTTCGCCTTCGCCGAACCCCGTCTTTCTCGGGTATGGAAAGCCCATTTGCTCCGAGAGCATGAATTCGTAGGACACGTTTATGAAAATCAGGCTGTTGGTAACCAGCATGAATACAGATGGAAGATAGTAGAATACAGGATCCATTGTGCCGATGAAATTCAATCCGATGTTCTCTGGATCCGGATGTTGATATACCAGCAGGCAGCGATCTCTTTTGGCAATGCGCTGATCGATGTAGAAATTCGGATTGGGAATATGCCAATCCTTGTTGAGGGTCATATTGCCGATCCACAGGCCGATCCGGACTTTGTCGAACCAGTCCATCAAGTCATCCCATTCCTGCGCGGTGAGAAGCTGATCATTCAGGAGCTTTTCGACGTGGCTCTTCGCCCGGTCTTCGAGGGCGGAGTAACGGGAATTACAGCTTTCGCAGGCGGGGAAAACATATTGGTCAGCCGCATATCGGCGTTCGGGTTTGTCCGGCCGATCCATTCTGAAGCCCAGATGCCATTCACGCTTCGGGTCTCCCGTGAGAGAAATCAGCCAGCGCGGAATGACATGTTCCCGGTTCTTATCGTTGGGCTTGTTGCCGCAGAAAATGCAACGTTTTTCGGTCTGTAACACCGATGTATTCAAATTGCTCATGGATCTTGATCTAAGGATTTCGGCTTCAGTTTCATTCAACAATGTCCGCGCCAAATGAAAATGCTCATGCCATCCAGTGCGTATCGATAGCGGATCGTGCAGCGCCATGGCTACAATCCCTCTTCTATCCTATTTTCTTCAAAGCTCCTGTGCGACTGATCCGCCGCGGTAATTTGTATTATACGATCCTGGGCGGGCTTTCGCTGCGGCGTGGGCACGACAAAAAGATCTTTGCCGATTTCGATTTCCCCTCCCCTACAGCGCGCCGATCGCCTTCAGCTTCTGCAGCACGACCTCGTCGGGCTCGCCGGTTTCTGGCAGGCGGTAGTGTTTCTGGAAACGGCGGATGGCAGCCTTGGTCTGAGTGCCGGCGACGCCGTCGATCTCGACATCGGTATAGGCAATGTTCGACAGGCCCTTCTGGATCTGCAGCACCATCTGCGAGGCGGGCAGTGGATCGGATCGTCTGGCGGCGGTCTGTACGGGCGCAGCAGCGGCCCGGCGCGCGCCCGGAATTTCGGCCGGCGGCATCATGCCCGGCTGACGCTCGGAGGAGCGGATTGCAGCCGTGACCGGATCTTCGTTGCGGGCCGGAGCCTTTATCTGCTGGACGACAGGCTGGGTCGCGGGTCGAGCCGCAGTTCTTTGCGCCTCAGCCTTCGGCGCCTCGGCTCTGGATGCATCCGCTCTTGGAGCCTGGCGCGGGATCGGCAGCGGCGCGGCCGTGGCCTGTGCTTGGCTCCGACTTCCGGACTGCGATTGAAGAACGACCAGAAGTTCCGGCGTGGCTTTGCCGCGCTGCGGAAGGCCGGAGGCTTCCTCGAAGAAGAGAATGGCGCTTTCGGTGCGCGGACCCATCAGGCCGTCATCGGTGCCCTGATAGATACCACGGCGCGCAAGCTCGCGCTGGATGCCTGCAACCAGCACCGCATCCGTCGTCGTGCCGGGCGCGGACTGCGCCGCCGGCGTCTGGCCTGCGATGATCGAACGGATGTCGTCAGCGGGTGCTTCCACGGGTGCCGTCGTCACGGGCTGTGTCGCGGGTGAGGCCACCGTCTGTAGGGAAGCAGGCGGGCGGGCGGCGGATCTTTCAGGCGCAGTCTGCCCGCCTGCCGGCGCGCGCTCGATCCGGAAAGTGGTCACGTCCGCGGGATCGGCCTGGCGAAACTGGCGATAACCGGCAATCGCGTTCGGATCGTGAGCATCACGCGTGGCAAGGAACGGGGCCGGATGGCCACCCGGCTGATACCAGAGCGCATTGGCTGCAACGAAGGAGAAAGCAACGATGAAGGTCGTGGCGTAAAGAGTGGCCTTGGGATTGCGGACGATGGCGCCGCCGATACCGCGTGCGGAACCGGTCGCGCCGTAAAGCACAGCGGAGCCCGTGCCCGCAAGGATGCGGGACGGAAGGCTTTGCTCCTTCGCTGTCCGTCGCCCCTTAGGCGCTTTTCGCTTCCGCGTGGTCATTTACACATCCCAGCTGAATTTCGGACCGCTCCATCGCGGACCCTTCCATCATGGCCTTTTCATCCGAATTCTTCAACTGCACGGTCCTCAGCCGCGGCGGGAACTCCACCGTTTCCGCCATCGGCTCGTCGGCATCGGCCGTATCGGGGCCGCCCATCGGCAAGGTGATCGTCACGACGGTGCCCTCGCCCGGCTTGCTGGCAATCGCGAACGTGCCGCGATGAAGCGCAACCAGTCCCTTTGTCAACGCCAGGCCGAGGCCGGTGCCTTCGTAATTGCGGCTATAGCCATTTTCCACCTGGGTGAAAGGCTGGCCGAGCGTGCCGAGCTTCTCCGGCGCGATGCCGATGCCGGTATCGCTGACTGTGACGACGAGATCGCGACCACGGACCGCAGCATCCATCGACACCACGCCGCCGCGCTCGGTGAACTTGATGGCGTTGCCGGCGAGATTGATGAGGATCTGCTGCAGAGCGCGTCGATCGGCCTGCACTTCCGGCAGGGCGCGGGAGACGCGCGCCGTCAGAGTGATACCCTTGTCGCGGGCCTGCAGGTCCAGCATGGCGCGGCAGGCCTCGATCGCTTCCGATGCCGCGAAGGGCTCGATCAGCAGTTCGTAGCGGCCGGCCTCGATCTTCGACATGTCGAGCATGGTATTGACGACGGAAAGAAGATGACCGCCCGACTGGCGGATAAGCCCGACATATTCGCGCTGGCGGTCGTTTGCCAGTTTGCCGAAATATTCACCGGCCAGCACGTCGGAAAAACCAAGAATGGCATTAAGGGGCGTGCGCAGCTCATGGCTGACGGCCGCTAGGAAGCGCGACTTCGTCTCGTGGGCGGAACGGGCCTCTTCCTGGCGACGCTCGGCCTCGCGCTTCAGCGCATCGTATTCGGAGACATCGCGCGCCTGGGCTATTACCTGAACAAGGCTACCCTCGCCGTCGCGGATGGCGGTAAAATCGAAACGGACGAGAACGAACTGGCGTCCATCGGCAACCGAAAACGTCTTCTGCACCCGAACGTCTGTCTCGGCCCGCGATGCGCCCTGGCGCAGCATGTCGAAAGCCTGGAGTAGCGCGATCTGATCCGAAACATGAACGCGCTCGGCGAGCGTTACGCCCGCGCAATCACGGATCGTTGCGGGAAACGAATGGGCATCACGGCCGCCGACCCTGTGCACATGTCCCTGGGCATCCAGCGACAACATCAGGCCGGGGCATGCATCGAAAGAAAGATCTTCACTGGCTGCCGGCTGCGGCAGCGGGCGGGGACGCGAAAAGGCGATCGCAGCGGCGACAAGGAAAGCCGAGGCGGCGATTGCAACACCGACAGGCAGCGCCAGAACCGGACGCAGCAGAGCGGTCAAAGCCATCGGGATCGCGACGAGCGATACGGCGGCGGTCAGCACCATACGGCGCAGCAGCGTGATGTCGGTTCCCCGAACCACTTCGCCACCAAGGCGCGCCAGCCAGCGTTCGGCGGTCTTGTCGACTACCTCAACAGCCTTCCCGGCAATGTTACCCAATACGCGCACTCAATACCCTGACACGAACTCGTTTTACGCGGTCACATTAGGCTTCCGCGACTTAAAGAAAGGCTAAGGATGCGCGATTCGACACTCTGTCAGAAGCCGGGTCTTCCGGCTTTGGCACATAATCGGACACCCATCTGCAATCGTAGTTAACGACAGGTAAGCGATGGATTTATCTCGATTTTTCGCGTGCTGTTAATGATTGTGGCAGAACGGGCCGGGCAAAACGCCTTGCCTTTCGAACCGCCGCCCCATTTATGCTTAACGGCATTCGCTAAAGTTTGAGACAAATGCCGCGCTGGACGGCGAAAATGCGGGGCGTGTGTCGATTTAGATCAAATTTTAGATAAATCCGAGCGGTCGCGTCAAAGGGGTATTTGCTTCCCCCCGGTACGGTGGTGTTCAAGAGCGGCACAGACCGACGCCCGGCAGAAATACTCTGCTGTGGAAAAACAAGTGGCGAAGCCGGACCCGAGGGTGGGACAGGCCAGGTCGGACGGAATAGGGCAATGTGGTTTCTGATCAAGGGAAGTATCTTCTTCGCAGCCGTGCTGGTGGTGCTTTCATACTTCAGCAACAGGCCGCTTGAGGTCAGCGAGGGTGCCGGCGCCGTACAGATGGGCGACGCAATCTCGGCTGCGACAGGTGCCTACAGCTATATTTCTGGTCTATGCGCCGAAAAGCCGGATGTCTGCGCAAAAGGCGCGGAGACGCTTTCCGTTCTCGGCGTGCGCGCTGCCGAAGGCGCGCATGTCGCCTTTGAACTACTCGACAGCCATTTCAACAACAAGCCTGCCGCCAATCCCGCCGATGTGGCGCTGAAACAGGATCCCGAGCCGACGCCTTTCCCGGGAGATGCGGTCAAGACTCAGTCGATCGCCCCTTCCGCCCCGGTCCATACCGGTTCCGTGCCGCTGCCGCTGAAACGCCCCGCGCAATAAACGGACCATTCCTTGCATTTTACGACTTGCGCCTGGCCCCACAGCCAACGGTTCCCGGCGCCTGACTGCCCGCCCTGAATTCAGCAACTGCTGACGCCGCAAGGAAGAAACTCCTTGCGGCGATTTTTTTGCAAGGGATCCCGGCTTTCAGGACACCGCCACCCTGCGCGGCAATCGACCGATGGGTTGACCGGGCACATTGCAAGGCTTCCGCGGCCGGCTATTGTGATGCACGACCGGGTTGGGCGCGGGATGATCGATGATTTACGAAGATGTTGCGGGCGGAAAGGAATTGCTGGCATGGTTTGGAGAACTGCCAACATTCCACGATGCCGAGATTATCAGTCTGTCCCTCAACAGAAGCGGAGCCAGCGAGCTGAAGATACATGGCTGGATCATGACCGATGCAGTCGATCCTGACGGGTTCATCAAACTCGACAAACATGCCATCGTGACCTTCACTCTGGAAGGCATCATGGACCTGCAACTGGATGGCTTCAGCGGTCAAAATGTAATCGGCGGGCTTTTGCTCCAGCGCGCGACCGATCGAGGCCGATCCGATTATTACGCACTGCCTCAGGATGAGCTTGATATCGAGATCGAACTTTTGCCCTGCTACGGCCTGGACGGCTTCATCCGGGCAAAGACTGTGGCGATATCCCTCGTTCCATACGAACAAGAGAAACGGGTTTGACGCCTTGAGGGTTTCGGTTGCGAAAGCTTGCACGCCAGCCGTTCAGCCAATTCGCAATGATGCGGGACGCCACCGCACCTCTTGCCTGCATCTATTCAGTTTTTTCTGTTATCGGCGCGCAAAATACCTATATGGAGAAAACAGAAAAACACCGGACGAGACCATGGCAGAGCTTTCCCAGATCATCGACGACTTCGCCTTCCTGGACGAGTGGGAAGATCGCTACCGGTATGTGATTGAACTCGGCAAGGCTTTGCCCGACCTGCCGGAGGCGCAGAAATCGGCTGAAAACAAGGTGCAGGGCTGCGCCAGCCAGGTGTGGCTGGTAAGCCATGTGAAGGATGCAAGCGCCGATCCGGTGATGACATTCGAAGGTGATTCCGATGCCCATATCGTGCGCGGGCTCGTCGCCATCGTACTGGCCACCTATTCTGGAAAGCACGCCTCGGAAATAGTGGCGACCGATGCGATCGATATCTTCAACCAGATCGGGCTTGTTGAACATCTTTCCTCGCAACGGGCCAACGGACTGCGCTCGATGGTCAAGCGCATCCGCGAAGAGGCGCGTTTGAAAGCTGCAGCCTGATAGATCTACGATGACCCGCTGCTGCCGTAAGAGTCGGCGGCGGGGCGAAAATCCTGCGTGCCCCAATGATGGCTGTGGGGCCTCTGGGTATGACGCGGCGGCGGGGCATAATGGCGGGCAAGGACAAGAAGCGCCGTCCTCAACATAAGCTTGGCGGAGCGCACGGGCCATTGCCGTTCCCGCTCAACCAGTTCCAGCCCCTTGCCGAAACAGCAGACATCGGCTGCTACACCCGAAAGCTCCGGTCCCATCGCCTCCATCGCGCGGCCGAAACGCCGGCGCGCTTCCAGCGCGCTTGCAGCGATATCGGCAAGGCCGCCCGCCTCGCCTTTGCCGCGCGAAGACAGGCGCGGCTCCCAGGAAGAGGTGATACGCGGCTGCAACTGACCGCGAGTGAAATCATCCAGCAGCTTTTCGCCGGCGCCAAGCGCCTCGGAGGGAAAGAAAGGGGTGCCGGCCTTGTCCTTCAGGCGCGCCAGGCTGGAAAGCGGCGTATCATCGAGATTTCGACTGACATTTTGGCGCGCACCGTCGATTTCCACCGCGGTCCTGACGATCTCGCCATGCTGCCCGGCAAATCCATCCTCACCTTCCATCCCCGCTGAAGCAAGCGCGCGGCGCAGGAAGTTGCGGGCTTCGGCTGATGCCTGCACGAGGCCGGCTGCGCGAGTGACAAGGCCGAGCGAAACGGCTTGTCTCAGCACCGTCTCGGGATAACAACGACGCTCCTCGCCAAGGTGAACGGTACCGGCAGAGCCGTTCGCGATCACCAGCCCGGCCTTTCCGGCACTGACGGCGTGACGCACCAGGCGCGTGAGACCTTTGACGGAGACGGCCTGCACCGATGTTGTGGACGACCCCGGGTGCACTGAACGGTCACGCCTCGATCCTTCAGTCATGACCACCCTCGCGTCCGAAAAGGTCCGAGGACTGGAAGACTGCCGTCGCCATACGTTCGATCGCCGAGACGAATTCGTCAAAGGCCAGATCGTCTCGCCGGTCTTCGACGACATGGCAGGCATGGCCGACAGTGGTGCGGTCCCTGCCGAAAGCCGCGCCGATATCGCTGAACGACATTCGCAGCGCCACATGGCAGACATACATGGAAATCTGCCGCACATGGCAGGAAGGCCGGCGCCGCTCGTTGCGCACCATCACCCGGTCGCTCAGAAGCGAGATCGTCTCCGCCGTGATCTGGCTGACGATACGGCAAACGATACGCGCAGGAAGGCTTGCCGGGTAGACGGGTTTCGCGTCGGCAACCAGAGGAACCGCACCTATATTGCAAGCAAGCGTATCGGAGCGTCTCCCGTTCGTCGGCCCCCCTTGTTTGGTCGAAGTCTCAAAAGGCATGACAACTCTTCTTGAATAGGAATTAATTCATACACCTTGAGCGCCAACGGGGAATATAGGCAAGAGCCGCTTCTTACAGAAACATTGATAATGCTTATGTTTTTTTAATTTCGCCGTGCGGAAGTAGGATTTATTTCCTCAATCCATCCCCGTTTTCTGTCAAAAAGCAGATCAGGACCAGCATTCGGACATGGGCCGGATGCGCAAAAGCCGAGCGACAGCCCGGCTTTTCGTGGCGCCTCAGGGCGCGCATTTTACCAAAGCAGACTGGCTACGAGAGATCACAGCCATTGCTCAAGCTTTGGTTTCCGACCCAATTCCATATGCAGAAGCGCGCGGCATTGGCTCACCACAAGGCGGCTCTCGCCCGAAGTGGCTTCTGACTGGATTTGCTTTTGGCCGGACGAAGCCCGGCCAGTCTCTACAGATCAGTTACGGGTGCGCTTGCGGCGCTGACCGAGGCCCATTTCCTTCGCCAGACGCGAACGAGCTTCGGCGTAGGCCGGAGCAACCATCGGATAATCGGCCGGCAGGCCCCACTTCTCGCGGTATTCATCCGGCGTCATGTTGTAATGGGTCATCAGGTGGCGCTTCAGCGACTTGAACTTCTGACCATCCTCGAGGCAGATCAGATAATCGTCCTCGATCGACTTCTTGATCGGCACCGGCGGCTTCGGCTTTTCAACCGCTGCGACGACCGGGGTCGGGGAAGATGTGCCGCTCAATGCGGTATGTACGTCTGCAATCAGGTTGGAGAGATCGCCGACGGGAACTACGTGGTTACTCACATAGGCAGCCACGATATCTGCGGTGAGTTCCACCAGCAGCTCGGGACCCTTGCCCAGTGCCATATCTGTCATTTCCGGTCTCCTGTTCGACTTATATACGGAGCCAGCCGCGACCTCCGCGGCTTCTTCCGTAGTCGAGCGATGGCGACGAGAACCCAACCTTCGCACAGCGTCCAAGGACAGAAGCCTACCCCTAAGCTTCCTGCGAGAAAAACGGATCGTCACCAGATGCTGCATGTAGCCTCCGTAAACCGCATTTTCGTCCAGTTTATCCGAAGCGGCCTTATCAAGGCCGATCTAATTCAGATAAATACGCGGTAAAACGTTAGTCTACAACAGCATCATTGCTCTACTTCTATTCAATTATCACTACAATCAGGAAAGTCCAATTGCGAAATCTAGTAATGCCGAGTGGTTTCTCAACGAATATCGCATATTTCTGACATTTATTGCTGGCAATAAGGCGATTTTACAATCATCGCGCGCTTATAAATACCGTCTGAAAAATATTATTCATTGTTGACCACTGGCATTTCGTTGCAGACAGACTGATTCGCCATTGAATATCCCGCCTTCAACGACGCCATAGCCAGCAAATGCGCAGATACCGGGGCTGTCAGCACGAAGAAAAAGAAGCCGGCGAGTGCCCGTGCAAGCACCGCGATATCGCCTGATTGGAGCCCAACGGCGAGCAGTAGCAGCCCCGAAGCAACCGTTCCGGCCTTGGATGCCGCATGCATCCTTGAGTAGATATCGGGCAGCCGGTTGAGACCGATTGCCGCAACCAGGGCAAATGCCGCACCGGCAAGGATCAAAGCAGAAGTCAGTATTGCCAGAACAAGCTGCATCACTTCCCCTTTCCCGGCTTGGGCGATTTGACGGATGGGGCCGATTTTTCCGGCTTTACTGGCCTTACGGGCTTGCCGGAGCGTTTCGAAGCCGACTTGCTGTCGCTATCGACGATCTTCTTCGTCGAAACTTTGCGCGCCTTGCCGCCGAGTTTGCTGACCTTTTCTCCAGGCCCGTCCGTCAAAGTGGCGCCGGCCTGCCCTGCCGCACCAGCGAGAATGAAGCGAGCGAAAGCGACAGTTGCCAGAAAGCCGACAAGGCCAAGTGCTATGGCGATATCAATGTAGAGTGTAAAGCCGGTCCGGATGGCGATCAGGGCGATGAAGCCTATGACGATGCCGACCAGCATATCGAGCGCCACGACACGATCGGGCAATGTCGGACCTTTGACCACCCGCCAGACCGTGAGCAGGAAGGCAACGGCGAGAACGGCAAGCGCAATCCAGATCGAGGCATGGAGGATCGCCTGCTCAAAGGTCATGCCCGACATGTTCATCGGAACGCCTCCATGATCTTGCGCTCGAAACCTTCGGCAATCTCGCGCTTCGTCGCTTCGACATCGGAGCAATCGATGGCATGGACGTAGAGGAACTTCCTGTCCTTCGACACGTCGACCGACATGGTGCCGGGGGTGAGCGTGATGAGATTGGCCAGAAGCGTGATCTCGAAATCCCTGTCCACGGTCAAGGGAAAGGCGAAGATGCCGGGTTTTACCTGCATCTTCCGCCGCGTGACGAGCACCGCCACCTTCCAGGCCGACAGAGCCAGCTCCTTGAAGAAGAGCAGCAGCAGCGACAGGATGCGGCCGAGACGCAGGAGATAACCGGTCGCGCTCATCTCGTCGCGAACGATCCACAGGGCCGCGGCCGACAGTAGGAAACCGAAGATCAGATTGTGGATCGTGGCGCTGCCGGTGATCGCGGCCCAGATGATCGCCATCATCAATGACAGGACATAGATGATCATGGCGCTGCCCCTGTTGGAAACACCGAGCGGATATAGGCGGACGGATCGGCCAGGCCATCGGCGGCGGCCTGGCCGAGCGCCAGAAGCGGTTCGGGATAAACACCGAAAACCAGAACGAGGGCCGAGAGCAGGCCGATCGGCAGAACCGAACGCCAGTCCGTTTCAGGCAGGGATTGATCCATCCCCTCCGGCGCCGGCCGCCAGAAGGCGAGCAGGAAAACACGGGCGAGCGCCAGCGTGACGAGGAAGGCAGACACGAGAATGGCGATGGCCAGCCACCAGGCGCCGATATCCAGCGATGCCTTCAACAGCATGACCTTGGGCCAGAGGCCGGAAAGCGGCGGCAGGCCGGCCGCGGCGAGCATCAGCGTAAGGGATGCAAAGGAGAACCAGGGCGCGCGGCTCCACAAGCCGCCGAGGCGCGACAGTTCGAACGTACCGGCCAGCCGCCCCGCCTCGCCGACCACCAGATAAAGCGCGGTCATGGTGACGATCGAATGCAGTGCATAAAGGATTGCGCCACTGACGGAGGTCGGCGAACCGATCGCCACACCCGCCAGCATGTTGCCGATGCCGACGATGACGACGTAACCGACCATGCGGCGCAGGTCGTTCTGGGCAAGCGCTCCGAGCGCACCGAGGATCATGGTGAGAACGGCGGATGCGGCAACGACGAGGCTGATCGCTTCCCGCTCGACCGGCACAAGCATGATCGTCACACGGATCAGCGCGTAGATGCCGACCTTGGTGAGCAGGCCGCCGAACAATGCCGATACGGTAATGCGCGGCGTGTGGTAGGAGGCAGGCAGCCAGAAATTCACGGGGAAGGCTGCCGCCTTCATGCAGAAGGCGAGCACGAACAGTGCCGTCAGCGTCATCAGCGGCGGCGCGTTTTCGGTCACGCCACGCAGCGCGCCAGCCTTTCGGGCGATATCGGCCATATTGAGCGTGCCGAAGATCGCATAGAGATAACCGACAGTAATGAGAAACAGCGTCGTGCCGATGAGGTTGAGAATGGCATATTTCAGCGCCCCTTCGATCTGCTTCGGCTCGGAGCCCAGAATGAGCAGGCCGAAAGACGAGATCAGCAGGACTTCGAACCAGACATAGAGGTTGAAGATATCGCCGGTAAGAAAGGCGCCGGAGACGCCGGCCATCAGGAGCAGCAAGAAGGCGAAGAAGCCGTGGCGCAATCCGCTCGCATCGATATCGCGTAGCGAATAGACCGCCGCCGACAGAGCCGCGAGCGCCGAAACGAGCGCCATGACGGCTCCGAACATGTCGGCGGTGAAGGATATGCCGAAAGGCGGCAACCAGCCGCCCATGGTCATGGTGACCGGCCCGCTTGATGAAACCTGCCAGAGCAGGAGCGCGTCAATGAGGACGAGCAAGACCAGCGCTGCGATGGCAATAACCGCATGAAGGCGGACCGACTTGCGGATCATCATCAGAGCCGCGCCCGCAAGGATCATCAGCGCGGTCGGCAGGATGACGAGCCAGTCGGCGAGCGCCGGGACCGTCGTGACCATGGCGGCGGCAAGATCTACGGGGGTTGATGGTGAGGCCATCAGGGCTGGCCTCCCTGTGTCGGCAAATGTCGGCGGGGAGCGGGTTGGGGCACATGCATCAAATCAATACCCCGTCGGCGGAAGCGGTTCATCGCGTGGTTCTGCGAGCAGCATTTCGTCGGTGCTGTCGGTGCCAAGTTCCTCGAAGGCGCGCCAGGTCAGCACCAGAAGGAAGGCGAAAAAGGAAAACGAGATGACGATCGCCGTCAGGATCAGCGCCTGCGGCAGAGGGTTGGCGGCGACGGAACCGAGCGTCGACGCATCTGCGGGGATGATAGGAGGAACTTCGCGGGTGATGCGGCCGGCGGTAAACAGGAGAAGATTGACGCCGTTACCAAGGAGCACGATGCCGAGCAGGATGCGGATCGTGAATTTCGACAGCATGAGATAGACGGCGGCGGCGAAGAACAGGCCGATGAGCCCGGTGAACAGGATTTCCATCAGCCACCTCCCTCGCCTTCGCCCGCGCCGCCATCCGGCTCGGTCTCCAGTGCGAGCGCAATCGCCGTGACTGAACCGACCACGACGAGATAAACTCCGATATCGAAGGACATGACCGTCGAGAGTGGCACTTCTGCGCCGAGAATATCCGGATAGATCCACAGCCCGCTCATGAAGGGAACGCCGGCTGCGATCGAAACGAGGCCGGAGACGGCCGCGAGGGCCAGGCCGGCACCGGCGATCGCCATCGGATGAAACCGGATTGCCCGCTGCACCGCACCCGGTCCATGCGCGATGCCGAAGATTGCCAGCGCCGAGGCCGCGATCAGCCCGCCGATAAAACCGCCGCCCGGCTCGTTATGGCCGCGCAGCAGGACGAAGACGGAAAAAAGCAGCATCAGGGCGGTGATGACGGGCGCGACCGTGCGCAGGATAAGGGTATTCATGAGGCGCGCCTCCCGACCCGCAGCTTGATCAGCGCCAGAACCGCAAGGCCGGTGACCATCACCACGGCGATCTCGCCCAATGTGTCGGTGCCGCGGAAATCGACGATGATGACGTTGACCACATTGGCGCCGTGAGCGATCGCCTTGGAATAGGTGTTGAAGAAATCCGTCATGAACGGATCGAAGGGCGTGCCGACCGCCTTCAGCAGCATCAGGGCAAAACCGAGGCCGCAGGCAATTGCGATCGTCCCGTCCAGCAGGATCTGCCCTGGCGGGCGGTGATCGGTGACCGACAGCCTGAGCCGCGTCATCACCAGGGTCAGGATGACGACCGACAGCGTTTCCACCATGAACTGTGTGAAGGAGAGATCCGGCGCACCGAACAGCAGAAAGATCACCGCGACCGCAAATCCCTGGATGCCGAGTGAAACGATCGCGGTCAGGCGGTCGGCGGCGCGCAAGACGGTGACGATGCCGAGTGCTGCAATGACGAAAAAGGCGATTTCCTGCACGAGGGCTCCGGCCGGCCCTGACGGCATGGCGGGGAGTTCGTCAAAAAGGAAAAGCGGCACAAGCAGGGTTGCCGCCACGGCGATGAAAGTTGCGGTGATATAGATTTCCAGCCGTCCCGGCTGGATGATGCGGACGAGGCGCGCGGAAAAACGGACAAGGCCGCTGACAAACTGATCGAACCAGCGATCCGGGCCGGGGCCGAGGCCTTCCAGCATCTGCGCAGCCAGAGCGCGAGCCCGGTCGAGCTCCCGATAGACAAGGATGCCGAGCGTCACGGTGAGCAGCGAAAGGCCGAATGGCAAGCCCAAATGCGGCATCGTGCCGATCGTGATCACCGTCGGTTCGTCGATGACCGCGCTTGCCATGGGCGATGTCAGGTAAGCGTGAAGCAGCGGCGAAAATATGCCGAAGACGAGGCCGAGCGCGGCCAATATCACGGGGCCAAGCCAGAGCGCGACCGGTGCCTCATGCGGCGTCAGCGGTGTTTGATTACCTTTTCCGACAAAGGGTTTCAGGCCGACGGCAAGGGCGATGGCAAACATCAGCGCATTGCCGACAAGCGCCGCAGCCGTGAAGAAGACGGCGCGCGGATTGCCGGTGGCAAGGGCTGCGTAGATTTCTTCCTTGGCGAGAAAACCGGCGAAAAGCGGCAGTCCTCCCATCGAGCAGGCCGCCAGAAATGCGGCTACGAAGGTGATCGGCATGGCGCGGCGAAGACCGCCCAGGAGCGGCAGCTCTCTCGTGCCTGTCCCGTGATCGACCGCGCCCGCAACCATGAACAGGGCGCCCTTGAAGAGCGAATGGGCGACAAGATAGAGTACCGCCGCCTCGATGGCATGCGGCGAGCCGAAACCGGTGAGCATGGTGAGCAGGCCGAGCGAGGCCATGGTCGTATAGGCGAGCATCAGCTTGAGATCGGTCTGGCGAATGCCGATCAGCGCTCCCGCAACCAGCGTCACGCCACCGAAAAAGGGAAGCAGGATTTCCCAGGCCGGCGTGCCGCCCAGAACCGGATTGAGCCGCATCAGCAGGTAGACGCCGGCCTTTACCATGGTTGCCGAATGAAGATAGGCGGAGACGGGTGTGGGCGCCTCCATGGCGTTCGGCAGCCAGAAGTGGAACGGGAACTGCGCCGATTTGGTGAAGGCACCGCCGAGCACGAGAAACAGGGCCGGCAGATAGAAAGGGCTCATCCGCAGCGCATCGCCGAGATGGACGAGCAGCGACAGCTGGGTCACACCGGTGACGTTCCAGAGGAAAACGAGGCCAGCCAGCAGCGACAGCCCGCCTGCCCCGGTGACGACCAGCGCCTGCAGCGCGGCACGCCTTGCGGCCTCCCGCTCATGATCGAAACCGATCAGCAGGAAGGAGGCGATCGAGGTCAGCTCCCAATAGACGAAGAGCATCAGGAAACTGTCGGAGACGACAAGGCCGAGCATCGCACCCATGAACAGGAGGATGAAGGACAAGAACCTTCCCAGATGCCGGTGCCCCTTCAGGTAACCGCCGGAATAGATCACGATCAGGGTGCCGATGCCGGTGATCAGCAGCGCGAAGGTCAACGACAGGCCATCGATGAACCAGGAGAACGACAGGTTGAGGCTGGGCGCCCACGCATATCCGCCGGTCGCGACCTCACCAGCCGAGATTTCCGACAGAAAACCGCAGAAATGCAGAAAGGACAGTGCAGGCGCGAGCGCAACGATCCAGGCGGCCCTGTCGCCGAGGCGCGAAACGAGGAATGGTGCCAGAATGGCGGCAAGGAACGGCAGGAAGAGCGCAATAAACGTCCATGCCGGCGCGGCTGCGGCCATAATCTCTCCTACCCCCAACACGGTCGATCATCGAACGCGTGTGATCGTCTTAAGTGAAACGGGCAGTTGCCTCAAGCTCAACCGGGCACAAGGCTGTGACATGCATCTTTATTCACAGCATCACGACGCCTATCTAGGGAGCAAACGAAAGGAACGGTCATGTCCTCGATCAGCACCCCAAAGACCTCAAAGAGCGACGCCGAGTGGCGCGAAGAACTGACGCCGGAACAGTATTACATCCTGCGGCAGGCAGGCACCGAACGCGCCTTTACCGGCCCCTACTGGAATTCCAGGGAAAAGGGCATTTACAGCTGTGCCGGCTGCGGCGAAGACCTGTTCGTCTCCGACACGAAATTCGATTCCGGCTGCGGCTGGCCGAGTTATTTCGAGGCGGTGAAGCCGGATGTCATTACCGAAATCCGCGACACGTCGCATGGCATGGTACGCACCGAAGTGCGCTGCGCCAATTGCGGCGGCCATCTCGGCCACGTGTTCCCCGATGGCCCGCCGCCGACCGGCCTGCGCTACTGCATCAACGGCCATGCGATGAATTTTACGCCGGTGGAATAAGCCGCCAAGGCACCCGGCGGGGCATTTCCTGACGGGTGCAATTTCTCCGGGAGGCGGCAAAACGCGCCCCGTACATATCAGCAAACGCGCAAAAGGTTGACGGCACAGGCCAAGACGCTTACGAAAATGCAACTTTTTTGTTGATGACGTGGTATTATGGTCGGCTTTCGTGCACGAGTCTGATCTCGTGACGTCAGCGAGATGGTTAGCGGGCGCAACATGACCGATATAGCCTTGAAGATGCCAGTTGGACAAACGGACAACAACAGGTCGAATGACCCGTTCTCGAAAGTCATATCGAGCTGTTCCTTCGTAGTCGACAATGCCCGGGATGTCGCAATCGACGACAATGCCCTTTCGCATTTTGCCCGGACAATGCCGCGCAACGGAAAAGTCGCATGGCAATTTTCCGGAAGACATCATTATACCGGCGAAGAATCCCTGACCCTTCGTTATGTGCTCTGCATCGGAGCAATCAACTTCGGATCGGGTTATGCGCACGATCTTATCCGGTCTGTGCCCAATTCCACATATTATACGATTGCAAGCCTGCTGAAGGATGCGGTCACGCTCGATCCGGAGATCGTGTCTTCGCAGAGGCTGATTGCCCTGACGATGAAAGAGGTGCGGGAGCTTTTCGGCCAGGCGGGTAATGACAACCCCCGGGCCACGGAACTGATGGCGCAGTTCAGGCTGAGCCTCAACGAACTCGGTCACTGGCTCATCGACCGGTATGACGACGATCTGGACGCCGTGATCGACGATACGCGCTCGACGCATACAATGCTGCAGTCATTGCTGCGGATGAAGCGGTTCGAGGACGTATCGCTCTACGACAACAAACAAATCTACTATTACAAACGCGCGCAATTGCTGATCGCGGATCTGGCACGCGTCGGCCGCGAATTCGGCTGGTGGGATACGGCCGGGCTCGAGCGCCTTACGATTTTTGCCGACAATGCGGTCGCGCATGTTCTTCGCCAGCTCGGCGTTCTGGTCTATTCTGACCGTCTTGCCGCGCGTATCGATGCGGGCGAATACCTGGAGGCGGGAGAGCGCGCCGAAAACGAAATTAGGGCAGCGTCCGTGATTGCAGGAAACATTCTGCAAAAGACACTGGCCGCCGAGCGGAAATGGTCGACGATACTGGAAATCGACCATTACCTCTGGGATGTTTCCCACGAGCCGGAGTTTCGCAGGCCATCCATGCGACGGCATATGTGCCGGACGATCGCTTATTAAGGGGCAACCGTGCCGCCAGACGCGGGCCGGATCACGCTGAGAACCTTGTCGTTGAAGCTCTTGTCTTCGGACATGGCTTTTGCCCGCACTTCCACCAACTCATGCGCTTTATTTCCGGTTATCTTCGGGCCTATTTGCGTCAGGAACGGAAACACGCTGGACTCATACCCACGCGCCTTGTCGGCTACGATTAACTTGGCGAGGGCAGCAACCGTTGCGCCGTCGCTCAGAGCGGCCGTAAACCAGTATCCCAGCGAGGTCTTACGAATATCTTCCGCAGTGGCATGACCAATTTCCACGAGAAAGGCAACCTCGTTGAGCGTGCTGAGGAAGCTTAGCAACTGCCCTTCCTTCTTGCTTTCTCGCGTAAATGGATCGTAGACAATTGTGCCGTAATCCAGCTCCTTCGTCACATCTCCAAACTTTTCGTGGCTGCGACTATACCACTCCTTGATGGTGACGAGTGCCGATACACGCCGTTCGCTTTTAGTGGAGCGGATCGTGAAATAGGCGGCGACTGCGGCAATAGCTGCTGCTACCGCCGAAACCACGCTAGCTATCGTCGCAGCCATGTTCCACCAGCTCGTGGAACTTGTGTCCGAACGGGCAGAAACGGCTGGCTTGCAGAAAAAGAAAAACGGAAAAATCCAATTGCAACTGTCGAAAAAAGTGGGCGTCACTTCCTATCCCCATTATTGATTTAACATGGGGATATCAACTCTGCGTTGCTCACTCGTCAAGGGCTGGGATGCCGGAAAACCAACTGCCGGATCAACCAGTTACCAAAACCGAAAAGGTAAAGCGCACCTTCTCGCCTGCAGGCAAAATTGTGGTGTAGGGGCGTTTTGCCATTTCGGCCGAACCTCCCGCCTCTGCCGCAGTGCCATGCCAGGGTTCGACGCAAAGAAACGGCGCGCCGACCTTTTGCCAGAGCGCCAGGTTAGGCAGGTTGTCGAACGCGAATTTGAGGCTCGGGCCGCCCTCGGCTGCATAGGTCAGCCCCTTGCCTGCACCTTCGGCAAAGATCATCGCATCGGCTTCGAAAAGGTCATGGGAAAGGGTGAGATGCCCTTTCGAAAAGGGTGACGGCAGCTTGTCCCTTGTGACAAGCCCGTCTTCAAGCCGGGTCAGGAGCGGCTCTGCGCCATTGTCGAGCGTTATCGTATGTGGCTTGCCTTCTCCACCCGGCAGCGGCCAGAGGAAGGCCGGATGATAGCCCAGGCCGAAGGGCATCGGACGACTGTCGCGGTTTTCGACTTCGGCCGTCACCGTCAGGCTGTGGCCTTCGAGTGAATGGGTGAGCGAAAGCAGGAACGCGAAAGGATAGGTTTTCAGGGTGTCCTGTGAGCTTTCAAGTTCAAAACGGCAAGTGGAGGTGCTGGCGTCGGCCAGCACCCATTCGGCCCTTCGGGCAAAGCCGTGCTGACCCATTTCGTAGGGCACGCCATCGACGGCAATGTGGTTGCCGGGCGCCTTGCCGACGATCGGGAACAGGATCGGGGAACGGCCGGTCCAGAAGGCAGCATCGCCGTTCCACAACCAGTCCCGGCCATCGGTCGTCTGCAGCGACTGCATTTCGGAGCCGAGCGAAGAAATCTCGGCGACGAGTTCATCGCTGGTTATACGGACGATATCGGGCATGCTGCTGTTCCTCCGGGGTGTTGGAATCGGTGCGACATATTTGCCCGTTATGCCTTGCCGTCAATCGCTTTCCATAGCTTGCCTTCAAAATCCGACATATCCATTTGATTATGTTGCACAAACTGAAACATTTCTTACTCGGCATCAATCGCTCGCATCGCTCCCATTAATGGGCATTCACTCCTGAATCACTCCTGGGATTTACCCGGCAGAGGTGGAAACCGGAAAGGCAAAAAGCCCGCACGATAGCGGACTTTCTATGGCTGTAGCGGTTCAGAAGAGAGCTACCGGCGATTATGAAGCTTGTTACACTCCCGCCGTGCAGCCTCGGCCCGATCATCAATCCACTGCGAAGAAAGATCGCTGATAGAAACGCCGCGCGCCGACTTTTGGCTGTTCTCGATGCGGATCAGCGGCAATCATGGGCAGACCCAAGAAAGACGACAAATTGCAGCCGGTACTTGTCCGGTTCGCTACAGAAACGCTTGAGCGGATAGACGCCGTAGCCGGATCGAACCGCCGCGCCGCCTTTATCCGTGAAGCCGTTGAAACCGCGCTGACCGGCGACAGTAGTGCTACTGAGAAGCAAGGCGCGCTATGCGTGTGCCGTGCGGCATTTATGCGCCAAGCGATAGCGGCCGCTTTATCGGCAGCAGCGACCAGCAAGAAGCCCGCTCTAGAAAAGTGAGTTAGCCCGCGACTTTCAGGCTTTGCATATAAGTAATCGCATACTCCCTGCCATTTCGTTCGGGCATTAAACTAAAGAGCACCACTTATCGGAGATGATTGACTCTAGAATGCGAGTATGGCTCATTAATGTCGGGGACGCACGGGGGTAACCTAGAGGGTCATCTCATGAGCATTAAGCAGAAGTTTGAAGAGCATTACATTATATACAGCATAACTCTTCTTTTGGTTGGGGGAGCTTCATCCGTTTCCGCCCAACTAGGGATCGAGACTTACTTTAAACGCCAAAATGAAGCGCAAGCGCAGATCGTTGCGGAAGCCGTTTCAGAGGCGCTGGCAACTGCAAAGCAAGAATTTGCCGACGAGATGGCTAAAGCTGTTTCAAAGGCGGTCGCGACTGCCAAGCAGGAATTTGCCGACGAGATGAAGGCGGAGACGAGTGCAATGTTGGCGCGAGTTGAAACAACAGTTCGCGACACCTACGCATCCGAAGCGAATTCAGTTTTTGCCAGCAACATGTCAGCAACCTCAAATGGCCGCTGGGGCACGAACCTCCATTATTCTGGAGGCTCGGCAGGATCTGCCAGAGCGAACACAAATGTAGGCGAGACAAGCCCATATTACACAATTGGACCTGCTGGCTCTGCTAGTTTTTCCAAAGGCAAATCCAAAGAGTAAATTTATCCAGACGGCTCGACCTCAGGACCGTCTCCGCAGCGATACCAGGGCGGCCAATTGCCGCCCTTTTTGGATTATTTTCTCACTTCACCGAACCAATTTTGACGCGGTGCGTCCTTCAGCGGCGGCATAAGAATGTTGTCGAGAAGCCGGCGGATCTGCGGAAGCGATCCACCAGAAACAAGCCGCCGCATATTGTTTAGACATGCATTGAGGTTCAATGATGATCCTGCATGCCTGACCCCATTCAGTCCTCGAAATCCATGGCAAGTGTCGTCGCCTTATTGGCCTCCAGCTCAGCGAGACGCCCTTCAAGCGCTGCCTTTATCGACGGATAGGTGGCACCGCCAAGGGCTAGGCGGAGCGGCGGATTTTCATGGCCGGCATAGTCGATCATCGCGTCCGCCATCCTGTCCGGGTCGCCCTTGATATCGAAACCACCGTTGAAGATGGCGTGACGAACCTGGCCTGCAGGCGTATCGGCGTAGATATCCATCGGCGCGGCGATGGACAGACCCTTGGCGAAATCGGTGCGCGTCGGCCCCGGTTCGACGATCGTAAACCTGATGCCAAAGGGTGCGACTTCCTTGGCAACGGCATCGACGAAACCTTCGATACCCCATTTGGTGGCGTGGTAGAGGGAGAAGCTGGGATAGGTGATCTGACCGCCTTCGGATGCCACCTGCTGGATCAACCCGCCGCCCTGGGCGCGAAGATGCGGCAGCGCCGCGCGAATGATCTGAATCGAGCCGATCAGGTTGGTGTCGATCTGGCGGCGGATTTCCTCGTCACTCAACTCTTCCGCCGCACCGAACAGGCCATAGCCGGCATTGTTGACGACGACATCGATAGGGCCGAGTTCGGCGAATGCGCGGTCGACTGTGGCGCGTATCGCATCCTGATCGGTGAGATCGAGCTTTGCGATCCACAACCGGTCGCCATAGGTTTGGCGCAGATCGTCCAGCGCATCGATGCGCCGCAGGGTGGCGGCGACACGATCGCCTCGGGCGAGAAGCTTTTCGGTGAGCAGGCGGCCGAAGCCGGAGGATGTGCCGGTGATGAACCAGGTTCTGGACATTATCTTTCTCCTTCGTTCTGCGGCTTGCCGAGTTTTTCGAAGCCGGAGTTTCTGCAGGGAAGATAGCCCTTGCCAATTCATGCCATAAGCAGTTCAATCCTGCATAAGCTGGTGAAATTTCCCCATGAATGAAAAGCCGACGCTCAATGACCTTGCGGCCTTTACGGCGATTATCGCGCATCGCAGTTTTCGCAAGGCGGCAGAGGAATTGGGGCTGTCGCCCTCGACGCTGAGTCACATGATGCGCGGGCTGGAGGCGAGGATGGGCGTGCGCCTGCTCAACCGAACGACACGTAGCGTCTCGCCTACCGAGGCAGGTGAGCGGCTGGTGGCAAGGCTCGGGCCGGCGCTGCGCGAACTCGATGCGGCACTGGAAGCGGTCGATGATTTTCGCGGCGGGCCGAGCGGCACGGTCAGGATCAACACCAGCAGCATCGTCATTCGCAGGCTGCTGGACAATGCGGTTCCGGCATTTCTCGCCCGTTATCCGGACGTGGCGCTGGATCTGGTCAGCGACGGGCGGCTGGTCGATATCGTAGCAGACGGGTTCGATGCCGGGATCAGGCTGCGCGAGAGCGTGCCGCAGGACATGATCGCCATCGCGTTCGGCGGCCCTGCCCGCTTCATCACGGTGGCCTCGCCGGATTATATCGCCACCCGCGGCGAACCACTCGTGCCGCAGGACCTTTTACGACACGACTGCATCCGGCTGAGGATGCCGAGCGGCAAGCTCTATAGGTGGGAATTCGAACGGCGCGGCGAAGAGATTGTCGTGGATGTTTCCGGTCCACTGACGCTCGACGATACCGAGTTGATGGCAAAGGCTGCCGCGGCGGGTCTCGGCATCGCCTATGTGCCGCAGCATGTGGCGGAAGACTATATCCGGCAAGGAAGGCTTGTTGCCGTACTTTCCGACTGGTGTCCGGAGATCGACGGCCTTTGCCTCTATTATCCGGGGCACAGGCATGTGCCGACCGGATTGCGCGCCTTCATCGACATATTGAAGGAGACGGACGGAAAACTCAGTCCTTCTCGACTGGCCGCGAGTAATCCCCGTCGCTGACCGGCTCCAGCCAGTCGGCGGTGACGCCATCCTGCGCCTCCTGGATGGCGATATGGGTCATGGCCGTTTCGACGCCTGCGCCATGCCAGTGTTTTTCGCCCGGAGAAAACCAGACCACATCGCCCGGACGCAATTCCCTGACCGGGCCGCCTTCAGTCTGGGCGCGGCCGAAACCTGCGGTGATTATCAGCGTCTGGCCGAGCGGATGGGTGTGCCAGTTGGTACGGGCACCGGGTTCGAAGGTGACGCTTGCGGCGCGCACCCGCGCCGGTTCCGGCGCCTCCATCAGCGGGTCGAGCCGCACCGTGCCGGTAAAATAATCCGCCGGCTGTTTCTTCGAGGCCTGTGAGCCGCTGCGCCTGATATCCATTTCGGGTGTCCTTTGCTTCCAAGTATCGCCGGCAATGTAGGGTGTTGGATGGAAACGCAGAATACGCTGGACAGTTCAGACCTTAGTGAGTTTCAGCTCCATGCAGGTCAGGTCCAGCCAGCGGCCGAATTTCGTGCCAACCTCGGAGAATGTGCCGGCGATGCGGAAGCCGAGCGCTTTGTGGAGCGCGATCGAGGCCTGGTTTTCGGCTTCGATTGCGGCGATCATCACATGCACGCCGTTCGAGGCGGCGCGGGCGATCAGTTCTTCCATCAGCTTGCGGCCAAGACCGTGGCCGCGGAAGGACTTGTGGACATAGACCGAATGTTCGACGGTGAAGCGGTAGCCGTCGAAGGCGCGCCAATCGCCATAAGAGGCGTAACCGGCAACCTCGCCATCGAGCTGCGCGACGATAACCGGAAAACCCTTCGCCTTACGTGCATCGAACCATGCGCGGCGGTTTTCGATATCAACCAGCGTCTCGTTCCAGATCGCCGTCGTGTTGAGAACCGCGTCGTTATAAATCTCCATGATGCCGTGCAGGTCGGCCTCAGCTGCGTCGCGGATGATCGGGGTACTGCTCATTGCGCTGTCCACTATATTACAATTTCATCCACCTTAGCAGACGGCATCTATCTGTCGAGGGCTGTCAGCGACAGGGCTCACTGTTCAGATGCTGCCGGTCAGGCTGAAACAGGTCATCACGGCACCATAATGGACCGCGGCGGCGGCAACGACAAAGCCGTGCCAGATTGCGTTCTGGAAACGCAACTTTTCCCAGACATGGAAGATGACGCCTAGCGAGTAGATCAGCCCGCCGATGACGATCAGAAGGGTGGTGACCGTCGGCAGATATTGCGAGACCTCTTCCATCACCACCACACCGCTCCAGCCCATTGCAAGGTAAAGCAGAATGGCGAGCCTGTCGTAGCGGCCGGGGAAGAGGCATTTCAGCGATACGCCGACGATGGCGGTGATCCATATGGCCGCCAGCATTGCGGCAATCCAGGGATCGTGAGCCGCACCGCGCTGCAGGAAAGGCGTGTAGGTGGCGGCAATCAGGATGAAGATCGCCGAATGATCAAGCCGGCGCAGTATCCATTTGGTGCGCGAATGCGGCCAGATATTGTAGGTGAAAGAGACCGACAGGCAGAGGATCAGCCCCAGCCCATAGATCCAGGCTGCGGCGAGTTCGCCATAGCTCGACCAGACGGTGGCATAAAAGATCAGGGCTGTGGCACCAACGAGGGCAAAAACTATCCCGATCCCGTGGACAATACCGTCCGCGATGACCTCGTGCAGATCGTAACGCCGTCCGAAGTTGAAGAGTTCACTCATTCCAAAAGCCGTCTCCGTCCGACGACAGAATGCGTGGCGTCGCCGGTTAAGGCAAGACTTGTGAGGCGAGTACCGCCTCACATTCGGTTTAAAGCCGTAAGATCGGAGTATCCGTCTATCCGTGCGACGTCATGATTTCAGCGGTCGATCAGCACCGAGCATTTTGCGTGGCGGACGACGCGGTCGGCAGTGGCGCCGATAATGTAGTTGCTGAGATCGGGAACATGCGAGGCAACGATGATGAGATCGGCCTTTGCGTCTTCGGCGGCGGCCAGTATTTCGCGCGCCGGCGCGCCCTGGCGGATTTCGATATCGGCCTTGACTCCGGCCGTGTTGCGAAGTTCGGTCAGTTCTGTTTCAGCCCGCTTGCGGGCATCGACGAGCATGTCGATGGACAGATCCGACACGACATAGGCCGGCAGTTCCTCGACGACGTTGATCATCAGAATGCGGCCACCTGCAGCAGACAGCTGTGCGGCCTGCTTCAATATACGTTCAGCCTTTTCCGCCTGGGCTATATCGACTGCTACAAGGATCGTTTTGTACATTTCAATCTCCTTCAACTGTCCAGCATTTTTGCCCAGCTTACACCTACCGCCTTGATTCGCATCAAGCTTCATTGTTCACCTTTTAAGAACGAAGCTTCTCTCATTTTTCGACTTTCGTGAACGATGAGAATGGGCGATATTTCGGCATCGCGGCTTTGCCGCCGCAGACGTCTGCGGCGATGCAAACTCGCCCCGGAGAGTATCAATGAGCAATTCTTCTGAAGCAGCTTTCGCCCTGACACGCCCGGCTCATGTGGACCGCGCGCATCTGGTGGTTACCGATCTCGATACCACATCGAAATTCTATCAAGAGATCATCGGCCTGTCGGTGTTGGAAAAGAGTGCCAGCGGCGTGCTGCTTGGCGCCCATGGCCTGCCTCTGTTGCAGCTTACGACCGACAGCACTGTTACTCGCGCACCGCGCCAGGCTGCAGGTCTTTTTCACACCGCATTTCTGATGCCGAACCGTCTGGAACTTGCCCACTGGCTGGCGAATGCGGCGCACAAGGGCGTGCAGCTCGACGGCGCGTCGGACCATCTGGTCTCGGAAGCACTCTATCTGTCGGATCCGGAAGGCAACGGTATCGAGATCTATCGTGACCGCACGCCGGATGAATGGACCTATTTTCCGGATGGAACGGTGCAGATGGCAACCGACCGGCTGAACCTCCAGGCGCTTTACGACTCGGCGCCAAAGAGCGACTGGAACGGCATGGCACCGGGCACATCCGTTGGTCATATCCACCTGCAGGTCGGCGACATTCCGCAAGCGGACGCATTCTATCGCGACGTGCTGGGGTTGAAAATCATGGCGCGCTATCCGGGTGCGAGCTTCTTTGCCACCGGCGGCTACCACCATCATATCGCGGCCAATATCTGGAACAGCCGGGGCGCTCAGCCACGCCAAGACAACATGACCGGCCTTTCCGATTACACGGTGCGCTTCAACGACAAGGAAGCACTTTCCAAGGCACTCGCAGCGCTGGAAACCCAGGAAATCTCAACGACGAAGACAGCCGAAGGACATGCGCTGAAAGACCCGTGGGGTATCGGCCTGACGTTGGCAGCTTGAGGCCTCCAGTATCGACCTGTTTGGCAGGATTACCAGAAAGCTAATAAACACTCGGCGCTCCGGAACCGGAGTGCCGTTTTTGCGTTTTGTCGCAGGCTCGGGGCACTCAGGAAACACATGACAACGACCAGCGCGCGCGGCAGCGGCAAGCCGAAGAAGCATTTCGTAGATTTTTCGTCGCGTCGGCGCGAGGCATTCGCTGTCGTCGAGGAAGAAGATCTGAGCTCGGCCGAGGATGTCCCGCTGGGACGTGACGCACTCAATGTGGCCATGGCCTGGGCCGTGATCGGCATATTTGCGATCATCTTCTTCGCCATCCTTCATTATATGGCGCTGATCCTCATCCCCATCACACTTGCAGTCGTGGTGGGACTGATCCTCGGGCTTGTGGCAGACAAGCTCGGCCGGGCGGGCGTGCCGCGTTTCGGCATTGCCGTAATCCTGTCGACCCTTGTGTTTCTCGTACTGTTCGTGATCGCCAATGCGCTGGCGGAACCGGTTGCAACGCTCATGCGGGAGGGGCCGACATTCGTCGAACGCTCCTACGATCGCCTCATGCCTTTTTTGGAACGTCAGCACTGGCTGAACATCTCCCCGGCCACGTTCCAGACCGGTACGATGTCGATGGACAAGCTGTTGGAGAACTCCACCAACATTCTGGGCGTGGTAACGGCCAGCCTGACACCTGCGATCATTCAGGGGATGATCTTCTTTGCTGCGCTGCTGCTGTTCCTTTATGGACGTCTGAGGCTTCGCAGAACCGTGATCATGGCGTTTCCGAACCGCCGCCAGCGTCTGATCACAATCAGGATACTGAACTCGATCGATGAGGTCCTGGGCTATTATTTCGCGACAGCCAGCGTCATGTATTTCTGCCTCGGCATCGTAATGACGGTAATCGCGTGGCTGTGCGGACTGAGCATGCCGGTGCTGTGGGGCATGTTCGCGTTTCTCTCAAGCTTCATCCCGTTCCTCGGGATCACGCTGATGACGATCTCGGTGGCGATTGCCGGCATTCTCACCCATGACGCCATTCTCCTGGCGCTGCTGCCGGCCTTCCTGTTTTTCACCGTGCATCTCGCGATGGAAAACCTGATCTTTCCGGCGGTGATGGGGCGTCAGTGGGAGATCAATCCCTTCGTCGTCTTCCTCGCCATCCTGTTCTGGACCTGGATGTGGGGAGCTGTCGGCGCGATGCTGGCACTGCCACTTTCGCTGATCCTCATGACGGTGCTGGCGGAACTGTTTCCCGAGCGTAAGGCAACGCCAAACCTGCCGGGTTGAGGCTGGAGAAGCACCGCAGCATTATCGATGCTGCGGCGACACAGGATCAGTCGTAGAGGTAATATTTGTCCCAAAGGTCACGGGTGACCTTGGAGCCGATCGTATAGTCGAAGGACATGATCTTCAGGCCGGCCTCACCGGTTTCGCATTTGAACTTGAGGCGGTACCAATCCCCCGCGCTGCGGAAGACGGCGCCTGGTGCCTTCAGTTTGTTTCCGTCCTCGATCGTATCGGAAAAGGTGTAGGCGATGACCTTGTCGGGGCGGAATTCGCCGGTTTTGCGAATCTGGTCCATCGCTTCCATGTCGCAACGCTGCTCTCGACGTTCATCAGGGTCCAGGGCGTTCAATTGCCTGGTAACGCGCGCATCCAGCGCATGTGCCGCAGACGCGGAAAACAGGACAAGAGCCATCACCGACAGCTGTTTCTTCATGTGATCCCTACTCATATCGACTTGGATGGCGCGGAAACTAGGAGACGTGCAGTCAATTGACCACCAACCAAGGCGCGAAATACCATGATGTGAACAGACGAGGCGGTGAGCGGAGAAAAATGGCTGAACAGGTGCTTTCGGATGCAAAGAAGAAGTAACGCGCGTCGTCATCACTGCTTGCCTCTCAGGCGCCCACAACCTATCTCTGGCACTCCTTCCTTTCATACCGGAGTGCTCCCTTGGCCCCCTCCCCTAAATCGCCTTTCGCCAATCTCCCTGCAGCCCCTGTAGCGCCCAAGAAGCCGGTCAGCGACACGCGTCACGGAATTACCCGCTCGGACGATTATGCCTGGCTGCGGGCCGACAACTGGCAGGCGATGTTCAAGGATCCGTCGATCCTCGACCATGAAATCCGCAAGCATCTGGAAGCCGAAAACAGTTATATGGAAGCAGCACTCGGCGATACGGAAGAGCTGCAGAAAACCCTGTTTTCCGAAATGCGCGGCCGCATCAAGGAAGACGACAGTTCGGTGCCGACGAAGGACGGACCTTACGCCTATGGCTCCCTGTTCGTGACCGGCGGCGAGCAGCCGCATTATTTCCGCACGCCGCGTGACGGCGGCGACAAGCAGACGCTTTTCGACGGTGACAAGGAAGCGGCGGGCAAGGATTATTTCCGGCTGGCCGGCATGGACCACTCGACCGATCATAGCCACGGCATCTGGGGTTATGACGGCAAGGGGTCGGAATATTTCACCCTGCGCATCCGCAATCTTGAAACCGGCGTGGACCTCGATGACGTGATCGAGAACACTGCTGGCGACGGCGTGTGGGCGCCCGATGGCAAGAGCTTCTTCTACACGCTGCAGGACGAGAACCATCGCCCGTCGAAAGTCTTCCACCATATCGTCGGTGAGCCGCAGTCTGCCGATCGGCTGGTGTTCGAGGAGACTGATCCAGGCTTCTTCATGGGTGTCGGAGGCTCGCTGCTCGACGACTTCATCTATATCGACATCCACGACCACGAGACGTCCGAATACCGGCTGATCCCGACTTCCGATCTGACTGCCGAGCCGAAGCTGGTGGCGGAGCGCGAAGAGGGCATCGAATATTCGATGACCGAGGGCGGCGACGTTTTCTACATCATGACCAATGATGGCGACGCCAAGGATTTCAAAATCGTCGAGGCGCCGATTTCCGCTCCCGGCAAGGAGAACTGGAAGCCCGTCGTGCCGCATGAACCGGGCCGGCTGATCATCTCGCACATGGCCTATGCACGCCATCTGATCTGGCTGCAGCGCAAGGACGGTCTGCCGCAGATCGTCATCCGTGACCGGCGGACGGGCGAAGAACATGCGATCGCCTTCGATGAGGAAGCCTATTCGCTCGGTCTTTCGGGCGCAGCCGAATACGATTCCGATATGATCCGGTTCTCCTATTCGTCGATGACCACGCCGACCCAGCTCTATGACTACGACATGGTGACGCGCGAACGGGTGCTGCTGAAGACCCAGGAAGTGCCATCGGGGCATAACCCGGATGATTACGTCACCCGCCGGGTGATGGCACGGGCGCATGACGGCGAACTGGTGCCGGTCTCGCTGCTCTACAAAAAGGGGACGCCACTCGACGGTTCGTCGCCCTGCCTGCTCTACGGTTATGGCGCCTATGGCATAACCATCCCGGCGTCGTTCTCGACCAATGCGCTTTCGCTTGCAGACCGCGGCATCGTCTATGCCATCGCCCATATCCGCGGCGGCAAGGACAAGGGCTTCGCCTGGTACGAAAACGGCAAGATGGAGAACAAGCAGAACACCTTTAAAGACTTCATCGCGGCGGCCGACCATCTGGTTGCGACCGGCTTTACCTCGTATGACCGGATCATTGCCGAGGGCGGCTCCGCCGGTGGCATGCTGATGGGCGCGGTTGCCAACATGGCGCCGGAAAAATTCGCCGGCATCATCGCCGCAGTGCCCTTCGTCGATGTGTTGAACACCATGCTCGACGACACGCTGCCGCTCACTCCACCGGAATGGCCGGAATGGGGCAACCCGATCGAGTCCGAGGAGGAATATCGCTGGATCGCGACCTATTCGCCTTACGACAACGTCACGGCCCGAGCCTATCCGCCGATCCTGGCAATCTCAGGCCTTACCGACCCGCGCGTAACCTATTGGGAGCCGACCAAGTGGGTGGCCAAGCTGCGCGAACATACGTCCGGGACGGCGCCGATCCTGCTCAAAACGAATATGGCGGCCGGCCATGGCGGCAAGTCGGGCCGTTTCCAGAGGCTTGAAGAAATCGCGTTCGAATATGCATTCGCGATCAAGGTGGCGGGCAAGATGTAAGCGAATACGGGTACCCACCTTATCCGGATAATTGACAATCGGGCCAGCATCTTGCTGGCCCGAATTGCAATGGGGCCTCGCCTTGCATGATTCTTCAGACCATGCCGCCCAACACTGACGGAGAGGCGGAAAAACGGTGCGCGGATAATCAGGGCTCGCCGTAACAGTTAAATTCCAGACATGGGTTCATATTTTCCTGGCAGCGGCGAAGCTGAGCGAAAATCGCGCAAGCTTGCGCTTTTACAGGCGTTTTACCGGTTCGAACAAGCAGGTTTCAGCCTGTCAAGCCCTCTTCAGTCCCCACGCCAGCCCGACGCAAGCTTCGCGCAAGGTTCCAGCGTTAACCCTTCGTTAACTAACTGGACGTGGACCAAAGCGATGAAGATCGATAGCGGCCTGAGTGGCTATCAATATCCGAACCGAACCGTTGAAGTGGAGCGCACGGCTGAGGAAGCGCCTCAAGCTGCCGCCGTTTCGTCAACACGCTTCGCGGACGCCTTGACCGGCAGCAGCACGCAGCTTTCCAGCTCGCTTGCAAGCGCGCTCTGGACCATGGACGCGGAAGACGCCGGCCCAAGCTTTAGCGCGGCCGCAGCACCGCAAGCCTGGGTGCAGAACCTCTACCAGGAATTTGCCTGACCGGCATTGCAACACCAGATACAAAAAAGGCCCGAACCGGATCCGGTTTCGGGCCTTTCTTTTTTGGTCTGCCGGAACCTGGTTGAGGCAATCAACCGAGAGCGGTTACCTCTACCGTCACATGCGACAGGCCGGGGATGGATTTCAGCTTTTCCTTATAGGACGCAGGCGCCTTGGGGACTGTCGTCGCGACTGAAACGATCGCTGCATTGTGCCCAGGACCAAGCTGCCAGACATGCAGATCCATGACCGTATCGTCGGGCGTTTCCATGACCTTCCTGATCCTGATCGCCAGATCCCCGTCATCCGGCTGCGCATCGAGCAGCACGCGGGACGTGGCGCGGAGAAGCCCGAAGGACCAGCGCGCTATGACAATGCCGCCAACGATGCCCATGATCGGATCAAGCGCATTCCAGCCATAGAGCCGACCGAGGATAAGTGCGGCGATTGCCAGTACCGAGGTCAGCGCATCAGCGAGAACATGGAGATAGGCGGCGCGAAGATTGTTATCTTCGGTGCCAACACGCGCGTGATGACCGGAATGAGCGTGATCGCCATGATGACCGGCGTGACTATGGCTGCCATGATGTCCATGGTGGCCGCCGTGATGATGATCGCGGTCATCGCGCAGCAGCCAGGCGCTAAGCAGGTTTACGGCCAGGCCGATGACGGCCACGAAGATCGCCTGATCGAAATCGATCGCCACCGGATTTGCCAGGCGCACGAAGCTTTCCCAGGCGATGAACAGCGCCACCAGCGCCAGCACCACAGCACTGGCGAAACCGGCGAGATCACCCAACTTGCCGGTCCCGAAGGTGTAACGCGGGTTCTTCGCATTGCGCCTTGCATACATATAGGCCAGCGCCGAGATCAACATGGCTCCGGCATGGGTGGACATGTGCCAGCCATCGGCCGTCAACGCCATAGACCCGAAGATCGAGCCGGCGACGATTTCCGCCACCATCATCGAGGCGGTCAGCGCAATGACCAGCCAGACCTTACGCTCGTTGCGCTCATGATCCGCGCCGAGAAACACGTGTTCATGCTTCAGACTATCGATACTGCTTGCCATGACAGGCTCCATTTCCAAACACCAACGGCCGAAGCCGCATTCAAACTGTGAGCGGCCGTTCTCACCGGATGTAGGTACGCAGGACATCGGCGAGTTCGGCGGCCGCCTTGTCCCGCTCGGCATCGTTTTCGGCATGCACCACGTGCTCATGCAAATGGCCCTCTATGACCTCGCCGGTCAGGCCGGCCAGCGCACCGCGGATAGAAGCCAGAAGCTGCAGGACGTCGCCGCAGGGCGCCTCCGCCTCCAGCGCGCGCTCGACAGCTTCCATCTGCCCCTTCATACGGCGCACGCGCGCCAGGAGTTTTGCCTTGTCTCGAACGGTGTGCGACACGTCTCGCCTCAAATATAGTATAGGGGGGTATACTATCATAAGATCACAAAGGTGCAATCTACCATTGAGCCACCTTGCCGCAGGTCAGCTCTAGCCCCGAGCAAGCCCCGCTTTCTAAGCCTTAGTCAGAAAGTTGAGGAGACAACCATGATCGTTACATCAAGTTCGAGTTCCAGTGCCTATGCAGGCTATACCGACAGGTCCGCGAAGAGTGGGACCGACATGTTCGTGCTGGATGAGAATCGGCAGCAGGGAAGCGGCAGCAACAGTCAGGGCAATGCCTTGACCAGCGGCGACACATCGTTCAGCGCCAAGCTGGCAGCCATGTTCCTGGTGCCTGAAAGGCCAGAAGCAGACACAGCCAAGGATGCGAGCGAAACGGGAACCGAAAAGAGCGCCTACAGCCAATACGAACAGGAATTCATGGATCTTGCCGACAAGACGCTCGCTGAACGGATCCGAGAACAGTACCTGAAGGATAACGACCTGACCGAAGATGATGTCAATGCGATGTCGCCCGAGGACCGCAAAGCGGTAGAAGACGATATCCGCAATGCAATTCTCGAGGCGATGGGCGTCAACGAGGACAAGCAGGCGATAGCGGTCACCATCAACGTCCCGAATGCAACCGACTTCGTTGCGACAAACGCGGAAGACGAGACACAGTTGTAACGGCACAGGCTGCGACCGACCGTTTCAGATCCGGTGTACAAAACCTTGAACAGCAAAGGATCGCCGATTAGATATCTCCAGAGACTATAGGTTTGGAGTGTGTCATGCTGTCGATTGGCGATCTTTCGAAACGGACCGGCGTAAAGGTTCCGACTATCCGTTATTACGAGCAGATGGGCCTGCTTGCCGCAGCGGAACGATCCGAGGGCAACCAGCGACGTTATGAGCGGCAGGATCTCGAGCGGCTCGCCTTCATCCGCCATGCGCGCGACCTGGGGCTCGACATTTCCGCCATCCGCGAGTTGATTGCACTCAGCCAGCATCCGCACCAGCCCTGCGGCAATGCCGACCGGATTGCCACCGATCACCTGAAAAGCGTGCGCGACAAGATCGAGAAACTGAAGAAGCTGGAACAGGAGCTGGCGCGCATCGTCTCGCATTGCGACGGCGATCACGCAATCGAGGACTGCTACGTGATCCGCTCGCTTTCAGATCACGGACTTTGCGACAGTGAGCATTGAGGCTTCTTCTCGATCAGGACACCCTTGACAAGTTTTTCGGACAGGCGCATGAGAGCTGCCATGATCAATACGCGCCTAACCACCGCCGCAACGTATTTTTGGGCCTACCTGTAAAGGGCGGCTCGACAGATCATCATGTCAACAAGCCGCCGTCAGGCGGCTTTGTTGTTTCAGACGGCACCTGACGGCACCACAAGATCAAAGGATGCCGAAATGCCGCAAGTTCTTCTCGAAGACAGCGAAATATCCCTCCCCCGCCCGGCCGTGCTGACCATCCGTCATGCCAAGCGCCACGACCTGCCCGAACTCAACGAGATGATCGCGGCACTTGCAGCGCATCACCATGATGCTTCGGCCATGACGCCCGATATTCTCGAACGCGACCTGTTCGGCGATCGGCCATGGATCACCGTGCTTGTGGCCGATACCGGTTCGGAACTGATCGGATACGCCATTCTCGTGCCGCTCTACCGCGCCCAGGAAGGCACCCGCGGCATGGACCTGCATCATCTCTTCGTGCGCGACGGCCAGCGTGGGCACGGCATCGGCCAGCATCTGGTGGCGCGCGCCCGCGACATCGCCAAAGGCGCCGGCTGCGGTTACCTCTCCGTCAGCGCCACGACGGGCAATTCGGCCGCTCACCGTTTCTACGAACACCTGGAATTCAAGCCGCGGCCGGTCACCGGCATGCGCTATACACAGGCGCTCACCTGAGCGCGCAATCCGACCCTTGGCGGCCTTGAAAGGACCGAAAGATGACAGCGATCGTGGTAGCGCTAACACCGGAATTCGCCGATTGGGAATGCGCGCTGCTGATGGCGGTGGCACGCAGCTATCTCGGAGTGATAGTGAAGACTGCGACAGGTGATGGCAGTCCCGTGACTTCGATGGGCGGACTGAACGTGACACCCGATCTTTCTTTCGCGCAGGTAAGGCCGGAAGATTTCGATGCGCTCGTGGTGCCCGGCGGGCTCGCCTGGGAAAACAAGCGCGTGCCCGCAGACCTGCATGATCTTGTGCGGTCATTCCGCGACAAGAACAAGATGGCGGCCGGCATTTGCGCTGCCGCCAGCATGCTGGCCGGCGCCGGCGTGTTGAACGATGTGAAGCATACCGGCAACCGGGTTGCCTCGCATCAGGAATACCCGGGCTATAGTGGCGAAAAGCTTTATGTGGATGGCCCGAAGGCGGTGTCTGCCGATGGCGTGGTGACAGCTGCAGGAACCGCACCCTTCACCTTCACGGTCGAAATCCTGAAAGGTCTCGGACTGTGGGATGCGACGGCGCAAGAGGAATTATCGCCGTTTTCCGCCGAGCATAGGTAATATTCGAGACCATCAAAGCGCTGGCACGGCTTTCAGATACGCCGCAATGGCTTCCAGGTCGCTTTTCGGCAGATGAGCCATGTTCTTCTGGACTTCGACCATTGCGCCACCAGCCGAATCGTATTCCGGGGTAAAGCCAGTTTCGAGGTAATTGACGATATCGGCTTCGCTCCACGAGCCGATCGGGCCTGACGGGGTGATGCCGGGCACTTTGCCCTCGCCTTCCGGATTGGGACCGCCGGCGAGCCATTTGCCTGACTCGAAGCCGCCAAGGGCGTTGCGCGGCGTATGGCATTCGCCGCAATGTCCCGGGCCTTCGACGAGATACTGGCCGCGACGGATCTTTTCGTCGGCTGACGCGAGTTCAACCCGGGGTGCCTCGCTGAAATAGAGGAGCTTCCAGCCGCCGACCGCCATGCGGATATTGAACGGGAAGCCCAGCTCATGCGGCCGGGCAACATTGGAGCTTGCCGGCAGGGTCTTCAGATAGGCAAAGAGATCGCCGATATCCTTCGGCGACATGCGCACATAGGAGCCATAGGGGAAAGACGGATAGAGATGCTCGCCATTCGGCCCGACGCCGCGGGTCATGGCATTGCCGAACTGAGCCAGCGTCCAGCCGCCGATACCGACATTCGGATCGGGAGAAATATTGGGAATATGGAAGGTGCCGAATGGGCTTGGCAGCGCCCTCCCGCCGGACATGACCTTCAGCGCATCGCCTTCGGCCCCGGTTGCAGCATGGCAGCTGGCGCATCCGCCGGCCCAGAACAACTGCTCGCCATGGGCCAGATCCGGCGTGCCGGCATTCGCCCAGAAGCTTTCCGGATGCGGCTCAGGTTTTGTCAGCGCCCATGCGGTGACCGCTCCCAAACCTATTACCGCGACGCCAACCGCCGCTATCTTCGACCAGGTCGAGGCCATGGCAAGTCTCCGGAAATCCGTCCTTCAGGTTCATGAAGCGGATCAGCGCAGCCGAGACTGCGCCGATCCCTCAACCGGTTCGCTTATCGCTTCAGGCGGTAAGTCTGGTGGCAGGTGCCGCAATTGGCACCGAGCGTCTGCACCGCCTGCTGCACGCCGGCCTGATCCGCCGGCATGGAGGCGAGAAGCGTATCGGCATCGCTGGCGAGCTTCATGGACTTTGCCTTGAAGTCATCCATGTTGTCCCAGATTGCCGGGGCAGCTGCAGAATTGACTTCGGAACCGGCCGGGAAGTTATCCGGGAAGACCTTCATGTCGGTGCTAATCGTCGTCAGAGCGGCCTTGACCGCCTCCGCGTCATAAGGCTTTTCACCCTTGGCGATAGCGCCAAGTGCGCCCACGGAGGCGCCGACCTGCTTCATCATCTGCTCGCGCTTGGCGACAGGATTGTCCTGAGCGACGGCTGCAGCCGCCAAGCCAAGACAGAGTGCAGCAGTGGTGATGGCGGTCATCCTGATCTTCATGAAGAAGTCTCCTCGTTATGCGGCAAGACAGCCGGCAATTGCGCGAGGATATTGGACCGGCTTATCCGTTTGAAAGAAATCACGTTCCTGTCAGGATTGCGGAATGCTGTGGACCCTGCGTTGAACACAGTGTTCACAAATACAGCACAGTGACAGACAGATTACAGCTGCCGATGCAGTGCTTCCCATAAAGCAAGGGCGGCGATCAGCAACAAGATCCCGCCACAGCAGCGGCCGATCCATACTGTGCCTGTGCGATTTCCGACGAGCATGTTTCTTGCCCGACCGGCCGCGACAGCGATTGCGCCATAAACAGCCAGCTGGGTTGCCGCGGTCATCGCGGCCATGACGAGGGCCTGCGGCGCGAGCGGACCGAATTCGGGCTTGAGAAACTGCGGATAGACGGCCAGCATGAACATATAGGCCTTGGGGTTGATGAGACAGGTAATGGCGCCACGACGAAAGGCCTCCCAATTGCTTTTCGTATCGGCACGCCCGACATCATCGACGACGATTGCGCTTCTGATCAGGGTGAGCCCGATCCAGGCCATATAGAGCGCGCCGACCAGCATCAGCGGCGTAAACAGGACGGGCAGGAGTTTTGCCAGCAGACCAACGCCCAGGGCGCCATAGGCAGAATGGACCAGGCCGCCCAGCATCATGCCTGCTGTGGCGGCCAGCCCTGCCGCCCGGCCACGGGCAAGCGAATTCGCCAGGACGAATATCATATCCATGCCCGGCAGGATGATGATACCGAAGAGAAGGGTGAAGAAGAGCCAGAGGTTTTCGCCGTAACTCATGTCAGTTGTCGCGCCATCCCGTTTTTGAAAATTCGCCGGTTACCCTTGTTTTTCAGGCCGGCAGCAGGCGCTATAAGCCAGCGCAACTGACAGCGTTCTGTCAGTTGAATCGATGATGACGGAGAAATCTCATGCGCAAGGCGTCGCGGCTGTTCGAGATCATCCAGATCCTGAGGCCGGCTAGAAAGCCGGTGACGGCGGCGGCAATCGCCGCGCAACTGGAAGTCACGATACGGTCGATTTATCGGGATATTGCAGCGCTTCAGGCCATGCGTGTGCCGATCGAAGGCGAGCGCGGCATCGGCTATATCTTGAGGCCCGGCTTCACCCTGCCGCCGCTGATGCTGTCGATCGAGGAAACCGAGGCAATCGTGCTGGCTCTGGCGCTTCTCGACCGCACCGGAGATACCGAGTTGAGACGCGCCGCCAAGCGGGTGAACCGCAAGATCGCAGCGGTCGTTCCTGAGCCGCTTGCCCGAACATTTTCGGCAGATGCACTGTATGCCTGGGGAACGGTTGCCCCTTCGCCGGACGCAGTGGATCTGGCCCTTGTGCGCCGTGCGATCCGTGACGAGCAGAAGCTGCTGATCGATTATCGTGACGAGCCGGGCAATGTGACGAATCGGGCGATCCGGCCGATTGCACTCATCTATTATTCGCAAACTGCCAACATCGTCGCCTGGTGCGAATTGCGCAACGCGATCCGCAATTTTCGTGCGGACCGCGTGACGCATTGCGAAGCGAGGGACGATTTCTTTCCGGGGCAAGGCGACCGGTTACGCCAGGTCTGGATCGACGGATGGCAGCAACCGATCGCCTGATACCCGAATGCATGGGGCGTTTTGGCACCTCTCATGCATCCGGTGCCGCATTAAGGCTCAGTCTTTTTTCGGCAGCATGGCCGTCAGCGTTTCGTCCTTGTCGATGAAGTGGTGCTTCAGCGCGAAGGCGGCATGGCCGGCGACGACGAGGCCCAGCGCCCAGGAGAGGTAGAAATGGGCAGAGACGAGATAGGGCGTCAGTTCCGGGTTCTTTCCGCCGAGGCCGGGAATGGTGAAGAGACCGGCAACCGGGATTGCATAACCGGCAGAAGAACTGTTCCACCAGCCGGAAACAGGCACTGCGACCATCAGGAAGTAGAGGGCGAAGTGGCCGAGATGGGTGGCCGTCTTCATGATTGCCGGCATGTCCGTCAGTTCAGGCGGGCGGTTATAGGCGCGCCAGATGATACGCCCGACGATGAGGAAAAGCGTCGTGGTGGCGATCGATTTGTGCAGGGTAATGGCCCAGATCTTCTGTGCCGTCTCGCCGTCGCTGACACCGTAATGCAGCATGGCGCCGCCGTAATATCCCACGCCCCAGGCGACCACGATGATGGCCGCCATAAGCCAGTGAAGAAATTTTGAGGTTGCATTGAAATTCCGCGATCCGGGTCGCGTCAGGGTTCCCGTGTCTGTTGTGCTGGCCATGTCGTTTCGCTCGTTCCCAGTTGAATACACTCGCGAAGACGGCCCGAACATTTCCTGCGGAAAATCAATAAATAGGTTTTGGATGGTTCTTCAAATCAGTTCAAAAATTGACAAATAACATAAGTCATTCGGGCCGTTACTTGCGATTGTGAGGAAACAGATCGAAGTCAGTTTATCCAAGTACACAGAGTGTCGCAGAACGCGCGAAGATATCCCTCGTTACCTCAACGAGAGGCAGGGAAAACCGGCTTAAACCGTTTCCAATGAAAGGCTTTCTATTTTGACTGCGTCTGTGGCGCCATCTTCAATCGCGGCGCTTTGCCTCACCCAGGGTTGAGCCGGCAATTCACCGAGAGGCGTTTCCGCCTCAGCCGGAATTACTCAGAGAGCCAAGCTGCGGTTTTCCTCGCGGCCGTAGCCGATCACCTCGATACGGTCCTTGTAGACCTCGACGACGGCAAAGGTGTTTTCCGTCTCGGTATCGACCATGCCCTTGAAATTGACATACCAGGTGGAGCCAGTGCGTCCGAGATTGCCGACATGGTTATGGCCATTCAGATAGGCGATGACGTTGCCCGAGCGCTCGAACAATTCGGTAACCCGCTCGCCATTCCAGAGATTATGCGGGTTCTCGGGATAGAGCGGATAGTGCCCCATGACGATGACCGCCTCGCCGCGTTCTCGCGCGTCGGCAAGCATCTGGTCCAGCCAGGCGAACTGCCCATCGCCGATGCCGCCATTCCACGGCATGGCATTGATGGCGCCTGCAGCTTCCAGTGCGGCCAGACGACTGCGTGCCTCGGCGTGACGCGCATGCCCTTCCGGAGTGGCGAACAGGCTCACCTCGTTGCCGTCGATGACTACGAAGCGGATGCCGCCGCGCAAGAAATGATGCCAGGGGGCAGGCATGCCGAGACGCGCATGAACCTCTGTCAGCCGCTGCGGCGCAATGGAAAAATCGTGGTTGCCGGGAAGCAGGATGCTCTCGTGGCGCAGCCCTTCATAGACGGAAAGAATAGGGTCAAAGCTTTCCCAGTCTCGATCAATCAGATCCCCGAGCGTCACGACGAAAGCGAGATCCTCGCCGTTCAGCGTATCAATCGCGTCCGCCAGCTTCTTCAGGCTGTTGCGGTAATACCGATTGTATTCCAGCCTTGGTTCGACATCTGCATACTGGGGATCGGCGATGACGCCGAAGCGGAGGAGAGGTTTTTCAGAAGACATGGCGCGCAGTTAGGCTCGATCTGTGACAGGGGTGTGACGGACGGCATGTAGATTGGCTGCTCACCCGCGATAAAGACGACGTGAACATAATCGTCGGCATTGTGATCCGGTCTCGCGGTCATTGCGGGTAAGAGGAACTGCATGCGCGTCATCGCGAAGATACGCTCTTTTGCCTGATTATTCCGGAAGAACGATTTGCCAGCAATCACCCGCCGAACCCTTCTCATCGCAACTCCCCTGTTCGTGACAGGATGCGCAACATCAGCGGTGCAGCCCATCGCCCTCAAGCCGTCCGTCGACCCTCGCTATACGGCCATGTATGCCGCGATCGAGGGGGAGCAGTTTCCGATCAAGGCCGCGGACCTGAAACGCGTCGACCCGCAATATTATCGCCGCGAGGTGGCCTATCCGACGCGCGAACGACCCGGAACGATCGTCGTCGACACTAGAAACCGGTACCTCTACCTCGTTCAGGAAAACGGCCAGGCGCTGCGTTATGGCATTGGCGTCGGCAAGACCGGACTGGAATTCGAAGGCGTCGGCAGGGTTCAATACAAGCGCCAGTGGCCGCGCTGGACGCCGACACAGGACATGATTGCCCGAGAGCCGGAACGTTACGGTCCGCTTGCCGCCGGCATGGAGCCGGGCGTGCTCAATCCGCTTGGGCCGCGCGCGCTCTATCTTTTCAAAGACGGTCGCGACACGCTCTACCGCATTCACGGCACGACGGAGGACTGGACGATCGGGAAGGCAGTTTCGAGCGGTTGTATTCGCCTGCTCAACCAGGACATCGTCGACCTTTATCGCCGCGTTCCAGATGGCACCCGCGTCGTCGTTCTGCAGGATGGTCCACGAGAAGGCTTCATGCCCGAAGCCGTCTAGAAACGGCAGTGAGGGGAAACCTTCCAAACACAAAAGAAAACACCCGGCGCCGCGAGACGCCGGGTGTTTCCGATGACTGAAACGGCTGAAGCTTACTTGGAAGCGGCTTCGTACATTTCCAGCACGTAATCCCAGTTGATCAGGCTGTCGACGAAGGCTTCGAGATACTTCGGACGGGCGTTGCGGTAGTCGATGTAATAGGAGTGTTCCCATACGTCGACGCCGAGGATCGGGGATGCGCCGTGAACCAGCGGGTTTTCGCCATTCGGGGTCTTGGAAATGGCGAGCTTGCCGTCCTTGACCGAAAGCCAAGCCCAGCCGGAGCCGAACTGCGTGGTGCCGGCTGCGATGAAATCAGCCTTGAACTTGTCGTAGCCGCCGAGATCGCTGTCGATTGCAGCCTGCAGCTTGCCGGGCAGCTTGTTACCGCCGCCGTCCTTCTTCATCCACTTCCAGAAATGGATGTGGTTGTAGTGCTGGGCAGCGTTGTTGAAGAGACCCTGATTGGTGCCGAAGGACTTCTTGACGACTTCCTCGACCGAAAGGTCGGCAAGGCCAGCTTCCGCTGCGAGCTTGTTGCCGTTGTCGACATAGGCCTTGTGGTGCTTGTCGTGGTGATACTCGAGCGTCTCCTTCGACATGAAGGGAACGAGCGCTTCGTAATCATAGGGAAGTGCGGGAAGTTCGAAGGCCATTGGTCTACTCCTTTTAGGCAAAACCTTGGGTAATCGTCGTGCGGGAACATAGGAGCGGACCGGAGAAGAGGCAACGCCCCCGATGCCAAAATTATGGCAAAAATCAAAGATGCAGCGCAGCAGCTTTGCTTGGTAACGCCATGTCGTGGAACATCGTTCCAGCGATCCGGAAATTGCTCCGCCAATACCTGAATTTAGCGGCGCGTCACAGGACTGCCGCCAATCGGTGGCAATCGGAACATTCCAAAAGGAGGATTTGATTCGATGACAATCACGACCGCGCCGTTTGCCGCGCTGAGCATCTTTCTCATCACCGGCAGTGTTGCTCATGCATCCTCGGATGATGCCTGGGCAAAGTTCCAGACGGATGTTTCCAGAGCCTGCGTAAAGGCTTCCAAGGGACTGATCGAAAAAGGCAATACAGTCGTTGATCCCTATGGCAGCCAACATTACGGGATGGCCGTCGTGACCGGAAAGGCTGTCGGTGCGAAAACCAGGATCAGCACCATCTGCGTTTACGACAAGCAGAAAAAAACGGCCGAAATCGGCGGTGAGATCAGTGCAGAAAAGCTGGCGGTGAAACCATAAGCCAAAATGCGATCAACAATCAGTTTCGCGCAGGATTGCATTTCTATGGTTGGTCATTGTTTGCGTTTCCGTTTGCGATTTTGACATTTGACCGATGAGAGCAATGTGATCACCAACGATATTCCAGCAGTTCCGCAATTTTTGATGCGCGAAACCGATCATCATATTCTTCAGGCCATGGTGACCGATGAATTGGACAGGCGAGCTTCCGATATCGCCTGTCTGGACGATGCAAATGATACGGCTACACCCTTGCCCGCGCTCGACCTCTCTTCGGTCGATCTGTTCGTGCCGGATACCACTGAGGTTTCCGACACGACAGACAAGGCGGGTTCGCCCCCGATTGCGCTCAATGCGACCGCTGCCGCATCTGCAAGCGGGTATTCTACAAGCGAACTAATCCTCTTCCGTACGCTTACCGGCTATCGCCTGGATACGCAGACACCGATATGGCGGGCTGTGGACGATAACGGGAACCGCGTCTCAACGGCCGATCGGCTTTTCACTACATTGGCTGAAGAAGCCTTTCGTTTTGCCGACAGGCAGCGGCGTCTGGACGGCTCGGCTCAACGAAATCTGGCGATCGAGGATCTTGCCCTGACGCTGTCGGCGATCCGGCGTGCAGCAAGCTCCATCGGGTCCCGGGGACTGATCGCATTCGAACGATTGGAAACGGCAATCATGAGGGTGAAGGAAGAGAACAGCGCACATACATTTGGCGCCTCGTGAACCATCTCCACCGATATTGTCGGATTTGATATATTTTGATTATCTAATATTTAAGCCGTGAGGCCTACAGTTTTCCGGACCACGGGAGCAAGGCATGACCACGGCAAAGACGCGCGGGTTTGCAAACGACAGGGCAATGCTGCAGGCGGTGATGGCGGCAATGGACAACCTGCCGGTCGCCGTCGGCATTTTCGAGCTGGAAGGCCGGCCGCTCTACGCCAATCGTCGCTTCCAGGAATTGCATGACCTCGACAGCCGATGGCACAACGAGGACGAGACTTTCGCCGATGTCGTTGCCGATGGCCGGATGGCCGACTGGAAAGAGGACCCAATCGCCTATTTCGAGCGTCTTATCCGCAAGCTGCTCGAAGAAGGCTCTTCCGTGACGCAGGTGGAGATCGGCGACAAGATCATCGACGTCCAGGATGTGCTGCTTGACGGGAAATATCTGCTGAGCACACAGCAGGATATTACCGCGCGGGTGAAGGCGGAACAGCGGGTTTCCTATCTCGCCCATCACGACCCGCTCACCGACCTACCCAACCGCATGCGGTTTGCGGCAGAGCTTGCCAAGCTGATTGCGGAAAGCCGGGTGCTGCGCCGCCAGTTTGGCGTGATGAGTTTCGACGTCGACCGTTTCAAGGATATCAACGACGTGTTCGGCCATGCAGCCGGCGATACCGTGCTAGCGGAACTGGCCAGGCGAGTGAAGAGCGTGATCGATGAAGACGACGTGGCTGCGCGCCTTGGCGGTGACGAGTTTACCGTGATCAGCGTTGGTGACGACCAGCCGGAAACGATGACACGGCTTGCCGAGCGGCTGACGCGGGTGATGGAAGAGGAAGTTGAAGTGGACGGGCGCTCGCTTCGGGTGAGCCTCAGCATCGGAATCGCGATGTTTCCACAGGATGGCGCCGATGCCGCGACATTGCTTGCCAATTCGGATGCGGCGCTCTATCGCGCCAAGGCAGAAGGGCGCGGTCGCTTCTGTGCTTTCAACTCCCGCATGGACCGCCGAATGCATGACCGGCGCGTGCTGCAGCAGGACCTGCGCCATGCGATCAAACGTGGCGAGCTGATGCTGCATTATCAGCCACAGGCCGCTGTTACCGGCGAGATCTTTGGCTTCGAGGCACTCTTACGCTGGCATCATCCAACCCGCGGCCTGATCACGCCCGACGAATTCGTGCCCTTGGCTGAGGAAAGCGGCCAGATCGTCGAAATCGGCCGCTGGGTGCTTAACGAAGCCGGGCGTGAAGCTGCAAGCTGGCCGAACCGGCTCAAGATCGCCATAAACATCTCACCGATCCAGTTTCGCCAGGACAGCCTCGTTAGCGACGTTCATACGATGCTTCTGGAAACGGGGCTTTCCGCCGACCGGCTGGAACTTGAAGTCACCGAGGGCGTGCTGGTACAAGATTTCGCCCGGGCGCTGCAAATCCTGCGAGGCCTCAAGGCACTTGGTGTGCGGATTGCCATGGACGACTTCGGTACAGGGTATTCGTCCCTCTCCTATCTGCAATCCTTCCCCTTCGATACGATCAAGATCGACAGGTCATTCACCTCCAAGCTGGTGGCCGACTCGAGCGCCGACGAGATCGTGCGCGCGGTGATCGGGCTCGGGCGCGGATTGAACATTCCGATCGTGGCGGAAGGTGTGGAGACGGAAGAACAACGCGCGTTTCTGGAAGACGCGCAGTGCCAGAACCTGCAGGGCCACCTGATCGGCCGGGCAGGCCCGATCGCGCAATATGCCGGCCTGACCGGGGCGGAGGACAACCCGTCTCTTCCGCAGATCGACACGGATGGATTTCACGTAAAGCAGACATCACGGCGGCGCTAAAACGCTGCGGGATCACTATGCCTCATGGCATGACATAAGTCGGATCATCCAAGCCACGCGAACCGATCGTCATCCAGATATGCTATCGGTGAACGGAGCGGTCACAGGCTGCGGCCTAGCTCCTTTCCGGTTCCTGTCGTAGACAGATCATCCTTTGATACGGACGATCCGTGTCCCTTGCGCATAAGGTATTGTCATGACCGCCTTGCAGAATTCCCTTCTTGTCATCCTGCTTCACGGTGTCGGATCCAACGGCGCCGATCTCGCCCCACTCGGCGAAAACTGGAAAGCGCGCCTGCCGGATGCCGTCTTCGTTTCACCGAATGCACCGGAACGGTCGAGCTTCGGAACAGGTTACCAGTGGTTCAGCGTTGCAGGCGTGACCGAGGAAAACCGCCCTGCCCGCATTACCGCGGCCCGCCCGGCGTTCGATACGGTGATTTCCGACCTCATCGAGGAAAACGGTTTCAACGGGCGTCTTGACCGGGTGGTGCTCGTCGGTTTTTCACAAGGCACGATCATGTCGCTTGATGCTGTCGCGAGCGGCCGCTGGCCGGTTGCAGCCGTTGTCGGTTTTTCCGGAAGAATGGCGACCGAAAAGCCGCTGGCGCCATCGACGGCAACCAGGATTCTACTCGTTCACGGCACGTCCGACCCGGTCATCCCATCCTGGGAAACGGAGAAGGCGGAAACCGAACTCAAAGCGGCAGGTGTGGCCGTCGAGACGGTCATCGAGCCGGGCCTCGGCCATACGATCTCGATCGGCGGTGTCGATCGCGCTGCGGATTTCCTGGAAGGAATCGCCCGGAATTGAGCGCCGGGCGGCTTATTTCCTGATAATCGGCTCGCCGTGGAAACGGCGGCGGGACGGTTTGGATACGCCGAAGCCGACTTCCATCATCAGCCGCGGCTTCGTTACCGGTACCGTGCCCATGTGGAAGCCGAACGGATCCTCGACGAAACCGGAGCCGGCCGGGCCAGTCAACGTGACGGCCTGATCGGCACCGTAATAATCCAGCACTTCATCCGCCGGATGACCGACGAGCAGCGTGTACTGGTGCTTTGCCTTGCGCCGGTTGTGACTACCCTTGACGAAGACATGCGGGCCGGTGCCTTCATCGACATCGACGAGGTTGAAGAAGAATTTCAGCATTCGCCAGTCGTCGAGATCGAAATGGAACTTGTCGAGCGACGCAAGGCTGCGGTCGGCTTCAGAAGAGGCCTGGGTCGGGAAACTCCACCAGATGCGAGTGGTTATAAGCCGGGCGCTGGCGCCGAGATAATGTTTTGCGACATCCATCAGCAAAGGGTCGGCCTGGATGGCGCGTACACCCTGGCTTTTCAGCGATCGCTCGAAGAAATGGCCGCTCAGCAGCGAGCGACCGAAACTCTGCTCGGCCTCGTTATGCCGGGGCGCGACAAATTCGAGAGACCGGTCGAAATTGCCGAAACACGGCATCATCAACGCAAAGCGGCCGATCTCCTGCTGGATCTCGGCAGGCATCTGCAGGCCGGTGAAAATACCGTCGCCGCGCAGGGCATCAGCAATCGCGGCTGCATCCAGCCTACCGAACAGGGATGGCTGCGGCTTACCCGAGGGCTTGTATTTTGCCGACAGGGCCCAATGGGCACGACGGCCGGGCATCGTGCGGGCAAGCATGAACATCGGCAACCAGGCCGGATTTTCCTTCACGTCCGCAAGATAGGTTGGAATTCTAACCGCCATCCGGCGAAACCGGCTGCCATTTCGGGCGATTGTCTCAAGGTCGGTGGGCTGCGATGCACTCGATGATGATACGTCTACTGACATTGCCACTCCTAAGGGGCCTGTATTCCCAAGGGGGAGAGAGGATGCAGATACTACCTGAACTCATTTGGCATATTTTTGCTGCAATGCGGCAAAAATATGAGGTCAATTCAGCATATACTTTCTACGCCGCAATACAATTGACAGAAATGACTATATAATACTCTACCTTATTCGATAAATAATACGGCAAACAAGATCAATGCCCGGGCACTATTCTACCCGAGCATTGGCGATATCCGACTTGGATTATTTCAACTGCAGGCACAATTTACTCTAAACCTCTAAGTCTTTGTTTCCATGAAAGCCTATACCTATAACGATCTCAGCTTTCATTGGTTTTCCGAACGATCAGGCGTCGTTGCGACCGCCTGATCGAGCCCAGTCCATGTAAAGCTCCAAAGCCTTGCGGGCGACCGGCCCTTCCTGCAGTGAGCGTTCCTCGAATTTCGTGACAGGTGCGATCTTGGAATAGTTGCCCGAGGTGAAGATCTCGTCGGCAGTTTCGAAATCCTTTACCGTCAGCGTTACTTCGCGAACGTCGAAACCGGACTCACGCAGCAGGCCAATGACACGCGAGCGGGTGATGCCGGCAAGGAAGGTGCCGTTGGCGATCGGCGTCATGACTACGCCGTCCTTGACCATGAAGATGTTCGAGGACGCTGTTTCCGCGACATTGCCGTTCATGTCGAGCGCGAGCGCATTGTCGAAGCCGCGCGAATGGGCCTCGATGATCATGCGGCCGCTGTTGGGATAAAGGCTACCGGCCTTGGCAATGGTCATGGCGACTTCCGGGCTGGGGCGACGGAAGGGCGACAGCGTCAGTGAAGAGGGCTTTGCGGTTCCCATCGGCGCCTCGAACAGGCAGAGCGCAAAGCGGGTCGATTCCGCATCAGGCGCGACGACGCTGTAGGATGTGCCATGTTCGGCCCAATACATCGGCTTGATGTAGATCGCCGTCTTGCCGTCGAATTTCTTGACGCCTTCGAGTGCGAGCGCCTCGATTTGTTCCGGGGTCATCGTCGGCTTCATGCCCATATTGGTGGCGGAGCGGTTGACGCGCTGGCAATGCAGGTCAAGGTCCGGCGAGATGCCATCGAACCAGCGGGCGCCATCGAAGACTGTCGAGGCCAGCCACATGGCGTGTGAGGTCGGGCCAATGAGCTTCGGATTGCCATCAATCCATTCCCCGTCCACATAGGTCCAGGTGATCGAGCGGGGGGATGTATCGACGGCCATGATCAGTCTCCTTCAAAGCAGGCACGAAAAATGGCGCGAATGAAGGCTTCAGACGACGGAAGGTCAAGCGATAATCTGAGATGAAACATCACAAAAATTGATGTTTCATCGTCAATTACCGATCAGGGATTGGCGCCGGGCTGGCTGGGCGTGGGAGGCTGCCCGGTCAAAGGGTTCTGCTGTGTCGGGTCTGCGCCTTGCAGATGGCCGCCAGCAGGAAATCGATTGGCATCATTCATCCAGATAATGCTCAGCACGCATGCAACCAAAAGGCCAAGAACAAGGATAAACAGCCAACGCAACGGGACACCTCTTCATTTCGTTCACGGATCTATATCGACCGACATGATCCGTGATCTTTCACCAGAACAATCGGGCGTCTATACGGCAACACGAATAAACATGGGGCGGCACTGCGTTGACAGGCCTGTAAAGGCGGCGCAATTTCGAGCTTCGCTGCTATCCCGCAAGTCTAGACACTATAAACGCCATATAAACGCCATGCCCAAATCATCTCCAATGTCACTGACCCAGCAGATGGTCGACCTTTGCTTTCGCGAGGAGGAAGATCCGGGGCTGCCCGCGGCCTGGACCCCGCTGACCGACGCCGACTATACGGCGCTGACCCAGCGCCTGGTCGAGGAAATCGGTGACGAGCCGTTGTGGATCTTCGCTTATGGCTCGCTGATCTGGAAACCGGGTTTCGCGTCCATCGCGTGCCAGCGTGCAACCGCCTATGGCTGGCACCGATCGTTTTCGCTGCGTATCGAGCGCGGACGCGGTTCTCCCGCTCAGCCTGGGCTGATGATGATGTTATCGCGCGGTGGACGTTGCGACGGGTTGATCTACAGGGTGGCCGACCACGACAAGCGCGAGCAGATCGAAAGCGCGCTTAGGCGCGAACTCAGCAACAAGGACAGCTTGTCGACGTTTCGTTTTCTTCCGGTCAGGACGGAGGATGGCGGCACGATCCCGGCCCTGACATTCTGGGCGGGAGGAGACAGTCCGCGGATCGTCAAGCCGCTGCTGCCGCTGGAAGAGGTGGCCCCCATTCTGGCGCGTGCCTGCGGGCATCGCGGTTCCTGCGCCGAATATCTCTATAATACCGTGGTCCATCTGGCGGAATTCGGCATTCGCGACCGCAATCTCTGGCGGCTGCAGGAACTGGTGGCGAAGGAAGTGGAAGCAGTACACGGGGCTTCGGCCTCCCAGGCCCCCACCAATGCGGCCGGCACTCTGTCGCCTTACACATCTGCGCGCCTTACCTGACGGCAGAGGTTCCGCTCTTCGCATCGAGGCTCATCGCACGGTGCATCCCGGCGTACTATCCCTCAAATGGGTGAAGACCTCACGCTTCGATCGTGATTGAACGCTTGAGGGGCCTTGTCAGCCCTTGACTGAAATGGCTGGCTCCCTCGACAAACCTGTTCGGGGCACTCCACGAGAGGGCCAGCCATACGTATACATGAAGAAAGAATGGCAGAATCTGTGACGACGGCGCTTATCCTCTATTTGCTGATTGCGAAAATCTTCTTCGTCATCACCCTGATCGAGGGCGCGTTGCGCAACCTTCCGTGGACGGCGGCTCGGTTTTCGGGGCTGTTGCTGACCACCGCATGGCCCTTTCTCATAATCGCAGTCGCCATTGCCAGCCGCCGGAGCGGCAGGAAGACAGCGCAAGACCCCGATCCTCGAAACACCGCCAGCTGCCCATAGAAGACCTGTGCCATCGCCCTATATGCGCCCGTCGATATCAATTGACGGCGGGCAACAGGGCAGATGCAGAGCATATTGAAGGAAGGCGAGACCTGCTGGCGGATCGCACAGGCAGACAGGCTTTCGATCATCATCGATGCCGCCGACTTCTTTCGTTACGCCAAGAGCGCCATGGCAAAGGCACAACGCTCTATCTACCTGATCGGCTGGGATTTCGACACGCGGATCGAGCTGATACCTGGCAATGGCGACGACAGGCAACGGAACCGGAAAGCCTCCGACGAACTGCCCGACCAGCTCGGCAAGTTTCTCAACGCGATCGCCGCGCGCAATGAAAATCTCGATATCCGCATCCTGAAATGGGATATCGGGCTGATCAATTCGATCACACGCGGCGAGACGCCGTTCTACATTCTCAAATGGATGTTCGACAAACGCATCAACCTGAAACTGGACGGCGCGCATCCATCGATTTCATCGCATCATATGAAGCTGCTGGTGATCGACGACGAAGTGGCGTTCTGCGGCGGGATCGACATGACGGTCGGGCGCTGGGATACGCGCGACCATGCGGATAAAGAACCGTTGCGCAAGTCTCCCATGGGTTTCGCGCAAGGCCCCTGGCATGATGCAACAACGTGTCTTTCCGGCGAGGCGGCACGGGCGCTCGGCGAAATCGCGCGGCTGCGATGGAAACGCGCAACGGATGAGGAGCTGCCTGAGCCGCGTGATCTGGCGCAGAAAGATACGCCCTGGCCGGAGGGGCTCGATGTCGGTTTCCGCGACATCGCCATCGGTATTGCGCGCACCGCACCGGAATATGACAGTCGCGAACAGGTCGTCGAGATCGAAACCGCCAAGCTTGCGATCATCGCCGCGGTGAAAAAGACGCTTTATGTGGAAAGCCAGTATTTCGCTTCCCGGCGGATCGCGGAAGCCATGGCCGAGCGCCTGAAAGAACCGGACGGCCCGGAGATCGTGCTGATCAATCCGGAAGGCTGCGAAGGGTTTCTGGAAGCGAAGGCAATGGACGGCGCACGTATCCGGCTGATGAAGCTGGTCAGAGAGGCGGACGTCCACAATCGGTTCCGCCTCTATTATCCGGTCAATGCGGCGCGCACGCCGATCTATGTCCATGCCAAGATGATGTTTGCCGACGACCGGATCGTGAAGATCGGCTCCGCCAATCTGAACAACCGGTCAATGGGCTATGACACAGAATGCGACCTCATTCTGGAGGCTTCTGAAGGGCAGACGGATCTCACGGACAAGATCATCGCCACGCGGGACGACCTGATTGCCGAACATCTGGGGCGCGATGCATCGGAGGTTTCGGCAGCGATTGCGGCGCATGGCGGGTCGATTATCGCTGCGATCGAAGCGCTGAACCGGGACAGTGGACGCGGGCTTGTATCCGTGCCGATGCGCGACTTGACGGCGGACGAGGAGCTGATTGCCGAATCCGACATTGCCGATCCAGAGCGGCCTGCCGGCGTGCGTTATCGGACTTCCAGCTTCCTCAAGCGGAAGTTCGGGCACAAGGTGAAAAAAGCGCTCTGAACGCCATCGTGCAGGATGCGTTCAGAACCGTTCCGCGAGAAAATCGATGAAAGCGCGGATGCGCACCGCCAGATGTTCATGCCCGGCGTAAACAGCGTGGATGTCTTCGATATCTTCCGGGTTGAAATCCTCCAGTATGGGAACGAGGCGGCCGGCCTGGATGTCCGGCTCCACATGGAAGCGACCGACGCGACCGATACCGAGACCATCAACGCAGAACTGACGGATGATCGAACCGCTTGACGCTTTAAGGCTTCCTGATACGGGGCGCAGATCGACCTTGCCGGTCAGCGGATCGCGGAACGGCCAGCCTTCGACCGATCGGCGGAAATTGAAGTTGATGCAGTTGTGTCCTTCAAGGTCGACAGGCGATTGCGGCAAGCCGTGTTCGGCAATATAGGCGGGCGAGGCAATCACCACCTGGCGGGTCTGACCGAGTTTTCGCGCCATCAGCGAGGAGTCGCGCAGCGGTCCGTGGCGGATGGCGATATCCACCCGCTCGCGGATGAGATCGACCGTATCGTCTGTCAGCGTGACATCCAGCTGGACATCCGGAAAGAGCTGCAGAAATTCGCGGGTCATCGGCAGGATGTAGAGTTCACCAAAACCGACAGAGGCATTGACAGACAGCGGACCGCGCGGCAATGCCCGCCCGCCGCCGGAAACGATCTCTTCCGTATCGGCGATCTCGGCGAGGATGCGCGAGGCGCGCGCCAGATAGGTTTCGCCTTCCGGCGTCAGTTGCAGCAAGCGGGTGGAACGCACGACGAGCCGCGTACCCAACCGGTCTTCCAGACGGGTGACGAGCTTGCTGACTGCCGAGGGTGACAGCTTCAACCGTCGGCCTGCCGCCGAAAAGCTCTTCAGCTCGGCGGCGAGGACGAAGACTTCCATTTCTCCGGCGCGGTTGTCCATCAGCATGCCTCCGCTTGCCTTGGCCACCCTCTGTTGCCCTCGCGAGGTTGGCAGGCTTGTGTCTGGATCCTCGGGTCAAGCACTCAGCGTGGAATTTGATTGAACCAAAGGATAATTATCCAAGACATCACCTGTGATTTCATTTCACAGATGATTATCAATTTATGTCGCTACACAGGCAAGTGTCCAGCAACGATATTGCGACGCATCGAATGATCTTCCCTTGGCCCCCTCCTCCCAAGGGATCAGGACAAGGATACCCCAATGCCTCTCGCTCTTTATGCGTTGACGGCCGGTGCGTTTGGCATCGGCGTCACGGAATTCGTCATCATGGGTCTGCTGATCGATGTCAGCAAGGATCTCGGTGTCTCGATCTCTGCTGCCGGTCTGCTGATCTCCGGTTATGCATTCGGCGTCGTCATCGGCGCGCCGATCCTCGGTGCCATTTCCGGAAAATGGTCGAAGAAGACCCTGCTGATGGCGCTGATGGTGGTGTTCACCATCGGCAATCTCGCCTGCGCCATCGCGCCCGACTACTGGACACTGATGGCCGCCCGCGTACTGACCGCGTTTGCGCATGCCTCGTTCTTCGGCGTCGGTTCGGTGGTTGCGACCAGCCTCGTCGCGCCGAACAAGAAGGCGTCCGCCATCGCCATCATGTTCACCGGCCTGACCGTCGCCAACATCCTCGGCGTGCCGTTCGGTACCTGGCTCGGACAGGCTTATGGCTGGCGTTCGACCTTCTGGGCGGTGACCCTTATCGGCGTTGCAGCATTTGCGGTGATCGCGCTCCTCGTACCGAAGGACAAGCCATCCGACACGCAGGAAGAGGCCTCGCAGGGCGTGCTTGCCGTGCTCGGCCGCCGCGCCGTTCTGCTCGGCCTTCTGACCACCGTGCTCTCCTGGGTGGGTGTTTTTGCCGGCTTCACCTATATCGCGCCTATCCTCACACAGATTACCGGTTTCTCTGAAGCCGCAGTCTCTCCGATCCTGCTCGTCTTCGGTGGCGGCCTCGTGATCGGCAATCTCGCCGGCGGCTGGCTGGCGGACCGTCACCTCATGCCGACCATTGTCGGCAGCCTGATCGCGCTTGCCGTCGTGCTTCTCGCCATGACTGCCGTCATCCACCAGCCGGTGCTTATGGTGATCGCGATTGCCCTGTTCGGTGCTGCTGCCTTTGCCACCGTGGCACCGCTGCAGATGTGGGTGCTTGCCAAGGCCGAAGGCGCTGGCCAGGGCCTCGCTTCGTCCTTCAACATTGCCGCCTTCAACCTCGGCAATGCGATCGGCGCATGGCTCGGCGGCGCCGTCATCGACCATGGCCCCGGTCTCGGATCGGTTACCCTGGTTGCCGGCCTCGTTCCGATCGCAGCCCTTGCAGTCGCCGTTATCGCGATCCGCATGGACAAGAGCCGCAGCGGCAATGCCGCCCAGCTTTCACCGGCAGAATAACAGTTAGCAAGGATGACGGTCATGGATTATCGCACACTTGGAAAATCCGGTTTGAAAGTGCCGGTCCTCTCCTTCGGCGCCGGAACATTCGGCGGGGCCGGCCCGCTGTTCAGCGCATGGGGGAATACGGATGTCGAAGAGGCCCGACGCCTCGTCGACATCTGCCTCGAAGCCGGCGTCAACCTGTTCGATACGGCGGACGTCTATTCGAACGGCGCATCGGAAGAGGTGCTGGGACAGGCGATCAAGGGCCGTCGTGACGAACTGCTGATCTCCACCAAGGCTAGCCTCCCGTCCGGCGATGGGCCAAATGACTGGGGCTCGTCGCGGTCCCGGCTGATCGGAGCTGTCGAAAAAGCGCTCAAACGGCTGGGCACCGACCATATCGACATTTTCCAGCTGCATGCCTTCGATGCTTCGACCCCGGTGGAAGAAGTGGTGTCGACGCTCGACCGGCTCGTTCAAGACGGCAAGCTGCGTTACATCGGCGTGTCAAACTTCTCCGGCTGGCAGATCATGAAATCGCTGGCAGCGGCGGAAAAGAACGGCTGGACGCGTTATGTCGCCAATCAGGTCTATTATTCGCTGATCGGCCGCGATTACGAATGGGACCTGATGCCACTCGGCGAAGACCAGGGCCTTGGCGCACTGGTGTGGAGCCCGCTCGGCTGGGGCAGGTTGACCGGCAAGATCAGCCGTTCAAAACCTATCCCGGCAGGAAGCCGGCTGCATGAGACAGCAAGTTTCGGCCCGCCGGTGGAGGACGAACATTTCTACCGGGTAGTCGACGCCCTGGAGGACGTTGCGGCCGAAACGGAAAAAACCGTGCCGCAGGTGGCTATCAACTGGCTGATATCCCGTCCGACCGTTTCTTCGGTCATCATCGGCGCCCGCAACGAGGAACAACTGAGGCAAAACCTCGGCGCAGTGGGCTGGTCGCTGACGAAAGAGCAGATCGCAAAGCTGGACACGGCAAGCGCGGTGACGGCGCCCTATCCGCATTTCCCCTATTACCGGCAGGACGGGTTTGCGAAGCTCAATCCACCACTTGCCGGGTGATTACCACCGGACGGATCTGTATCCGACAAAATCTCGCAGTTGATCCGTCCGTCAAACAGCCCATGTAAAGTGGGCTTCATTTCTGGCTCGGCCACTTTTCGTCTAGTCTCGGCCGGGCTTCGCTTTTCAAAGGAGTTTTCATGTTCGACGTCAGCGCAAACGGCGCAAATATCCCCGCCCTCGGTTTCGGTACTTTCCGCATGCCCGATGCCGATGTGCATCGCGTCCTGCCGGAAGCCCTGAAGCTCGGCTTCCGCCATGTCGATACCGCTCAGATCTACAAGAACGAAGCCGCCGTCGGCGATGTTCTGAAGTCTTCGGGCATTGCCCGGCAGGACATCTTTCTCACCACCAAGGTCTGGGTCGATCGTGTCGGCCACGATGCGTTCATCGCTTCGGTGGATGAAAGCCTGACCAAGCTGAAGACCGATCATGTCGATCTTCTTCTGCTGCATTGGCCGCAGAGCGAGATGCCGCTTGCCGACCGGATCGGCGCGCTCAACGAGCTTCGCAAAGCGGGCAAGGTCAAGAATATCGGCGTCTCCAACTTCTCCACCGCGCTGATGGCGGAAGCGGTAAAACTGTCCGATGCGCCGATCGTCAACAACCAGGTCGAATACCACCCCTATCTCGACCAGACGAAGGTGCTGAGCGAGGCCGCAAAGACCGGCATGTCGGTGACCGCCTATTACCTGATGGCCGATGGTGCCGTGCCGAAGGACGAGGTGCTGAAGGATATCGGCGCCAAGCATGGCAAGACCGCCGCACAGGTGGTGCTGCGCTGGGCCGTGCAGCAGAAGGGCGTGATCGCGCTGTCGAAGACGGCCACGGAAAGCCGTCTGCCGGAGAATTTCGACATTTTCGACTTCGCGCTTTCGCAAGACGAGATGGCAGCAGTTCACAAGCTTGCCCGCGCGGACGGACGCATCGTCAATCCGGGGCACCTCGCGCCGGAATGGGATAAGTAAATCCAGATCCCAGTTTCGGGTTGAATGATCGACGCTCCGGAGAGAACATCTCCGGAGCTTTTTTTGTCCGGGTGATTGTGAGTATCAGGCGTATGAATGAAGAGAAAAATCCGGCCGCCGCGCATCCGCTCCTGCGTCGGGTGGAAGGCCGCTTCTTCCGTTCGATGCCGACAGAACGGCTGGACAGAATTCTCGATCCGCCCGATCCCAAAAGTGCCGGCCGTTATCATCGTCCGGGCGAGAGGATTCTCTATACGAGCGCGACATTCGAATCCGCTGTCGCGGCTGTCTCCGGCTATATGCGAAAGGATGGTCTGCCGCGCATGATGGTGCCGCTCCGGATCGGCGAGGCCTTCGTGCTCGACCAACATGACGAAGAGGCATGCCGGGCATTCGGCATAGAGCGCGATCTTTCCAACGAACCGTGGCAGGCAGCGATTGCGGAAGGTCGCGAGCCTGCTTCCTGGCACAATGCCGATATCGCCCGCGCCGCAGGTGCGGGAGGGATTATCGATCCATCCCGCAAGATGCCGGGCGGATGGCATCTCAACCTGTTTTACTGGAATGAAAGCGGTGGTCCGAAGGTGGAGATATGCGGCGAGCCAGTGGAGATCGTTCTCCGCGCCGGAGAGCCGACATGGGACAGGAGCCGAACCGACTGAGGACAGGATGGGTGGGGAAGCACCCGTTTCGTTTCGCATTTGGGAAAGAAATCACCCATCCGGGCGAGTAGAGGCCATCATTGTGCCGGACTGTTTCGGTCAACCATTGCCTCCCCCGGCCATCGCCATAGTTTTCCAAGCGGGCTGGAGAAGGAGGAATTTTCCATGCTTTTCAGAACCTTATTGCTCTCTGCGGCGGTGATCGCCACAACAAGCCTGCCTGCTGCGGCACAACGGCGAGGCGATGAACCGACACCGAAGGATTGCCCCGAAAGCCTGCCCGCCGGCACCGAGTGTTTTGCAGGCCGGGATATGCGCGGCGCCTATTACTGGATCGCCAAGCCGAAGAACTGGAACGGCGTGCTTGTCGTCCATGCCCATGGCGGGCCGCGGACGGCCAAGCCGAAACCCGACGATCCGGTGGAGGATCTGGAGCGTTTCGCCGTGACGGTTCAGGAGGGTTATGCCTGGGCAGGGTCCAACTATCGCCGACAGGGTTATGGCGTGCGGATGGCCGCCGCGGACACCGACAATGTACGTCGCATCGCCGAGCGGCTGCTTGGGGAACCGAAGACCGTGCTGCTTCATGGCCAGTCATGGGGCGGCAATGTGGCCGCCAAGACCGCCGAACTTTATGCGCTCGACTGGCGTGGACACAAGAATTACGACGGCGTGGTGCTGACCAGCGGGCTGCTTGCAGGCGGAAGCCGCGGCTATGACTTCCGCGCCGATCTGCGCGCCGTCTACCAGTATTACTGCAAGAACCATCCGCGTGCCGACGAGGTACAATATCCGGTCTGGCAGGGACTTCCAAAGGGCGCCTCGATGAAGCGCGAGGAGCTGGAAAAACGCGTCGACGAATGCACGGGCCTGTCGCTTGCCAAGGATAAGCGATCACCGGAGCAGGCAAGAAACCTCGCCAATATTCTTGCCGTCACCCATGTGCCGGAAAAGACCCTGGTGGCGCATCTCGCCTGGGCGACGGGGATGTTTCAGGATATCATCTGGAGACGGCTGGACGGGAAAAATCCGTTCGACAATTCGCAGGTTCAGTACAAGGGATCGGATGACGATGCGGCGCTGAACAAGGGGGTCGAGAGGTTCAAGGCCGATCCGCAAGCGCACCGGGCGATGGTCTACGACGCCGATCTCACCGGCCAGATCGTCCTGCCGACGATCACGCTGCATGCGAAGGACGACCCGACTGTATTCGTCAATCATGAGGCTATCTATCGCCAGACGGTGGAAAAGGCCGGCAATGGCGACCTGCTGCAGCAGAATTTTTCCGACGAGGCGGAGCATTCGAAACTGTCTACGCCACAATATGCGGCACTGTTTTCCGCCATGCTGAGCTGGATCGACAGAAACGAAAAGCCGACCAAGCAGTCCGTCGCGGCGCTCTGCGAAGAGAAGCGCAAGACTTATGACGAGGCATGCAAGCTGCTGCCGGAATTTGAGCCCGCGGTGGAATAAGCAAACCGGAGCCTGCCGATACCCCTCTGCCCTGTCGGCCAGAGGGGCCTGGCTTGCACTTGCGCCGAATGATCTAGTCAGTCCTTGGCAAAAGTCGTCGCCGTCTGCGAGGTCGTTACCATGGTGTTATATTCCGAGACGATCCACTCGATGTCATTGCTCCCGGCCTTGCGGGCGTCGCCCTTGAATTTTCGGAGTTGTTCGTCGAGATCACGCAGTTTGGAAAGAAGCGAAGCCGGGCGGCTTTCGAAGACGTGGAAACTGTCCGGGTGATCGATGGCATAGTCGTCGAATTCGCGCACCGCGCTTGCATAGGCGTCGAGCTCACCCTTGAAAACGGCCATGTCGACCACCGGTTTTTCGTTGTCCGGCATCAGGTCCATCATCGCTTCGGCGCGGATCATGACGTTGCGGACATGCCAGCGGGATTTGCGCCCCTCTGCCTGTTCGAGAGCCTTGAGCGACGCCAGATCGAGCTTCACCTTTTCCGCCCGCAGCGTCAGGTCGGCAGCGTCGCGGCGCTCCCCATAGGTCGGAGCAAGTGCTGCGATATCCTTATGGTAGGCCTTGGCGCCTTCCATCTTGTCGGACTTGTAGTCCAGCCGCTCGTAATATTTGTTGGCTTTTTCGATCACCGGCGCGAGCTTCTGGTAGGTCTCGACATAGGCGAGCATGGCTGCATCGAGTTCCGGCATTTTCGGATCGGCCTTGGCTGCCTGCTCGACGGCTGCGATCTCGTCGCGCACGTCATAAAGCGAGTAGAGGCCATAAATGACCCTTTCCTTGCCGGTCGGCCCCTTCTTCATATCGACCCAGCTACCGTAACGCTCGAGCGATTCCGAGGCGCGAATGGAGCGGTTCAAGAATTCGACATAGGCATTCATCTTGACGATCGCCGCGTCGGAAACGTCAACCTCCGCTTCAGGCGCTGTGGAGGATTGGGCAAAAGCAGGCGTGCCGGAGAGAACCGGCGCCATCGTCGGCACCTGCAGCAAAAGCGAAACCGCGGCGACGGCAAACGCCCTCGACGTGAAAATGCGCATTCTGATTACCCCCGAAAGACATAGAATATTAACTGACTGAATTTGAGGCTCAAGCCGAGAACGTCAACTGCAAAAATTCGCACTTACAGCGGATCTACAAGACAATGAGTGCCGTCAATCCGAAGCGAAGCTGCGCATATCAATCTCAATTTGCATCGCTGCAGAATTTCAACTTTGTTTCCTGACAAATATTCAGTTTCGCAACATTTTTTTCGCTTCATGCGCATTTGATTAAATTGCGATTAAGCAACCTTGCCATAGCGTGCGGCCAAGCCCATGACAGGCCTGCATGAAAGCCCAGCCCGCGCCTCCCCGGCCTCGATAGCTTCCACTCGTGCCTTCCCTCCCCTGTCCGATCGTCCCAGGCGACCTGCGTCCACGCGGTCCATTCTCACGGTGCATGCTATGAGTTTTCTTTCAAACGCGACAATTAGAACCAAGATACTGTCCCTGATCGTGCCGGTCTGTCTGATCGGTGTGGCAGGTATCGGTGCCGCAGCCTACAGCTTCAAGCAGGCAGACAAGCAATATACGGCCTTCATCGCAGAAGACAGCGTTGCTGCGACCCAGGTATCGCGCGCCTCGACCTCGATGAATTCGGTCGCCTACAGCGCCTATCAGCTGACGGTCTATCCGCAGGGCTCCACCTTCCGCGCCGTGGCGCAGAAGAATTACGAAAGCGGCAAGAAAGTCATCGGCACGCTACTCGCATCTGCCAAGCAGCTTATTCCCGGGCAGGCGAATGACCTGTCGGCGTTCGAAACCCGCGCGGCTGCAATCACCGCGATGACGGACAGGGCGGTTGCCTTGACCGAACAAGGCCAGATGCAAGATGCGCAATCCGTTCTTGCTCAGGTCGACCCGGATATCGCCAAGATCCGTGACGACTTCAAGGACTGGAATGTCGCGAATACGAAGAGGGTTCTGGACAATAGCGCCGGGATCACTGCGCAAATCAATTCAACACTCATCACCCTGATCACGACGCTCGGCGTGCTGTTTGCCGCTGCGATCGCCGCCTCGCTGTTCGTTGCCTCGCGCGGCATTTCCGGTCCAATCGACATGCTGCGCCAGCGCATGGCGTCACTTGCCGGCGGTCAGACGAACCAGGAGGTTCCGGGGCTCGGCCGCAAGGACGAAGTGGGCCATATGGCCGAAGCAGTCGCCGTGTTCCGCACCAATGCGATCGAGCGCGCCAAGCTCGAGGAAGAGGCCCGCGCCAACCGCAGCCTTTCCGAACAGGAACGCGCCGCCCGCGAAGAGCAGAAGGCGAAGGAAGCTGCCGACGTGAAGTTTGCGGTCGACAACCTCGCAAATGGCCTTTCGCATCTGGCAGACGGAGACCTCGCATACCGGATCGGCAAGCCGTTCACCGAAACGCTGGATGGCGTACGCCACAATTTCAACGCCTCTGCCGACAAGCTGCAGGCAGCCATGCGCGGCGTTGCCCAGAATGCCCGCGGCATCGATGCCGGCGCCAACGAGATCAAGTCGGCCGCCGACGACCTGGCCAAGCGCACAGAACAGCAGGCCGCAGCGCTGGAAGAAACGGCCGCGGCACTCGAACAGATTACGACCACTGTAAAGGATGCCGCGAAGCGTGCTTCCGAAGCCGGTGCGCTTGTCGCCCGTACCCGTCAAGGTGCTGAGAAGTCCGGAGAAGTCGTCCAGACTGCCGTGAAGGCGATGGAGGAGATCGAAAAGTCGTCCGGCGAGATCGGCAACATCATCGGCGTCATCGATGATATTGCCTTCCAGACCAACCTGCTGGCACTCAACGCCGGTGTGGAAGCAGCACGCGCGGGTGAAGCCGGCAAGGGCTTTGCCGTCGTCGCACAGGAAGTTCGCGAACTTGCGCAGCGCTCGGCCAACGCAGCCAAGGAAATCAAGGCGCTGATCACAACGTCGAACGAGCAGGTTCGCAATGGCGTGGAACTGGTCGGAGAGACCGGGAAAGCACTGAAGAACATCGTTTCTGAAGTTCAGGAGATCAACCGCAACGTCGCGGCGATCGTCGAATCCTCGCAGGAACAGTCATCCGGTCTCCAGCAGATCAACACCGCCGTCAACCAGATGGACCAGGACACGCAGAAGAATGCTGCGATGGTCGAGGAATCCACTGCCGCCAGCCATAGCCTAGCCCGCGAAGTCGCGTCTCTAAATTCGCTGCTGGCGCAATTCAAGCTGGCCGATGGCCATGCTCCGGCAACCGTTCGCCCGGCGGCAAGAAACGATGCACCGGCCGCTTCGCCGGCCCGGTCACTCGCCCGCAAGGTCGCAGGCGCGTTTTCCGGCAATGCAGCCGTGGCGCAGAACTGGGAAGAATTCTAAGCCTCACGGTTCAGCACAATCCAGACGACAGGAAGGCGGGACAGCGATGCCCCGCCTTCTTTCATTTCAAGGCCGGCGTTACAGCCAGCCTTTTCGCTTGAAATAGAGATAGGGCACGGCCATCGAGAAGATCATCATGATGATCGCCGAGTGATATCCGTAATGCCATTGCAGTTCCGGCTGATAGGCGAAGTTCATGCCGTAGACGGAAGCGACCAGCGTCGGCGGCAGGAACATGACCGAGGCGACCGAGAAGATCTTGATGATCTGGTTCTGCTCCAGATTGATCAGGCCGAGCGTCGCATCAAGCAGGAAATTGATCTTGTTCGACATGAAGGCCGAGTGATCGCCAAGCGAGGTGGCATCCCGCTGCAGCAGCTTCAGCCGCTGGCGGACTTCCTTTGAAAGCTTGCGGTCAACGCCATCAAGCGCTGCGTAATAGGCGACGACGCGGGAAACGCTGACAAGGCTTTCGCGCACGACGGTGATGAACTCGCCCTTCTGGCCGATGGCGCGGATCAGTTCCTGCAGGTCACGTTGCTTCTTGTTGGCCTTCGAGGCTTTGGCTTCGAAGACGTCGCGGGAAATCTGGTCGATATCGGCGCCGAGCCTTTCCAGCGTATCGGCCATGCGGTCGATGATCGCCTCGACCAGACCGCTCATGATCAGCTCGCCCGTGGCCGTATGCGTGCCGAGGCCGTTTGCCTTGCGGGCACGCGCCATGAAGGCATCGAACGGACGCGGTTCTGCATGACGGACGGTGACGAGGATCTGCCCCTTGATGATGAAGGTGACCGGCACCTTGATCGGCGTGCCGGCATCCGGGCGTATCAGCACGGTCATGGTCATGAACTCGGCGCCGTCCTCCTGATAGAGACGGGCGGAAAGCTCGATATCCTCCATCTCGTCCATGGTCGGTATGACGAGGCCGAGACATTCTCCGACCTGGCGTTCTTCTTCTGCGGTCGGGCTGATCAGATCATACCAGACGACGGAGGCGCTACGCTCAGCGGATTGGATTTCGGTCTGCGCAACAGCTTTTTTGCCTTCGAACGATTGGTCGAAGGCTGCAGGTACAAGGCGGTCAAGGTCATAGGCGTGGATGCGCAGCATGACGGCTCCTTTTCGGACCATCTGGTCCCCGGAGCGAATCACCGAGAGAACGGATCAGAGCCCCGAAGCGGCAGGTCTATCTGTTGACGTCGAACTTCGACTGTCGGGGTTCATCTCGGTTTGTCCTTTGAAAGAGCGACGCCCGGACGGGCAGCCGCTTTGAGGCTCACATGGGCCTGTCGCACCGGAAAGTCAATGGGAATGATGGCGGTCGAAAATGGCAAGGATGCGACCTCGCTGCCAGCAATCATCACTTGTAAATTAGGCTAATCTAATATAAATTCACCTTGTCGCCATTTCCCAGATCAACCGGCGATGGTCCGAAGCACAATCTTCGGCCGGGCACACCCCTGCCCTATTCGGCTTGGCATTCCCCCGATTGGCCACCCGACAAAAAAGCCGCCGGAACAGGAACCGGCGGCCTTTTTGTTTATGCGATCCGTCTATCGAGATGATCCGGCTGGCTCAAACGAACTGAGACAGGCCCGGCACCGAGGCGATAACCGTGTCGACCACTTCATCGCCGGCATGTTCGCGGGCAACTGCCATGGTTTCCTTGGCAAGTGCCGTGATTTCGCCCATGCCGAGACCCTGGGACATGAGCTGCTGGCCGAGCGCCATGACGCCGCCGCCGAAGCTTGCCATCAGGCCTCCAAGCAGGCCGCCGCCGCCAGCGCCTTCGCCGTTGAACTGGGCTACTAATTCCGGAGCGCCCGGGATTGCTTCGATCATCTTTGCTACCGCGCCATCATCGGCCTCGCGCTGCAGGAAGCCGAGCATCATGCCGATCGCCTTTGCGGCTACATCTGGCGTGATGCCGACGCTGTCGGCGACGCGGGAAACCAGTTCGTTCATCAGGATGTCTCCTCAAAATTCTGACGTTGACGTCAAAGTAATACACATTCAGCCACGGCAAGACCAGCCATGACGGGAGATTGGAACATTGTTATTCGCGATCTGGGGATGGCAGCGCAAGTGCTTAATCGCCGCCACCGATCAATCCCGCGTTTCTCCCAGTGTATCGGCCATGCAGGCACCGCGTTCTCCCATGGGCCGCGGCGTGCCGGTGGTCGAATCGCGTGTCGTCTGGTGTTCCAGTTCGGCGTTGATCTCGGCCCCGACGATGACGATGATGGCCGATATCCATGTCCAGACCATGAAGCCGATCAGCGCGCCCAATGTGCCGTAGGTCGCGTTGTAGTTGGCGATATTGGAGAGATAGAAGGAGACGCCGAGGGAGGCGGCGAACCAGAGGAGCGTGGAGAAGACAGCGCCCCATGTGAGCCAGCGGACCTTGGCGGGCTCGCGGCTGGGGCCGAACCGATAGAGAGCCATGATGCCAAAACCGACGAATACCATCATGATCGGCCAGCGGGCGACGCGAATGATGAGTTCGGCCCAGCGATCCAGCCAGAAATAGTTCAGCACCGCCGGCACGACGCCCATCGAAAACAGGATGACGATGGCGATCAGGAAGGCGCCAAAGGTGAAGGCGAGCGAGACGAGATTGAGGCGGACGATGCTGCGTTTTTCCTTTTCGCGATAGGCAACATTCATCGCATCGAACAGCGCCTTGATGCCGTTATTGGCGCTCCACAGGGCCAGCGCCAGACCGCCGACCAAACCTGCCGACAGGGTGGCGCCGCGCTCTGCCGACAGCGCCCTCACCTGATTGAGAAAGATGTCGAGCGCGTCCGCTGGCATGACGGAGCCGAGCGAAGCGATACGGTCGGCGATCGCCGCGGGATCGGCCATAAGCCCATACAGAGAGACGAGCACGCTGGCGGCTGGAAAGAGAGCCAGAAGAAGATAATAGGTGACGCCGGCCGCAATCAGCGTGACCCTGTCTTCCATCACCCCGGAGACAATCCGCCAGAAGACATCCTTCAAACCACGAGCCGGAATTTCGGCGGGCTTATCGGCGTCGCGCCCTCGTCCGTGATGCGCACCAGAAATATTGTCCTTGTCGATATGTCCGGTGCCGTTCTCCAGCAGGTTGCCGCTCGTCGTCATATGGCCCTCGCCTTCGCGTGATCTGATCGCTCGGGGCCTCGGGAAATCGTTGCCGCCCGCCAAAGCCCGCCGTATAAGCATTTGAGAACAAACGCCGCGAGGGAGCGCAGAGTTGCATGACGGACGAGACGGGTAAGCTCTTCATCGGCGGCAGCCGCAAGCCGGACGACACGCTGAACAAGGCGGAATATCTGGACCTGAAATTCGGCAACCGCCACGGTCTGGTGACCGGGGCCACCGGCACCGGCAAGACGGTGACGCTGCAGGTTCTGGCGGAAGGTTTTTCCAAGGCAGGCGTTCCGGTTTTCGCAGCGGACATCAAGGGTGACCTTTCCGGTGTCGCCGCCAAGGGAGAATCCAAGGATTTCCTGCTGAAGCGCGCCGAACAGATCGGTTTTCAGGATTATGACTTCGAACAGTTTCCGGTGATCTTCTGGGACATCTATGGCGAAAAAGGCCATCGGGTGCGCACCACGATCGCCGAAATGGGACCGCTCTTGCTCGCCCGGCTGATGAACGCGTCCGAGCCGCAGGAAGGTGTGCTCAACATCGCCTTCAAGCTGGCCGACAAGGCCGGCCTGCCGCTTCTGGACCTCAAAGACCTCACCTCGCTTCTCAACTACATGGCGGAGAATGCGACCGAGCTTTCCAAGGAATTCGGCCTGATCTCCAAGGCTTCGGTCGGCTCCATCCAGCGGGCGCTTCTGGTGCTGGAACAGCAGGGTGCGGAACATTTCTTCGGTGAACCAGCCCTGAAGATCACCGACATCATGCGGGTGAACCCGAATAGCGGTTACGGCCAGATCTCCATTCTGGCCGCCGACAAGCTGATGATGAACCCGCGGCTTTACGCGACCTTCCTTCTGTGGCTGCTTTCCGAACTGTTCGAGGAACTGCCGGAAGTGGGCGATCCGGACAAGCCGAAGCTCGTCTTCTTCTTCGACGAGGCGCATCTTCTGTTCGATGAGGCGCCAAAGATCCTGATCGACCGGGTGGAGCAGGTGGTACGCCTTATCCGCTCCAAGGGCGTCGGCGTCTATTTCGTCACGCAGAACCCGCTCGATGTACCGGAAACGGTGCTGGCACAGCTCGGCAACCGGGTGCAGCACGCGCTGCGCGCCTATACGCCGCGCGAGCAGAAAGCGGTGAAGACGGCGGCCGATACGTTCCGCCCCAACCCGAATTTCGACTGCGCAACCGCAATCACCCAGCTTGGCACCGGCGAGGCGCTGGTCTCGACGCTGGAAGCAAAGGGCGCACCTTCGATGGTGGAACGCACGCTGATCCGCCCGCCGTCGGGCCGTATCGGGCCGCTCACCGATGCCGAGCGTCAGGGGATCATGGACCGCAGCCCGGTTCTTGGGCTTTATGACGAGGATATCGATCGCGAAAGCGCCTTCGAAATCCTTGCCTCTCGCGCCAAGCAAGCCGCCGATGCGGCTGCCGCCAGAAACGCACAGGACGAACTCGACCCCGCGCCGCCTGCCGGTTCCGGCGAGACGACCGGCTGGACTTTGCCGGGCTTCGGCGGCGGTGACGACGATCAGGACCAGCAGCGTGGGCGCAAGACCGTCGGCCGCTCGGGCTACCAGCGCGAGACGATCGTGGAAGCGGCGATGAAGAGCGTGACGCGCACGGTTGCCACGCAACTCGGCCGGGCTATCGTGCGCGGGATTTTGGGGAGCTTGAAGCGGTAGGAATGGAGGCGCTCATTACAACGTCAGACGTTATGGCGCGGGACAATTCCCCCTCTGGCCTGCCGACAATTTCCCCCACAAGGGGGGAGAAAATCCGCGGCAAACTTCTGCCCTGATTTGGCTTCAACGTCTCGGCCGGGTTAGGCCCTCCCCCTTGTGGGGAGGGTTGGGAGAGGTCTTTAATTATCTAACTTCCCGGTGCCACCAGGCAGAAGAACGCACCCTGCGGGTCCGTCGCCTGGACGATCCAGCTGCCGCCGGGCACGTCCTGCGGGCCAAACACCACCGCGCCGCCATTTGCCTTGATCCGGTCGATCGCTGCGTCGATCGCCTCGACATTGAAATAATAACTCCAGCAGGCCATCGGCACGGTTTCGGGCCTCGTCATCATGCCACCGATAGCTTTGCCTCCATGGGCGAAGATGCGGTACGGCCCCATCGCGCCCATGTCGAAATCATGGTCCTTGGTCCAGCCGAAAACCTTGGCGTAGAAGTCGAAAGCCTCGTTTACCTCACCGGCGTAAAGCTCGCGCCAGCCGACATTGCCCGGGTCTTCCGGTCCCAGTTCGCGTGGCGGATTTTCCGGTGGGATCGGCGTCATGATGCAAAGCACTGCGCCATGCGGATCGGCGACAACGGCAAACCGGCCGATGCCTGGAATATCGTCCGGCTCGCGCTGAACCCGGCCACCGAGTGAAACATATTCCTTCGCCGTCTCATCCACGTCATCGACCGCGACGTAACCCGTCCAGTTCGGCGGCAGCTTGCCTTCCAGTTCGGGCGGGAAATTCATCATGCCGCCGATGCCGGGGCAGTTTTCTCCCTCGCCCATTTCGAACAGATAATAGGACGGCAAATCCGGCATCTGTATGGAATTAACCTTCCAGCCGACAACGGCGGAATAGAAATCGCCGGCGGCCCTAGTGTCGGAGGTCATCAGCTCGCACCAGATGAATTTTCCATGAGTGGCGGAACGCGTGTTGGAAGAAGTCTGCAGCATGGCACTATCCTCGTGATCGGTTAGGGAAAGGAAGGCTCTCAGCCTTTGCGGCGATAATGCGCTTCCATGAACTGTTTCCAGCTGCCATCCGGTTGCCTGGCGCTGGAGGTGAAAGTGCGGTGGTCATCGGACAGGAAGGTGACCTGCTCGCGGTAATCGGCCATGCCCTCACCGCTCATCGTTGGCCCTGTCGTATAGAGACTGAGCGTCTTGCCATCCGGCTCGACCTCGCCTTCGTAGACCCAGAGATAATCCATCATCGAACCAAACCAGGTGCCTACATATTTGCCCTTGGCGGCGTCATGTCCGAGCGTGAGCATGGTGGTTGCGGGTTCTCCTCCTTCGCCGCCGTCTCCTTTCGGCATCATGCCGGTGCCTTCGGCGATAATCCAGATTCCCTGAAGCGAACGGACGTTTTCGACCCATGGCATTTCGCCGCTCATATCCGAGGTGACATCCCAGGTGCCGACCATCTTCTCCAGAAACCCGTGCTCGGGGCGCGGTTTTGCCATGACCATCGTCATTGTCTTTTCCTCCCTGAATATGAAATCTGCACCGCCTCAATGGCAGCAGGATGAATCCTTCTCCTTCGGCGCCGTTTCATATTCATCGTGGCGCTTCAGGAAACTCATGGTCGAGGTTTCGTTACGACCGAGCGGCGCACGGTCGAGCAACATCAGCGTGCCGCAGACCTCTTCGCCGCCGCGGGCGTAGGTCGAATAAGTGTGAAAAATCTCGCCCGCCTCGTTGCGGTAGAAGGAGGACATACCGTGTTCCTCGTCGGCGATCTCGCTCGTCGGCACCTTGCGATAATTGTATTCGACGGCACCGGATGCCCGCTCCTCATCCGAGAAGGAGACGTTGTAATCGTAGTTGAAATCATCACCAAAGGACGAGACCCAGGGGAAATTCCAGCCCATGCGCTTGCGATAGGCCTCGATCTTTGCGAGCGGTGCGCGAGAGACCGCCACCCAAGTGACGTCGTGATTGTTGAGATGCGGCAATGCGCCTTCGACATGATCGCAGAAGAAGGAGCAGCCGATACAGCCCTCGTCCCAATCCGGGCCGAGCATGAAATGATAGACAAGCAACTGGCTGCGGCCATCGAAAAGCTCGGCAAATGTCTTTCGGCCGGCAAGCGTCTCGAAGGCATAGTCCTTGTCGACCTTAACCCACGGGAGCGCCTGGCGCACCGCCCGCACTCTGTCGCGCAGGTGGGTTTCTTCCTTCTCAAGCACCAGAAGTTTAAGGCGCGCATTGCGCCATTCATCCTTGTCGACGACCGGATTGTCGGGGTTATTCTTTGCGGATGCGGTGATATCCATGCCCGGAACCTCCTCTTCCTTGACAGATTACGTTGATATCAACATGATTATTCCATGCTGTCAAATTCTGAATCAATTCCATTCTCCACGACCCTGCATGTACGGGACACCTGCCTGTGCCTGCATGTGCAGCGGGCGGCACGGGCGCTTGCCCGGCGTTTCGATGTGGCGATGAAACCTATCGGGCTGAATAACGGGCAGTTTTCGCTGATGATGTCACTCAACCGACCGGTGCCGGCGACGATGAAATCCGTCTGCGATCTACTCGCCATGGACCGCACGACTTTGACGGCGGCGCTCAAGGTTCTGGAACGGCGCGGGCTGGTCAGAACCGAGACCGACCCGAAAGATCGCCGCGGGCGACTTTTGACGCTGACCGAAGCGGGGATGGCGATGCTTTCTGCAGCCTTGCCGATCTGGACACGGGTTCACGCGGAAATCGATGCTGAACTGGGTGCTGGCGGATCGGATGGGGTGCGGCAATTGCTGGCAGGATTGAAACAAGCCTCCTAGACACGTTTCGCGTTCAGAGTGCCGTCAGAAAACGGTTCTAAGTCTCCGGCGGGATAAACCTGAGGAGATCCATGATGCGCAGACATTTCCTGGCACTAGGCACAATCGCATTTATGTCGCTGGCACCACAGGCCTTCGCGGCCACGGCTATCAATGTCATCGAAGACGGCGAAGGCGGTGGCCCCATGAGCCTCAAGATGGACCAGTCCATCATCAAGGCCGGTGAAGTCGTCTTTTCGGTGCACAATGCGGCGATGACCGAGGAACACGAAATGGTGCTGGTGAAGCTGAAGTCTGCCGACCAGAAGATCACCGTCATCAAGGGCAAGCATCGCATTGATGAAAAGCAGCTTAAAAGTCTTGGCGAGGTCGCGGATCTCAAACCAGGCGCGAACGGTTCGTTGAAAGCCAGACTTTCACCCGGTCATTACATGCTCTTCTGCAACATCATGGGCCACTATGAAGCGGGCATGCATGGGACCCTGACCGTCACCAAATAAATCAGTCGCCGAACGACCAGTTCTTCCAAATCGAGAGCGAATTCAGATGACATCGCCGATTACCTATTCTCTGCCGCAGCGTATTCTCCACTGGCTGACTGCTATACTCGTGTTGTTCAACCTGCTTTTGCCGGACGGCATGAATGCGTGGCAACACGCCATGCGGCGGACCGGAGCCGCCACCGTGGATCAGATTGCCTCGGCCAATATCCATGCCTATGCCGGCCTTGCGGTATTGCTCATGGTGTTGCTTCGGCTTTTATTGCGCAATATTCAGGGCGTTCCGGCTGCGCCCGTGAGTGAGCCTGCGATATTCAGGCTTGGGGCAAAAATCGCGCATGTTCTGCTTTACGTATTGCTGCTTATGATGCCCTTGACGGGTATCGGCGCCTATTATCTGGGCTGGGGCAGTGCCGGAGACCTCCACGCGGATATTCTCAAAGTCATTCTCTGGCTGATACTGGCAATGCATGTCGGTGGCGCACTGGCGCATCATTTCTATTGGAAAACCAATGTGCTGCGGCGCATGACGATAGGCTGATGGATCTGGCAAATACAGAGCAACCAAACGCCCGGCTCATCACCGGGCGCTTTTGATATTGGTAGCGCGGCCGCTCAGGCGGCTTCAGTCTTGTCGAAATCCGTCGACACAGAGATCGCCCTTACCCGCTCCAGCAGCGCAGTATCGGAGGCGATCTTGGCTTCGATGGCCGCGACCGTGTCGCTGCCGAGCGGTAGGCGGACCGGCGGGTTTTCCATATCGACGAAATCGATCAGCACGTCGGCGAGTTTCTGCGGATTGCCGGGCTGGTTGCGGCTGATGTGTTTTGCCTTTTCGCGCACCACGCCGGCAGTTTGCGCATAATCGGCGATTTCGATTGGGCTTACGCTCAGCGAATTGCCTTCGAGGAAATCCGTGCGGAAATAGCCGGGTTCGATGGCGGTGGCGAAGATGCCGAGGGGAGCAAGTTCGTCGGCCAGGGTTTCCGTCAGGCCTTCGACGGCGAATTTGGCCGAGCAGTAGACGCCGAAGCCGGCTGCACTGCGATACCCGCCGATCGACGAGAAATTGAGGATATGGCCGGAGCGCTGGCGGCGCATATGCGGCAGCACGGCGCGGGTAACGGACAGAAGCCCGAAGACATTGGTGCGGTAGATCGCCTCGACCTCCTCAGCACTCGCTTCCTCGATGGCGCCAAGCAGGCCGAAACCGGCATTGTTGACCAGAACATCGATGCGGCCGAAGCGGGCAATCGCGGCCTTGGCGGCATCATGGGCCTGGCTCTCGTCGTTGACATCGAGTGCGACGGCTAGAAGGTTCGGATGATCGCCGAAACGTTCCGTCACCGATTTCGGATTGCGGGCGGTGGCGACGACGTTATCGCCCTTTGCCAAAGCCTTTTCGGTGATCAGGGCGCCAAAACCGCGGGATGCACCAGTGATGAACCATGTACGCATTTTGAAATCTCCTGTTGGTTGATGCCTTTCCGTTGATCGGCGGCTGAGGAGATTTTTACGCCAGCATGGCTGGTGAGATAATCGACTGGATTCTCTTCGAGTTGATGAGTAGAATTCAGTAATGGCAATCTTCTCCCCCACCGATCTGTCGCCGTTTCTGGCGTTGGCGCGACACAAGAGCTTTCGGCGCGCGGCCGACGAACTGGGCTGCACGCCATCCGCGCTCAGCCATTCGTTGAAGGCGCTGGAGGAGCGGCTGGATGTGCGGCTGTTCAACCGCACGACGCGCAGCGTGGCTTTGACGGAGGCCGGCGAGCGGCTGCTATCGCGCGTTGCCCCCGCCTTCCGCGATATCGAGGATGCGCTGGACGATCTCAACAATTTTCGCGGCACGCCGGTCGGGCGGTTACGGATCAATGCCTCGCGGCCTTCGGCGCGGATGGTGCTTCTGCCGCTCGTCGCGCGGTTTCTGGAGGCGCATCCGAGGGTCGGGATCGAGATCGTCATCAATAACGAGCTGGTCGACATGGTGTCGGAAGGGTTCGATGCCGGTGTTCGTTTCGGCGAGATCATCGCGCAGGACATGATCGCCGTGCCGATCGGCCCAAGGCAGCGGACGGCGATCGTGGCGACGCCCGACTTTTTCGAAAAACATCCGAAGCCGGTTACGCCGGAACAGTTGAAATCCCTGCCCTGCATCGGCTTTCGGTTCGGCACCGGTCGGCTTTACGCCTGGGAATTCGAACGCGGCGGCGTGGAATTGTCGGTGGAGGTGGATGGCGCGCTTGTGCTCGACGATCAGGACATGATGGTGGATGCAGCACTTGCAGGTGCTGGCATTGCCTTCACCTTCGAGGATCAGGTGAAGAACCTGGTGGCGGATGGCCGGCTCACGCGCGTGCTCGAAGACTGGTGCCCCTATTATTCCGGCTTCTATCTCTATTACCCGAGCCGGCGGCAGATGCCGGCGGCCTTGCGCGCCTTCGTCGATTTCGTCAGGGCGGACAGAAACGCGCAATCTGCATGATACGCGGCAAACGCGCATAATTGCCGCAGATAGCAGTTATTCTTGATTTAAACACAATCATGGATTACATAAGCTTCATCGGCATTGCTGATGAGCGCTTAACCCATGTGCTGCTCGCAATTGCCGCCGCTGCTTTCAGCTTTTGACCACGGATGTACTGGCACTGGTGGATAAAGCGGCGATGAGAGAGGTCGGAGCAATATTGCCCCGGCCTTTTTTCGTTTTTACACCCGACGTTCTGAGGCCGATCAAGGCTTGATCACCGCCGCTATGCGTGGATCTTCAGCAAAATCGGCAATTGAAAATCCCATTCTCAGTAGCGGATGATTGCGGATCGCCTGTACGCCTGCCCGTGACAGGCGAATTCGCCATGTCTGCCGTTCTGATGGTTCAGGCGCAGCAAAGGCGGAGGCCATCAGCAGCGCGATATTCAACCCGCCCTCAGGATCGCGAACAGAACGGTAGACGATCGCTTCGGCATCGGCGCTGCGGGCGGTTTCAGCAAAAGCCTGGCAGGCAGCGTAGTCCTGTCGATCTTCCCAGGCCGCACGATCCCGATCGAATGGGGCTGTGGTGAGGTCCAGGATCTTTGCGCTGTCGATCGAGACGGCAAAGGCCGTGTATTCGGCGGGATTGGACGGCAGCGGCGTGGCCGGAGATTCTGCGAAGAACAACAAACGGTAAAACGCCATTTCGGCAATCGCGGTGGAAATCTCGAAGGCCGCGTAGAAAACGCCCGGTGTTTTGCCGGCGCGGCGAAAGCGAGAGCCATGCGGATAGGCCGCGCCGTAACGGAAAGGCGTCTTCAAAAGATAATCCAGCCCTTCGCATTCCGGCGGATAGGCGGGCTTGGTTTCTTCCAGAAGGTTTTCAAGCAGCGCTTGCTCATCGACATGATCGACCAGCTTCATCGTCGAGACACGATGCTGCGCCTCGACGAGCCGCCAGACAGTCGTGCTCAGCCGTCTGAACTCAGACGAGAGCGCGGCGGGCATCCAGATAGGCAAGGACATCAGTCAGACCGGAAATGGAGAGGATCTTGTCGGCGGGAATACCGGAGAGAGCCGTATTGTGGTTCTTCAGCCAGGCGCGCGCCACCTGCTCGTCACCGCCGGTGATGGCATCGAGCGAGCGGAAAAGGCGGATCAGCAACAATGCCAGCTCGAAGGGTTTCGTCCCCTTTTCCAAGAGATGGTCCAGTCGCTTCATGCGCGACACGGATGCTTCCGACACCCCGACAATGCCGGCGAGCGTGCGGGCGCTGAGGCCAAGCCGGTCGGCAGCCGCAACAGTGGCCTTAGTCACCACCTGCGCTTCAGAGATGACGAGATCCGGCGTTTTAGATGCGTAAGCCATGGCCTTGTTCCTTTCTCAAGAAATAATATAAACGATATCTTTCCAAAGACAATGGATTTGCAGATTTTCGCATGAGATGACCCGATGGCTTTTGGCCGGAGCAGAGAATAGTGTTTCGCCTATTATTCTAGCCAAGGATCAACCGATGCCATCCGTCGAATTGCTGATCACGTTCTTCATCACGACCGCGGTGTTTGCCTATATTCCGGGGCCGGCAATGCTCTATGCCGCGGCCCAGACGATGGCGCGCGGGCGTAAAGGTGGGCTGATGGCAACGCTCGGCATTCATCTCGGCTGTTATGTGCATGTGGTGGCTGCCGCGGCCGGGCTTTCCGTTCTGTTTCACGCGGTGCCGACGCTTTATCTTGCGGTGAAGATGATCGGAGCGGGTTATCTGATCTGGCTCGGCATCTCGCTTTTCCGAGCGAAGACGAGTGGTGATCCTTCACTGCCCGCGATCGGCCAGAAATCTGCCCGCCGTGCCTTTGTGGAAAGCATCACGGTCGAGGTTCTGAACCCGAAGACGGCAATCTTCTTCATGGCCTTCCTGCCGCAATTCGTCGATGCGTCGGCCGCCTTTCCCGTCTGGCTGCAGTTCCTGATCCTCGGCGCAGTGGTGAACATGACGTTTTCTTCGGCCGATCTCGTCTGCGTGTTTCTCGCATGTGTCGTCGTCAAGGGCCTGAAGAAATCGGCTGCGGCACAAAGGATGATGCAGCGGACCGGCGGGGCGGTTCTGATCGGGCTTGGCGCTCATCTCGCCCTGCAACGGAACTGATATGGCAAAACGGCCGGAAGCCCCGAGGCTTCCAGCCGTTTTAAAAACATGGTCCGGATGCCGCCCGAAGACGGCACCTCATATGCCTACGATGTTCAGGCGACCGTGACCGGAACTTCCGTGGCGGTGCGCATGGCATGGCTGTAGGGGCAAACGATATGCGCCTTGGCGACCAGATCTTCGGCCTGTGCCTTGTCCATTCCGGGGATCGAAACGGAGAGCGAGACTTCGATACCGAAGCCGGTGCCGTCTTCACGCGGGCCGATGCCGACCGTTGCCGTCACCTTGGCGTCTTCCGGGATCTTCACCTTTTCCTTGCCGGCAACGGCCTTCAGCGCGCCGAGGAAGCAGGCGGAATAACCGACTGCGAAAAGCTGTTCGGGGTTGGTGCCGGTTGCGCCGTCGCCGCCGAGTTCCTTCGGGACTGTCAGCGTGACATCGAGAACGCCGTTTTCAGAGGCGCCGTGGCCTGCACGGCCGCCGGTGGCAGAACCCTTGGTGGTGTAGAGAATGGGCATGTTCGTACTCCCTTCGGTTAAATCGTTCGCAATTCAATTGCGTGCAATAGATTTATGCGCATTGCATTCTGACGTCAAGCCTGCGAGAATAGATTATGAAAGAGATAGAGCACGGTTTCGTGATGACAGGGGCAGAGCCGAATAAAAACGATGAGGTCGAAAGCCGCGAGGCAGCAGCCGGCGGGCTGGATGCGATGCTGTGTTTCGCCATCTATGGCGCGGCGCATGCGTTTACGCGCGCATACAAGCCCCTGCTCGAACCGCTCGGACTGACCTATCCGCAATATCTTGTGATGATGGCACTCTGGGCGGAAGATGGTCAGAAGGTGAAGGCGCTCGGCGACAGGTTGGGGCTCGACTCCGGCACGCTCTCGCCGCTCCTCAAGCGACTGGAGCAATCCGGCCTCGTCAAGCGCAAGCGCGATGCGGAAGACGAACGGCAGGTGAAGATCACGCTGACGCCGCAGGGGCTGGAGCTGAAGGATCGGTCAGCCGGCGTGATGCAAGCCATCGGCAAGGCGACAGGATGCAGCCTCGAAGAGGTGGGAACGCTGAGGGCCGCGCTGGTGGGGCTGAAGGATCGGCTTGAGGGGGCCGAGGAGAAGTAGGAAGCGGGCACCGAACTTGCCGAGGGATATCTGCATATGTCGCGAACGGGTCGATTATTTGAACTACTCAGCATACTGCGAGCACGCAGGATACCCGTCACGGCCCTCGATCTCGCGGATCGGCTGGGCGTGTCGGAGCGGAGCATATACCGGGATATTGATACGTTGCGCGCTTTGGGAGCGCCGATCGATGCACAAGCGGGCATTGGCTTTTGTCTGAGAGATGGCTACTTCCTTCCAGAATTCGCCTTTTCACCGGACGAACTGGACGCGATCAAGCTCGGCTTGAGTTGGGTGCAGCAACGCGCCGATCCGGCGCTGGCACATGGCAGTGAAAGCGCATTGGCAAAGATCCTTTCCGTTGGAAAGGCAGCTTCCGCGACGAGCGATGAAGCGTCTGGCCTTATAACGGCGGCGCCATCGTCGGAGCTTGTCGACCCACCACACGCCGCATCATTGCGAGAGGCCATTCGTCGGCAGCGCAAAGTCGAGATCAGCTATGAAGACGCTCATGGTTCATTGTCGGATCGCACCATCTGGCCGATAGCCATCGTCTATTTCGACGGTGTGCGGGTACTCGCCGCATGGTGCGAACAGAGATCGGCCTTCCGTCACTTCCGCATAGATCGGTTGCAACTGACAACCGTTTTGCAGGAGCGTTATCCCGGCCGACGACAATCAATCGTGAAACAGTGGCACGAACAGGATCGCGACTGGCGTTCACTCCTGACAGTTTCTGACAAATGAACACGCTATTCGTTTGCCGGGTGCACGCCCTCCGAGCAAAGTGTTTAAGAAAGATAAGCGAATGGCTGAATTGTCCCCAGCTGCAGTCGAGGTCTTCCTGAGTGAAGCCGACGACACGCCCATCGTGATGCTGAACCTGATCAACTTCAAACCCGATGGCGGACGGGAAAGGTATCGCCAATACCATAAGATGGCCAAGCCGATTTTGGCCCGCTTTGGCGCACAAATCCTGTTTGGCGGTGACGGCCTGCCTGTGCTCACCGCAGGGCCGGCAGCAGGGTGGGATGCTGCCGTGCTGGTTCAATATCCAAATCGGTCGGCATTCAAGAATATGGTCGCCGATCCTGAATATCAGGAGGCATTCAAGGTCGGAATTTCGGCCATTGCGGATATCGTGCTGCAGCCCATGAAGCACATGCACGGCCTCATATAAGAGGAGCATTTGCGGTTGGCCCGGTTGGCTGCCCGCGCGGCTCGATCACCCTCCGGCAATCCGCTTCACCCGCAAGCCAGCCGTGATGCAAAGCCTGCATCACGGCTCGACCAAGTCATCACGCCGAAAATTTTACCATCACGCCGCGCTGGCGAAAATAGGCCTGCATGAGTTTGCGGCCGGAACGGTTGTTCTGCGAGATCTTGGCCGGATCGAAGACGGCTTCCTTCTGGCCGGCCTTTGCCAGAGCAGCTTTCAGAGATGCGATATGGGTGTCGATATCGGCATTGTCCGCGTGGAGCGATTCATAGATGCGGTCGGTTGCGTCTTCTACGGTCAGTTCGGTCATGTTGCGCTCCTGCTTTTATTCGGCTGGCGCTTAACACATGTTTCGGTGCGATCCTAGAAATGTTCGCGTCGACTGACGTGCCGGAAAGAAAATCCCCGGCACGAGGCCGAGGATAATATCCTGAGAAGAGTTCCGTTATTGCCAGACCACGATGCGTGTCTTGGCGGGAACGCGTTCATAAAGGTCTACGATGTCCTGGTTCATCAGGCGCACGCAGCCGGAGGAGACGGCCTTGCCGATGGAGTTCCATTCGGGCGAGCCGTGCAGGCGGTAGAGCGTGTCCTGGCCGTTCTGGAAGATGTAGAGCGCGCGGGCGCCGAGCGGATTGTTGAGGCCGGGAGCCATGCCGCCGTTTTTGGCGGAATATTTGACCAGTTCCGGCTGGCGGGCGACCATCTCATCCGGCGGGGTCCATTTCGGCCATTTCTGCTTCCACTGGATGACGCCCTCGCCTGACCAGGAAAAGCCTTCGCGGCCGATGCCGACGCCGTAACGCATGGCAGAGCCACCCGGCTCGACCAGATAGAGGAAGCGCGAGGGCGTATCGACGACGATCGTGCCGGGGCGCTCGCCGGTCGGATCGACGACGCGCTGGCGATAATAACGCGGATTGATCTTCTGATAGGGGATGGCCGGGATGACGAAACCGCCATCTTGCACGCTGCCATACATCTGGGCCGCATCGGCATCGTATCCGGCCGGCTCCGGCGGCTGGGTGCTGATGCCGTCTCGATAGGTGATGACCTGCCCGCCATATGGCGTGGTCGAGGCACAGCCGGCAAGCGTCGAGGCTGCGCCCGCGCCGAGAAGAGTAAGGAAGCTCCGGCGAGAGAAAGAAGTGTCGAATGTCATGTCAGGGAGAACCATCCAGAGGAACGCGATAACGCAAAGCTTAATCGAACGATCTCGAAGGCGAAAGGTTCCAGCAGCATATGCTCCACCTCTAAGAGACGGGTCTGCGGCAAATCGGCAACGTTTACATTGACCGAAGGAACGCAAGAAGCCGCCTTGCGGGCGGCTCCAGGCTTATAATCAACGGATAATCGGTCAGGTAACGACGATCGGAGTGCCGTTCGGAACACGATCAAAAAGATCGATGACATCCTGATTGAACATGCGCACACAGCCCGAAGACGTGGCCTTGCCGACAGACTGCCAGTCCGGCGTTCCATGGACGCGATAGAGCGTGTCCTTGCCATCCTTGAAGATATAGAGCGCGCGGGCACCGAGTGGATTGTTGAGCCCTGGGGTCGCGCCGCCCTCGGCGGCAGCAAACTGGCGCAGGCCTGGATCACGGGTCACCATCTCATCGGGCGGCGTCCAGCGTGGCCATTTCGCCTTGCGCTGGATCACGCCGCGACCGGACCATGCGAAGCCGGCCTTGCCGAGCCCGACGCCATATCGCATCGCCTTGCCGCCCGGCTGAACCAGATAGAGGTAATGTGCACGGGTATCTACGATGATCGTGCCCGGCGCCTCGTTGGTGCGATAGTCGACTTGCGACCTCAGGAAACGCTGATCGACGCGCGAATAGGGGATCGCCGGAAGCGTGTGGTCGGCGTCGCGCGTGACGTCGTACATGGTTCGATAGACGGGGTTGGAAACAGGCAGGCCGTAGGTCGCGCCGAGATCGTATTTCTGGTGGAAATCCGACGGGTAGAGCTGACGCTTCTGCGGGATGGCGCCCGGCATTGGCGGCGGCTGGTTAGACGGAGGATCCTGATAGGGCGGGACGTGGAAAACCGGAGCCGTTTCCTGAACGAAAACATTCGGGTTCACGCGGCTGGTATCGGTGACGAACGGAACCTGGCAACCGGCGAGCGCCGTCGTTGCAATCAGTGCGGCCGCAAGACCGGTGGCGCGGCGAAACGATGAAAATGTGTTCGGCATAAAGACCCGCTCGAGCAGATGACGTCTATGTACACTCTGGCAGGTGGCGCTGGCGCGAAGCTGGTGTGTCTGGCGCAGCGCGCATTCCCGCGATCAGGAACGGTTCGAAACATGTTTAATCAAATTTAAATGCGCCCAGGCTAGATCTCACACGACGGTGCAGGAGGTTCAGCCGCGATGGGAGCGGTGGTGATCGTCATGTAATCGGTTCAGACAGCATCCCTGCGTATGACAGCATTTTCGCACGGGATCGCCCTTTCCCAATAGGAAGCGAAATGCAGTTCCTCGAAAATGCAAAAATCCGCACGAAGATCGTCGCGGTCATCGCACTGATGGGTGCGATCGCACTCATCGGGCTTTTCTATGTCAGCATGCAGTTCAAGAATGCCGACGAACGATACTCCTATTTCATTTCGCACGAGAGCACGGCTGCAACGCTGAATGCGCGCGCAACGGCCGGATTGCTGCAGATGGGCCTGCAGCTCGGCCTGATGCAGGTCAATGATCCGGCCTCGCCGGAATTTGCAGCTGCCGTGAAAAAATACGAGGGCGACCGCGACCTGATGAAGCAGCGCGTCGGCATGACCGTGGATCTCGTACCCACACGCCGCGCTGCCGCCGACGCCATATTGAAGGCAGTCGATGAATTCGACCAGCTGGGTCAGCAGGTCATCACGCTCGCCAAGAACGGCCAGGCGATCCAGGCACGCGCTGCCATGCGCGATGCCGGCGCCAAAGTCATGCAGGTCCTGCCGCTTTTCGCCTCCGGTAATGACGAGTTGATGAAGACGGTCGATGCCGGCACCGCCGAACTTCAGGCCGATACCAACGACACGATCATCACCGGCGTGATTGCATTGGGCATTTCGCTTGCCGTGCTTATCCTGCTTGGCCTCTACGTCGCCTCGCGCGGGATTACCGGCCCGATCGCTCGACTGAGCGACCGCATGGCGGAACTTGCTTCGGGAGAAACCAATCGCGAGATCCCTGGTCTCGACCGCCGCGACGAGATCGGCACGATGGCCCAGGCGGTTCAGGTGTTCAAGGACAACGCCTTGAAGACGCAGGCGCTTGAAAGCGAAGCGGAAGCACAGCGCAGCCTCACAGAAGAGCAGCGCCAACGCAATGCCGAGGATGCCCGCATCCGTGCCGAAGCGATGGCTGAAGCCACGAATGGCCTTGCCACAGGTCTCAAGCACCTCTCCTCCGGCGATCTGACATTCCAGCTCAACCGGGCCTTCGCCCAGGAATTCGAAAGCCTGCGCGCAGATTTCAACGCCACAGTTTCACAGCTGCGCGGAACGCTCGGTTCGGTCGCCCAGGCGACAAGCTCGATCGATTCGGGCTCGCGCGAGGTCAGCCAGAGCGCCGACGATCTTTCCAAGCGGACCGAACAGCAGGCCGCTTCACTGGAAGAAACCGCCGCCGCCCTCGACCAGATCACGACCAACGTGTCGAACTCGTCGAAGCGTGCGGAAGAAGCCCGCACCGTTGCTATCCAGGCAAATGAAAGCGCCCGCCAGTCCGGCGTCGTCGTTGCCAACGCGGTCAACGCCATGGAACGGATCGAGGAATCGTCCGGCCAGATTTCCAACATCATCGGCGTGATCGATGACATTGCCTTCCAGACCAATCTTCTGGCACTCAACGCCGGCGTCGAGGCCGCGCGTGCGGGTGAAGCGGGCAAGGGCTTTGCTGTTGTCGCACAGGAAGTGCGCGAACTGGCACAGCGTTCCGCCCAGGCAGCCAAGGAGATCAAGGATCTCATCGGCAAGTCGTCGGTCGAGGTCGAGACCGGCGTCAAGCTGGTCAGCGAAACCGGCACGGCGCTGAAGACGATCGAGACCTATATCGTCACGATCAACCAGCACATGGATTCGATCGCCACCTCCTCGCGCGAACAGTCGGTCGGCCTCGCGGAAGTCAACACCGCGGTCAACCAGATGGACCAGGTGACCCAGCAGAATGCAGCGATGGTTGAGGAAGCCAATGCCGCAGGCGCCACGCTGGCCACGGAATCGGGTCGCCTGCGCGAACTTGTATCGCAGTTCCAGCTCGGCCAGGGCTCGAGCGCAGGCTTCTCGCAACAGACAGGTGCACTGCGCCAGACGGCCTCGATGATGGCAGCGCCGGTGAAAGCCGCCTCGCGCGGCACGGCACCGGTCGCCTCGCCAGCACGCGGCATGGTCGGCAAGCTTGCCCAGGCCTTCGGCGGCGGTCGCAGCGGCGCTGCGGCGGCACCGGCAGCGGACAACTGGGAAGAGTTCTGATCATCAGATCAGCGACATGAAAAGAAGAGGCGGGATCAAGATCCCGCCTTTTTTATTGGCTCGACAAACGGCCCCGGCAGCACCCGCGATCAGGCAAACTGGTTGAAAAAATGGATGCTTTCGACAACGGCACCGGGGACGACACCGTTATGCGTGCCCGGTAGCAGTTTCTTTTCGATCGAGACGCTTGCCGATCTGGCCCGCTCCATCAGCAACTCATGGTCCTTGTCAAACGGACGTTCCTCGGAGCCGCGCAGCAGATATGTCGGGCATTTGAGGCTGGCGCCGAAACAGGCGGAGGAGCGCATGACGAATTCCGTCGGATCCTCAGGATCAAACGGCATTTCGTTCGAATATCGACCAAAATAGCGCCAGGCGCTGACACCGGCCGAGATCGGCGCGGCGGCGCGGAATTTGCGCGTCATCGAGGCCAGCAGCGCCAGCGTGCCGCCATTCGAATGACCGGCGATGAAGAAGCGATTGCGGTCTATTCCGGGCAGATTTTCCAGATAGGTCGCAGCCGCCAGCGCATCGGCGGTTTCATCGTAGAAGCCGGAGTAATAACCGGCCTGTCCGTTCTCCCCACGGAAGGACGGCAGAAGAACAACAAAGCCTGCTTCCCAATAGGGCTTCATCAGTTCCCAATGGCCGTCGCCGGTGGCATTTCCGCCGTGAAGGAAAAGCACTGCGGGTTTCAGTGTCTTCGACGGCTCGTAATGGGAAAGCCAGGCGATCAGCTGGATCGAACCATCCGGGCCGCCCGGATAGGTAACGCGTGTTGCACCCGGCGGTGTGCCGAGCGGCGGCGAGACTTCCGGCGACGGCCCCTTGCGCAGGAGAGAGGTGCGAAAATGTTTGCGCGCCTGCGCATAGTCCCGGTTTTCAAGCGGCGGGATATCCGGCGTCGGGAAGGGAGTAGCAGCGAGAGCATTTCTGGAAAGGGCACCGGCAGCGATGCCGGCAAGCACGAGGCGGCGGGTCACGATCATGGGCGAAACATCCGGAAGCGGAACGAACACATGGCACTCTTAGCAGACGATAAAATGCTGCGTGTCACATGTTCGTCAATGGGGCCGGAGGCGTTCAAGAGAACGAAAACCGGACTGCCACCCTACTTCCAGCTCAGATGATCGGCAGCCGAGCAGCCGCGCGGTGCGCGGTCATCGCCAAAACGCTTCTGCAACTGGCCGCAGCCCCACTCGTTGAGCGGCCCGGGCATGACGTTATTGATCTCCATGCCGATCTGGTCGAATTGCGTCGGCGACGTGGTGACGTACCAGGCCCAGTAACCGAGCGCAGCGACCACGGCGAGAACGATTCCGACGAGAAGCGTCTTGAAGCCCTGTATCCATTGAAGCTTCCTCTTCGGTGCGGCTTGCGGCTCGATTTCATCGGCATCCGCCTCGGCGGCACGGATCGAAGCGAGTGCCGCCTCGCGCTCTTCTGCCGTCAGGTCAATGCGCTGAAGTCCGGCATCGATCATCACCGGCAGGGCCGTCTTTCCATGGCGGACGGCGGCACCGACTAGGTTACCCCGCGGATCGGTTAGAAACAGAGGTTCCTCATCGCGCCCGAACAGCGTGTAGGCCGTGCGCTTGGTCATCCCGGGTGCGAGCTTGTCCACATAGGTGACGAACAGACGCTTGCCGCTCTTCTTCGCGGCCGTGACCGCGACCGGGATCAGCGTCAGTTCCGCCGGCCTGCATATCTGGCCGCGCACGCGCCAGACACGGATCGCCAGAAACACCATTGCGCCGCTGAGAAGCACCATCAAGCCTCCAAGGACGGCGAAGGAGATGGCCCGGTTCCAGAGCTTTTCCAGGCCGAGTGTCAGCGTGGCGAGTTCGGGACGATCGGCGGCGATGACGAGTTCGGTCATGTAGTCGCCGGAATGGATATCGACGAAGAAGAAATGCGTCTCCGTCTCGTAAGCTCGGCCCTGATAGGTATAGGCAAGCTTTGCCTCGCATTCGGTCATCACGCCCTTTCGCGTGGTGCACTTGCCGTTGCGGATGTCTCCGTCCTGCAGCACGACCGGGTTGCGGCTGATCTGATAGTCACGCCAAAGGCCCGGCCCCTGCCACCAGATGATGAAACCGGCAAGCACCATGATGACCGGCACGAACCAGAAGAAGCCGCGCGGCAGGGAAACCGCGCTGGACTTGAGAGATAGCGGGCGGCGAGGCAATGCAATTTCAGGAATGGACATCGTATTTCTCAAATATGCGCGTTGGCGATCTCGCCCACGGGGCTTTGAAAATGCAAGGCGACACGGGAAGGCCGCCGGGCGGGACAAGCGGATTGGTGCGTCGCAGAAGGCGCAACCGCTGCGTCCAAAATAATCACCTTGGCGTGAGAGGCATCCGCTAACTGACGTCATTCACAATTTAAGCATGATCGAACATTTCAGGTTTTCGCCTCGCGTGTCTCGATCATTGCGACAAGCGTTTCCAGCCGGTCGGCATCACGCGGCAGCTTGTCCTGTCTGAGCCTTGCGATACGGGGAAAACGCATGGCGACGCCGGATTTGTGGCGAGTGGAGCGGGCGATGCCCTCGAAGGCAACTTCCAGCACGAAACCGAAATCGGGCGTCGCCTTGACCGCCCTCACCGGGCCGAAACGATCGATCGTGTTGTCGCGGACGAACTTGTCTAGCACTTCCAGTTCCGCATCGGTGAAGCCGAAATAGGCCTTGCCGACGGGCACGAGCTGTTCCCCCTCATCGGTCGTGGTCCAGACGCCGAAGGTGAAGTCGGAATAATAGCTCGAGCGCTTGCCGTGGCCGCGCTGGGCGTAAAGCATGACGGCATCGATATTATAGGGATCGCGCTTCCACTTGAACCACGGCCCCTTGAGGCGGCCTGCCTGATAGGGACTGTCCTTGCGCTTGATCATCACGCCTTCAATGACCGGATCAGGCGGGTCGACTCTCAACCGGTTAAGCTCACTCCAGTCAGTGAAGGGAACAAGATCGGAGAGGTCGAAACGGTCGTGAGGGGCCTTGTCGATCACGTCAGCCAGGCGATTGCGGCGGGCAAGAAAACCCTGATCACGAATGTCCGCCTCGCCCTGAAACAGAAGATCATAGGCCCGGACGAAGGCGGGATATTCATCCATCATCTTTCCCGTCACCGTCTTGCGATTGAGCCGCTGCTGCAGATCGGAGAAAGTGCGGGTCGGAGCGTTGGTCCGCTTCGTGCCGCCGACGAGCAGCTCGCCATCGATGACACCGTCGAAATTAATTGCCTCGACGACATCGGGGAAAGCGCCGGTAATATCATCGCCTGAGCGGGAATAGAGTTTCTTCGTGCCGCCATGGCTCGACATCTGGACACGAATGCCGTCCCATTTCCATTCGGCGGCATAATCGGCCGGATCGAGCTTTTCGAGGTCGCCGTCGTCCACCGGATTGGCGAGCATGACGGAATGGAAGATCGCCGGGGTGGCAAGAGCCGGCTTGTCCGCCCTGCCCTCCAGCCAGGCGAACAGGCTTTCGTAAGGTGGTGTGAGGCCATGCCAGAGAGTTTCGATCTCGATGATGTCTTTACCACTCATATCGGCCAGCGCCTGTTTGGCGAGACGCGCGGAGACACCGATGCGCAGCGACCCTGTGGCAAGCTTGAGGAAGGCGAAGCGGCCGGATGTGTCGAGCTGGTCGAGAAGCTCGCGCACGGCACCGCGGACTTCGGTGCGACCGAGCGAATTCATCCGCTTGACGATCTCCGACAGGCGGGGTTGCGGGGCATGATCGGCAACGTCCTTGGCGCCGCCATCCCAGACGAGCGAGATGGTTTCGGCAAGATCGCCGACATAGTCGTAGGAATAACGAAACAGGACCTCGTCCATGCGTTCCATGACCAGTTCACGCAGCATGGCAGGCTTGACGCTTTTCAAATCCAGAGCACCGGCAAGGGCTGCAAGGCCATAACCGCGATCGGGATCGGGGGTCGTGCGGAAATAATCGACGAGCAGGGTGAGCTTGCCGTTGCGAGATGGGGTGAGGACGAGGCGGTCGAGCAGGGTTGCGAAGGGTTTCATGGAATGGCTCCGCAGATAGCGGGCGCTTTGCCGTGCCAGCCCCCCTCTGGCCTGCCGGCCATCTCCCCCACAAGGAGGGAGATCACAAGTGGCTGGCTCCTTGCACAAACTTGTCGCACATGACCGAGTTTCTTTAACCGCCACTTCTCCCTTTGCTGAGCTTTATCGAGGCAAGCCGGGGCGCCCAGCTGATCTCCCCCCTTGTGGGGGAGATGGCCGGCAGGCCAGAGGGGGGTGTTTCGATGCAGACGGCTCACCATCAATCCCCCTCATCCTCATAGCCCACGAGATGCAGCGGCCGGGCCGGAATGCCCTGCAGCTCGCACCACCTTACCAGCGCCTCCTCGCGCCCATGGGTGACCCAGACCTTTTGCGGGGCAATCTCCGTGATGGTGGACAGAAGTTCCGGCCAGTCACAATGATCCGAGACGACGAGCGGCAGCTCGACGCCGCCCTGTTTGGCGCGCTGGCGGACCATCATCCAGCCAGAGGCAAACGAAATCAGCGGTTCGTTGAAACGCCGCGCCCAGCGATCCTGAAAGGCGGAGGGCGGGCCGATGACGATGGCACCTGAAAATTCGGTGGGCTTGCTCTTCTCGATCGTCGCAGGTCTTAAATCCCCCAGTTCGATCCCCTGCCCCTGATAATAATCGCAGAGCCGCGCCAGCGCTCCGTGGATATAGATCGGGTCGGAATAACCGTTGTCGCGGATCAGGCGGATGACGCGCTGCGCCTTGCCGAGCGCATAGGCACCGACAAGATGGCTGCGCTCGGGAAACTGTTTCAGCGAGGTGAACAGCTTTTCGATCTCGACCTTCGGGTCGGGGTGATGGAAGACCGGCAGGCCAAAGGTGGCTTCGGTGATGAAGACATCGCAGGCGATCGGCTCGAAAGGATCGCAGGTCGGGTCGATGCCGCGCTTGTAGTCGCCCGAGACGACGATGCGCATGCCGTCCTTTTCGATGAGTATCTGGGCCGAGCCGAGAACATGGCCGGCCGGCCTGAACATCACCTTGACGCCGTTGACAAAAATCTCCTCTCCCCATGCGGCCGCCTGTTCGCTGCCTGCGAAATCCTCGCCGTAACGGATCGCCATGATGTCGAGCGTCTGGCGGGTGGCCAGCACATGGCCATGGCCGGAGCGGGCATGATCGGAATGACCATGGGTGATCAGCGCCCGTTCGACGGGGCGGACCGGATCGACGTGGAAATTTCCGATGGGGCAGAACAGCCCGGCGGGGGTCGGATGAAGCAGAGCCTCGGGTTTCATGCCTATCAAGATAGGCGACAACCCGAGACTTTCGAGAGGCGCAGTTTCGAGGACCTCAGGCCGCCGCCTTTTCCTCTTTCGGCTGGCTTGCTGCCTGCATCGTCGGAAGCTGGATCGGCTTCAGGCAGAGGGCTGCGACGAGACCGATCAAGGCGATGGTTGCCGCAACGAGGAAGAGCGGCGAAAAGACATCGTGATAGACGGCCGCGACGGCCTGGCGCGATGCCTCGGGCAGAGTTGCCAGGATCTTTGGCGTCAACGTCTCGATATCGGGCAGGCCGGGGATTTCAACAGGATGGGCCTTCAAACCCGTGCCGATGATCGCACCGAAGAGCGAGATGGCGATCGAGGCGCCGCCCATGCGCATCAGCGCCACGGCGCCGCTTGCCGCGCCGACATCGCCACGTGGCACGGCATTCTGCACACCGATGATCGGCGCCTGCTGGCCGAAGCCGACCGACAGGCCCTGCAGGAACATGATCAATGCCACCATGACCAGAGAAACATCGTGGCCGATCTGCGAGAAGCAGAACAGCATGACGACGCTCATGGCGAGGCCGATGACAGTAAAGGGCTTGTAGCGCCCGGTAATCGAGATAAGCCTGCCGGCCGAGATCGAGCCGGTGACGATGCCGCCTGTCAGTGCGATGAAAAACAGTCCGGCGGCAGAGGGTGAAAGGCCGGTCGTCGTCTGCAGGAAGAGCGCATAATAGTTGACGAGGCCGATGCCGACCGAACCGGCGCAGAGCGAGATGATGAGGTAGAGCGAGAACGTGCTATCGCGGAAAAGCTTGAGCGGCACGATCGGTTCCGGCACCCGGCTTTCGACGAAGACCCAGAGGCAGGCGCAGACGATGCCGCCGGCCAGAAGAGCGAGCGACGCGGGTGCAACAAGCGAGCCGAAAATCTGGCGGCTGTCGGCAAAGGCGACGAGGCAGGTGATCGTCGCGGCCAGAACAGCGGCACCGATATAGTCGATCTTCGGCTGACGCGTCGGGCGGCGATAGGGCAACATCAGGACGAGACCGGTGATGACGATGACGCCGAGCGGCAGGTTGATGAGGAAGATCGAACGCCAGCCGAACAGATCGCTCATCGTGCCGCCGAGAACCGGGCCGAGGCTACCCGACGCCATGATCATCAGGCTGGAATAGCTCTGGTATTTGGCGCGTTCGCGCGGCTCGAAGAGATCGGCATTGATCGAAAAGATCGACACCATGATGCCGCCGCCGCCCAGTCCCTGAAAAACGCGGGCGGCAATCAGGCTGTCCATCGACCAGGCAAAACCGCAGGCGAGCGAACCGAGCGTGAAGATGACGATCGCCGCCAGCATGACGTATTTGCGGCCGAAGAGATCGCCCAGCTTGCCATAGATCGGCATCACCGCGCTGGTGGCGAGCAGAAAGGCGGAACTGACCCAGCCGAAACGTTCCATCTGGCCGAATTCGCCGACGATCGTCGGCAATGCCGTGGAAACGATCTGGTTGTCGAGCGTCGCCATGAAAAGCGCCGCCATCAGGAAGCAGAAAACGATCAATCGCTGGCGGTGGCTGGCAACCAGCGGGACGACGGGGGATGCGGGAGGTGTCATGGCGTATCCAGTGTGAGCCGAATTTATGTGCCTTTAGCATATAATTGTCAATCGCACCCAGATGCGAGCGGCAGATAATTCTTGCCCGGATATACAGCTCTGCTATTTTCCTTCGCCATGACAAAGACAGTGACCGAAGAACACTCCATTCAAGCCGCCGCCGATATTGCCCATATCAGCGAGGTCATGGGTAGGATGCGGCTGCTGATCGGCCGCAGGGTGATCAGCCGGACGCTGGTCGACAATCTTGCTCCGAGCCTCGAAATCTCACACCTGGATGCATTACGGGCAATGAACCGTATCGGCGGCGAGGTCACTGTCGGTGCAATCGCCGATGTGATGCGGCTCGATCCATCACGCGGGAGCCGGCTGGTTGCCGAACTGGTGACGCAAGGGCTTTTGCGCCGTGATGCATCGCAAGCTGACGGACGCCGGTCGATCGTCGTGCGAACGGAGCTCGGCGACCAGCTGATGGCACAGGTCGATGCGACCAAACGCCGGCTGCTTGCCTCCATGCTCGATGGCTGGAGTGAAGAGGAACTCAACGTCTTCGCCGGGCTGTTCGACAAGTTCGTCAGCAAGTTCGAAGAAACCTATCCGAACGAGAAGGCCGGCAGCCCGAGTGCTGCGCGTATCCTCACCAGCGCCTGACAATCACCCACAGATAGTCAGCCTGTCGCGGCCGAGTTCCTTGGCTTCGTACATGGCGCGGTCAGCGCTTGCCAGGAGATCCTCTGCAAGCTCGCCGTCTTCGGGATAGAAGGCGACGCCCATGCTGCAGGTCGCGCCGATGCTTTCTCCCTCAACCAAGACAGGTTCGGCAATGAGGGCCCGCAGCTTATCCAGACGCCGCAACACGCCGCTGCGGTCGCCATCCGGATTTGAGAAGACGATGGCGAATTCATCGCCGCCCAGCCTGACGATGAGATCGCTCGCACGGATACAGTGAGCCATGCGATCCGAAAGCGTCTTGAGAACTGCATCACCAGCTGCGTGGCCGTGGGTATCGTTGATCGCCTTGAAATTATCGAGGTCGATATAGGCAACCGTCACCTTGCGGCTTTCGCGCCGCGCCTCGTGCAGGCTGCGATTGAACTGGCTCCAGAAAAGCGTGCGATTGGGCAGGCCGGTGAGCGGATCGTGATGCGCCAGATGACGGATACGGCGTTCGCTTTCAGCACGCTCTATGGCAATGCCGGCAAGATCGGTGGCGATCGCCATCAACTCCAGTTCAATCGTCGTCGGCTCGCGCCTTGTGGGCGAATAAAGCGCAAATGTGCCAAGCACGCGCGCCTCGGCGCCGATGACCGGCGTCGACCAGCAAGAGCGAAAACCGAACAGGGAACCAAGCTCACGATACGGCTCCCAAAGCGGGTCGGCCTCTACGTCCGCGACTGTCACGAGCGTACCGGTCCAGGCCGCCGTACCGCAGGAACCACGACTTGGACCGATTTCTATACTCTCGATGAGCTGCACATAGGAAGGTGAAAGACCGGGGGCCGCGCCTCCTGAGAACCGCTTGCGGTCCTCGTCAAGCAGCATCACAGCGCCCTTTACATCATGAAGCTGCGCCTCGATAAGCCGGACGATCGCATTCAGCACCACATCCAGTGGCTGACCACGCGCGATCATTTCCAGCAGGCGCGCCTGGCCGTGGCGCAGCTCTTCCTGCCGTTTTCGTTCGCTGATATCGCGCGAAATGCTGACCAGACCGACTATCTGCCCGGCAGAATTCCTGAGCGCAATTTTCGAGATGGACAACCAGAACGTCTTGCCGTCATGGCGGACGAGATATTCGTCCTGCTTCTCAACGGCCAAACCACTTTCCATCACCAGCTGCTCCATGGCGAAAAGCCGGTTGGCGGTCTCTCCGATAAAGACATCGAAATCGGTCTTGCCGATCAGGCTGGAGTAATCGCTGATATCGGCCGCACGGCAGGCTGCTTCGTTGGCGAAGACAAACCGGCTACGGCGGTCCTTGATCGAAATGAAATCGGGCAACTGATCCAGCACCCTCAGCGCCGTCAGCTCCTGCAACGCCTCCGCAAGGTCCAGCGCGCAACCGCTGTCCATAACGGTGCGTCGCAATCGCTCGCACGCATCTTCCAATGCTTCCCTCGGTGTTTCCACCGTCATCTCATATGATACGGGAATTACCATGTCCGTCTCCAAGCCCCCGAAACGTCCAGAAATTGCATGCCCCACGCAATACACCTTAAAAAGCAATTGCTACCCCTTGCTTAATAAAATCGTGCGATGACATGTCTTGTTGAGATGATTGCAAAGTTTTTACCCGGATACGCAAATATTTGTGACGCAGGTCGATCACAGATACTGCAATGGGAAACTATTTATTGACGTGGTGAGGCAAGCTGGATGATTTCGAAACGTCGACTGTTGACAGGGCTGGTCGCAGCGGCCTCGACTGCGGCTCTTGCCCGGTCGGCGGCAGCCCGATCAGCGGCTATCTCCAGCGGCGAATTGCGTGGCTCCATCGATGCAAGCGCACACGGCATCGTGCCGGGTGGAGGGGAAACGACGCATCGCAACCTCCAGCGCCTGCTTATCGAGGCAGCGGGGAAAAACATGCCCGTCTACCTGCCGCCCGGCGACTATCCGATATCGAGCCTTGATCTGCCCGATGGCACCCGCCTGATCGGGATTGCCGGCGCGACACGCCTGATCCTGTCCGGCTCCGGGATATTGCTGCGGGCCGAAAACGTGCGCCGCATCGAACTGTCGGGCCTGGCCATCGATGGTGCGGGGCGCGCGGCTGGTGGAGATGCCCCGGCGCTTGCGCTGTTTCGCAACGTGGCGGACCTCGTCATCGAAAATTGCGACGTGGCGAATGGGGGCAAGACGGGGCTGCATCTGGAGGCATGCGGCGGCAGAATTACGCGCAACCGGATGACGCGCGCTGCCGAATACGGGCTTTATGCGGTCAATAGCACCAATCTCACGGTCGCCGACAATATCGTCTCGGACTGTGGCAATGGCGGCATTCTCATTCATCGCTGGGAAAAAGGTCGGGATGGGACGATCGTTTCCGGCAATCGCATCTCGCGCACCGGCGCGGGTAATGGCGGCACCGGCCAGTATGGCAATGCGATCAACCTTTACCGCGCCGATGACGTGATCGTTTCCGGCAATCACATCTCGAATTCGGCCTTTTCCGCGATCCGCGCCAACAGCGCCTCGAACGCGATGATATCTGGCAATCACTGCAGCGCATCCGGCGAGACGGCGATCTACGCGGAATTCTCCTTCGAAGGCGCGATGATCTCGGGCAACTTGGTGGATGGCGCGGCCAACGGCATTTCGGTCGTCAATTTCAACGAGGGCGGCAGGCTTGCCACCATCTCCAACAATATCGTGCGCAACCTGCGCCTGGTTGGCCCCTACACGGTCGAGGACCCGATCTTCGGCGTCGGCATCAGCGCCGAGGCGGATACGGCGGTGACGGGTAATGTGGTCGAGAACGCGCCCTATGGCGGCCTGGCATTCGGTTTCGGGCCTTACCTGCGCAATGTCACGGCGACCGGCAATATCGTGCGCGACGCTGGGGTGAGCTGCGTCGTGACGGTGGTGGAAGGTGCAGGTGACGCTATCATCGCCAACAACATCTTTCAGGGGGCGAGACGGGGCGCGATCATCGGGTATCGGTGGAGAGAAGCATCGACCGGGGATCTGGCAAAGGGCGGAGCAGAGCGATTTTCGCATCTGACGATCGAGGGCAACCGGGTAAGCTAGAGATCGAGGTCGAACGTTTCGTCATCAGCATCGATATCGCGGCCGCGGTGATAGATACGAAGAATGGTGACCGTCTGTTTTTCGATATCAAACGCTATCGTCGCTTTATATCGATATCCCACCATGCGAATGCCGGGGCGAATATCGTCTCGCCGCATTCCTCGATGCGGGAAGGTAGCAAATCCCGCACAATAATTACGGATCTTGCCTATATATCCGCGCGCCGCAGCAACCCCCATTTCGGATGCCAGATATCGGAAAATTTCATCGAGATCTCTGATTGCCCGAGGCGAGAAAACGACGTCGTAGATCATGACTTCCGTTCTTCTTGAAGTAGTTGTGCCATTGTCACATCGAGCCGGCGATCCACTTCTTCAATCGAAAGCGCTCGCTCCGGATGAGCTTTCATCTCATCGTATGCGGGTGCAACCTCCTCCACCAGCCACCTTTCGATCGCCGCGTCGCGGGCGATCAGGGTGCGCAGGCCGTCGCGAATGACTTCGCTTTCGGATGCGTATTCACCGGATGCGACCTTGGCCTTGACCATTTCCGCCATCTCGATCGGAAGCGTGATGCTGAGGGACTGGGTGGTACGCATGGAAGCTCCTTGAGGTTATCCGACACGATTTAATCCTATCGAAAACTTTCATGGGCGTCCAACGCAGGATGATCTTCCGTTCGTCACCGAACCTGCTTAGAGCACTTCTGGCGAAAATGGATTTCGCCAGAAGTGCTCTAATCATTTGTTTCACGCAATTCCGAACGCAAAACCGGTTCCCACTTTTGCTGGAATTGCTTTAGCTTCGCGCCAACTCATCAAGGAGATATCGATGCTGAAGATCTACGGGGTTTACCGTTCACGCGCGACGCGGCCACTCTGGCTTATCGAGGAAATCGGCCTGCCATTCGAGCTCGTGCCGATCATCCAGGCCTATCGCCTGGCTGACACGTCTGCCCCCGGCTGCCCGGTGCATACCCGCTCGGACGAGTTTCTTGCCGTCAATCCGATGGGATCGATCCCGTCGATGGACGACGACGGTTTCGTGCTGCACGAGTCGCTTGCGATCTCGCTTTATCTCGCCCGCAAATATGGCGGCGAGCTCGGCCCGAAGAATATCGAGGAAGAAGCGCTGATGGTGCAGTGGTCGCTGTTTGCGGCAACCAGCATCGAAACGGATGCGCTGAAGATCCAGTCAACCAAGGGCGACACACCGGAAGGCATCGCAGCGATCGACGATGCAGCCGACTGCCTTGTCCGTCCTCTGGATGCGCTCGAAAAGCATCTCGAGACAACACATTATCTCGTTGGCGATCGGTTTACCGCCGCGGATATCAATGTCATCGAAATCCTGCGTTATGCACGCGGTTATCACCCGCTGTTCGACAACCGTCCATCGCTCAAGGCATGGTATGAGGCCTGCACCCATCGCCCCGGCTATCAGGCGATGTGGGCAAAGCGGAACGCCGAACCGGCAAATCCATAAGACTATTCAGGCTGCAAGGCCTCAAGCTCCTGCGTCAGCCATCGATGAAAGGCCTTGACCTTCGGTGGCTGGCGAATTCCGGCCGGCGTGACGAAATAATGGCCGAAGCCGGTCGCGGCGCGAATGGCAAAGGGCTCAACCAGCTTGCCCTGCGCCAGCGGATAATCGGCAAGCGTCTGCCAGGCGATCATCACGCCCTCGCCTCTTATCGTTGCGTCGAGGCAGAGCGAGGCTTCATTGAAGACGTGACGGACCTGCATCTGCCTCCCCTCGAGGCCCACGCAACGAAGCCAGACATCCCAGGAAAACATCGCATGCCCGTCGATGATCGTGGGCAGTTCGAGAATGTCCTTCGGCTCGCGCAATTTCGCCGCCAGAGCCGGCGCGCAGACGGGAAAAACGAGCTGCGGCAACAGCAGGTCCGCATTCACACCCTGCCATTTTCCTGCCCCGACACGAATGCCGATATCCACGCCATCGGTAATGAAATCCGCCAGAGCGGTGGTCGCATCGATGCGCAGGCGGATCTCGGGATGCAATGCCGTGAACCGGTCGAGCCGGTGTACAAGGAAACGGGCTGCGAAGACCGGCGCCACGGAGATCGTCAGCAGCTTGTCATCCCGCGCTCGTCCGACGGCCACTGCTTCCGAAAGGCTGCGGAACCCGTCCGTCAGTCGCGCCAGCATAGGCCTTGCCGTATCCAGCGGCATCATGCCTTTCGGCAGGCGTTGAAAGACAGGATGACCAAGCTGCGCTTCCGCCTTTATCACCTGCTGGCTGACGGCGCCGAGCGAAACGCCAAGCTCTGCCGCTGCGGCCTGCAGCGAGCCCAAACGCGCGACAGCCTCCAGTGCCCGAAGACCATTCAGATGGACAAGATTCAGATTACTCATATAGAAAACCTATAACGAGTGCCTGATAATGTCGATTGTGGTGACGCCGAACGAGGCACATATTCAACCTGCAAATGAAACCACCATTTGCGAGGTGAATAATGAACCCCCTCAAGATTTTCTTGAACACGATACTACAAACGATGTCGGCCCGCTCGACGGCCGAGGCCTTCCGACAAGACGCTCTCGACCATCCTGACATTCGGGCGATGGATCTGCTGCAGCTCGCAGACCTGCCCATGCCTTATCTTCCGATGCCGGCACCGATGGTAGCCGATGCCGAAGCTCAGCCGGAAAGCATGCCACTCGCGCGCTGCGCATAAAGCGTTCACCGCAATTTGGGATGCAAACCGGTTGCTGCTTCTGCTTCAGGCTGCCTTTTCTTCCGCCAGTGCCTTCTGCACGGCGGGACGCTCCAGCATCATGCGGTAATGCGCGTGTACGCGCGGAAAATCCGCGATCTCCACCCGGTCGCTCTTCAGCCATCCGGACATCAGGAAGAGATAGGGATCGGCGGTCGCATAGTGTTCTCCCAGCACATACGGGCCTTCGAGCATGCCGTCCTCGATAATGCGAAAACACTCGCTCATCACCTGCGGCAGCTTGTTCTTCATGTCCTCGAATGAGGTTTCCTGATCGGCCCAGCGATAACCGCGCCGGCCATGCGCATGCGCAACATGCACGGTGGACGCCATGTAGGCGTTGAAGGCCTGCATCTTGGCAAAGAGGAAGGGATCGGCAAGCGGCGCAAGTCTCGCTTCCGGTGCCGCCTGGGCGATATAGCCGAGAATGGCAACAGTTTCCGTTACCACGCCCTTATCCGTGACAAGCGCCGGGACACGCCCCTTGGGATTGATCGCCAGATAGGCCTCAGACCGCTGCTCGCCCTCGGCGAAGTTCAGCTTCTTCACCTGATAAGGCAGGCCGGATTCGGCGAGTGCGATGTGACTGGCAAGCGCGCAACTGCCGGGCGAAAAATAGAACGTGTTCATCAACATCCTCCTGATCTGCAACAGTCATAACATGACAGGAGACGCAGACCAGTGCAGAGCGATGCCGATACGCTTCTATCAGGCGAACATGGCGTCGGTTACGCGGACATCACCGACAGGCATGCCGTTCCAGTTCTTCATCTGGCGGTTGGCCATGGCCATCAGCTTCGTCTGGGATTCGCCGCCCTTTTCGAAATAGCGGGAAATCAGCGCAAAGATCATCGCTTCGGCGGCGCGGGTCGTGCCGTCTTCGCATTTGACAGCCATGGCGAGGCCCTGGTCGGGGAGTGCTGCAACAAAAACGCCTTCGGCACCGGTCTTGGCAAAGATCTTGCCCGGCGCCACTTCCATCAGCTTCGTGCAGGCGCGATCAGTGCCGGCGACGTAAAAAGGCTCGGCCATGCAGGCATCGATCAGGCGCCGTGACGCCTTGGCACGCGATGCGGCAAGCCCTTCGCCGGTCAGCATTTTCGCGAAACCATGGGCCAGTCCCTTGAGCGGCACGGCATAGGTCGGGATGGAGCAGCCATCCGTGCCGCAATTGTCGGTGCCTAGCACTGCGCCCGTCAGGCTCTGCATGACTTCGCGGATTTCGCGCTGCAGCGGGTGATCGTAACCGACATAATTTTCGACCGGCGCGCCGGAATGGACACAGGTGCAAACGAAGCCGGAATGCTTGCCCGAGCAGTTGTTATGCAGCGCCGTCGGCTTGTCGATGGTTCGCGCCTGATGGATCAGGGTTGCCTGATCGGAAGACCAGTGCGCGCCGCATTCGAGTGAAGAGACATCGCGCCCGGCCTTCGCCAGCATGGATGCCGCCATTTCGACATGACGATCCTCGCCGGAGTGAGAGGCACAGGCAAAGGCGAGTTCGGCATTGCCGAAGCCATAGGCGTCCGCAGCACCGCTCTCGATCAAGGGCAGCGCCTGCATGGCCTTGCAGGAGGAACGCGGGAAGACGCCGGCCTCGGCATCGCCGAAGGAAAACACGGTCTTTCCGCTTCCATCGACAACCACACCCAATCCTCTGTGACGGCTTTCGACGGAAGAACCGCGGGTCACTTCAACGGTAACGGGATTTTGCATGGTCTGTCCTGATTTTGCTGGCTTCTATGGCAACAAGAGATTGGTGGCAGGCTCTTATCCTGTTCGCGGAAGACTTGCACGGGAAATGCTTATGAAATCGGTAAAACGTCTGCTGATCATCATCTTCATCGTCTACCTGCTGCCGACCTTCGCGTCTGCGGGGCTTTGGGCAATGAAAGATCACCCATCCGGGTGGAGTGCGGCGCGCTGGACCTCGGCGGGCATCCTGCCCAAGCCCGAGGATAACAAGGATGCGGCGATCTACATCTTTTCCGCCATGACGGGTGGGCTTAAAGGTTCTGTCGCCAGCCACGCCTGGATCGTCACCAAGGAAAAAGGCGCATCGGCCTATACCCGTTACGACAAGGTGGGCTGGGGATCGCCGATCAGGCGCAATCACCGGGCGCCCGACGCCTACTGGTATTCGAACGAACCGCAGCTGGTCGCCACGGTCACGGGATCGAAGGCCGAGTTACTGATCCCGAAGATAGAAGGCGCGATCGCGGCCTATCCTTATGCAGAACCCGGCGGCTACACGATTTGGCCCGGGCCGAATTCCAATACGTTCGTCGCCTATGTGCTGCGCACCGTGCCGGAAATCGGCGCCGTGCTGCCGCCGCATGCGGTGGGGCGCGACTATCTGCCGAATGGTGAATTCGTTCATCTGGACGAAGACCGGCGCGACCTTCATGTAACGCTGCGTGGACTTGCCGGTTTCTCGGTCGGCCAGCGCAGCGGTCTGGAAGTGCATTTTCTCGGACTTGTCGCGGGCTTCGATCTTGCCCGACCCGGCCTCAAGATACCGGCACTCGGGCGGATAGGCATCTGATCCGGCGAGTAATCCCACAAAAGCAAAACGCCCGCGTCATGGCGGGCGTTTTCATCGAAGTATTTGCCTGTTTTTCGATCAGAAACCGTGGGCGGTCCGAGCGAAGCTGCGGATCTCGTATTGGGTGATCCCGAGATCGGCCAGTTCGCGCGTCGTCATCCGCTCCAGTTCGGCAACCGTCCGACGATAGTTGCGCCAATTGGTCAAAGTGCGTTTCACGTTCATGATGGTCCCCCTTTCCTGGGCTTTCGAAACGGCGGCCGGTAGGTGGCGCCCTCTTGTTTCGATGCGTTTGTTATACGCGCGAAGACCGTCTTGAAGTAGCACTCGATTAGCAGCACACCCTTGCCAAATGAGCAGGGATTTTTGTGATCTCGGTCAAAGCAACCGCGCTAAAAATAGGCATTCCTGAAAGAATTAAGCTCAAAAAAATCGCATCAATTTTGCGAAGCCTCGCTGCGGGCATGCCGCGCGCGTATGCCTGCCGCAGAAAAGGAAAAGGGCCGCCGAGGCGACCCTTCCATGAAATCTGGTCCGTTCAACGAACCCGGCCCGTCTCTCGACAGTCCGAAAGAAGATGTGGTTCAGGCCGAGGGCTGCCCCGTCAAGACCGCCACCTTTCCATTGCCCGTTACGCAGACCGAAATCTCATTAGACATTGGATCACCTTCCTTTCACTACGTTGACGATGACTAGAAGGTAGGTGTCATACGCATGTCTTGCAAGGCAAGTTATGTAACGCTGCGCGAATATAAGTGCTTTGCAAAATCACCGATCCCGGCTTAGCATTCGCAAGCCTGAACCGGATTGTGATTCCTTCAAGCCACCTTTCCTTCCCCTATCTTCAGAACAATCTTGCCGATATGGCTGCTCGTTTCCATCAGCATATGGGCTTGCGCAACCTGATCGAAGTCCAGCACCGAATGGATGACCGGGGCGATATCGCCCTGTTCCAGCAGCGGCCAGACTTCGGTGACGAGATCATCGCGAATGGCGCGCTTTTCGTCTGCGGTGCGCGGCCGCATGGTCGAGCCGGTCACCGTCAGGCGCTTGACCATGATGGGTCTCAGATCAATGGCGTCGGTCTTGGCTCCCCCTAAGAAAGCTATGATCGACAGACAGCCATCCTTGGCCAGCACGGAGAGATTCCTCTCGAAGTAAGCCGCCCCGATCATGTCGAGCACGACATCGACGCCCTGCCCTTCAGTCTCTGCCTTGATGACTTCGGCAAAGTCTTCCGACTTGTAGTCGATCGCTCTCGTGGCGCCGAGCTTTTCGCAGGCGTCGCATTTCTCCTTAGATCCGGCCGTTGCATAGACGGTTGCGCCAAAGGTCCTGGCAAGCTGGATTGCGGTCGTGCCGATGCCGCTTGAGCCGCCATGGATCAGCACGCTCTCACCCTCGGTCAGGCCGGCCATCTGGAAGAGATTGGCCCAGACGGTGAAGAAGGTTTCCGGAACGGCAGCCGCCTTGACCGCATCATAGCCTTTCGGCCAAGGCAGAGCCTGGCCGGCCGGCACTGCGCAATATTCTGCATAACCGCCGCCATTCGCCAGTGCGCAGACCTTGTCGCCTACCGAATATTCCGAAACACCTTCTCCGAGAGCCACGACTTCGCCGGCAATCTCCAGCCCAAGGATCGGGCTTGCATCCTTGGGCGCGGGATAATTGCCCTGACGCTGCGCCACATCGGGGCGATTGACGCCCGCTGCCTCGACCTTGACCAGAATTTCGCAGGGACGTGGCTTCGGCAGCGGCCCGCGGGCCACCACCATTACGTCGGGGGAACCGAAGGACGGCAGATCGATGAAACGCATCTCATTGGGAAGCGGCATAAAAGTCTCCTGTCAGCATGAGACCACTGACTTAGGACACGACCTCTGCCTTAGAAAGGGACCGGTGGATGTGGCCGGTCACTTTGTCTCACCAAAGGACGAGAAGACGAGACCGCCTTCGCTCTCCTTGGCAGTTGCCTTGACCGATGCGATCTCGACGCTGATGCGGCCGATATCATCAAGAAGCAGGCCCTTGGGCAGCTCCAGAACGCCGATAGAGCAGCGCAACAGCGGGAAGTCCCGTTCGCGGCCCGAGCGGTCATGACCGCGGATCCTGCCGGAGGCTCGTTCTTCTTCGGAATAAAGCTCTATCACATCGCCGTGAAAATCCGACAGCAGGCGCTCGAGGATTTCGTCCAGCTCCTCGCGTGTCCAATCGCGGATGCCGATGAAGAAGTCGTCGCCGCCAATATGGCCAAGGAAGTCACCCTCCGAGAAGAAGTAACGCTTCATCAGCGCGGCAAACAGCGAGATTGCGTGGTCGCCCTTCTGGAAACCGTAGTGATCGTTGAACGGCTTGAAATTGTCGAAGTCGCAATAGCAGAAAAAGCGGCTTTCCTCGTCGTCGCGGCCAGCTTCCTGCATGAAATCGCGTACCGCGCGGTTACCCGGCAGGCTAGTCAGCGGGTTCTGATCCTGCGCGATCTTCAGCTGCTTCTCGTTCACCACCTTGATGAGAGATGCGGCCGAGACGACGCCGGCATAACGCATGTTTTCGGTGAGGATGACACAGGCACTGTTTTCCATGTTGGCAAAAAGGCTCATCAGTTCTTCCGCCTCGGCATCCAGCCCGATGATCGGGGCGCGCTCGACGAAGTGAGCGATCGAGCGTTCATAGACCTTGTTCTTCAGAAGGTCGCGACCGAATGGCTGATAGATGAATTCCTTCAGGTGGTATTCGTTGATGACGCCACGCGGTTCGCCATTGGCGTTCAGGACCGGAAAGAATGCCTGGCGCGGATTGCGGCGGAACAATTCGAATACAGAATCGATCGCGTCATTCTCGAAAACCGTCGGCAGTTTTTCGATCTGCTTGCGGATGAGGATCTCGTCCAGCGACTGGCTGGAACGGCGCGCACGGCCGATATCGGCAAGATGCGGAAAGGCCGGCTGCAGTTCGGTCAGGAAGGTCGTCGGCTTGGCGATGAAATAGCCCTGAACGAGATCGACACCATATTCGCGGCAGGCCAGAAATTCGGATTCCGTCTCGATGCCCTCGGCAATGACCCGGATACCGAGCGTGTGGGCGATGTTGACGATATTCTTGACCAGATGGCGCTTGCGCGGATTGCGGTCGATATCGGACACGAAATGCCGGTCGATCTTCAGGTAGTCGACGGGGAAGTCACAGAGCAGCTTCATCTCGCCGTGACCGACACCGAAATCGTCGATGGCGAGCTTGAAGCCCGCCTTGCGCATATCGGCCACCAGATCGGCAAATTCCGGTACGCTGGTGTTGTCGAAGCGTTCGGAGAATTCGAAACAGACCGAAGACGGCGCGATCTCGGCCGCCCGCAGATGGTGAAGCACTCTTTCGAGGAATTCATGCCCCTGACGGATCAGCCGGACATCCAGATTGAGAAAAAGCGTGGCTGACGAATAGTCGGGAAGCGTCGCGAATTTGGCGAGCGCGCGGCCGGACATCATCTGCTCAAGCGCCAGAAGCTGGCCTGCCTGCTGGGCCTCGTCGAGCAATTCCGGCGGAGAGGAAAAGCCGATCCGTTCATGGCCACGCAGCAGGGATTCGTAACCGAAGACCGATCCTGTCGCCACTTCGACAATCGGCTGGAAGGCATTTTCGAGAACCAGTTTCCCGAGGGTAACAAGCTGGTCGCCTGCATATCGCCGGACAACACCCGGTTCGAGAACAGCCGCAGACGACATACGCATTACTCCACTGCACGAGCGCTTTTCAAAATGCTCGAAAAAAGGCCTTAAATGACGTTGCGCAGGTTGCGGCGCTACCCGTCAACAATCCGTTGCTCCTCTATGAAAATCGCATGAAGGTTTTGTGACGAGCTTCCGGTATTTGCTTAAAATTCAATGAATTACGAGGGATTATCCGATGTTTGGACAGTGTGCAGCAAGTGCCGGCGCGGAGGTTGACCAGTCTTGGACAACAGGTCCGACTTTAGGGAAATGCCAAGCACTGCCAAGCTGTTAACCGGCCAGCCTGACGCAATGACGGGACCGTCAAATGCCGCGATCACACTGATGGCAAACGCTACCCGCATTTCCGATGACTATCCAAATCTGCTGCGGCACTTGGTAGCGTCAATCGCGCGGATCAGACTGCATGATTAAGTGGCCGGGCGCGTTCAATGCGCTCTACGCATTTGGGATAGCGCGTTTCGCAATCATCGCTTGATCGAAAACAAGATCGAAAATAACTCCTTACATTGCCATTCCTGCCTACAGAGGTCCTGCCGCGATCATGTACCGCCCGAACTTTCTCATCATCATGGTCGACCAGTTGAATGGCACGCTGTTTCCCGACGGACCGGCGGAGTGGCTGCATGCGCCGCACATGAAGGCACTTGCCGCGCGCTCGGCGCGGTTTGCCAACAACTACACGTCCTCGCCGCTCTGTGCCCCTGCCCGCGCATCCTTCATGGCCGGGCAATTGCCGAGCCGGACGCAGGTTTACGACAATGCCGCGGAATATGTATCGTCAATCCCGACCTATGCGCACCATCTGCGCCGCGCCGGTTATTACACGGCACTTTCGGGAAAAATGCATTTCGTCGGGCCGGACCAGTTGCACGGCTTTGAGGAGCGGCTAACGACCGATATCTATCCGGCCGATTTCGGCTGGACGCCGGATTACCGCAAGCCGGGCGAGCGGATCGACTGGTGGTATCACAATATGGGATCGGTGACGGGTGCCGGCGTGGCCGAGATTTCCAACCAGATGGAATATGACGATGAAGTGGCGTTTCTGGCCAACCAGAAGCTCTATCATCTCGCACGCGAAAACGATGATGCGGATCGTCGGACGTGGGCGCTGACGGTCTCGTTTACCCATCCACACGACCCTTACGTGGCGCGAAAAAAGTTCTGGGATCTCTATAACGACTGCGAGTATCTGACGCCGGATGTCGGGATGCTGGAGAGCCAGGATCCGCATTCGCAGCGCATCCTGAAATCATGCGATTATGCGAGCTTCGACATTACCGAGGAAAATGTGCGCCGCTCGCGCCAGGCCTATTTCGCCAATATCTCCTATATCGACGAGAAGGTCGGCGAGCTGATCGATACGCTGACCCGCACCCGGATGCTCGACAATACGGTCATCCTGTTCTGTTCCGACCATGGCGACATGCTGGGCGAGCGCGGATTGTGGTTCAAGATGAACTTCTTCGAAGGCTCCGCGCGTGTGCCGCTGATGGTGGCGGGACCGGGCATTGCCCCTGCCCTGCACAAAGCTCCCGTTTCCAATCTCGACGTGACGCCGACGCTTTGCGACCTTGCCGGGATATCGATCTCCGAGATTGCGCCATGGACGGATGGCGAAAGCCTGAAGCCGGTGATCGATGGCGGCGAACGGACCTCGCCGGTGCTGATGGAATATGCGGCCGAAGCGTCCTACGCGCCGCTCGTCGGAATTCGAGAGGGCAAGTGGAAATATATCCATTGCGAACTCGATCCAGAGCAACTTTTCGATCTCGAAGCCGATCCGAAGGAGCTCACGAACCTTGCGGTCGACCCGGCTCATGCGGAGGTTCTTGAAGGATTTCGCACCAAACGGGATGCCAAATGGGACATGGCGGGCTTCGACGCCGCCGTGCGGGAAAGCCAGGCGCGGCGATGGGTAGTGTATGAAGCACTACGCAACGGCGCCTATTATCCGTGGGATCACCAGCCTTTGCAGAAGGCCTCCGAGCGCTACATGCGCAACCACATGAACCTCGACAATCTGGAAGAGTCCAAGCGTTATCCCCGTGGGGAGTGAGGACGGAGACAAGAGAATGAAAGCACAGCCGAAAGCCAGCCACTTCATCGATGGCGAATATGTGGAAGACACCGATGGCAGCGTCATCGAGAGCCTTTACCCCGCCACCGGCGAGGTGATCGCAAGGCTGCATGCGGCAACGCCGGCGATTGTGGAAAAGGCGATCGCAGCGGCCAAACGCGCCCAGCCGGAATGGGCGGCAATGAGCCCGACGGCGCGCGGCCGCGTCCTGAAACGCGCCGCCGAAATCATGCGCGAGAGGAACCACGAACTTTCCGAACTCGAAACGCTCGATACCGGCAAGCCGATCCAGGAAACGATCGTCGCCGATCCGACTTCGGGTGCCGACAGCTTCGAATTTTTCGGCGGCGTGATCGCTGCGGGCCTGAACGGCCAGTATATCCCGCTCGGCGGCGATTTTGCCTATACGAAGCGGGTACCGCTCGGCGTCTGCGTCGGTATCGGTGCCTGGAATTACCCGCAGCAGATTGCCTGCTGGAAGGGTGCGCCGGCGCTTGCCGCCGGCAATGCCATGGTGTTCAAGCCATCGGAAAACACGCCGCTCGGTGCACTGAAGATTGCCGAGATCCTGATCGAAGCCGGTCTGCCGAAAGGGCTTTACAACGTCATCCAGGGTGACCGGACGACAGGGCCGCTGCTCGTCAACCATCCCGATGTCGCCAAGGTTTCGCTCACCGGTTCGGTGCCGACCGGCCGCAAGGTGGCGTCAGCGGCTGCTGGCAAGCTCAAGCATGTGACGATGGAGCTTGGCGGGAAATCGCCGCTGATCGTGTTCGACGATGCCGATATCGACTCGGCCATCGGTGGGGCGATGCTCGGGAATTTCTATTCGACCGGTCAGGTCTGCTCCAACGGCACCCGCGTTTTCGTGCAGCGCAAGGTGAAGGACCAGTTCCTGTCGCGGCTGAAGAAGCGGACGGAAAAGATCATCATCGGCGAGCCTATGGATGAGGCGACACAGATGGGGCCGCTGATCTCGTTTGACCAGCGCCAGAAGGTCTTGAGCTATATCGACAAGGGCAAAGCGGAGGGGGCGACCGTTCTGACCGGTGGCGGCATTCCGAACGACGTGACCGGTGAAGGTTATTATATCCAGCCGACCGTATTTGCCGATGTGACCGACGAGATGACCATTGCGCGGGAAGAGATTTTCGGCCCGGTGATGTGTGTGCTGGATTTCGACGACGAGGACGAGGTGATCGCGCGGGCGAACGCCACCGAATTCGGCCTGTCGGCGGGGGTATTCACCGCCGACCTTTCGCGCGGGCACCGGGTGGTGGACCAACTTGAGGCCGGGACGTTGTGGATCAACACCTACAATCTCTGCCCGGTGGAAATTCCTTTCGGTGGATCGAAACAGTCCGGTTTCGGACGGGAAAACTCGCTTGCGGCGCTGGAGCATTATTCCGAGCTGAAGACGGTTTATGTGGGAATGGGCAAGGTCGAGGCGCCGTATTGAGGGTGAAGCCGTTAGTCGAAATGGGCGTCGCGTGCGCGCTTTATCTGTCTCCAACGCTCGAAGATGAAGAAAGTGCAAGCGGCGAAAGCAGCAACGCAAATGATCAGATTTATCCCGAAGCGCAAATGCACCAAAGTCCCGACAAACATGCCGATGCCTACGAAAAACATGCGCGCGTGATGCACCATGCAACGAGCGAACGGTTGCCGGTTTTCCCGGCGATCTCGATAAGTGTTGGAAATATCTTTGCTGAGGCGTGTTCGGTTGCGCTCCTCTTCGAGCCTTTCACTCTGGCCACGCGCAAGCTTCGCCAGGAGCTTCTTGGTAAAGTGCTTATTTTCCATCGGTCACGCGCCGCCTAAACGATATCGCTACCAAAGAAATAAGACATCGGAACTCAACTGAGAACTGCATCCAGCTAAAATTCACCGAGATACCTAATAGATCGGATCAGAGACACTCATGCAGGCAGATTTCGTCATCATCGGTTCCGGCTCGGCAGGATCTGCCATGGCTTACCGCCTCTCGGAGGATGGCAGGCATTCGGTGATCGTCATCGAGGCGGGTGGGTCGGACTATGGCCCGTTCATCCAGATGCCGGCAGCGCTGGCATGGCCGATGAGCATGAAGCGGTACAATTGGGGTTATCTCTCCGAACCCGAACCCAATCTCAACAACCGCCGCATCACCGCGCCGCGCGGCAAGGTTCTGGGAGGTTCATCCTCGATCAACGGGCTGGTTTACGTGCGCGGCCATGCGGAGGATTACAACCGTTGGGAGGAGCTTGGCGCGCGAGGCTGGTCCTATGCCGACGTGCTGCCCTATTTCAAGAGGATGGAGCACAGCCATGGCGGCGAGGAAGGCTGGCGTGGTACCGACGGGCCTTTGCATGTGCAGCGCGGGCCAGTGAATAACCCGCTCTTTCATGCCTTCATCCGGGCGGGTGCCGAGGCAGGCTTCGAAACGACCGAGGATTATAACGGCTCGAAACAGGAGGGTTTCGGGCTGATGGAACAGACGATCCATCAGGGCCGCCGCTGGTCTGCCGCCAATGCCTATCTGCGGCCAGCGATGAAGCGGAAGAATGTCGAGATCGTCTATGGTCTGGCGCAGAAGATCGTCATCGAGAATGGACGGGCGACCGGTGTCGAGGTGTTGCGGCGCGGCGTGCCGGAGATCGTTAAAGCCAATCGCGAGGTGATCGTGGCAGCCTCGTCCTTCAACTCGCCCAAGCTTCTGATGCTGTCAGGCATCGGGCCTGCGGCGCACTTGAAGGACATGGGGATCGAGGTGAAGGCTGATCGGCCAGGCGTCGGCGCCAATCTTCAGGACCATATGGAATTCTATTTCCAGCAGGTCTCGACCAAGCCGGTTTCGCTCTACTCCTGGCTGCCGTGGTTCTGGCAGGGGGTGGCGGGGGCGCAATGGGTGCTGTCCAAGGGCGGCCTTGGCGCCTCCAACCAGTTCGAAGCCTGCGCCTTCCTGCGCTCGCAGGCCGGCTTGAAGCAGCCGGATATCCAGTATCATTTCCTGCCGGTGGCGATTTCCTACGACGGGAAAGCTGCCGCCAAGAGCCACGGCTTTCAGGCACATGTCGGCTACAATCTTTCCAAATCGCGGGGCAACGTAACCCTTCGTTCGGCGGATCCGAAGGATGATCCGGTCATTCGCTTCAACTACATGAGCCATGAGGAAGACTGGATCAAATTCCGCCATTGCGTGCGGCTGACGCGTGAAATTTTCAACCAGAAAGCATTCGACGACTATCGCGGACCGGAAATCCAGCCCGGTGAAAACCTGCTGTCGGATGACGAGATCGACGCTTTCCTGCGCGAGCATCTGGAAAGCGCCTACCATCCCTGCGGCACCTGCCGGATGGGAAGCGCTGACGACCGACAAGCTGTCGTCGATGCGGAATGTCGCGTCATCGGAGTGGAAGGTTTGAGGGTCGCGGACAGTTCGATCTTCCCGCACATCACATATGGCAATCTCAACGGGCCTTCGATCATGACCGGCGAGAAGGCGGCAGATCATATCCTCGGAAAAGTTCCCCTGCCCCGGAGCAATCAAGAGCCCTGGGTCAATCCGCGGGCAGCACTCAGCGACCGCTGATGCAACCCTCCTCACCCTTTGGTTGCGCAGGAAATTGTTGCAATCTTAAATAGCGATAATATTCTCGCCTCAGTCAAAAGTTGGGGGCGAATCATGATGAGCAGGATTCTGGCGTTGGCGCCGGAAGAGTTTGTGCGTGCGCTTGCAAAGCAGTCGTCCGTCTGGCGCGGAAGCGGCGGTTTTGCAGGAAAACGCCACCGGCGAGATCTGAGAAGGCGCTGGATCCGCCTTTACAAGAACAAGCGCGGCATCCAGTCGCTTGCCCGGTACAGCCGCCCGGAGATCGGCGGGCTTGCGGCTGATATCGAGGTTTCGCCCAAATCGTCCGTAATCATTCTCCTTCCGGACAATCGCTATCTGGACGAACAGAGCGACAAGGCCGGTCCGGGTTCCGAGAACAAAATCATCTTTCCGCAAACGAGCCAGACGGATTCCCGCAAACAATTGAGGCGGCTGATGCATGTGGCGATGACGTCCCGATCGCAAACGACATTGGATCTCATCAACGCCTCCAACACCTATCGGCAGGCTTTGCCAGCGGTTGCGCGGGTGAGCCGCGGCGAGCGACTGTTTCTGCGCGGGGTCTATCTCGAAGCGCTGGGAGCGGTGATCCTGCCTCGACTGGAACAGCCGATGATCGATATCCTCGAAGAACAGGGCGTCGAGGTCGTTCCGAACTCGGAAATCCTGGTGCGTCCGCCGGAGATCCGGGAGTTGCAAACTTCACCCGACTTCTGGCACCGTCGCATTCTTCCCAATCGAGGCGAGCTTCCCCAGGCATACCGGGGCAACGGCATCTCCATCGGCCTTCTGGACACAGGCATCGATGTCGATCATCCTGAATTTTCACACAGGAAAGGCGAACATATCGTCTACCGGCAGTTCGACCTCAACGGCGTCGAAGTGCCGGGCGCAAGTCCGCGGGATTTCGGCAGCCACGGAACACACGTGGCAGGCATATGCGCCGGCCAGAACGCCGGCATATCACCGCAGGTCCATCTCTCGGTTGCGGCCGTGCTGACGGAGCAGTCGGAGAACGGGGGATTGCGAGGCTACTTTGCGCAGTTGCTTGGCGGCCTGAACTGGCTCGTCAACGAAGCCGGCCCTCAAGGCGACGGCGTCCAGATCGTCAACGCATCGCTCGGCACACGAAACCTGACCCGAGAGGATATCAGCAGCCTTTACAAGGCGATCGGCAACGCTGCCGACCAGGGTGCGGTGGTCGTGGCGGCAATCGGCAACAACGGCAACCTGGGTATGGGCAACCATTGCTTTCCCGCCAAGCTTGAGCATGTCGTCGCCGTCGGGGCGATCGACAGGGACGACCGCGTCCCGGCCTTCAGCGACTGGGGTTATTCCTACGGCGATACAGCGCGGCAAGCCCCGAGCAAACCGAATATCGTAGGACCGGGCGTGGATATACACAGTGCTCTCGCCGGCGGCGGCTACGCCTCCATGAACGGCAGCTCGCTCTCGGCGCCATGTATTTCATCAGCTCTGGCGCTCATTCTTGAGAAGTATCCGGAACTCACCGGCCAGCCTCGACGTTTGACGGAAACGCTGATGGAGTTTACTAGATGTAATCAAAATTGGGCCAATATTGCCCCAAGAGTGGGGCGTGGCTGCATTGACCTGGAAGGCCTGCTGCCATGACGCCGGCTCTTCCATCGAAAGGACTGACCATGCTGAATGCCAGAGTCAGGAATATCGTTTCGAGCTCGTCGCCGCAGGACTCGATCGTTTTCATCGTCGAAGTGAATGCCGATCAGGAAATGTCTCAGGCTCGAGAGATATCGGATATCATGGCCCGCAAGGCGGCCTTGCGGGACGTTTCATTGCGCGCCAAGGCACCGGTCATCGATGCCTTGAATGCCTATGAGCCGCTCGGACTGAAGGTCGTCAACCCCATGAACGGTTCGCTGCAATTGATCGCCCAGGGACCGGCAGCCGCCTGGGAACAGGCGATCGGCGAACATTCGGACCTGTTCGACGGACAGCAGGTCGATCTCCTGCCCAATGAAGCAAGCTTCGCGGCGATCTAAAGCACGCCACGATCTTTCCGTTGCGCTTGCCGTGGCAACAACCGAATTTCACTGTCACATCACTGACAGAAGCTGGCTCAGTCGATCAACGATGAGTTGATTGAGTGCGCGGTAATCGCCGTCGAAATGATGACCTCCCTTGCGCGGCTGTATGTCGACACCCGGGATTTCACCCAAATCCGGGCAGGCCGTATCTTCTTCCTCAAGCCCATAGACGCACTGGATCTTAAGAGGCTCGATCGCTCTTAAGTCATCCACCGGGTCACCATGCTTGCCGGCACCGGCATAACCGAGCCATCCGGTGACGGCGATTTCGAAATCGGCCTGATGCGACAGTGCCAGCAGCGACATGAGACGAACCGCATCCTGGTCATCTTTCGGCAACAGCCGGTAAGTGGCGGGCAGAATGTTGGCGCCGAAGGAATAGCCGATCAGAACGACATTCTCGACATTCCAGCGCTGGCGGTAGGTGGCGATGATGCGGGAAAGGTCGGCTGCCGTCTGTGCCGGCGTCTTTTCGTTCCAGAAATAGCGCAGGGCATCGACGCCGACGACCGGGATTCCCTCGTCCTTCAGATATGCCGCGAGTTTCTGGTCGATATCACGCCAGCCGCCGTCACCGGAATAGATGATCGCCATCGTATTGCGGCGCGGCGCGGCCTCGATCGGCACAATCGGAAGGTCCAGCGGAGAACCGGTGGCCTCAGCGGCTGTCATCACGCTGCGTGAAACTGCAAGCAAAGCTTCCTCGGAAGCCTCGTCATCCGCAGTCACCTCGATGTCGGGGTGGGTGCGTTTCAGATCTTCGACATGCTCGCGCCCCGCCTTTGCGGCTTCGGGCGTGAATACGACGTCGATATTGTTCGGCAGCTCGCCTTCGGTCAGGCCATAGCGCATACCGCCATCGACCTGATTTTTCGGCGCCGGCGTGCAGAGTATTTTCGACAGGGCGATCGACGGATCCGGGTCGACCGCCAGCGTCGCGCCGATGGTGGAGAACGGTGTCTGGGCGGCAATCGCCAGAGCCAGCGATCCGCCGGCGCCGATGCCTGCCACCAGCGGAGCGCGATAGGTCGTCATGTCCCGATCGCGATGGATCTGGCGGCTCAGTTCCTCGATATCGGAGACGAGATAGAGGCAGTCCCGCTTCTCTTCGCCAAGCCCGGCATAATAGTCGGGCAGATCGACGCCGACGACTACAGCACCATCGGCTGTCAGCGCATCCGACATGCGGTCTTCTTCGCGGCCCCAGCCATCGGCGTCCGACAGAAGCACGACGATGCCTTTTTCCTGCACCTGCGGATCGCTGATGCGGGAGGTCGGCAGGCTGACGATTTCATTCTGAGCGAACTGCATGTGATAGAGTTCAACGGCACCGGCAACCAGCGTGAGCGCTGCAACGATAACCGGCAAAGCCCTCATCTGCGCAAGATCCCGCGCAACCCGCCGCCGATCAGCATCGTTACATCGAAGATGGAAGCGAGCGGAAGACCGCGGCCCGAAACGACGAGATAACGCGGCTGCCAGATCGGATCGAACTTCGACTTGAAAGCCTGCACGCCGCGGAAATTATAGAAACGCTCGCCGAATTCGAAGATCTCCCGGCCGAGCCGGTTCCACAGCGGCGCATAGTGATGATCGGCAAGGCCCGCGAGAGGCGCCATGCCGAGATTGAGCGTGCGGAAACCCCGCGCCTTCATATGCTCCATAATGCGTACGAAGAGCAGATCCATCATTCCGCGATGCGTCTCGGGAATGTGGCGCATGAGGTCGATGAAGGCATCGCCATGCTGCCCGGCTTCGAGAATGTTTGCAAAAGCGACGATGCGCCCTTCCAAGCGGATGATCGCCACCGGGCATGCCTTGACATAGGCTAGATCGAATGTGCCGAGCGAAAAACCCTTCTCCGAGGCATTGTGCGAGGCAAGCCAGGCACGCGAGACCGAGAGCAGCTCGTCTATGACCTCGGGCACCTCATCGGGTGAAAGCATGGAGAATTCCAGCCCGTCGCGTTCGGCGCGATTGATCGAGCGGCGCAGTTTCAGCCAGGCACCGCCCTTGAGGTCGAAACGGGTCAGGTCTACCACTGCCTGCTCGCCGAGCTTGTATGGACGCAGGCCGCAGTCGAAGGCGTGCGGCAGGAAAGCTTTCGAAACCTGATAGAAGACCGGCCGGCTGCCTAGATGACGCGCCGTCGCCATGAACTTTTCAAGCAGGTTTGGCCACAGTTCCTGCGGGCCGACGGGATCGAACAGCGCGACCAGCGAGTGGCCGTGCCGGGCATACATGACAAACGCCTGCTCGCAATCGGAAAACAGGATCTGTTTGTCTCCAAGCCGGACAAGCCCAGCGCTGGCATTCGGCTGGTTTGCAAGGATGGCCAGCGCCTTCGCCATATCTTCCGGCGGAGGGCCTTGCCGAAGGGTGCGCCCTCTGGATTGCGCTTGGCCAGCGCCGCGCAGAAAACGCCCGAACAATGGCTGACGGGATGCCGAAACTGTATCGACTACAGGTGGGGGCAGCAGCTCATGCTGCTTCTGTTGGCAGGTTTCATCGACATGAGCCGACATTTTAAGCCTATTAAAGACGTTGAACCGCAATTGCCTTAGCGTATTTGTATTTATCGAATCTTACGCCTTAAAGATGTAGCGGCTGCGACACATGAGCCGGATATACAAACCGATGCGGGCAAGACGACAGACGAAGCTTGGATGGAATAGTATTCCAGCCCCTCCTTGATCTTCGGACAGGGCTGGAACATCAACAAGCTCACGGCCTCCGGCCGTAAACCGTCCGGCAGTTACTTATTAAAGATCTTCCAGCGAGTCGGGCGGAAACGGGCTTCCGAACCAAGCTCGACCGGAGCATGCAATGGTACCTCCACCTCGACATGGAAGGGATCGTGGCCGTTGTTGGCGATGTCAATCTCGGCAATACGGGTGCCGGCAAGACGGCGACAGGCAGTAACCTTGCCGAACAATGCGTCCTTCTCGTCGGTCAGGACCACGTCTTCCGGACGGAAGAACAGGTCTCCGGCCGCATCGGTCTTTTCCGAAATGCCGATCGGCTCGCCCTGGAACAGAACCGTACCATTCTTCACCTCGACCGGCAGATGCGAGGATTCGCCGATGAAAGAGAAGACGAAGGGCGACTGCGGGCGGTCGTAGACATCATCCGCTGAACCGACCTGCTCGATCTTGCCCTGGCTCATGACGACAACACGGTCGGCAAGCTCAAGCGCTTCTTCCTGGTCGTGGGTGACGAACACGGTCGTGTGGCCGGTGCGATCGTGGAATTCGCGCAGCCAGCGGCGCAGTTCCTTTCTGACCTTTGCATCGAGCGCTCCGAAAGGCTCGTCGAGCAGAAGGATGCGCGGTTCGATCGCCATGGCACGGGCAAGCGCCACGCGCTGGCGCTGACCGCCGGAAAGCTGGTTGGGATAGCGATTTTCAAGACCCGAGAGCTGCACCATGTCGAGCAGGTCGGAAACCCGCTTTTTGATCTCGCTTTTCGGCGGGCGACTGGCGGACGGACGGACCTTGAGGCCGAAGCCGATATTCTGCGCCACGGTCATGTGACGGAACAGCGCGTAATGCTGGAAAACGAAGCCGACATTGCGCTCCTGGACCGAATGGCGGGAGGCATCTTCCTCACCGAAGAAAATCTGGCCGGCAGTCGGGAAATCCAGGCCGGCGATCAGGCGAAGCAGTGTCGTCTTGCCGGAACCGGACGGGCCGAGCAGCGCGATCAATTCGCCCGAAGCGATATTGAGCGATACGTCATTCAGCGCGGCGAAACGGTCGAATTCCTTGCGGATATTGTTGATTTTGACTTCCATACGCGGGGTATCCTAGTGCCGGCCGCCGGCAGCGCCGGCACCGAACCGAAGTTCGAGAAAGGTTTTCAACGCGAGCGTGACGAGTGCCAGAAGAGCCAGCAGGGATGCCACGGCAAAGGCCGCGACCATGTTGTACTCATTATAGAGGATCTCGACATGCAGCGGCATGGTGTTGGTGAGGCCGCGGATACGGCCGGAAACGACTGAGACGGCGCCGAACTCACCCATCGCGCGAGCGTTACAGAGCAGCACGCCGTAAAGCAGGCCCCATTTGATATTGGGCAGCGTCACATACCAGAACGTCTGCCAGCCGGAAGCACCCAGAGACAGTGCCGCCTCCTCATCGCCGGTGCCCTGGTCCTGCATCAGCGGGATCAGTTCGCGCGCAACAAAGGGGAAGGTCACGAAGACGGTGGCAAGCACGATGCCCGGCACGGCAAACAGGATCTCGATGCCATAGCTTTTCAGCCAGGGGCCGAGAAGGCTGCCGCTGCCAAAGAGAAGAACATAGACCAGGCCGGAGATGACCGGCGAGATCGAAAACGGCAGATCGATCAGGGTGATCAGAAACGCCTTGCCCTTGAACTCGAACTTGGCGATCGCCCAGGAGGCGGCCAGACCGAAGACGAGATTGAGTGGCACGGCGATGGCAGCCACGATCAGCGTCAGCCGGATCGCTGCCCAGGCATCGGGTTCCAGCAACGCCTCCTCGTAGGTGACCCATCCTTCGCGAAAGGCTTCGTAGAAAACCGAGACAAGCGGGAGGAACAGGAAGAAGGCGAGGAAGACGAGCGTCAGGGCGACAAGGATCAGCTTGGTGGAGAAGCTTTCGTCGGCCGGGTTACGGAAGGAGATACGGCGATTATCAGACATTGCCATATCTCCTGCGGCTCCAGGCCTGGATGAGGTTGATCACCAGAAGCATGGCAAAGGAGATCAGAAGCATGATCGTGGCGATGGCGGTCGCGCCGGCATAGTTGAATTCTTCCAGCCGGATGACGATCAGCAGCGGTGCGATTTCAGACACGTAAGGGATGTTACCGGCGATGAAGATGACCGAGCCGTATTCTCCGACACCGCGCGCAAAGGCGAGCGCAAAGCCTGTGAGAAGGGCTGGCGTAAGACCGGGCAGAAGCACGTTGAAGATCGTCTGGAACCGGTTGGCGCCAAGCGTGGCAGCCGCCTCTTCCACCTCCTTGTCGATCTCTTCCATGATCGGCTGCACGGTGCGCACGACGAAGGGAAGACCGATGAAGATCAGCGCGATGACGATGCCGATCGGCGTGAAAGCAATGCGGAAGGGCATGAACAGCGAGCCGATCCAGCCATTCGGCGCATAAAGCGAGGCAAACGCGATACCGGCAACAGCCGTCGGAAGGGCGAAGGGCAGATCGACCATCGCATCGATCAGCCGGCGTCCGGGAAACCGATAACGGGTGAGCACCCAGGCGAGCAGCGTGCCGAAGACGACATTGATCACTGCCGCGATAAAGGCCGTGCCGAAGGATACATAAAGAGCCCGGATCGTCCGTTCATCGGAGAGGATGGCAAAAAAGCCCGACCAGCCGAGTTCGGCCGTGCGCCAGAGCAGGCCGGCGATGGGGATGAGAATGATCAGCGACAGGTAGGCGAGCGAAAAGCCGAGCGTCAACCCGAAACCCGGGATGATGCTCGGCTGTTTCAATCTCCAGCCCGCCGTGGAAGCGGTAGCGGATGCGGTCATGCTTGGTTCCGAATTCTACGTTCAGGCCCGACATGGCAACGGTGCGGCAACAAACTACCGCACCGTGCCTCCAGTGTCACTTGAGTGATTATTTGGCGCCGGGCTTGTAGATCTGGTCGAAAATGCCGCCATCACCAAAGTGTTCCGGCTGCGCCTTCTTCCAGCCGCCGAAGAGCGGATCGTCAATGGTGACGAGCTTGATCGGAGGCAGCTGCTTCAACAGTTCCGGCTTCACCACTTCCGGCTTGGACGGACGATAGAAGTGCTTGGCCGCGATGTTCTGGCCTTCGTCGGAATAGAGATATTGGAGATAGGCTTCGGCGACCTTGCGGGTGCCCTTGGCGTCGACATTGGCATCGACGACTGCGACCGGCGGTTCGGCGAGGATGGAGATCGGCGGCACGACGATGTCGAACGCATCCTTGCCGAATTCCTCACCGGCCAGATAGGCCTCGTTTTCCCAGGCGAGCAGGACGTCGCCGATCTGGCGCTGGGCAAAGGTGACGGTGGATCCGCGGGCACCGGTATCGAGAACCGGAGCGCGCTTGTAGAGGTCGCCGATATAGGCCTTGATCTTGTCCTGATCGCCCTTGAATTCTTCATTGGCCCAAGCCCAGGCAGCCAGATAGTTCCAGCGAGCACCACCGGATGTCTTCGGGTTCGGCGTAACGATCTGCACGTCGCCCTTCACCAGATCGCCCCAGTTCTTGATGCCCTTCGAATTACCCTTGCGAACGAGGAAGACGATCGTCGAGGTGTAGGGCGAAGCATTGTTGGGCAGGCGGGTGCGCCAGTCTTCCTTGATCTTGCCGGTCTTCTGGATGGCATTGATGTCGCTTTCCAGCGCCAGCGTCACGACATCGGCCTCAAGGCCATCGATCACAGAGCGGGCCTGCGCGCCGGAGCCGCCATGCGACTGACGGATTGTGACATCCTCACCACCTTCCGCCTTCCAGTGCTTGGCAAAGGCGGCGTTAAAATCCTTGTAGAGCTCGCGTGTTGGATCGTAGGACACGTTCAGAAGCTGGCTCGCGGCAAAGGCCGGCGCTATGCTTCCTGCAGCGAGCGTCACGCCGAGCGCAACCACTGCCAGCCGCTTTCCAATCCCATCGGTGAAGTTCAGCATAGAGTCTCTCCTGTGATCCTTGTCCCATGACCAGTGTCCCGTGATCATCGGGCCATTTGATATGGGCTAAACTCTATCGGTCAGGTCGTCTTAGTCAATTCACGGCGAAAAGAAGGCAAAACTGTTTCCCTCGGGCGGGTTCGCGCGACAAAGAATGCGTTCCATGAGCATCAGTTCACAGAACAGCAGCATCGGGAAAACACCGAACGGCAAAAACGCAATCCGGCCGAAATTCGTTCCAGAGGCTCGATTTCAACCCGGCGGAGAGTCGCGCCTGAGGAAAATCTCCGTATGGCCAACCGCTTTGGGCACGTCTCGAAAGGGTGGGCAGAAGTCGAAACCGCAGGCGCGATAGATCGAGATAGCATCGGTCATATAGATGGTGGTGTGCGCCAGCAGCGTGCTCTTCCGACGCGCTTCGACAGCATGGATGACCGCCCGCATCATTGCGCCGCCGATGCCTCTTTGCCGGAAATCGGGGCCCACGTAGAATTTGTGAAGTTCGTCGGCCGTATCGTCGAAGATGGAAAATGCCAAACATCCCGCCGGCTGGCCATCCCATGATGCCAGCAGCATTCCTGTCCCCGATTGCGCGTAACGCCGGGCAAGGCTTGCCGCAGTCTCACCGTGATAAAGATCCGTCACCAGTTGAGGATCGACGCCATGGGTCGCGGCCATGGCGATATCCCAATCCGCCAGTTCCCGGCACAGCGCCGCGGCGATCTCGAAGTCCTTCGGTGATTTTGCGATGGACACAGAAAACATGCCAGCCTCTCGACAAGGAGAGTACATTAGCATGCCCTGCTGCACGTAGGCAGACGCCAATATCAATTAAGCAAGAGGGCTTACGCCGTCAGAAGCTCTCTCACCTGGGCTGGCTTATGTGTACCTTCGCCTGCCCCCTCGATCGCATCGGCAATCGTGGTATTGAACAGAACGTCGCGGGTGGCGTCGGCTACACGGGCGAAGACATGGCGGATTTCGCACAGGTGTTCGCCATCGCAATCATCGCATTTGCGATAGGCGGTTTGCGACAAGCAGGGAAGCGGAGCGATCGGGCCGTCGACAAGCCGCAGGACTTCACCGAAGGAGATCGCGTCGGCGGGCTTCAGCAGTAGATATCCACCCTGCTTGCCACGGCGGCTCATGACGATGCCGGAGCGCTTCAGGTCGAGCAGAATCTGTTCCAGAAATTTCTTCGGAATGGACTGCTGGACCGCGATCTCCGAGATCAGCATCGGCTCATCCGGGTCGGCCTGCGCCAGAGCGGCCAAGGCTCGAAGCGCATATTTCGCTTTCTGGGATATCATCACGCAACCATCAACAGCAACGCCGCCGCGAGGCTTTTTTGCCCTCACGTCGCCGCTTCACACTTCGTATCCCTGCGCCTCGCGAATATCTTGGATGCGACATCCGCGGTCGCGTTCGTGCACACGGCTATGCCGCATTGCACACTCCGTTCTGGAGTACCGCAAACATGCAGAAAATACAAACCTATGCGGGCATCTGCTGCCGTAAAAACAGTCACATTTGGTTAAGGCGGCAGGTTTTCTGTGTAGGCCCGGCTTTCTAGAGATATTTGCTCCCCAGAACCGGCGGAAGAAACGGCTTTTCCTGTCATCAGCCCCTGCAAGTCGCAATACTACAGCACTTGCTGATGAAAGAAGAACCATGACCTCGCATGATGTGATTAAGCGTACCGCGTATGCAAAAGGCAACGAGAGCCTCGCCGAAGAATTGAACGCCAGACTTGCAAGCCTCGATCTTGCCGGCCGTCTTTCCGCTGCTGCCGAACTTGGCCACGCCGTTTTCACCACCTCGCTTGGAATAGAAGACCAGGTCATCACCGCCGCAATCGGTACGCATCGCCTTCCTATCGAAGTTTCCACGCTGGAAACCGGACGTCTGTTCCAAGAAACGGTCGCGCTCATCTCGGAAACCGAGGAGCGTTACGACATGACGATCCGACGGTTTTATCCGCAACAGGACGACATCGATGCCTATGCCGCGAAATATGGCCTGAACGGTTTCTACGACAGTGTCGAAGCACGGCACGCCTGCTGTCATGTGCGCAAGCTGATCCCGCTCGCCAAGGCGCTTTCGCAAGCGCAGGTGTGGGTGACCGGTTTGCGCCGCGGCCAGTCCGGCAATCGCGCAACCACACCGTTTGCCGAATATGATGCCGAGCGCGGCCTCATCAAGGTCAACCCGCTGGCCGACTGGGATATCGACACGATCAATGCCCATGTGACGGCTGAGCATATCCCGGTCAACCCGCTGCATGCCCGCGGTTACCCCTCCATCGGCTGCGAGCCCTGTACCCGCGCCATCAAGCCCGGCGAGCCTGAACGCGCCGGACGATGGTGGTGGGAAAACGACGAGAAACGCGAATGCGGACTGCATGTCCCGGAAAGCGCGTCTCAGCCGATACCGGCTTCAGCACCGCTCGCGAGTTCCATCGCCCGCTGAGGCCCAAATCCCCACTCTTTGTGTGTAACATTCAAAATCTACCGGAGACCGAAATGTCCCTGTCTGCACAGGAAACGGAAATCAGGAACCCACCCGTTTCCCGCCCGCCGCTCGATCCGCATCTGAAAGCCCTCGAAAACGAAGCGATCCATATCTTTCGCGAGGTTGCCGCGGAGTTCGAAAACCCGGTCATGCTCTATTCGATCGGCAAGGATTCATCCGTGCTGCTGCATCTGGCACGCAAGGCTTTCTTCCCCGGCCGCGTCCCCTTCCCGCTTCTGCATGTCGACACGACCTGGAAGTTCAAGGAGATGATCGAGTTTCGCGACCAGATCGCCGAAAAATACGACCTCGATCTCGTGGTCCATACCAACAAGCGCGGTGCCGAAGAAAACATCACGCCGTTTACCCACGGATCGGCCTTCTATACCGACGTGATGAAGACGGAAGCGTTGAAGCAGGCACTCGATGCAGGCGGCTATGATGCGGCCTTCGGCGGCGCCCGTCGCGACGAGGAAGCCTCCCGCGCCAAGGAACGCATCTATTCGTTCCGGACGCCGGACCACAAATGGGACCCGCGCAACCAGCGGCCGGAACTTTGGAACATCTATAACGGCATGATCAAAAAGGGAGAGAGCGTTCGCGCCTTCCCGCTGTCGAACTGGACCGAGGTCGATATCTGGCGATACATCCAGGCGGAAGACATTCCGCTCGTGCCGCTCTATTACGCCGCCGAGCGCCCCTATGTGGAGCGCGACGGGATGATGATCCTGGCGGAAGATCCGCGGCTGGAACTCCAGCCCGGCGAAGAAATCCAGCACGGCATGATCCGCTTCCGCACGCTCGGCTGCTTCCCACTCACCGGTGCGATCCGCTCGACGGCATCCAACCTCGAAGAGGTGATCGCGGAACTGGAAATCGCAACCGTTTCCGAACGACAGGGCCGCGCCATCGACCGTGACCAGTCCGGCTCCATGGAAAAGAAGAAGCGCGAGGGATATTTCTAAGATGAGCGCCACAGCTACAGCCACAACTACGCCCGTCGCTGCTTCGGCGAATGTCATTCCCTTCGCCGAATCCGCCGCCCGCGTTTCGCGCGATACGCGGCCGCTGCGCCTGATCACCTGCGGCTCAGTCGATGACGGCAAGTCGACCCTGATCGGCAGGCTTCTCTGGGACACCAAGGCGGTCAAGGAAGACCAGGCGGCGACGCTTGCGCGTGACAGTGGCGCGCAGAACGATCTCGGCCTGCCGGATTTCGCGCTGCTGCTCGACGGCCTGCAGGCGGAACGCGAACAGGGCATCACGATCGATGTCGCCTATCGCTATTTCTCCACGGATCGCCGCTCCTTCATCGTCGCCGATACACCCGGCCACGAGCAATATACCCGCAACATGGTGACCGGCGCCTCTACCGCCGATCTCGCCATCCTTCTGGCTGACGCCCGCGTCGGCCTGCTCGAACAGACCCGTCGGCACGCAACGATCGCGGCGCTGATGGGCATCCGGCAGTTCGTGCTGGCGGTCAACAAGATCGACCTGATCGGTTACGACAAGGCAGTGTTCGAAAAGATCGCGGCCGAATTCCGCGAATTCGCATTGGCACTCGGTGTGCGGCAGATCACCGCCATTCCGATGTCTGCCTTGAAGGGCGAGAATGTCGTTCTCTCAGGCAATCAGGCGATGCCGTGGTATGAAGGCCCGACGCTGATCGAAGCGCTGGAGCTTGCCACCAGCCGTTCCACCCAGGCCGGCGGTTTCCGCCTCCCCGTGCAACGTGTCGTGCGCCCCGGCGAGAGTTTTCGCGGTTATCAGGGTACGGTATCAGGCGGCGCGATCAAGCCGGGTGACTCGGTTGCGATCCTGCCTTCGGGCACCGTCGCCAATGTGAAGCAGATCGTCACCTTCGATCTCGTGCGAAATGCAGCAGTCGCCGGCGATGCGATCACGCTCGTTCTCGACCGGCAGGTGGATGTGTCGCGTGGCGACATCATTGTCTCCATCGACGGCCAGCCGATGACCGGCACATCCTTCGACGCGCAGCTCGTGTCGCTTCAGCCGGGCGGCATCGAGCCGGGCAAGCGTTACTGGCTGAAAAGCGGCTCGCGCCGGCAGCGGGTAACGATCGAACCCACGTCGCAGCTCGATCTTTCGACCGGCCAGTGGAAGCCGCATGCCTCGCTGCTTTCGATGAACGCGATCGGCAAGGTGCATCTTTCCTTCGAAGAACCGGCGGTGTTCGATGCCTATGAGCAGAACCGCGCCACCGGCGCCTTCGTCCTGATCGATCCCGACACGCTGAATACGGTTGCCGGCGGCATGGTTACCGCGAAGCGCGCAGATGTCGGCGGCATCCATCGCGGCAAGGAAGGTGAACAGCGCATCGTGCTTTCGCTGCCCGCGGATCTGGCCGAACAACTGATGGCAAGCGAACTGTTCGCATCACGCCGCGACGAAGCGGAGATCAGGAGACTGACGGCCGCAGAAGCAGCCGAGTTCTTCTCCAATGCCGGAAGCGATATCTGACTGCAAGAATGTCATGAGGGCGGCGCAAGCCGCCTTCCTGTTACGACAAGCGCGCTGTAACTCTCAGCGCCAGTAGCTCTCAGATCACAAATTACCGAAACAAAAAAGCCCGCGAAAGCGGGCCTTTTCATCTGCGTTCGTTGCTTTGCAGCCGATAATGCTAGGCTGAGCTGCTTTTGCTCAATGGCGCAACAAGTGGCTGCGGCTAGAAAACAAACATGTAGAGCAGAACGATTACAAAGATAGGAACTCCCATTGCCCACAATGCGATACCTTTAAGCATAGTCACCTCCATCGGTTTCGATGGGCTGATAACGCCAGGTCTCTTCAGCTGTTCCCAAAAATGAGAATACAGGACCTGCTGGTTCGAGATTCATCGATCTCGGAAGCGGTAGTGCAAGGCGGCAGCGAAAGGGTTTAAACAGAGTGCATACATGCAAACTGAGACGTTCAGATCGCGCCGACAAACGCGTTCTTAAGCCCAAGCGATGAAACAGTCCGCAATCGGTCAGTTTATCAGAAAAGGAATTCTTCGGAGAAAGTCTTTCGGGAGTTGCAACCTTTGCTCGGAAAGGCTTTTGACTGGTCGGAGTGGCAAGATTCGAACTTGCGACCCCCACGTCCCGAACGTGGTGCGCTACCAGACTGCGCTACACTCCGTGACCAGTGGCGCCTCTATAGAACAGCATTTTTCCTTCGACAAGCACCGTTTTCGAAAAAAATGTGACAAGGCTTAATTCGTTTGTCGCACCTCGTGGAACTGCCGTGAATCCGTTGCAAAAAAGCGGCGCTTCAAGAATTTGATGTCAAAGCCGTCCCGTGATCTCGCGGTTAGCCAGGAAAATCTGCTAGCTGGAACATGACATATGTCCCGCAGGCATTGCTTGGGGACCAGCCCATCACACAAGGATTTTCACGGATCATGAGCCGCCGCCTCATCGCATCGACCGCCCTTCTCGCGCTTGCACTTTCCAGCTGCACGACCGTTACCATAACCGACAGCCCGATATCCAAGCGCTGGGTCGGCCACTCTGCCGGCGAGTTCTTTGCAAAATACAATCCGCCGCTCGATGACGTTACGTCCGGTTCCAGCACAGTCTATAGCTGGCGCGGCGGCTACAAGCGCATCAAGCTGGAGAACGGCAAGAGCGCCAGCGTCAGCTGCTCGGCCAAGATCACCGTTTCCTCCGATTATACGATCCGCAATATCGAGATCACCGCCGACCGCCCCGGCGCAACCGGACCTAGCTACTGCGAGGAACTGTTGGCCGGCGCGTAACAGCACCTGTAGAGACTTGCGTAGCACCGCTCCCCGGACCGGTGCTACGCTTCAGAACACGCGCGATGGCTGCAAATCAGGGTAGCCGTCTGGAGCCGCCATTGTTTTTGGTAGCATAAACCGCCGATTTGACATAATTTGGCGTCAGTTTCCGGCCGTTCTTCAACCAGGGTTCCCAGACGCGCTTGTCCTATCTAGCAACTCACGCTCGTGTCGTCAGCGCATTGGTAATGCGTGAAATGTCGACGCGCTTCGGAGCAAAGCCGGGCGGATATCTCTGGGCCTTCCTCGATCCGGTCAGCCATATCGTCTTCCTGTCCGTCATCTTCATGGCGATCGCCCATCTGCCGCCGCTTGGAACCAGCTTCCCGCTGTTCTTTGCCACCGGTTATATCGGCTTTCAGTTCTACCAGGCGCTGGCCGGCTATCTGAACAGCGCCGTCAGCGGCAACAAGGCCCTGCTCAGTTATCCGAGCGTGGCGCCGATCGACACGGTTGCTGCACGCTACGTGCTGCAGATCGTGACGACGACAATCGTCGCCATCGTTGTGCTCGGTTATATCGTGTTCACGGTCCGCCATCCCGTTTCCATCCATCTCCCGCCTATCCTAGAAGCAATGGTAGCGGCGAGCCTGATCGCGCTCGGCATTGGGCTCGCGAATGCAGTGCTGTTCGTCATGTACCCGATCTACGAAAAGCTTTATGGCATCGTCACCCGCCCGCTTTTCCTCGTCTCCGGCGTATTCTTCCTGCCGGATTCACTGCCACCGATCGCCAAGGATGTGATACTTTTTAACCCTTTGGCTCATATCGTCATGCAATTCAGGACCGGATTTTATCCGCAATACCGGGCAGCCGGATATGACGGGTTCTATGTCTGGAGTGTCGCGGCCTGCCTGGTATTCATTGGGCTTGTGCTATTTACGACATCCAGGGGAAGGCTGAGAGACCGATGATCCGATTGGAGCGCGCAACCAAAGAGGTGCGCATGAAAGGCGTGAGAAAGATGATCATCGACAATGTGTCGGTGACCTTTCCGCGTGGCAAGAGCATCGGGCTTTTGGGCCGTAACGGCGCGGGAAAGTCGACGCTGCTTCAGATTATCGCAGGTACGCTCGAACTCGACCGCGGCCGCATCATCCGGCAGGGAAAAATCTCCTGGCCGCTGGGCTTTCAGGGCAGCTTCCAGGGCAATCTTTCCGGCGAGCAGAATGTCCGCTTTGTCGCCCGCATCTATGGCGTGAATACCGACGAGCTGGTTGCCTATGTTGCCGAATTCGCCGAACTAGGGCAATTCTACCATGCGCCTGTCAGAACCTACTCTTCGGGCATGAAGGCTAGGCTGGCATTCGGGGTGAGCATGGGAATCAATTTCGACTATTATCTGGTCGACGAAATCACCGCCGTGGGCGATACCAATTTCAAGCGGAAATCGCAGCAGACCTTCAAGGAAAAGCTGAGCAATTCCGACGTGATCATGGTCTCCCACAGCACCGGAACGTTGCGCGACTATTGCCAGACCGGCATCGTTCTGGAAAATGGACAGATGACCTACTATGATGACATCAACGAGGCCATCGCCGTGCATGAAAGCAATATGAAGAGGCACTGACTTTGAACCAGACGGCTCCAAACACCGTATCAGGCAATCAAGTTGCTCTGCCCTCCGAGAACGGCCAAGCCGCGCCGAAGAGCAGGAACCTGCGCCTACTGGAATCGCTGCTCGAACGCCCTGCGTCCGTGCCGGCTCCGTCTGTCCAGCCTGCTCAACCGGCATCGCCTGAGATCACGATAGACCCCGCATCGCCAGAACCTGCCAAGCGGGGTTGGCTCTCAGCACTGAAAACGCGGCATATGGCGATCGTTGGCGGTTTTCTCGCCCTGGTCGCAGTGCCTTCAGTTGTCAGCACCGGTTACATGGCCTTCATCGCGGCCGACCAGTATCACAGCTTCTCGTCCTTCTCCGTGCGCAGCATCGAAGCCGCGCCGTCGAGCGACCTGCTCGGCATGTTCTCGCAAAGTTCATCCGGCAGCACGCTGTCCGATTCCTACGTACTGGTCGACTTCATCCTGAGCGAGCGGATGGTGCAGATGGTCGACGAGGCCTTTGGCCTTGATGCGGTATTTGCACGCCAGGGCATGGATTTCTTCTATGGTATCAGCCCGGATATGCCGATCGAAGACAGGCTGGCCTATTGGCGCAACATGGTGACCGTGAATTTCGACCAGACCTCGGGCATCATGGACCTGCAGGTGAAGGCATTCAGCCCGGAAATGTCGCAGAAGGTTGCCGATTTCGTCATCGCCCAGAGCGAAAAGCTGATCAACGACCTGTCGCTGACAGCCCGCAACGAAGTGCTCAAGACGGCACGGGACGAGGTTCAGACTGCCGAAGACCGCCTAACCCAGACCCGCGCGTCGCTTAGAAGCTATCGCGACGCCTCGCAGGAAGCCGACCCGGTCGAAGGTGCAAAGCTCGCGGCCCAGTTGATCGGCTCGCTCGAAGAACAGCTGGTCAAGCTCAAGACCGAGCTTTCGACAGCACTGACCCAAATGGGCAGCAACACTCCGCGCGTGCGCCTCATCCGTTCGCAGATCTCCAGCCTGGAAGACCAGATTGCAAAGGAACGCCAGCGCTTCGGTAGCGGCGCTTCCGGAAAAGGCGGTCGCTCGACAGGTCAGGCAACCGATGTTGCCGGTCGTATCGCGCTTTATGAATCAATCCAGACACAGAACGAGTTTGCCGAGCGCGCCTATACGGCTTCGCTCGCCTCTCTCGAAAAGGCCCGTGTAGAAGCGGGGGCGAAACAGCGTTATCTTGCGGTCTTCATCAAACCTACCTTGTCGCAGATGGCACAATATCCGCATCGCCTGCTGAACCCGATCCTGGTCACACTGGCGGGCTTACTGCTTTGGGGTGTTGCCGTGATGGTCTTCTATAATATCCGCGACCGACACTGACGGTATCCCGGCGGTCCGGAAACCCGCACCGCCGGCCATTCATTCGCCTGCAGACGAGGCACGTCCTTGAACTACCTGACCACCCATATCCGCATCGTCACTGCTTTCGTGATCCGCGAAATTGCGACCCGATACGGCAGGAGCCCGGGTGGTTATGTGTGGGCCTTGCTGGAGCCTGTTGCCTTCATCGGGCTGATGTCGCTGCTTCTGGGGTCACTTGGAAGACTGCCGGCGCTCGGGACCAGCTTTACCCTGTTTTATGCCACAGGCTACCTTGCCTTCAGCATGTACAAGGGCATGGAAGGTTATCTCGTCTCAGCGATCAGCGGTAACAAGGCTCTGATGAGCTACCCGAAAGTATCGCCATTCGATGCGGTGATTTCGCGGTTCATCCTGCAGGCTATGACGTCCTGCGTGGTGACCTGGATCATTCTCTATGCGGCTTTGTGGACGACGAACCAGCCGGTTACCATCCAGTGGGCCTATATCGTCGAGGCGATCGCATTTGCCTGGATCATGGCGCTCGGGGTGGCGCTCGGCAACACCGTGCTGTTCTTCAAGTTTCCGCTTTACCAGAAGATCTTCGACATCGTCATGCGGCCGCTTTTCCTGCTATCGGGCGTGTTCTACGTGCCGTCGCATATGCCGCATCCGTTCTCGGACGTGCTCCTTGCCAATCCGATAACCCAGGTCGTCGTGCTATTCCGCGATGGATTTTACGTCCAGCACGGAGACACCGGGCTGGACATGCCGTTTCTTATCACGACATCGGCAGGACTTCTGTTTGTCGGAATGCTTCTCTTCACGGTTTTCCCGGTTGCCCGGGCCCGCGAGTGAAACGTGGATGGCTAACGCCGGAAAATTGCCTTGATAAGTCCCATGGCGGACCTGCTGTGCGCCTGCAGGCGATAATTGATGACGCGCTTTGCCCGTTCGGATGAAAGCATGAAGGTTAGCGCAAAAAAGACTGTCATCGACAGTTTGACCTTGGCGGAATACGGATAGGTCCACAAAAGCGACAGCAGAAACAGGAGCTGGCGCAGCCCGACACGTGCGCTGTTTGCAATGGCCAGATAGAAGCTTCGTTCCTGATGAAAATAGGCGCGATTGGCGGTCACCAGGCGGGATCCGAGACCTGTCTTATCAAGAAGCGAGCGAAGATGCTCCAGCCGGTGCTCGAAACGCTCCGCCTCGCGCTTGAGCGGGATCGGGTTCAATTCACTGCTGAAACCAGAATCATTACGGTCATGCACCCGGTAAAGGCCGAGCGGCCTCGAAAGACTTATGATGTCACCCATGAAAGGAGCCACGAACAGGATGACGCCATCGACAGCGCGTTCGTAATCCGCTCCTTCTATCAGTTGGCAGACATCCCTGCGAAACACATTTCCGGATGTCGGAGGGCTTGTGTAGTATCCGGTCTTCAGAACTTCCCGGACGAGCAGTTCCCTCTCACGAAAATCGGAAAGCGGTGGGACGGGACCGCTCATGATCCGCCGCCGCGCATCCATCCTCAGCAACGGGAACTGAAGTTTCGCCACATCCTTGTCGAGGTGCCAGAGGACTTCCGTCAGCGCGCCGGGCAACAATTCGTCATCGGCATCGAGAAACAGGACGAAAGGGGCCGTCGTCTCCTGTAGCCCGCGAAGGCAGGCGAGCCTTTGCCCGGCATTTTCGATATGGTACGCCCGGACGCCAGTTCGGCATATTTCGTCCCAGGAATTATCTGTCGATCCGTCATCGATGACGACCAGTTCACAATCCCGGCGACCCTGCCTCAAAACGCTTTCAATGGCATCGGTGACATAATCGGCATAATTCCAGCAGGTAACGATGACCGCCAATTTGGGAGAGCCGGCACCCCGCGTATCCATGGAAATGTTTTTGCCCTGACCCGCTACCATAGACTCAAGCGTTTTCAAGGCAATGTCGTCGGTCATGACCGTTGCCTGTTGATGATATAACCGACAAGATTGGCTCCGGCCCTGCGCAGCTGCTGCTCGGCGCTCTTGACGGCTTCACGCGTCGTGCGACCCCATCGCGTCACGAGGACAACGACATCGGCTTGAGACGCAAGAGCCAGGGCGTCCAACGAACTATCCAATTCAGGAAGATCGATAATAACATCACCTTTCTGACGCGCCGCTTCAATGATCTCGCGGATGCGCGGGTGACGGAAATTGGAATAGATATTGGTCACCGCATCACGGGAGAGAACCGGCAAAATTGCAATGCCGTCCCGCTGCTCGAAAGTTATCTCCGCGATATCCGCTTCCGAAATGGCGGCATCTGCAAGCGATGCGAGCGGGCCGCCCGATACGCCCCTGGTCTGTTCACCGCACCAGAAGACGGTTGCGGGACGTCCGCTGCGATTGAGCATATCTGCAAGGTTGAGCGCGAGCGCCGATCCGCCCGCGTCACGGGAATAGCCCGCCAGCGCGATCACGGCGTTCTTGTCGGCCTTCTTGTGGGTATAGGAGATATCGATCAAGGTGCGCAGGTCACGGATGGCCGCCGCGTGGCGCCGCATCCGCTGTCCGGCCCCGACCCGTGTCGCAAGCTGCAATCTGCCTCCGACCTCCGGTATCTGAGCCATGCAAGGCATCGCGGTTTCAGTTTCCAGATCCTTGGGACTGCGGACCTTGCGATCGAAAGCAATGCTCATGGCCAGCGCAGCCATACCGAAAAACAATCCCAGCACGCCGCCGAATGCCACGATAAGAGAGGTTTTTGGACTTGACGGAGCAAGAGGGGGAAGTGCGGCGCCAGTGATCTTGGCATCGGCATCCGGTGTCGCGGCCTTTGGCAGCGTGCCTTCCTTCATCGCCTGCGTGGCCGTCGCGATCTGGGCGGATAATGCATCAAGCCGCCCCTGCAGGGTTTCGGTTCCGGCGCTGGCAACCTGTTCCTTCGAGGTGACGGATTGCAGGATGTAACCGGAGATAATGGCATTGGCGACGCGCGCGGGCTGGGTTGGGTCCGTGGACCAATAACCGACCGCAACAACATAGGACTGGCCGACACGGCGTGCGGACACTCTCTCAACGAAGTTGGCGAAGGCAACGCGCTTGAGATTTTCTTCGGGGCTCTGGGTGAGCGTAGTGGCGTTATTTTCCGCGGGCTGCCCCGAGAAAGTCGACCGGACCCACTCGATCGGGCCGGTAATGGCCGACTTGAGCAAGCTCACAGGCTGGGGCGCAAGCTCCGGGCTTTCATACAATTTCAGGCTTTCGAAAACTGCCGAGAGAAGCCGCTCCGAGAGAATGATCTGCAGTTCACTTTCGGCGCTGTTCAGATCAAGCCCCTGCTGCAATATCGAGCTGGCATTGGCGAACTGGCGCGGTTCGAGCAAGATCGTGGCTGTCGCATCATAGGTGCGCGGCAGAGAATGCGCGTAAAGCGCTGCGGCAATGACACCTGAAAACATGCAGGCAAGCAGGCGAAGCTTGTATCGCCACGCTATGACAAAAACCAGTTTAAGGAACATCACAGGGCCATCGACCCTGTTATCCTTTGCCACGTTATCTATAGGCCAGATGCGTGACGCTCGCTCGACGGGACCAAGTCTGTCAAAAGTCATCGTGCGGCACCTCCGCCAAGGCGCTCGAGTTTGGTGGGCGGAACATCCAGAGAGGCCGCTCTTTCCGGGTTGATTTTACCGCACAGAAGATCAGCCAAGGCTGCTAGATTTCCCTTTACCCTGCCCCGCCGGTCGATAAACGGTTCCGGGGCCACGGACTTTGCGAAATTCATCGACATGTTGCGCCAGATCTGGCCGATCGCCTGTTTGGTCGTCATCGTTCCCTTCCGACGTAGATAAACGGGGTTTATTACCTGCGAATATCCCAAGCGCTGGCCACTGACCCGGCCGACCTTCACTCCCATGTGAACACCATAGGCTTCGGCGCATTTGACTAGGTCCCCGCCCTTTTTCGCCAGCGATGCACCAAAGTCGCGATCCTCCAGCCAGCCATAAAGAACGAGACGCTCGTCGAAGCGATTATCGCCTATCGCCGATACTCTGTACGCCATGTTGCAGCCGTAGGGGCTGAAGGGACGCTCCCAGACCGATCCCTCAGTCGCAGGGGCCTCTTCGACAAGCTTGACCGCCTCAGCAAAGGGTATGCCCGGCCCTTTGATACCATCGGCGACCACACGCCCCGTAAAGCCCACCACACTGCTTTCGTCCGCAAAGGCGCGCGCCGCGGTGGCAAGCCAGTTCGGGTCGGCAACGAAATCGTCGTCCAGAAACACGAGAACGTCAATTCCCGTTGGCAAATGATCCAGAGCGTTGTTGCGCTGGGCCGGCAAGCCCGCCTTCCCGGTGAGCACCTCTACACGATCATCATCGGCAAGATCTCCAGCATCACTGCTGTCCACGCAGGAAAGGATTACCCGCTCGGGCGCCAATGTCTGCGTTTCCAGAAGGTGACGGACGGTCTGCGACACGACTACCGGACGACCGCGGGTGGCGATGGCGACAGCAACCCTGGCAATGGGCGGCGCTGCCGGCGCAGGAGGCGCCAGGCGGGCCGTCGGCTCGTCAAGCAGTTCGCAATATCCTGCAGCGGTCTCGCGCCAGGAGAATTTCTGCATCTGGACGAAACCCTTCGCACGCAGGTCGTCCATCAGCGAAACAGAGTCCCTCAGGGCCTCGACATAAGCTATCCATTGAGCCGGGTCGAAGGGCGAAGCCATCAGCGCGGCATCGCCACAGACCTCGGCCATGCTCGAATGGTAAGACGATATGACCGGGCATCCCAGTGCCATCGCCTCGACGACGGGCAAGCCGAAACCCTCATTCAGGGAGGGAAAGGCAAGACACAGGGCATGTTTCAGAAAATAGGCGATGTCGTCATCGGAAACCCGGCCTGCCATTATGACATTGTCGTGCTGCCCGGCCGCGCCTTCGCTGAAAATACCGAAATCCCCCCCGGCAATGACAATATCTATTCCAAGCCTATCCAGTTCCGCGGCAATCTTGAACAGAAGCGCCAGGTTCTTGTGCCTTGCGCGGGATCCGAGCGCAAAAACATACCGGCGAGACCGCTCTGCGATCGCCTGAACGATCCCCGGCGCGATGGTGGCCGCGTCGGCATTCCATTGCAGGACATGTTCGTAGCCGTTCGGCAGGACGGCGATATCCTTTGCCTCTATCGGCAGGTAGCGGGCAAGCTGGCGCGCCGAGGCATGCGAAACCGTCGCGATCCGCATCGCCCGTCTGGCGAGCACCGGCTGGATGGACTTGTAGGCCGTCCGGAACGCCAGACTGTAGCTGTCAGGAGCTGCAAAAACGTTGCCGTCATGGATACAGACGATCTGGTTCTTCTTGGCGACAGGAGCCGTATTGCAGAGATTGAGCAAGGGGCCACGCCATTTCCAAGGCAGAACGCATTGTTCCCACGCATGGCCGTTGAGGCGGCTGGCGACTTCAATCCGCGAAAAAACGTGCAGACCTGGATCGGCAGCGCCGGAAGGAACAAGAAGCGAAGCGACCGCCCCGCCACCGCTTGCCTCATCCAGGGCCTTCAGCACATTCAAGGCGTAGCGCTGCACGCCGGTTGGCGTCTGGGTCAGAAAGCGGCCGTTGACTGCGAAACTATCCTTCAGGCCCATCGATAAATTCCAACGCCTTCCCTGCTACAGAAACTATTGTTGAAATCCTGTTCCAGTAAAAATACCGGATACTTCAATAACAATAGCACGATAAATTCCAGTTTCAGCACTAAATAGTTGAAATAGTTAATCACGAAGGGAATACACCCCGATTTTTCGACGATATATTACCGGACCCAACCAGCGCTCGAATGATGTCCGCAATGCCAAAAGGCATTACTCCTCAATAGCTTCCACGCGCATTCAACACGGCGGGTATGGTCTTGGCCATAATCACCAGATCGCCGACAAGACTGCGATTGGCGACATACAGCGCATCGAGCTGCACGCGCTTGACATAATCTGCATCGCTTCGCCCGCTAACCTGCCACAATCCTGTCAGACCCGGACGCACGCGAATATAATCGGCGTAGTTCTGGCCATAATAAACCGTCTCGCTGGGAACGATCGGGCGAGGACCGACAATGCTCATATGGCCGAGAACGACGTTCACGAGCTGCGGAATCTCGTCAATGCTGCTCTTGCGCAGGAAAGCGCCGAACGGCGTGATGCGCGGATCGTTCTTCAGCTTGCGCGTGGCCGCCCATTCCGCCTCCTCCGCAGGATTATCCGCCAAGTATTTTTCAAGCAACGCTTCGTTATTGTTGACCATGGTGCGAAACTTAAGACATGGGAACATACCCCCGCCTCGCCCAATCCTGCTATGAGCTATGAAGATTGGCCTTCCCTGGATCAGCAGCAATACGAGAGATGTTATAAATATTAATGGCACAAGAACAAACAAAGCTGTCAGAGACAAAAGAATATCTAAAGCACGCTTTGCAAATAAAGATAGCCTAGGAGACAGCCTTAACTTGAATTTGTCGAAAACAAATAATCGCTGAATGCCACTTTCGCCGGCGTTTACATTGACGTCACGCATTGACGCACTCCATATCAGCAGATGTGATTAAAGGTCAGTCGATTTGCATGCACTGCGTAGCACTGTTAATCATTGCTAACAAATGCTTAAAAGTTTGACAATATATTTATTGACTGTAGTCTATTGAAAAATGTTAGAAACTCCAGAAAGTCTTTAGTGAAACTTTCCGGACCGTTCTCCCTTAGTTCTTCTTTGGAACAACCGAAATTACAGGTTTATCCTCAGAACTCTCTGAACTAATACGATTTATAGAATATAACGATTCTCGTGAGGTGGTTCATGCGTGTGGCAATTATCCACTATTGGCTCGTCGGAATGCGAGGCGGCGAGAAAGTCCTTGAGGCGATCTGCAAGATTTACCCTCAAGCTGACATTTACACACATGTATATGACAAGGCTTCCATATCAGCTGCGATCAATTCACATACAATTTACCCGACGTTCATCAATTCTTTGCCGTATGCAAAGCGTATGTATAAAAAGTACCTTCCCCTGATGCCAATGGCGCTGGAGCAGCTGGACTTAAGTCAATATGATCTCGTCATCAGTAGCGAATCCGGCCCTGCCAAGGGCGTTATTCCGAATTCTCCGGCCGTTCACATCTGCTATTGTCATTCTCCGATGCGATACGTCTGGAATATGTATCACGAATACTATCGGAAGTCAGGTATAATGACGCGGCTGATGATGCCGCCGCTCGCGCATCGCCTCCGGGCGTGGGATATCGGAACGGCAAGCCGGGTTGATCATTTCGCCGCCAACTCGGTCACAGTCGCCAACCGGATCAGAAGCTATTATCGCAGGGATGCGGATGTCATCCACCCGCCTGTCGACACTCAAGCTTTCCGCCCGGTGCCCATGCAGGAGGTCGGCGACTACTATCTGATGGTGGGCGAACTCGTCGGCTACAAGAGGCCGGATCTGGCTGTAGAGGCCTTCAATCTGATGAAGAAAAAACTCGTCGTCATCGGCGGCGGCGAGATGCTGGACTATCTTCGCAAGATAGCCGGCCCGACAGTGACGATCATGGGCTCACAATCCTTCGACGTGCTGAAGTATCACTATGCACGGTGCAGAGCCCTGATCTTTCCGGGTGAGGAAGATTTTGGTATAGTCCCACTGGAAGCCATGGCGAGCGGTCGTCCTGTGATCGCATTTGGGCGCGGTGGAGCAACCGAGACGGTCATCGATGGAAGGACAGGCGTATTCTTCAAGGATCAAACCGTCGAGACGCTTATCGACGCAATTGATCGGCTGGAGCGCATGGACTTCGATCCGGCCGATGCAGTGACACGCGCTGCAGATTTCGCAACACCTGTGTTCATCAGGAAGTTCAGTAACTTTGCGTACAAGGCCCTCGGCACGGAGCCGCCGCCGGCCGTGAGACCCGCACAGATAGCATGACACAGGTGAAATAGCCGAAGGAGCATAGGGAACGTGACGCATACCAATTCCTCCTGCCGCCGTAACCGCAAAGCATTCTTTTCCTTCTCCGCAGGCGCTTGGATAGTTGCGCTTGCCTCGGGCATGCTCGTATCGACCATCGGGCAAGCCCTTGCAGCCACATATCTTCTCGGTCCGCTCGACGTGTTGAAGATCCGCGTTTTCGAATGGCGGCCGAGTGCGGGTATCGCATATGAGTGGGTGCCGCTGACGGGAGAATTTACGGTTTCGGCCTCCGGAACGCTTTCACTGCCGATCGTGGGTACAATTCCGGTTGCCGGCAAGACACCAGAGGAAGTTTCCGAGATCATCGGCGAGCAACTTCAGGCCCAGATCGGTCTTCAGAAACGGCCGAATGCATCGATCGAAATCTCCAGCTACCGGCCATTTTTCGTTACCGGCGCAGTTGGGACACCCGGCAAGTTCAATTTCCTCCCCGGCCTTACCGTAACCCAGGCGCTCAGCATGGCTGGAGGAAGCGGAAGCGTTGATCCTAGGGTCATGGAGGTTCAGCGCGAGGCCCTTGTGAACCAGGGCACGATGCGGGAGCTTGAAGCAGAGCGGCTTGGTCTCCTGGCGAGACAAGCCCGCGTGGATGCCATGCTGGCGAAGAACGTCAAGATCAGCTTTCCCCGCGAACTGACGGAGCGCTCGTCCCAGACCGCCGTGATGCAGGTGATGCGAAACGAGCAGGCGCTTCTGGACAGCCGCCTGCGCTCTATGGATTCCGATCTTACCGCGCTGGAACAGTCCAAGGTTCTTGCCAAGAACCAGATCGAAGGACTTAAGCAGAAGGAAGCGTCGCTGACGAAGCAGATCGATCTCGCCAACAAGGATCTGAGTTCGGTCAACAAGCTGGTATCACAAGGGCTGACCGTGTCATCACGCCAGCTTGGCGCGAACCAGAATCTCGCGGATCTCGAGAGCCGCAATCTCGACGTATCGCTTGCACTTTTGACTACTCAGCAGGATCTGACGAAACTCGACCAGGACGCATTGGCCGTCGTGGAGAAGTTCAAGGCATCCGCACTGATGGAAGCATCAGAGCTCAGAGACAAGCTTGCAGCCAATGACGAGAAGATGAGAACCTCGCAGGCACTGCTCCTGAATATCGAGATGCGCGTGCCGGCGGCCCTATCCGCGCTGAATGCCGAAGGCCGCCCGCGTACGATCACGAAAATCAGCCGCACGATCAACGGTGCGACGGAGACATTCGTGGTCAAGGACGACGATGCCGTTCAGCCCGGCGACGTCATTCGTGTCGAGCCTCAACAAAATGCGGTGACGCAAAACGGGGGCGCCTCGCAATAACCGGCATCAACCCTAATAGAGAGGAAAACTCGCCACGGCAGCGCTCGGGGCTTGATCGAACACGCCTAGACATGCGATATTAATATTAGAGAATCCTAATTAAAATTGAGTAATGAATGGCTATTTGGGTCCTGATCCTTTCTGCCGCCATTGGCGCCGTTTGTGGAATCTGGCTTCATGTCGTTGTCTTTACTATACTTTCCGTGTTTGTTGCGATTGTCTATCTCTTGACCGCAGTCCTGTCGGGACTTTCATTGGCATCTACCTTCATATGGATCATGATGCTGAGCACTGCGCTTGGCGCTGGTTATATTGCCTCTCATTTCGTACGCTACGTGGCCCATAGCCGGGCACATAAAGCCAAGCACCGGCATTCGGAGCTGGAATCTGGCACCAAATATCTTCACGATCAGCAACACCCCTGACCAGCGCGGCAGATAGCCGAAGGCGTGTTCGGGCCGGATGCGGATAATTTCGGCCTATTCGAAGCAAATATTCAAATTTCGCAATCGAATTCCATCCCATGCGCCTGGGATATACTAAGTCTTCATACGACAATCAAATATACGTATCGACGTTTATTTTCGATAGACGCCGTGTCTATCGCTAGTCTAACCTATCAATACATACAGAAACACTGAATAACCGATGATCAATCTATGGAGCATTCACCTCCCTTTCACGAACATCGGAAAATACGGATAATAAAAACGGATATATCCAAGCGATCATCCCAGAGCCGCTGACCTGCCAGGACACACTCAACTTCCTTGAAGATAGGATCGGACATGTCGAAGCTGCCGCGTAGAACATTCGTCAAGGCATCGGTACTGGCAGGGGCCGGGGTGATGCTGGGTGGCCGGGCGCTGGCAGCAAGTGACCCGACCAGCGGACGCCGCCTGATCTTTGACGAGCAATTCCGAACGATCGACTGGACGATCTGGGAAGCCGGGCGGAAAGCCACGACATTCGATCCGGGCTTTTACGGCAATTCCGCCTTTGCCCGCAGCACCGGCGAGGAGGGCTTCAATCCTTACGCAATCGTCGACGACGACGCGACGGCAAACGGCAAGGCGCTGCAGATCTCGGCAAAATATATCGGACGGCAAATGTCCGTGCCGCATTATTACGGCAACGGGGATCCGCAGAAGCAATGGATTTCAGGCAATCTTCAGACTGCCCGCGGAGACGGGACAATTCTCAAGGGATGGCGGACCGGCTATTTCGAGACCCGGATGATCTTTCCCAAACATCCGCTCACATGGCCCGCCTTCTGGCTGATGAATGGCCGAAGCATTCTTTTCCCGAAAACCAGCATCGAGATCGATGTTGTCGAGCAGAAGGGGTTCGAGCCGACGAATTACGGTGCCTACCTGCACGAATGGGGCCAGCCGGGAGAACGGCACGCCGAAGTCGGCGTCAGGACGCCGGTCGACATGACGACGCAATATTGTCGATACGGGATGCTGGTGACCGAGAGCGAATGCAGGCCGTATTTCGAACGTGAGCCAGTGATCGATCCCGCGAGCGGCCGGCCGACCGTCTGGCCGATCGGGCGCGCTGCAGAAATCAAGGCCAATAACGATCTCTTCTGGCCGCTCGTGACCCTCGCGCTGCGTGCGGACGTGCCTTACCCGGACCCCTTGCTTCCCGAACACATGGAGACATCGATGCGAGTGGACTATGTGAAGGTCTATGCGTGAGCAGGCACCGGCGGCGCGCAAGACGTCTCACGCTCTTCGGCCGGCACCGCTGTCGCAAGCCCTGCCATGACGAAAAACAAAAGCCCGGTATCCACGGTTGATCCCGACACCGAAGCGCCGATGAGAAGACAAAGGCAGCCGTTGCGGCCGGCAAGCCGGACATCACTGTCGAATGTCCGCGGCGTTCCCCGCCTGGTGTAAAAGGCAGACAAAAAGAACAGGCCGAAGAAAATCACACCCGGAATGCCAACATTGGAAAGAAGCGCAATAATGAAGCTCGATGTGCGGGATGTGCCCAGCCCGACGCCGAGGCCATAAGAGTTGATAAAATTGCTCCAGCCATAGGCATTCCACATGCCCCGTTCGATGCCGGATGCAGAGTTCGCCTTGCTGAACAGCAGAAGATCAAAATAGGCATAAAGCTGGCGGAAAAGATCCTCGTTCATAACGATCATCATGCCGATGAGGACGAGGATGATCGGCGCGAAAAGGACGACGCCGCCACTGATCCGCGTGCCGGACTGGCCGCCGCAGCGGAAAAAGCAGGTCATGTAAAGGATTGCGAGGCAGACCGGCAGACCGAACAGGCCGGCGGACGAAGTGGACCTGATCACCATGATCGATGTCAGCAGGAAGAGAAAACCTGTCAATTTGCTGTAGCGCCCGCAAATGCGCATCGTTCCGGCAAAACCCACCACGCCCAGGCTGACACCGGCGAATGTGGAGGCTTCCGGCCAGGAACCGACAACGCGCTTGACGCCGGCGACAATCGCCTCGTCATGGAACGCATAAGGTGCGTTGCGGATATAGCTGAAGAGTTCCTGGATCGGGGTTCCGTAGGTGACGAGATCGGCAATGCCGAAGAGCAGGTTGGCGGAAGAGAAGGCCAAGACGGTACCGGTCGCCGCGCGAAATCCTGCCATGGTAGAGGCCATCGCGACAATCATGACGAAGGTCACGATATTGGCGGTGTTGTAGATGGCCTGGGTGAGATTGCTGGAAACCGGACCGAGCGGCACCGCGCCGCCGGTCTCGGGATATTCCGACGAGCCAAGCGGAATGATGTTCATCGTCTCCGCCCACAGCCTCGGAGCGAAAAACCCTGCAAGCACGCCATAGGTCAGAAGGCAGAGAAGCCAGAAAGCGGGTTGCGGAAAGGCCAGCGCGTCGAGTGCAACCTTCATCTTCTCACGGTAGGAGAGCGTCGCAAGCGCCAGGAAGCCGACGAAGAGATGGCCGGGCTGAATGCCTGCCCCGCCGATCATCACCGCAGCCGCTCCGCCGAATATGGTCATCACGCCGAAGGCAATCGCTGTGGCGCGATAACCGGATATCAGGCAGAGGATGCCGACGACAAGCGTGAAGATACCGACGGGCGGAATACTCATCGCAGCAACCTCGCCGTTGTGGTGAAGTGAGTTTGGCGCGCCGTCGAGCGAGTGCGTTTCCGCGTTTCCTCAAAACGCGAGATCGCTCCATCTCCCTGTTCTGACGCAATTCCGGCCGTAAAACCGGTTCCCACCTTGAAGCGAATTGCTCTACTCCTCGACAGTGCCGGTGAGCCCGAGCGCTGCACGTGCGGCTCGTTCACCGCTCAGGAAGGCGGCGTCGGTCCAGATATAGCCCCACTGGCCGAAGCGACCGCAATATTCGATGCCCACCTCGTCGAGATAGGCATGCACGGTTTCGACGGCGGCTTTTCGGTCAAGATCGAAGATCACGTTGCCAAAGGGCAACATGATTGCGCTCTTGTGAATGATCTCGGCGCGCGACTGCACGATGCCGGACTTTATCAGCGCATCGATGGCCGGTTCGATCCACTCGTCCGGGCTGCCGGTTAGCGGCCGGTATTTTTCGCTGAAGTAGATTTCCGCCTGCAGAGCCCCGCAGCCATCGGGAACGCTTTTCTTTGAAAGATTGCCGCGGTAGCTGACGCGCGCGAACGGGATGTCCTCATCGTAGAAATAGGACCATTGCGGCTTGGTCTCGATTGGGCGATTGAGCCCGATATTGACGACAACGACCTGGGTGCAGGCGAGCTTCGCTGCAGCTTCGCAAACATCATCAGGCACACCCTTGATCAGCGGAATGACGATCGGGAGAGGCAGGGACGAAATCAGCTTCTTGAAGTCATGCGTCGTGCCGTCCTTGAATGTCAGCTGCTTTTCCTTCGTGTCGATCGCCGCGATCTCGTGGTCGCAGAGCACTTCGGCTTTGTCGTAAAAGCCGCTGATGAAGGATTCGAAGCCGCCTTCCGTCGGATAACGGAACTCATTGACGTAAAAAACGTCGAGCGGCTCGTGTTCCAGCGCGCCGCGCAGCACCTCTTCCAGATTGGGGCGATAGAGACGCGGTCCCAGCCAGTCCGTCGACATGTTGCTGGCATCCGTGGTGTGATACTTGCGGGTGTAAACTGCCGGGAAGGTTTCGGCGAAGGTCTTGCCGAAGGCGGCCAGCAGCCAGTCTTCGTAATTGGTGATCTTCGGGTTTTCGATCTGGCGCGCCTCGATGAAATCCTTGATGCAATTGACCACCAGCTCGGCCGGCAGGCCGTGAAGGTTGACCTGGGCGGGATGCTTTATCCAGTGCCCCTGCCAGTAGTTGTTGCAATAGACATTGCCGACCTCGAATTTCTGGCCGGTCGATTCAGCAAACAGATCCTTCACGCGAGGATTTTTCGTGAACGAGATATGCACGCCCTCGTCGAAGACGAAGCCGTCACCATTGCCGAAGCTCGAGGTCAGGCCGCCCGGCCTGGAGCGCTTGTCGTAGATCCTGGCCCGTATGCCATTGGCAAACAGAACGTTGGCGGCGCCGAACCCGGCCATTCCGCTGCCCAAGATCGCATATCCCTGATGCTCCATCATCGTTCCCTTATCACCACTCGTCTCTTTTGGTCTCGGCGCTTCAGTTTACCCAGCGAACATCGTCGGACAGACGCCCCGCATCCATGAGGCGTTCAAGCGTGGTCAGTCGCTTGGCCGCAGCCGGAATGACTTCACGTCCCGCCTGTTTTGCACTCGTCAAACCGTCGACCAACCGCGTGATCGATTCAGACAGGGAGACAGCCGGCTGGTGGTCCGGGGCTGCCTTGGCGTAGCGGGTGAAATCCACCTGATAGGAGCGCAGATCCGGCAGTGCGTCCTTGTTGATCGAGACGCGCGTTCCGGGGATCGCCTGGGCGACGGCCTCGGCAAGCTGGAAGACCTGATAATTGTTCTCGTTGCGGCCGGCATTGATCGACACGAAGCGGCCGCCATTGTCGCTATCGCGCTTGATTGCCCATTCCATGGCGCGCGCCATGTCCTTGACATCGATCAGCGGGCGCCAGGGCGTGCCATCGCTCAGGACCTTGATCTCGCCGGTAGAAAGAGCCGTTGCGACGAAATCGTTCAGCACCAGATCTAGTCTCAACCGCGGGGACTGGCCGCATGCGGTGGCGAAGCGCAGGCAGGTGATCGCCATGTCCGGCGCTTCCAGCTGTTCCAGCGCCTGTTCGGTGGCGATCTTGGACCTTGCATAGGCGGTCAGCGGTGTCAGCGTGTCGTTTTCCTTGCGTGGCCCACCCTCGGCAAAGCCGTAGACGCTGCAGCTGGAGGCAAAGACAAAGCTCTTCACACCTGCCTCAGCGGCTGCCGTGGCGATATCGACGCTGGCGCGGTAATTGATGCCTTCCGTCTGCTTTTCGAAACGGGCGCCGATCGGATCGTTGGAAAGCGCTGCAAGATGTACGACCGCATCCACGCCTTCGAGCAATTCCACCGGAAAGTCACGGACATCGCCGAAGACCTGTTTGTCGAGCACACGCTCGGGAAATTCATCAGGCAGCGTCAGGCATTGGGCGAAATAACCGGTATCGAACCCGATAAGCTCCGCGTCCGGCCAGACCGAGCGAAAATGTGCTGCCACGACCGGGCCGACATAACCCATATTTCCGGTGATCAGGATACGCATATACGAACCGCCTCTATCTTGTGGTTGTGGTTGTCGAAAGAACGGTGACGGCGGGGCTCGCCCCGACCACCTTTTCAAGCTGCACCGGCCGGTAGCCGATCTGGGTGACCGTGCGTATCAGCATGCCGTAACCCGCCCTTCGGGCTTCGCGCGGTTTGCGCATTGCGCTTGCGGCGCGCAGGAGATGCAGGCCATTGCGAATATTGGCGGCGAGATGGCTAACCTTGCGGCCGCCATCGGTTATGCCGCCATAGATCAGTTTCGGCTGCGGCACGCCCCGGAACGTGCTTCTGACCTCCCTCAGGTCGCCCTCCGGGTTCATGCCCAGTCTCTCGAAGGTCTTGTAGACGGCGCCGGTATAAAGCGGCCTGGTGTGCAGGATCGGCGAGGCATCGATGAAGGCGGCGCGATAGGCCGGTTTTGCCATCATCATGGCCCAGATATCATCCAGCCCCCAGCCGGTCGGCCAACGGGCAAGGATGGGAAGGAGCGTGCGCAGATAATCCGTGCGGATAATCGGGCACATCGGTTCGACATAATTCGAATATCGCAGCGTGAAACCCGGGCAATGCGCCGTGACCGGATAGGAAATATGGCTCGACGGGAGGAGTGACGGCTGGCCTATATCCAGATCGTTCGACGTCATGAGGTCGAACAGGTTCGACAGGCCATTCGGCTCGAACAGCAGGTCGTCATCGGGAAACATGATGTAGTCGTAGCGGTCAAGCAGATCGGGATTGGCCCGCAGGTAGCGACAGGCGCTATCCCATTTCGTGCCGGTGTCGACGGAGAGCGGAAAGTCTCCGTCATCGAGATCCGACTGCTGCTCGTCATAAGTGCTCAGCTGCAAATCCCAGTTTCGCGACGCCTTCGGCTCGACCAGCCAGTTGCTATGCAGCGACAGGCGGCCGACGCGTGCGAATACGAGGTTACGGACTTTGTTGGCGTCAGACATCAGCCCACCTCGATCTCCTGAGGATAGGGAATGGCTTTGAGGAAGGTTCCGCCCTTCTTCTTGTAATCCGCCTGCTGGGCGACGATCTCGTCGGCAAAATTCCAGGGCAGGATGAGCAGATAATCGGTCGGCGCGGTAACCAGCTCCTCGACCGGCCGGATCGGCAAGCGAACGCCGGGCATGAACTTGCCTACCTTGTGGGTGTTGCGGTCCACGACATAGGAGATCGTACCGGCGGGCAGATCGGCATAGTTCAGAAGCGTCGCACCCTTGGCGGCCGCGCCATAGGCGGCGATCGTCTTGCCTTCTTCACGGAAGGCGCCGAGCATCTTCCGCAAGTCATCACGGATGCCGGAAACGCGCAGGCCGAAATCACGGTAGCAATCGAAGCCGGTCAGGCCCATCGCATCTTCTTCCGCCTGCATCTTCTGCAGCCGTTCGGACTTGCCCTCGGTCTTGGAGACCCGCAAACGCAGCGAGCCGCCATGGATATCGAGTTTCTTGGCATCGTTGAGATAAAGCCCATGACGGCCCATCAGCGGTTCGAGGGCTGCCAGCGAATAATAGAAGAAATGCTCGTGGTAGATCGTGTCGAAGGCGCAGGTTTCGATCAGATCCTTGACGTAAGGGAATTCGAATTCGGCAATGCCGTCATCGGCCAGCAGAATGGCGAAACCTTCGACGAAATAGTTGATGTCGTTGACATGGGCGAGCACGTTATTGGCCAGCATGACCGACGCGCGCTTGCCTTCGGCAACCAGCTTCGTTGCCACGTCCTTGCCGAAGAAATCGATGACCGTCGGCACGCCGATCTCGATCGCCGCCTTGGCCGGGCCGCCGGCAGGATCGATGCCGAGGACCGGAATGCCGTGCTCGACGAAATTCTTCAAAAGATAACCGTCATTGCTGGCAATCTCGACGACAAGATTGTCGGCTCCCAGACCCCGTTCCGCGATTAGATCGAGTGCGTGTTCGCGGCTATGGGCAAGAAGGGCCGGAATGAAGGACGAGAAATACGGATAATCCTGGCCAAAAAGGATTTCCGGCGGCACATCCTCGCTGACCTGCAAGAGGCCGCATTCCTGGCAGAGCACCACTTCCAGCGGAAACAGCGGCTCCAGAACGCCGAGCTGTTCGGGTTCGAGCAGCGCGTTTGCAAGCGGCTGATTGCCGAGATCGAGGATCGTATCGAGATGATTTCCGCCGCAGGACCTGCAGGCTGTGATACGGCCGGACTTCGGCGTTGATGCTTCCACCTGAATGCTTGCGATAGTCATGGCCGAACCTCCGTGATTAATTCAGCGTTCAAACATAGATCTGCGGCTGCACGTATTCTGGAAAACGGCGCCTTGGCGCGTTCCGCGATATCGAGTAGCGAGCGGTTGCCGTCGCACTGGTTCAGGACCCAGAGCAGGTCCATCTGCGAGGCACCGCCTGCTTCCTTCTGCCCGGCTATGGCGCGATAAAGCCCGCGGCGCCCGAGTTGTGGTTCGCCCCTGCCGTCGACGCGGCGATAGGTGGCATTCCGCTGAAGCAGGTCGATAAGATCCACCAGAAGGTGGAAAGACTGGTCGAGCGCCTCCGATGTGACGAAGTCGCAATTGTCGAGCGAGGTGTGATATTCCGGAAAAGTGCCGTGGATGGCACGCATCAGGCAGCCAACCGGAAGGGCGATACCAGGGGAGCCGTATTGCCGCTCGTCGTATCCATAAGGCGAGAATTCGAGCATTCCGAACGCATGCCCGCTATGCCGCAACACATGCTCGGCCGCGAGATCGACCACCGCGCCGTCGACAGTCTTCTTGTAATGGAACGCTCCATCGTCACCGATGCAGGTCAGGACAAGGCCGTGGGCGATGCGGTCGAGATGATCCTCGTTCTGCGCCAGCCAGGTGATCGCGCCGATGGTGGCCGGCAGGAAGAGGAAACGGATGCCGAAGCGGCGCTTCGGCTGCGCCAGGAAATGTCTTGCGAGCGCAGTGGCAACGACGATGCCGGACAGGTTGTCGTTGGCGAGGCTCGGGTGGCAGACATGCACGGAGATCAGGATCTCCTGATCTGTCTCGCCGGGAATGAGGAACTCGCCATAGGTCAGCGCGCCATCGGCCAGCGCGCTATCGATCTCGACCTCGTAATCCTCGTCCGGCATCGTCTGCCAGAGCGAATGCGGCAAGCAGAAGCCCCAGTTCTCGGCGTAATAGGAGGTGCGGTATGGGATGGCCTCCGGCTGGTCTGGCAGCGTGTGGATATGCGCGGCCAGCTGCCCGCGGGTGAACGTGCCGCGGACGGGCACGCTGTAACCGACGACATGCAGATTGTTATCGGCAAAATCGACGAGCACACGGCCATCGAGCGCCTTGATCGACGCTGCCCGGATGTTCCATTCGCGCGGCACATCCCAGTCGAAGACCTGCGTGCCGGTGGCAACTTCGTGGATATCGAGCGGGATATGCTGCTTCACTGCCTGCAGCGTTGCGCGCACGCCATTCCCCGTCAGGCTGCGTGGCAACGGAAACAGGGTGCGAAGCAAGGACATCATGTCGAGCGGCGGCAGGATGCCACCGTCGTCATTGCCTGCAGTCTTGAACACACCATCCAGCATCATGCGGCGCTCCGTTGGAGCCAGGGCATTCTCGCCAGAAGATCAGGCCATTCCCGATCCTTGTCGGAGATTTCCGTCACCGGCTCCGGCCATTCGATCGACAGGAGCGGGTCATCGTAACGCGCTCCGTCATAAAGTTCCGGGTAATAGGCATCACCCATCAGGTATTCTACGATCGCGTCCTCGCTCAGCGCCTGAAACCCGTGGGCAAAACCGGCCGGAATGAACAGCATCCTTCCATCGTCGGCACCGAGTTCGACATGGAAGCTCTCTCCCAATGTCTTCGATCCCTCGCGAAGGTCGACGATCACGTCATGGATACGCCCATGACTGCAGCGGACGACCTTGGCATCAGCATGCGGTGCCCTTTGAAAATGCATGCCGCGAACAGCGCCGCGCGTTTTCGTCAGGGACGTATTTCCCTGAATGGGCGTGAACACGACACCGGCATCATCAAAAAGCTTCGTGCACCATGTGCGGGCAAAACTGCCGCGGCTATCGCCGTGAACCTTCAGATCGATAAGTTTCGCATCCGAGCCGCCGAGAGAGGTGAAGTTCATGACGCCTCCTCAAGCCTGCGGCTACCAGACTTTCCACTCAGCCGAACGGGATGCCCACATCTCGTTAAGCACCGTCTTGTCCCGCAGCGTATCCATCGGGTGCCAGAAGCCACGATGGCGATAAGCCATAAGCTCGCCCTGCTTGGCCAACTCGTCCATGGGACCTCTCTCCCACATCACCTCATCGCCTTCGATCAGCCCGAGCACGGACGGGTTGAGGACGAAGAAACCGCCGCTGATCCAGGTCCCGCCATTCTCTGGCTTCTCATTGAAGGACTGGACGCGCGGATCCTCGTCTTCCAGATACATGGCACCGAACCGGCCGACCGGCTGCACGGCAGTCACGGTTGCGCTTTTGCCGTGGTCCTTGTGGAATTTCAGAAGCGCGGTCAGGTCTATGTCACCGACGCCATCGCCATAGGTCATGAAAAACGGCTCGTTGCCGAGAAGATGCCGAACCCGGGCAAGCCTGCCGCCGGTCATCGTATCTGCGCCCGTATCCGCCAACGTGACGCGCCAATCTTCGCAAGGCGGGTCGAGATAGGTAACTTCCGATGTTGCAAGATCGAAAGTCACGCTCGATCCACGCATACGCAGGTCTTCAAAGAACTTCTTGATCAGATGCCCCTTGTAACCGCAGCACACGATGAAGTCTTTCACGCCATGAGCGGCGTATATCTTCATGATGTGCCAGAGAATTGGCTGTCCGCCTATCTCAACCAAAGGCTTTGGTACAGTCGACGTCTCCTCGGAAAGTCTTGTTCCAAGACCTCCCGCCAAAATTACAGCTTTCATAGTAAAACACGCCACCCGCTCTGTGAGAGCCGCAAATGGATCTCACATTGAAATACTAAGGATACTCGAATGCTGGCAATTTCACGTGATGACCCAAGCAAAACATAAATTAACGGAGCGAGCAAGAGTTTTTATTTATTGTTAAGCTTTAAAGAAGAACTCGACAGTAATAAAAACATCATCCAGACAATTGGGTCAGGTTATCCATCATCCGACAGATATTGATGGCCATCGCGCTTCCGCTGTGACTGCTTTGGCAGCCGGGGCCCATCGGACGCCAGAGCCTGAAGCCTTGCCCTTGAGCACGCGACGACGTCAGCGTGCATCAAACAGCTCAAAGCGGCCACCGCCGAGCTTAAGCCTCAAGCCCAGAGCCAGCAGCGTTGCGCCGTAAGCTGCCGCGCCGAAACCTGCAATCAGGACCATCTCCAGGAAATCGGGGATTTCCAGACCGGCGAATTGCATTCGCAACCAATAGACGGCAACGACCATCACGGCGCCGGCCACCGCGACCTTCCACAGATTCCGGAGCTGCCGCCGGAACCCGAGATTGAGGAGCTGCCGCAGCTGAAACACGTAATAGGCCCCCATTACGGCGGCCATCAGAAGCTTTGCGTAGATAACGCCCTCGATCGAAAAGAAATAGAAACCGGTCGTGACAGCGATCGTGCGGAGGATGAAATCGATCAGATTTATCCGAAACAGAAGATCCGGACGATCAAGGGCAAGACTAAGAGAAATCAGCGTCTGAAAATAGGGCACCGGCAGCATGGAGATGGACAGCAAGGCCAGATAAGGCGCAGCCTCAGCCCATTTCGGCCCGAGCAGAAGATTAGTGACCAGATCCGCGGTCAGGGCGATGCCGAGCGTGGCAGGCACGCAGATCAGCATGGCGATGCGGATTGCCTTCAGAAATGCCTGACCGACCCTTGCCCGGTCCGAACTCATCTTCGAAAATGCAGACATCAGAGGCTGCAGAGCCGGGCCGATAAAGCTCTGCGTCGGTATCAACGAAACGTCATTCGCCACCGTATAGCGGCCAAGCAAAGCTTTCGGAACATAGGCGCCGATCATCAGCCGGTCATATTGCCAATTCAGTGCAGACACGACCTGCGAGGCGGTGAACCAGCCCATGAAGCCGGCAAAATCGCCAAGACGCCGAAGAGAGAAGGCGGGGCGATAGCGGGCAAAAACATATGACATCATTGTCGTGACGCTTGCCGCGACGACATAGTTGGCGACCAGCGCCCAATAACCGCCCTCCGTATAGACGATGACGATAGCGGCGATCAGGCCGCAGACCTTACTGGTCGTCTCGGCAATAAAGGTCGGACGGAAATCGATATTGCGGGCGAAGTAGACCATTGCCGGACTGTAGAGCCCCTTGACCACCGTGCCGATCGCCAGAATACAGACAACGGGTACCAGTTCCGGATCACCATTGATCCAGGAATATGGCCACGCGCAGCCGATTGTGAGTGCGGCAACAGCGATGCCTCGCAGAACGGCAAGCGTGAAGCCCGTATCCAGATGCTGCTTGTCTATCGTGGGAAGGCGCACGAGCGCCTGGGTAACCGGCACCTCCAATATACTGTCGATAATCAGCACCAGCGCCATGGCCAAAGCAGTGACGCCGAAATCGGCAGGCACGAGCAGGCGCGCCAGGATGAGAAGATTGACAAAGTCGACAACGCGGCCGAACAGGCGCGAGAAGATCAGCCAGGATGCGCCTCTTAGCGTGGCAAATGCAAGCATGGACGACCCAACCCTCAAACAAAAGAGACCGTCAGCAAGCCTTCGAGAATAAGGCTCGCTTATTCTGGAAAACGTCCTTCCGTCCGAAGCGACGAACCGGCACAGAGGACGTCATAAACGCGAATTCAACCTAGCCGAAGCGGAGCGTTTCCGATCGATAAATGCCGACAATGCCGATAAAGAGCGCAAACAGACCTTTCGACTAAATCAACGATACACACAAACAGACGATAATCTATACTGAAATCAAAGATATCTCGAAATACGTCGTGAATTACGAATTATTAAATCCAAACTTATTGTGCATTTCCTGCGTTGACACGCCAGTAATTATAGTGCGGATTTGATGTATGTGATATTTATTGAAAGTATTGTTAGCCTCCTAGCCAACTATGAGGGAGAATCGATGCTTGATTCTTACAAGTTGCAGCCGGAAACGGCATCCGAGGCTGACGTCTATGATGCAATCATCCTGGGCGCGGGCATAACCGGCCTCGTTGCTGCATCGGTACTCCTTCGACAAAACAGCGCGCGCATTGCGATTATCGACGAATATCAACACATTGGCGGGAACCACATCGACTGGTCGGCCAATGGCTTCACCTTCGACATCGGCAGCCTGATCTTTCAGGATGACTCTCCACTGCTCAAGCATTTTCCGGAACTGCTCGAACATTACGTTCATGTCCATCCGACTTGGGGAAGGCTTAATCCTCAGAGGCAGATTACGCGCTACCCGATTTCGATCGTCGATGACATCCTTGGCGCCGGGCCGGCCGGCATCTGCCGAATTGTCCTCTCCATCATCCATGCGCGGATCTGGCGCCGTCGGCTGCGCAACGCCAAGGATTTCGCCAGGTTCTGGATCGGCGGCTACCTCCTCAAGCGTTCGGGGCTGGAAAACTATATGGCGCGCTTTTACGGCGTTCCACCCGAACATATCGACCTGGAACTGGCCGAAAAGCGCATGATGTGGATCAAGGAGCACTCGTCGCTGCGAGGCTTGCTCCGGAAAATGCGCCAGAGGAAATTGCCGCATCTAAAGAACAAGCAACTGGCAAGACCGAAGGAAGGCTATGCGGTCCTTTACGAGCCAGCCAAGAAAGGCCTCATCGAAAACGGGGTCACCTTCAGGCTTGGCACGCCGATATCCAAGGTGGCCAAGGAAGATGAACAGTTCATCGTAACGCCAGCACAAGGCAAGACAATAGCGGCTGCGCGAGTGATCTCGACCATGCCGATCAACATCATGCTTCGACTTTGCGGGCTGGAACAGGAAAAGTCGCTGGAGACAATCACGCTTATCAGTCTCTATTTCAGCTTCTCGGGCGATCGCGGGTTTACCCAATCCATCCTTTACAACTTCTCCTATGAAGCAGCATGGAAGCGGCTGACGATCTATTCCGATTTCTATAGCCGCAATGACGGCCGCGAATATTTCGCTGTCGAGGTCGTCAGCAACGACACGATCACCAGCATTGAACTTGCAGAAGCGGAATTCAGGGCGCATGTTGCCAGCAACGCCATATTTAACGGCGACCTGAAGCTGGAGGGCGGCCAGGTTCTTAAAAACGCCTATCCGATCTATACGCACGGCGCGCCGGCGGAAGCTGCCCGGCAAATCGATCGACTGAGACAGTTCGGGATCGAATCCTTCGGACGCCACGGCGCATTCAACTATCAACCGACAGCCAGAGTTTCGACATTGGAAGCGGAACGGGCTTTGGGGTACCGTCACCCGGAACCCGCAGATAATCCGGACCATCGGGAACGGCACGACAAGAGACTTGAGCTTATTCCATGTAAAAGCGGATAGTAACCGAACATGCGTATCATGCATCTTCTTAACCACACCTACCGGCTGAACGGACATGTCCATGCAGCAGTCGATCTCGCATGCGAGCAAAGAAGGCTCGGTCATGAGGTATGCATCGCCAGCGGCGGCGGCGATTTCGACGAGCTGCTGGCAAGCAACCATGTAGCGACCCGCATCGTCGATCACGAACGGAGACTGCTGACGGTCGTCCGCTCGGTCGCGACATTGAAACGTCATGTCAACGAGTGGAAACCTGATGTCATCCATGCGCATATGATGACGAGCGCCGTACTGGCCTATCCGGTCTGCAAGCTGTCCGGGATTCCGCTGGTCACCACCGTTCACAATGAATTTGAAAAAAGCGCCATCCTGATGGGGCTCGGCACCCGGGTGATCGCCGTCAGCGAATCCGTCAGTCGCTCCATGCAGCAGCGCGGAATTTCGGCGAAAAAGCTGCATGTCGTGCTCAACGGCACGATCGGCACTGCACGTTTTGCCAACAGGCAAGCGGCTCCTGCCGATCTTGCGCATCCGAGCATCCTATTCGTTGGCGGGTTACACCCGCGCAAGGGGGTCGTGGACCTCATACAGGCGTTCAAGATTGTTCACGCCACATATCCCGCAGCGCGGCTTTTCATCGTCGGCAGCGGCCCTATGGGCGAAGAATACCGGGAACTGGCGAGGCAGACGGGCTGCGGTGACGCAATCACCTTCGTCGGCTCGCTCGACGATCCCTATCCTTACATGCTGGCGGCCGACATATTCGTCCTGCCGTCGCTTGCCGATCCTGCGCCTCTGGTGATTTCCGAGGCGCGCGAGGCGCGCTGCGCCATCATTGGGACAAAGGTCGACGGGATTCCGCAGTTGCTGGAATTCGGCGAAGCCGGCATACTCGTGCCTCCATCGGCACCGGAGATGCTGGCCGCAGCCCTTGCCAACCTCCTTGCCGATCCCGCCACTCTTCGCGAATGGCAGGAAAAGAGCCAGATTCGCATCGACAACCTGACCATAGAACGCGTCGCCCTGGAAACGACGGCGGTCTACCGGTCCGCCATGGCAAAACCGAAATTCATCGGCGCGACGCGTCAGGCTGTCTGATCCATATTTTTCGGCGACCACCCTATCCCGCTCTGAAGCAAGGACGCGGCAGGTTTCACTCACCTGCCCCCCCACAACCTGTGCCTTTTTGCCTGAGCAGCAGGCCTAGAACCCGAAGCGATCTAGATTTCCTCCGACGAAACCTCGCCGACAGCCGCTACAGGCCAGTCGACAAGCTATTGATTCAGCGAATTAATATTTTTACTTTGCCGCTCGATCTATTTTATTTGCAGCGCAGCAATTAAACTTGAATCAATAAATATGAATGCTCTTATTCACATTAATTAATTTTCGTTTAACATGACGCCGCAAATACAATGCAAATAACTCCGACAGATACCCACTCAGCAGGCATAGTTCAGAATCTATAGTACTGAGGCTAGGTTCGATGATCACGCGTAGCAAGAGTATTGACCAACAGGGCCAGTTAAAAGCGGCAGCAGAGATGGCGTTCAACAAGCTGACGCCGACAATATTCCACGAACAATGGTGGCTGGAAGCTGCCACACGCGGGCGGGTCGATTTCGTCGAGGTGACCGATGGCGGACGAACGGTCGGGCGCCTTCCCTATATGGTCAATTCCCGATACGGCCTGACGAGCAGCAACATGCCGACGCTGACGCATTTTCTCGGCCCGGGCATCGACGACGGCGGCGGCAGCGAAGCCAATCGCTATGTCAAACGCCATTCGATCACGCAGGAACTTATCCGCAAACTCCCGCCGCTTTCATCCTTCCGTCAGAAGATGCATCGCGGCGTATGTGACGCCCTGCCCTTTCAGGCACAGGGCTACAATGTCCAGGTTCAGTTCACTTTCGAAATAGAGCCCTACCCGGACGCCGTAATCTGGAAGGCGATGCGCGACAAGACACGCAATGTCATCCGCCGGGCCGCGGAGAATTTCGACGTTCATGAAAGTTCGGATCCGGAAGCCTTCTTCCACCTTTCTGCGGCCCATCTCGAAGAAAAGAGCCTGCAGGCCAATATCGATTTCGGCGTTTGCAAGGAAGTCGCGATCCAGGCGGTCACTCGCGGACGCGGCCACATCTGGGTCGCACGAGAGAGCGCAACCGGCAGGCCGAAGGCGGCGATTTTCTGTGTCTTCGACAACAGCACTTATTATTACCTGATGTCGACCCGCGCACCGGATGCCGGCAACGGCGTCGTACCGCTTCTGCTCTGGAACGCGATCCAGTCTGCTGCGGCTATGGGCCGTGTCTTCGATTTCGACGGGATCGTCAACGCGGGCTCGATCCTGCTGTTCTCCGGCTTCGGCGGCAAGACATCGCCCCGTTATATCGTTACCAAGGCCAGCATGCCCTATCGCGTGCTGCGACAGATCCGGCGGATGGATTCCTCGGTCACTAACACATTTTGCTGAAATATGGCTGGGGCGCCAGGATTCGAACCTGGGAATGCCGGTACCAAAAACCGGTGCCTTACCGCTTGGCGACGCCCCAACACTTCCGTGACCGCATGAAGATGCCGCACGGCAGGCGCTTCCTCTAGCAAAGCTTTATCCCGCCCTCAACGGCTATCTTCGTTCATCCGGCTATTTTCCTTGCGATAGTTTTTGGAATAAAGCGGGATATGGCGAAGGAAAAGGCTGGCAAGACGCAAGGCATGGCAAGCGATATCGATTTCGACACCGAATTCTCACCGGACTACGGCCATGCCGTTCCGATTGCGCAGGACGTTCAGCGACTGACCGTCAACAATCCCTCCCCCTTCACTTTTTACGGCACCAACAGTTACATCGTCGGCAAATCCTCGCTGGCCGTCATCGATCCCGGCCCCGACAACGAAGCGCATTTCGATGCGCTGATGCGGGCCATCAACGGTCGGGAAGTCAGCCATATCTTCGTCAGCCATACACACAGAGATCATTCGCCGCTGGCAGCGCGCCTGAAGGACGCCACGGGTGCGTCAACGGTTGCAGAAGGCGCACATCGCGCGGCACGGCCGTTGCATGAAGGGGAGATCAATCCTTTTTCGGAAAGCGCCGATACGGAATTTCTGCCGGATATCGCGATTGCCGACGGGCAGGTGATCGAAGGCGATGGATGGGCGCTTTCGGCCATTCACACGCCCGGCCACACGGCGAACCATTCCGTCTTCGCACTGAAGGATACCGGCATCGTGTTTTCGGCCGATCACGTGATGGCCTGGGCAACGACGATCGTTGCGCCCCCGGACGGATCCATGGCCGATTTCATGGCTTCTGTCGAAAAGCTGCTGGCCCGCAAGGACCGGATCTATTTCCCCGGCCATGGCGGCCCGGTGCGCGAGCCTGCTTCATTCCTGCGGGGTTTGCGGACCCATCGACGTATGCGGGAGCGAGCCGTGATGGAACGCATTCTGGCCGGCGACAGACTGATCGCCGACATGGTCAAGGCCATCTACGTGAAGACCGATCCCAAGCTGCATGGCGCGGCAGCGCTTTCGGTTCTTGCCCATATCGAAGACCTTCTTGAAAAAGGGAGGGTAGCAACCGATGGGCCACCCTCGCTGCACGGAATCTATCGGCCGGTCTGACAGAATTGCCTGTCGCATTGCTTACGCAATCCGGTTGCGACTTTAGCCGCCAGAGAGCCCGAGCAGTTCGGCGTCGAGGCGGTCGAGAAAATCCTCGGCGATCTCCGCACCGAAACCGAGATCATGCGGCCCATAGCGAGAGACGACACGGATATCGACAAAGGTCGTTTCGGCATCCTCGCGCAAACGGATGACAACATCGAAACGCAATCCGGCGATCAATGTGCGGGTCGCCCCCTGCAACACGACCTCGGTCGGATTGCCGACAGCGCCATCCAGTGATGGTTCGGGCCGTGGCACCGGCACTGGTGCGATATCGGGGACCGGCGCCTGGTCATCTTTCGGCGCGCTTCGCTCGGTCCGGTCAGGCTCGACCAGCGAAAGCCCGTTGGTCTTTGCAATCGCAATTCTGGCGGACAGGGATGCCTTGCGGACGCCATCATAAACACGGTCAAGCGCACCCTCATACCGCCTGCCGATCAAACCCGGGTAAGCTGCGAACTGGGCACGCCGCTCGCCTGCCGCAGGCACCGGGGGTCTGGGAAGCCAGCGCTGGGCGAAATGCAATTCGGAGATAAAAGCCGGCGGATCAGCCAGATCGGTAGAAATGTCGTAGATTGCCGGCTTCGCATAATATTGCACGGCCCCATAAGCGACTGTGCCAAGCGGCAATGCCGCATAGATCAGCCCCTTCATGGCCGCAACGCCGCCATCGGCCCCAACCTGCCACAAGCGAACAAGGCCAACGAGCGAAAGCGGCAGGGATACGGCAGCGATGGCTGCGGACAGGAACAGAAGCGCCAGGAAATCCGGTTCGTTCAACGGGCCGAAACGATGGGCAAGAGCCACAATCACGAACAGCAGCAATGCCGACAAAGCCAACCGCTGGCCAAGATAGGCGGATTGGGAAACGGGCCGGACGAAACGGACAGTCATTTTGCGGCGCAAGCTCCGGACGAAACAATCAAGACTGTGTAGGACAGGTGTCGCAAGAATGGAATCTCAAAGCTTCATGGGCCACTGCTGACGCCCTCTGCTGCCGGTTTTTCCACCTCGATTTTTTTCATGCCCCGCGCATTTCATCGTCGAATGCTCTACATACCTGTTCGCGGCTCGTCCGTGCGACCTGATGGAGCATGACCATGCGTCTTTCCCGAATTCTCATCCCCTCGGCACTGCTTCTCATTCTGGCCTCGTGCCAGACGATGACACCGGAGGAGCGGCGAGCGGCCGACGAGCGCACCTGCGCAGGCTACGGTTTTCGCGCCAAAACGGATGCCATGGCGCGATGCCTGCTCGATATCGAACTCGACCGACGCGCACAGACCCGCTCGATGATGGAACGCAACGACCAGATGTTCTGGCACTCACCGATCGTGGTCGAACGGCGCGTGATCGTTCACAGACCGTAAGACCCGCTACTGCCTGTACTGCAGCTCTATCCTGATGCCTTCGGGGCCATAGACGAATATCTGACCGATACCTGCCCCCGGTATCTCATCGTGTTCGAGACGATAACCGGTCGCCGTCGCCCGGCTGATCGCATCGTTCCGATCGAAAAAGGCGAAGGCTGCGTGGTTGAGCATGCCTTGCGGAAAATCCTCCGGGCGCTCCACGACATTCAGATGGATGGCCGGATGGCCTTCGAGATAGAGCCAGTGGCCCGGCATGCTGAAAGGCGGGCGATACCCCTCCTCCACGCCAAGAAGCGTCGTCAAAAAATCGATCATCACAGCCGCATCGCGGGTGTGGATGTTGACATGATCGAGATTCGGCATCGTCCCCTCCCCAGGTTTTCCGCCAGGGGCATACTAACATGAACGGCCAAGTTCACGCCATCCTGAGCGCCCTTCACGGCTGAAGGGTCAGGCGTTGCGCTTGGCGATAGCGGCCTGGGCTGCAGCGAGGCGCGCCACCGGCACACGGAAGGGCGAGCAGGACACATAGTCTAGATCGGCGTTTTCGCAGAAATGGATCGATGCCGGATCCCCGCCATGTTCGCCGCAAATACCCATCTTGAGATCAGGCTTGGTTCTGCGGCCGCGCTCGGCGGCAATCTGGATCAGTTCGCCGACGCCATCGAAATCCAGCGAGACGAAGGGGTCGTGCTCGATGATCCCTTTTCGCTGATAGGTCGGGATGAAGGTTGCTGCGTCATCGCGCGACATGCCGAATGTGGTCTGGGTCAGGTCGTTGGTACCGAAGGAGAAGAACTCGGCGGTTTCGGCAATGACATGGGCGCGGATCGCGGCACGCGGCAGCTCGATCATCGTGCCGGCCAGATAACCGATCTCCATGCCGGTCTCTTTCCAGACATCGCGGGCAACGGCATCGATGACGCCCTTGACGTAATCGAGCTCTGCCCGGAGGCTGACCAGCGGTACCAGTATCTCCAGCTCCACCGGCTCGCCGGTCGCCTTGGCCGCTTCGGTTGCGGCCTCGAAAATGGCTCGCGCCTGCATTTCGGCGATCTCCGGATAGGAGATTGCAAGGCGACAGCCGCGATGGCCGAGCATCGGGTTGAATTCGTGGATCGCATCGATGCGGCGGGCAAGAAAATCGGCGGACATGCCCATCGCACGCGCGACATCGTCGATCTCGGCTTCCGTCTTGGGCAGGAATTCATGCAGCGGCGGATCGAGCAGGCGGATGGTTACCGGCAGGCCGTGCATGATGGTGAAAAGCTCAGTGAAATCCGAACGTTGCAGCGGCAAGAGTTTTGCCAGAGCAGCACGGCGCGCCGCCTCGTCTTCGGCAAGGATCATCTCGCGCATCGCGTGGATGCGGTCACCTTCGAAGAACATGTGTTCGGTACGGCAAAGACCGATACCTTCCGCCCCGAAGGAGCGGGCCGAGCGCGCATCCTGAGGGGTGTCGGCATTGGTGCGGACCTGCATCCGGCGCGCCCTGTCGGCCCAGGCCATCAGCTTTCCGAAGTCACCGGAGAGTTCCGGCTGCTGCATGGCGACGCGGCCCTTGAGGATCTGACCTGATGAACCGTCAACGGTAACGATATCGCCTTTTCTGAGCGTCACGCCGCCGGCTCCGGTCAGGGTTTCGTTGCGCAGATCGACCCGCATCGAGCCCGCGCCGACGACGCAGGGGATACCCATGCCGCGCGCAACGACCGCCGCATGGCTGGTCATGCCGCCGCGTGTCGTCAGGATCGCTTCTGCCGCATGCATGCCGTGAATGTCTTCCGGGCTGGTCTCGATGCGCACGAGCACGACACGTTTTCCTTCGGCTTCCGCCGCGACCGCCTGTTCAGCGGTGAAAACGATCTCGCCGGTCGCCGCCCCCGGCGAGGCGGGAAGGCCGGAGCCGATCTGGTGGCGGGGGACGCGCGGATCGATGGTCGGATGCAGAAGCTGATCCAGCGACGGCGGGTCGATGCGACAGACCGCCTGTTCTTCCGAGATCAGCCCCTCCTCGACCATTTCCACGGCAACCCGCATGGCGGCCTTGGTCGTGCGCTTTCCCGTTCGCGTCTGCAGCATCCAGAGTTTTCCGCGCTCGACGGTGAACTCTACGTCCTGAAGATCCTGATAATGCTGTTCGAGACGATCGCAGATGCCGCGGAATTCCTGAAACGCCTCGGGCATCAGCTTTTCCATCGACGGCTTTTCAGAGCCGGATGCAAGCCGGCCTTCCTCGGTGATCGACTGGGGCGTGCGGATACCGGCGACGACATCCTCGCCTTGCGCATTGGCGAGAAACTCGCCGTACAGGGCCTTTTCGCCGGTGGACGGGTTGCGGGTAAAGGCAACGCCGGTGGCGGAAGTCGAACCGAGATTGCCGAAGACCATGGCCTGGACGTTGACGGCCGTGCCCCAGGTTTCGGGGATGCGATGGAGCGTGCGGTAGGTCACGGCGCGGGCGTTGTGCCAGCTGGAGAAAACCGCTGCGATCGCCTTCCATAGCTGGACATGCGGGTCCTGCGGAAAACTCTCGTCCAGTTCGTCCTCGATCAGGCGCTTGTAGAGCGTGACGATATGCTGCCATTCGACGGCCGACAGATCGGTATCGTGCTGGCGACCGAGGCGACCCTTCTCGTCTTCCAGCACCTCTTCGAAAATTTCGTTGTCGAGGCCCATGACGACATCGGCATACATCTGGATGAAGCGACGATAGCTGTCCCAGGCAAAACGGGCGTCGCCGGCATCATGGCCGAGCGCCTGCACCGTTTCGTCGTTGAGGCCAAGATTGAGGACCGTGTCCAGCATGCCGGGCATGGAGGCGCGCGATCCGGAACGGACGGAAAGAAGCAGTGGCCTTTCACTGCCGCCGAAGATGCGACCGGTTTCCTTTTCAACCGCTTTCAGCCCGGCCAGAACATCAGCCTTCAGGTCGTCGCAGATCTTTTTGCCATTGCGGAAAAATTCGTGGCAGCAGTCACAGGTAATGGTCAGCCCCGGGGGGACCGGCAAGCCAAGGCTCGCCATTTCGGCGAGATGTGCCCCTTTGCCGCCCAGCAATGCGATATCCACCGCGCCGCCTTCTGCCTTACCACCGCCGAACCAGTAAACCCGTTTTGCCATTCCTGCCTCCCCGCGCATTTTTCTCTGAAATTCAGAGCTTTTGCAACAGCTTGGGAAATCATGGCGGCAGGATTATGTGCGCTGCAGCATTATGCAACAGGCAATTTGGCGCAATTTGGAGGTGAATCCGAAGACGGGAGAGATAAAAGCTTTGCGGGGCCGGATCACACTCGGCCCCGCAAAGCCTTCCGCGTAGGACAGGAAACCCACGCGGGGGGTACATATTCGCCGAATGGCCTTTGCGCCCAAAGACGCCCCCCAGCCCCCGCCGAATCCGTAATTCTGCATAGCCATATACCACATCCCGCGCATCCCCTATATGGGTGAAACAACGTATATGTGACTACAATCAATTATGGCGCAAAAAACTCTCGTTTTTTTAGCTCGCCTCACGCAGCAGCTCAGCGGTCTGGAGATCGACCGAAACCAGCTGGGAAACACCCTGCTCTGCCATTGTCACGCCGAAGAGCCGGTTCATGCGCGCCATGGTGATCGGATTATGGGTGATGATGACGAAGCGTGTCTCGGTCGAGGCGGCCATTTCGTCCATCAGGTTACAGTAGCGCTCGACATTGTGGTCGTCGAGCGGCGCATCCACTTCGTCCAGAACGCAGATCGGAGCGGGATTGGTAAGGAAGACGGCGAAGATCAGCGCCATCGCCGTCAATGCCTGTTCGCCGCCTGAGAGAAGCGTCATCGTCTGCGGCTTCTTGCCGGGTGGGCGGGCGAGGATTTCAAGCCCGGCTTCCAGCGGATCCTCGGATTCGATCAGCTGCAATTCTGCCGTACCGCCGCCGAAAAGGTGGGTGAACAAGCGCTGAAACTGGGTGTTGACCACATCGAAAGCGGCAATCAGGCGCTCGCGACCTTCCTTGTTGAGGCTCTGGATGGCACCACGCAGCTTGCGGATCGCGTCGACCACGTCGTCGCGCTCGCGGATGAGCGTCGCAAGCTTGTCGGAAAGTTCCTTCTGCTCCTCGTCGGCACGCAGATTGACGGCGCCGAGCCGCTCGCGCTCCATTTTCAGGCGGTCGACCTCGCGTTCGATGGCGCGGATATCCGGAACAGGCTGGCCCGGCTGCAGGCCGGTGAGGCGCAGGACTTCCGGCGGCGAGACATTCAAGGCCTCGCGAATACGCTGTTCGCTCTCGTGGCGCCTTTCGGCTGCGGAAACCAGTCGCTCCTCGGCACGCCCGCGTTTTTCGCGCGCATCGGCAAGCTCAGAAAGAGCGGTTGCGGCACGCTGGTCCGCTTCGCGCTGGCGAGTTTCAGCAATGACCAGTTCGTCAGCTGCGAGTTTTCGCGCAGCCTCCGCCTTTTGCAGTTCGGACATCAGGCTGCGGCGACGATCGTCGACCTCTTCGGGCGCGGCTTCCAGCTCGACGATCTCGTCACGCGCCTCTTCCTTGCGCTCGCGCAGGCTGTCGATATGGGCGGCGGCGCTATCGGCGCGGGCCTTCCAGGACGAGCGTTCCTGGGCGATGGCAGCGATACGGCGCTTGCGGGCTTCGAGTTCTCGGCTCAGGCCTTCATAGCGGGCACGCGCTTCGGCCAGCCGGCCACGATCGGTTGCAACAGTGGCCTGCTGGTCACGCAGGCGATTGTCGAGATCCGACAGGTCCGGGGCATTTTCGAGTTCGATACGGGCGTTTTCGCCCTGAACATCGACATCCTCAATTTGCGTATCGACCTGATTGAGCGCCTCGGTGACCACATCGCGGCGACGCATGAGATCGCCTGAGGCGCGTTCCGCAGCGGCCAGCGCCTCACGGGCATCGGCAACCTGACGTGTGGCAAGCCGCACCCGGTCGCGAGCATCGGCAAGCAGCCGCTCGCTCGTTGCGATCTCGGCGACGGCATCGGCGAGCAGGCTTTCGCATTCGGCCAGAACATCTCGGGCTTCGTCGATCTCGGCTTCGAGTTCGGAAAGGCGGTTCTTCTGCGACAGGCGCAGTGCAGCCGCTCCGGGTGCTTCCGATCCGGTGACATGGCCATCCCAGCGATAGACAGCACCCTCTTTGGTCACAAGCCGCTGGCCGGGCTTCAGCGATGCCATCAGGCTCTGCGCGTTACCGGCAGAGGCGATCCCGATCTGCGCTAATGCGCGAGTAAGTTCCGGCGGGGCGGTGACACGGGCCGACAGCGGCTCGACGCCATCCGGCAGGCGCGGATCGTCGGAGCTGTCACCGGTCACCGACCAATAACTGGGGGCCGCGTCATCGACCGGGCTTTCGAGATCGTCCCCGAGAGCTGCCCCAAGCGCCGCCTCGTAACCGCGCTCGACATGGATCATTTCGGCAACCGGCACGTAGTCGCCTGAGGCGGCGCCGGCAGCGAGCATCTTCCTGATCGTGCGGGCTTCGGTCTCCAGCCCGTTGACCTTGGTCTTTGCATCCTCCACCGGACGGCGCGCGGAGACTTCCGCAGAGCGGGTGGAGTTGAGTGCGGCTTCGGCCTCTTCGGCAGCGGCAGTAGCATCCTCCAGCGCCATCTCGGCGGCTTCGACCAGTTCCGCCTTTTCCTCCGGGTCATCAAGTGCGCCGAGCCGTTCGGAAACGGCATCGAGTTCGGCCGCCGCATCCTGCCGCTGGCGATCGAGGCGCTGACGACGTTCTGAAAGATCACGGATCAGACGTTCGAGCTGGTTGCGACCGGCGGCGGCTTCGGCGCGCTCACCGGTGATCGTCGCCAGCAGTTGCTCGCTCTCAGTAAGGGCTGCGCCTGCCGCCTCGAATGCTTCGCCGAGATCGGCGCTTTCGGCACCACTATCCGCCAGCATGTCGTTCAGCTCGGCTTCTTCCTCGTCCAGTTTTTCAAGGAAAGACGTATTGTCGGCGGCGAGCTGTTCCTCGCGGCGAATGTCTTCGGCCAGTTGCGCCAGGCGCCGGGTCAGCTCGTCGCGGCGCTTGAGCAGTCGTCCGGCCTCCTCTTCCAGCTGGCTTCGGGCGATCTGCAGGCGCTGCAGGGCGGCACCGGCTTTCGCCTCCTCCTCGCGCAGTTCCGGCAGTTTGAGGCTGGCGACGGCCTGATCCTTGGCCGCCTCCATCTGGCCTTGCGCCTTTTCGGCTACCGTGACGGTGATCTGGTTCAGCGCGGTCTGGGCTTCCAGCTCCGCCTGCTCGGCCTCGACCCAGCGGATATGCAGAAGCATCGCCTCGCGGGCGCGGATATCGGCCGACAGCGACTTGAAGCGGTTTGCCTGTCGGGCCTGACGTTTCAGGCTTTCGATCTGGCTTTCCAGCTGGACGACGACATCTTCGAGACGCTCGAGATTGGTCTCGGCGGCGCGCAGGCGAAGTTCCGCCTCGTGGCGGCGCGAATGCAGGCCGGAGATGCCGGCGGCCTCTTCCAGCAATTGCCGACGAGCCTGCGGCTTGGCGTTGATGAGTTCGCCGATCCTGCCCTGCCCGACCATGGAGGGCGAGCGGGCGCCGGTCGAGGCATCGGCGAAAAGAAGCTGCACATCCTTGGCACGGCTTTCCTTGCCGTTGATGCGATAGACGGAGCCATTCTCGCGCTCGATCCGGCGGGTGACCTGGATCTCGTCGGCATCGTTAAAAGCTGCAGGGGCGGTGCGATCGGAATTGTCGAGATAGAGGCCGACTTCGGCGGTGTTACGGGCCGGTCGATTGCCGGAGCCAGAAAAGATGACGTCGTCCATGCCGGACGCGCGCATGTTCTTGTAGGAATTTTCGCCCATCACCCAGCGCAGCGCTTCGACAAGATTGGACTTGCCGCAGCCGTTCGGCCCGACCACTCCGGTCAGGCCGCGCTCGATGAAAAATTCGGTCGGTTCGACAAAGGACTTGAAACCGACGAGGCGCAGCTTGTTGAACTTCATGCTGCGCCCCTCACTCTCCCGATGGAGAGAGCGTTATCAGATGCTGTCGAAAAGCGCCGACATGGATTCAACCGACATGTCCCCAGAATACTTCTTCCCGTTGATCAGGAAGGTCGGCGTGGAGTTGACGGCGAATTCATCCGCGCCACGCTTCACAGAAGCATTGATTTCATCGAGAAGCTTCTGGTTCGTCAAGCAGGCTTCGAAAGTCTGCTGTGTGTAACCGGCAATCTTGACCGTCTGCATCAACGCGTTGCGGACATCCTTGTCGGCTGGAGCCGCCCAGGCGCGCTGCTGCTTGAACAGCATGGAGACCATCGCGAAATACTGTTCCGGCGTTGCCAGCTCTTCCGGCTTCTGCGGGTTGCTGCGTGCCAGCATGAAGGCGGCGGTTGCGACCGGATCGAACGGGAATTCGCGGATGATGAACTGCACCTTGCCGCTATCGATATACTTCGTCTTGATCGGGTCGAAGGTGACGTTGTGGAAGTTTGCGCAATGCGGGCAGGTCATCGACATGTATTCGATGACCTTGATCGGGGCATCGGCACTGCCGAGCGCCATTTCCGGCAGGGTGCCGGGCTTCAGCGCTGCAGCCATGTCGACATCGCCCTGCGATTCCGGCTTTTCCTGAGCGAGAGCATCGGTAACGCCGAGCGGAAAGGCAAGAGCGAGCGCTGTGACGGCAACACCGCCGAGAAGCGCGCGCCTGGTCATGGTCATATCGTTCAAAAGCATAGGACACCCGTTTGAGAGCAAATAAGAAAAGATTGGAACCTCCGTATCCCGGCGCTCAATCCTCGGCAAGTTGCCGATAGGTAACTTACTTCAAAGAATTGTGACGAAAGCTGGGAAAACCTGGGCTTAAGCCCGGCTTCACCTCAACGTGTGCGCTTTTGCTGCATCACTGCGGTGCCCAAACGCTCGACCGCCTTGCGCAGCGCCTCGCTTTCGATGCCTTCCATCATGTCGTGCAGCTTGCGGGCCGGCTCGCCCTTCAAGGGGCGCGGCGTGCGCGGATGCTTGAGTTGCGGCGAAACCGGCTTCTGGACGATGCGGATCTGGCGCACGGCCGGAAAACCGAAGAAGCTGTTGATACGGCCGATCAGTTCGCCCTGGGCGTGGGTGAGAAACAGCGCACGTGCGCCCTCGCAGGCAATCGTCAGCACGCCGGGCGTATAACCATCGTCCCGGTAACCGTCATTGCGGGCCCAGGTGATCTTTTCCGGCCGGGTGCAATCGGCGAATTCTTCGCCGGCGATTTCGTCCCAGGAACCGAGAAGCGCCGTCGAGATGCCGGCGCGCTTGGCCAGCACCGGATCGATGATGCCATTGGCGATCTCGGCGATCTGGTTTGCACCCTTGCGGATAAATGGCGTCTTCTTGGATGGATAATTCATCGCTGGATAACCGGCCCCACAGGCTTGAGCCGTCCTTGATGCCGGCGCATTCATCTTCCAAGTATAGGGCACACACCCCTAAAACGGCAAACGATGCTCGATACGTTATCCCCGATACCCACGCTCACCCATGCACATAAGCTGCTTTCCTGGTATGACCGCCATCACCGGGAACTACCGTGGCGCGTCAGCCCGTCGGCGGCGACGGCCGGGAAACGGGCCGATCCCTATCATGTCTGGCTGTCGGAAGTGATGCTGCAGCAGACGACCGTTCAGGCGGTCAAACCCTATTTTACAAAATTCCTGGAGCGCTGGCCCAAGGTAACCGATCTGGCGGCAGCGCCTTCGGAGGACGTGATGGCCGCCTGGGCGGGGCTCGGATATTACGCCCGCGCCCGCAACCTGAAGAAATGCGCCGAAGCGGTAGCCAACGACCATCACGGCATATTCCCTGATACCGAAGAGGGACTGCGCGCGCTTCCCGGTATCGGGGACTACACGTCCGCAGCTGTCGCCGCCATCGCCTTCAACCGGCCGTCGGCCGTCATGGACGGTAATGTCGAGCGGGTGATTTCGCGCCTCTATGCGATCGATGCGCCACTACCCGGCTCCAAGCCCGAGATGAAAGCCAGGGTGCGCGAACTGACGCCGACCGACCGGCCCGGGGATTTCGCCCAAGCGATGATGGACCTGGGGGCCACGATCTGCACGCCGAAGCGCCCTGCCTGCGCGCTCTGTCCCTTCCGCGATGACTGTCTGGCGCTGGCGGAACACGAGCCGGAGCGTTTTCCGGTCAAGGCGGCGAAAAAGGAAAAGCCGGTCCGCGTCGGCGCTGCCTTCGTCGCCGTGACAGAGAATGGCGAGATCTTGCTGAGACGGCGCATCGAAACCGGCCTGCTCGGCGGAATGACGGAAGTGCCGACCACCGCATGGACAGCGCGGATCGACGGCGGAACCGACATCGACCATGCACCCTTCGACTCGGATTGGCATCCGTGCGGCGCCATTACCCACGTCTTCACCCATTTCGAACTGAGGCTTTCGGTTTTCCGCACGCGGATTCCTGCCGGTAAAGAGCCGACAGGCTGGTGGGTGCCTATCGAAAAGCTCGATGACGAGGCTTTGCCGACTGTCATGAAAAAGGTAATCACTCAGGCTATTCCGACAGCCTTTGCAAAACACTGACCGCAGGAAACATCATGGCAGACAAGATCGACCACATCGTCTTCGATATCGGCAAGGTTCTCATTCACTACGATCCCAACCTGCCGTTTTCGCGCATCATTCCCGATGCCGAAGAGCGGAAATGGTTTTTCCAGAATGTCTGCACCCATGACTGGAACCTGGAGCAGGACCGCGGCCGCAAGTGGGAAGACGCAGAAGCTCTGCTGATTGCCCAGTATCCCGAGCGGGAGGAACATATCCGCGCCTTCCGCAAATACTGGCCCGAAATGGTCTCGCATTCCTATGACGACAGCGTCGCCATCATGCTCGGGCTGATCGACAAGGGCCATGACGTGACGATGCTGACGAATTTTGCGGCCGACACGTTTGTCGAGGCGCGCAGGATGTATCCATTCCTCAATGCGACGCGCGGTATCACCGTCTCGGGTGAGATCGGCCTGATCAAGCCGGATGTGGCGATCTACGAGCGGCATGCGAAGGATTTCGGCCTCACCCCCGAAAACTCGATCTTCATCGACGATACGATGGTGAATGTCGAAGGCGCACGCGCTGCAGGCTGGAAAGCCGTGCAGTTTACCGGCGCGGAGAAGCTGAAGCAGGATCTCATCGCTCACGGCATCGATGTCTAAGTAACCCGGCTTGGCGCAGCTATCGTCAGCAGGCGATGGCTGTGCTGCGCACGCGACCGATGACTTCGAGTTCGGCCGATGCAGTCTCACCGAGTTCTTGCGGCGGATAGGCGGCATTGTTGTCGGCTAGAAGCTGCAGCCCTCCCCCGACCAGACGCTGCACACGGCGGATGATCAGGCGATTGTCGATCCGCAATGCATAGATGCCACCATCGGCAAGATCACGGTCTCCGGTATCGACGAAGACCGGCGACTGGTCGGCGATCGTCGGGAGCATGCTGTCTCCCTCGGCCAGCAATGTGGTGACGGTGTCCGGATCGAGACCCAATCTCGCCCAGTAGTTCTCGATCGCTGTTGCTGCCGCAGTCGTCGATGGCCTGATCTCGTCATAGCCGTGGACATAGGGTTGAGAGGGGTTGTCCATTAGGCCGGGCGGCGCGGCGAAACCAGATGATGTTACCGGTGCGGCGAGACTGATGCGTATCGCGTCATCTTCAAACGACCATTCGCCCCCGAGATAACGAGCGGCGATACCGGCCTTTTCCGCCATCAATTCCAATTTGGCAAATGTCGGATCCTTCTTGCCGTGGCGGTAGTTGTCCAATGTATTGTCGGCCAGTTCTACAGCTTCGGCAGCCTTTGTCCGGCCGCCCAGCATTTCGCAGAGCACCAGAACCTTGAACGATGTGGCGCGGCGCAGAGGATCCAGTTCCAGCTTTGCCCATCCGCGCGAAAACTTGGCCAGCTTGGCCTCTATCTTCGCCGCGACATCCCCCTCGAGTGGAATTCTCATTTCATCCAAAACCCTGAGTAGAAATCAGTTTACAGGTGAAAATATTTTTACTAGTCTGCGGGTGATTTTCCCAATCGCAGACCATGACTGCAATCCAGATTAGTTGCCGCAGTCACAACCGCAAGTCGATTTCGCATATTTAAGCTGCTCACCTTAGCAACAGGTGACCGGAAAGCCATGTGCCAGCTCATAGCGACGCCGCCCTGATGCCTTATCCCGAAAAGCTTGCCCAGACTTTGGAGACGTCCGAAGAAGACTTTACCCGAAACTACGCCTTCGACATGGAGGACGGGCTGCGCAAGTCTGTCACACTTGCCCGGACAGGCAGAAGCCTCAAAGTCGAGATCATCTATGTGGATGGAGCCGTGGTGGATACGACAACGGAGACATTCGAGGCCGATGGATCATTGCGGATCAGCGTGACCGAGAAGGGCGTCTACCTGGCCAGCTACTGCGCTCTTCTGGCCGACCGCGTCCGGCTTCGCCGGACCCGCTTCTTCTGAAACGACAAATGAATATGGCGTCCGGGTACAGCCACCCGGACGCCATTATCCTCTTTCAGGACTAGAGGTACAAAACCGAAAGAGGAACTCTCAGATCTCGGCCAGGTTGGGGCTAAGGACTGGTGGTTCAGTCCAGCTTGGCGAGATCGTTGCGGATGACGACGCGAAGTTCATCAATGGGACGCAAGGACTGGCCGTCGTCGAAGTGCCAGAAGGTCCATCCGTTGCAGGCATCAAAGCCCTGTACCTTTGCGCCGAGCCGGTGGATCGAGCCGGCATCACCGCCGGATGCCAGGGTTCCATCGGCGCGGATGATCGCGCTGTGGCGGCGCTTGGCATCTGTCAGTACCTGGCCGGGCTTTAGCAGACCGGCTTCGATCAACACGTTGAAGGCAACGCGCGGCTCGGCCTTCTTGCCGGTCATGACGGTCAGTTCCGCCTTGCCGAGGGGCTCTACCGCTTCGATACGGGCAGACGCTGCGTCGATATAATTCTGTTCGCGCTCGATACCGACGAAGTTGCGGCCGAGGCGCTTAGCGACGGCGCCGGTCGTGCCGGAACCGAAGAACGGGTCGAGGATGACATCACCCGGCTTGGTCGAAGCCATGATGACACGGGCGAGCAGCGCTTCCGGCTTCTGGGTCGGATGCACCTTCTTACCGTCCTCACCCTTCAGACGTTCGCCGCCCGAGCAGATCGGGAACAGCCAGTCGGAGCGCATCTGCACGTCGTCGTTCGATGCCTTCAGCGCATCGTAATTGAAGGTATAGCCCTTGGCCTTGGCGTCGCGGCTGGCCCAGATCATCGTTTCATGGGCGTTCTGGAACCGGCGGCCCTTGAAGTTCGGCATCGGGTTGACCTTGCGCCAGACGATATCGTTCAGCAGCCAGAAATTCAGGTCCTGCATGATCGAGCCGACGCGGAAAATGTTGTGGTAGGAGCCGATCACCCAGATCGTGCCGGCCGGCTTCAGCACGCGGCGGCAGGCGAGCAGCCAGGCGCGGGTGAAGGCGTCGTACATTTCAAACGAGGCGAACTGGTCCCATTCGTCATCGACGGCATCGACGACCGAATGATCCGGGCGGTGCAGCGTGCCGCCGAGCTGGAGGTTATACGGCGGGTCAGCGAAGATCGCGTCGACGGAATGATCCGGGAGCGCTTCCAAGGCTGCAACGCAATCACCCTTGATGATGGAGTTAACCCATGCGTCGGGACGGATCTGATGCTTCAGGTCAGACAGCGGAAGAACAGCAGCCATATCACACTCGCTACGCTATACATAAAACGAATTTATCGACTGTTATGGTTACCCAATCTGGTTACCAAATGCTGAAGCTGCTGAATTATTTCGGGAAAACTTTGAGGAAACGCCGCTATTTTGTTAATGCAGCTCTCCGTTCACGGCTCCTTGCGGGTAGTCCAGCTCGGCGTCCTGACCCCATTCTCCGGAGAATCGCCTGAAGGTTACGGCCGCAAGCGGCCCGGCGGTCATCAGGCCGAAATCGAAGTTCGAGCGCCGATCCGACGCCAGCACATATTGGCGATGCACCCTGAGGAAATCCAGCTTGATCCTCTTGTAACGATCGGCGAACAGCATGTTCTTGATCCTCAGGAAAACCAGACGCGGCTGAGGCGCATCCGGGTGGCCGGTCAGAGCGGTGACCGAGGATTTGTAGAAGCTGATGACATCGGTCAGGCACTGGACTTCGAGCCAGGTGACATTTTTTGCACCGGCGATTAAGCCGACACGGGCACGAAGGACGCTTGCCGAGCGCAGCAGCGCACATTGAAGCGTGGCGCCGCCAAGGGTTACGAAGACCACACGCTTGCCGGCGAACAGCTCTGGTTCCCGCTCAAGCAGAAGGCCGATCGTCTGGGCCGCCATGCTGGAACCCATGCTGTGGGAGCTGATGACATATTCATCGGCCGGCAACTCGAAGGCCTGTCTTGCCGCTTGGGTGGAGGCCTCTATCCAGTCGTTAACGATGGCGTTGTCGAGACGGGACACGGCAACTGCCATCTCCCAATCGGAAAACAGATGCAGGGTGTGGAACCGGTCCGACCAGGGAATGAACAACTTTGCGAAAAAGAGGTAGCCAAGGGCGATACCGAGCGGGAGCTGCCACAGGCCGAGGCCCAGCCAGAGCGGATAAGTCGCCAGCGCAAGGCTGATCCCCATGCCGAGGCCGACCAGAAGAAACGGGAAGATGAAGAACAGGCCGAAACGCCAGGCATGGCGGAAATAACCGAAGGCACCGCCTTCGATGACAACGGCTGCAGCACTGCGGAAACCTTGTGCCAGACGGGTGACCAGCGGACGCGCGCCCAGATGATCGACGATCGCGCCGTGATCGAAGACGAAGAAACGGCTCGATGTTCGCCAAGCATCTTCCGGGCGGCTGGTTTCGATGTCGAAATAGGCTCGCCGGTCCTCTTGCTGCAAAGTGCCTACATCTGCATCAAGCCCCCAGAGTTCCGCAGTCCTCTGCATCGCCCTTTCATAGCGGGCCCGGTGCCTTTCCGCGTCAAGCGGTTCAAATCCGGGAAAATGCAGGACGACGCGCCGCTTCACGCGCGCGGATGACGGTATTTCGGGCACTCAATTTTCTTTCGACGACAGGCGGCTGCAGGTCGGAATGCAATGATATCAACCCTGTGGCGAGATTAAGGTGGGGTGGCAGGCGCTCTTTCGAATGCCTGCCAGTATTGCGGGCTTTCCCGTCAGATCGCGAAGCCACCCGCGATATCGAATATACCGCCGGTCATGTAGCCGCCGTTCGGGCCGGCAAGATGCGTGACGAGCGCCGAGACTTCCTCGAGCGTCGCAATACGACGGATCGGATGCATGTCCAGCAGCGCTTCCGGCACCTCGTCGCCCAGAGCACCCTTGGCCATGTCGGTGGGCATGACACCGGGCTGAACAACATTGACGGTGATGTTGCGCCTGCCCAAATCGCGGGCCACGCCCTTGGCGTAACCGAGAAGCGCCGACTTGCTGCCTGCATAGTCGGCAACACCCGAAACCGGTATGCGGGTGCCAAATAGCGAACCGATGAAGATGATCCGCCCGCCATCGGTCAGAACCGGCGCTGCGGCGCGAGTCGCGGCAACCGATCCCAAGACGTTGATCTGCCACTGGCGATCGAGATTGACCGTATCGAGGGCGGGATCGTCAACGGTCTTGCCCTGAACTGCAATCGCCGCGTTGTTGACGAGGATATCGAGCTTGCCGAAATGCGCGATGACCTTGTCCACCAGCGGCTTGGCGGCTGCCATATCCGCCTGATCGCTTCGGATCGCCAGCGCACGGACGCCCTTTGCCTTCAGCTTCTCGACCACGGCCTCGGCCTTATCCGCAGAGGCGACGTAACTGATAGCAACGTCGGCGCCCTCCTCCGCCAGCGCTTGCGCTATTGCTGCACCAAGGCCGCGAGAGCCGCCGGTAACGAGAGCGACCTTGCCCTTCAATGTCTTCGACATGGGTAACCTTTCCATAAAAACGAAGGCGTTTCCGAATGTCGGGAGACGCCAGGCTGATTTACGTAATGGCCATTACGATAACGATCGGTATGAAATTTGACCTCAAGCGTCAAGCTGTTTAATAACGGTCGTTACGAAATGTGGTTGAGTTGATCGAATGGGACGACATCGCGAATTTGACGTGGAGAAGGCGCTGGATGCGATCCTGTGCGTCTTCTGGAGCAAGGGCTACGAGGGAACATCGTACACCGACCTTACAGAGGCGGCCGGCGTCGAGAGGCCTGCCCTTTATTCCGCCTTCGGCAACAAGGAAGCGCTGTTTGCCCAAGCGCTCGACCGCTACTACGAGCGGTATCTCGACTACATCCCGGATGCGCTTCAGAAACCGACGTCGCGGGAAGTCGCCGCTCACATGCTGTACAATGCGATCGATCTCAACACGCGATATCCCAAGCATACGGGCTGTTTCAACATCACCGGCCTGCTGGCCGGGTCGGATGGTGCCGAACCCGTGCGGCAAATGCTGATCGAGGTGCGCGCGCGCGGCGAAGCGCTGTTTCGCGAGCGCCTGGAGCGGGCAAAGGCGGAAGGCGACCTGCCCGAGACGGCCAAACCCGATGCGCTGGCGGCGTATCTGATGGCCGTACTTCACGGCATGGCTGTACAGGCCAAAGCCGGGTTCAGCCGCGAGACGCTGGAAGCGGTTGCCGAACAGGCACTTGCCGCATGGCCAACCAGAGGCTCGTAACCTTGGGAAGCAGGGCCCGTCGCCCAGGAACGTCAGGGTTCAAGAGGCTGCGGTTTCGCCCCACTTCGATGCCGGAGCGGCATGGCACCCGGTTCGCAGGGCTAAGCTGAATGCCTTGTAATGGGGATATCAAGCAGGTGCCGGCGCAATGCGAACGCCCAGCCGGCAAAATAACCGATCGAGCCTCCGGATAGCGCAAAGCCCGCCATGGTAAGGATTTGAGCCCCATCAGGGTTGAGTGCAAGCGCGACAGCAAGCGCATAATGCAACGCGAACAGTGTCAGGTTCCTGACGAGAGGCACGATGCTTCCCGAGATCGTCACGGTACGGCGTGATGCGTCCCGAGCGATCACCCAGGGGCCGGTAACGATGCCCGGCAACGCGAAAAGGAGGATTGCACCGAGCCAGATGGCGACCAGCTTGATGTCCAGTGCCAAGCTTCCGATCAGAGGCCAGATGCCCAGCAAGATGAAGATAAGCGGGACGATCAGAAGTCGCCAAAGTGGACGTTTTCTCGTCCTTGTCGCGGCCACCCCCTGCCAGACAAGATAGGCAAGCACGAACCACACATAGACCGGTGTATGAGCCAAAATCTGAAATGCGCCCGCCATATAGTTTATCCAAAATTCACAAAACAATCAGGCAGTTTGCGACACATGACGAGGCGGCAATCACAGCCGAATTCTCCAAGTCCGCGGCCGATGAAAAACATAACCTATGCGCAGGAAGATGATGCCCGCATCTGCCAAACAGCCAGTTTCCGCCCTTGCCTAGCGTGGACGGCTTTCCTATTCAGGGCCTTGATTTGGAACAGCAGGGAATGGAAAAACCATGGACAGTATCACGATAGCCCTGGTCCTGCTGCTTGCCGTCATCCTCAGCGGCACGATCTCCAGGCTGCTTCCGCTGCCCGTTCCGCTACCTCTGATCCAGATCGCCTTCGGGGCTGCGATCACCGGGATCACCGGCGATGGTGTGGTGCTGGAACCGGATATCTTTTTCCTGCTGTTTCTGCCGCCGCTTCTGTTTCTCGATGGCTGGCGCATTCCGAAGGAAGGGCTGTTCCGCGACAAGGGCGTCATCCTGGAACTGGCGCTCGGGCTCGTGGTGTTCACGGTCGTCGGCGTCGGGCTTCTGATCCACTGGATGATCCCGGCCATGCCGCTTGGGGTCGCCTTCGCACTTGCCGCCATTGTTTCGCCGACCGATCCGGTCGCGGTCTCGGCGATTGCGGCGCGCGTGCCGATCCCTCCCCGGTTGATGCACATTCTCGAAGGGGAATCGCTGCTCAACGACGCATCCGGCCTTGTCTGCATGCGGTTTGCCGTTGCGGCGGCCGTCACTGGCACATTCTCGCTGACGGACGCGCTGGGCACGTTTCTTTGGGTCGCGATCGGCGGCATTCTTATCGGCTTCGGCGTGACGTGGCTTGTCGTGCGGATAAAGGACACCGTTTCCCGCAAGCTCGGCGAAGACCCAGGCGCGCAGATCCTGATCAGCCTTCTCATTCCCTTCGGCGCCTATCTGGTTGCCGAACACCTGCATTGTTCCGGCATTCTTGCCGCTGTCGCCGCCGGCATTACCATGAGTTATGCCGAACTGCGGGGCAAAGCGCTCGGCATTACCCGCGTCAGGCGCAATGCCGTGTGGGATACGGTGCAGTTTGCGCTGAACGGCATCATCTTCGTGCTGCTCGGCGAGCAGTTGCCGGGCATCATCTCGGGTGCGGCACGGGTTGTCACCGAGACCGGGCATGTAGATCCAATCTGGTTGATCGCATACGTGATCGCGATCAACGCAGCGCTTGCCGCACTTCGTTTCGTGTGGGTGTGGGTATCGCTGCATTTCACCCTGTTCCGGGCAGCCCGCCGTGGACAGGAGATCCACAAGCCGCATTGGAAACTGTTGGTCGCCACCTCACTCGCCGGCGTGCGCGGCGCCATCACGCTTGCCGGTATCCTGACGCTGCCCTTCTTTCTCGATGACGGCATCACGCCCTTCCCGGCCCGCGACCTTGCGATCTTCCTTGCGGCCGGCGTGATCATCTTCTCGCTGGTTGCGGCCAGCGTCGGCCTGCCTTTCCTGCTGAAGGATCTCGAACTTCCACCCGAGCCCGACCATCACCAGGAAGAGGATACGGCGCGTATCGCCTCGGCGGAGGCCGCAATCCGAATGATCGAGAAACTGCAGCACGCGATGAGCGAGGGCCGCACGGATGCCGATCTCTATGGCGAAGTCGGCACTCGGCTGATGGAACTCTACCGACAACGTATCGACGGGCGCTCGAAGATCGGTGACGAGGCCGAAGAGGTCCGGCGGATGGAAGAGGTGGACAAGCGGCTGCGGCTCGCAGCATTGCGTGCCGAGCGCGACGAGATCTTTCGCCTCAGCCGCGCCCGAAAGGTCTCCGAGGAGATCGCCCGCAAGCTCATCCGCGAGATCGACCTTGCCGAGGCGCGCTACACCGTCTGACCAGGCTTATGCCGCATGCACCTGCCGGCTATCCGTCGGCGCGTCGTCGCGCTCGAACATACCGTAATCACGCAGGACATGACCGATCCGCAGTCGGTAATCGGCGAAGATGCCGTTACGCCCGGCCTGCTGCGCGGCGCGATGTGCCTCGACATTACGCCATGCCTTAACCGCGTCTTCATCGCGCCAGAAGGAGAGCGACAGAAGCTTGCCGCGCAGGGTGAGGCTTTCGAAACGCTCGATGGAGATGAAGCCATCGATCTTTTCCAGCTCGGCGCGCAAATCACCGGCAAGATCGAGATAACGGTGGCGTTCGCCCATATAGGGCACAACTTCGAAGATGACGGCGATCATGGTTTTTCAAAAGCTCCATGCGGCAGAGACATGTTTTTCAGGAAGATGCGGTCTTCCTTGAGGATGAAACGTTCGCGCTTGGCGAATTCGTAATTCTCCCGGCCGAGCGGATCGACGGCCAGCCGGGTGCGATAGGCCTCATAGGCCGCCAGGTTCTCGATGTTGTAGATGCCGTATGCGGTTGTGGCCGATGCTTCGTGTGGACCGAAATAACCGATCAGGTCGGCACCGTTGCGCGGGATCGACTGGCCCCAGGCACGGGCATATTGTTCGAAACGGTCGCGCTTGAATGGGTCGATCTCGTAACGGATGAAGCAGGTGATCATGGCATTTCCCTTGGGTTCGTTTTCCTCGTGACGGGGGTGTTTTGCCATGCTGGTTAGCGAGAATGCTTCGATAGCGATCGAAGTATCGATTGCAAAAACATGCTAGAAGCTTTCGCATGAACGAAGGTCCAGACATTGCCCAGATCGCCGCTCTGATCGGCGACCCCGCCCGCGCCAACATGCTGGCAGCACTCACCGGTGGGCGGGCGCTGACCGCGACCGAGCTTGCAGCCATTGGCGGGATCACGTTGCAGACGGCGAGCACACATCTTTCCAAACTTGAGGCCGGCGGGCTTTTATCCCAGCGCAAGCAGGGGCGGCATCGCTATTTCGCGCTGGCCGACGAAGCGGCAGCCCGGTTGATCGAAACGATGATGGGGTTTGCCTCAAGCCGCGGACATCTGCGTTACAGGCCGGGACCAAAGGACCCGGCGCTCAGAAAGGCGCGCGTCTGCTACGATCACCTTGCCGGCGATTTCGGCGTGCGGATGCTCGACAGTTTCGTCTGCCATGGCGAGATCGCATCGGATGGGGAGAACCTTTCGGTGACGGAAAAGGGCCGCGCGCAGCTCTCAGCCTTCGGCATCGATTTATCAGCCCTCGCCTCCAGCCGCCGCCCCTTGTGCAAATCCTGCCTCGACTGGAGCGAGCGCCGGTCGCATCTGGCAGGCACGCTCGGCAAGGCGCTGCTTGCCCATATGCTCGCCCAGGGCTGGGCGCGACGCAGCGAGGAGAGCCGTGCGGTACTCTTTTCGCCCGAAGGCGAGCGGAGGTTTTTGCTACAGTTCCCGCTCGATACCCCATATTGAAGTGAGCAGCCTCCCGCCCCGATTGACCCAGCCATGCGACCGTACTGGTTGAGCTTCCGGCACCCATCCGCTAGAAGGCGGCTGACGTCTTAAAAGGGTATATCTCCATCATGAGCGGTTTCGACCTCATCCTCTTCGATTGCGACGGCGTGCTCGTCGATTCCGAAATCATTGCTGCAAGGGTGGAATCCCAGCTGCTGACGGAAGCCGGTTACCCGATCAGCGTCGAGGAAATGGGTGAGCGTTTTGCCGGCATGACCTGGAAGAACATCCTGCTTAGCATCGAGAAGGAAGCCGATATTCCGCTTTCCGCCTCGCTGCTCGACAAGTCGGAAAAGCTGCTCGATGCCCGGCTGGAACGCGATGTGAAGATCATCGAGGGCGTGAAGTTCGCACTTGCCCGGCTGACGACACAGCGCTGCATCTGCTCCAATTCCTCCAGCGCACGGCTGGACATGATGCTGACCAAGGTCGGCCTCAAACCCTATTTCGCGCCGCATATCTATTCGGCCAAGGATCTGGGACCGGATCGGGTCAAGCCGAAGCCGGACATCTTTTTGCATGGCGCGCAGCAGTTCGGTGTCGATCCGTCGCGCTGCCTGGTGGTCGAGGATTCGACCCATGGCGTCCACGCTGCCAGAGCTGCGGGCATGCGGGTCGTCGGCTTTACCGGCGCATCGCATACCTATCCGAGCCACGCTGACCGCCTGACGGATGCGGGTGCCGAAACGGTGATCTCGCGCATGCAGGACCTGCCGGCCGTGGTTGCCGCACTCGGCGAATGGGCCGACGCGATCTGATTTAGAAATCTACGACCAGACTGGCCTTTGCCGCATGGGCGGCAAAGGAGTGGGCGAATTCGCCTGAATAACTGAGCTTAACCCGTGTCGTCTTGGAGATCTGCGCGGTGAGTGAAGCCTCCAGCACGGCCGTATCGCGCGGCAGTGAGACGCCTTCAATGACGAAGGGGCTGCCGGACGAGAAGGCAAACCGCGAGGATGGCGTCAGATCGCCGATCGCGTGACGCCATCCCAGCATGCCGGAAAACGTCGTCGGCAGATCCTCATTGCCGATATCGGCGGACCATCTGAGGCCAAGGGTGGTCAGCGTCACGTCATCCGTGTTGCCGTTTGCCGAAAGCGCTGCCGCACCGCCTTGTTCGCGAAAACCATCGGTTTCGAGATTGATATAGGCGAGATTGGCAAAGGGTTCGAGCGTGGCGGCACCGACCTTCTCGCGCCAGCCGAGATCGGCAAAAACCTGCCGCGTCGCGCTCTGGTAATCGGCCTCAAGCTGGTCCTCGAATGCGCTGAAAGCGATATTCCGTTCGGTGGAGATATCGTTTCTCGAATAGATCGCGCCCGTCGTGAAGTTGAGCTTTCCCCATTCCGCTGCCGCATACAGGCCGGCACTATAGCTGTCCCAGTCGGCATCGGTGCCCGCAGACGCATTCGTGTAACCGAACAGGCCGCCGATACGCCAATGCTCCGAGACGCCGGCGTCGATGCCGGCAAACAGGCCCGCGATATGGCCATTCATATCTGCAGCATTGCCGTCGCTGTCGAAGCGGTCGGTCGCGGCGATCCCGGTCATCCAGAAACTTGCGCCGCCTTCGGTTTCCTTAACCGGTACATTGCCGTTGATCCGGTCGATCACCGCCTCGCGGGCAAGGCCTGCCTGCTGCAGCAACTGGCTTTTCAGCGAGGCATGCAGCTCGCCGCTCAGTTGCGAAAAGGCATCGCGGGCACCGGTAGCGTTCAGCGGAAGCACGCCGAGGAAGACGGAATTGGTGGCACCGAGAGATTGGACCGCCTCGGCCGTCGCGCGCGTATTGCGCGTCTCCGTCACATCGGCGAAATCGACGTCGTTGCGGTAAAGGCCCAATGTCACCGTGGTCGGGTCGTAGCTGAGGATCGGCGACAGGAAGGCCAGATCGGAATTGACCTCATCGAAGGTGCCGGTGACGCTGTCGCCGGTCAGGATCGTGTAGGTGGTGGCCAGAGAATAGGTGCCCGACCCGGCCAGGACATCAACCGTGCCGCCGTTTATCGTCACGCTTCCGGCGGCATCGAGGCGGTCGGACAGGCCGGATGCATCGGTTTCAACCTGATAGGTAGAGCCCTTTTCGAAGGTGACATCGCCGTTCACTGCAACGGTCGCGATACCTGGACCCGGGGCGAAGGTGCCGCCGGAGCCAACGGTCAGCCCGCCGATCGCGCCGGAGCCGGTCAGCACGCCGTCCGAGCCGATACCGATCGTGCCGCCGATGGTACCGTCGTTGACCAGCGTGCCATCGACTATGGTCGCGTCGCCGGTGATCGTGCCGGTATCACTATTGGTGAACGTGCCGCCGGTATTGGTGAGCGAGGCAATCGTTCCCGCATTCGAGGCGCTGCCGGCATTGGTGACATCACCCGCCGTCGCGCCCGAGTTATTGACGAAGCTGGCTGCTGCCGCAACATCGACATCGGTGACGACGAAATTGTTGACGAGCGTGCCGCCGGATACAACGGTGTTACCGGTGATCGTGCCGCCACCGTTGTTGGTGAAAGTGCCGCCGGTGTTGGTCAGCGAGGCGATCGTGCCGGCGTTCGAGGAATTGCCGGCATTCGTCACATCGCCTGCCGAGGCACCGGTATTGTTGACGAAGATTGCAGCGGCGGCCACGTCCACATCGGTAACGACGAAATTGTTGGTCAAAGTACCGCCGGAAATCACCGTCGTTCCAGTGATCGTGCCGCCGGCATTGTTGGTGAAAGTTCCACCAGCATTGGTCAGTAAGGCAATCGTGCCGGCATTCGACGATGTGCCGGCGTTGGTGACGGCACCTGCAGTCGCGCCCGAGTTGTTGACGAAAATCGCCGCAGCCGCGACATCCACATAGGTGACGACGAAATTATTGGTCACCGTCCCGCCGATGACGTTCGTATCGCCGGTAATCCTGCCGCCGCTGTTGTTGGTGAAGGAGCCGCCCGTGTTGGTCAGCGACGTTATCGTTCCGGCATTCGACGACGTGCCGGCATTGGTGACATTTCCTGCCTCAGCGCCAGAGTTGTTGACGAATTCGGCAGCGGCCGACACATCGACATTGGTTACGACAAAATTGTTGGTGAGCTTGCCGTCGTCGATGGTCGCGGTGCCGGTGATCGTGCCGTCGTTGACCGTCTCGCCGCCGGTCATATGCAGGTTGCCGTCCAGCGTGCCTGAATTGGCGAGATTGCCGCCACTCATCCCGACATCCGAGGATAGCCTTCCGCCAGTGGAGATTTCGATGCGCCCCGGATCGGCAAGGCTGGTACCGCCGGCCGCCGAAAGATCGGCGTCAACATGCAGCGTGCCGCCGGAAACATCGACCGTGCTGACGGTCGTATCCGTCGAGACGGTCGGTGCGCCGGAACCAATTGCGGCACTGCCGGTCGCACCGGGTGCTGCCGGTGTCCAGTTGGCGCCGTTGGAGAAGTCATTATCGGAGGTGCCCGTCCAGGTGGATTGCGCCGAGGCGGCAGCCGGCAACAGCCAGGCCACCGAGACGATAGCCGTGTATAGCTTGAGACGCCGTTTCGCGCCCGCCGAGATCGCCGGAGCAGACATTCCCACCTCACGCAGGGCAGTTCAGGGCGAAGCACCCTTAATGATCTGCTAATATGAGTTAAGGAATTATGGTTAACGGAGCCTTAATGGCGACCGTTTCCCGCAGCGGCTGGCGGTTCTTTCACAAGGTCGAAATCAGGACCGGCGCGGCTTCTTGGCCGGGCCGGTGTCGAAACCGAGACGAACGCGGGTGAAACGCGTTGCGCCGCCTGCATTGTTCGGGATCTGCACGTCGGCCTTGGAGAAGATGAACTGTGTGCCGCCCACCGGGATCTCGACCGGGAAGGCCACCTTCTGCGAATAGAGCACGTTGTCACCATCGACCACTTCGACCAGAACCGGCAGGGTGACGGAACCCGGCGTGCCGGCAGGTCCCTGCACGACACGGCCCTGGGCGATGAGATTAATGGTCATCGTGGTTTCGTTTGCCGTGCACTGGCGCGTCGCGTCGTTGAACGAGGCCTGGTAGAGAAGTTTGTCAGGGTTATCCTGCCCGCCGCGCGCATAGGAGCGATAGACGGCATCCTGGTCACGCATAACCACCTGTGGGCAATAGGCCTGCACGACAGCCTGGACCGGCTGGGCATTGGCAGGAGCAGCGTTGGAACTCAGGTCCAGTCCCTGCGAAGCAGAATTGCAGCCACCTAAGCCAGCCACCAAAGACAACGTCAGAAAACCGCGAGAGAACTTGCCAACCACGTTACTCAACCCTTTGCAGCCTCGTTTCCGATACGGTACCGACCCGGCATTTTCCGGTCTTTCACCGCCGATTTCGATAGTCTATATCAGCGGTCAGAACAAAAATCGATTAGGGATTCAAGGTCGTGGAATACATTTCTACCCGTGGTACAGCACCCGCTCTCGGCTTTCGGGATGCGCTCATGGCCGGGCTTGCAAAAGACGGCGGCCTGTATGTCCCGCGCAAATGGCCTACCCTTTCGAAAAAACAGATCCGTGCCCTGCGTGGCAAATCCTACCAGGAAGTCGCGTTCGAGATCCTGTCGCTTTTCGTCGATGGCGAGATTGCCGATGACAAGCTGAAGGCCATGATCGACGAGGCCTATGCCACTTTCCGCCACCCGGCCGTGGTGCCGCTGGTGCAGGTCGGGCCGAACGATTTCATTCTCGAACTCTTCCACGGCACGACACTCGCCTTCAAGGACGTGGCGATGCAATTGCTTGCGCGCCTGATGGACCACGTTCTTGCCGAGCGCGGTGAACGCGCGACGATCGTCGGCGCCACATCGGGCGATACCGGCGGTGCTGCGATCGATGCCTTTGCCGGCCGCGAGCGCACCGACATCTTCATTCTCTTCCCGCATGAAAAGGTCTCGCCGGTTCAGCAGCGGCAGATGACCTCATCGACCGCGTCGAACGTGCATGCGATCGCGGTGAAGGGCAATTTCGACGACTGCCAGAACCTCGTCAAAGAGATGTTCAACGACGCTGCCTTCCGCGACAAGGTCAAGCTTTCGGGCGTCAACTCGATCAACTGGGCGCGCATCATGTCCCAGGTCGTCTATTATTTCACCGCCGCTGTTTCTCTCGGCGGGCCGGACCGGAAAATCTCGTTTACCGTGCCGACCGGCAATTTCGGCGATATCTTTGCCGGATATGTGGCCAAGAAGATGGGCCTGCCGATCGATCGCCTCGTGATTGCCACCAACGACAACGACATCCTGGCCCGCACGCTGAAGACCGGCCGTTACGAGATGAAGGGCGTCAAGGCGACGACCTCGCCTTCGATGGACATCCAGATTTCATCCAATTTCGAACGCCTCCTGTTCGAAGCCTATGATCGCGACGACGCTGCAGTGCGCCGCTCAATGGACGGGTTGAAGCAATCCGGTTCGTTCGAGATCAAGGAAAAGGCGCTGAAGGCGATCAAGCGCGAGTTCCGCGCCGGACGTGCTACCGAACGCCAAGTTGCCGCCACGATCCGCGAGACGCTTTCGGCCACCGGTTACCTTCTCGACCCACATACGGCAACCGGCGTCTTCGTCGCCGCGAAGAATGCCAAGCCATCCAGCCCGATGGTAACGCTGTCGACGGCGCATCCGGCCAAATTCCCGGCTGCGGTAAAATCCGCTTGCGGAATTGATCCGGCGCTCCCATCATGGTTGTCTGATCTTATGCAAAGGGAGGAGCGCTTCGATATACTTGAACCGGAGCTGAAAGCCGTCGAGACCTTTATCGGCAGCAACGCACGGACCAAGTAACGGCGCGCCGGAAAGACATAGTATGAATGTAGAGATTACCCGGCTCCCCTCCGGGCTGACTGTCGTCACCGAAAGCATGCCACATCTGGAAAGCGTGGCACTCGGCGTGTGGATCAAGTCGGGTTCTCGCAACGAGACCGAAGAAGAGCATGGCATCGCCCACCTGCTCGAGCACATGGCCTTCAAGGGAACAGCACGGCGCAGCGCCCGCGACATCGCCGAGGAGATCGAGGATGTCGGGGGAGAGCTGAATGCGGCGACCTCTACAGAAACCACATCCTATTATGCGCGCGTGCTCAAGGATCATGTGCCGCTGGCGGTCGATATCCTTGCCGATATCCTGACGGAGTCGGAATTCGACGAGGAAGAACTGCGCCGCGAAAAGCACGTGATCCTGCAGGAAATCGGTGCGGCCAACGACACGCCCGACGATGTGGTCTTCGACAAATTCTCCGAAGTCGCCTATCGCGGCCAGACGATCGGTCGCGCCATCCTCGGCACACCGGAACGGGTGAAAAGCTTCACGCCGAGTCAGATTCGCGGCTACCTTTCGCGCAATTATACGACCGACCGGATGTTCGTGGTGGCCGCCGGTGCGGTCGACCACCAGACCTTCTGCAAACAGGTGGAAGAGCGTTTTGCCGGTCTGCCAACTTCGCCCAGCGCACCGCCCGTCTTTGATGCTGCACGCTATATCGGCGGCGATATTCGTGAGGAACGCGACCTCATGGATACACAGGTCCTGCTCGGTTTCGAGGGCAAGGCCTATCACATGCGCGATTTCTACTGTTCGCAGATCCTCGCCAATATCCTTGGCGGCGGCATGTCTTCGCGCCTGTTTCAGGAAGTGCGTGAGCATCGCGGCCTCTGTTACTCGGTTTATGCCTTCCACTGGGGCTTTTCCGATACCGGCATTTTCGGCATTCACGCGGCAACCGGTGCCGACGATCTGCCAAAGCTGATCCCGGTCATCATCGACGAGTTGCACAAGTCTGCCGACACGATCCATCAGGTGGAAATCGACCGGGCTCGCGCACAAATTCGCGCGCAGCTGCTCATGGGTCAGGAAAGCCCGGCCGCCCGCGCCGGCCAGATCGCCCGGCAGATGATGCTTTATGGTCGCTCTATCCCCAACGAAGAGATGATGGAGCGTCTCGCAGGCATTACCACCGAGCGGCTGACCGATCTGGCAGGCCGCCTGTTCTTCGACACCGTACCGACCCTTTCGGCCGTTGGCCCGATCGAGAAGCTCGCGCCGATGTCCGATATCGCCTCGGCTCTATCCTCACCTGTCATCAAGGCAAAAGCCGCCAGCTGAACAGAGGCTCCGAAGCACAATGGGTAGATCGGTGTTTCGGTTTCTGTCCCGTCAGCCGGACACGCCCGAGTTATCCGGACCTCAGCATCTTTTGAGGCTGCCGCATAATTCCGATTACAAGCAATGGTATCGGCTGCGTTCCGAGAGCCGCAGCTTCCTTCAGCCGTGGGAACCGACCTGGCGGGCCGACGAACTGACGGAAAGCTCGTTTCGCGCCCGAATCCTGCGCGCAAACCAGGAATGTGCGTCCGGTCTCGCCATGCCGATGCTGCTTTTCCGCAAGGACGACATGACCCTGCTCGGGGGACTTACCATCGGCTATATTCGCCGGGGTGCAGCACAAAGCTGCATGATCGGATATTGGATGGGTGAAAAACATGCGGGCCAAGGCCATATGTTGGCCGCATTGAGAGTGGCAATCCCGTATATCTATGGCGGACTTCAGTTGCACCGGATCGAGGCAGCTTGTATTCCGGACAATTGGAAAAGCATGCGGCTTCTAGAAAAAGCCGGCTTCGAGCGGGAAGGTCTTTTGCGGAAGTATCTCAAAATAAACGGCGAATGGCGCGACCACATGATGTTTTCCCGGTTGCCGGAAGACGGCGAATTCGGGGAAATGGTCGGACCATGATTGACGGTATGCGTTTTAGTTCTGCGTATCGGGCCTTTGGCCTGAAGTTTCTGCTGATGATGATCGTCGCCATTCTGGCCTTCGGGCTTAACGGTGCGCGTGCCGCCGAGCCGGTGAAAATCTCGCGTGACGACACGGCGCTCGACCTGACGGCCACGACCGACATCTATACCAATCAGGGTGAGGCTTTCCAGGTTTCCACGGCGGCGGGCGGTGACGGGATTCGGCGACGCATCGAAGTCAGATCCAGCAATCCTGGGCATCAGGGCGACTGGGCGGTTTTTGCACTTTCCAACGTCTCGGAAGAGCAGCTGGAGCGCGTCATCGTCGCACCGCATTTTCGCCTTGTCGGATCGAAGGTGTTCTGGCCGGATCTCGGTTCGCAGCGTATTACCGCGATTACTCCATCGGAAGGTTTCTCGCTCGATCGTCTGCCGAGCCCCGATGCAGACGTGTTCCGCATCACGCTCAATCCGGGATCGACGATCACGTTTGTTGCCGAACTGGCCAGCCCTTCGCTGCCGCAAATCTACCTCTGGCAGCCGGACGCCTACAAGGATACGGTCAACTCGTTCACACTCTATCGCGGCATAGTGCTTGGCATTGCGGGTCTTCTGGCGGTGTTTCTGACGATCCTGTTCGTCGTCAAGGGCACATCGATGCTACCGGCGGCGGCAGCGCTTGCCTGGGCCGTGCTCGCCTATATCTGCGTCGACTTCGGCTTCCTCGACAAGCTGATCACCATCACATCCAGCGACCAGCGAATATGGCGTGCGGGTGCGGAAGTGGCGCTCGCCTCGTCGCTCGTCATCTTCCTGTTCACCTATCTGAACCTCAACCGCTGGCATGTGCATCTGGGTTACGCGACGCTTGCCTGGGTCGTCGGTCTCGTCCTGCTTGGGGGCGTGGCAATCTACGATCCTTCCGTTGCCGCAGGTATTGCCCGGCTTTCCTTCGCGCTGACGGGTACGGTCGGCATCCTGCTGATCATCTATCTCGGCTTCAACCGCTACGACCGCGCGATCCTGCTGGTGCCGACCTGGACGCTGATCCTCGTCTGGCTGTTCGGCAGCTGGCTGACAGTGACGGGACAGCTCGACAACGACATTATCCAGCCGGCGCTGGGCGGCGGTCTGGTTCTGATCGTGCTACTGATCGGCTTCACTGTGATGCAGCACGCCTTTGCCGGCGGTGCTTACCAGCAAGGACTGTTTTCCGACCTGGAGCGTCAATCGCTGGCGCTGACCGGCTCCGGCGATACCGTGTGGGACTGGGATGTCGCGCGTGATCGTGTCGTCACGACCCCAGATATTTCGGGCCGTCTCGGGCTTGAGGCCGGCGCCATGCATGGTCCGGTGCGCAACTGGGTTCCCCGCCTCCACCCCGACGACCGCGACCGGTTCCGTGCCACGCTCGACGTGCTGCTCGAACATCGCCGCGGCCGCCTGCATCACGAATTCCGCATTCGCGCCGAGGATGGACATTTTCACTGGCTGCAGATCCGTGCGCGGCCCGTGCTTGGCTCGAACGGCGAGATCATCCGCTGTGTCGGCACGATTGTCGATGTGACCGAACAGAAAAATTCGGTCGAACGGCTGTTGCAGGATGCGTTGCACGACAACCTGACAGGCTTGCCGAACCGGCAGATTTTCCTCGATCGCCTGCAGGGCGTGCTGACGCTTGCCGCCAGCGGCGACACCGTGCGCCCGACCGTGATGGCAATCGATCTCGATCGCTACAAGCAGGTCAACGACAGCCTCGGGATTGCGGCAGGCGACAACATGCTGATCGCGATTACCCGGCGTCTTCGGCGCCTAATGAAGCCGCAGGATACGTTGGCACGCCTTGCCGGCGACCAGTTCGGCCTGATCCTTGTTTCCGAGCGCGACCCTGCGAAGATCGCCGATTTTGCCGAAGCCGTATCGCAGGCCATCATGGTGCCGATCAATTATGCCAATCGCGAGATCGTGCTGACCGCCTCGATCGGGCTTGCGTCCTTCGTCGACCAGCAGGAAAGCGCTGCGGGGCTTCTGGCGGATGCGGAACTTGCAATGTATCGGGCCAAGCGCGGCGGCGGTAATAAGGTGGAGCCGTTCCGGCCGATCTTCCGCACGTCCGGCACCGACCGCCTGCAGATCGAAACGGATCTTCGCCGCGCATTGGAGCGCAAGGAACTGTCGCTCGCCTATCAGCCGATCATATCGCTGAAGGACGGCGAGATCGCCGGCTTCGAGGCGCTGATGCGATGGGAACACCCCAAGCGTGGCAGCATCCCGCCTGCTGAATTCATTCCGATCGCCGAAATGTCGGACCTTATCGGCCCTCTCGGCGTGTTTGCAATGGAGCGTGCGGCGTTGGACCTTGTTTCATGGCAGGAGCAGACCGGTGAAGTGCCGATCTTCGTTTCCGTCAACCTGTCCAGCGCACAGCTTTTGAATGCGGACCTTTATAACGATGTCAGGGCACTGATTTCGAAGACTCAGGTCAATCCGCACCAGTTGAAGTTGGAACTGACTGAATCCCTGATGATGGAAAACCCGGAACAGGCTCGCCTGATCCTCGCCAAGCTGAAAGAGACCGGCCTAAGCCTTGCACTCGACGATTTCGGCACCGGTTATTCCTCACTCGCCTACCTGACCCAGTTTCCGTTCGACATGATCAAGCTCGACAAGACGCTTGTCAGCGACATGAGCGAAAAGGGCTCGATCCTGCTGCGCTCCGTTATCGCCATGGCCCGCGGGCTGGAAATGACAGTCGTCGCCGAAGGCATCCAGACGGATGAGCATGCGATGGAGCTTGCAAAGATGGGCTGCCACTACGGCCAGAGCTACCTGTTCGGCCCGCCTGCCACCAGCGAAGCCATGCTGCGGTTACTGAAGGAACGGTTTCCGCTGACGAAACGGGCGTAACTTCCCCCAGGTCCACCTCTGGCCTGCCGGCCATCTCGCCAACAAGCGGGGAGAAAACCCGTGGCACGCCCCCTACCGCAATTGTGGTCCGACGAGGCGGTCGGGTTAACCCCTCTCCCTTGTGGAGAGGATTGGGAGGGGTCGTTTCCGCCCTACCGTCTCAACACCAGATCATGCACGAATTGCAGCTTTGCCGTCACGGCCGGCGTCAGGATGAACGGATAAAGGTCAGGCACCCCCATCGAGCGGTGGATACCGTTGATCGCCAGGCTGAAGGGGATCCAGGCGGACACGAGCTGTTCGGCGCTGTCGGCGCGATAGGGATTGAAATCCACTTCCGCCGATAGTTCTTCGTGCCTGCGCGGGTCTATCGACATGCCGTAGGCTCGTGCCGTTTCCAGCGTGTCGACTATATGGACATAGTGGGCGAAGCTCTCGGCGAAATCCTCCCATGGATGCGAGCTTGCATAGGTAGAGATGAAGAATTCCTGCCAGTTCGGTGGCGGGCCTTCCTCGTAATTGCGTTTGAGCGCCTCGCCGTAATCCACGGTTTCGTCACCGAATACCGCGCGAAATTCATCCAGCCTGCCGCCGTCGCGGACCATCTTGTCCCAGATGTAATGGCCGGTCTCGTGCCGGAAATGGCCGAGCATAGTGCGGTAAGGTTCGTTCATCGACACGCGGATCTGCTCACGCGTCGCATCGTCCGCCTCGGCTGCACGGATCGCGATGAGGCCGTTTTCGTGGCCGGTCAATGCGGCCTTTACCGTTCCGTCGGCTTGGATCTCGTCAACGAGAAAATCGAAAACGAGACCGCCTGCAGGATCCTCATCGCGGTTGATGCGCGGCAGGTTCCATTTCAGCATGGAATAAAAGAGGTGACGCTGAGCCTGGCTGATGCGCCGCCATTGCCGCAATCCCTCCTCGGTGGAGGCATCCGGTACCAGACGGTTATGGCGGCAGGCCGGGCAAAAGGGATTGGAATCGTCCGCGAGAACGGTCCAGTTGCAGATATCCATGCCGGCATTGGCGCAAAGCCGGACCTTCCGCTGCGGGTTGGCGAATAGCGACCAGACCTCCTCGCCTTCGACAGGCTGCAGCGCATGCATGGCAAGCGCCTCCGGCACGAAGGCCAAACGGGAGCCGCAATTCATGCAGTCCCGGTTGTCGAAATGGATAGGCTGTCCGCAGTGATCGCAATCGTAGAGGCGCATGGGCTGGTCCGCATCGATGGAGGGAGGGGAATAGAGAAAACCTGCTCCGGCAGTGCCGAAACAGGTTTATCAAATGACTGGAGATCATTTTTTCGGACTATGCCGTCCGACATTACCGGGATTTGGTCAGGTCCCAGACATTACATGCGGTCAACGAAATCCTTGCCCGCTTCCTTGATCTTGCCCTTAGCCTGCTGAGCATGGCCCTTGGCTTCCTGGGCGTTGCCCTTCGCCTTGAGCTTCGGATTATCGGTCATGTCACCTGCGGCCTGCTTGATCTTACCGGCAACTTCGTTGCCCTTGCCTGCCATCTTATCGCTGGTGCTACCCATTCCTTGTTCTCCTTATCTCTTTCGACGTTGTTCAACGCCTTGCGATAATAGAACTCTGAAGGGTGGATATCGTTCCACCGAAACAGATCAGGCATGTCCTGCTTCGGTCGAAAGCATTTCCGGGCTGACGCCCATAAGGGCAAGCGCGCGTTCGTATTTGGCATCAACGCAAGGATCGAAAATGATGTCATCCTGCGATGCGCAATTGAGCCAGCCGTTGTTGCTGATTTCGGCCTCAAGCTGTCCCGGCCCCCATCCGGCGTAGCCGAGAAGCAGAGTTGCCCGCGTCGGCCCCCGGCCTTCCGCGATCGCCCTTAGAATATCAAGCGTTGCGGTGAGTGAAATCTCGTCACTGACAGGGATCGAGGACTCGCAGGAAAAATCGTCGGAATGCAGAACAAAGCCCCTGCCCGTTTCCACCGGACCGCCGTAAAGAACCGGAAAATAACGCGCCTGTTCCGAAAGAAAAGCGGTGTGAGGTTCCTCGACGATCTTCAGATGTTCAAGCACGTTGGGGAATGAGAGTTCCTGCTGCCTGTTGATGATGAAGCCCATAGCACCGGTTGATGAATGAGCGCAGATATAAACAACACTGCGAGCGAAACTACCGTCCTGAACACCGGGCATGGCGATCAGGAACTGGCCGTCGAGAAATCCGCGTTCACGCTTGTCTTTGAGCGCCGTAATTCCCATCGAGCCTCCCGTGTGCCTTTAAAGCGCCGTGTAGCGGCGGCCGCATCAGGCGACCCTTCCAAGGCAACATGGGGCAGTCTACGGGATCATTCAACCGAAAATGATTGGTTTTCATCAGACGTGGCTGGCGAGCATGGGATTGCTGGGATAAATCCGTTCTCATGATCTCGACCGCTTTCACCACCCGCCGCCTTTTCATCGCCATCCCACTTCTGCTTACCTCTGCCTTCATGCCGGTCTCAGTACAGGCAGAAACGACCGACTGGGTGAGCAATGAGGGCGGGCGCATGAGGATCGTTGCGCTGGCGCCTGATGCGCGCGGCACCGTGCGCGGCGCGCTGCAAATCGAGCCCAAGGCCGGCTGGATCACCTATTGGCGCGAACCGGGCGATGCAGGCATACCGCCGCATATCTCGTTTCCCGAGACATCCGACGTCAGCCTCAGCAAGATCTCCTATCCGGTGCCACGTCGTTTCGACAATGGTGACGTGCGCGATATCGGCTATGATACAGCCGTCAGCTTTCCCTTCGAGCTTTCGGTGACGAACCCGAACCAACCATCGGCAATCACGGCCTCCGCCTTTATCGGCATCTGCCGAAACATCTGCATTCCCTTCCAGGCCGAATTCAACCTCGGGCTCAAGGCCGATGCCGGCACGTCCTTTGCCGAGGCGATGATCATCAACGATGCGGAAGGCAAGCTGCCGGAACATCCGTCCGACGATTTTGCCGTCACGCATTATTCCGTTTCCGCCGACGGCGACACGCTGCGGCTGCGGCTGCAATTACCCAAGGACGCACCGAAGAAGCCGCAGGTGATCGTCACCGGGCCGGAAGGACATGTGCTGTTCAACGAGACCAAGGGCGAACGCATCGAAGACAGCTATTCCGTCGAGATGCCGGTCGGCAAGCTGCCGAAAGGCTATGACATGAAGGGTAAGCACTGGGGAATTCTCGTGCTTGCCGGCAAGCGCGCCATGGAGACTTCGCTCGCCTTCGAGTGAGCCTTTCCGGGCGCCGCATGCCGTGATCGCAAACTGATCGACAGTTCTCCCTGCCCTCTCTTGTCTTGTCATTCGCCAACTTTATAGTGCCGCGAACGATCGCATGGGCGATCATTGGCAGGAGAGACGACATGACGATCGCAGTGGGCGAAAAGCTTCCGGAAGCAACATTCAAGGAAAAGACGGCAGATGGCCCGGTGGAAGTGACGACCAGCGGTCTTTTCGCCGGCAAGAAGGTCGTGCTGTTTGCCGTACCCGGCGCCTTCACGCCGACCTGCACGCTCAACCATCTGCCTGGTTACATTGAAAACCGCGATGCCATTCTTGCACGCGGCGTCGATGATATCGCTGTCGTTGCCGTCAACGACTGGCATGTGATGGGCGCCTGGGCGCAACAGTCCAACGCGCTCGGCAAGATCCACTTTCTCGCCGATTTCGACGCCTCCTTCACCAAGGCCATGGGCCTCGACATCGACCTCTCCGGCGGTGGGCTCGGCGTGCGCTCGAAGCGTTATTCCATGCTGGTCGAGGACGGCGTGGTGAAGTCGCTCAACATCGAGGAAAGCCCCGGCCAGGCCACCGTCTCGGGTGCCGCGGCGATGTTGGAACAGCTTTGATCTAACTGACGGGATTTGTAGAATGACGAAGGGCGCCAGATGGCGCCCTTTGCATTGTGAACTAAATTGGTGCGGCTACGCTGCGAGATCGTAGACGATAAGGCCGGACAGGCCACCATCGGCGGAGGCGACGATACGTTCGGCAACGGCCAGATGATCCGGAGCCGCGAGATAGGTATCACGCGCCTCCGGGCTTTCGAATGTCACGATAAAGCCATCCAGAAAGCCACCGCTCAAACCTTCGGACGATATGTTCGGACCGAATTTGACATCAACGATGCCCGAAAGCGTGTTCTGAAGGCCTGCGATCGCCGCGTAGATTTCCTGTTTTTCGGCGTCCTGTACCGACGACTTGAAGCGCAGAAAAACACAGTGAAGGATCATGCGTGGTCTCCCGTTGTCGTGCCCCGATTTGGCCACGATCACCATAGGCGGTGACGCCGCAATGGCAAGTCGGGTCTGATGCGGCTGAGCGACGTCGAAGGCGGGTTATTTTACCAGAAGCGACCGGCCAAGATTGGGTTTCTTGAACGGCTCCATGCCGAGGCGGGCGAGTTCGTCAGCGCGTTCGTTTTCCGGATGGCCGGCATGGCCCTTGACCCAGTGCCACTTGACCTTGTGGCGCTGGTTGGCGGCATCGAGCTGCTGCCAGAGTTCACCATTCTTCACCGGCTTTTTGTCGGCGGTCTTCCAGCCGTTTTTCTTCCAGCCGAAGATCCACTTGGAGATGCCGTCCATCACGTATTTGCTGTCGGTGTAGAGATCGACCTCGCATTCGCTTTTCAATGCGGTGAGCGCGGAGATGGCGGCCAGAAGCTCCATGCGGTTATTGGTGGTTTCCGCCTCGCCGCCGTTCAGCTCCTTGGTGGTTTCACCGTAACGCAGGATGGCACCCCAGCCGCCGGGGCCGGGATTTCCGGAGCAGGCGCCATCGGTGAAAATCTCGACCTGCTTCATGACGCCACCTCGATTGCCGGTGCATATTCGGCGACCGATGAAATCTGCCGGTGGAAGCGCAGCTTTCGCAGATATTCGAGCGGGTCCTTCTTGACCACCAGCGCGCCTTCCGGCGTCGTCAGCCAGTCGTATAGGCGAGTGAGGAAGAAGCGCAACGCCGAACCGCGGGCGAGAACCGGCATCGCTTCGCGTTCTTCATCCGAAAGCGGCCGCACCGAGCAATAGCCTTCGAGCAGTGCCGAACCCTTGGTGACGTTGTAGGAGCCATCCTTCTCGAAGCACCAGGCATTGAGGCAGATCGAGACGTCATAGGCGAGCAGGTCGTTGCAGGCGAAATAGAAGTCGATCAGGCCGGAAAGCTCGTCGCCCAGGAAGAAGACATTGTCCTGGAAGAGATCGGCATGGATGACGCCTGCGGGCAGGTTTTTCGGCCAATGGGCTTCGAGATAGGCGAGTTCGGCGGTGATTTCCGCTTCAAGGCCCGTCTCGACCTCGTCGGCACGCTCGGCCGACTTTTCCCACAGGACCTTCCAGCCCTCGAGCGACAGAGCATTCGGCCGCTTGATGTCGAACCCCTCACCGGCAAGATGCATGCCGGCCAGCGCCTTGCCGACTTCGCGGCAATGTTTTGCTTCCGGCTTTCTCAGCCACATGCCTTCAAGGAAGGAGATGAGCGCTGCCGGACGGCCGGAAAGCTCGCCCAGAAGCTCGCCATCACGGCGCGGCAAAGGCAACGGGCAGGACAAGCCGCGTTCCGAAAGATGCTGCATGAGGCCTAGGAAAAACGGCAGGTCCGACTTCTCCACCCGCTTTTCATAGAGCGTCAGGATCAGCGGATCCTTCGTCGTATGCAGCAGGAAGTTGGAGTTTTCCACGCCTTCGGCAATGCCCTTGTAGGAGGTCAGCTCACCGACGTCATATTGCGCCAGAAAGTGCTTGAGGTCGGTTTCGGTGATGTCGGTATAAACGGCCAAGGCGGTCTCACAGTCGGTCAAGGGGCAGAATCATCTGCCGGAAGTGTAACCCCATCTGCCTTGCCGGGCATCGTGTGGGAAGTGGAATTGCGAAATTGTGGTGCGGCGGCTTTCTCATGCCTCGGCGGTTGCGGCTTTGCCCCTCACCCTAACCCTCTCCCCGTAAACGGGGCGAGGGGACTTGCCACACTCAACGTCGGAGAGAAGCCAAAACCTCGCGGCTCGCGTCCTTCGCCCCGTCATTACGGGGAGAAGGTGCCGGCAGGCGGATGAGGGGCAGCCAATTACTCAGCAAGTTGCTTCGCTTCGTCAGCGCTCGCCGACAGCGGCCGATCGCCGTTAACCCACGCCATATCCTCCACAGTCAGCGGAACACTGCGAAGCTCGCGGTTGACGAGGAAGTTTTCGGTTTCCTCGGCGGTGATGGCCAGCTCGATCTCGGCTGAAAACCGTTCCTTGAAGGCGGCGATGATCTCGTCGACGATGACTTCCGGGGCGGATGCACCGGCAGAGAGGCCGAGCGTGCGGATCCTGCCGATCTCGTCCCAGTTCAGCTCGGAGGCGCGCTGGACGAGCAACGAGCGCTTGGCCCCTGCCCTCAAGGCCACTTCGACGAGACGCTTGGAATTGGACGAATTCGGTGCGCCGACGACGATGAAGAGATCGCAGCCGGGAGCCGCTTCCTTCACCGCTTCCTGGCGGTTGGTGGTGGCGTAGCAGATGCTGTCGGCCGCCGGAGCCTGAAGATTGGGGAAACGCTCCTGCAGCTTGGCGATGACGCCTGCCGTATCATCGACCGAGAGCGTCGTCTGGGTGACGAAACCGAGATTGTCAGGATCTTCCGGCATATAGGCTTCGGCATCGGCAATCGTATCAACGAGCGAAACGGTTCCGGGCGGCAGCTGCCCCATCGTGCCGATGACTTCAGGATGGCCGGCATGGCCGATCAGCACGACATGGCGACCAAGGCGCTGGTGGCGCATGGCCTGCTTGTGAACCTTGGACACAAGCGGGCAAGTCGCATCGAGATAGAAAAGATTGCGGGCCTGCGCATCTTCCGGCACGGATTTCGGCACGCCGTGGGCGGAGAATACGACCGGCTGCTGGCGATGTTCTTCGGGGATCTCGTGCAGTTCCTCGACGAAGACGGCGCCCTTGGCTTCCAGTCCCTCGACGACATAGCGGTTATGGACGATCTCGTGGCGGACATAGACCGGCGCACCATATTGTTTCAGCGCCAGAACAACGATCTGGATCGCCCGGTCGACCCCGGCGCAGAAACCGCGCGGACCGCAAAGCCTGATCGAAAGAGCCGGTTTGGTGACCTGAATGTTCATTCCGCATCCGCTGTTGGAAAATGCCTGAAGCCTCATATAGGCGAGGCAATTGAGGCGCGCCAACAGAAAATGTCGTTATCGCCCTTCTCCGGCCGGTGATGAGGCGGGTTTGCGGCTGCGCCACCACATGCCGAAAACCACGGCCAGCAATGCTGCGGCGAGACCATACCATGTCGCGGCATATTGGAGATGGTTGTTGGGAAGGTCGAATTGCGTCACACCGCCCTTCGGCCAGCCGCCGGGATTGATGACGGATGCATCGGCATCGACGAAAAAGGCAATGACGTCGGAGAGCCCATCGCTTGCGGCCATGGCATCGAGGTCTTTCCAGTAGAAGATGTTCTTGGAGAGATCGTTATCCGGCACCAGCATGGACGGCTTGCCGGAGAGTTTTGCGCGAGCGTAACCGGTGATCGTCTGTTCGCCGGAAACCTCGCCTTCCGCTCGTGTTACCGGCTCCTTCATCTCGTAGGGCACGAAGCCGCGGTTGACGAAGATCTTGCGGCCGTCCGCCAGCGTCAGCGGCGTGTAGACGTAAAAGCCGGTGCGGCCTTCGAAGGTGGCGAAGAAATGCCGTTCCTTCGTGTGATCGAATGTGCCGGAAAGCGTGATGCGGCGGTATTCGATATCGTTGCCAGCCGCAGCTCTCTGCTCGATCTGCGCAAGCGATACCGGTTGGGCTGCGCGGCGCTCGGTAATATCGGCGAGAAGGCCCTCCTTCCAATAGAGCCGCTCTACCTGCCATGTGCCGAGGGTGAGCAGGATGGCGAGTGAGAGGAGGATAAGGGCGGTGGTGAGGATGGTTTTCAATGAGGTTTTCTTGCGTGAGTTGGTCGTGACGACGTTGGTTCTCATCTTGCTACGACCAATCTCAAACAAAGTCACACGCGGAGAACTAGCCCCTCACCCTAACCCTCTCCCCGTAAACGGGGCGAGGGAACGTGCCACGATTGAAGCATAGGGCCGCGGCTTGCGCCCTTCTCCCCGTCATTACGGGGGTCCGGAGGACGGGACGGGGCAAGCGACCCGTCCCCGGTTGGTGCCGGCAGGCGGATGAGGGGCAGCTGCCCAAAAAAACCTCACAAATGCGCCAGCGGTGCGCCCCAGCCGCCCCAGATGTAGATCGAGAAGAACAGGAACAGCCAGACGACGTCGACGAAGTGCCAGTACCAGGCGGCTGCTTCGAAGCCGAAATGACGTTCCGGGGTGAAGCCGCCATTAATGGCGCGGATCAGGCAGACGATCAGGAAGATCGTGCCGATCAGCACGTGGAAACCGTGGAAACCGGTGGCCATGAAGAAGGTGGCGCCATAGATCGAATTGGCGAATTCGAAGGGTGCGTGGGCATATTCATAAGCCTGCACGGCGGAAAACAGGATGCCGAGCGCGACCGTCAGCGCAAGGCCGGTAACCAGTCCCTTGCGGTCGTTGTGCAGGAGCGCGTGATGCGCCCAGGTTACGCAGGTGCCGGAGAGAAGCAGGATGATCGTGTTGTAGAGCGGCAGGTGCCAGGGATCAAGAACTTCGATGCCCTTGGGCGGCCATTGACCGCCGAGCGCTTCGACGCGGGCGGCCTGGATCGCCTCGTTGGGATAGAGGCTCGCATCGAAAAAGGCCCAGAACCAGGCGACAAAAAACATCACTTCGGAGGCGATGAACATGATCATGCCGTAACGCAGATGCAGCGAGACGACCCGCGTGTGATGGCCTTCATCACCTTCCTTGATCGTGTCCGCCCACCAGCCGATCATCACATAGAGGATGATCGCCAGGCCGATGAAGAACACCCAGGGGGTGGCCCAGTTGAGGCCGAACATGTGGAACTCGGCGCCCTTGAGATAGCGCATGTAACCGACACCACCGAAGGTGATGACGAAGGCGCCGATCGCGGCCAGGAGCGGCCAAGGGCTCGGATCGATGATGTGGTAGTCGTGATTCTTCTGATGCGCGTCTGCCATGTCAAAATCCCCGATAAATGCCTCTCCACCGCATGCGGAAATTTCCGCAAGCGCTCCTCTCAAAGCTTGCTTTCACCCTTTATCTCATCCGTCTTCACCGCAGCGACCGGCTTTGCCGGCTCGCTCGGATAGAAGGAATAGGATAGGGTGATCGTTCTGATATTCTTGGTTTCCTCCGCCTTGACGATCTCCGGATCGACGTAAAAGACGACGGGCATGGAAACGCTTTCGCCAGGCGCAAGCGTCTGCTCGGTGAAGCAGAAGCACTGCACCTTGTTGAAATAGGCACCGGCTTCCATCGGCGTGACGTTGAAGACGGCGGTGCCGGTGGTGGCGACGGCTGAGCGGTTGGTCGCCGTGTATTCGACCTGGATGGTCTCGCCGATCTTCGGCTGCACGGCTTTCGCCGCCTTAAAATCCCAGTTCAGGCCGCTTGATATGTTTGCATCGAAGGTAACCTGAACGGTGCGGTCGAGCACGGTCGACGAATACTGCTCTACCCGCTGGGTTGTGCCGTTATAGCCGGTGATCTGGCAGAAGAGACGGTAGAGCGGAACAGACGCGTAAGCGGCGCCAACCATGCCGAAAACAAATACGGCGCAACCGGCAAAGATCGAGGCGTTGCTGACCCGCTTTGCCTGGCCTGAATGCCCGCCCTGAATTCCGCCTGCCATGTCGCTCCTCCCTTAGCTCCATTCGGCTCCGTCTATCGGCCTAGTTCCAGAACCCGCCGACCTTGACCAGCGTGATGATGTAGAAAAGCACGCAAAGCCCCGCGAGAACGAGGCCGAGCGCCACATTGCGGTTTCGTCGTGACTTTTTCTGCGTCTCGCTGAGCTTGACGGTATCGATCACAGAAACCCTCCGAGGAACTGGCCGAGACCGGCCGCCATGTGGTCGAAGATCAGCGCGGAGAAGACCGCGAAGAGATAGAAGATCGAATAGAAGAACAGCTTCTTGGCCGGCAGCATCTTCTCGTCATCCTCGGCCATGCGCAGCACGAGAATGGAATAGTAGATGAAGATGAGGCTCAGAATGCCGGTAAAGAGGCCGTAGCCGACGCTGGCAAGACCGGTGACGGTCGGTGCGGCGACGACGGCGGCCATCAGGACCGAATAGACGACCATCTGGATCTTGGTCGAGCGCTGGCCAACGACATTCGGCATCATCGGGATACCAACGGAGCCGTAATCGCGCATCTTGAACAGCGCCAACGCCCAGAAATGCGGCGGGGTCCACATGAAGGTGATCATGAACAGGATGACGCTGTCGAGCGACACGCCACCGGTAACACAGGCCCAGCCGAGCATGGGCGGGAATGCGCCTGCAGCACCGCCGATGACGATGTTCTGCGGCGTCGAGCGTTTCAGCCACATCGTGTACACGACGGCATAGAAGAAGATGGTGAAGGCGAGCAGGCCGGCGGCAAACCAGTTGACAGCAAGGCCGAGGATGACGACCGAGAAGGCCGAGAGCGTCAGGCCGAAGGCAAGTGCCTCATTAGGGCGGATGCGACCGGCGGGGATCGGGCGCTTTGCGGTGCGCGTCATCACGGCATCGATATCGGCATCGTACCACATGTTGAGCGCGCCGGAGGCGCCGGCACCAACGGCGATGCAGAGGATGGAGATGATCGCCAGAACCGGGTTGATCTCACCGGGCGCGAGAACAAGGCCGGCAAAGGCGGTGAAAACCACCAGCGACATGACGCGCGGCTTCAGCAGCGCGAAAAAATCGCGCGCATCGGCTTCGGAAAGGAGCTTTCCTTCCTCTTGCGACATCGCTTGGGTGGAATCGATAACAGTCATTTCAATTCAGATCCTGACGAGATGCCGGGCGCTGCCAAGGCAGCACCCGGATCGGAATTCTTACTTGATGCGGGGAAGCTGTTCCCATTGGTGATAGGGCGGCGGCGACGACAGCTGCCATTCCAGCGTGGTCGCACCCTCGCCCCAGGGGTTATCACCGGCAACCCGCTTCTTGGCGAAGGCTTCCCATACGCCAAACAGGAAGATGAGTACACCCACGAAGGAGATATACGAACCGACCGATGAGACGTAGTTCCAGCCGGCGAAAGCATCCGGATAGTCGATATAACGGCGCGGCATGCCGGCAAGGCCGAGGAAATGCTGCGGGAAGAAGACCAGGTTCACACCGATGAACATGACCCAGAAATGCAGCTTGCCGATCGTCTCGTTATACATGTAGCCGAACATTTTCGGGAACCAGTAATACCAGGCGGCAAAGATGGCGAAGACCGCGCCGAGCGATAGGACGTAGTGGAAATGAGCCACAACGTAATAGGTATCGTGAAGCGAGCGGTCGAGGCCGGCATTGGCCAGCTGCACGCCGGTGACGCCGCCAACGGTGAACAGGAAGATAAAGCCGATCGCCCAGATCATCGGTGTCGCAAACGTGATCGAGCCGCCCCACATGGTCGCGATCCAGGAGAAGATCTTGATGCCTGTCGGCACCGCGATCACCATCGTGGCGAAAACGAAATAACGCTGCGCATCGAGCGACAGGCCGACCGTGTACATGTGGTGGGCCCAGACGATGAAGCCGACAGCGCCGATCGCCACCATGGCATAGGCCATGCCGAGATAACCGAAGACCGGCTTTTTCGAGAAGGTCGAGACGATGTGGCTGACGATGCCGAAGCCGGGCAGGATGAGGATGTAGACTTCCGGGTGGCCGAAGAACCAGAACAGATGCTGGTAGAGGATCGGGTCACCGCCCCCTTCCGGCGAGAAGAATGTGGTGCCGAAGTTACGGTCGGTCAGCGCCATGGTGATGGCACCGGCCAGAACCGGAAGCGACAGGAGCAGAAGGAATGCGGTTACCAGAACAGACCAGGCAAACAGCGGCATCTTGTGCAGCGTCATGCCCGGCGCGCGCATATTCAAAATGGTGGTGATGAAGTTGATCGCGCCGAGAATGGACGAGGCACCGGCGACGTGGAGCGAGAAGATCGCGAGATCTACTGCCGGTCCCGGATGGCCGGAGGTCGAAAGCGGCGGATACATGGTCCAGCCGCCGCCCGCGCCATAGGCGCCTGCCGGTCCTTCGACGAACATCGACAAGACAAGAAGAAGGAAGGCCGGGACGATCAGCCAGAAGGAAATGTTGTTGAGACGTGGAAAAGCCATGTCCGGCGCGCCGATCATGATCGGCACCATCCAGTTGGCAAAACCGCCGATCATCGCCGGCATGACCATGAAGAAGATCATGATCAGCGCGTGGGCGGTGGTGAACACATTGAACATGTGCTTGCCGCCATCGATCGCGGCATCACCCTCGAAACCGTAAACGATCGAGGCAAGGCCATGGAAAATCTGGATACCCGGCTCCTGCAGTTCCATGCGCATGGCGACCGACAGAAGGCCGCCGATAATGCCGGCCATGATCGCGAAGATCAGGTAGAGCGTGCCGATATCCTTGTGATTGGTCGAAAACAGCCAGCGGGCGGCAAAGCCCGGCTTGTGGTGATGTTCGCCATGCGCATGCGCGTCGTCATAAGCAGCGCGATGGGAATGGTCGTCGTGATGTGTCGTTTCAGCCATTGATCTCGCCTCCCTTACTTGACGTCGTTTGCAGCGACATCGACGCCGGCTGCATTTTTGTTGTCCGCAGATGCCAGAAGCGCCTTGTAGGCTCCCGGCAGATCGTTGGCGGCGGCGGCGAGCCAGGCGGTGTATTTCTCGTCCGAGACGACGCGGATGGCGATCGGCATATAGGCGTGGTCCTTGCCACAAAGCTCGGAACACTGCCCGTAATAAAGGCCCTCGCGTTCGGCGCGGAACCAGGTTTCGTTAAGGCGCCCTGGCACGGCATCGATCTTCACACCGAAGGCCGGCATGGCGAAAGCATGGATGACGTCGGTCGGAGCGGCTGTCACGAGAAGGCGTACCGTCTTTCCGACCGGGATAATCATCTCATTGTCGACGGCGAGAAGGCGCGGATAAACGGCTATGTCCGTCTTGCCGGCCGCGGCGCGATCGGGTTCTTTCAACAGGTAGCTGTCGAAAGCGACAGGCGACGCCCCCTCCCCTTGGCCGGATCCCTCATATTCGTAATTCCACTGCCACTGGGTGGCGGTGGCCTTCACCGTCATGTCGGTTTCGGGAATTTCCAGCTGGGCGTTCAGAAGATTGAAGGACGGGATGGCCAGCATGAAGAGAATCAGGACCGGCGCCACCGTCCAGACGATCTCGATCGTCGTGTTATGGCTAGTGCGCGATGGCGTCGGGTTCTTGTCGGCGCGGAATTTCACAGCGACGATGATCAACAGGGCCAGAACGAAAAGCGTGACCGGAACGATGAACCAGAGCGTGTACTTCTCGAACCAGCTTATCTGGTGCATAATTTCGGTTGCCGGCGCCTGAAGCCCCATCTGCCAGGGATGCGGCTGGTCCGCATGCGCCACCGAAGCGCTTACCAGCCCCGCAATCGGGGCGGTGATAAGACAGATGATCGCCATCATCATCGCATAAGCCCTGTTCATCACAAACTTTCTCCCCACGCATGTGATCCAGATCAACTCTTACGCAGTCTCCAAGCTATAGCTTGGTTCAACCATAGTTTGCTTATATCCGCAACGTCTTGCGACAAATGCCCCTGCGGCATTTTGCGCATTGTGGACGCGCGACATCCTCTGGTTGATTTCCCTCCGTAATAGACCACACCTCCCTCCACAGAGTCGCAGCCTGCAATGAGGATATGCTCTTTCGGCTGACAAATTCCACCAGATTTTGAAGCCGGCGACGTCCTTGTGACTTGAACAGGGTCCTACTTTCGCCGTACTCCGCTGAAAACTCGGCAAGGCTTTCCAATTCGCACCGCGAAAGACAGGATAAGCCGCATTGATTCGAACCAGAGGTTTCCATGGGTCGTCCCTCCCTCATCGGCGCAAGCCTTATTGCCCTCCTGACGCTGGGCACGGTCTCCACCGCATTCGCACAGCCGGCACAGACGCCGCCGGTGCCGAGTGCCGCACCGAAAGGTCCCGCCCCGAGCGCGCAGGCTCCGGCAC